>CAMCWC010000001.1 GCA_945882415.1 Chthonomonas calidirosea
TCACCACCGCGCTTTAGAAGCCCAAACACCGGGATCTTGCCGCCCGCACCTCTGCCTCTCTTGCCGGGCCGAGCAGCGCCAAAGTACGACTCGTCAACTTCAACTTCGCCACCAAGCGGCGTTGCAACGAGGGCCGACTCCTGGGCGATGCGAAGCCGCATTCGGTTGTAATGAGCGCAAACCGTCTTGTGGTTCAGCTTCAGGTCTTTCGCCACTCGGCTGGCCGGAACCAGCAGCCAGAACAAGCGGGCAATCTCTTTCAGCTGAGCCCTCGTCAGCTTGCCGTTCCGAGACTTTGTCGTGTATTTCTTTCCGCAGGCGACGCACTTGCGCCGTCCATCGCCCAGTTTGTAATGACGTTTCTCGCCACAACCCTTGCAGCCAACTACGCCTTTAGCGATACTTGAACCCTTCGTTTGACTCTTCAACCCAGTTCTAGCTTAATCTAGTCCGAACTGACGGAACGATCCCTTAATTAATTACGCCCTTTTGGGGGCGCTTTGGATGGCTTTGAATGGCCTTGCTTGGCTTTGCATGGCACTCTGCTTATAAGTGCCTGGCGACGAAAAAAGTCAACCAGCGATCTGAGGTTTTTGCGCTCGTGCCTTATAATGACGGTCATGGCAAGCGTGGCGTTGATTGGGCTGGTCTGCCTGAGCTCTGGATTCGTTCCGCAGGATGAGATCCCTCTTCAGACCAATCTCATCAGGAATGGAAAGGGGGCATATGAAGACTATGTTCTGGCCGGTGAGCGCGTTCAGGGCTCCATTGCGAGCACGTTGATTTCATACGATTCCGTCGAGCGCTTACAGGAAGCCATTAGAATTGCCGAGGCCAAAAGAGGCGAAGACGAGAATGACATACTCGGCACCAGTAAGCAACTGGCGAGACTTAGGGAGGCTTTTAAGGCTTTACCTTCTGGACCGGGACACCCAACCCCGCTAGATTTCGACCGCGCAATCACCAAGGATTTTGGTCCGGCCTGGACGCTTATCCTGCGTGGGAACCAGAAGCCGAGAACAATGCCGCGGAGCAAAATTGACGCGGAGACGCTTTTCCCCGAGTTCGCGCAATTTCGACTTCTAGCCCGAGCGGCATTTCGCAAAGCGCGGTCTGAGTTTGCTAACGGTAACGGGTCCAGTGCCCTGGCAACGTACCGAGAGACTAATCGATTTATTCAGCGCATTGGTAACGAGACCGTGATTTCACGCCTTGTGGCAACGAGTTGCGAAGCGATGCTTTTCGCCGAGATCGAGAGGAACTTGTTCGTAATGCCTTCTTCAGGTCTGGTTGGCCTCATCGACGATCTGAAAGGCAACATCCCGACATCGCCCCGAATTAAAGAGTGTCTTCAAACGGAAAGAGACTTTTTCTACTTTGGCCTTGGAGAGATGCAAGCGAAGTATGAGTCTGGGAAAGGGAACCCGAAACTAGAAATGACTGATCCGGAAGAGGACGCCGATTGGGACCGTTTGTCGAAAAAGCTCGCCGCAATGCCCACGGGCGCCCGCCTAGCCTTCATGAAGGAAGCTGGGAAGAGGCTTGACGATGAACTGTTTGCCCTCTCCACCAAGCTAAATGAGCCTGAATCCAAATGGCCGCTCGGGCCAACGACAGCCCGACCACAAAGTGAGATCTCGACGTTTCTAAATGCAAACGCCCTCGATTTCTCAGCCTTGTGCCGGATAGAAGCCGAGGCGAGGACGCGGACTCGAGTCGCGATCATCACGTTACTCGCCCGCGAGCACGCTTGGCAGCACGGTTTCTACCCGGCTGGGCTCAAAGACTTTTTACCGGAAAGCGCAACCATCGATCCGTTAACTAACCAGCCGTACAAGTACTCGATTTTGAACGGCGCGGTGGTCGTCAAAACCGCCGCCCATCCGGTCCTCGGCGAAATCTCCCTCCGCCGCCCGCCGAGATCAGACGCAAGCTCAGGTAGCAAGGCGATATTGCCGTAGGTTGGCATTTTTATTGTCGTTATGAGGAACTTTAAAGCGCAGTCTCGGCACTTGGCTCGATCTGTTTCGCTTGCGAAAGGGCTTGAATGAAAACTAACGAACCCCGTGACTTGGCCATCGCGGGTACCACAACAATTTTGTTCTGTTGCGGTTGGAGCTTCTCCTTGTACTACAACCACAAGTCTGTTTACGATATTAGAGTGTTTAACGACACGTCGATTGCAGTAGAAGTCGACGAACTAGGTGGACCATGTGACGGCAAAGTTCTCCCCGGAAAGTACCTTGAGGCAGACTGCGGAATCTATAATCCAAACAGTGCAACGCTCGAACTCAGAATTGCGAGCTGGGGCGAAGATTACGAACTGGATCTGTATCACGTAGTTCGCGCCTACCAAAAGCTGCCGGACAAAACAAAGCCCGTTATCGTCAACGTGTCGGAGATCGTCTTGCGAGGACGTAGGTCAGAAGTATCCAAGAATCCAGAAAAAGCAGACTTACAAAGGAAGCTGAGACGTATGGAAGAGGTTGCCCCAAGTAGGTTCTCAAAACAGAGAAACTAATGGACATGTCGCTGATAACGAGACGCGTCGTAGGCATTAACTTTGTGGGCAAGTTTCACGAGAACCATTAGCAGTTCGTATACCGTGTCAGTCCGTGCGCATTTCTTGCGGTTACAGATTGATTGGGCATCCAGTGTGCGGATTTGTGGGTGTTCACAGATAATATTTGTGCGATCCGCAATCCAAATATTACTGCGGCTAGCGTGCAACCATCGGTTGTGATTAATCGCCGAGTTCTTCACGCAATTGATTGATAAGTTTCGAAGTGATCACGGCCCCACGCTTTGGCAGCGGGCGGAAACCCATGAAGTCTGCCGAGTCCTCTGGCACGGAATCAAGACCTTTCCTGGCAAGTTCGGAAATCATCTGACCAGTAGTTTTGTTACTCTTCTTTGCCAGCTCTTTCGCGGCTAGAAGCACATCATCCGCGATTTTGAGAGTCTTACGCATACGTCTGAGAATATATCGTCGAGCATCTCAGTCGGGACTATTCGTGATCTTGTCGGGACCGTTGGCTGGGCGCTTCGCCGCAGATGCCAGCAAAGCAATCGCCTTCTCCTTTTGCGTTGCGTGATCGACGATTGGGCGAGGGTAGTTCTCGCCTAGAGAGACTCCCGCCGCAGACAGATCAAACGAAGAGGCTGTCGCTGGGGCGTGGATGTACTTGGCGGGCAAGTCTTTTAGTTCGGGGATCCATTCGCGAATGAACGCCCCATCGCCGTCAAACCGTTCGCTCTGCAGCGCCGGATTGAAGATTCGGAAGTACGGCTGCGCGTCGGCGCCGGTGCTGGCGGCCCATTGCCAGCCGCCGTTGTTGGAGGCGAGTTCAAAATCGAGCAGCTTCAACGCGAAGTACGACTCGCCAAGTTTCCAATCGATCAGCAAGTCTTTGGTGAGGAACGAGGCGACGATCATGCGGAGGCGGTTGTGCATCCAGCCCGTGGCGTTGAGGCAGCGCATGGCGGCGTCGACGATCGGGTAGCCGGTTTGACCTTGACACCACGCCTCGAAGTGCTCCGGCTTTCCGGGCCAGACGAGCCCATCGAACTGCGGCTGGAACGTGCCTTTCACGACGTGCGGGTTGTTCCAAAGGAGGTCCTGATAGAACTCGCGCCAGATGAGTTCGTTTAGCCACTTCTCGCCTTCGTCGCCGACTTCGTATGCCCGGCGCACCATTTCGCGCACGCTGACGGTGCCGAATCGCAGGTGGACGCTCATGCCGCTGGTGCCGGGTTTGCTGGGGAAGTTTCGGGCTTCTTCGTACTCGCGAATCTTAGGCTGAAACTCGTTCAGCCGGCTTAGCGCGCCGCTTTGCCCAGGTTCCAGCCAAAGCTCGGTTTCCGAGAAGCCAAGATTCGTCAGGCTCCAGGTCGGCACCCGGCGGGGATCAAGTTTCAGTAGCTTGCTGAGGTCTGGCGTGAGCATCGGGGCTTCACGGCGGACGTCGGTCAGCTTTTTCCAAGCGCGGCTGAATGGGGTGAAGACCCGGAACGGGGTACCGCTTTGCGAAAGCACGACTCCTGGCTCGTGGATCACGGTGTCTTGGACGGTGTGGAACCGGTCGCCGAGAGCCTTCTTCACCGCCACGTCCCGTGAGCGTGCGTATGGTTCGTAGTCGCGGGCAGTAACCACGAGGTCAGCCGCAAACTCTTCGACCAGTTCGGGGATCAGCACCATCGGATCGCCGTGCCTAACCCACAGCGCGGCGTCGTGCTCGCGCAAAACCTCGTCAACTTGCTGGAGAGATTTGTGAATGAAGGTGACGCGGCGGTCGTCACGCGGAAGTGAAGCCAGGATGTTCGAATCAAAGATGAACACGACCTGAACCTCTTCGGCGTGTTCGCAAGCGTAGTGCAACGCGGCGTGGTCCGAGGTGCGGAGGTCGCGACGAATCCAACACAAAGCACGCTTCACCCGGGACATTCCCTTGGAATACGTGCTTAGCTCGAGGGTCGTCGCCGATAGCGGAGGAAAAGCTCGTCCTCAACTTGGTGGGTCTCGATCAAGCTGAACTTCTGGATTTCCGCGCGGGCGAGTGGTTCGCCATCGGCAATGGTTGGAACGTCTCGTCCGAGTTTGATCTTCGGCGCGAGGGTCAAGAAGATTTCGTCGACTAGGCCGGCGCGGAAGAACTGGGCATTGATCTCACTTCCGCCGAGGACGAGCAAGTTCCGAACTCCGTTATCAAAAAGGTGAACAGCAAGCGCGTCGAAATCGACAGAATCTTCTCCAAATGACAACTTTTGAATAGGCGGTGGATAATCCACGGTCGCAGTCTTCGGCAAGACCACGATTGGCGTTCCGTTGCTCAAGTAGCCTGAATCTAACGGCACCTTGCCGGACTTCGACACGACGATGCGAGTGTCGGAATTCGGATTCCAACTCCGCTGCGCCGCCCGCAAGGTTTCTGCTCCAAGCAACACCGCATCGGCGGCCGCCTCAATGCGCTTCATCAGCACCTTGTCGGTCTTCGATCCCAGGTCGTGTACGCTCTCGTTCCGCTCACCGGTGATGATCTTGCCGTCGATAGTGCTCACCATGTTGATGAACACATACGGCCGATCTTCAGTGGAAGGTGGAAAAGAGAGCGATTCGTAGATGTGGATGTTTAGGCTCCGGCGAGGGCAGCGACGATTGCCTTGCGCAGAACAACCGTCGGTTGTTCGGCATAGCGTTCGTCACCGATCCAATAGGTTGGTACGTTGAAAACGCCATTCGCGTAGGCGGGATCGTCGAAGCCTACGAGGTTTTCGAAGTAGCGTCGCTCTTCGATGGACTTTTGCAGCTCGGAAACGTCGCCGAGGATTGGCGAGGCAACCTGCAGAATCACATCCAACTCGGCGATGTTTTCTGCGCGGAGCCAGAACGCTTCGTACAGCGCCGCGTTGAGTTCTTCGGCCTTTCCGATGGTTTTGGCAAACTCCACGGCAAGGTGTGCCTTCGTGGTCCGGATGCGCTTTGGTCGTTCCATCTGGGGAATCTCCATTTCTTCGAGATGCAGCAGGAACTCAAGTCGGGATGGAGTTTTGGGCTTGTTAGGAATCTCCGGGGTCGGCGCGCTCGGTTCGGGGAACTCCAGCACTTCTGGCCAGAGCTCATAGCCAATCCAGTCGAACTCGACATCAAATTCGGCTTTCAGCTTGCTCGTCTGGATGAACGCGACCCAGCACCAAGGACAAACGAAATCGTGAGCGACCGGTATGGTTAGAGGCATGAATCGATTCTGGCGCATAGGGTTAGCCGGAATTCTTGCAGTCCTAGGATTGTTTGGCTGCGCCGGCCAAACGACTACGGGTGCATGGTACGGCCCGCTTCCGTTGAAAGATGCGAAGGAATGCCGCATTCGGATTTTTGAGAACCGAACGTTCGATTTCAGTTGCCAGCAGGACCGCTGGCTTGGGGCAGGCAAGGTGGAGCTCTCGGATAAATCGATCAAATTCAAATGTCATGCGATTGCCGAAAGCGGCAAAGTGAGAAAAACGGACTTGCCAGAGTTTGAGATCAAGTTCATTGGTCATGGGAATGAACTCACACTTGAATTCCCAGATGGTAGCAATCACAAGTGGGTCCGCAAGTATCAGCCACCGCCGCAACCTAACTTTTAAACCGTACAGCTGACTTGGGAAAACCGATAAGCTAGTACGATGCGTTATAAGTTTCGCGCTGTAGGCCTGGCTGGGCTCGTGGCATTGTTTGGCTGTGGAGGTTCGGGTGGCGGCGGCAGTGCCAGTCCCGTTGATCCGATTGCTCCGACCGAGAAGGGGACAGCGAAGTTCAACGTTGATGTTGCAACGGGCAAAGTTGCGATTACGCCGCTGGAGACCGGCTCTACGAAGTCGGCCGTTCTCACTGGCTCTGCCGTGACGTTCGAAACCACAACTCTCCTCGCCGAAGGCGGGGAAGTTGGTCGACGGGCCGTTCGGGTTCGGCTGAAAAACAACTTGCAAGAGGCCATTGGTGTTGGGCGGCCGATTCGCATTCAGTTTGGCGTTTTTGGACCCCAAAACACCTATCCGACAGACTTGCGGTCCTTGGCAACGGTGAGTACCCCGCTCCGAGACACAACCGCGGGTGGGTTTTTGGATGGTCCGGCTGGATCGGCGCTTCTTTCCAATCCGAGCGCAGTCGCGGTTGGAAAAGATGGATCCATTTACTTCAATGGAACCGACAATCGCATCCGAAAATTTGCTGACGGATACGTTTCGACGGTTGCCCAGAATGTCCCCGCGACGGGATTGGTTTATCTTACAGACGCCGTTTCTGGACGTGAGTATCTTGTCGCCTCTTGCGCTAGCTTGCACAGTATCAAGCTCATCCCGGTTGCGAGCGGCAGTGTAACCACCTGGGCGGGGGCAGATAACGCAGCCGGAAATATCAACGGTGCGGCTACGACCGCTCGGTTCGCGTCTCCGGCCGGCGTCGGTATCGATGCGAGCCAGAGTCAGGTGTTGGTCGCGGACAGTTCCAACGGGGCAATTCGAGCGATTCCGTTCAGTTTTGTGGGTGGGAACCTCGTTGCAGGCACGGTAAGTAGCCGATACTCCGGTCTCACGAATCCGACAAACGTTCACGTTTCCGAAAATCGCAGTGTCGCCGTAACCGAGACGAGCTCAAACAGAGTCCGGATTTACAATGCTGGCTCAAGTCGCGAAGCCATTTTTGGTGGCACGTTTGGAAATGTTAACGGCGATGGTAACGTAGCCCGGTTTGGAGGTCCACGTGGCATCACATCATTGGGGAACACCTTCTACTTGGCTGATGGTGATAACAACCAGATCCGGCGAATCGAGCTCAAAGATGGTGCTGCGCCGCTGTTGGCAGCAAACTGGACGGTCAGCGTTCTTGCCGGCACCGGTGGGGCTGGCTTTAACGACGGCTCTGGAACGACAGCGAATTTTGCCAACATCGTGGGGGTCACCACGGATGGTCAAGGTCGCTTGCTGGTCGCGGATAATGGAGCAAACGGAATTCGCCGCATTGTTTCGGAAGGTGCTTTCGACTTCGGAAGCCCAACCGGCGCAGCGTCTGGCCAAGCCAGCCTTGCAAACCCAACGGGCTTTGCAGACCTCAACGGGCAACAGCGACCGTACATCGACATCGCGCAGCGCGTGGAGCCTGGTCAGTCGATTGAAGCGGGAGAATGGCAGTTCTCGATTCCATCGGGCTTGAGTTCTTTCCGGTTCGCTGTCACGGTCGAAGCGGGTACGAGCGTTTATGCTGGACTTGAAGCGGTGCTCAATCCGAGTGGAGGGGCCGGATCGCCGAACGTAGTGGGGCAATTCTTGTCGCGCAATGTGGTAAACGGGAGCCTTGTTGGTCGAATCGACAACGTCTCCTTTGATTCGACAACAACGTACATGAGCTCCGATGCGGCAGGAAACCTGTTCGTTTCTGACGGAAATTTGCAAACGATCCGACGCATTGACACCGCCGGAAATGTTACATTGGTTGCGGGCAAGGCTGGGAACGGTGGCGGTGTAGATGGTGCGGGTTCCGATGCACGGTTCGGATATCCGAACGCGTTGCAGGTGAATCCGGAAGGCACGGAGATTCTCCTCGCCGACGAAGCGAATAGCACGATCCGCCGGATCGCGCTTTACTATGATGGTGCTGATCCAAGGATCGCAAACAATTGGAACGTATCCACGATTGCTGGTGCGAATGGCTTACCGGGAGACACCAATGGGCAAGGCGACGTTGCCCGATTGCGAGGACCGGTCGCTCTGACGGGGCCGTCGACGGACGAAGTCTTTTTGACGGAGTACACCGGACACCGCATTCGACAACTTCGCTACATTGGAGGGAACCGAGCCTTAGCCTCGTCCTGGTTCGTCGCGACGATCGCAGGAACCGGCGCGCCTGGGTACCAGGACGGCGGTCCCTTTGTCGCGACATTTGGAAATCTGGTCGGCGCTGTCTATTCAGCGGAGGCATCTAAGCTCTTCATCTGCGACCGTAGCAACAATCGAATACGAGCGATGGATTTGCTCACCAGAAATGTGACCACGGTTGCGGGTGACGGAAACTATGGATTCCAAGACAATGCCAACGCAACATTGGCCCGCTTTACGTATCTCAATGCGATTACTACCGATGCGACGGGTGCCCTTTATATCGGCGATCACACGCGGGTTCGCCGACTCTTCGACGGTGCAATCAAGACGGTCGCTGGCGGTGGGGACGGCTCGGCAACGACCGGGGACAAGATCCTGCTTGGGTTTGTTTATGGAACGGGAATGAACAAGCAGGGAGACCTGCTCGTCAATTCGGGCGGACGGCTTGTGCGTCTAACTCGAAAGCTCGGCCGGTAGTCCTACAGAAGCATGGTCCGCACTTTGCGGGCCATGCTTTCTTGTTTTTGCGTCGCTCATGCGCTAAGCTGAAAACTGTGCGACGGTTGTATTTTCCTTTCTTTGCGCTCGTTTTTGCGATAGCTGGTTGTGGTGGTTCAGGTGGTGGCGGGACTACTGCAATTGATCCGGTTGCGCCGACCGAGAAGGGAACGGCAAAGTTCTCGGTTGATGTTGCCACCGGCAAGGTTGCAATCACTCCACTGGAAACGGGCTCAACGAAGTCGGCGGTGCTGGGCGGATCGGCCGTAACTTTTGAGACCACGACGCTATTCTCAGAAGGAGGAGAGGTTGGCCGAAGAGCGGTTAAGGTGAAGTTGAAGAACAACCTGCCGGAGGCGATTGGAGTCGGAAGACCGATCAGAATTCAGTTCGGCGTGTTTGGACCAGCGACCAGTTTCCCCACCGATATCCGGTCAAACACCAGTGTCAGTTCGCCGGTCTCCGACCCTACGGCGGGTGGCTACCAGGATGGTCCAGCGGGTTCCGCATTACTCACAAATCCGAGCGCGGTAACGGTTGGAAGGGACGGTTCAATCTACTTCAATGGGACTGACAATCGGATTCGAAAGCTTTCGGACGGATACGTTTCGACGGTTGCGCAGAACGTGCCCGCGTCCAGCCTGATCTACCTAACCGACGCACTCACTGGGCGTGAGTACTTGGTGGCGGCGTGCCCGACTCTTCACAGCGTCAAGCTCATTCCCGTTGCCAGCGGCAGCGTGACCACCTGGGCGGGCGCAGATAATGCGGCGGGCAACGTTAATGGCGCTGCAACCACGGCTCGATTCAATACTCCTTCTGGCGTTGGAATCGATTCGAGCCTCAGCCAGGTGCTGGTAGCCGATACCACTAATGGTGCAATCCGGTCCATCCCGTTCAGCTTTGTCGGGGGCAACTTGGTAGCGGGCACCGTGAGCTCGCGCTACTCTGGCCTCACCGGCCCTACGAGCGTGAATGTATCCGAAAATCGAAGCGTCGCGGTCGCAGAAACCGGAATCAATCGAATCCGAATCTATAACGCTGGCTCGAGTCGTGAGGCGATTTTCGGGGGCACCGCTGGAAACGTAAACGGCGATGGCAATCTTTCTCGTTTCAATGCACCACGAGGCATCACGTCCCTTGGAAACACGTTTTACATTGCGGACTCGGGGAATTTTCAGGTCCGGCGCATCGTGGTCAAAGACGGGGCGGCTCCGCTTCTCGCCGCCAACTGGGCAGTTAGCGTTGTGGCGGGAACGGGCGTTGCTGGTTCTGGCGATGGATCTGGCGTAGCCGCGAATTTTGCGAATCCACAAAATCTCGCAACCGACAGCCAGGGCCGCCTGGTTGTTGCGGATAGCGGTAACAACGCGATTCGGCGGATTGTCTCGGAAGGGTCGTTCGACTTCGGGACGCCGACGGGATCGTCCGTTGGGCAAGCCAATCTGACAAACCCGACCGGTTTTGTTGACCTAAACGGCCTGCAACGCCCCTTCATTGACATAGATACCCGGGTTGAGCCGGGACAAACGATTGAGGCTGGTCAGTGGGTGTTCTCCATTCCAGATGGGCTCACCTCGTTCAATTTCAGTGTTACGGTCGAAGCGGCACCCGCAAACTATGCGGGTCTGGAGGCCGTTCTGAACCCGTCTTTCGGGGCAGGATCGCCCAACGTCATTGCTCAATACTTGTCAAATGTTGGGACCGCTGGGTCTCCCGTGGGCCGACTTGAAAATGTAGCGTTTAACAATGGATTGCATCAGTCTTCGGTAGATGTGAATGGAAATCGCTTCACGGCGGACGGCTCTCTCCAGACTGTGCGGAGAATTTCCCGCGATGGAAATGTCACCATCGTCGCGGGCAAAGCCGGTTTTTCGGGGGGCGCCTCCGGCTCTGGGGCAGTGGCAAGACTCTATTACCCCGCAGGCATTCGAACGAACCCCGAAGGCACCGAGCTGATTGTTACCGAACCGGACAGCAATACGGTGAGACGGATCGGCCTCATTTCTCCCGGTGCGGATCCCACTCTCGCCGAGAACTGGCAAGTGACAACAATTGCCGGCCTGGCTTTCGCCGGCGGAAACACCAACGGAACTGGAGACGTTGCCCGATTCAACGGTCCAGGCAGCGTGGCAGGACCGTCAAACGACGATCTTTACATAACGGAGTTTTACACTTCTCGTGTGCGGTCACTCCGGTATGTGGGTGGCCCAAGGGACGTGGCGACGTCATGGGTGGTGTCTCCAGCGGCGGGTTCTCTTTCGGGAGGGACTGGCTATGCCGATGGGGTCGGCGAGGCAGCCCTGTTCAACGCTCCGATTTGCATAACGTACGCGCCGAGTGGCATTTTGTATATTACGGATCGTTCGAATCATCGAATTCGTGCTTTCAATCCGGCAACCGGGGCGGTAACTACCGTTGCCGGGAACGGTGCTGCTACGCGGGCTGACAACACCGTTGCACTCGATGCCAGTCTTGAGTTCATCAATGGTATTGCGGCGGATGCCTCTGGAGCGGTCTATTTTTCAGATGGCGGAGTCATCCGAAGATTGTATGACGGCGCCGTCAAAACGGTCGCCGGTGGGGGAGATAGCTCCGGTACGACCGGAGACAAGGTGCAATTCGGCGGGTCCTTTATCGGCCTTTCTTTAGATTCAAAGGGCGATCTCTTTTTCGTCACGGACAGCCGCCTTGTGCGACTAACAAGGAAACTGGGGCGGTAACCAACGTACTGCCGCTTGCTGGGCTCTCGCCAGGCGAGCGGCAATTTCTTTCGGTTCTACGATTCGCAAGTGCTCATCCCACTTTCCCTTCGTTAACAGCTATACAACTAAGTAAACAAACCGCTATGCTTGCGGTATGCGGAAGATGTATCGTGCGGCCAGTTTGGTTGGGCTCCTGGCTTTGTTTGGCTGCGGAGGCTCGGGCGGAGGCGGCGGAAGCGCCAGCTCGATCGATCCGGTCGCTTCGGACGAGAAGGGTACGGCGAAGTTCTCGGTCGACGTTGCTACCGGCAAGGTTGCAATCACTCCACTCGAAACGGGTTCGACAAAGTCGGCCGTGCTGGGCGGGTCGGCCGTAACCTTCGAAACCACGACGCTATTCTCCGAGGGCGGCGAGGTTGGCCGAAGAGCGGTTAAGGTGAAGTTGAAGAACAACTTGCCGGAGGCGATCGGCGTCGGAAGACCGATCAGAATTCAGTTTGGAGTTTTTGGGCCTTCGACCAGCTATCCGACAGATTTGCGATCGCTTGCAACGGTGACAACTCCGCTTCGTGACCTAGGCGCGGGCGGCTATTTAGACGGCCCGGTTGGTAGCGCACAACTCACCTCGCCCAGCACGGTAGCCATTGGAAAAGATGGTTCGATTTACTTTAACGGGACCGACAATCGGATTCGAAAACTCTCCGAAGGATATGTCTCAACCGTTGCGCAGAACGTTCCGGCCTCTGGCTTGGTTTATCTCACCGATGCGCTCTCGGGCCGGGAATATCTCATCGCGTCCTGCCCATCCTTACATAGCATCAAGCTGGTTCCGATTGCGAGCGGAAGTGTTACGACTTGGGCTGGCTCAGACGGCGTAGCGGGCAATGTAAATGGCGCGGCAACGACCGCACGGTTTTCATCTCCAAACGGCGTCGGCATCGATGCGGGTTTGAACCAGGTCTTGGTTGCCGACACATTAAACGGTGCGATCCGGGCGATTCCGTTTAGCTTTGTCGGTGGCAACTTGGTCGCGGGAACGGTCGCAACTCGCTATTCCGGTTTATCAAGTCCGTCGAAGGTTCACGTCTCTGAGAATAGGAGCGTTGCCGTTTCTGAAACCGGTGCGAATCGCGTGCGGATCTACAATGCCGGATCGAGTCGGGAAGCAATTTTTGGCGGAACGGTCGGAAACGTTAATGGCGATGGCAACCTCGCTCTATTCTCGGGACCACGGGGCATCACTTCAATTGGCAACACTTTCTATGTCGCCGATGGCAACAATTATCAAATTCGGCGAATTGAGTTGAAAGATGGTGCAGCACCCTTGCTGGCCGCGAATTGGACAGTGAGTGTGCTGGCAGGAAATGGTAGTGCCGCTTTCGCAGATGGCCCAGGTACCACCGCCGGTTTTCGTTATCCCTTTGGCCTGGCGACCGATGCCCAGAGTCGACTCATCGTCGCAGACTTCGATGCCAACGGCATCCGCCGCATTGCTTCAGAAGGCTCGTACGATTTTGGTACCCCAACTGGTTCTTCGACTGGACAAGCCAGTCTGATCGACCCGACGGGCTATGCAGACCGCAACGGATTGTTACGCCCATACATCGACATCGATACTCGGGTTGAACCAGGTCAGACGATTGATGTTGGCAAGTGGGTTTTTGCCATTCCATCTGGCCTCACGGCGTTTAACTTTGCGGTGACGGTAGAAACCGCTCCAGAAACGTACGCTGGCCTAGAGGCCGTGTTGAATCCAAGTGGGGGGACCGGATCCCCCAATGTGGTCGCGCAGTTTCTGTCCAATGGCAGAAGCGGTGGCGCCATGTTCGGTCGACTCGAGAACGTGTCGTTTAGTAACAGTTGGGGCCAAACCAGCGCGGATGCGCTTGGTAATCGTTTCATCGCGGATGCGGATTTGCATATTGTGAGACGAATTTCCCAAGCTGGAATGGTGACACTGGTGGCCGGTAAAGTCGGAACTTCGGGAACGACCAATGGTCTTGGAAACACCGCAAGATTCAACTTCCCAACTGGAATAAGGGTCAATAGCGAAGGCACTGAGCTGATGATTTCTGAAGAAGGCGGTAATGTCATTCGCCGAGTTTCGCTCGTGTCCAATGCCGCAGATCCTGAGATCGCAGACAGTTGGAACGTTGCGACGATCGCGGGTATCTCAACGTCGGGAGATGCAAACGGCCCGGGTGGTTCCGCTCGGTTCCGATCGCCCCGAGCGATTGTCGGACCTTCGAATGACGATCTCTACGTTTTGGAATCGAATGGCGCTCGATTGCGATCGGTGCAGTATGTAGGGGGGCCAAGAGATCAGGCGTCGTCCTGGTTAGTCGCTCTGGCTGCGGGCTCTGATAGCGGACTGACAGGATACGTAGATGGCACTGGCGCGACGGCGCGATTCAACTTCCCGACAGGAGCGGCTTATGCTCCGGACGGAACGATTTACATCTCCGATGGCAGCAATTATCGTATCCGCGCCTTTGATCCGGTAACAAATTCCGTAACAACCGTAGCTGGTTCAGGCGTTGCTGGGCAAAATGACCATGCTAACGCGCTGTCCGCTCAGTTTCTTTTCCCTTGTTCGGTGGCGGTGGATTCCTTCGGAGCCGTTTTCATTTCGGATCTCAACTCGATTCGTCGGCTGTACGATGGAGCGGTAAAGACGGTGGCGGGTAACGGCGGCGGAGCCAGCACAACCGGTGATGAAATCTACTTCACAGCGATCATCTTAGGCCTTGCACTTGATCCGAAGGGCGATCTCATCTTCGTGAATGGGAATCGGCTGGTTCGGCTGACCAGAAAGCTCGGTCGATAGCATCGCTGAGCTAGATAACTGAACGTGATGGCGTATAAACTGTGCGCGTGCGCCATCTGCTTCCTTTATCTTTTCTTGCCATTGCATTAGTAGGCTGCGGCGGATCGGGGGGCGGATCGTCCGTTGTAACCCCGGTCCCCGAAACCCCGACGGAGAAAGGCACCGCCTTGTTCAACGTCAATGTAAATACCGGCAAGGTCACGGTGGTGCCCTTGGAAGGGGCGGATAGCCGAGCAAAGTCCTCCGTTCTCGGTGGAAACGCCGTCAGCTTCACCACTTCGACCTTGCTGAGCGAAGGCGGAGAAGTTGGCCGTCGAGTCGTGAAGGTTCAAATGAAGAACAACCTGAGCGAGGCGATTGGCGTCGATCGGCCGATTCGGCTCCAGTTCGGAGTGTTTGGCCCGCTGACTGATTACCCGACGGACCTGCGCGACCAAGCCGCCGTAAGCACGCTCGTGCGAGACCTGAATCCCGGCTTCCTCGATGGCCCCGCTGGTTCTGCCCGCTTCTCGAACCCAACTGCCGTTACCGTCGGTGCAGACGGCGCGATTTACTTTAATGGCACCGATAATCGAATCCGTCGATTGCTAGATGGCTACATTTCGACGGTGGCTCAAAACGTCGCCGCGAGCGGGCTGACCTACCTAAAGGATCCGTTGACCAATCGTGAGTACATCGTTGCCGCCAGCTCCGCGACCCATTCCATCAAGCTAATCCCCGTTGCAAGCGGATCGGTCACCACCTGGGCGGGGGCGGATAACACTGCCGGAAACATCAACGGTGCCGCTACTTCGGCTCGATTCAACAGCCCATATGGGGTAGCAGTGGACGCTCAAAGCTCCCAAGTCCTCGTGGCCGATTCGGGTAACGGCGCGGTTCGAGCCATTCCGTTCACCTTTGTTGGCGGAAACTTGGTCGCCGGAACAGTACTCACCCGCTACTCCGGACTTACGGCCCCCTACTGCGTTGCCGTGGCTTCCAACCGAACTGTCGGCGTCATCGAGGGCAACCTTAACCGAGTACGACTTTACAACGCGGGTTCCAGCCGGGAGGCGATTATTGGAACCGGGACCGCTGGCAACGTCGTTGGCAGTGGCAACATCACCCAGTTCTCGCTGCCCATTGGCATCACCGCACTCGGGGAAACCTTCTTTGTCACCGACGTGAATAACCGTCAGGTCAAGCGGATTGCCCTCAAGAATGCGGCCGCGCCGCTCCTTGCCGCTAACTGGACGACGTCGATCCTCGCTGGTACAGGCAATCTTGGCGTAGCCGATGGATCTGGTTCTGCCGCCGAGTTCAGTTCGATTCCTGGTATCACGACCGATTCTCAAGGCAGACTCGTTCTTGCCGACCAGAATTCGAACTCTATTCGTCGAATCGTTAGCAACGGTGCCTTTGACTTTGGTACGCCAGACGGATCAGCCGTGGGTGGAACCGCCCTGGTGAATCTGACCGGCAACGCGGACCTCAACGGTCTTCAACGACCTTTCATTGATCTGAACCAGACGATTCAACCCGGAGAAACGATTGATGCCGGAGAGTGGCAGTTCAGCATTCCAGATGGAGTGTCAGCCTTCCGCTTCGCGGTGACCGTAGAAGCTGCAACGCCTTTCTATGGTGGCTTAGAGGCCGTTCTAAACCCGACTGGCGGCCCCGGCTCGCCAAACGTTGTGGCGCAGAAGTTGAATCGTCCCACCTTTCCTGCAGTCTATACCGGTCGTCTGGAGAACGTCTCCTTTGTCCCTGCGGGTGGGAATATGGCCCATGATGCGGCTGGCAATATGTATGTGGCCGAGTTCGATTTGCCGATTATTCGGCGAATCAGCTCGACCGGTAACGTCACTCTCGTTGCCGGGCGCGAAAACTCATATGGCAGTGCAAATGGAACTGGGTCGCAAGCGCGTTTTCTCGGCGTTGGAGGAATCGTCGTGAACCGCGAGGGGACCGAGCTTTTAGTAGCCGACGGCACGTCAAGTACCATCCGTCGGGTTGCGCTGAACGTAGGATCAGATCCGGCAAATGCGGATAACTGGTCGGTATCTACCATCGCAGGTACAGTTTCGACGCCTGGAGACACCGATGGAAGTGGCACGGAGGCGAAGTTTAGGTTTCCTTGGGGGTTGGCTGGCTTCAGTAATGACGCGATATACATCTCCGAATCAAATGGAAACCGGATTCGGTTGTTAAAGTATGTCGGAGGAGATCGTGCCCAAGCCTCATCATGGGCCGTCACATTCGTCTGCGGCTCGCCAATCGGAGATTTGGGTTTTGCGGATGGCTTGGGTTCGAACGCGCGATTCAATAATCCGTACGGTGTTTCGCTTACGAAGAATGGCACCCTCTATATTGCGGATTACGAAAACAATAGAATCCGTGCTTTAAACACGGCTAACGGGACAGTGTCCACCGTCGCAGGAACCGGAGGTTTTGGTAGCAGCGATAGCACTTCGGCAACAACTGGCACTTTGTCCGCTCCGTTTGGCATCGTCGCAGATGATTCGGGAGCGGTGTATTTCAGTAGCGGCAGTAGGGTACGTCGTCTTCTTAATGGCACGCTGAAAACGGTTGCAGGCGGCGGGAACGGCACAGGAACTACCGGGGACACCGTGCAGTTTCAATTCATATATGGTCTTGGCATCAACCGCCAGGGAGATGTAACGCTAATCACGAATGGTCAACTGGTTCGGCTGACCAGAAAGCTCGGTCGCTAGCACGGCCCGATTACTGCCCGGGCAACCGGGCGGTATTCTATCGGATAGCATGGCAACTCCGATTCGCATGACCAGCGCCGGTCTCGACGTTCCAAACGACCCGATTATTCCATTCATCGAGGGCGATGGTACTGGCCCAGACATCTGGCGATCCAGCGTTCGCGTCTTCGATGCCGCGGTTGAAAAAGCCTACGGCGGAACCCGAAAAGTAGCCTGGCAGGAAGTGCTTGCGGGCGAAAAGGCGTTCAACGCCACCGGAAACTGGTTGCCCGACGAAACCCTCGACGCCTTCCGAACTTATCTGATCGGCATCAAGGGCCCGCTCACCACCCCGGTTGGCGGCGGCATTCGTTCGCTCAACGTCGCTTTGCGACAGATCCTCGACCTCTATGTTTGCCTTCGCCCCGTGCAGTGGTTCACCGGCGTTCCTAGCCCGGTCAAGAATCCAGGCGCGGTGGACATGGTCATCTTCCGGGAAAACACGGAAGACATCTATGCGGGAATTGAATATGCCGCCGGATCGGAAGACGCGGCGAAGATCCTCAACTTCCTGCAAGAGAACTTCCCGAAAGAGTTCGCAAAGATTCGATTCGGCACGACGGAAGCGGGCGAGAAGTGGAACGAACAACTTAAAGGCGTCGGACTTCCCGAGCGCGATGCGACCCTCGAAGTCGGTATCGGCTTTAAGCCGGTCAGCTACCTCGGCACCGAGCGAATCGTCCACAGCGCGATTGAGTACGCGATCCGAACCGGTCGAAAGAGCGTCACCCTCGTCCACAAGGGCAACATCATGAAGTTCACCGAAGGTAGTTTCCGAGACTGGGGCTACAAGGTCGCGAAGGACTTCTTCGGAGCCGAAGAGATCGACGGTGGCCCATGGTGCCGAATTCCAGAAGGGAAGCCAGGCGCGGGATTGATCATCAAGGATGCCATCGCCGACATCACCCTTCAGCAGGTTCTCACCCGACCAGAAGACTTCGATGTCATCGCAACGCTCAACCTCAACGGTGACTACCTCAGCGACGCGCTCGCGGCGCAGGTTGGCGGCATCGGGATTGCTCCGGGCGCAAACATCAATTACGTGACGGGACACGCGATCTTCGAAGCCACCCACGGTACCGCGCCAAAGTACGCGAACCTCGATAAGGTCAATCCTTCGTCGGTGATCCTTAGTGGCGAAATGATGTTCCGCTACCTCGGTTGGACCGAAGTTGCCGACCTCATTCTGAAGGGCGTCGAAGGCGCCATCTCTTCCGGCAAGGTCACTTACGACTTCGCTCGATTGATGGAGAACGCAACCGAAGTGAAGTGCAGTGGTTTCGGCGACGAAATCATCGCAAACATGTAAGGCACATCATGTCGGCTGCTCGCGAGGCTACGGATCAAAAGATCTTGCGAGCAGCCGATTCCTTCTTTCACGGCTTTACCCTTCATCGCAGCCGAACTTTTCCGTATATCATCACGCGTTCGGAAGGGCTCACCGTTCTCCACGATGCCCCAAGGAAGAAGCTGAAAGATGTCCGCCGTGCGGAGGCGATTACCATTGATCGGACGCCATCTGATGTTCATTCGGAAACCGAACAGTTAAATCACGAGCATCCCCGGTGGAGTCTTGGGGCAATCTATACCGACGAAGCGAGCTTGGCTGAAATCGAAGCACAGTATCGCGAATTGGGCTATCGGCTGGTTGCTCGAGAGGCATTCTTTACTCACGACCATCGCAATCTGCCAACGCTGAATCCTAACCTGACGGAACGAATTTCAACTTGGGAGGGAATGGAACGATACGCCCAGACAACGGGACGAAAACCGTATCGCCGTTCGGACATGGAAGGCGACTCGCCGCAGGTCCGTTTTTATTGTTCGGTTTCCGAAACAGATATCGTTGGAGCCGTCGCGTCTATTCAAACTCCGAGCGATACCTTTTGGGTTTCTAATCTTTGGGTGACCGAAGAAAGAAGACGAGAGGGAAGAGCCACTGCGATGATGGCGCTGCTGCTTCTTGAGAATAGTCGGGCCGGAGAGGGAATGACGGTTCTCCTGAGCAGCAAGACCGGAGCGCATCTCTATCCTCGCCTAGGCTTCGAGCAGATCGGTACGTTGTTGCTCTACCAGCCCCCCAAATAGTGACTAAAATACGGCATGTCAACGCTGACCGATGCCGAAGTCGCGCACTTTTTAGAGTTTGGGTACATCAAAGTTCCGAACGCCATCCCCCGTTCGGTATGCGAACAAGCCGAACGTGAATGTTTCGAGCGACTTGGGTTCGACATGGAAGACCAAAGCACCTGGTCGATGGCCAGAATTCACATGCCCAGCACCAAGCATCGTGAGGTGAAGGACGTTAGCCCGGTCGCTTACGAAAAGATGTGCGCTCTCGTGGGCGGAGAGCATAAGCTCAAGCAGCCGTGCACGTGGTCTGACGGTTACATCGTTAATCTCGGCGTCAGAGCAGATGACCCTTGGGAGCCGGCCGGGCCAGACTGCCCGGGTTGGCACGTCGATGGCGATTTCTTCCTGCACTTCTTAGACTCTCCCGAGCAGGCACTTTTAGTTATCGTCCTATGGACAGATGTTGTTCACCAGGGCGGTCCAACCTTCATGGCGTCTGATTCGGTCCCGGTGATTGCCAAGTACCTTGCCGATCACCCAGAAGGTGTTGAGCCAAACGGCTTTGATTTTCAGCAACGAATCCGCGAGTGCAGCCGGTTCGAAGAGGCAGCCGGGCAAGCCGGAGACGTATTCCTGATCCACCCTTTCACCCTCCACGCCACCTCGCAGAACGTCTTGCGAAAGCGACGGATCATCACCAATCCAACCTTGATCCTGAACGAGCCCATGCGATTTGACCTTCCTTTGAACGAGCTTTCGCTGGTTGAACAGAAGACCGTTCATGCGCTCGGCGGAGAACCGTTTAAATTCGTTCCAACCCGAGAACGAGAGCGACGGGTCGCTGGTCCTAAGCAAATGCCCAAAACAACTTCCGAAGGTTAAGATTTCTTAATAAAGCATAGACATGCGTCTACGTTTTGGTGATAATGACTCTAGCCCTGAGCGGCACGCGGAAAACATGTCCACTTTAGAAATCGCGAACGAACTCGTCACTCTCGTCAAAGAAGGCAAAAATGCCGAAGCCATCGAAAAGCTGTACGCAGACAACATCGTCAGTGTCGAAGCCGTCGCCGGGCCAGAGGGCGACACTGCGACCGGCATCGAAGCCGTGAAAGGCAAGCTCGAGTGGTGGAACAACTCGATGGAAGTTCATGAAGCCAAAGTTGATGGCCCATACGTCAGCGGCGACCAGTTCGCGGTGAAGTACGACTACGATGTGACGGACAAGAACTCCGGTCAGCGATATCCGATGATCGAAGTAGCGATTTACACCGTGGCAGAAGGAAAGATCAGCCACGAGCGCTTCTTCTACAACATGTGAGCTCAATCGGAGTTCTGCCACCCTTGGTGGCAGAACTCCGTAGTACCTCGTGATATGCCAGCACAGATTCACGAGTATCCGGTCCTTGCCCATTGGGTAGGTGGTCGCGACGGCCAAGGCGACCTCACTCCCCAAGCGAGCGGAAAGACCATTCCGATCAATGTTCCGCCCGAGTTTATGGGACCCGGTGGAGAAACGAACCCCGAAGAGCTCCTAACCAGCGCGGTTACCGGTTGCTACAGCATTACTTTCGGCATCATCGCGGCAAACCGCAAGCTACCGGTTACGTCTATCACCGTCAATGCGCTCGGCGAGGTCGAGCAGAATGGCGCGTCTTTCAAGTACCGAAAGCTCACCCTGCGACCGCAGATTGAAGTGTCAGCGGATGCTACCGACGAGCAGATTCAGCAGACTTTGGACTTCGCGCACAAGGCCGATGCGTACTGCATCGTAACGAACGCCGTGCGCGGAAATGTCGAAATTCTGATAGAACCAACGGTTATACGAAAATAGATAGATTAGGGGCCGAGAGTCCCGCTTTGGTGTTACTGTAGTGCTTCTTAGACGTCCTATAAGGTGAAGCCATGGCAAAGAAGAACAAGATCGTTGGTCCCATTCTGGTAGGCGCTGGAATCATGGTCGCGATTGGTTTTTCCGTGGCTGCCCTTCGACCGCAGGTCGCGATGGGCTTAGCGGATCGTGCGTTAGAAGTGATTGGCGTCCACAACGTGATGGGCTACAAGACGTTCAGCTTTGATGCCGTTGCCCTGAAGCGCAAGTTCACTACGTACGGCGACTTGAACGCGATGCCATTCAAGAGCGAAGGTGAGGTAGCGGTGGAGGTCTCCGAAGTTCCTCAGGAGATCCCCGCCACCCTCTATCAAACAATTGCCAACTGGGAGCGACTCGACGAACGCTTGTCGCTGGAAAAGATGGCGGCAAAGGTTCCCGGTCACATGCAGAACCATGTCTTGCTCCGTGCGCGGATCGAGAAGCCATCGAGCGTGAAGGCTAAATCCGCTTGGTCCAATCCAGTCATCGTTTGGGTCGGTCCAAAGAACCAAGCCGCGAAGAAGTAGACGTCACTCATTTTCGTGACACGAATATTTCTTTACGTTCCGTTAAAGTGAACCTATGGCAAGGTTCTCGGCCGGATATGCACGTTGGATCGTGCTCGGACTCGTTTCTCCAATGGCCGCTGCGGTGCTCGGGTTCATCACTTTGAGCATGGCAATGCCGAAGACCTTGAACATCATCGCGCAAGAAGACCCGAAGAAGCCGTTGCCACCCCTCGACTTCGCTGCGGTGAATCGAAACGGTCGTCTCGAGGTCGCAGAACTCGGAACCGCGATCAAAAACACAAACGGTCAGTTCATCGTTGCCATCGATGTTGCGAACAGCACCTGCCGTCCTGGCAATTGGCGAAGAATTGAGAGCTCGCTCGCGCAGCTCAGCGGCGGAGTTCGACTGCCCCATGACTTTTACCGGGATAGCCGCGTTCGAGCTCGCTTGCTCAACTCCAAGACTATGGAACCCCTCACCGAGTGGTCCAAAATCAGTTCCGTTCGGAACGTGAACTAAGCCTCTCTGTCCCAGTTTTCGGCCCGCCAAAAGGTAAAACGGGCCATGCGTAGAAAACTTGTTGTCGGCAACTGGAAGATGAACATGACCCGGGCCGAGGCCGCGGCTTGTGTGGAAACCTTTGTCGAGCAAGTAAGTGCGGGCCAGGAATGTGATGTTGCGATTTGCCCTCCATTCCTCGCGATTTCGGTTGTTCACGACCTACTGAAGAAGACCCAGATCAAAACCGGCGCGCAGGACGTTTTCTGGGCTGAGAAAGGCGCCTTCACGGGCAGCGTGAGCGCCAGCATGCTTGCCGATGCCGGCGTATCCTTCTGCATTGTCGGCCATAGCGAAACGCGCGGCCGATTTGGAAAGCTTGAAGTTCCTGCCGAAACCACGGGCTACTTCGCAGAAACGGACCTGACGGTTAACCTGAAAACGAAAGCTCTCCTTGAGCGCGGAATCTCTCCAATTCTCTGTGTCGGCGAAACGCTGTCGGAGCGCGAAGGCCTCCAAACCGACAACGTTATCCAGGCTCAGCTCAAGGCTGGTCTAGACGGCATCGATGGAGCGGAATTCGCCGAAGGCGTCATCGCTTACGAACCGGTTTGGGCAATCGGTACGGGCATGACCTGTGACTCTCCCGAGGCAAGCCGAGTTTGCGGCATGATTCGCGCTACGTTGGCCGAGATTTGGGACGAGGATGCCGCTAGCCGCGTTAGGATCCTTTACGGTGGTAGCGTGAAGGGCGCAAACGCTCACGAGCTGTTCGCGCAACCAGACATTGACGGCGGGCTCGTGGGTGGCGCTAGCCTCGTGGCAGACGAATTTCATCGCATTGTCGCCGCGGCAAAGTAATGCCGGGCGGCTAGAATTCGTCTAACCTGATACCGTGTTAAGTATCGCCGTCGTATTAACCGCCGTCATGTCAATCCAAGATCCAAGCCAAGCTCAGGGGCTCAGTGGCAAGTCCGACACCGCCATCGTGCGCCAGCCGTTTGATCCGAAGAAGTGGAAGCTGGCCTGGAACGACGAATTTGATGTTCCGGGACTTCCTAATTCCAGCCGCTGGGACTACGAGGAAGGGTACATCCGCAACAACGAGGCGCAGTACTACACCAAGGGACGAAAAGAAAACGCGCGCGTAGAGGGCGGAAAGCTCATCATCAATGCGCTGAAGGACAACTGGAACGGAAAGCCCATCACCTCCGCGAGTTTGGTCACGAAAGGTAAGCGGGAGTTCCTCTATGGCCGCATTGAAGCCAGGGCAAAGATTCCGACCGGAAAAGGCACTTGGCCAGCGATTTGGACACTCGGAACCAACATCGGACAAGTTGGCTGGCCGACTTGCGGTGAGCTAGACATCCTCGAGAACGTCGGCTTCGACCCAGATCGCGTCCACGCGAACATTCACGTGAAGACCTTCAATCACACGAAGGGCACCGGAAAAGGGAACAACATGCTCGTTGAGAAGCCGTATGAGGGCTTCCACGTTTACGCGCTGGAGTGGTATCCAGACCGGATTGACTTCTTCTTTGACGACAAGAAGTACTTCACCTTCCGAAAAGAGGCTAACTACACGAACGCAGAATGGCCGTTCGACAAGCCGCAGTACCTAATTCTGAACCTCGCCATTGGCGGCGCGTGGGGTGGAGCGCAGGGGATTGACGATTCGAAGTTCCCTCACCAATACGAAATTGAATACGTTCGATACTACGAACCCGTGAAATAATGGAAGCCGTAACTGCCGCCTCGACCCGCACCGTCATGAGCCAGATCATGACGCCAGACGACGCCAACTTCTTAGGCAAGGTGTTTGGCGGCAAGTTACTCTCCCTGATCGACCTTTGCGCCTACACCACGGCGGCTCGGTTCAGCGGGGAAGTCTGCGTCACCGCCAGCTTTGATCGCGTCGACTTTCTCGAGCCGATCGAAGTGGGTGATGTGGTGACAATGGCAGGAGAAGTCTCGTTTGTCGGTCGCACGTCGGTGGAAGTAACCATCGAGGTGTACGCGGAGAACATCCTCAAGCGAACCAAGCGCCACACGAACACGGCCAGGGTCACGATGGTTGCCATCCGGGACGGCAAGCCGGTTGCGGTGCCGAAGCTGATTTGCGAGGATCGCGATGAGAAAATCCGATTCTTGGCCGGTCGGTACCGCCGAGAACTCCGACCTAAGTACACCGAAGAACGAGAGAGATACGCAGAGAGTCTTGCGAAGCTGAGCGATGCTGAGCTCGACGAACTCCTGAAGTAGGACCTTCCGCACAAATAGTTTCCCCTTTTTGCGCCTTCCGTCGTACAATTCCCTAATGGGGATAAGGATTCCGGCGGGACCAGCGTTGGCAGTGGGGATATCACTTGTAGCCTTTGGCTACATGTACTATCAGTTAAAGGGATCTGGCGGTGAGACCGCAAATTACGCCATCTCCTATGATGAGCCAAAAGGCTGGGATCCGGTACCGCACGGTCCGCAGACTCTTTTCCTGTACAAGCACCCAAAGACGGGCTTATTGCTTCGAGGTGCCCAGAATCAAGTCGTCTCCGATGTGAATCCCACCCCTGAGCTGGATAGCCGCGGCATGGCTCAGTACTACATCGACCGAACCAAAGAGAACCTTCCGGACTGGAAAGCTGAACTGGCCGGAGAAGTCGCCGCAGATGGCGTGAAGTTCAATCTCATCCGCCGATCACGAAACGGCAAGACCGTCGTTACCGCATTTGGCGTCCGTGGGAACACCACGTTGATTGTCAGCTTGAGTGGCGCGGACGATGAACAGAAGAGCATCGATAGTGGCGGTATGGACTTCCTGCGCGACTATGTAGGTCAAGTCTCGTTCGCCAAAGCAGACCCACTGAAACGATCTCCGACCGCGTCCATTCCGGCGATCATGCGATAAAAAAAGGCGGCTGGACTTTGAAGTCCAGCCGCCCGTTTCAACCGTGCGCTTAGTTCTTGAGCGCTTCGGCGCCACCGACGATTTCGAGAATCTGGGTGGTGATGCTCGCTTGGCGAACGCGGTTCGCTTCGAGCGTGAGGCTCTTGATCATCTTTCCGGCGTTATCGGTTGCACCGGTCATTGCCGTCATTCGGGCACCGAACTCAGATGCCGTACCTTCCAAGAGAGACTGCCAAACCAAGGTCTGGAAGTATCGAGGAAGCAAGGTGTCCAGTAGCGTGTCGGCATCTGGCTCAAACTGCACATCGCCGGCGCTCTTGGTTTCCGTGGCCGTTGGAGGCTCAATCGGAAGCAACTGCGTGATCTGCGGTACCTGCCGAATGGCGGAATAGAACTTGGCGTAGCAGACGAAAACGGCGTCAACTTCGCCCGATTCGTACAAGTTTCGCGCTGTTCGAGTTACTTCAATCGCGTTAGCGAGCGTTGCTCCGCTACTTGGAACGGAGAGGTTATGCACCACGTCGTATCCACGGCGGGAGAAGAACTGATTGCCCTTCTTACCGACCGTAAGGAGAGTTACGGGAACCGATTCCTCACGAATAAACTCTGCGGTTTTTCGGATCAGAGATGTGTTGTACGCACCAGCAAGACCTCGATCGGAGGTGATGATGATGAGGCAGATCTTCTTGACCTCTCGCTTCTCCATCAGCGGGTGCGGAGGAAGTTCGCCACTTGAGCTTAGGCTTTCCATGACGTCTTTCAGCTTGTCGGCATAAGGCCGGGCTTCGAGTACTCGGTCGGTAGCGCGTTTCAAACGCGCAGCGGCGACCAGCTTCATCGCTTTCGTGATTTGCTGGATATTCTTTGCCGCTTTGATCCGGCTGCGAATCTGCTTTAAGGTTGCCATCTACAGATAATCAGGGTAGTTGCCCCGGCGTTGCCGGGGCGAAACGGTTACTTGAAGGAAGCCTTGAACTCGAGAACGGCTTTCTTGAGAGTTTCTTCGGTGTCCTTTCCGAGTGCCTTAGTGGTTCGAACGGTTTCGATCACGTCGGGGTACTTGTCGTGGACGAAAGCCTGGAGGCCCGCTTCGAACGACTTAACCTGCTCGTTCGAGAGATCGTCGAGCACACCCAAACTTCCGGAGAAGATCGAGATGATCTGGTCGATAACCGCCATCGGCGAAGCCAGGTCCTGCTTCAGCAACTCGGTGAGTCGCTGACCACGGATGAGCTGCTGCTGGGTGGCTTTATCCAAGTCCGAAGCGAACTGCGCGAAGGCAGCCACGTCTCGGTACTGGGCCATTTCTAGCTTCAACTTACCGGCGACGGACTTCATTGCCTTGATCTGAGCGTTTCCACCAACTCGGCTAACCGAGATACCGACGTTAACGGCAGGTCGGATACCGGCAAAGAAGAGGTCGGGTTCGAGATAGATCTGACCGTCTGTGATCGAAATAACGTTGGTCGGAATGTAAGCCGAAACGTCTCCCTGCTGGGTTTCGATGATCGGAAGGGCGGTGAGCGATCCTCCGCCATTCTCGTCGGACATCTTTGCCGCTCGCTCCAGAAGTCGCGAGTGCAGGTAGAAGACGTCTCCCGGATAGGCTTCTCGTCCTGGCGGACGTCGAAGAAGAAGCGACAGGGCTCGGTAAGCCTGAGCGTGCTTACTCAAGTCATCGTAGATGACCAAAGCGTGCATGCCGTTATCTCGGTAGTACTCACCAATCGTGGCACCCGCGAACGGAGCAAGGTACTGCATGGCGTTCGATTCAGCAGCGGAGGCAACAACAACCGTGGTGTATTCCATGGCGCCGAACTCGGTGAGAGTCTGGACAACACGGGCAACGTTTGCCATCTTCTGTCCGCAGGCGACATAGATGCAGTAGACCGGCGAGCCACCTGGCTCGTGGGTCTGCTTCTGGTTAAGAATCGTATCGACGCAGATCGAAGTCTTTCCGGTCTGTCGGTCTCCAATAACGAGTTCTCGCTGACCTCGACCGATCGGAATCATGGCGTCGATGGCCTTAATACCGGTCTGAAGAGGTTCGGTAACTGGCTGTCGTTCGATAACGCCCGGTGCGAGCGTTTCGATCAGTCGGAAACTGTCGGAAGCGATTTCGCCCTTGTTGTCGATCGGCTGGCCGAGCGAGTTGACAACTCGTCCGAGCAGGCCCTTACCGACAGGAATTTCGATAATTCGGCCGGTCTCTCGAACGGGGTCGCCTTCCTTGATCTGCGTGTCGTCGCCGATGATAACGGCGCCGATGGACTGCTCTTCAAGGTTGAGGGCGAGGCCCATGATGCCGTCGGGGAACTCAAGGAGTTCTCCCATCTGACAGTTTGGCAAGCCGTAAACACGTGCGATGCCGTCGCCAACTTGGATGACGGTACCAACGTGTTCGGTATCGACTTTCTTCTCAAACTTTTCAAGTTCGGCACGAAGAATGCCTGTAATCTCTTCGGGTCTAATGCTGGCCATTGAGTTTCTCTGATTAGCTCTGCTTCAAAAGCTCATAGCGCAATTTCTCGCGCAACTTGCCGATGGATCCGCGGACGGTGCCATCTAAAACGTAGTTGTCGTAAGCGACCTTTACTCCGCCAATAACGCGGACATCGGTCACAAACTCGGGTTCGATCTTCTTCTTGATCCGTAATTCCACCTTTTCGACCAGGGCAACTTTCTGCTCTGGCGTGAGGGGCTCGCGGGAAGTGACGGTGGCAAAGACGATGCCGTCTTCGCTTCGTCGAAGCTTGACGAACTCGGCGTGTACAGATTCGAGGTCGGCTTCTCGTCCTCGTTCGATCATGAGTCGAAGGACTTGCATGGTCAAGCTAGTGACTTTGTCGCCGAACACGTTCTGGAAAATCGTGGTTTTGTCATCCCGTCCGACAAGCGGGGTCATGGTGAAATGTCGGAATTCCGGGTTGCTTCGAAGCGCATCGACGACTGCTCCGAGGTCGGTTTCGACCGCTCGGACCATTTCGCCTGCTCGGGCGGCTTGGAAAAGCGCACCGGCGTATCTTCGGGCAACGCGAGAATCAATCACGGTTACGCGACCACCTCGACGGAATTGATGTAGTCGTCAACGAGACGTCGGTTTCGCTCGCTGTCCATGTTCTCGCCAACAACCTTTTCGGCTGCGGCAAGCGCCAGGTCGACAACATGGGTTCGAAGTTCGACAAGCACTTTCTGCTTCTCGGCTTCGATTTCGGCAGTTGCTTGCTGCACGAGCGCATCGGCTCGGGTCGCAGCTTCCGCCATCAGGCTGCTTCGCAAATTCTGAGCTTCGCGAATCTGGCTCTGAATCTGTTCGCGAGCGTTAGCTTCGCTTTCGGCGAGCCGTCGGTCGTAGTCAGATTTCATTCGTTCCATTTCGGTTCGAAGGTTCTCTGCTTCCGTGAAGGTTCGCTCCAAGTCGCTGTTTCGCTCTTGGATGGCATCCTGTAGCGGCTTAATGAAGAACGACTTGATGACCGGGAAAAGGATCAAGAACACGCCGATGGTGCCGATGGTCTTTCCGAAGTCAAGCGGAATTCCTTGGCCTTCAAGGGTTTCCTGAATGCCGCCTACTCCAAGTGCTTTCGCATTCAAGGAGAGGTAGGTGCCGCCCACCATAAGTATCGCACCAATGATGATGCCGACTATGGGTGATCCCGATGATTTTTGTTCGTTACTCATGAACCGCTTTCGTGATTAAGGGTTTTGGGGCCGGTTGCCCGGCCCAAAGTGATTGTTTTGCCTGATCGTGTTGGCTTATTCTGCCGCAGTCGTCGCAGCTGCACCCTCGACCTTAGTGGTCGTGATGCTCTCCTTGAAGGAGCTTGGCGCGATAAAGACGGTGAGCAAGAATACGAGTTCGACGAACGCAAGCGCGATCAACATCGCGGTCTGCAGTTTGCCAATCGCTTCTGGCTGTCGTGCCATGCCCTGCATTGCACTGTATCCAATCATTCCGAGGCCGATAGCGACGCCAAGCGCCGCGAGTCCGAGTCCTAGTCCTAGCATTTTCCTTGTTTCTCCCTTTGTTTCCTTTTTTGTAGATAGATAAAAATCGTTAGTGCGCGGCCGCCGCTTCGACGTGATCGTCGTGGTGAGCAGTAACCAGCGAGATATAGACGCAGGTGAGCAAGCAGAAGATGAGCGCTTGCACCACGCAGGTCAAAACCTTGATCGGCAATAGGAAAGCACCGACCGGAATGAAGACCGGGTCGCCAATCTTGTTCATGGCAAGAACGGCCTGGTGACCACCTTCGATGTTTCCGAAGAGTCGCAAGCTGAGCGACACATTCTTCATGACTTCCGAGATCAGTTCGATCACGAAGATCATGATGCTGATCGGAATCAAGGCGACTGGAAGCTTCGGACCTGCGAAGTGGCTGAAGTGCCCGATAACCCCGTTGGCCCGAATTCCCTCGTACTGAACGTATCCTACGGCGATCAACGCCATTCCAAGGTTGAAGCTGAGGTCGGCCGTTGGTGCCGTTGGCATGAACAGCGCGATCACGTTCGAGACGAAGATCACGAGCCAGAAGACCATGATCATCGGAATATATCGGCGACCGTGGCTGCCAATGATCCCAACGCACATGTTTTCGAGGAACAAGTAAAGCTGTTCAAAAATCGAAGTGAAAGGATTCTTGAAAACTCGCTGGTTAAGCCCAGACTTGGCCTTCGACATCATGAAGAACAAAATGACAACCGTGAGCAATACGTAGACGGCCAAGCCAATAAAGCTAGGGCCGTGATGCCCCTCCGCCTTGTGTGCTTCGCCCGCATGCTCTTCCACCCCTGCGATCAGATGAAACCCAGTTGTCAACAAGTTGCCCATACAGCATTAAGGGCACTTCACGATGAAGTGAGCACCCTTCCAACGAGGACGGAGTATACCAACAACATTCCAAGCAGGAAGCATGTAATCGCGGCAGATCCGTGCCTTTGTGCGAACGTTCCGGCGATGTAGAACAGGGGAATCTTGGCGAAGAACGCCGCGACGATGCCGGTGGTTTGCCAGACCGGCGATTCTTGGTCCGCCATCATTCGGCTGAAGTGGCGAACTGCGAGCCAAAGCGCGACCAAGTTGAACGTCGATGCCCCCAATCCGTACGCCATCCCGATGAACCCGGAGGTTCCATACCGAAAGTGGGAGAAGGTGAGCCCGATGGCGATGACTCCGAGACAGACCAGCAAGAACTTCATCGCCGTCACCGAGTATTCGTACGATTCATCATCATCACGGCTGCCGCGACGCCGATAAACGCGCCGATCAAGGTTCCAAAGTTCCGGCCGGTCTGCACGACACTGTTCCCGTCAATCGCCCACCCGATCAAGTAACCCGCCACCGGCATACCGAGAATGGTGTACGCGATCGAGAGTCCAACGCCGAGGCCCTTCGCGCTCTCGCGGTCGCTCTTCTCTTTGGTCGCCTGGGTTTTAACCGCCGCCGCTCGTTTTTCCTGAATCACCTTGGCGCGATTCGAAATTTCTTCGTACCGCTGGCGAAATTCGGCATCGTCGAAGGGATCGACGCGAACCTCCGGAATGACGACTTCCGGCGCGTCGTCCAGCATTTCCGCCGCAATCTTTGCCCGTGCGTCTTTCAGGCGAAGCTCAATCTCGTCTTTCGTGGGCAGCTCTGGTCGCGGTTCCAGTTCGTCCGACATGGCTTCATCGTACCGCCCGCGTCCATTTCTGGTACAGCTACGTCTACATAAGATGATGCCGAGCCGATCACTCGACATGGATGTCCAATTCCTGAAGGGAATCGGGCCTCGCCTCGCCGCCGGGTTAAAAAAGGCCGGCCTCAATACCGTCGGAGATGTCCTCTGGCGGTTCCCGCGTCGTTACGAGGACCGCACGAACCTGCCGCCCATTTCGCAGACCACGCCCGGGCAGGTTGCGACCATCCGTGGTGCTATCGCCCGCGTGGAATCGCGAACGGTGAGAGGTGGGCGCACCATTCTCACCGCCACGGTGAAAGACCCCACCGGCCAAATCACCCTGGTGTGGTTCAACCAGCCTTGGATCAAGCGGCAACTGGAAAACGCCACCGGCGAGATCATCGCCTTCGGGAGCGTCAAAGACGCCGGCCGTCACTACGAGATGTCGAACCCAGAGTGGGAGATCGTAGACGAAGAGGATGAGAGCGAAGACTTCGCCCGCATCTTCCCGGTCTATCCGCTCACCGATGGCCTTCAGCAGCGCACGGCACGCAAAGCCGCCGAAAGTTCGCTGATGTTTGCCGACGTTGCCGAGGAAACGCTTCCCGCCAGCTTTCGACGGAAATTCCAAATGCCGGATCTTCGGATGGCACTGGAACAAATGCACCGTCCCGAATCCGAACCGATGCGCCGGCGCGCACGAGAACGCTTTGTCTTCGAGGAGTTCCTCGTGCTCCAACTCGGCCTCGCCATGCGCCGAGCAGAAACGGAACTTGAAATCGGCATCGCCTTTCCGATCACTAAACTGATTCGGGGCGAGGAAGCTTCACCCGAGTCGACCCACTTGTTCGGATCTCAAGAAGCCTCCGCTCGCCAAGGAGAACCGCTTTGGGAGCAAATTCGGCGCATGATGCCCTTCGAACTGACCGGTGCCCAGAAGCGCGTGGTCGAAGAAATTTGGAGCGACATGGCCCGCCCGCATCCGATGAATCGGCTGGTTCAAGGCGATGTCGGCTCCGGAAAAACCGCCGTCGCCGCCTGTGCGATTTTGGCTGCCATTCGAAGCGGATACCAAGCCGCCCTCATGGCCCCGACCGAAATCCTAGCGGATCAACACGCCCGCAACCTCACTAAGCTCTTTGCCCCGCTGAACATCCGCGTTGATCTTCTGGTCGGAAAGCACGCGGCTAAAGAAAAGAAGGAAGCGATGCGTCGACTAGCTTCGGGCGAAAGCCACCTCGCCGTCGGCACCCACGCCCTGATCCAAGAAGGCGTGCAGTTCCACAAACTCGGCCTCGCCGTGGTGGATGAGCAGCACCGATTTGGCGTGCTGCAAAGGAAAGCCCTGCGCGACAAGAGCGACACGAACCCCGACGTGCTGGTCATGACCGCCACCCCGATCCCGCGCACCCTCACGATGACGGTGTACGGCGATCTCGATCTGAGCGTGATCGACGAACTTCCTCCCGGCCGGAAGCCGATCAAGACCCACTGGAAGCGACCATCCGAACGCGAGTCGGTATATGAAGGCGTGCGGAAGATGATTGAGCAAGGCCGCCAAGCCTTCTTCGTTTGCCCGCTCGTTGGCGAAAGTGAGAAGCTCAATGTCCAGGCCGCGGAGGACCTTTACTACCGGCTCAGCACCGAAGTTTATGCGGATCTTAAGGTTGGCCTGCTGCATGGCCAGATGAAGCCGAAAGAGAAGGACGCCGTTATGGATCAGTTCCGCGCTGGAGACTTTGACATTTTGGTCAGCACGACCGTCATCGAAGTCGGTGTGGACGTTCCGAACGCCAGCGTGATGGTGATCGAAGACGCCAATCGCTTCGGCCTCGCTCAACTTCACCAGCTCCGCGGCCGCGTTGGACGAGGCGCAAACCAGAGCTTCTGCATCCTCATTGCCGACGCGACGAATGAGGACAGCCGCAAGCGCATGGAAGTCATGGTCGAAACTACCGATGGCTTCCGGATTGCCGAAGAAGATCTCCGCCTTCGCGGCCCGGGCGTTATAGCTGGCACCCAGCAGAGCGGCAACAGCGACTTCAAAATAGCTGACATTCTGCAAGATGGTCGTCAGCTAGAAATCGCCCGGCAAGCGGCGATGCAGGTCATTGAGCAGGATCCTAGGCTGGAGAATCCAGAATGGGCGATCATCCGCGAGAAGGTCCTCGCTCGGCGGTCCGACATGGCGGTGATTGCGGTTTCGTAATGGCACCGATCTACTTTCTGACCGGCGCACCGGGAGCAGGCAAGTCCACTCTAGCTATCGCGCTGCTACGCCACTTCGAGCGCGGAATCCATATCCCGGTCGATGATCTGCGCGAGTGGGTGGTTTCAGGAATATCTCATCCTCTGCCCTGGACCGACGAAACGTCTCGACAGTTCACTCTCGCGGAGAACGCCGCTTGCGATCTAGCGATCCGCTATCAGGACGCCGGATTCGCCGTTGTGATTGATCATTGCCACAATCTCGGATCGTTCGAGCCGCTGGTCAACACTCGACTCGCGGGCAGACGGGTGCATTGCGTTCTGGTCGATTGCACGCTCGAAACGAACCTGAATCGCAACGACATGCGACAGCACAAACCGTTTGAGCCAGAGCTGCTCCACCCGACAATCCATGACCTGAACTTGAGACTGCGCAAAGAGGCAGAGACCTTCTCCGGTTGGCTGGTGTTTGACAACAACTCGCCAGATGTCGACGCGGCGGCGACTCGCCTTTTCGAACTCACGGAGGGCAGGGCAGGTAATTTGAATCCATGAAAGAAGTCACCGGACCCGAACTCGCAGCAGAACTTGCAGCCGGTAAGTCGCCTCTGCTCCTCGATGTGCGAGAACCGAACGAGCTTGAGATTTCTAAACTCCCGGGAGTCCTCGCTATCCCGATGGGCCAAGTTCCGGCCCGTTTGGCCGAAGTACCAAAGGATGCTGACATCGTCGTCATCTGCCGCAGCGGCGGCCGAAGCGGTCAAATCACCCAGTTTCTGACCGATCAAGGTTACGGACTGGTTCGGAACCTAATCGGCGGAATGAACGGCTGGGCCGACCAGGTCGACCCAACAACTACAAAGTACTGAGCCTTAGCCCAGAGCTTTCGTGATCGCTGCCTTCAATGCTGGGCTCTCAGGCTTTTCCTGAGGGCCGAAGCGCTTGATGAGCTTTCCATCTTTGCCCACGAGGAACTTGGCAAAGTTCCACTCGATCTCGTCGTTAGGTCGATCGCTGCTGGAAACGAGCCAGTTGTATAGCTCGGCTCGATCCGAGCCTTTGACCGAGATCTTGCTGAACATCGGGAAGCTGACGCCGTAATTTCGAGCGCAGAACTCAGAGATCTCCTCGTTCGAACCGGGCTCTTGTCCGCCGAAGTTGTTCGCCGGGAAGCCGAGGACGACAAAACCTTTGGCCTTGTTTTCCTTGTAGAGTTCTTCGAGCCCCTTGTACTGGGGTGTCAGGCCGCACTTGCTGGCGACGTTCACGATGAGCACCACCTTGCCCTTGTACTTGTCCAGCTTCAACGACTTGCCTTCAATCGTGGCCATTGTGAAGTCGTAGAGGGACTTAGGTGCAGGCTCGGGGGAAGTCATCATGGTCGTCGAAGTAAGGGCGAGGATTGCGGCGATGCTCATACTAAAACTCTACTACGTTCCTAACCCTGTTCTATAGCAACCTGAGCCAACCGATAAAAAATGTGCGCATAAATTCGGCTCATTTTGAAAAGGTGCTCCACTTTGAGGCGCTCGTCGGTTTCATGCGCTTTTCCATCTCCAACCCAACCGGTACCGATGCTCACCGTGTTCGGAACGGCGCGGGCATAGGTGCCGCCGCCCATCGTTCCGGGTGCCAACCGCTCGCCCGTTTCGGCTTCATGGACATCTACAATCGTCTTGACCAACGGGTGTTCGAGAGGGAAGTAAAGCGGCGGGCTATCGCGGGAAACCTCTAGATGTGGCTTCGCGGAAAGCTCGCTGAAGAACTTCGTCGCCCGGGCCCGGAGACTCTCGCTCGAGTGCGTTACCGGATACCGAATGTTGATGAGAAGGTGGACGTTATCCCCGCGAGTGTCGAGCACGCCTAGGTTGGAAGTCAGGTCTCGGCTTGGCTCGTCGGTTCCCGAAATGCCGATGCCGACGCCGCCAGGATGAGTCATCTCCAGTAGCTCCTGGTAATAGACCTCGTCCCGAACCGGCGAGATTTCGAACAGGAATCGGAAAAGCCGAGTAGCTGCCGAATCGCCCATGAACGGGGTCGATCCATGGGCTGCCTTTCCGGTGGTGAAGATTCCGAGCACATCGCCTTCCCAAGCGAACGTCACGTTTCGGTCCCAAGCATCGGCCAGCTTCGACTCGACTTCCGCCCGAACCTCGCTGGAAACCCGAACCTTGGCAGAGCACGAATCGATCACGATATTCGGTCGCTGCCCGCCAGAAACTTCGATGATTTCTAGCCCGCCCTTCTGGATCGGAACGTCGATTTCAAAGTTGATGATCCCCTTCTCAGCGTGATACAGCGGCCAGCCACTATCAGGCGCGACTCCAAAGGTTGGAATCTCCTCTGTCTGCACGTACCGCTCAACGCAACCAAAGCCGGACTCTTCATTGCAGCCAAACGCCTGTCGGAAGCGAACGCCTAAGTCTGGAGCGACCGCTTGGATGGCCTTCATGGCATAGAACGACGCCATTGTCGGACCCTTGTCATCCGTTGTTCCTCGAGCGTAGATGTAGCCATCCTCAATCTCTGCACCAAAGGGATCGTGCTTCCAGCCCGGACCGGTTGGCACGACATCCAGGTGTCCCAAGGAAAGGATCATCTTGTCCCCGGATCCAAACTCGGCGTACCCCAGGTGACCTTCAAGGTCCGTGACCCGCATCCCTGCTTGTTCTGAAAGCGACAAAGCCAAATCCAACGCGGCTCGGTTTTCCTTGCCGTAAGGCGCATTTGGCATCGCTTCGGATTCGAGTGATGGAATTTGCAACATAGCGACGGTGTCGCGGAGCAGATCATCTTCGTGGGCGCGGAGCCAGTTTTGAATCTCGATTAACTTGGGGTCAGACATGCCATGAAGGTTACCGGTACGATTCTCATTCATGGCGCTGCAGGCAGTCAGTAATCTTTTCCACGACCAGTTCGGAACCGATCCGTCCGTCGTGTCGGTCGCTCCCGGGCGAGTCAATCTCATTGGCGAGCACACCGACTACAACGAGGGGTTCGTCTTTCCCGCCGCCATTGATCGTGAAACTTGGGTAGCGGCCAGCCTAACCGAGGGTGAAACCTCCGTCGTTTCGTTACAAACCGGTCCGGGACATTCCTTTTTTGCGGATCGAGTGGAGCCGGGAAATGTTCATGGCTGGGCGCGCTACATCGCAGGAATGGCTTGGGCTTTTCGAGAGATCGGGATTCCCGTGCCAGACGCGCAGTTTGCGGTCTCCAGCAATATCCCCATGGGCAGCGGCGTGAGCTCGAGTGCAGCGCTTGAAATGGCCATTGGCACCGCTTGGCTCGCCCTGATGCGCCGAACCCTGACCCCGAGCGAACTCGCCATCCGCGGTCAGCGTTGCGAAAATGGCTTCGTAGGCGTCCAAAGCGGAATCATGGACCAGATGGCCAGCGCCAACGGCCGCGCCGGGCAAGCCATGTTCCTTGACACGCGTTCGCTCGAAATCACGTACGCGCCAATCCCGTCGGAGTGGAAGATCGTTTTGCTGGAAACGGGGAAGGCGCGAGCACTCACGAAGTCGGCATACAACGAACGTCGCTCTGCTTGCGAGGCCGTTGCCGCGAAACTTGGTGCCGGCAGCCTACGGGATGTTTCGCTTGAAGACCTTGAAGCCAATCGCGATGCTGTTGGTGCGAACTACCCGCGTGCCAAGCATGTGGTCACCGAGAATATCCGGACGCTAGAGTTCGTCGATGCTTTACGAACGTCCGATACGGAACTCGTTGGGAGCCTGATGCGCGAAAGCCACGAGAGCCTTCGCGACGACTACGAAGTGAGCTGCCCAGAACTTGACGCGATGGCGGAAGCGGCCAGGATTACCGAAGGTGGCATCGGCGCGCGACTCACCGGCGCTGGCTTTGGTGGCGCTTGTGTTGCCTTGGTCCACCAAGACCATGCAGATCAGTTTTCGGAAACGGTGATCCGGCGGTACCAAGAGGCTATTGGAGATACCAACGGATATAAGGGTAACGCGCTCGTTTGTGGTACGGTTGAAGGTGCCCGAATCACACTTTCGCGTGACGCTGAATAGTGCTCCATAGTTCGCAAATTTGAACTTGTGTACGAAATACCGGTAAATTCGCTGTAAGATTCTGACGTTCAGTGATTTCGTATTTTGGAACTCACTTTAGGTGCGATTGAGCACCGAGAGTTCACTTACTTAAAGAAAGGTTCTTACGCATGGTAGAAGCAACGTCGCCAACGCCGGTCTCACGTCCGGTTCGCTTAACAAAACGTGAAGTCGAAGTCCTCGGACTTATTGCCGCTGGCCACAGTAGCAAGGAAGCCGCAGACTCCCTTTACGTCAGCAAGCGAACGGTAGATTTCCATCTCGCAAACATCTACGACAAACTCCAGGTCAACAACCGGGTGCAGGCTTTCCGAGCGGCAACTCGACTCGGCCTCATTCCTTTCGAACCTACGATGAGCATGATGCGATTCGCCTCAGATAACTGAACCTTCATCCACTCGAGTTCTTGTTCCCGCGCAAGTGCGCCCTGTGCCATGCCATTGGGGAGAATTCTCCTTGTGGCGAGTGTCGCGCCGAGATGGTCGCCCCTGGACCCATCATCATTGAGTTGGGGGAGTTGGACGCGGCGCATGCAGCTTATGGCTACGAAGGCCGGGCAGGGCAGGCGGTTCGTAAGCTGAAATTTAACCGGTCAACGAGCCTTGCGCCATTTATGGCAGCCGAGATTGTCCGGGTAGCAACTGGGCTGACCTACGACTTTGTCTGTCCGGTCCCGATCCATCTCTTGCGATGGTGCTCCCGCGGATTCAACCAAGCCGAGCTACTGTGTGCTGAGTTTCCAAGGTCCGAACGCCAAGATCTCCTGCGCCGTATCCGATTCACTCGTCCCCAAGTCGGACTATCCGCGCAAGATAGACGCACCAATTTGGTCGGCGCTTTTCAATCCCAATTGAATCTGGCGGGCAAACATGTGCTCGTCATTGACGACGTGGTTACCACCGGCGGAACGGCCCGTGAGTGCGCAAAGGTCCTGAAGTCAGCTGGGGCGGCGCGAGTTGAACTTGTCGTGTTCGCGTCCCAAAACTAAGCTTCGCGCAAGGTCGCCACTGCCCATGCGGCAATGCCTTCTTCTCGTCCGATCGCGCCCATCCCTTCGTTCGTCGTGGCCTTGATGGAGATTTGCGAATCGGAAACGCCAAGAGCACGGGCAATTGTCTGACGCATCTGTTCGGCCTTGGGCATGATCTTCGGCTTCTCGGCAACCACCGCAATGTCTAAGTTGACGAGCGTATAACCTGCCGATTTCGCTCGCTCATAAGCGAACTCAAGGAACCTGATCGAGGGTGCGCCGTGCCAGCGAGGATCGGTGTTGGAGAAATGCACGCCGATATCGCCGTCTGCGCGAGCCCCGAGGATCGCGTCCGTGGCAGCGTGGAGAAGGACATCTGCATCCGAGTGTCCATCAAGCGCGGTTGCTCCGGGAAAGGCAACTCCTCCGAGCATCAAAGTGCGGTCCGGATCGGTACTGAATCGATGCACGTCGTAACCGAACCCGGTTCGGGTGAGCGGACCGCCAAATTTTGCTCGGGCGCGAAGCACATCCGAAGCATGGGTGACCTTGAAATTCTCCGGGCTCCCGTCGACCAGTTGCACTGAATGTCCGAGCGACTGCACCATCGAGAGTTCATCGGTGTACTCCGTGGCGGCCTTCGCGAGTGCTTCGCGGAGCCAATCAACCCGTACCCCTTGCGGCGTCTGCATGGCTCTTAGGGTAGTGCGGTCCAACGACGTCACCGATCCATCGGCGACGGATGTGATGCTGTCCACCACCGGAACACAAGCCGCCGCCGCCCCGCAGCTCCGCGCAGTGGCAACCACCCGCGAAATGGTTTCCTCATCCACAAACGGCCGAGCTCCATCGTGGACCAAAAGAATCTCCGTCCCCTCCGGACAGGCCCCTACTGCCGCGAAGGTCGAGTCTTGTCGTCGATCCCCTCCGAGCACATGAGCAATAGCCGGAACCTGTTGCAGCGTCTCCAGGTTGTCCGGTCGACCAACCAAAATCACGCCATCAATCTCAGGGTGATTGGCGAAGGCATCGTATGACCAACGCCACACTGGACGATCTCCAACGGAAACGGCCAATTTATCTCGGCCAAAGCGGGTTCCGCGTCCAGCGGCGAGAATGGCCGCAATCACTTTCATCAGGAGGCTCTACGAGCCCGGCGTCGACTTGGTATCTCTTCTGCGCCATCAACCTCGGCAAAAATCATCTTTCCGCGCTCGGTTTGAATGACCTGGGTGACCAATACTTCGACCGTTTCGCCGATGAACGGCTGGCCGTTTTCGACAACAACCATTGTTCCGTCATCCAGGTAGCCGACCCCCTGGCCGTATTGGTTACCCTCACGAATGATCTTGAGAGGAAGGTTTTCCTGGGGAAGAATGTTCGTGCGAAGCGCAAGGGCGAGGTCGTTAAGGCTCAAAACCCGAATGTCCTGCAGAGTCGCTACTCGGTTCAAGTTGAAGTCGTTTGTCACGACGTCGGCTCCCAGAAGTTTCGCCAACCGGACGATCCGGGCGTCGACTTCTTTCGGCATATCCGGCGCGTTCTTATCTTGGGTCCCGATCTCGATCGGGAAGTCGGCCTGCATGTGCTTTAGAACCTCAAGGCCGCGACGTCCTCGCTGCCGTTTCAGGGCGTCGCTAGAATCGGCGATGTACTGAAGCTCTTCCAGAACAAACTTTGGAATATAGAGTTGACCTTCAAGAAATCCGGCTTTTGCAACGTCGTATATTCGGCCGTCGATGATGACGTTCGTGTCGAGAATCTTGATCCCGCTGCGTCGAGCTTTGCCACGCGACTTGTTCCACGGCAGAATGTCCGCCATTGACCAGAGCGCATACACGCTCAGCGCCGAAAGGCCGGTGGTTACCGCAAGATACAAGAGCACCCGGATGGCTGGCTCTAGGTTGAGGAACTGGAAAACTTGGAGCAACGGAACCGCGGCAACCAGTCCGGCAAAGACACCGAGAAACAGGGTGACTTTGTCGCCCACGTCCATCTTGTCCCAGCGCATGCCGAGCTTTTCCATCGATCGGACAAAGCGCCCGCCGATGATGATTCCAACAATCCCGCCAAGAAAACCGAGCGGGATGATGGTCGCGGGAACGCGAGGGAAACTGAACTGCGTGGGCCGATCACTGATTCGCGGCCAGATGGTTGAGATCTGCCCATAAAGGGCATCCATCACCTGCGGACCGGCAAAGCCGAACACGATGGCGCTGAACAAACAAAAAGCCAGCAGAACCACGGCGCCCGCTCGGCTTCTAACGCCGACTAGGAGTTCGCTTGTTCTGCTGGATTTTTCGGTTTGGCTCATGAACTCACCCGGACCCGCCGGTCACGCTATCGACTCAAGGTCTTGGCAACCTTAATTTTCGTGTCTGCCAAGAACTTAAACGAGAACGCTTTATCTACGTTACCGCTCGCCAACTTCAAATGGACGGCCGAAATGGGCATTTCGGGCAAAGTTGTATCAACTCCCACCCATTGCGAGCCGTCCCAGATTTCGGTCCACGCATGGTAGTAGAACGCTCCGTCGGAGTAAATCATTCCCCCGACAAGGCGCGCCGGAATATTTGCCGCGCGGAAAAGGGTCGTTGTCAAAATCGCGTGATCTCGGCAAACCCCTTCCATCGAGCCAAGCACTTGCTCGGCGTTTCGCAACACACCCATTCCCGCATTCGTTTTCATGTTGGTGTGAACGTACTGATGAATAGAACGGGTTGCCTTGGCAAGATCGTTCGTGCCGCCGGTGATCTTTCGAGCCAATGCGCGGAACTTAGGCGATGTGGCCGGAATATGCAATGAAGCGTTGAGCCAAGACTTCTTGTCGCTTTCCGTGGCCTTGGAAACCGTCGCCCCGACAACCATGTCCACCGGATGGATGGAAACGCGCCAACCTTCTCCAATTTTAGACACCGACTGATGCTCATCGGACTTCACAAGGTTCATATCCCCGCCTTCCACGTCCAATGTCAGAAGCTTCAGGTTGCGAGCATCCTCGATAGGGTCCGCTACCGGAACGCGGGTGACATCGGCAAGGTCTACGGCGAGGCCTGTTGGTTTAGCGAGCGCATCAATCTTCGGTATGGAGCGGATCTCGATGCCCAAGGCACTCTCGGCTCGTATGAGGTCGCCTTTCGGCCCCAAGTACACCTTGGTCGAAACTCGTGGATCGATAATTTCAACGAAGTCGGCGTTAACTTCGCCGGCCTCAGTAGTGATCTTCACTTTGCCTCGGTACTTCACTTCATTCTCGATGAACGAGACCGTCATCGGGTCGAGAACCCAAAACTTCGTACTGTCGCCAGGTTTGAGGCGCCCCGAAGCAACCAACGGCAGAGGATCATCGATGATAAATCCGGAGGTTGGCACCGGGATGCGAGACGTAGTCTTCTTGCCGATGTTGTCAATAATGAGGCGAACCGATTTGCCTTCGAAGTAGGCCTCGACGTTCTGAGTCAGGCCCGCACTGGCAACCTTGAACCGCATTTGGAAAGGCGTTCCGTTTGGACTGGTCCAAGTCTTGCTGTCCAAACGCAGATTGAGCGCTGCCCCGATGAGTTCGGCATTCATCACCGTGGTTGAGTCCGTATAGATCGCAGGCTTGTTGTTCCAGGTCGATTGCGAAGTTTTGGAGGAGGTGTAGCCGATGCGCTGACCCTTGGCGAAGAGGCCAAAGTACTGCGTTTCGGCGCTCGGCTGGCGAGCGGTGTTCGGTCGATTCGCGATCGGCGAGGCGCCGATGGACAGAAGGGCTCCCGCGATAACGAGAAGGGGTGCAAATTGTCGCCTGAATCCGTTCATGATTTAACGCCTCACAAGGCATGCGCATCCAATGCGCGACATTCAAGACGAAGCAACAGGCAAGGACTTCGCCGGAGAATTCACAATGTTCAGCCGATATCCGTCAAAACGAGGCAATTCAGCGTAGACCTTTGACAGACTAGGCGAAGCTGGTGTGACTTTTCGTATCGGCTCGTACTCGTAACTTCGGACATTTCCGCAAAACTCCATGGCAACCAAACTCGTCATCGTAGAATCGCCCGCCAAGGCAAAGACCATCGGCAGCTATCTCGGCTCGGACTATGAAGTCCATGCCAGCATCGGGCATATCCGAGATTTGATGCCCAATGCCAAAGGGCTTCCCGACGATCTTCGGAAGAAGTGGTGGTCCGACTATGCGGTCGATGTGGACAACGGCTTTGAGCCTTTCTATGAGGTTCCGCCCGAGAAAGCGGCGCAGGTGAAGAAGCTTCGAGATGCGATGAAGGGCAAAGACACCCTCGTCCTCGCAACGGATGAAGACCGAGAAGGTGAGGCCATTTCCTGGCACCTTCTCCAAGTGCTGAAGCCCAACAAGTCGGTCAAGGTTCAGCGAATTGCCTTCCACGAAATCACGCGTGATGCTATCCAGCGAGCCCTTCAGGCACCCCGAGACATCGATGGTCACCTTGTCGAGGCTCAGGAAACTCGGCGAATTCTAGACCGACTGTACGGTTACACCCTTTCCCCGGTCCTTTGGTCGCGGGTGATGAAGAACTTGAGCGCGGGACGAGTCCAGAGCCCAGCGGTAAAGATCATCGTCGAGCGCGAGATGGAGCGCAAGAACTTCCGCAGCGCAACCTACTGGGATCTTAAAGCCGAGTTCGAAGCAAGCGAGCAGAAGTTCCAAGCCGAACTGAAAGAGGTTGATGGTCTGCGCGTTGCCAACGGTTCCGACTTCGAGGACACGACCGGACAACTGCGGGACGGCCGCGTGGACAAGGTGCTTTGGATATCCCAAGAGCGAGCCGCCGAGCTTGCCGGACTGGCAAAAGAAGCGAAGCCGTACGTCGTTTCGCGACTCGATACGACGGAAGGCACGGAAAAACCGGCGCCTCCGTTCATGACCACGACTCTCCAGCAGGACGCGAACCGAAAGTTTGGCTACGCGGCCGACCGTACGATGCGCATCGCACAGACCCTTTACGAAGGCGTCGACCTCGGAGGCGAGCAAGTTGGTCTCATCACCTACATGCGTACAGATAGCCTCAGCCTGAGCGCCGAAGCCATTAGCGGAATGCGCGCCTTCATCACGAAGAATTATTCCGACTGTCTACCGGCCAAACCGGTGCAGTACACGAGCAAAGTTAAAAACGCCCAGGAGGCTCACGAAGCCATCCGACCAACCGACGCCAATCGACGCCCCCAGGACGTTGCCCGGTACCTAAACGACGATCAGCTCAAGATCTACACGCTCATCTGGCAGCGCGCCATTGCTTCGCAGATGCTCCCGAGCCGAGTGTTGCGAACCGAAGTTGACGTCACGACGCAGGCCGAGAACACCACGCTCACCTTCCGAGCCAGCGGAAAGCAGGTTCTGTTTGATGGTTTCCGCCGGCTTTACACGGAGACCAGAGAAGAAGAGGCCGAACCGGCCGATCGAATGTTGCCGCGACTAACTGAAGGTATGGAAGTGGCCCTCAGTGATCTTAACGAGCAGATTCACGAGACAAAGCCGCCAAGCCGCTTCACCGACGCAACGCTGATCAAGAAGTTGGAAGAGATGGGCATCGGTCGCCCGAGCACGTACGCCAGCATCATCTCCGTGATCGTGGATCGAGGTTACGTCCGAAAAGCGGGCCGACAACTCGTACCAACATTCCGGGCCTTCTTCGCCTTCCAAGTTCTTGAAAACAACTTCCAAGAGCTCATGGACCTCGGCTTCACCGCACGAATGGATGAAGTGCTGGACGAAATTTCGGAAGGAAAAGAGAACTCAAAGAGCTACCTTGATGGATTCTTCCTTGGCGAGCGAGGACTCAAGACCTTGGTTGATGCGCGAAAGCGAGAAATCGCGTATCCGAATGTGCTCGTGGGCCAGCACCCCGAAGATGCGGCGGACATCATTGTTCGAAATGGTAAAGACGGTCGACCGTTCTTGCAGCACGGCGATGCCACGACAAAGCGATTTGCCGATATTCCCGACGATGTCGCTCCTGCTGACCTGACGGTGGATATGGCGGTCGAACTTCTGAACAAGAAGTCCGCCCCGGCCGAGAGCATCGGCTTTGATCCGACGACCGGCAGAAGATTGATCCTCAAGTATCGCCAGGGCTACTACCTCGAAGTCGAGCGGACCCCAGAGGAAGTTGAGAACAAGGTGAAGCCAACCTGGGTTTCGCTTCCGCCGGACGCTGATCCGAAGACCCTGAGTCAGGAAGATCTGAACTATCTGTGTTCGCTACCGAAGACGATCGGCAAGCACCCGGATACGAACGCGGCGATCGAATTCCGAATCGGAAAGTTTGGTCCGTACCTGGAGTCCGGCGAAGAACGGCGAACGGTAGAAGATTGGCGACTCGCGATGGACATCGACGTGGACCGCGCGGTTGAAATTTTGGCGATGCCAAGAGGTCGTCCGGTTCGAAAGGCATCCGCTCCGATCGCAGAGTTTGGCGAGATCGAAGGTGCGGCTGGACCAGTCAAGGTGCTCGCCGGTCGGTTTGGACCCTACGTCACAGATGGAACGACCAACGCGACGCTGCCAAAGGGCATCGACCCGGCGAAGTTCACCGCCGAAGAGGCCAAAGCGCTGCTAGACCGGAAGCGAGAAGCTGGACCAGCGGCTCCACGAAAGCCGTTGCGAAAGACGGCGACAACGAAGAAGGCGGCCGCACCAAAGAAGGAGGCGGCTCCAAAGCCCGCCGCTAAAAAAGTAACCAAGGCCACCACCAAGAAGGCAAGCCCTAAGAAGAAGTTGCCGAAGGCGTAACGATGACGGTCAGTCAAATCGTACACGGAAGCCCAGAGTACGCCGCCGCCGTTGAGCTTCGACGGCGGGTTCTTCGGCTGCCTTTGGGGCTAGATTTCACGGCTGCCGAATTGGCATCCGAAGCCGACCAATTTCACTTTGGTTTGTGGGACGGAGACGATCTCGTGGGTTGCCTAAGTCTCGTTCGCAACGGGCCATCACGGTTAGTTTCGAATCGTGACGAAGGAACGCTAGGTTGTGTCGAGATCATCAAGTGGGAAAGCCAATTCAAAATGCGGCAAGTGGCGGTCTCTCCAGATCGACAGCGACAAGGAATCGGGAAGCGTTTGGTCGAAGCGGCAGAAGCGTTTGTTGATACCGGCGAAATCTCCCTTCACGCCCGAGAAGTTGCGGTCCCTTTCTACGAAGCGATGGGTTATGCAGCAGTCGGTGACCCCTTCTTAGAAGTCGGAATTCCGCACCTGAAGATGACAAAACGGGTCGGATAACGTAAAAATACTGGCACCACCCAACGGTTGAACCTGATTGCCGGGTAAAAGCACCGATCATGCGTGGAAGTCTCGCGTTTCTAGCCCTTTCTCTTGTTTCGATTTCGATGGCTCAAGAAGGGCCTCGGCTCGATAAGAACGCGGAACGAACGAAGTTCCATCCGACGGCGGTCAAAGGAACCTCTGCCGCCGAACGATTGGCCGCCCGCGATGCTCGCGAAAAGCTAAAGGCCGCAAGCTACTTTGGCGGAGTCAAGTGGAGAAATGTCGGCCCAGAGATTCAAGGTGGACGGGTCATTGACATTGAATCCCCGGCAAGCGATCCAGATACGGTCTTCGTTGCTTTTGCCACCGGCGGCTTGTTCCGTACCAAGGACGATGGAATCACCTGGGAATCGCTGTTTGACGACCAGAGCACCTACGGCATCGGCGACATTGCGGTGAGCAAAGACGGCAAGACGCTCTGGGTCGGAACAGGCGAATCCAACAGTCAACGAACCAGCTACGCCGGAACGGGAGTGTTCAAGTCGACCGACGCCGGCAAGACCTGGGCGAACGTTGGACTGCCCGAAAGCCACCACATCGGCAAGGTCATCATTGATCCAAAGGACGAAAACACCGTTTACGTCGCGGTCCTTGGCCACCTCTACAGCCAGAACGAGGAGCGAGGACTCTACAAAACGACCGACGGCGGCAAGACCTGGAAACTCATCCTCAAGTCGAACGAGTACACCGGCGCGATTGACGTGGTTCAAGATCCGACGAACCCAAGAATCATCATTGCCAGCATGTGGGACCGGGATCGACGAGCTTGGAACTTCCGTGAGAGCGGCGAAGCCAGCGCGGCCTACCGCAGCGTCGATGGCGGCAACACCTGGGCGAAAATCACCGATCTTCCTACCGGAAACGCGGCGGGCCGAACCGGCCTTGCCCTATGCCCCGGTAAGCCAAACGTGGTTTACGCCTTCGTAGATAACCAAGACATTGATCCAGATTGGAACTACCGAGACGAAAAGCAGCCATCCGGCCGCTTAACGCCAAGTCGATTCTTGTTGCTGACCGATGAGACTTTGAAGCAACTGGAAGTAAAGCCGCTCGATGATTTCCTTCGAGGTTACGGACGGGCCGAGCTCAAAGCTTCCGAGGTCATCGAGCAAGCAAAGGCAGGCAAGATGACCATCGCGGACGTGAAGGCAAAGCTGCTGGCTGCCTATCCCGACATGTTTACCGGCGACATTCTCCAATCCGAGGTCTACCGGTCGGATGACAGCGGAAAAACGTGGAAGAAGCAAGCACCGATCGGCGGAATTGGTGGCTACTACTGGGGCAAGATTTTTGTTCACCCAACAAATCCCGATGAAGTGTTCATCACCGGCGTACCGTTGCTTCGCAGCCGTGACGGTGCCAAAACGTGGGAGAGCATTGCGGAAGATGCCCACGTGGATCATCACTCCGTGCTTCACAACGCGAAGAACCCAAACAAGGTTTGGATCGGCAACGATGGCGGCGTCTATCTGAGCTACGACGGCGGCACCACCGTTCGGCACATCAACAACCTGAGCCTGGCCCAGGCAACCACGGTTGCGGTCGACAACAAGCGGCCCTACAACATCATCGTTGGCAACCAGGACAACGGCACCATGCGAGGGCCGAGCACCTATGTACCGGGGCGATCCGACAAGTCCCTTTGGAAGGATCTGTTCGGCGGCGATGGCAGCGCGATCGCGGTCGATCCACGAAATGATGGCGACCTTGTCTACGTGGCCTACCAGTTCGGTCAGCACTTCGCGATTGACGCCGCCGCACCCCAAGCAAGACCCATAACGCCAAGGTCCGATATCCGAGGTCAGGAGCTCCGATTCAACTGGATTTCGCCCCTGGTCATCAGCTCGCACCAGCCCGATATCCTGTACTTAGGTTCTCAAAAGTTGCACAGATCGTTCAACCAGGGTCGAAACTGGGAAGCGATTAGTGGCGACCTAACCAAGAACCGACCGAACGGCGATGTCCCGCACTCGACGATCAAAGACGTCAGCGAGAGTCCGCTGAAGTTCGGCCTGATCTACGTTGGAACCGACGACGGCAACGTGCAAATGACGCCGAACGGTGGCTACTCCTGGACCAACATCAACACTCCAGCCCCCGATAAGTGGGTGACTCGAGTGGTCGCGTCGAAGTACGACGTGAACACCGTTTACGTTTCTCAGACGGGATATCGAGAAGACGACTTCAAGGCGTATCTCTGGAAATCAACCGACCAAGGGAAGTCGTGGTCGAGCATCGCCAGTAATCTGCCAAACGAATCGATCGACGTAGTCCGCGAAGACCCCAAAGACAAGAACATCCTGTACGTCGGCACCGAGATGGGCGTGTACGTAACTTTCGATGGTGGAAAGGAATGGATGACCCTTCACGGCGGCTTGCCAAACTCCCCAGTTCACGATCTCGTTATCCAAGAACGCGCCGATGACCTCGTCATCGCGAGCCACTCGCGCGGAGCGTGGGTGCTGCCGCTGAAGTGGGTTCGCGCCTTAAAGCCAGACCTGACGAGCAAAGACCTCACGATCATCGACTTAGCCGACGTCCGAAGGCTGCCAACTTGGGGCTACCGACGAGGAGATGCTTGGAACTCAGCCGATCCAAACGCACCGATGGCAAGCGGAAACGTCTTTGCGAAAGAAGCCGGGAAGGCAACGGTTCGGTTGCTGGACAAGGACGGTAAGGTCGTCCACTCGCAAGATCTCGATCTCGTCCGAGGTTTCAATGCCATTTCGTTCTCGCTAGAATTGGCGAAGGGCTCCAAGGCCCCGATTGACATCAAGGGAAGAAAGCCAAAGGACGCGAATGAAGTGTTGGCCGACCCGTTTGAGGCGCGACGTCCGAAGTATGTTCCGGTCGGCGAATACACCCTTGAAATCGAACAAGCCGGTAAGAAAGTCACGAAGGCGTGGAAAGTAACGAGCTAGTCCGTCATACTCTCATATCGTGTTTGAATGGGTAAGTTCACCGGCGGCCTGGGCCGGTCTCCTCACGCTTTTGCTGTTGGAGATCGTCCTAGGCATCGACAACATCGTGTTCATCTCGATCTTGGCCGGCAAGTTGCCGACCAAGGAAGAGCAAGAAAAGGCCCGAAAGATGGGGCTCGGTATCGCGCTGATTTCGCGAATCTTGCTGGTCTTATCGGCAAGCTGGATTGTTAGCCTAACCAAGCCAATCTTTACGATTCCCGGCATTGCGGATCATCACATCGCGGAGATATCCGCGCGTGACCTTATCCTGATCCTCGGTGGCGTCTTCTTGATCTATAAAGCGGTCAAGGAGATTCACCATAAACTGGAAGGTGCCGACGATGCACACAATGCCAATGCGAAGCCAAAACTCTCGGCGATCCTCGCTCAGATCTTGCTGCTGGACGTCGTATTCTCAATCGACAGCGTGATTACCGCGGTTGGAATGGTCAAAGAAGTTTCGATCATGATCGTTGCCGTCATCGGTGCGGTGGCCTTCATGCTGGTCTACTCCGGACCGATTGCTCGATTTGTTGAGAAGCACCCGACCGTCAAGGTCTTGGCGCTTTCGTTCTTGATCATGATCGGTACAAGCCTCATCGCCGAAGGAACCGGATTCGAGATACCGAAGGGATACATCTACTGCAGCATGGCCTTCGCCATTCTGGTTGAGGCGATCAACCTCCGGGTTCGGCCAAAGCACGCTCCGGCCGATACACCTGCGATCGAAGAAGCGCACTAAACGGTTAGGTCAGGCTGTGCCAGTCTGACGGAGCCGCTTCCTGCCATCTTCGGCGGAATTCCATATTGAGGGCCTCATCCGCTGGGTAGCGGGTGAGGTTCTCAACGTTTTGGCGGAACCGACTCTTTGATGAAGAACCCACGATGGCTGTGCAAACTGCCGGCTGGCTCAGCGTAAAGTTCAATGCTCGGGCTACGGCTTCGTCGCTTGCCGTCTGCAGCGCGGCGTACTGGAGAACTTGATAGCGCTCCCAATACGGTCGGGCGTAGAGCCCTTCCTCGGGCTCAGAGAGCCACGCGGCGTTTGCGACCGGACGCTTTACGATGACTCCAACTTGGCGCTCCGCGGCATATGGGAGCACGTTCGTGATGTTGGCCTGATCCATCACGTTGACCGAGCATTGGAGGGCGTCAAATCGGCCAGATTCCACCGCGAACTTCGCCGCATCGTTGTCTCCGCTGTAGCCAATGTAGCGCGCCTTTCCGGCCGCCTTGGCTTCCTCCAGAACTTCGATGATTTCTCCTTTCTGAAGGAGTTCCAGCGAGCAAGTGTGAAGCTGGATCAGGTCAACGTAGTCGGTCTGCAAGCGCTGGAGAGATCGGTCGATCTGCTTTCGAAGCATTTCGGGCTCCCAATCTTCGCCCTCCATGCCGCTCGTGTGACCGCACTTCGTGAACAAGTAGAACTCGCTTCGGCGGTGACTGACCGCTTTGCCAATTTTCTCTTCGCTGTCTCGGTAACACTCGGCGGTGTCGATGATGTTTAGCCCGGCATCGAGCGCGTCGTTCAGAAGATCATCGACAACGTCTTGGGGTGTTTCGCGGAAACCGATCTCCGAGGTGCCGTAGCCGATTGCGGACACTTTCATGTCCGTCTTGCCGAACTGCCGATATTGCATGCAGGGAAGTTACCGCACTAGCCAGCGCGCTGAGCGTTCAGTTCTTCGAGCCGAATGTTTTGCTCCTCCCACGCCGACATCGTGCCTTCGAGGGCTTCCTTCGCGACTTGGTACTCGGTGGTAAGGGCCAGAATGTCTGCGTCCGGCTTCAGGTTCGCCAAGTCTGCTTCGATGTCCTTAATGTCCTCTTCCTGATCAGAGATGCGATTCTCGAGCTCGGAGATCAACTTTTCCGTCCGCTCGATTTCCTTGCTGAGTTCGCGCGGGGAAAGCTTAGGCTCCTTGGGTTCCTCGACGACCTTCTTCTGATTGCTCGGCTGGACTTTCGGTGCGATCGTTGCGCCGCGACGGTAGTCGTCGAAGGTGGAGTTGTAGATGACGCAGCCCGATTTCTTGACATCGAGGATGTTGTCCGCGATTTGACTGAGCAACCATCGGTCGTGCGAGACCATGATGAGCGTGCCTTTGTACTCTCGCAGAACATCGACCAAAGCATCTCGACTCGCCATGTCCAAGTGGTTGGTAGGCTCGTCCAAAACGAGAAGGTTCGGGTTCAAATGGGTAAGTTTGGCAAGCGAAAGCTTGTTCTTTTCACCGCCGCTTAAGGTCTTGATCGGACGATAGACGTCGTCTCCCGTAATCAAGAATCGCCCCAGAAGGTTTCGCGCATCGGGTGGCTTGAGGTCAAGGCCGAAGACGAAGTAGTCCAGCGGCGACTCTTCCGGGTCTAGGTCGCTGGCGTCCTGCGTGAAGTAACCCGCGGTGACGTTGCTACCAAGTCGAACCATGCCGCCTTGGGCTTCTAGCTCGTTCATGGCGACCTTGATGAGCGTTGATTTGCCAGCACCGTTCTCGCCAATCACGCCCCATCGTTCGCCGATTCGGACCGTCCAGTCCAAACCTTTGATGAGCGTCGTTCCTGGGAAGCCGACGTCCAGCTTTTGCGTTGCCAGAACAATATCGCCCGATCGCGCTGCCTCTCCGAATCCGCCGCGCATTTGGCGGTCGTTCTTTGGAGATTCGACTTTCGTCTCGATGAGCCGGTTCATGAGCTTCAACCGACCCCGCGCCTGGGCGGTTCGCTGGCTGTTCATAAACCGCCGAACGTATTCGTCCATCTTCGCGATTTCGCGATCCTGCTGACGAGCAACCTCGGCAAGCCGGGCATCCTCTTCCTTTCGAAGATCAAGAAACTTCTCGAATGGACCAGGGTAGGCAAAGACTTGTTGTTGCCGTAGTTCAAGAACCCGCTCGGCCGTATTGTTCAAGAACGTTCGGTCGTGACTTACCAATAAGACAGCGCCATGGTAGGCCTTGATCCAGCCTTCGAGCCATTCCGTCGCCTGAAGGTCAAGGTGGTTCGTAGGTTCGTCGAGGATCAATAGCTCGGGTTCCTCGAGCAGCAGCCGGGCAAGCGCAAGCCGCGTTCGCTCCCCACCGGAAAGCTTCGAAGTCGGCTTGTCAAACTCGTCCTCCGTAAAGCCCAACCGCTTCAGAACCGCGCGCATGTCGGTCTCGGCGCTATAGCCTTCGGCGTCTAAGAAATGCTCGTGCACGAGGGCGTACTCGTCGATATCCTCTTGGCTCGCCGTGCCCGAATCCAGTTTGAGTTGCAGTTCTTCGAGGCGAGCTTGCAGCTCGAGCTGATGCTCACGGGCCGACTGCGCTTCTTCCAGAACGGTCTTTCCGCTGGTGACCGGCATGTCCTGCTTCAGGTAGCCGATCTTCGCGCCGCGAGCGAGGTTGCAAGATCCGTTATCCGGCTTGTACTGCCCGGTGATGATGCGAAGCAGGGTGGTTTTCCCGGCCCCGTTTCGCCCGACGAGAGCCACTTTTTCTCGGTTTTCCAAGCGAAAAGTGACCCCGTCCAAGACGACATCGACATTAAAGGCTTTTCGGACGTTGGAAACGGACAGCAACATGGGATCGGATGCTTTGCGGCAACCGAGAATGTACCGCGTTCCTTACTTGCCAGCCCGGAAAATGGCGTTGAAAAGCAACTTAAACGATCCGTGGCTCTGGCCGCGGAAGTTGACTTCTGGGCCAAAGAGCACAACCTTGCCTTTGCCAACGCTGACATCCACGATGGCCGTGGTTCCTTTGAGCCTCTCCTGCCCCCAAGCCCAGCCCGAGCGGAGGGGCTTGTCGGTCACGAAGGTCGCCACGGGCGACACCGGCGCGTCGGCGGGCAACAGGAACGCCGGACTGTCATCAAAGATCACGTCTAAGTCCTTGTCGCTATAGCCAAGGGTCAGCGGTCCAGGATTCAGTCTCAGGCTGAGCACCGATCCGGGAATGTAGAAGTTGGTGTCCGGGATCGGTTTCCCGTCCTCTTGTAAAGCGCTCATCGCTGGGAGACTGAGGTGCTTGGCCAAGTTGCCCGCACTGCTGCCGATCCCGATAACATGCCCGCCCGCTTCAACAAATGCCTTCAATCTCGGCATCGTTTTGCTCACCGAGATGTTCGCCCAGCGTCGCTTGAGCTCTGCCGAAATGGTCGGATCATCGGCCAAGGGGTTAGTGGCGCCACGAGTCGAATCTTGTGACGGCACCGCTCCGGAAGGGAACACAATCACGTCATATTTCGCCGCGAGATCAGCGTTATCGAGGTCCTCGCCGTACACCACTTCGTAGTTAAAACCGAACTCATCAAACAGCCATCGCGTCCAGCCGCTCGGCATGCTGCCGCCGTAGCGATCCCAAAGCGCGATGCGGACCGGCTTCACCGGAGTCGTAGCACTTCGATCCATCACCTGCGTCGTTCGGCCGTAGCTCCGACCCTTAAGGACGGTCGCCAGCTTCGCTGGATCCCCCGAAACCGCAAACGCACCAGCGGCGGAACGCTCAACCTTCATTCCGGCCTTCAAAGCCACGTTCGCAATCGCAAACGACTCGTTCTCACCCGCTGGAAGCGCAACCGTATCGGCACCGGTGGTTGGAAGGTCAACGAGGTTCTTGCCCGAACTGATCGGTACGGCGCTGTACGTTCGCTCTTCAAGCACTCGGTCAAACTTAACGCCCATCTGATACGCCAGCGTATAGCCCGCGTTGTCATACGGCGCAATCGGTGGTCCGCCGGGATAACGGAAGTCATTTGGATAATCCTGCGGCTCAAACATATCCAAAACGTGTGGTCGATATGGCTGCGCGGTTCGAACGACCAAAGATCCAGCTGGATATCCAAACTGGTCACCTTTCAACTGCTCAACGCGAACCCCCGTGCGCAGTAATGCTTCCGCAAACCGGCAAGCCGCTCCCCAGTTCTCCTGGCTCTTCGGAATCACGTACGCCCGAGCGTCTCGCAGTTCGGGCTTGGTCAGCGCCTCCGCCTTCAGTTCACGGATTCGGCTCGGATACCGGGTCCAGTAATCCTTCTGCCCACGCTCAATCGAGTTCTTTCCGGCACGATAGACGCTAAAGAGCAGCTTCTCCCGATAGCGAGAGGCATAGTCGAGAATCGCGTAGTTCGCCTGAATCTCGTACTGCAGCGAGTCCTTCAGGTGCCACAAGCGGGTATCGACCGGCTTGGGTAGATCAATCGAAGGAATCTGCCGTTCGGTCAAAAACGGTACGGTTGTCGGGTTTGGGCTACCCCAAGTCTCGGTGAGAATGCCGACCTGGTTGTGGAAGTACGTCGTCGTCCGCAGTCCCCCGTTCCACCAAGCCGAGAACGACGCGCCGTCGCGCATCACCGTCCCGCCTAGGCCTTCCGAGATGAGCCGTTGGTGCATGTTCAAACCGACAACATCCGTCGCGGTCTGGATGATCGGATCGACGTGGTAATTGAAAGGGTTCCGGAACGGCGGAATGAACATGATCGTGCCGCTCGGCGCGCTCTGGTGGTGGTTGTAGACCACCTGCGGATGCCACGTCTCATACAGCACGCGGTTCATGTTCCGCGTCTCCGCCATGTTCATCGCGTAAAAGTCGCGATTGTTGTCATGGCCGCCGTACTTTTGGTAAAGCTCGGGGATGTTCGCGAGAGACCGTTGCCGTGCGACCGGTTGTCGCATGTACCAATTGCTCACCAAATCCATGCCATCTGGGTTCGCGTGGACGAGCAAGATGATCGTGTCTTTCAGGATCCGATTGTTTTCGGCATCGGTCCGACTGACGAGCTGATACGCCGTTTCGATAAGCTGCTGCGCGCCGAGGACCTCGTTGGCGTGCAAACCGCCATCAATCCAAACCACCGACTTCGCTTTCTTCGCCGCTTCCCGGGCAAGCTCGTCGGTCGCAAAATCCGCTTGGCTGAATTTTTCACTAACTTTGCGGTGCCGCTCGAGATACTTCAGGTTCAGCGGATCGCTGATGATCGTCATCCACTGCTCGCGCCCGAACTCGGTCTTGCCCATGCTGACCAAGCGGGCGCGAGGGCTTGCCTTTGCCAGAGCCTGCCAATACCTGGTCAGGTCCTGATAGTTGGCAAGCCAATAGTCCTCGCACACGTCATGGCCAAAGAACTCCTTCGGGCTCGGAACTTGGGCCAGTACCGAACTTGCAACCAGGAATGAGGATAAGACCAAAGGGGTGCGCCAGCGAATCATTCCCGCCATTCTAACGGCTTTTAGGCGGCTTCGACTTCCGAATTTGTCTCTTCGGCATACAACGCACAAACTGCACCGGCCGGGTCCTTAATGACCGCCATGGTGCCACCGTTCGATTGGTACACGATTTCTCCGCCGTTTGCCACCACTTTCTCCAGCGATTCCGCGAGATTCGCGACGGTGATGTAGAGAAGCCACTGAGCCGGTACTCCAGAGTTAACGCCACGAGCGTGACAGATTCCCGATACGCCATCTCCCGAAGGGGACTTCATGACGTAGTCCTCATATCCGCCCATGTCCAAACCTTCATAGGTCCAGCCCACAACGGCGGAGTAAAAATCGCGCACTTCGTCGGCATTGGGGACGGTTAGGTCGTGCCAGTTAATCGTTCCTTGGGTACTCACCGGATAAGTGTAAGGTTTTTTGGTGGGAATGGCTAGACAAAGCGACATAATAGAGATGCCTGCACGCATTTCTGCGTCGGGTGTTTTTTATGTTACAAACCCCAAATACGGCAGGCTTTGATGGTCTGCACCTGAGCCCGCGAACTCTCGCAACGCTCAGCAAGCTCGGATACTCAACGCCTACGCCGATCCAGGCGGCAACCATTCCCTCTGCAGTAGACGGAAAGGACGTCATTGGTCTCGCCCAGACCGGAACGGGCAAAACACTGGCTTTCGCCCTCCCCATCGTAGAGCGAGTGCAAAAAGGGCAGTGTGCCCTCGTCATGGCCCCAACTCGAGAGTTGGCCCTCCAAATCGAAGAGACCCTTCGAAAACTCAATCTTCGCACCGCCCTCCTCGTTGGCGGCGCCCCGATGGGCCGGCAGATCAGCCAGCTCAAAACGAACCCCACCGTTGTGGTTGCCACCCCTGGTCGACTTGAAGATCACCTCAAGCAGCGAAACCTGACGCTCAAGGCTGTCTCAATCGTCGTTCTCGACGAAGCCGACCGCATGTTGGACCTTGGTTTTGCTCCGGCAATTCGCCGAATTCTCTCCCAAACCCCATGGCCACGGCAGACGCTGTTGTTCTCCGCCACCATGCCAAAGGACATCGCATCGCTTGCCGATGAGTATCTGCAAGATCCGGTTCGGGTCGAAATCGCTCGCCCCGGCACCGCGGCTGCGAACGTGACTCAGGAGCTCATCGTCATTCCTGGCGAAGCGAAAGAGTCCACCCTGCAAGACCTGTTGTACGAATCGAAGGGACCGGTTTTGGTCTTTGCTCGAACCCGGCACGGCGCGCGAAAGCTTGCCAAAACGGTTCGAAACATGGGCCACTCGGCGGCAGAACTCCACTCCGACCGAACCCTGAACCAGCGCCGAGAAGCGATGACCGGATTCAAGTCCGGCTCATATCGAATCTTGGTCGCCACCGACATTGCTGCTCGCGGCATTGACGTGAAAGACATCGAACTCGTAATCAACTACGACGTTCCCGACTGCGCGGAGGACTATGTTCACCGCATCGGTCGAACTGGCCGAGCAGGCGCAAGTGGACGAGCGATCACTCTCGCCACTCCAGCCCAGCACAAGGACATTCGAGATATCGAGCGAATCATGAAGACGAAGATGGAACTGTCGCCAAAATCGACAACCAACTTCCCAGCCGGTGCCCCTCAGGCCCAGCCGAAGCCAGGAGCAAATCGTGGCGGCGGTGGCGGACAGGGCGGAGCCCGTCCAAACTCGCGTCACGGCAGTCCGAAAGGACCAGGCCGACCGTTCAGCGGCCCACGACCAGCGCGACCCCGCGTCGCCTAAAGCACCCGCGCTTAAGGGTTGATCTACCGATCAACCCTTAAGCAACAATTTCGATCAGAACTCGATAACGCTGCGAATCACGTCGCCCGTTTCCATGGCGTGGAACGCTTCTTCAACCTGTTCCAGCTTGATGCGATTCGTCACCATTTTATCCAGATTAAGCTGACCCTTAAGATACAAATCGGCCAGGATCGGGAAGTCGTGGCTCGGAAGGGTATCGCCACAGTGGCAGACTCGAAGGGAAGCCTTATTCCAATAGACCCCCGTCGCCATGTCGCCTAGATTTAGGTTCACGGCATCCGTCGCGGCAGGGAAGCCGATGGTTGTGGCCGTGCCGCCATACGCCAGCATCTTGATCGCCTGCTCCGTGCACATCGGAATCCCGGTTGCTTCGAAGGCGTAGTCCACTCCGCCGTCCCAACCGTCTTCGGTTAGAGCTCGAACTGCCGCAACCGGATCGCCAGACTTCGCATTAACCGCGTCGGTTGCGCCGAACTCGCGAGCCCAACCTAGTTTCGTTGGGTTTACATCAACCGCAATAATCTGCTTCGCACCGGCAATCTTCGCGCCCTGAATCACGCTTAGCCCGACTCCGCCACATCCGATCACCGCGACGCGAGACCCCCGCTCAACTGGCGTAGTGTTAAACGCGGCACCGACGCCGGTGATCACTCCACAGGCCAGCAGGCATGCTCGGTCCAGCGGCATCTCTTCCGGCATCTTGATCGCCGCCTTAGAATGCACCACCGCGTGGGTCGCAAATGTCCCGCATCGCAAGACTGGCGAGCACACCGCGCCGTCGGAAGTCCGCTTGATGCGAGGTCCGGGCCGAAGCGCCATGTAGCATCGACGAGGATCGCCCCGACGGCAAGCCGGGCATTGCTCGCAAGGCGCGCGATAAGCCAAAACCACCGGATCGCCGGGCTTCAGGTGCTTAACGTTCTCGCCAACCGACTCAACAATTCCCGCCCCCTCGTGCCCGAGCACGATCGGGAACGCCATTCCATTTCCGTTAAGTGCCTTTACGGTGAGGTCGGTGTGGCATACGCCGCTGTACTTGATCTCAACCCGAACTTCATCAGCGGAAGGTGGATCGATTGAGATCTCTCGAACGACTGCCGGCTGACCGGGCTCTTCCAGCAACGACGCCAGACCTTGGATAACCATTCACCAAGGTTATCACGCGATCAGCTTTTGAAGGAGCGCAATGGTGAACTCCGCGAGCTTGGGAATAGCCTGAGCATGCATGATTTCTAGTCCGTGCGAGTTTTCCATCGGCAAGCCCAGCGTGATTGGCCTGGCACAAAGCCCATGTGAAGCCGCGCACGAGGCGTCGCTACCACCGCGAGAGAACGCCTGATATTGTAAAGAAATGCCCGTAGACTTGCTGATTTCGTGCAGCAGATCCGCATCCGCGGCGCTCGTCTGTGAGTAACTGTCCGTCATCCAAACTGTTGGGGAAGCGGAAAGCTCCACCGGCGCATCCGGCACGTTCGCCCCGAGTTCGAGCGCGATGCAGATATCGGCCGGATTCCGGCTCAGGTGGTAAAGCGCACCCTCGCCACCGACTTCTTCGGAGGTCGTAGCAAGGAAAGTAATCGGCGCCGAAACGTCTTTGAACGCCTCAAGGATGATCAGCCAAGCCGCCAAATCCGCGCGATCGTCCAAGAACCGTCCCGCGACATGATGCGGCAGCGTCACCAAATCACGCGAAGCGGAGGCAATAACGACCCGCGTGCCGACCCGAACCCCCGCTTCTGCAAGTGCGTTCGCGGAGATCCCGGTGAAAACCTCCGCATCGTCCCACTTCAACGCTCCGTTGCGGGCCCGAACCGTGTTGCTTCGCGGATCCTCGGTGTGGATACTTCCGAAGCCTAGTATCCCGGGCAGAGTCGCGTGTGTGCCCAGAATGTCCACCGCGCACTCGCCCAGCTTCCAAGGATGCAAACCGCCGAGTGCACGTACTTTCAGTTTGCCGCTCGCCGAGATCGAAGTGACCATCAGCGCGATCTCATCAAGGTGGGCAGTGACAACGATGTGATTAGGTTCACCAAGGGCAACTTTTAAATTTCCCTTGCCATCGACCGTGCTTGGTAGCCCTATCTGGGAAACAAAACCCGCAAGAACATCTCGGATAGCGCCCTCCTGCCCCGGCGGTCCCGGTGCCCGAACCAGACTCTGCAAAACCTCAAGCGACGCAAATCGACTCATCAAACCACCTTATTCTTTCCACGATTCTTTTTGCCGTGAGTCGGGTTCGAGAACCGGAAAAGGACGCCGGCCCAGAAGAATCCAAGGGAGATCACCGGAAAGGCCAAAGTGCCGATAAAGCTGGAAGGCTTCTTGGGCACTGGAAGCTCGACCACCATCGCTGCCGGAGGTCCGATAGGGGCTTCGTCAATGACAACACCCCGCCCCGTCACGGCAAAAGTTGCTCCGAGACCTCCAACGCGGGCAATCGGATTACCGGTTTCCACCGCTCGCCAAACCGATGCGGTGCGCAACTGCTCAATTGCAGGAGTGCCCATGAACCAGTCATCGATGCTCATCACGGCAATCATCGTGGTGCCCGAGTTGGCGTGTCGCCACGAGATATCCGGGAAAAGCGCCTCAAAACACAAGATGGGTCCAACCTTTGCAAACGGCAACGTGAATTGTTTCAGCCCATCTTTGCTTTCTTCCAAGTCGCCCGAAGGCAGATTGAATCCTTTCGGGAGATACTGCCGAAACGGAACAAACTCCCCGAAAATGACGAGTCGAGTTTTGTCCGCGTACTTCCAAGATTGGTTGCTAAACAAAAACGCGCTCTGAAAGGTCGGCTTTTTACTGCGTTGTCCGCCAAAAAGCACCGGCGTCTTTTCGGGAAGATAGAACGGCACCGAAGGCGGCATTGTCGGCGCAGAAGTGATTCCTTCCGGCATGACAATCAGTTCTGGCTCACTATCCAGCGCAATCGGAAGGAGTTCTCCAAAACGAGATAACAAGCGCGTGAACTCGGTATTGCTATCGCCGAAGGCGAGGTCTTCTCCCGGTTGTAACAGGCCGACCCTTACCGGCTTGGTATCCGTCTGCATCGCTGCCCGGCCAAAGTTGAGCGCCAGATACACTGTGATCCACACTGCCATGGCGATCCAAGTTCGGCCCTTCGGCTTTCCGAAAACTTCTGCGGCCAACACATTTACCGCCACAAGGGCCGCACTCACCAAGAAGATCGTGCCGAAGTAAGCCCCTTGAATGAACTCCGGATACCTTCCCAGTGGTGCCGCCAAGAGACTCCACGGGAACGCCAGGATCGGAATATAGGATCGAAACGTCTCCATTCCGGCCCAAACCAGCGGGATCATCCATCCCTTGTCGGCCCGATAGCATTTCGAAATTGCCATCCCAACGAGGCCGTAATAGATCGCAAAGAGGATGGTGACAATCACCCACGGGATAGCGCCGTAGACCGGACTACCCGTCCACTTAAGAATGAATCCGAAAACCCAGAAGAGTTGGCTGGCACCGTACCAAATCCCCATCCCATAGCCGCTTTTCCAAGCCTGCTTGTGATCCATCTCTCGAAGCGAAATGAGCCAAGGAACAAGCGCTACAAGGAGAACTAGGGCAAATCCAAACGGCGGAAAGGCCAGCATCAGCAAGATGCCGGTTGCAAGTCCAGGGCCAACTTTCTTGAGAACTTCTTTCGCCTTTTTCACCGTTCAAACTCCTCGCCGAGGTGCCGCAAATCATTGAGCCGCCTGATCATATAGCCGTTATCGTTTCTTCGCTCTAGCTCGGTGAGACCGGTGTTGCCGAATCGAAAGGAACGGCAAGTTTTGACCGTTGCCAAGATCATTCTAGCGATGATGACGCCCGCGGTTCCGCCATGCGTGACCACCAAAACGTTACCGGACAAGGTCTCGATCTCTTCCAGAAATGGTCCCACTCGGTTCCAAACATCGGCAAAAGATTCTCCGCCGGGCGGTCGCACTTCGGAAGTATCGAGCCCGGTGTTCTCGCCCAAATCTCGGAGCGCCGCGTGGAGGTCGGTAAAGTGCCGTCCTTCCCATTCTCCGAAACTGCGCTCGCGTAAATCGGCACGAACCTCGACCTTCGTTCGCACGGCCGCTTCGAAAGTGGCAATCGTTTCGCGGCACCGTTTGAGGTCCGAGCAAAAGATGCGATCAATCGGAATCTTCAGCAAATGATCCGATAGCAGTTGCCCCTGACGGCGGCCGTCTCCATTTAGGCTGATGTCCGTGTGGCCCTGGGCATAGCCGTGCTTATTCCAGTCCGTTTCTCCGTGGCGCACGACAAAGACCTTCATTCGACAACGCCTCTCATGCAACCACGGCTCTCATTAGACCGAGGAGTCTACACTTGCCAAGGTCGAGGCTCCGGTAACTCGCGGCCCGCGCGATCGACTTTGATTGAGCCCACCTTCAAAATGGGGACGGGTGTGGGCGGAACAGCCGTTGCTCGCAGCTTCAATATCTGCTGCGCAAAGTCGATATCCTCAATAAACCCAATCCCGATCTCCTCACCATGCGATCGCGCCAACCCGCACAGCAAACTCTGGTACGCGGATCCTGGCACAACGTGCAATTTCGGAACGTGAAACGCGTCAAGAACCGCAGAGATCTCTTCTTCGGTCGGGGAATCGGTGACCACGGCAAACGCACTCGCGGCCGAAACTTCAAGGTGCAAACACCAATTTAAGCCGAGCTTCCTGCGCTCCTCAAAGCCGATCATCTTCCCAGATCCTAAGCGCAGACCTTCGATCGACACGCTGGAAAGCGGCAACTCATGATCAAACGACTCGTCCCAAAGCCGCATCCAGTGCGCTTTGCGTTGAGCCTCCAGCACCTGAGTCGTTAGAGACGCCGCCAACTCAACCGGCTCGGGTTCAAGCGGGATTCCCCAGCCGCCGGTCGGGGTTTCACATCGCTCGCTAACCAATAACTCATCTGGGTTCAGCAAGCGCAAGAGCAATCGGACCGTCTGAGCAAGCACGGGGCTAGGCCGATAGCTGGGAAACAGCACCATGCCATCTCGAAAGTGTTGCTGCGCCTCGGCCAGCGCGGCCACGAGCACGTGCGGCGAGCGCGTTGCGTCCAAGGAGCCGTAAAACCGAGTCCAAACCGGCACCTCTCCCCGGTACAACGCAATTTGTCCGGGCGGGCCGAGGTTAGGTTCGTTGGGGCTGAGGCAAAGCAGGTCGGATGAACCGAGATTCTCCCGCAGCCAGTGTCTCCAACTGTCTGCGGGCGAGCCGATTAACGCCGTGATTCCCACGATCAAACAGACGCAGTCACGAGCCGGAACTTACCAATTATTGAAATGCGCCAAGGTTTCTGCTGGAATGCGCTTCACTCGCGGAAGCAACGTGATCTCCGGATTTGCCTTACCGATGGCTACGAGTAAGACCGGGATGTGAGTCTCGGGAAGTCCAAATTCCGCGATCACTTTGTCCGGTTCGTAGCCGCCCATCGGCGCGGTGTCCCAACCTGCTTCTTTCGCGGCGAGCATGAAAGTCATCGCCCAAAGGCTAGGGCCCCGAAATGCCTCGTCGCGTTCGACTCGCTCCGTCGGCCAGCCTTTCTTTGCGCTGGCGATCCAGCGCTCGCGGCGGTCTTCGCCAAAGTAGCCCGCTTCCATGTTTGCGTCAGCGACGATTTCGGCGTGCTGCTCCGCAGCTTTCAAATTGCCCAAAACAATCACCACCGCGCTGGCTTCGGTGATCTTCTTTTGGTTGAAGGAAGCGGCCTGAAGCCGAGCTTTCGCCTCTGGGGTGTCACAGACGATGTACTCCCACTGCTGTAAGCACATGGAACTCGGCGCCAGGTTGGCTGTGTTCAGGATCTCCAGCAGCACGGTTCGATCGATTGAAACCGAAGGATCAAATGAAGGCACGGATCGGCGAGAACTCAGTACTTCGAGAAATTCCATGCCGTCAGGTTACATCCGACGAACAAGCAAATGTATGGCGGAGGAAGCTTCCATGCTTCGACGTCCTTATCGTCCCTCCTGGGCTCTCCGATCAGCGACTATACCAGCCTCGGGCTCAGCGTGGAACGGTCTGGCGATCCAGAATCGAAGTGAGAATTTGGTCTGCCGTGAGTCCTTCCACTTCGGCCTCTGGCCGCAGTAGCACGCGGTGTCGCAAAACGGGCAGGCTCAACTCCTTGATGTCGTCCGGAATCACGAAGTCGCGATCTCGCAACCTTGCTAAAGCCTTACCGGCGTTGAGCAGAGCGATTCCCGCACGAGGCGAGCCACCGACCAGAAGGTCATTCGCGCGCCGGGTCTCCTGGACAATTTTATAGATGTAGTCGAAAACGCGGTCTTCGACCGTCGTTTGGCGCACGACTTCCTGAAGCTCGATCAATTCCTGCACCGAGACAACTTTTTCGATGCCGGCGAGATCAAGCGACTGCGGCCGGAATCCGCCATGGTGCCGCTTCATCACGGCAATTTCTTCTTCCTGGCTTGGGTAGCTCACAAGGACCTTCAGCAAGAATCGGTCTTGCTGAGCCTCGGGTAGCGGATACGTGCCTTCAAAGTCGATCGGGTTTTGGGTTGCGAAGACGAGGAACGGAGGCGGCAGTGGGTAGGCCTCACCGTCAATCGTCGCCTGCCGCTCTTCCATGGCCTCAAGCAACGCCGCTTGGGTCTTCGGCGGAGTTCGGTTGATTTCATCCGCCAGCAGCACGTTCACAAAGATGGGGCCCTTTCGAAGGCGCAGCTCGTTGGTCTTAAGATCGAAGATGCTCGTGCCGATGACGTCGCTCGGCATCAGGTCCGGCGTGAACTGCACTCGGCCGTATTCAAGGTCAAACGTCCGCGCTACGGTCCGAACTAAGAGCGTTTTCGCCACGCCCGGAACGCCTTCCAGCAAGATGTGACCGTTGGCCAGAATGCCCACCAACACCTGCTCAATCACGGCATCCTGCCCAGAGATGGCCTTGCGGACCTGGAGAAGGACCTTTTCTGCAATTTGCGCGACGTTCATTGGCCGGAATTTACCGAACGTGCGGTAAACATTGTTGGTGTTAGACGTGCGCGGATTGCGCAAAGAGTACAAGCGGCACCTCGCCGTCAACGATTTGACCTTCAACGTTCAGCCCGGCGAGATCATCGGATTGCTGGGGCCAAACGGGGCAGGTAAGACCACGGCTTTGCGATGCATCGCGGGCATTCTTCGCCCCACTGGTGGCGAGGTCTTCATTAACGGGTTTGATGTTGTGCAGGACCAAGCCCGGGCAAAAGCAAATCTCGCGTTCGTCCCCGAAGTACCCGCGCTTTACGAACTCCTAACCGTCGAAGAGCACTTGAAGTTCATCGCCATGTGCTTCAAGCGGATGGACCTATTCGAGTCGCAAAAGGAAACGTTGCTTTCGCGCTACCGACTTTCTGACAAGCGAAATGAGCTCGTTGCTACCCTGAGTAAAGGAATGCGTCAGAAACTCTCCGTGGCCTGTGCGCTCATTCACGATGCAAACGTGTTGCTCTTCGACGAGCCCCTGATCGGTATCGACCCAGAAGGAGCGCGAGAACTGAAGGACGAGATCACACGAGCACGCGATGCCGGCGCCGCGATCCTCATTTCAACTCACTTGCTCGACACCGCCGAGAAGCTTTGTGACCGGTTGCTCATCGTCCAGCGTGGCATCCTTCGTGCCCAAGGAACGGTCGCGGAACTACGCGAACAGTTCGGTACCGCCGACCAGTCACTCGAAGACATCTTCCTTTCGATTACCGCCGAAGATTCACCTCCGGTTCTTTCTGCTTGAACTCGATGCATCCACTGATTTTTCTCGCGGTCCGGTCGTTTCTTAACGGCATCAAGCGTGCATTTTCGAATGTTCGCCGGCTGATTGGCGTGCTGTTCTTCTTTGGTTACTTCGGGCTGATCCTTTTTCGGCCATTCCAAAAGGGACCCACGTTCCGCCGCCTCTCGCCTTCCAATGACACGTTGGTCATTCCGCCGGTCAACACGGTCGAGCCATACATCTTCGCCATCTTTGCCGTGCTCTCGTTGTTCTTAAGCCTCGGCGTATTCAGCGGCAAAGTCGTTCATCGAGCGGCAGATGTGGACGTTCTGTTCCCGACCCCGATCAATCCGAAGCTGGTTCTTGCATTTAACATCGTGCGTGAGTTCTTCTTCACGTTGCTGATGCCGTTCTTCTTCATCGTCATCGGTGGGCGTGGGTCGATGGAAGGGGCAGAGTATCTGTTCCGCAACTTCCCGCAGTACGGGAACTACTTCATCCGGGTCGGGATGGGATCGTGGATTCTTCTCGCCCTGATGTGGACGATGATCGGTTTTGCGGTTCGGTTGTTCCTAAATCGCGACTGGAAAAAGCCAGCTCTGGTTCGGTGGGCAGTCGCACTGGCCGTGGTCGGACTTCCAATTTTCTTCATCATCGTGTTAGCGTTCTCCCTGCGCGATAACTTCACGGGATACACGGTCACCGGCGCCTTGGGGTCCCCACTCGCAAAGATCGCCTTCTGGCCCGCAACTCTCGCGACTGCGACTGTGATGGCACCCCTCAACAGCAACTTGCTCTTCGGCACTTTAGGCGCGCTTGGACTATTGGCCTGCACCGGTCTCGGACTCTGGGGTGCCATGCAACAGGCAACTTGGATGTACGACCAAGCCGCCACCCGAGGGAACGAGGCCGGCAATATCTCGAGCATGCAGAAAAAGGGCGATACCTTCGGCGTTCTTGCCGAGTACGCCCGCCAAGGCAAGATCAAGCAAAACCGGATATCAAAATGGATCGCCGCCAAAACCCTGGTGGGCGCTCCGGCGTTTATCTGGCGAGAGGCAATTCTTCAGTTCCGTGGAGGCATCTGGCAGTACGTCGCATTATCAATCGCAGCGTTTGCCTTAACGGGAGTTGCCACCTTCGGATCGACAAGAATCTCCACCGGTGCGTCGTACCTTTTCATCATCATGCAAGCGGCGAGCACCTTTATGCTTGCAACCGCGGGTGCCCAGATTGGCTTTGTCGAAACCCTAAAGCGCGTCGATGTTCTAAAGCCACTTCCGTATTCGCCCAACATCACCGTGTTCTGGGAGGTCATCTCTAAGGCCATCCCGGCGGCACTGGTCGTCGTTCTAACGTCCGTCGTCGCGGGCTGTTTCCAGCCAAGGCTCTGGAACGAAGCGATAACCTTGGTGTTCGTGCTTCCAAGCTATTCGCTGCTGTTGTCGTCCACCACGATGCTGTCGACACTTCTTTTCCCTGACGTCGACGACCCTACGCAGCGGGGCTTCCGAAGTTTCATTTCAATGATCGCTCAGGTCTTCGGCACCGTGCCCGGCATCATCTGCTTCTTTGCCGCGTTCGCGCTGCACATCCCGCTACCGTGGGTCATCCCCGTGCTCGTTCCGTTACAGATTGGGCTTGCTTTCGGCCTCTCGTTCATCTCGGGCAACTTTTTCGCGAACTATAACCCCAGCGAGTAAACTAAGGCAGAACCGAATGGCTCTTTTTGTTGTTGAGTCTCCCGTACCGGTATGAAAATCCGCAGCTCCACTAAGATTGCCGTTGGCTTTGTTGTCCTTGTTGTAGGCGGATATTTCGGGCGTCAGATCATCACCGACCAGATGATCATGAACGAGAAGTTCAGCCCGATCGCTCCCGGTCGCGTGAACTTGGTTGGGATCGACGCCGGCGCTGGTTACCGAATCATCACGGCAAACTTCATGGCCCAGTTGGTGGAGGCTTCCGGAGACTTCGACTCCAAGGATTCTGACAGTGGCGGCGCAACCGAAGGCGCCATCAAGAAGCGAGTCCCCATCAAGGAGCTCCTCCAAACCCTGCAAGGCAACGAGAAGGCGTTGGGCCAGTTCATCATGGTGCTCAACGAAATGGCCGAAGACGACAGCTGGCCAAGCGTTCGGGTGATTTGGAAGTCCGAAGATATCGATAAAGCGCTCAACGGCGATAAGGTACTTGCCAAGCGGCTTGAGCATGACCTGAACATGAAGTTGGACGGGTTGCCACTCTCCATCCTCGACTTTGACTCGATGGAGAACGGCATCATCATCGAGACCCCCGTGCCAATGTCCATCCCAATTGGGGGAGAAATCAAAGAGGTTATTGGCCGAGTTCAAGAGCCGTACCGCCCTCGAATCATGAAGGCCATCGAGGCACGGCTGAAAGACAAGGGCAACGTCACCCGAGAGATGCAGGCGGGCTACTACAAAGAGGAAGCCGAAAAGATCCTAAAGTCCCCGAAGAATCGCGAGATCGTCGCCGACTCACTCAAGGGAATGATCTCCAAAGAAACCGCGACAAAACGGACGGAAAATCCAAAGCGAGTGCTGGGCAGTGCTTCGGTAATCGTGAGCGACAACTTCATCACCGGCGCTTCCTTCCGTGAATACAAGGGACCAGACAACAAACCGCTTTACGACCTAGTAATCACGCTAAATGACGAGGGCCGAAAGCGATTGTGGCAATATAGCAAGAAGCGCGTGGGCACCCAGATTCTGATCACTGCCGACGGTATTCCGGTGGCTGCCCCCAGAATCCGACACGAGCTTGAACAGGGCGAACTCACAATCACCCAAATGCAGGACAGGACCTTGGTCGAAGAAGCGGTTGACTCCATCAACGGCAATGCCAAGAAGGCCGCCGCCTTACGAAGCCAGACGAAGACGCGCCCTTCTTAAACACCCATGTTAAATCGAACTTCCGCCATTCTGATCACCGCTTCCGCCGCCCTTGGACTCGCGGGTTGTGGCTCATCGGGTTACGTCCCCAAAAAGCAGCCCGAAGTGACACCAGTTTCAGAAGCGGGCCTCACCGCCGATGTCCTCCTTCCGCTCAAACCCGGAAGCGCTTGGACATACCGAGTCGACACGGTCATCCAGAACCGGTCGGGTGTTCAGCCTGAAACCGGCGTCATGGAGCTTCGAGTCGCAAAGTACGTCAAAAACGGCGATGTCACGAACGCGACCCTTGAGTTCGTCCGCGATAATAAGGTCCTCGACGAACAAGAATGGCGGATCGACAAAACCGGGATCTACCAGATCAGTTCCGGCACGACGCGTACCAAGTTCTCCAGCCCCGTGCCGTTCCTCATTACTCCCCTCGTGAAGGACAAGATCACTCGATGGAATGGAACGGGCTACACCGTGCTGCAGAAGGTCGGCAAGATTTCGTCCAGCATTCGCCTTCGCGGTCCTGAAGTGGTCGACACCAGCCTAGGTAAAAAATCTGGAATCGCCGTAGAAACGTTGACCGAATTTACGGTCGGCACCGTGAAGGGCAACACCGTTTCCACCACTTGGTTTGAACCCAAGGTCGGCATCATTCGTCTTCGCCAAGCTGTGACCCTGCCAACCGGCAGCGTCACCACGACCCTAAGCCTATCCAAAGCACCCCTATGAAGAAACTCTGGCTCATTCCCACCGTCGCCATCCTCGCGATCGGGTGTAACAACGCTACGACGGCAAAGACCGAAGACCCGAAAGAAACGGTTCCAAGCGTCACTTCAAAAGGCCCGGAAGCAACCCCGGCCGTGGATCCAGGTTCCGTTCCAGCCGAACTCAAGCACGAAGGCTATGAGTACTACGGGCTTGGGGCAGAGAAGCCGATCAACATGGAAATCGTTTCCTCCGCCGGTAATGCCATACAGACCGGAGAACAGTCTGTGAAGCTGAAGTCGGTCGAAGGCGGCAAGGCGATTTACGAAATCACGCGAACCGGCCAACTTGGACAGCAGCTCGGCAACATGGAAGTCCGCGTTGAGAAAGATGCGATTTACGTTCACTCTTCCCCAATCGCAACAGTCGGCGAAAAGGACATCGAGCTCCCTGCATCCCTGGCCCCAGGTTCCACATGGAAAACCCGCACGATCGTCAAGCAGGATGGTCAGACCATGGACGTCACCAACGACTTTAAGGTCGAAGGCGTCGAGAAGCTGAAAACCAAGGTCGGCGAATACGACGCACTTTTGGTTACTTCGAAAGGTTCGGGAACCGTACAGGGGCAAAAGTTACGTATGGAAACTCAGAGCTGGCACGTGAAAGGCCGCGGAAACATCAAGACCATCATGAAGACCTTTGATGCAACAAACCGCGCAAACACGATCACCATTCAAGAAACCAAGTAATCATGTTGCGCACTTTCGGTATCGCCATTGTCTGCACCTTAGCGGTTGGATTAGGCTCATTTGCGGCCACAAATCTTGTTGGTAAGGGTGTGCCGATGGCGATTTCTTCCGGAAGTGAAAGGCCCGGCCCGCAACTGGATGCGGTCAACTGCATCCGACCCGCTGACGTCCCTGGATCGGTTGCCGTTCTGAAAATGGGTGGCCTCACGATCCCCGTCGACGTCCACGCCAACGATCACGCGGGTGAGATGACCATTCGACTCGTCTCCAAGGGCGAAACCATCGACCAGGAGCGATACCAGTGTTCCGAAAAAGCCTTCCTGCTCCGCTACGCCGCCGGTGAACGGTTCAGCCCGCCGCTCCCGCTCATGACTTTTCCAATGAATGTTGGAGACCGCTGGGACTGGACCGGTGAAATGCACGCCCAAAGCGAAACCCGAAAGGCGCGAGCAAAGGTGACCAGCGAAGTATCGAAAGCCGATGTTGGTGGCCGCAACATGCCATCGGTAAAGGTGGAAGTCAAGCTGGAAATCCTTCCAGAAAATTCCGGTGATTCCATCAAACGCTCCCTGACGTTCTGGATGGTCGAGGGCAAAGGCGTCGTTCGCCGTGAGTTCGGAGACGAATCCGTAAGAGAATCCGCGCCGAGGTAATTCATGGCCGCCATTTCGAACTCCTTTTCCAGCGGGCTAGATTCAAGAAAGCAGGTCGCCAAGCTGGACTATGGGCTGATCTTCGCAACCCTCGCCCTTGTCGTGCTGGGCCTCATGTCGATCTACAGCGAAGGCTACGGCAAAGACGGCCTGAGTAACTTTAAGCGGCAACTGGTTAACACCGTCATCGGACTCATTCCGATGGCCGCCATGTACTTCGTCCCCATCCGCTTCCTGCAACGAGCCGCAAGCGGTCTTTACATTGCGGTCGTCGGACTACTCGCCGGCTCATTGGTCATCGGAAAAACCATCAATGGCAGCCAACGCTGGATCGACATTGGACCGCTCCAATTCCAGCCAAGTGACCCGGCAAAGCTTCTGTCGGTGATTACGCTGGCCGCGTTCTTCACAAACCGGCTCGACCGGATCAAGGAACCATCCACCTTCTTCTGGGGCCTCGCCCACGTCGCCTTGCCCATCGCGCTCATCCTAAAGCAGCCTCACCTGGCTGCCGCGCTTCTGATGCTTTTCACCGGCTTTGCGATCTCCCTCGTCGCCGGAACGCCCATCAAGTTCTTTGCTATTGCGGTCGGCGTGTTCACCGTTGTCGCGGCATCGGTCCTGTTAGTTCCGCCGGTTCGAGATCTCCTGCTCCGCGACTATCAAAAGGACCGCATCGAGGGCCTGATGTCCACGACCAAGGACAACAAGGACGCGAACTACCAAACCGACCGCGCGGAAATCGCATTTGGCGTCGGCGGGCTTTACGGCACTGGATTCCTAAACGGAAAACAAAAAGAGCTGAAGTTCATTCCGGAACAGCGGAACGACTTCGTCTTCACCGTCCTCGGCGAAGAGACGGGGCTGCTCGGCTGCACCATCGTCCTCATCGCCTACGCCTTCTTCTTCTATCGGGTCTTCATGATCATGCTGAAGGCGAGCGAGCCGTTTTATCAGATGATGGCGGCGGGAATCTTTGCCGTCCTCGGATTCCATACCGTGGTGAACCTCGGCATGGTTCTGCAGTTGCTCCCCGTCGCGGGAATGTGGTTGCCCTTCATGAGCAGCGGCGGCACCGCGATCTGGCTTTGCCTTGCCTGCGTGGGCCTTCTCCTAAACATCAAGCGCCACGAGCGTCCGGTTCTGTTCTAGTCCACGATCGCGGGTGGAATACCAAGAGACAGTAGAAGCATCTGCGTGATGATGATCTTGTAGATCGTGGCGATCGGAAACAGCACCGAGTAAGCCCCCGTCGCAAGGTCATTCTTCGTTTGATCCACCGCAAACCCCAGGCTGACCGGCTGAGTCTGCGCCCCCGCATAAACGCCAAACAACACGTTCAACGGAATCTTCAGCGCGTAGTAGCCGAACAACATCGTTACCACTCCCGAACCCGCCGTGAGCCCAAGCCCTACCAGAAACACGTTCATCCCCTCGCCATGGGACAGCGTGTTGAAGAAATCGAACCCCGCGCGGGTACCGATTCCCGCCGAGAACAGAAGCAATCCAAACTGCCGCAAAGTCAAATTTGCCGAATAGGGAAGGCTCCAAACGATCTTTCCCGTCCGCCGCATCCGCCCCAAAATCAGCGCCATGACTAGCGGACCTCCGGCAAAGCCGAGCTTGAAATGACTGCCGCCAGGCAACGGAATTGGGATACTTCCAAGCAATAAACCTAACGCTAACCCCAGGCAGAACGACAGCAAATCCACTTCGGCCAGCGCGCGGTACGAGTCGCCAAAGAACTTCGATACCCCCTCCATGTCCTTTCGGCGCGCCAAAACGCGAACCCGGTCCCCCAGCTCCAAAACCGTATCCCCGTTCGGAACGAAGTCCAAATCCCCCCTTCGAACCCGGGTGAGCAGAGCCTGTTGGTGCTGCGGCAGGTTCAACTGCTTCAAAGACCGCCCCGCAATATCCGGCCGACTCACAAAGATTCGCCGTACATCGAACTCACTGCGATCAAGCTCCAGCGCTTCGTCGGATCGCTGACCCAAAACCTTTTCGGCGTACTCAATGTCAATCGCCGACCCGACCACGGTCACCAGATCCCCCTCTTGCAGCACCAGTCCGCCGTTGGCGAGCTCCTCGTGGTCTCCCTGTCGGACCCGGCCGAAAATCAAATCGTGCCCCGGCTCGGAGGCCAGCTCGGCGACCGATTTTCCAAATGCAGCGGGGTTCGTAACGGCCACCGTGACAACCGACAGCTTCTGCTTCAGCTTGCGAAAAGCCGGAATCGTCAGTGCTTCCTCCGCCAAGTTCACTCGAAAAGCGGCCCGCGCCAGAATCATCACGAGCATCGGCCCAAACACGCCCACGGGATAAGCCAGTGAGTAGCCAACGACCGGCTCGGCGGTATTCCCGCGCGCCTCGGTCACGGCGTCGACTGCGCTCGCCAGTCCGCTCGCATTCGTAAACGCCCCGCCAAACATCCCCGCCGCCTGCGGCCCAGTTATCCCGTACTGGCGCGAAGCAAAGTAGGTCGCAATCCCCGCCAAGGTGAGTCCGGAGAGTGCCGTGAGCACCCTCTTGCCGCTTTCCCGCGAAAGGATCTGGCCGAAGGACGAAGCCGACGACAAGCCGATTGTGTAAACCAACATCGACAGGCCCAGCAAGTAAACGATGTCTGGCAAGTGCAATCGTTCGTCAATCGCCCCAATCGCCAGCCCAACAAACAGCACCGCCGCCGTACCCAATCGAGCACCGCCAATTCGAATTTGCCCAAGCGGCAAGCCCAGCGCCGCAACCACAACGAGGAGCAAAAGCGGCTGCGCAATCAGCATCGCGAGAACGGAGTTTCCGAAATTACGCACCGAATCCGCACCGCTAGACCACAAACTCACGTTACAATCATGGAACGTTGCCACGGATCGGTGACGTGAAAGGTGAATTCAACGGATGAAAGCAGGCAACAAAGCCCGCAAGCCGACTGCAAAAGCCGCGAAACCCGCGGCAGCTTCGCATCGAAAGCTTGATGTTCTCGGTCTCAGCATGATTGCCCTTGGGCTGATCATCTGGGTCGCCCTCGCCACCGCCCAAGCCGGGTTGGTCGGCGATGCATTAGGCAATGCCTTCCGCACCCTGTTTGGCCAAGGCGCATGGGCCGCTCCGTTTGCCTTTATCGCCGGTGGCGTCGGTCTTGTTCGAGGCGCGGGCTGGACCTGGCACCGATTTGCTTGGGGACTGTGCCTGATCCTCGTGGCCGCCTTGGCCGGACTTTCGTATCGACTCGGTGGAGACCCCTTTGACCCCGTCAACATCACCGGTGGTGGTGGCTACCTAGGCGCGGTCATCGTTTACGCGACGGTGAGCATGATCGGCACGGCAACCCCGGTGGGCATCGGTCTTCTCGGCCTCATTGGTCTCGTGCTCGTGGCCGATGCACCGATCCGCGTTTGGATCGAACGCGGAAAGCAGCAAGCGAAACAAGTTCGCGAGATGCTGCCAGAAATGCCAAAGCGCGCGCCAAAGGCAACCAATCCCGAAGCCGAACGGGCGCGCATGAAGCCGCTTTTCAAACATGCTGTCGAGCCAGAACCTGAGCCAGTACCCGCGCCGGTGGAGAAGCCCTCTCGTCGCGTCCCGCTCGAAGCACCAATCCTCGAAGACGAAGCCCCCGCCAAAGAACCGACCGTTCCGCGTCGCCGCGAGCTCATCGGCCTCGGCGCCACCGTGCAAAAGAAGGTCGAAGAGGAGAAAGAGACGGTCGCTCTTCCGACCGAAGTCCCAGTTCCCGCCGAAGGCTACACCCTGCCGCCGATCACCCTGCTCGCCGAAAACATCATGCAGCCGGCGCGCTCGCCCATCGAGATGCAGCAAAACATCGAGACCCTCGAAGGCACCCTCGAACAGTTCGGCATCGATGCCAGCGTGGTAGAAGTCGCCACCGGACCGACCGTTACGCGTTACGAAATCCAGCTTGGCCCCGGCGTTCGCGTCAACCGAATCACCGCCCTCGCCGACAACATCGCGATGGACTTGGCCGCATCCAGCATCCGCGTCGAAGCCCCCATCCCCGGCAAAGCCGCCATCGGAATCGAAATCCCCAATGCGACTCCGGCCATGGTCACGCTGAGAGAACTCTGCGAAACCAAAGAGTTCACCGGGCACCCGAGCCGCCTCCTTGTCGCCCTAGGACGAGACGTTAGCGGTAAGAATAAGTACGCAGACCTCACCAAAATGCCGCACTTGCTCATCGGCGGTGCCACCAACTCGGGTAAGTCCATCGGCCTTGCGACCCTCATCACCAGTCTCCTGATGCGCAACACGCCGAAGGAAGTTCGGCTGGTCATGATCGACCCGAAGCGGGTCGAACTCACCCTCTTCGACCGCATCCCGCACCTCATGTGCCCGGTCATCAAAGACGTCAAGGAGGCCGCTGGCGTCCTTCGCGCCGTTTGGCGAGAGATGGATCGCCGCTACGACTTGTGTAGCGAAGCCGGCGTACGAAACATCGAAGGCTGGAACAACCAGGCCAGCTTCAACGAGAAGCTTCCGTACATCGTGGTCATCGTCGACGAGCTCGCCGACCTCATGATCCAATGCGGCGCGGAAGTCGAGACCGTCATTGTCCGCCTAGCCCAGCTCGCCCGCGCCGTCGGAATCCACCTCGTCATCGCCACCCAGCGGCCCTCCGTAGACGTCATCACCGGCCTCATCAAGGCGAACATCCCGTCGCGAATCGCCTTCTCCGTTGCCAGCCAAATCGACTCGCGCACCATCATCGACTCGAAGGGCGCAGAAAACCTCATCGGTCGCGGCGACATGCTGTTCCAGCCCGTCGATGCGATGAAGCCGACCCGAATCCAAGGCTGCTTTGTCTCGGAGAAAGAGATCGACGCCGTCTGCCGCTTCTGGCGAGAGCAGCAATCGCCGGATTACGTCCTTCAGCCCGTCGAAGCCACTGGGGAACCTGGCAAGCGAACGCGCGAAGACGAAGAGCCCGACGAGGAGATGGACGGCCTTTGGGAAGACGCCGTGCGATGGGTGGTGGAGCGCGGCGAAGCGAGCACCTCGATGCTCCAGCGCAAGTTCAAAATCGGCTTCCAGCGCGCCTCGCGCCTTCTGGACGTGATGGAAGAACGCGGCATCGTCGGCCCACGAGACGGCCCCCGCCCGCGAGAAGTTTTGCTGAATGTCCTGGACGTCGATGCAATCTTCGGCCAAGCGCCGCTGTATGAAATCGGAGGAACGCTGGACGATGAACTGCCGCCCGAAGAAGAGGATGAGCGTTAAGGCATTCCCGTGTTATCCTAAATTCGAGCAAAAATGATCACCGCGCTGGCTTGCATCCTCATGAACTCAACCCCGACCCTGAACATCGAAGACCTCGCAAAGCAAGTCGATGAAAAGCGCCTGCGCGCAACGGTAGAGAAGCTGGCAAGCTGGCCAAACCGGAACACCAACAATCCGACCCTAACCGAAGCCGCCGACTGGATCGCCGGTGAGTTTCGGCAGATTCCCGGCATCGAGGTCGAGATCATGAAGTACGAGATCCAGAAGGGTCAGCGCGTGCCTGAGACCAAAGAAGTCGTTCAGGTCATCGCCACGCTGCCTGGAACCGACCCCTCGCTCAAAGCTCACCGAATTGCCATTGGTGGCCACCTTGACACCATCAACATGGGGCCGGAGGGAATCTCCGGCAAGGCTCCCGGCGCGAACGATGACGCAAGCGGAGTTGCGGCCGCATTGGAATGTGCCCGCATCCTGAGCCAGCAAAAGTTCAAGCGCACCCTCCACTTCATCGCCTTCTCGGGCGAAGAGCAGGGTCTCCTGGGGTCCACCGCCCTCGCCAAGCGCGCCAAGGCCGAAGCCTGGAACATCGACGCCGTACTGAGCAACGACATGATTGCGAACAGCCAGAACAAGCGCGGCGATAAGGAAGCCAACGCCGTGCGCGTGTTCAGCGAAGAAACCGAAACCCACGAGGGCCGAGAGCTTGCGCGCGTTATGGAGTTCTTGCAGCGCGAGAGCGGATCGAAGCACCGCATCAATCTCGTGTTCCGGCGCGATCGCTTCGGTCGCGGTGGCGACCACACGCCGTTCAACCGCGAAGGGTTCACCGCCATCCGCGTGGTGGAGCAACACGAGGAGTACAGCCACCAGCACACCGATCAGGACCTCCCCGAGTTTATGGACTGGCGGTACCACGGCGAAAACACCCGGTTAAACCTGCGGATGCTCGCCCACTTTGCCAACGCCGAAGCCGCCCCGACCCAGGTTCGAGTCGACCGACGCCAAGGGTACGAGAGTCGCGTGACGTGGAAAGGGAACGCCGGACAGGAGTATCGCGTCTATTGGCGACTGACCACGAGCCCAACTTGGCAGGGTGCTACCACGGTTAAGGGTTTAGAAGCACTACTGCCCAAGTATCACAAAGACGATTACGTATTTGCGGTAAGCGCCGTAGGCGGCGTGCCGATAGTTGCGGAGTAACCTGCGAGCTCCGAGGCAGCAAACGGGACTTTTGCGCTTTCGGTAGCAAGGACTCGTGTCAAACTGAAAGTAAGAGCGGGAACTTCTCGCTCCCGTAATTTCTTTAGTTCAGGTGCTTTGCCAGGGAATTTCAACGGTTAGAGAAAGCTCACCAGGAAATTCACATGATTATAACAATCGCGTCTCTCGTCCTTGCTCCTGCCTTGGTTACCGGCACAGTTCAGTCGTTCAGTGGTGTCTACCGAAGCGAATACCCGGTGATGGCCACAGACGGGCAGGGCCTCATCAAAGTGAAACTGACGCTCGCAAACAATGGTATTGCAAAACTGGGTCTTTTCCTCGAAGGCGTTTCGAAAGTCTCGAATGAGGATGTTCAGCAGTACGGCACCGTGCTCAAAGAGCTTCTTCGAGACAACTCGGTTCAGCAAACTGGAACTTGGAAGATGGATCGCGGACTTGCTCTCGCAAAGTTCACCACCTTTTACGCAGTTGGACGCACGACTAAGGCGTCTACGATGATTGAGTTCCGCAAACAAGGTGAGGACCTCAGGACTTCCGACTATACGCGGGCATTCTACGGTCGAAAGTTCTCGATGTCGCTGGAACGATCACTGGGTGAGGTCGCCGATTCAGATAAGGAGACCGGCTCAAACACGAATCCACAGGCGTACGGTAACGGTACGCTTAAGTTTGGCAATGGAGATCGAACGGAAATCTCTGATGTGGATTTCCGAATGAACAAGAATAAAGTCTTCAGTATCCGAATGTCGGGTGCGTCAACGGTCGAAATTGCCGGAAGCTATCTAAAGAGGTCTAACGATTATCAGCTTACGATTCGTGAACTCTGGGTGCGGGGCCGAAAAATCGCCGGTCGCGGTGCAGGGCTCGTTAAGATGAACGCCAACGGTAAGGTCGTACAGAAGTTCACCTTCTCGGTTCAGGTCAACAACCCACTCAAGTCGGCCTCAATGGTCTTCAGCCCGAACAATCGCTGATCTTTGTTCCTTGGGTTCTTTGGCAACTAGCCGAAGAACCCCTTTTTTCGTTTACTCTTACTAAGCATATTCGCCTCGGCTGTGTAACGGTCTCGGAAACCTGGCTGAATCTGCTCGTGCCAGTTCAGTACGTACTCATAAAGCTCAGGATCAGTTTGCTGAAGAGAAGCGACCTGCTTTGCAGAATGAGCTGAAATCTGATATGCGATCTCTTTGTGATTGCGGGCATACGCTCGCGCCGCAACCGCAGAGTAGCGCCCCCGGTGTTTCTTATCAACCTGCTTGCCCGCTCGATATGCTGTCGTTGACAATCTCCAATCTCCTCGAAACCGAGCAAAGTACATTGCTGCATCAAATCTTGCCGCTAAAGCAAAGTAATCTTTGGAGTCGTCCTCAATCACAATTTGGTAAGCCTGTTCAAGAAAAGTTTGTGCTTCCTTAACTTCAGCACGGTCCATGTGCTTGTGAAACCGAAACAGGGAGTATAGATGGGGATAGTCTGCCATCAGCCGTAATCTATCTAAAACCGCATCCGGTATCTCCGCTGGACGTTTTCGTGAATAGCTTTCTAAAGCGTGAAACAAGGCCCAAGTTGGAAGAAGCCTGCCTGCTTCCTGTTGAAGAGCCATCAAGTTCTGCGTATCCGTCTTAATGCCGCTTGGAAGTTTGACAAATGGGTCAATCAGCAGCACTACCGCGGACGTAATGGCATAAGCTAACAGGAAAAGTTGTGCCGGGAACTCGAGAAATGTTCGATTAGAAGAGTAGTATAAAGCGGCAGCTATTCCTAAAGTGAAGCTGCAGGCATGACCGGCACCGATGTAGCACACAAGGTCTCTCGTCGTGGGATTTGCTTTTGATGCCACCACGTAAGCCTCATGCTTATACCGAATCGGTAGCTTGCGATCGCGAATGTATAAGGGTAAGTGAAGTATAACGACCGTATGAATCGTAAACCGTCTAACTAAGGCGCCAAGCACGTGGCCCAGTTCGTGAACCAGGGTGACCAGCAACGCGCCTGCGCACCCTGCAAGAATGTTTATTACCAAGTCTTCCAGTAGGTCGCGCATCGTGAAAACTCTGTATTTCTGGCCGGGAAATCCTCCCGGCCAGACCGTGGTTCTTACTTCTTCAGTCGCGCAAGGTACTCATCTCGAAGCTCCGTGTGCTTGCTCTTCAGCAGCACCGGCTTTCCGTTGATGAACACATAGCGAATGTTCGAAGTCAGCTCGAAGGCGTCGCCATCGCTGATCACGATGTTGGCAATCTTGCCCGCCGAGAGCGAGCCGAGTTTGTCGCCCACTCCCAGAATATCCGCCGCATCCTGAGTCAGCGCCCGCAAGTGTCGAGCCTTCGAAAGCCCATAAGCGACCGATTCCGCCGACCGGTGTGGCAGGTTCATGACTTCGGCATACGTGTCCGACATAAACGCGAACTTGACCCCCGCTCGCTCCAATAGGGCGGGCAAGGCGTATGGCGTCTCGTATGGATCCCAATCGCTCGTCGTCACGTTCGCCGTAAGCAAGGCTCGGCCAGCGGGTTCGATGATCACAGGGATCTTCTCATCGGCCAGGAGCTTCGCTTCCTTCCAAGCGTCCGGCGCCGCGACCAGTACGGCCTTCAGCTTGCGCTTCTTGATGAACGACACGGCTTCTCGAATCGCCGTTGCGCTTCGAACGCGGATGAACACGGTGGCCTGCTGTCGGAACAGCGGCTGCATGGCTTCATACGCCGCGTCGGTTTCCGTGTGCGCTCGGCCGTAAGCCGCGGCTTTCTCGAAGTAGTCATCGAGCGCCTTCGCGCTGCCACTAAGCGGGGCAGAAGCGCCCTGGCCGCCGGCCGTCAGGTGGTCGTCGCCGTCGTCGTGGAAGACCTCTGCCTCTAAGGTCCCAAAGTCGAATCCGAAGTTGCTCGGACCGCCTCCGGGCCAGTTGATTGTGAGCGCTGCCTTCGCCGAAAGCGTCATCTCCTCACGCGAACCGCCAAGCAGGTTCAGTACCGAGCCGAACCCGGCAATCGCGCCGCTGGAAGGGGCGGTAAAGACCGTCGTAATCCCCTGAACTCGCGCGACCGGAATGTGGATCGACTGGACGTTAACCGCCGTCGCCGCGACGAGGTCAGGCTGATAGTTGCCGAGTTCTCGTGCGTCCGTCGCCTGCCCAACCTGACCAAATTCGGTCAAGCCAATCTGCGTACCGGCGTCAATAAACCCAGGATAAACGTGCATCCCTGCCGCGTTGACGACAACCGCACCTGCCGGCACCGCGAGCTTCTGCCCGACCGCTGCAATCTTCCCGTTTCGAACCAGAACCGTACCGTTCGAGATCGTCGGACCTGCGACGGTATGAACCGTGCCCCCGACAATCGCATACAGATTCGACTTCGCCGGAACCGGCGGATTCGGCACGTATTTGTAGCTATCCAGCTTCGTTTTGAACGTGCTCTTGGCCTTCAGGTTGAACGAGTCCTTCTCCTGGAAGTACACCTCGCCCTCAATAAGGGTGGTGTTAACTCGCGAATAAACGCTCAGCGGGTGGCCGTTCCAAATAACCAAGTCCGCGTCCTTGCCAACGTCAATCGATCCCACGCGGTGGTCAATTCCGAGCTCCTTGGCCGGGTTCAGTGTGATCAGCTTGAGCGCTTCTTCTTCCGAAAGCCCGCCGCATCGCATCGCCTTCGCCGCATTGATCGCAATCGCCGTGGTTCCGCTCGTGCCATCGGTGTGGAACGAAGTCAGAACGCCTGCCTTGTTCAGAACCGCTGCCGAGTAAGCCGAGATGCCGTCGTAGATCTCCAGCTTCGATGCGTATGCGTCAAAGACCGAAACGCCGATTCCTGCCGCCGCGAGCTCGGGCGCAATCTTGTAAGTCTCCACCGCGTGCTGCAGGGCGCCGATCTTGAAGCCAAATTCCTGGCTCAATCGAACCAGCATCAGGTGCTCGTCGGCGCGGTATCCGTGGCACTGAATCCAAACCTTCCGGTCCAGAATGTCGGCCAGGGTTTGCAGTCGAAGGTCCATCTCTGGCGCAACTTTCGTTTTGCCTTCCCGGAAGTCAGCCCACTTCTTCTTGTAGTCCTTCGCCGCCAAGAAGGCTCGGCGATAAGTCGCTTCCACGCCCATTCGGGTGCGAGGGAATCGCGTCGGGTTCGTGCCGCCCGATCGCGTGACGTTCTCGCCGAGCGCGAACTTGATCATTCGCGGCGCATCGGCAATGGTCGCTTCGTCAGGATTCGCGCCGTACTTGAACTTGATGACCAAGCTTTCGGCCCCGACCGGGTTCGCGCTGCCGTGAAGCAGCATCCCCGTCGTTTCGCCCGAAGCAACCGCCTGCCAAACGTTCTTCAACTCGGGGTTAAGCACGTCGAGAATCCGTGCTTCGGCAACAATCGAGTCGCTGCCTTCATTCGTAACGTCCGCGCCGCGGTGAACGTGCGTGTCCACAATTCCTGGGCTAACCACCTTGCCGGTGGCATCGATCACGGTGATTCCGGCGGGCTGAGCGATGTTGCCAATCGCGACGATCTTGCCCTTTCGAACCAAGATGTTGCCCTTCTCAATCGTTCCGTGAGAAGCGGTGAGGATTCGCGCGCCTTTGATGAAGACGTCGCCATTGGTCTTCAGACGTGGCTTTCGATCCGCCGAAGTTTCGACCGGCCAGGACTTGTCTGGCCCCTCCGCCAGTGCCTTCGGCGCCGCCGTTGCGGTCTGTGCCGCCGCCGAACCCGCGAGTACGATGCCGAGCGCGGTAGTTGCAATTAACGATAGATATTTCATTTAGCTGGCTTCGCTCCAACGGCAATCTGCTTGCCTTCCACAATCACCGAAACCACGGTCTTCGATTCCACCGCAAAGTCTCCGTTCATCAAAACGAGGTTGGCGAGCTTGCCGGGCTCAATCGAGCCGACCTTGTCCCCAACGCCAAAAATCTCCGCTGCTCCCAGCGTCATCGAGCGCAGTGCAACGTCGCGCGGAACCCCGTAGCTGATCGCTTTGCGAACCCCGCCGAGGTACCCCTTCGAGCCAAGACTGCCTCGGAAGGCCAGCGGAATCCCTGCCTGGCTAAGAAGCTTCGCATTCGCGTTCCGCTCGTTCCAAGTCTTCCAACGATCTTCCAGAACGGCCGCCGGAGTCGCATCGCGACCCTCTCCAACTTTCCGCGTTGGCTCGTCCGTAAAGTCCAGATTCACCACCACCGGCACGCTGTGCTTCTTCAGCGTCGGAATCATTCGGTAGGTATCAATCCCACCGTTAACGATAAATTTGTAACCGAATTCCTCCGCATATCGTGCCGCTCGAGCAATATCTCTGGAGTTCGCAATTGAGTAAAGCGCGGGAATTTTTCCGGTGACGAGCGGCTTCAAACCCTCATAACTCGGGTCTGCCTTGCTTGGCGTCTTGACCGCATAAGCCTTGGCGTCGTAGAGCGTCTGTCGCAAAAGCGCGAACACGCCAAACGGCGTCTGCGGATAGGTGTAGCCCGGATCGGCTGCTGGTGCCTGTTGTCGTCCTTGGCCACCCGCCATCTCGTCCCCACCGCGGAATCCACCGCTGGACCGGAAATTGATCTCCGTCGCCACTTCGCCCGCAAGCACCTTCGGCTCGGCGCCCAAGTTTACGATTCCCGCCGTTCCGCTAATCGTGCCATCGCCGGAGCTGAGCAACAGGGAAGTCACGCCGTTCTCCTGCCGATCCCCGTAAGGCGCCTTCAGGTCCAAGTGCATCACCGCTTTAACGTCGGCCCGGTTGCCGCGTCGGTTCTCCTTCCACATCGTCGCCGGTGCGGTGTTGCGCGTGTCGGGCTGCTTGGTGCCGCTAGCAAGCGGAGTTGGAAGCTTTAGCCCAGAGGTGCTGTAGGCATCGATGAAGCCGGGATAAACCGTGAGGCCCGCTCCATTAATAACCGTAGCGCCCGCCGGTACCTGGACGTCTGGACCGACAGCAACAATCTTATCGTCCTGGATGACGATGTTCCCGACCGGAATGACTTGGCCGTTTCCAACTTCGATCCGTGCCGACTGTATGACGATGGGTGGCGCAACGGCCACGAGACTAGCGAATAAGAGAAGCGGTGTCATGAATCAGCCCGTGCGTCTCGATCTGAGAGTTCACGTTCGGTCCATATTAGCGTGAAAACTCGAATTCGAAGCAAAGAAATGCTTCCTTGGCGTGGTTCGCCTGCGTAGATCAAGCCCGTCCGATCGGCAATTTGCCAGACTCTACGACAAAGCCCATGACCAACCTCGATATCGCCCAGAGTGCCGAACTTCGCCCGATCTCCGAAATCATCCGCGACTCGGGCCTTGGCTTTGAAGATTACGAGCCGCTGGGCCACTACAAAGCGAAGCTCACCCAAGCTGCCGTTTCGCGCCTTTCTCAGACTAAGCGCGGCAAGCTGATCCTCGTTACCGCCATCAACCCAACCCCCGCCGGCGAAGGCAAAACCACCGTGACCATTGGCCTCGCTCAGGGGCTGGCAAAGATCGGTAAAGTCTCCATTCCCGCCACGCGCGAGCCCGCCTTGGGCCCGATCTTCGGCGTGAAAGGCGGCGCCTGCGGCGGCGGATATAGCCAAGTCCTTCCGATGGAGGACATTAACCTGTTCTTCACCGGCGATTTCCCCGCCATTACCGCCGCGCACAACCTGCTGAGCGCCATGCTCGATGCCCACCTGCAGCACGGCAACGAACTCCAGATCGACACCCGCGCCGCCCTCTGGCCCCGAACCATCGACATGAACGACCGATCTCTCCGCGAGATCGTGGTTGGTCTTGGCTCCGGAAATGGCGTCGTACGCGAAGACGGTTTCGTGATTACCCCCGCCAGCGAAATCATGGCGATCCTCTGCCTTTCGACCTCGATCACGGACCTGAAGGAACGACTCGGCAACATCGTTGTCGGTCGCAACATGAAGCGCGCCCCCGTCTTCGCCCGCGACCTCCGCGCCAACGGCGTGATGGCCGCGCTACTCGCAACTGCCCTACGCCCGAACCTCGTGCAAACCATGGAAGGCGGCCTTGCCCTCGTTCATGGAGGACCGTTCGGCAACATCGCCCACGGTTGCTCCTCCATCGTCGGCACCCAATCCGCCCTCGGCCTTGCCGATTTTGTCGTTACCGAAGCCGGTTTCGGTGCTGACCTCGGCGCAGAGAAGTTCCTCAACATCGTCTGCCCCCGCCTCGGTTACGGCCCCGACGCCATCGTCCTGGTGGCAACCGTCCGCGCCCTCCAACACCACGGCGGCGGTGACCTGAATCTTGGCTACCAGAACCTAAAACGCCACATCCGGCACCTCTCCCAATACGGCCCGCCGGTAGTCGTCGCCATCAACCAACGCGCCGAAGACTCGCTCGACGATCACCAATTCCTGATCGAGAGATGCGCGGAAGACGGAATCACCGCCATCACGGCAAACCCGTGGAACGGCGGTGGCGCCGGCTGCGAAGCCCTAGCTCAGCACGTTGCCACGGCGACCGAAACTCCGAGCCCATTCGCATCCCTTTATCAAGCCTCCGACCCTATCGAAGCCAAACTCCAAGCGCTGGTGGAGAAGGTCTACGGCGGAATCGGCGTGGAACTGTCCGACAAAGCCAAGAAAGACGCCACCTGGCTTCAAAAGCACGGCTTCGCCGAACTCCCGATCTGCGTCGCCAAAACCCAGTACAGCGTCAGCGATGACCCAACCCTGCTGAACGCCCCCGAAGGCTTCAACCTCCACGTCCGCGAGCTGCGTCTGTCCGCCGGAGCAGGATTCATAATCGCCGTCTGCGGAGACATCCTCCTCATGCCCGGTCTCGGAAAAGCCCCGAGCGCGTTCAACATCGACATCGATGCCGAGGGCAAAATCACCGGTCTATTTTAAGGTGTGATGTATCAGCAAAATGGCGAGCCTCGTGAACTTTAGGTAACGTTGCGTTCCAAAGATGACACTTGCCCTCGCGCTCCTTTCGGTTGCATCGCAGGCTAGTCCGGCCTTCGTGCCCGACATCAACCGTGCCCTCGGCATCGAGCGCGAGTACCGCGGCAAATCGTTCCGAACCCGCGTGACGCCAAACTGGCTCCCGAACGGTGGCCTTTGGTATCGCATCGACACCGGCCCGAACGCCTTCGAGTGGGTCGCCGTCGATGCAGCGGGCAAAGTGTCCCGATTCAAAACCGAACTCGATCTCCGAAAGAAGCTCGGCGCAACAATGGGCCCCGAAAAGCCCCTCCTCCTAACCGCCCAGCCCCAACCCCGAGCCGCCGGCGAGCGCGTCGATTTCGAGTTCCTCAACCGCGCCGGAAAGCCCGTCCAAATCTTCTGGGTCAACGACGATGAGCGCGTTCCGTACGCCAAAATCGCCTCCGCCAAGTCCCATGTTCAAGGCACCTTCTCCGGCCACGTTTGGGAAGTTCGCTTCGATGACGGCAAATCCATCGGCTACGTCACCGTGCCCGCCCTAGGTGGGAAAGTCCAAATCGAGGCGACCGTGCGGCCCGAACCTACCGCCCCAAGACCCGAGCGCCAGCAGGCACCTTGGAACCTCACGATCCGCAAAAACGACCTTTGGGCAACCGAAACCGCAACCGGCCAGGAGTTCCAAGTCACCTTCGACGGCACCCCCACCGACCACTACCGCACGACCGGCAACTTCTGGTCCCCCGACCAATCCAAGCTCGTCGTTTTCCGAACCCGATCCGCCCAAGAGCGAAAGGTCAACATCGTTGCCTCGTCGCCGAAAGACCAACTCCAGCCGAAGCTCATCACGCTTGACTACCTAAAGCCGGGGGACCAAATCGCCCTCCCGCGGCCCGTCCTCATCGACGTCAAAACCCGAACTGCGAAGCTCCTAGACAACGCGCTCTTCTCAAATCCGTGGAGCCTCCCTCCTCTCGCGAACAGCGGCTGGGGGAATGCCGTCACTTGGAGCGCCGACTCAAAGCGGTTCTACTTCGCCTACAACCAGCGCGGTCACCAGCTGATGCGAGTGCTATCCGTCGACGCCGAAACCGGCACGCCAACCACGCTCTTCGAAGACCAAAGCAAGACCTTCATTCACTATTCCGGCAAGTTTTGGTCCAAATACCTGCCGAAATCGAACGAGATCATCTGGATGAGTGAGCGCGACGGCTGGAACCACCTCTACGCCCACGACGCCACCACCGGCGCCCTAACGCGCCAACTCACGCGCGGCCCCTGGGTCATCCGCAGCGTCGAATCCCACGACGAAACCGCCAACACTGTCCTCCTCCGAGTCGCCGGAAGAACGCCAAAAGAAGACCCGTACCACGACCATTACGTGGAGCTGAACCTAGCAACCGGCGCGATCCTGCCGCTCACCTCCGCCGACGGCACTCACCGCCTCACCTTCTCGCCCGACAACAAAACCTATCTCGACACCTACTCCCGCGTCGACCTGCCCCCCGTTACCGAACTCCGAAGAAGAAGCGACGGCACCAAGATCGCGACCCTTGAAACCAGCGACATCACCGGCCTCTTCGCCACAGGCTGGCGCGCGCCTCAACGATTTGTTGCGAAAGGGCGCGATGGAAAAACCGACATCTACGGCGTCCTCTGGCGACCCAAAAACTTCAAACCCGGAAAGAAATATCCGGTCATCGAGCAAATCTACGCTGGCCCGCAAGGCTTCTTTGTCCCCAAGCAGTGGAGCGCCACGTTCGGCAATCCCCAGCAAATCGCTGAGCTCGGCTTCCTCGTTGTCCAAATCGATGGCATGGGCACCGACGGCCGAAGCAAAGCCTTCCACGACGTCGCGTTCAAGAACCTGAAAGACGCTGGATTCCCCGACCGCATCGCCTGGATGAAAGCCCTCGCCAAGCAAGAACCGGCGATGGACCTCACCCGCGTCGGCATCTATGGCGGCAGTGCGGGAGGACAAAACGCCATGGCCGCCGTTCTGTGGCATGGCGATTTCTACAAAGCCGCCGTCGCCGATTGCGGCTGCCACGACAACCGTATGGACAAAGTTTGGTGGAACGAACAGTGGATGGGCTACCCGGTCGACAAGTCGTATGAAGACAGTTCGAACGTCGTCAACGCCGCCCGCCTGAAGGGCAAACTCATGCTCACCGTCGGCGAGCTCGACACCAACGTAGACCCCGCCTCGACCATGCAGGTCGCCGACGCCCTCATCCGCGCTGGAAAAGACTTCGACCTCATCGTCTTCCCCGGCGGCGGCCACGGCGCGGGCGAATCAGCCTACGGAAAGAAGAAACGAATGGAGTTCTTCATCCGCCACCTAAACCCATAAGTCAGACCGCGATGGACAAATACAAACCGATCGACTGCGAACTACACGACAAACTCGAGGACGCCGCCGTCCGCCGCGTTCCGGTCGAGATTCAACTCGACACTGGAACAATCAACGGCACTGTCGTAGACGTGAAGACCGTTGCCAGTAAGGAATTCCTAGTGCTGAAAGAGCAAGCCGAACCCATCCGCCTCGACCGAGTACTCGCGGTCACCGACACCGCCGAGAAGGAATAATCCTCCCATGAACCAAACCCGCCCCAGCCTCCGTTTTGCCCAAACCCCTAACGGCCTGGTCGTCGAGGCGGAGGGCCAATTCTGGCCCCTCACCCTCCCAGAAAACATCTTTCAACTCGACCGTAAAGAGCTCTTCAAAACCCTCCTTGAAGCGACCGAAGGCACCCCACTCGAAGAAGAGCCAGAACTCCAAAACTTCCTCGACCCCACCCAAACCCCCATCCTCGGAGCCGGCGTTACGTTCTCTAACTCCCACCGCGAACGCCGCATGGAAGCCCTCCGCGCAGGCAGCATGGAAGAAATCACAGATGACGGCCGACCAACCCCCTACGACGTCGTCTACGACCCCGCCAACCCGCCCGAGGTCTTCTTCAAAGCCATCCGCACCGGCCACCTCGCGGCGCCAAACGAACTCTGGATCCGCCCCGATGGCGGGGAAGACGGCGCGATCGGCAACAGCGTCCCCGAACCCGAGCGCGTTCTCATCGTAAACCGACAAGGCGAGATCATCGCCGAAACCCTCGGCAGCGACACCACCGCCCGGCAGCTCGAAAGCCTCAGCCCGCTCTACCTACCGGCGGCCAAAACCTATCCCGGCTGCACCACCCTCGGCCCCTGGCTCACCGTCTTCGCGCCCGAGCTCCCGCAGCCCGAAATCATCATCCGAATGGAAATCCACCGAAACGGCGAAAGCATGTACGGCGATGAATACGGCAGTAGCCAAATGAAGCGCACCCCCGAGAGCCTCGTCCGTCACGCCCGCACCCTCGCCGCCGAACCAGACGGCACGTTCGAAGCTGGCTTCGCCCTCTTCACCGGCACCGGCATCATCCCGCCCATCCAGTTCGCCCTCGAACCTGGCGACATCGTCACCATCTCCAGCCCCCAACTGGGACGGCTAGAAGCAACCACCAGAGTCGTCCAATTCGGGTTCTAATCATGCCAACCGATGACCTTCTAAATCGGCACCTGAGTAACTCGCCGAGCCTCGAATTCCCCCTCAAAAGCCCCGGCCCCGAGGGCACCCTCGGCTACACCGAGGACGACCTACTGAACCGCCCCAGCGGCGACCTCTTCGGCATGTCCCAAAACGCCGGAATGAGCGGCTCCGGCGCAAACGCCACTGACCCGAACATGGTCATCCTGAGCACCCTCGGCGGCTGGCCAAACGCCGCCATCGGTGCCCACACCGGCCACAACGAGCTCTACAAACTCGTCGAAGTCGCCGCCCACGAGTTACGCCGCCTCGGTCAGCTCCCTTTCGCCCTCCACACCAGCGACACCTGCGACGGCCGAACGCAAGGCACCATTTGGGCGAACATCAGCCTCGCCTCGCGAAACGTCATCTTCAAGAGCCTCGCCACCCAGCTCCGCGGAATCCCCTGCGCCGAAGGCGTGCTCGGTATCGCGACCTGCGATAAGGGCCTGCCCGCAATGACGATGCTCGTTGCCTCTCTCTGCCAATTCCCCGGCAATCTCCCCGGCATCATCGTCCCCGGCGGCGTCACCCTGCCGCCCGAAGAAGGCGAAGACGCCGGAACCATCCAAAGCCTCGGCGCGCGCTTCGCGAAAGGCGTGGTGAACCTAGAACAAGCCCAAGACCTCGGCTGCAAAGCCTGCGCGACCCCCGGCGGAGGCTGCCAGTTCTTCGGCACCGCCGCCACCGCGCAGGCTGTCGCCGAAGCCATGGGCCTCGCCCTCACCCATGCCGCCCTCGCCCCGTCTGGCTTCGAAATCTGGACCGATCTCGCCCGAGATTCTGCCCAATCGCTGGTCACCATGCGCCAAACCGGCCTCGGGGTGAAGCAGATTCTCACCGACGCCGCCATCCGAAACGCGATGACCGTCCACGCCGCCATGGGCGGCTCGACCAACCTCCTCCTCCACATTCCCGCCATCGCTCACGCCGCCGGACTTCGCCGACCGACCCGCGAAGACTTCCACGAAATCAATCTCAAAGTCCCGCGCATCGTCGATTGCCTCCCGACCGGAATCCACCCGACCGTCCGCGTTTTCATGGCCGGCGGCGTACCCGAAGTCATGCTCCACCTCGCCGAGCTGAACCTGCTCGACCTCGATGCCTTCACCGTGACCGGACTAACCCTCGGCGAAAACCTCCAACTCTGGAAAAACTGCGACCGCCGCCGCATCCTGCGCGAACGCCTGCTCGCCGAAGACGGCATCGACCCCGACGACGTCATCCTCTCCCCCGCCCGCGCCAGTGCCCTCGGCTTCGGCCCGACCGTCGCCTACCCGACCGGAAACATCGCCCCCGAAGGCAGCGTGGTCAAGGCGACTTCCATCCACCGCCGCCTCCTCGATGCCGAAGGCATCTACCGAAAGATCGCCCCCTGCCGAACCTTCACGAACGAATCGAGCGCCATAAATGCCGTAAAAGAAGGCACCGTCCGGCCCGGTGAAGTCATCGTCATCATGTGCCGCGGCCCCCTCGGCGCTGGGATGCCGGAGACCTACGAAGTCACTGCCGCCCTCAAAGGCATCGCCGAACTCTCCGACTGCGCCCTGATCACCGACGCCCGCTTCTCCGGCGTCACCACCGGCCCCTGCTTCGGCCACGTCTCGCCCGAAGCCCTCGCGCCAAACTCCAACCTCGGCAAGCTCCGCGATGGCGACATGGTCGAAATTGTCCTCGATACCAAGCGCCTCCAAGGCTCCCTCAACCTCGTCGGCGAGAACGGCATCGCCGTTTCTGCCGCGCACGGAGACCAAATCCTAGCCCAGCGCGCAAAGCGGGAAGACCTAGAAATCGACCCCCACCTGCCCGACTACATCCGCCAATGGGCCCTCATCCAACACCTCAGCGGCGGCCCCTGGGGCGGCTGCGTGGAGGACCTAACCACCCTCGAAGCTGCGCTGAAAACCCAAATCTAAGCTCGCTGAACCAATCCCGTCCGCCACGCAATCGCGGCGGCTTGCGTTCGATCTCCCACGTTCAGCTTCATCAGAATGCTGCTCACGTGCGTCTTCACGGTTTTTTCGCTCAGAACCAGTTGGTCGGCAATCCGCTGGTTGGATAATCCCTGAGCAATCATTCGTAGAACCTCTATCTCTCGGGTCGTCAACTCGGCCAGCGCGTTGGCTACCGGTCGGTCCCCTCCGGTAATGGCACCCATAATTTGAGACGCAACGCGCGAGTTCAGAACGGCCTCTCCGCGCGCCGCTTTCCGAATCGCAGAAACCAACTCCTCGGCTGCAACATCCTTCAAAAGATAAGAAAGCACCCCCGCCTTAATCGCGCGCAAAACGTGTGAGTCTTCATGAAATGAAGACAGAACGATGACCTTCGCCTCCGGATGAATCTTCTTGATCGCCGATGTCGCCTCGATTCCATCCATTTCTGGCATCAATAGATCCATCAACACCACATCGGGACGATGCTCGCGGCACAATTCCACCGCTTCCAGCCCCGTTGCCGCTTGGCCCAAAATTCGGATGCCTGGCTGAATCTCGAGAAACGCACAAACGCCTTGGCGAACCAGCGGATGATCGTCCGCAACAATCAAGCTCACCTCGTCAACGCGAGCATCCATCACTAGGCCGCCACCTCCGTTCGGAGCTCAAAATCAACCTCAAGCTTGGTCCCGCTTCCCGGTGCGGTCCAAAGGCAGAAACCACCTTGAGGCAAGGAAAGCGCGCGCGTTCGCATGTTGTTGAGGCCCATGCCGCTCTGGATCTCATGCCCCTCAAATCCGACGCCTTCGTCTTCAATCGTAAGATAAGCGCGACCTCCCTCGGCGCGAAAAGTCACCATCACCCGCGAAGATTGGCTGTGCCTCGCCACGTTCGCCAGCGCCTCATCCAAAATGCGAACAATCGTTTGTGTTTGGCCCACCGGAAGATTCTCGGCCGACTCGACGTGAAGACTGACCTCTACTTGGCTGTTGGCGCCCCATTCCATGGTCCGATAGCGAATGGCATCCGCAACGTTCTTCGGAAAATCGAGCGTAGGTTCGTCATAAATCATCGCCGTCAAGTCCCTTCTCGCCCGCTCCACCAGCTGTGATGCATGCCGAATGTTCGTGATTGCCGGCTCATCCGGCGCCAGAGTCTTCTCTGCGATTGCCAATTGCATCGCTGCCGCAAAGGTGTGCTGTTTCACCGTGTCGTGCAAGTCGCGCGCCATCCGACTCCGCTCGCTAAACTGGGCCAAACGTTCGCGTTGTTCCACCAAACGGCTCATGTCGCGGGCCACTTCGTTCAGGTGCTCACCCAGTCGGCCAAGCTCGTCCGAAGGGCGTTCCGGTGCGGTCGACCGAAAGTCACCCGTCCGCCACTGGTTTGCCGCATCCCCGATTTCATCGATTCGGGTCGTTAGCCTTCGCGCCATCAAATGACCCAAACCGATACTGCAGATCGTGCCGATAACAAGCACCATTCCGGCGATGGGCATCAGACCTTGGATCGCAGCAAGGTGAAATCCTGGCGCCAAAGCACCTTGAATCTTCGTGTACATCACCCCGACGAAACGCCCTTCAGAATTTTCCAGCGGGATTGCAATGCTCGCCTGGTTTTGGCTGGTCGATCCGCTGAGCTGCGTCTCGTCCTTGCTCTGGCGCAAGGCATTTCTCAGGAACACTTCCTCGCGTTCGCTCAAAGTATCGGCCAACCGTGGCGAGCCTGAAAAGCTTCCCTTTGGCCAAGTCGCTACCGTGCTGCCGGTGTGGTCGGTGAAAGCAATCTGCACCTGAATATTTGCAAACCCGCCCCCAGCTTTCTCTTCTATGGCAATGATCCGCTGCGCAGATTTCTCAAGCCCAGCCTTGTCAATTCCGCCGTCCGGTCGCCAGAAGGCAGCTGCCGCCGGAGCGAAAGTGCGAGCGTCGGTCACGAGAGACTTACCGTCCGAAAAGGTGCTGCTGAACTGTTGCGTCGTGAGCGCGATAACTACAATCTCCAAGAGCAGCAACGTCAGGACCGTAACCCCCACGTAAGACAGCGTGAGCTTCAAACGTAGCTTCATCGCGCCGCGAGCAGATTTGAGGGCGGAAATGCGTGGCAAGTTCATGGCAAACAGACTCCATCGAAATCCTACCGAGCAATCTCGTTCCTGGCAATCGGTCCCGAGATGTATTCACGCCGGTTCGACAGCAGTAAGTTTTGCCCCCGATTTCTCCGTCTCGAAGTCCGTAAAAAGTCGTCGATCCGACCGATGGATTGAGAGCCCAAGGTAGCGGAATCATTCCACCTGCAGTACCGGCAGTTGCCGCCGGACAGCGGAAGAAAAAATGAAAAGTATCAAAACCCTTGGCCTCCTGTTTGTGACTGGCGTTCTTGCCGTATCCAGCACCGGCTGCGGTGGAAGCTCCAGCACTTCGACCCGCGTTGCCACCTCCGTCGGACGTGCTTTCGTCCCCCTCACTGATCCCAGCCGAACGGAACTTTTCGGCGGAGTGAGCGGTCGCCGACGGATCGGAACCTACATCTGGTACCCGGCCGCCCCGGCCTCTGGAGCTCGCCCCGGAAAGCTGTTCTCTGATGCGATCGCCGATGCGCTTTCGGCCGCGACAACTATTCCTAAGTCAGTTTTTTTGTCCTTACCGAACAACTCGTATCTCGATTCCTCCGCACCCAATTCCGCCAATCGCTACCCGGTTCTGGTGATGTCGGCGGGAGACGGCGCATCCACTCTGGCTCACACCAGCACCGCTGAGTACCTCGCCGGTCGCGGATACATCGTTGTTGGCGTCAACCACACGTTTAACGCCATCATCAGCGCGTTCTCCGATACCGAGATTCTGCCCGGCGACATCGCCGCCACCGCCACTGGCGTTGGCCCGGAGATCAACGAAACCTCGGGCTTCGCTCCGCGAGACCAAAACTGGAAAAACGTGGTAGCGCTGGATAAGTACTTCGCCGACGACATGAACTACGTGATCAGCCAACTCCCAGAAATCAACCGAACCCATCCGATTCTAAAGGGTCGGCTCGCCCTCGATAAGATTGGCGCCTTCGGTCACTCGTTCGGCGGTTCCCATTCGTTCCGCCTGCTACGCGAGAATCCTCAGGTGCGTGCCGCCGCGAACGTAGACGGCACGGTGTTTAACAACGACTTTTCGCTTGGTGCCCGCAAGCCGTACATGTTCGTCTCCAGCCCAAGACCGTCCGCAGAGGATTTAGCCGCTGTCCGGCCATTACTAGCCAGCATTGGGCTAACCGAGGCGGAAATTGATGTCGTGATGCTCCGGCTGTCGTCGGACACGATTGCCTTCCAGAACACCCCCGGTGCGGTTCGGGTGGACATGAAGAAGGCCGAGCATAACAACTTCTCCGATGCTGCCCTCTGGACGGCCTTTGGAATCCCGAGCGAAAACGTCAGCACCACTACGCCCGCCAAGGCCCTGTTCGAGACCTATCATCGCTATCTCATCGCCTTTTTCGACGAAAAACTGAAAGGCGTTTACTCCGACCTCATCCACAAGCCAAGCGGCGACGCGAACGTGGTGGTGACGAATATCCCGTAGCCCGCTATACTCCGGCGCATGACCGCGTGCTCCTTCCTCGCCCTCTCCGCCTTTGCGCTCTCTGGTCCGAAGGCGGACGACCTAACGACCATCGAAGGCACCGTCGCTGCCGTCTACAAAGTCATCTCCGGCCCGGCGGGCGAAAAGCGGGATTGGGACAAAATGCGCTCCCTCTTCCAGCCCGAAGCCCGCATGATCGCCGTCGGCAAGACCCCCGCCGGCGAAGTCCGAAAGCGCGCCATCACCGTCGAGGACTACATCAAGCAGAGCGGCCCGATTCTAGAAGAACGCGGCTTCTTTGAGAAAGAAGTCGCCCAAAAGACGGAGCAGTACGGCAACATCGCCCACGTCTTTAGCACCTATGAAGCCCGCACCAAGCTCAGCGACGACAAGCCGTTTATGCGCGGAATCAACAGCTTCCAACTTTGGAACGACGGCAAGCGCTGGTGGGTGGTTACCATTTACTGGCAGAGCGAAGACCCGTCGACCGTGATCCCCGAAAAGTATCTCAAGACTGGCGGCTAACCATTTCGTTAATCCAGATCGGCGCAAACGGGGAAGTGCACCCTTTCGAAGTCGGGTAGTCCCGGTACACCCCAAGCTTCTCGCCAATCGCAATCGCGCGCTCGCGGTACTCGGGATGGTTGATCCCCGTCTCTGCGAGCGCGTAGTTCATTGTCCACTTTACTAACTCTGGCGCGGTCAGCATCTCGGCCTCAATCCGCGTGAGCATCGCGTCCAGATCAATCCCTTCCGGACTCTTCGCAATCCGCTCCGCCGTCAAACTCCACCCAAACCGCGCCGCCATCTCGTGGCTCTCCGTCATCCATTTCTCCCGGAAAGCCTCCTTTCGCGGATGCTGCTTAATCACGTAGCTGCTCAACCAATCCGCCACCCAAGCATCCTTCACCGTCCGCACCATGCCCTCAACCTCGTCTTCCAAAAGCTGCTTTGGCTTCATCAGCAAGATCGCCAACAGCATCGCCTCATAATTCCCCGTCGCCCAAAGCTCCTTGGCCAGTTCGGGATTCAGCTTGATCTCCTTCGCCAAACCCCGAATATCCCCCATCTTCACCCCAAACTGGTTCTCACTGACGCCGCGTTTTGCGTTCTGCTCTTTGAGTTTTGGGTCGGCGAGGGCTTCGAGTCGGGCGAGGATGGTGGCGGTGGTCATCTGGGAGATTGTACTTTTGAGCATCGCAGCCGGTATACAGCGCTGATCAGTCTGGAAGAGGGCACAGGTTTAATGGCAATGACCCTATGCAAAAATTGACTTTGAGCATGCACCGGATTTTCGAATTGAAGTGATGTCCGACGTCGTCTCAATTAAATAGCACGATGGAGACGTGCGCTAGAATTTGCGAAATGATTCGAGTCGGTTTTGGTGACATCATCCTGAGAGTGGTAGCCGAGACTTACGCCAAGGTGCGAGACTTGCTATCCGAGGTTTGGAAGATTGGTGCGAATAGATAACCCGATAAAGATCGTCGCGAGCTTGGTGGCTATAGGTATCGGGTTGGCCATTCTATTCTTTCGGGAATTGCCCTTCTCCATAACTGCAGGAACCACTCTGAGGCTCGACGGCATCTCGATAACGACACCCGTACCTGCTTCCGTTCAGACTAGGTACGAGTACTTCGACGGCACCGGTTTAGAGCGACGTTCATCTCGAAAGAACAAGGGTTATAAGATCGTTTTGCAAGGAACAAAGGAGACTATTATCTGGCTGCAGACCGCCCTTGTCACAAACATCCCTTCCAAAGAGACAAACTACGGGCAAATCCCGGGAGCGCAACGGCTCAAAAGTGGGCTCCATGCTAGGTTCGGCCAGCCGGATCAAGTCACGTCACTGAACGCGCTCCGTGACTCCATTTCGGTCGAGGTTGGTGAAGTTTGGCACTACCGGGATGGAAGTACGCTCATCTGGTTCTATCCGGCTGAAAGCAAACTAAAAGATTTTGTCGTCGCTAAAACTCCGTCGAGCTGTCCCAACCCGGAAGACGAAACATGTCAGGTTCTGTTTAAGGCAATGAGCTCCGTCTCCGTTCTGCCAAAGTCCGATTATTGAACTTAGCTGCCGTACGACTGTCACAATCAATTCGAAAATCAGCACTGGATGACTTATAATCGAGGAATTCTCACGGCGACTATCGATGCAAAGGTTTGATCAATGAAAAGCCAGCCTTGGAAAAAGCTAACCATTCAATCTCAAGTCGGCATCATCATCTTGGTCATAGTGCTTGTCTGCTACGGACTCCTCAGTCGAGTGGACTTCAAGAATGTTCCGGAAATGATGAACATTCAGAAACGCGAAAGGCTTGCCAATGCCTGCCTTGGAGTGCTCAGTACGACCCAGCAGAAGGGTATCCCAACCGTCGTGTACTTGAAAACGCAGTCAGCAGCCGAGGTCAACGAACTGATGAAGCGCCAGCGTAACACTCAAGGGATCGCGCTCGTGCTACCGGCACGGGAATTCTCAACGTGGGCAACAGAGCCCGAATCTCGCCCTGAATACAAAACAGTTGTGTACTTCTATCTCAATGATAAGAAGACCTTCCATCGTCAGGATTCGCGCGAGTTGAGTGAAGACACCTTTGAATTTGAAGCTTCTCCCCCCAATTTTGGGGTTGAACTAACCACTCAGTCATGTTGGGCAAACGGGACTGAAGGATGGAAAATTGTAAGGAAGTTGGACCAATAAGGCCGATGAGCAGCCTACGAACCAGTTATTCCTGGAGTTGAACTGGAATGGACTTCAGCCCAATTTTAAGTAGAAGACGGTGTATTGTAATGGCAATGAGGATAGCTAGTTGAAGATTCATAAGAGGCATGCCATCCAAGCTACTGTCTGGGGTGTCTTCGTGTGCAAGTCGATTATTACTGCCGTCTACGTTCTTGATGATAAACTGCGTTATAGACTTTCTTCACTGCCAAAACGCGTTACTGAAATCATCTTTGCTGCTTGGAGCGTGCTAGAAGTTATTAGCGTAATTCTTGTCTTGTTAGGAGCAACTCTGCTCGCCAATGAGATGACAAGGGATCGAGCGGACTAAGAGTAGGTTCGTAATCAAGTAGATTATCTGCCGCCATTTGTTTGACACGCCGCGCCCGTTCTGAGTTGTCACCCGAAGAAGCGTTTGTGTTCTTCCTGATTCGAACGCGTTGGCCGTCTAGAATCCCGAACACTCCTCTACTCCTGCGCCGCTTCTCCCTGGCTTAGCTCTACCGGCGGCGCTCCATCAAAGGGAGCGTATTAGACCACGCAACTGGAACTTCTGCCGTCGTGCTGCCGAATTCGCGTGTAGGTAACCTAAGCATTTGTACAATAAGATGTTCTGGTACGGCGACCGAAACCTTCCGGAGAATTTATGATCTTTACGCTACTTTTCTCGACCCTTCCCCTGCCATTTCAGACCGGAAATCTCAGTCGGCAAGTTGTCGCTGGCCACTACAGGTTCGAGATCGAGACCTATACGTTGGACCGAAAGGATTGCTGTTCGGTTGCTCTTGAGGAATTTGGTAAGCCTCCGAACGTGATTAGAATTACGGGTTGGTACAAGGGCGAAGATATGTGTGTCTCACGGTCCGCCCAAGCCCTGCTATACGACGTCAAATCGGTTCGTTACAAAGCCGGGCCAACAAGCTTCAAGCTGATCTTCGAACAGGGCGAAACTGATTCCCATGAAACAGCGGTCTTTACGTTTCGAAATGGAGAGCTTAACCACGTCCTCCAGACCAGTACCGAGTTCCCTAAAGAGCACCGGACGGAGATTATCTACACGAACTTAGCTCCGCCAGAAGCTTGAAGGCGAATCCCGCGGATGTTCCCCCAGCTCAGGCCAAGTGGTGTCAGATGGATAGTCGTTCCCGGTTCTCAAAATGCGCTTTCACCGCATCCTGAATCCTTGACGGCAGTGCAACCCGATCGTCGCGCGGTTCGAATCCGGGGCCCTAATGCAGCAGCCACGTGGCGGCCCTCTGTCGACTCACCTGCCACCTGTTCACGAGCTGAGTGCAGAACTTCCCAAGCGATCCTGGCTCAACTTGAGGTTAACATTCGAACCTTCGTATGAAGCCACGATCAAAAATCGGCAAATCCCAGGTTGACTTTTGCCCTCCTCCGCGCCTATTCACTGTGAGCCGCGCGCGTCGAAAACCAGAAATTTATGTTTCTCCCCCAACGCGGGAAGTGTAAATAATAAATTTTCGCCCCCAAAAGCCAACCCGAACCCGAGCGAGAAAACCAGCCACACAAGGCCAATCAAAGCCACGCAGAGCCATTCAAAGCGCCCGAAAAAGCGTGTAATTAATTAATCCGCCTGGGGGGGAACGTTAATTAATTCGGTCCCGAGCGGGCCGCCGCCGCGTCCAGAACGGACGAAAGAGAAGTGGTGGAGATAAGGGGATTCGAACCCCTGACCCCTTCCATGCCATGGAAGTGCTCTACCAACTGAGCTATATCCCCACTTGCGGGAACAATAGTAAACCCCAAAAGCCGGGCGGAATCAAGCGTCGAAGGTGAACACGACCTTGCCCGCCTGGCCCATCTGGAGCAGCTCCATCGCCTTTTCGAACTCCGTAAAGTGCATCTGGTGCGTCACCACCGGGTCGAGGTGAAGCCGGCCGCTCGCAAAAAGCTCTGCCATCTGATCCCAAGTCTCCCAAAGCTTCCGCCCCACAATCCCCTGAAGCTGGAGCCCCTTGAAGATCACGTCGTTAATCGGAAGCTCCTGCGTTGCCTGACGATAAACGCCGAGCAAGCTAATCCGCCCTCCCGGCCGGGTCTGCTCAATCGCCAGCCGTAGCGACCCCGGATGCCCCGACATCTCCAACGTCGCATCCACCGTCCCAATCTCCGCGGCAAGTCCAACCGCGTCGGGCGCATAAACCGCATCAATGCCCAAGGTCTCCGCCAACTGCCGCCGATAAGCGCTCGGCTCCACCCCGACCACCCGAGCCGCCCCCAGCGCCCGGCAAACCGCGACGGCAAAAAGCCCAATCGGCCCCAAACCGGTGATCAAAATCGTCTGCCCCGCCACCGGCCCCGCCATCGCCGTATGCACCGCGTTGCCAAATGCATCCTGGAAGCAAGCCAAATGCGGCGGCACCGAAGGACTCGTGAGCCGAGCATTCCACCAAGGCATCACGGCAAAGTCGGCAAAACCGCCGTCAATATCAACGCCCAAAATCTTTGTCTCCGGCGCCACATGTCCCAGCCCGGCGGTCATCCACGGACTATCCAGCGGAACCACATGCGACTCGCTCGAAACAAAGTCCCCAACCTTCCGGTCCGTAACCTCCGACCCGACCTCGACGATCGTCCCGCAAAACTCGTGCCCAATAATCCTCGGCGGCACAATCCGCCCCGCCGACCAAGCATCCCACTCGTAAATATGAAGATCCGTCCCGCAAACCGAGGCCGCCTTCAACTGGAGCTTCACATCCCGCGGCCCAACCGAAGGCACTTCAACCTCATGAATCTCAATCCCGGGCGCCGGGCGCGCTTTAACAATCGCCTTCACTGTTCGCAGATGGTACCGAGGTCCGACCCGTTTCACCCCAAACCTATCCCACCGAAGCCAAACGAACCTCCTCCGCCTCAAACAAGTGCCGCCGCGGAACCTCACTCTGAACCCACCGAACCGCCTCCGCCACCCCCCGCAGCGGCACCGCCCGCGCCGACATCAACCCCTTCGCCCCCGGAAAAACGGCACCCGCATAAATTGCACCCGAATAAATTGCACCCGGCAAAGCAGCACCCCCATCACCGCAAAACCCTTCGCCAGCAAGGGCTTCGCCCGTGTAAACGCCAACCAGTGTCTCTCCCGCCCGCAACGCCCCCACCGCCCCATGCCAAGCCCCGCCACTCCCCAACTCGCAGTGCCCAACAATCGCCCGCGCCCCAAAAGCAAAGATCAGCGCATTCCGCTCCATCGCATTGATCGTGCCAAACGGCTCAGAAGGCGCAACCACGCTAAAGCAAGCATGGTCCGACCGCGCAAATTTCAAGCCAAACGGCAAAATGCTGACCGGAAAACCGCTGGCCCGCTCCGCCGCAACATCACACCCTTCAGCTCCTCCCGAAACAACGTGCCAAGCGGTTCCCGCCTCGGACGACTCTAGTTGCCGCACAACCTCCGAAACAAAGCTCAAACATCTTTCCGGCGGAAATCGAGAACCCACCACCGCCAGCGGCAACATGCCATCCGGTGGCAATTGCGACAGGTTCTTCGCCCAAACGGCCGGCGGACAGAACTTCGATTGCCGCCATCGCGCCGGAAACAATGGATTTGCAGGCGACAACGCCCGCTGATCTTCGATGAGATCCCATGCCGCATCGAGATGCCCCGGAATCTCCAACACCATGGCCGCCTCGCGAAAGCCGTGCTCTCGAAGCAAGCTCGGCATTTCGGCCAGCGATGGGACATTTCGCCAGAATAAATTCGCAATATTTCTCCAGCCGCGCCAAGGCAAAACGCCGAACCCGCGTAGGTACAAACCAACCAAAGCCACGTCTATCTCCCTCGACAACATTGAGTACTATAGTACTCAATCACGAAAAGCACCTTTACGCCCGGAAGTGTAGAATCGTAACTTCCGCCGATGCTCAAACACCCCGATCTGACCCTCCGCCGAGCACAGGCGTTCCTCTGGCAAACCCTTCGGCCTGCCGAATTCGGAGATCGGACTCCCCTCAAAATTGAGTTCAACGAGCGCGATTGTGCCGATCAAGCCGAGGCGGAACTCGGCCCCTGGCAAACCGTCGAACCGGGCTTCGCCTACGGCCCCGCCTACCGCACGGTTTGGTTCCGTCTCTCCGGCGTTGTCCCGGATTCACTTGCCGGAAAGCCACTTGTCGTTTTCGCCGAAATTGGTGGCGAGCGAACGGTTTGGAAGGATAACTCCCCCTGGTGCGGCGTTGATGTTGAGCATAGCGATTTCGGTTGGCTCAGCGGTGCGGCACTCGCCGGTCGCGAGGTCCCGGCGACCGGCGGGGAAGCCGTCTCCTACACGATCCAGGTTTACACGCGAAACTCCGAAACCGTGGTCCACGGCCACGAAAAGCCGCGATCGGCGACCACCGAGAAGGTCGAGTTCGCTGGAATCGCTGCCGTCGATTACGCCATCCGGGACCTCATTTACGACTTCGAATTCACCCTCGGCCTCACGCAGAGCATTCAAGGTGATGACCCGGCGTACCACACCCTCCTGCGTGGCCTCAACGATGTCTGTAACACGTTTTCGCCGAAGAACCGAGAAACCATCAGTCGATGCCGAAAGCTCATTCGGGATGCCCTCGGTAGCCTCAACGGGGAACTGAAGCACACCATCACTCCCGTCGGCCACGCGCACCTGGACACCGCATGGCTCTGGCCCATCCACATCACACGCAAGAAGATGGCGCACACCACCGCCACCCAATTGGGCCTCATCGATCGCTACCCTGAGTACGTCTTCGTCCATTCCCAAGCCAGCCAGTACGAGTGGCTCGAGACCGACTATCCGGTGCTGTTTGAGAAAGTAAAGGGCGCCATCGCCAAGGGCCAGTGGGAGCCGGTTGGGTCTATGTGGGTGGAGGCCGATTGCAACCTAACGGGCGGCGAATCGCTCGTCAGGCAGTTCCTGTACGGCAAGCGGTACTTCCGCGAGAAGCTGGGCTACGAAACGCTGGACATGTGGTTGCCCGATGTGTTTGGCTACTCTGCGGCTCTGCCCCAGATCCTGTCGAAGTTCAACATCCGGTACTTCCTTACCCAAAAGATTTCTTGGAATCAATTCAACAAATTCCCCCACCACACGTTCTGGTGGCAGGGAATTGATGGCACTCGTCTCTGGTCGCACTTCCCACCGGCCGATACCTATAACGCGAGCGCCGAACCGAAGGAAGTGTTGTATTCCGTCAAGAACTTCAAAGATCACGCCCGGAGCGATCAGTCCTTGTATGTGTACGGCTTCGGTGATGGCGGCGGCGGACCGACGGAAAAGCACATCGAGTTCTTGCGCCGCGGCCGAATGGCCCCGCACTATCCCGAAGTTGCGCTTGGCAAGCGAGCGGTCGACTTCTTCCGCGAGGCGAAGTCCAAGTCTAAGGATCTTCAGACCTGGGTGGGCGAGCTGTACCTCGAGCTCCACCGCGGAACCTACACCAGCCAAGCCGCCAACAAAAAGCTGAATCGCCAGTGCGAATTCCTGTTGCGCGACGCCGAATGGCTCGCCAGCTTTACGCCTGGATATCCGCAGAGTTATCCCAAGGCCGAACTTGAAGCAGCCTGGAAGCTGGTTCTGCTCAACCAATTCCACGACATCATTCCTGGGTCCTCGGTAAAGGAGGTCTATGAAGACAGCAACGTCGATTACGCGAAGGTCATCGAAATTGGCGAGAGGGTCATCTCGGATAGCCTGACCCGCATCGGCCGGGCATGCGACACCACCGCACTTCAGCGACCCGTCGCCATTTTCCAAAACGGCTCGTTAGTCACGCAAGGCGAAATTCCTTGGACCGATGCCGTCGTGCCGAATTCGCTCATCACCGCCGATGAAATCGTGCCCGTCCAAATTGTCGAGGGACTGGGCGATCGTAAACTGGTTTTCCCGGTGCCCCAAGGCGCGCTTGGAACGGTGGTCGTCGGCGATCTGTCCGATGCCCTCCCGCCGCAATTCCCGGCCGCAAAGCCCCGACTGAAGGCAAGCATTCGCCGCATCGAAAATGGCGAACTCAGCGTTCGCTTCGACCAAAACGGAAACATCACGAGCATCCAGAGCCTAGAGGACGGTTCTGAATTTATTGAGCCCGGCAAGCTGGCAAACGTCTTCCAACTGTTCGACGACAAACCCCTGTTCTGGAGCGCTTGGGACATTGACGCGTTTGCCTACGAAACTCAGGTCGATCTACTTCGCAGCGACAGCATCGAGGTGGTCGAGCGAGGCCCGGTGAGGGCGGCGGTGGAGATCGTTCGGACCTTTGGTAAGAGTACGATCCGCCAACGGATCTCGCTAGGACCAACCCCGGGCATCCGATTCGACACCGAGATCGATTGGCAAGAGACCGACAAGCTGTTGAAGGTCGCGTTCCCGGCGAACGTTAACGCGTCCCGGGCAACCTACGAGATTCAGTTCGGAAACGTCGAGCGACCGACCCACTACAACACTTCTTGGGACATGGCTAAGTTCGAGGTCTGCGCCCAAAAGTGGGTCGATCTGAGCGAAGGCGAATGTGGTCTCGCGCTGCTAAACGATGGTAAATACGGCCACGACGTTCACGGCAACGTCATCCGGCTTAGCCTGTTGCGCGCTCCCAAAGCCCCAGATCCCACGTGCGACATGGGCGTGCATCGCTTCAGCTATGTGGTCATGCCGCACTTTGGCCCGTACAACATTGGCGGCGTCGTTACGGCGGCTTATGCCCTCAACGCGCCGATGCGCCACGCTCTGCTCGATCAGCATGCGGGCGAAAACGGCATGCTCCCAACTTTCGTTTCGGTCGAGAACCGGAACATCGTGATCGAGTCGGTAAAGAAGGCCGAGGATAACTCAGATCTGATCGTGCGGTTGTACGAGTGCCACAACACGCGAGGTCGGGCCGAGTTGAGTTGCGCTCGCCACGTTCATTCTGCCGCGGTATGCGACCTAGAAGAAAATGAGCTCGTTGAATTGGACGTCAACGACAACCTCATTCCGTTTGATTTCAAGCCGTTTGAAATCATAACTTTGAGGCTGCGCGTATAGTAGTGAAACCACTCGGTCATGCCCAACTCCAACGATAGCGCGGATCGCAAAAGCTCAGGGCGCTCCGGTGCCCCGGGTGGATTGACCGATGTTGGGACTCAAGACAAGCACCGTGTCGCGCAGCGCCTCGCGCCGTACATCGTGTTCCTTGGCACTCTGGCCCTGACCATCAGCCTTTGGACGTACGCCGCTCGTACGGCAAGCAATCGCGATGCGGAACGTTTTGAGTCTGAAGCGTTCAGAAATCGATTTCAAATCGAATCGAAGCTTCGCGATCAAGCGATCATCCTGCAAGGCATCGGGGCGATCTTCACGAATTTTCGCTTTCCAACTTTGCGTGAGTTCGACGCGGTGGTTAGCGCGTCTTTGGACAAATCGGTTCAGAACGGTGCTTCCGGGGCGGGGTTTGCTCCCTGGATCACCGCCGAGAACGCATCCGCTTGGAACGCCCAGGGTCGGCTCATCAATGGTCCAACCTGGAAGATCTTTCCCCCGACAAAAGATCGTGTGCAACTACCACTGCTGTACGCTTCGCCGCGTACGGCGAACACTCGCTATGCCATCGGCTACGATTCGCTCACATCGGAAGATAGACGGGATGCAATTCTCACGGCAGTTGAGACCGCGAGCATTGCCGCCACCGGCGTTGTGACACTGGTGAGTGACCAGAAAGCTCCAAGACCTTCGGTTGTGCTCTTTCTTCCCGTATACGATCGCATTCCGGGTCCGAAAAAAGTTACCGAACGCAAAAAACGAGTTATTGGACTTGCTTATAGCCCGATTCGATTAGATAATTTTTTCGCCGATGTTGAAGTTCGAGTTCTCTCGCGGTCGGTTGCAATGGAAGCGTTCGACAGCGACGGCAAACTCATCTATCGAAGTCCAAAGTTTCGAAGCGGTGCGCGTTTCAAAAGTAAGCAAATGATCCTGGTCGGCAATCGGCGTTGGATGGCCACGTTTGCTTCGACCACGGAGTTTGAACAGGACCTCAGCGGGCGCTACGTGCCGCTTGTGCCGTTCCTCGGCGTGCTCATTTCCGGTCTGCTTTTCAGCCTTTCGCTCGCGCAAAGAAACTCGAAAGACAAGGCCGTCGAGCAAGCGGCGCTGCTCGAGCGCGAAGTCGTTGAACGGACCCGCGCCGAGCAAGAAGTGCGGCGCCTGAACGAAGGGCTTGAGTCACTTGTGAAAGCAAGAACGCAAGAACTCGAGGCCGCGAACGCGGAACTTCAATCTTTCGTGTACTCGGTTTCGCATGACCTGCGGACGCCTCTCCGCACCGTGGATGGATTTAGCCATGCCCTCATCGCCGATTACGGCGAGACGATGAACGAAGAGGCCCTGGACTACGTCGGCCGGGTACGACGAGCGGCGAAGCGAATGGATGAATTGATCACCGCGCTTCTGAGTCTCAGCCGAATCACCCGAACCGAGCTGATTCGTCGCGAAGTAAACATCAGCCTCCTAGCCGAAGAACTCGCAGCGGAGTATCGTCGGGTTTCGGATTGGCAGATCGAGTTCGAGATTGAACCTGGAATGACCGCCTATGCAGACGAGCGACTGATGACGGCCGTGCTCGACAATCTCATTGGCAACGCAGTTAAGTTTTCTAAAAACGAACCTTCGCCGAAGGTGGAAGTCGGAATGTCGAACGGCAACTTTTTTGTCCGAGACAATGGCGTCGGATTCGATCCAACCCATGCGGGCAAGCTCTTTAAACCGTTCGAGCGGTTGCACTCGGTCAACGAGTTCCCCGGCACCGGTATTGGCCTCGCGACGGTATTGCGCATTATTTCTCGCCACGGCGGGGAGATGTGGGCAGAGTCGGAGCTTGGCAAAGGTGCCACCTTCTACTTCCACTTGCCAAACCCCGCAGGTACCCTCTCCTCTTGATGCCGGTCCGCGTTCGCTTTGCGCCCAGCCCAACCGGGCTCCTTCACGTAGGTGCCCTCCGAGATGCGCTTTTCAAGTTTTTGCTTGCCAAACACGAGGGCGGCGAGAACATTCTTCGTATCGAAGACACCGACCGAAGCCGCTACAACCCGGAAAGTGAAGAAGAGTTCATCACGACCCTGAAGTGGGTTGGCATCACTTTCGATGAGGGCCCGCACCTCGGCGGCCCGCACGCTCCATATCGCCAGAGCGAGCGCAAAGAAGCCGGAATCTACGCGGAGCTCATCAACGTGTTGCTTGCCAAAGGGGCGGCCTACAAAGCTTTTGACACGTCGCAGGAACTTGACGAGATGCGCGAGTTTCAGCAGCTCAACAAGCTCGCTGTGGGCTATTACGGCGGAAACTGGCGCGATGCATCTGCCGAAGCGGTCGCCGCCGCAGAAGCCGAGGGGAAGCCGTTTGTCATTCGCCAGCGCATTCCGCGCGGCGAGAAGATCGTCATCGAGGACCTCATCCGCGGCCGAATTGAGTGGGACAGCGATACGATCGACGACCCGGTACTCATCAAAGCCGACGGAATGCCGACCTACCACTTTGCCAGCATGGTCGATGATCACCTCATGGAGATCACTCACATCATGCGCGGTGAGGAGTGGATCAGTTCGGCCCCCAAACACGCCGCGCTCTTCGATGCTTTTGGTTGGCCGAGGCCAATTTTCGTCCATTGCCCCGTCATCGTTGGAAAGGACGGCAAAAAGCTCTCCAAGCGACACGGAGCAACCCGTGTCCTCGACTACGCCGCCGAAGGGTATCTCCCCGTCGCCCTAAAGAACTTCATCGCCCTGATCGGTTGGAGCCCCGGCGACGACACCGAGGCCATGACCGAGGAGGAACTGATCGCGAAGTTCCGACTTTCCGGTTTGCAGCCATCCCCGGGCCGGTTCGATCTCGACAAGCTGCGCTGGCTCAACGGTCACCACATCCGGCAAATGTCGCCGACCGCGGTTTTGGATGAGTTGCTAGCCTACGTCTCGCACCCGTTCACCCGCATCTATTGGGAGAACTTTGTCGATGAGGAGCCGATACCGAACAAGCCGCCGAAGGATGGCAAGCAGATTCTTGCCCGATTGGATCGGATCGTGGAATGGGCCGCGAAGGATCGAGAGTACGTTCTTGCCGCCCTGGCCCTCGAGATCGAACGAGTATTGACCCTCGCCGATTTTGGCGAAGCGGTGGAGTTCTTCTTGGTCGATTCTCCAACTATCGATCCCAAGGCCGCAGACAAGTGGCTCACTCAGCCTCACGCTGCGGACCTGTTCGCGTTCATCGCGGCGAATCCGGCGAGCGGTTCCTTCGAGGAAGCGACCGCGCACTACGATGCATTACTCCGTAAGTATGCGGAGGACAATGGCTTCGAAAAGCTCGGTCCGATCGTGCACCCAACGCGGGTGAAGTTGACCGGAAAGACCACCGGACCCGGTCTCTTCGAGCTGATGGCCGTCCTTGGTCCTGACCGCCTGCGGGAGCGGCTCCTCGCCTGATCCCATGCTCATTCGGATAATTGACGCAAATGTTCTAGATCCGTTTGCTGCTTTGCAGACGGCCGGCGCCCAGCGGGACGAGCAAGCCGAAGCGGTGGTTGCCGCGATCATCGCCAACGTTCGGGATCGCGGCGACGCCGCGCTCTTGGCTAACGCCCAAAAGTTTGATTCTCCAAACATCACCGAGTTGGAAGTGCCCGCCGCGGACATCGAGCAGGCAAGCTTGGAACCCCGGTTCGAATCCGCCATCGCAACCGCGGCAGCCCAGATCAACATGTTCCACACCGCGCAAATGCTGGTGCTCACCTCGGGGTTGGCGAGGATCGACGCGCGGGGACCGATCGAACAGGTTTGGCCTGGCGGCGTGCCGCCGAAGTGGTCCTGGGATACGGGTCGCGCCGGGATGGATGTCGAACAAAACCTACAAGCCTTTGCTTCCGGCACCCGTGGACAGCGGCTCCTGCCGCTCGACCGAGTTGGCGTTTACGTTCCCGGCGGAAACGCGAACTACCCTAGTTCGGTGCTGATGAACGCCATTCCGGCCCGCGTTGCTGGAGTTCGTGAAGTCGTCGTTTGTTCGCCGGCGGGCGATTCTGGTCGACATACGGACGCGGTGTGCTTTGCCCTGAAAGAGGCGAATGTCGATCGTGCATTTCGCGTCGGGGGAGCCGCTGCTGTTGCCGCCATGGCGTTCGGGACCGAAACCGTTCCGCGCGTCGACAAAATCGTCGGGCCAGGGAATCGTTGGGTCAACGAAGCCAAGCGCCAAGTTTGGGGCAAGGTTGGGCTGGATGGCTACGCCGGCCCCAGTGAGGTTTGCGTGGTGGTCGATGAAACCGCCAACGACCGGTTCGCGGCAGCAGACCTGCTCACGCAGGTCGAGCATGCTCCCGATAACGTCGCGTATCTCATCGCTACATCGATGGAAAAGCTGGAGTCGGTCCTTGCCGAAGTTGAACGCCAACTTATGGGTGCTCCGCGCGAAGCAACGATGAGAGCGGCCCTCGCGGACAACTCCCTTGCCATCGTTGCCTTGGACCTCTTCGAAGCCATTGCCCTTGTGAACGAAATCGCGCCTGAACACTTGACCCTCAGCGTCGAGGATCCTCACCGCTGGCTGGAGAAAGTCCAAAACGCTGGCTGCGTGCTGCTAGGAGACTGGACGCCGGAGAGCGCCGGGGACTACTGCATCGGACCTTCCCACACCTTGCCGACCTCCGGTGCGGCACGGTGGCAAAGCCCGGTCAACGTGCTGGAGTTTCTTAAAGTGCAGAGTGTTTCGAACCTCTCGAAAGAGGCGCTCGAGTTCTGGACACCCGTCATCGAGGCGTTTGGCGAGATGGAAGGTTTTCCGGCTCACGCCCGGGGTGCCTCAATTCGGTTCGAATAGGTACCCTGACGCGTCATGAGCCAGACCGTTGGGTTTGTCGGATTAGGCACGATGGGTGGGCCGATGGCGGGGCATCTGCAGAGCGCCGGCCAACGCCTTGTGGTTTGGAATCGCACCGCTGCAAAGTGCCAGGCCCTCCATGAAGCCGGGGCCACGATTGCTGAATCACTCGCTGAACTCGCACCGCAGTGCGATGTGATCGCGATGTGCGTCAACCGCACGGAAGACGTCCGCGAATGCCTCGCGCAAATCATTCCGCACGCAAAGCCAGGCACGCTGATCATCGATCACAGCACGATCTCCCCGGCCGAAACTCCCGCGATCGGGGCCGAACTTGCCGCCGTTGGATTGCGCTTTGTCGATGCGCCCGTTACCGGCGGTTCGATGGGCGCTCAAAAGGGAACACTGACCGTCTTTCTAGGCGGAGAGCCAGCCGATACTGCCGAAGCGGAAGCGATCATTGCCCCGTATTCAAAGCGGGTCGCGCGAGTTGGTAGCGTGGGTTCGGGACAAATGATGAAGATGGCGAACCAAATCGCGGTTGGTGGTGCTTTGATGGCCCTTTGCGAATGCCTTGCCTTTGCCCATAAAGCGGGTCTCGATATCGCCCAAGCGCGGGAAATGATCAACACCGGTGCCGGCGGAAGTTGGGCTTTTGAGAACTACGGCCCGATGATTCTAAAACAGGATTGGACTCCCGGCTTTAGCATCAAGAACCAGCGCAAAGACTTTGCCTACTGCTTCGAAGCCGCCGAAGTCTTGGGGGCTCAGCTCCCTGGAACCACCGTCGTTGATCACTTGCTCGGCACGCTTGCCGCCCAAGGCCACAACGAACTCACTACGGCGAAGTTGTACGAGCTGTTGGCCGGAACCGAATCCTCGGAGGCGAGCCTAGCCGAGTGAGCCCAGCGGTCGAAATGCGCGGCATCAGCAAGCAATTCGGCCGCGTTCAAGCCTTAGACAACGTCGGACTTACCGTCGAATCCGGCTCGATTCATGGCGTCGTCGGAGAAAACGGAGCCGGTAAGTCGACGCTTATGAAGGTGCTGTACGGCGCCTACCAAGCCGATTCTGGCGAAGTTCGCGTGAACGGAAAGGCCGTCAACATCCGGTCCTCAAAGGAGGCGATTGCCCTTGGCATCGGGATGGTGAGTCAGCACTACGGGATCGTCCCGGAACTCACACTTCTCGACAACCTGATTCTCGGCGCGGAGCCTTCCGTCGTATTAGACAAAGGCAAAATTCGCGAGCGAGCGAGCAAGATCGCCGCAAGCATCGGCCTAGACTACGGGCCCGAAATTTGGGACCGCGACGCCTCGGCAATGAGCGCTTCCGAAGCACAGCGCCTCGAAATCCTGAAGCTTCTTTGGCGCGAAGCCAAGATCATGATCTTGGACGAACCCACCGCCATGCTTTCACCGAAGGATGGAGAAGCGCTGTTTGGAAGCTTACGGGCGCTGACAAAAGAGGGTGCTACCGTGCTCCTGGTCACGCACCGATTGCCGGAGATCATGGAGTATTGCGATCGGGTTACCGTCCTTCGAGGCGGTAAGTGGATCGCCGATGTTCCGGTGAGTGAAGCGAACCCCGAGATGCTCTCGGAACTGATTGTTGGGCGCACCTTAACCGCGTCTGAACGGCCGAAGCCAATCGCACCTACGCCCCCAGTTTTGGAAGTCAAAAGCCTTTCCGTGGCCCGAGATCGGGGGACCGACGCGGTTCAAAAGGCAAGCTTTGAACTCAGCCCCGGAGAGCTTGTAGGAATCGCCGGTGTTGATGGTAGCGGGCAGGCTGAGCTTTTCCGCGCGTTGCTGGGAGTAACTCCGATTCGCGAAGGGGAGATGTTGTGGCACAGAAAGGCCATTTCGAATGAACCCACCGAAAAGCGGATCGAACTGGGATGGCGCATCCTTCCGGAAGATCGTCTTCAAGAGGGGATCATTTCGGATTGGTCGCTTATCGAGAACAGCACCCTGGGCCTGCACCGGCTACCGAAATTCTCCGATGGAGGAAAAGTACGCGTCCCAGAGCGAGCGGCTTTTGCTCAAAAGGCGGCAGAAAAGTTCGGCACCAAGCACGGCGGCTTGGAGACCTCGATCGGCGGACTTTCCGGAGGAAACCAGCAGCGATTCGTAGCCGCCCGCATGACCGAGTCCGGGCCGAAACTCTTCCTAGCATTTCAGCCATCGCGCGGGCTCGATATCGCCGCGACCGAGGACCTTTACGCCGCGATGCAAGAGCGGTGTCGTGAGGGCGCAGCGGGATTGGTGGTCTCGTTCGACCTGGACGAACTCATGGCCCATTGCCATCGTGTGCTGGTCATGTTCTCTGGCAAGGTGGTTGTGCCCGCGGCGGATGCCGATCGCGACACTCTGGGAAGGCTCATGGTGGGAGGCGAGGCTTGAAACAAGTCGTCCTCATCGTCGCCTGCGTCGTTGCGTTCATCGGCATGCTTGTGCTGGGAGGCATCTCACCGGTCGAAGCCGCGCAAACGCTGTTTACCGGAAGTCTTGGATCCCCGCGCGCGATTTCGGGCAGCTTGAAAGAAACCACCCCGTTGCTCCTTGCGGGGCTTGGAGTCTTCTTTGCTCTCCGGGCCGGGTTGTTTAACATCGGCATCGAAGGGCAGTTCCTTCTCGGTGGTTTCGCAAGCGCCCTCGTTGCCTTGGCCGTGCCGGGACCCGCAGGGTTGCTGCTCGCCATGGTCGCCGGGATTGCTGCCGGTGCCCTTTGGGCCCTTCCTGCCGGATGGATTCGGGCCTATCGAAACGGGCACGAAGTTATCACGACGATCATGTTGAACAGCGTTGCGGTGGCACTTACCGACTTTCTGGTCGCCGGTCCCGCGCGAGCGGCAAATCAGACGGGGGCAACGACCGCTACGATTCCAACCTCCGGACGCCTGCCTGCGCTGCTTAACAGCCCACCATGGAATGTCAGCTCAGGTTTGCTCCTTGGCCTGATTCTCTGCGGAGTCATGGCTTGGTGGATGAAGCGCCGCGTCGCAGGGTACGAGCTCCAGGCCGTAGGAGCGAACCCTTCTGCCGCCGAGTTTGCTGGCATCAACGTCCGCAAAGTTCGATTGAACGCCATGCTCATTTCCGGGGCAATTGGTGGCCTCGGTGGCGCAATTCAAACGCTTGCGTTTGAGGGACGGTTTTATCAAGGCTTCAGCCCCGGCTACGGATTCGACTCCCTCGGTGTGGCGCTGCTGGCTGGCAGCAATGCCCTGCTCGTCGTTCCTATGAGTCTGCTGTTCGGTGTGCTCTCAAAGGGCGGCACGTCGCTCCTGATCCTTGGCGTTCCGAAAGGACTCACCAACTTGGTGGCCGGCCTGGTTATCCTCATTTCCGCGACGATCCGCTACCGGAGGCAAGCCCAAGATGCTTAATACGGTTCTCTTGACTCTGAGCATGGCCACCCCGTTGGTTCTAGCCGCCATGGCCGGCTATTGCAGCGAGCGGTCCGGCGTGATCAACATCGGCCTAGAAGGGAAGATGCTGATGGCGGCGTGTGTGAGCGCGCTGGTGAGCATCTCGCACGGACCGGTTCTTGGCGTTCTTGCTGCGATTCTGGCCGCGATTATCATGAGCTTGGTCCATTGGCTGGCCACCCAGCGATTTGGCATTGACCATGTCATCAGCGGCATGTCGCTCAATGCGATCAGCGCAGGCGCAACCAACTTCATGTTTACGCGGTTTTCGGATCCAGATCGATCGGGCCGCATCGGAACCCTGCCGCCCCTGTTCTATCAGGTCTGCGCCATCGCCGCTCCACTTGCCTTGCTTGTTTATGTCGCCAAAACTCGAGGCGGGCTCTGGCTCGTTGCGGCGGGCAGTGATCCGGAGAAGGCACGTTTGGCCGGATTACAGCCCGATCGGATTCGGCTTTTTGCGCTGATCGCCACCGGGTTGTTCTCCGGGCTTGCCGGGGCCTATCTGGTCGCTGACACTGGCGTTTTCACGGACAACATGACCGCTGGTCGCGGTTACATTGCTCTTGCTGCCCTTATTCTCGGCGGTTGGCGCGTTGGGCAAACTGCCTTGGCTTGCCTTGCCTTCGGATTTTTGAGTTCGCTCAACTTATTGTTCCAAGGGACCGACCTTGCTGGGGTCGCTTTGCCGTCTGAATTTTGGACGTCTCTGCCGTATCTTGCGACGGTTATTGCGCTTGCCGGATTCTTGGGCAAGCAACGAACACCGGCCGGGCTAGGAAAAACATGATTTCGGATTACAACACAGATTTCGATCGGATGCAACTCGCATTGGCGCGCCTTGGCAGCCGGGCCGTCAGGATCGTGGCCACCAGGAAGGTCGGGACGGTCGCAGATTCGATCGAGTTTCGGCTCGCCCAGTCCGGTCGCAACCTGCAACTTCGCGTGATTACGCCGCGAACCGTTGCCTTAGACCGAACGGACTACACCTATACTCTGGTCGGCTCCAAGCTCACGGGAATGGATCTGCTGAATAACGAATTCATTCGTCGAACCGCGCCCTCCAGCGGCACCCCGATCGCGCGTCTAGCTAAGGTCCTCAACGCGATGGACGAGAGCGTTCGGCTCGTCGCAAATCCTGCCGATGCGAAGGATCTGGCGACGCGACTTAAGAAAGAATCTGGCTGGAAGAACCAGATTGTGGGTTCAACTTCCCGCTGGACCCGAGGGACTGACAAGCAAGGCATTGTCGTTGAGCAACGAAAGGCGGATGGCCTCCCAAGCCTGGTGCGCTTCCGGTCTGCGGCGGAGGAAATCCAGTGGCAGTATTCGTACGGAGCATCCACGTCCGTGTCCGCGCCGGCGACGGCGGGCTTTGTCAGCGTCGATTCTTTCATCGCACGCCCCGCTCTCCCGCGTTTTCCAGACTTGGCCACCGAGAATGCGGTCCGCACATTTTTAACCGCCCAGAAGAAGTTTCAGCGCGGTTCGATGGTGGCTACCAATGGGACCAAGCTGTACTTGAACGGCGCCAGTATTGGGGAAGACTCCGGTAAAGCAAAGTGGCGGTATGACGGTAAGGATCTGGTCGCCACAAATGGCACCGCCTGGTACCGTGGCCGAGCTCGTCGACGCGATGTAGGGAAGCTGCTTGGTGAGCTATTGCCTACGGCGATCAGTACTTACGCGCGCGAATTGCTCAATGGCCGCGCACCGTACCGCTACAACTTGAGCGGAGACATGCAGGGGCGCCTCGTCGGTGAACTCACGCTGGACGGTCGTAAGGTGAACATCTTCGAGTTCACAAACCCGCAACGGCGATTCGTGTTCCAGATTGATTCCGCAACCAAGCTCGTCAAGCAACTGGAATCCGAAGTTAAGGACCGGCAGGGAAGAGCGATCAGCCGAAGCAAAGTCGCTTTCCAATATCAAACGGGTGCGAGAGCGATTCCCGCCATCGCGCTTCCTGCGAAAGCGAAATGGCGGGCTTTGCCTAAGCTCGACCAGACGTTGTAGTCAGAGCTTGTCGATCTGGGCGATTCGCTGGAAGACTTCTTGCGCCTTCGCGATTGCGGTATCGGGTGTGTTCGGGATCAGGAACGGCGGTTGATTCACCTCGATATCTGGCGTGACGCCCTTGCCTTCAAGTCGAAGCCCCTTGATCGTGACGTAATCGCTGAGGGGGTACTGCAACGTAAACCCACTCGTGAGCGGAGCGATGACCGAAACCAGCACGGCTCCCGCGCTCTTTCGCCCGATGATCGTTGCGCCGCCGACTTCGCGAAGGGCGGCTGCCGCCATCTCGGAAGCGGATCCAGACGCGCCATTCACCAAAACAACGAGATTGCCAACGAAGCGTGGCACGTCGGATTTCGGCGTTACCTTTACCTTTCGCTTTGCAAAGGTGGCGATATCGGCAAGGTCCGTGCCCGGCTTTCCGGTCTTTTCTTTGTAATCTTCCACCACGCGGCGGGAGATGAAAGTGCCGATTTCGGCGTCCTTCGGCAAGAAGCAGGAAAGCAGGTGCTGGAGGTTGTAGACCGCGCCACCGCCGTTGCCCCGCAAGTCGAGAATGAAATTGCGCTTGCCGATGCCTTTGCGAACCAGCGTTTCGACTCGGTCAGCGTTGTAGGTGAGGTCAAAAGTGTGGACGGTAAGCATCGCCGTATCGGCGTCAACCAAGTTGAACTCTTCCGGCTTTACCGTCGAATACTTCTTGCGCACGATCGAAAGGTCCTCGATCTTGCCGGTAGCCTTTTGGACTTTGATCTCGACCGTGCTGCCTTCTTCGCCAGCAATGGATTGCACTCCGGCAGAAATGGCTTTACCATTGACTTCCAAGATTCGGTCGCCTGGATTCAGGCCAACCTTTGCGGCGGGTGATCCGGCGTAAACGTAAGTGATCATCATCGTGCCGTTATCCGGCGCGACGCCGATGCCGATGCCAGTGTTCTTAGCCTCGCGGCGCACGCTTGTCGCCTTCGGCGTGTTCAGAACGATATGGCTTGCTCCGAACTTTCGTAATGCGCTGTTCACCGCGCGGGTGAACGTTTCGTCGTCGTTCGCAGCTTCAAGGCGAGATCGCTCTGCCTCCAAAAAGTCCGGCCACTTGGCAAAGTCGATGCCCGGCACGAAGGCGTTCTGAGTCAGCGCATCGGTGATGCGTGCCAAGACCGCCTGCTTCAGCTCGGGATTCTTTTCGATGACTTGGGCTGGCGCAAAGGCCGTCATCGCCGCGATAAAGGGAACAACGAATAGCTTCAAAAGCCGCATGAGTACCTTCAGCTTACGCTCAATTTGCGATCAGAGATTCCGGAGAGGGTTTGAATCCGCAATTTCGCGGACTATTCCTCGTAAACCTCGACTCGGATTCCGATTTCGGAAATGATGGCGGATACGGTTTCGCACTCATCTTTCCCGCCGTGGTGGACCACCGACTTGCCGAGGTGATGCACCTCCCAAGTTTCCATTTCGGCTTCGTCCACCGTGCAGCCGGTCGCCAAAAGAAGAATGTGGATGACTTCCTCCACTGAATTGCTATCGTTGTCGTAAACCACCACCACCCAGCGTTCCGAGCGAAGGCTGTCTCCAAGGTCCGGGCGTTCAATCGTGCTTGGGGCGGCGTTGAGAATCATTCGGGCCATTCTTTGGTCACCTCGGTTTTAATCCCAACGGATGAGATGGTCGTGGCGACAGTGTCGCACTCTTCCCGGGCGGCGAAGTGAACGCTCGCTTTTCCAAACGTATGCGCCTCCCACATCTCGATGTAAGCCTCTGTTTCGTCGCAGCCGGTGGCTTCCATGAGAATCTCGATCACCTCGTCCATGGAGTTGGTGTCGTTATTGAACATGACGACCATCCAGCGCCCTTGGTTGCCATACTGCTCGCTAAAGATCGGTTCGAGTAGCGGCTGGCTCATTCCTTTTCTGACCTTGGAAAGGGCGTAATGAATGAAAGTAGCAAAACAAATAAAATGAGGGCACTGAAATCGAATGTAACGTCCGTACCCCTCGGGCGAATCGTGATTTCCGGTGTGTTTGGTTCCAGGTTGAACTCGAGCCAACGCGTATCCTTCCGCGGTTCGCCAAGGTTGCTCGTCCACTCGCCGATGTTGCGGAACCGGACGGTCAACTTTCCTCCCGGCGGGGCAACGATGCGGATACCGGAGGGCGACAGCTCGGCAATCTCAAGCGGCTTGCCATCAACGTCGGCCAAGCCAGGTCCATCAACCTTATAAACGTAGTAGCCATCCCGTTGAACGGGATCGGCGGTCATGGAGGCAAGCGGATTGCGGCTCCACACCTCGGTCACGCCCGCATCGGCGGCTTTCTTTGGGTCGAAAGTGTCCTTAACGAACATCATGTTCCCGTTCGCCGGTGGAGGCGAATCTTGGCCATTGATGTCATTTAGCATCGCGACGGTGTCGCGGTGTACGAGGGAGTCATATCCACCCAGTTCCGGTTGCCGAAGCATCGTCGCCGTGTTGGGCGGCAAAACCGCCGGAGCGGCCGTGAGCAAGTCCCAATCGTTGTTGACCACCGCGATGCGAGTCTTCGCTGGTTCTGCCTTTGCTACCAGTGGTTTGCCGAACATAATTGGGTTGAAGGACAGGATCCATGCGATGCCAAAAACGGTCACGAGGCCAAGAGCTCCGTGGGTTTTCTTCTTTTCATCTGGCATCTGGAGAAACACGAAACAGCCGACAACCAGCAATATCCCCAGTAATGCCGTGGTAGCACCAGAGATAAAGCCTGCCGCCGCTAGCTGACTGATCACTTCCGCGGGCACGTTAGTTGGCGTGAAAGTGCCATTGAGAACGGGCACCACCAAGATGGAGAGCAGCACGACTCCAAGCCCAATCCAGCTTTTCTTCGTGAAGTTCTGAACCGTATTTGATGCTCCAAGCCCGGCAAGCAAACTTGCCCCGAGGACAAACAGCACAATGACGCGCCCCGGCGAACCGGTTGCGGACCAACCCGGTACGTTGAAGTACAGCACCGCATTGAGCGGGGAACCAAAGGCAATAAGGGCCGCGCCGATGCAGAGCGATGCGGCAAACCATGTTCGCTTAGCTCGCCAATTGCCAAGGAAGAAGAAGGCGAGGATGAGCGGACCAAGCGTTAACGCTCCTTCGGCGTAGTTCGCGCCTCGAACGGCGATTGCGGGCCAGTACTCCGAAACCTTGATCCCCGGGGCGGCCTCGGGACCCGCGACTCGAGGGTTGCCAAGCATGGTCGGAGACGAAAGTGCGCTGAGATGGAATGGTTTGAGCGACGAAGCAACGTAAGCTTCGTAGCCTTCCGGAGTTGGACTTCCGCGACGATGTGAGAACTGCGAATACTCAAGAACCGTTCGAACCTGCGGCCCGGCAACCAAAGTGCCGATGGCAAGAGCCATGAAGATCATCATCGCCCGATTCCCGAGTGCGCTTTTCGGCTGTGCGATCAAGCTTGCGACAATTGCCAGACCAATCGCACCTAGTCCGTAAGCAGCAAATTGCAAGTGGCCAGCTAGGAGAACGAGCGCAATTGGGGCCGCGAGTTGAAGAGTGGCGAAGCCGTCGAGCCGATCCTTCGGCAGACTTAATGCCGCCGCGATGCCCCAGGGGATCCAGCAAACTGTTGTGATCACGCTCGGCAGCGCCGTCCAGGCGAGCATAAACGCGCTCGTCCCAAACCCAACCGCCGAAACCGTCTGCCCGAACTCATTCGCTCCGAGCGCCTTCGCCGCCTTTGCCGTGCCCAAAGCAGCAAGGGACAAGTGCAGCCAGGCCAAAAGCACAATCGCGAGTCCGGTCGGAATTTTCAGAATGCCGACGAGGATGTGGAACGGATACAGCGCGCCGGATTGAGAATTTGCAAGCAGCGGAGTGCCGCCAAGTTCATATGGATTCCAAACCGGAACCTCAAACCGCCCCCAACTTTGGAAGACCAGGTCGCGCCAGACATAGAACTGAAGGACGCTATCGGCCTGAAGGACATCCCAAGGCACGCTTGGCTTTTCGCCATTCCATGGTGCCATTTGCCGAATTTGGTCAAAGGCTCCGATGGTGCTGCCGCTGAAAAGAGCCGGGGCAATGGGAATGAATCCGAGCAGAATGCACAGGATAAGATTCCAGTGCTTGCGGATCGGAGGCATGGCAGTGAGTTGCGGCTAGAAGTAAGCCAGCTGTTGGCGAGCCTTTTCGTGGCTTGGGTTTACGGCAACAATGATCCGAAAATTGTGCGCGGCCTCGTCGTTCATGCCCAGCATCATCTGGGTCATCGCGAGGTCGTAGCGAACATCCAGATCATTGGGGTCCTGAGTGCTGAGCGTTTGTAAGGTCTCAAGGCTGCCGTCAAAATCGCCTTCGAAGCCTTGAATCAAGCCCATTTGGTGGCGAGCTCTAATGTGTCCAGGCTCTTGGTTTAGGACGCTCTCCAGATAGAGTCGGGCTTCCCCATATCTACCGGCGCAACGTGCATCAAATCCTTTTTGGTAGAGCGCTTCGATTTGGTTTTGATCCGCCATTGCCAAGATAGCAGTATATCACCGGCAGGCGAGAATGTCAGTTCCCCGACGAAGCGCATTTGTCGGGGAACATCACTTATTTTTGGCTAGGCCGGGCCTGGCTCAAGGCGAGGCGGGCTCACCTGTGGACGCTTTTCGTCCTGTTCTGATTGGTTAGACGGGCTCTCGGTCCCGGTTTGATCGCTCGGCGCTGAAAGTTCTTCCATCGGAGCCAGCGTTTCTCCGGCAAGGACGGCCAGGAACTCTTCCCGATTGAGCGTTTCTCGTTCCATCAGGGCAGCAACCACGGCAATCATCTTGTCGCGATTGTTGGTGATGAGCTCGGTGGCGCGATGGTGACAGTCATCAACGATGCTGCGAACCTCTTCGTCAATCTGCCGAGCAATGTCTTCCGAATAGTTTCGGTCCTCGTTGTAATCGCGGCCCAAGAATGGGTTGTTGCTGATGCGACCAATGGCGAGGGTGCCGAGCTTATCGCTCATACCGAACTCGCAAACCATCGCCCGAGCGATTCGCGTTACGCGGGCAAGGTCGTTGCTCGCTCCCGTCCATCGTTCGCCGTAGATGACCTCTTCGGCTACCAAACCGCCAAGAAGCATCGCGATGTCGTCCAGCAACTCAGACTTGCTCTGCGTGTACTTTTCAACTTCAGGCAGCGACCAAGTCGTGCCGAGCGTTCGTCCTCGTGGAAGGATCGTGACCTTGTGGATCGGGTCGGTGTGCTCAAGCAACTCACCGATGATCGCGTGACCTGCCTCGTGGTAGGCCGTAACTTCTCGTTCCTTGTCCGCTTGTCGTCGGCTGCCGAGGGCGGTACCAACCATTACGCGGTCGAGAGCTTCTTCGATTTCTCGCTTGCCGATCTTGTTCTTGTTGTTGCGGGCGGCGATAAGGGCCGCTTCGTTCAACGTGTTTGCCAAGTCTGCGCCGGAGAAGCCTGGGGTTCGTCGAGCGACGGTTTCCATGCTCACGTCGGTTTCGATCGGCTTGCCCTTGGCGTGAATCTTGAGGATCGCTTCACGGCCCTTCGCGTCCGGAGCGTCGACTACAACCTGTCGGTCGAATCGGCCGGGTCGAAGCAATGCTGGGTCCAGAACGTCCGGTCGGTTTGTTGCGGCGATCATAATGACGCCGGAATTTGGATCAAAGCCGTCCATCTCGACCAGAAGCTGGTTCAGGGTTTGCTCTCGCTCGTCGTGACCGCCACCGAGACCCGCGCCACGCTGGCGACCGACGGCGTCGATTTCGTCGACGAAGATCAGCGACGGGCGGTGAGCCTTTGCCGTTTCGAAGAGATCTCGAACTCGGGCGGCACCAACACCGACGAACATTTCAACAAAGTCCGAACCGCTGATGTGGAAGAACGGTACGCCAGCTTCTCCCGCGATGGCTCGAGCAAGGTAGGTCTTACCAACGCCAGGAGGGCCCGTCAGCAGAATGCCCTTCGGAATCTTCGCGCCAAGCGCGGCATATTTGCGGGTGTTCTTCAGGAAGTCGACGATCTCGAAGAGTTCGGCTTTCGCTTCTTCGATCCCGGCAACGTCATCAAAAGTGATCTTCGGTCCGCTCTCGCCAACTCGGCGTGCCTTGCTCTTACCGAAGCTCATGGCCTGATTTCCGCCCATCTGTGCGGGGCGAAGGACCAAGAAGTAAAGGAGCGCGAAGAAGAGGATGGGGATGCCGATGAACGTCAGCGCGTTCATGATGCCGGTGATCGGCGGGGCATCTTCAAACTTGATGTCGGCAGAAGTCTTTTTGGCTTCGATTTCGCGGAGAATTGCCGCGCCGGTGGGAGTCTGCTGTTCGGGTACGCGAAGGGTGTAGCGCCCAGCGTTTCCAGCAAGTTCGCCGCTGATGGTGTTTTGTTGCCAGCGAATCGTCTTGATCTGGTCGTTGTCGAGCTCTTTGTAAAACGTGGAGATCGTGAGTTCTTTTGGCGGGGATCCACCCAACCGGAAGGTGCTCGATGACATAAACGTGTTCATCAGAACCACGATTGCCACGATGAATATGACCACTGCTAGGATGGTACGTGCGGGTTGTTTCGTCAAATGCGCTCCGAGTGGACGTGAAGTCCTATGTTGTTACGCTACGTTAAGTCGTAACTGCCTGTTCCTAAATTATGCCTTGCGGGTTACCGAACGGGCCCAAAAGCCATTCGGACTGCTCGCTTGGTGGCCGCTGATGGCCTTAGCCGCTGATCGTAGCAAACCCCCGGAGCCCAAAGTGGCCCGATTAGGTCGCATACGATTGGCAACCGCTGTCGAATGGCAGAGCTCAGCTTAGCTTCGCTCATAAGATCCGCAAGCATTCGACGTCCGGCGAACCCGCTGGGTTGCATTTGGTCGCCGGATTGTGCGTTGCGAAAGTACAAGCTGCCCTTTATCTCATCCGCCGAGAAGTCCGCCACGAGGGCGTTTCTTGGAGCAACTTCTCCGGTAGGTTCAATCGGCTCGGCCGTCAGCATCCAGCCCAGTTCGTCGCTCGCTGTCTCGCCGGGGAAGGTGAGCGGATACCGAAACGGCGCAACCGCCGTAAGGTCTCGCACTCGGAAGGTCTCATCGTTCCAGTCGGCCGTCGCGGTGCCGCCCTCGGCGGTGATCGAGCCGGGCTCGCGCGCGAACTGTTCTGCAATCACCGTCGTTTGGTCGAAATCGAGTTCTCCCCCGACGGCACGGACCGCCAGGCGAATGGCCCGCTTAAGCAAAACCGGAGGCAGATGCCCGAGCTTTAGGACATCAAAGGTGGCCTCATAAGGGGAGCCGATGAAGCCAAGCTCGTGTTCGGGATGTATCTCCGCTTGCTCCAATGCCGCGGCGGCCATGCCGTTGAGAAAGCGATCTTCCTCTCCAATCAAGCTCGCCGTCCTTGCGATGCTGGCGGAGTAGTCGGGATTCAACTCGGCGAGTTCAGGAGCGATGTTCAACCGAATCCGGCTCCGCCGGTTGTTCACATCGACATTCGCCGGGTCGTCATGGAACCACAGCCCATGCTCCTCACAGTAGTCGCGAGTCTCTTCCCGAGTGAACGGCAAGAGCGGGCGAATGATGTTCTCGCGAGATTCTGGGATCCCGCTCAGGCCGGTCATGCCGGTACCGCGGGCGAGATTGAAAATCACCGTTTCCACTAGGTCGCTTTGCGTGTGACCTGTCGCAATCAGTTGACACTCGGACTGCATGGACGCATTTCGAAAGAAGGCATACCGCGCATTTCGCCCTGCTTCTTCAAGGCTCAATTTCAGTTCCCGGCTCATGAGCGGCACGTCGGCCCGACCAGCGATGAATGGAATATTGAGATCCTGCGCGAACGCCTGGCACAGCCCTAGCTCTTTGTCTGCCGAAGCCCGCATGCCGTGGTGAAGGTGCGCGGCTACGACATCGATTCCAAGTTGACAGAGGAGATGCAGCAAGCAAGTGCTATCCGCGCCGCCGCTGTAAGCCACCAAAACGCGGGGACCATTCGAGCTGGCAATACCGAGGTTTGAATCGCGAAGCAAACCGGACGAATCGAGGTGTTTTTTGAAGCGATCCAGCACAAAGTGAAGGGTACTCTGAACCCAACAAGCGCAATGGAACTACCCGAACGCTAACCCCGCCGTGATCTCGCGGCCAAACATCAGGACCGCTATGAGAACCGACGTCGTTGCGCTAATTGAGCGAGTGGAATTCCTTCTGGAAACGGAAGGCGTAGCCACGCTCATCGAAGAGCTAGAGGATCTTCACGCCGAAGATATCGCCCAGATCCTCGAGCGTTTGGAAGAGTCTTCACGTGTCGCCATTCTGGAGGCGCTCGAACCCGAACTCGCTTCGTACGTTCTCATTGAGCTGCCCACCGAGATCGCGCGCGGCGTCGTCAATCTACTTCCGGACACAACAGTTGCGAACTATCTCGACATCCTTCCGATGGATGACGCGATCGACATTCGCGAGCACCTTGACCACGACCGGTTTGAAGCGCTTCTAAACGTCATTCCGCGCGAGGATGCCGACGAGATTCGTCGATTGCTCAGCTACCCGGTCGATTCCGCCGGTCAGTTGATGACCGAAGACTTCGTTGAAGTCGGCCCAGCTGCGACGATGGAAGACGTGCTGAGCGTCATTCGCGAAGCCAGCGGCGAATACGAAACGGTCAACTACATTTACGTTCTCTCCGAAGACCGGCACCTGCTCGGCGTTCTGACCCTTCGGCGAGTGTTGCGCTCGCAACCAAGCGCCATTGCTCGCGAGGTGATGAACGAGGACCCGATCACCGTTCCGGTCGAAATGCCGGAAGAAGAGGTCGCCCGTGTCATTGCGCGCTATGGATTTTCGGCCGTTCCGGTCCTCGATTCGCGTGGACGCATGGTCGGAATCGTCACCGCCGACGACGCCCAAGAAGTCCTAGAAGAAGCGGAAACCGAAGACGTCCTTGCCATGGGTGGCGTCTTTGGTGATGCCGAGTCCTACTTCTCGCTCAGCACCGCGCAACTCGTCAAGCGCCGATTGCCTTGGCTCATGTTCCTGTTCTTGGCCGAGTTCTTTACGGGCACGGTGTTGCGACATTACACGCTCGAAGCCGCGGAAGCCGGCCAGCGAATTCTCGCTCAGCTCATGCTCTTTGTCCCGTTGCTGATTGGAGCGGGAGGAAATGCAGGCTCGCAAGTCACCACCACCATCACCCGTGCCTTGGCATTGGGTGAGGTGAGCGCGAAGGACTGGTTCATGGTCGTACGGCGCGAGTTAGTGGTTGCGGTTGTTATCGGTGTCACGCTCGGGGTCCTCGGCTTTTTGCGCGCTTTCCTGCCGGTGATCGGATGGTCTCAACCGATCTCGCTCAGCATCATCGTGGGCATCGCATTACCGGTCATCATCGTTTGGGCGGCGGCGGTGGGGAGCCTGCTGCCAATCGGGGCAAAGGCGATCAAGCAAGATCCGGCCGTAATGAGCGCGCCGTTTATCAGCACGTTCGTTGACGCCACTGGGCTGATCATCTATTTCGAGATCGCGATCTTGGTTTTACGGTTCTACGGCCTGCAACTTTCGGGCTAGCGCCAGATCGCAGTCGGATTCGGGCTCGCGTAATGACTGTTGTCGTAGAAAGTCACGCCTAGAGACTTTGCCCAACGGACGCCGATGTTTCGAATGTTATCCGCGGCAAGCCCGAGCGGCTGTCCCGGGCCGATCGAACGAGTTTCTTGGTGCAGGATCATGGACGGCTCCATCCCCTGCTTCCAGTGGAGCAGCAGGTGGTACGTGACGCGTCGCCCACTGGGCTCGGCAATCAGCTGGACCGCATCCAAGTTTGAAAGCGACCCGCTCGTGCTTCTTGGGAAGAACCCCGGACCTTGGCGGCGTTTGTACGACCGCTCCCGGAGGTCGAACAGCACCCGGTGGAGCGACAAGCCGGCCATAACCGCCGCGAGCACCAGCATCATGCCGACAAAGAACCACCAGCCCGACCAGAACCCCGGAAGAAACCCAAAAAAGGAGTTCAACGTGAACACAATTCCGGCAGCGGTAACGGCGCGGACCAAAAGCAAGTAGGGCCAAGGGGGCAGAAACGCCAGCCTCTTGTCCTCACCTTGGTAGCGACCGATCAGCGGGGTTTCGAGCACGACTCCATTGTGCCAAACTGCGGCCAAATGGGCAAACACTTGGTCCTTTTGGATACAGACCCAGGCAGCGACATCGACGACGCACTGGCGATGGCGTATCTCGCCAAAAGTGTCGACGTGGAACTCCTAGGCGTCACGACGGTGAGCGGCGACACGCAGAAACGAGCGGCCATTGCGCGGCACGTTTTGAACCACTACGGCCGGCCAGATGTGCCCGTGTTTGCCGGGGCAAGCGAAGTGCTGGCATACGGTCCAGGCCAGCCGAACGTGCCGCAGTTTGACGCCATTGCAGACCAAGTCGAAGAAAACACTTTTCCGACAGAGGCCGTAGCGTTCCTGCGCGAGACCATCCGCGCCCGGCCGGGAGAAGTGACCTTGGTCAGCATCGGACCTCTAACGAACATTGCCCTGTTGTTTGCGCTGCATCCTGAAATTCCGAGTTTGGTCAAGGAGATCATTACGATGGGTGGTTACTTCCAGGATCCAACCTACAGCGAGTGGAACTGCCGTGTCGATCCAGCGGCGACGATGCGGGTTGTGCGTTCCGCGCAACGGCAAACCTGGTTCGGGCTCGACGTGACGATGAAGTGCCAACAGTCGCGAGAGGAGTTCGAGGCAAGCTGGTCTGGCCCGATTCGCGACACGGCCCAGATTTGGTTCGACAGAGGGAACCCGACGACGGTGACCTACCACGATCCCCTTGCTTGCGTTGCCATGGTCCATCGAGATTTGTGCTCATACGAAACCGGGGAAATCCACGTTCCGGCGAATGATCAAGATGTGAACGTGATGGGCCTGACGCAGTGGACGGCTAACCTGGCGGGGCAGCACCAAGTCGCCACACAGGTAGATTTCAATCGGTTCTTTAAGGAGTTCTTCGATGTCGTTAACCGCTGAAAAACTTGCCCAAGCTGCTGGATTAATGAATGAAGCCGACTTTGATGTTTGGCTGACTTTTGTTCGCGAAACCTCGGCTGGCTCCGATCCCGTTTTGCCGCTGATTTTGGACGGGAGTCTGACTTGGATCAGCGCGCTGATCGTTACCAAAACCACCAAGATTGCCGTGGTCGGAAACTACGACGCGGACGCCTTCATTGCTTCTGGCGAGTGGGATCTGGTCGTGCCGTATGTGCAGGGCATCCGCGAGCCGCTGCTCGATATCCTTGAAGCGCACGTTCCTGCCGGCGGCAAGATCGGCATCAATTACTCCACGAGCGACGACAAAGCGGACGGGATTACCTATGGAATGCAGCAAGTTCTGGCCTCATACCTAGTCGGAACGCGCTTTGAACAAGCACTTGTTTCCGCCGAAAAGCTGGTCCAAGCCCTGCGCGGCGTGAAGTCTTCGACTGAAGTTTCGCGAATGCGAAACGCCATCGCCGAAACGGTAGCCATCTTTGGGCACGTGCCAACTTGGGTGAGCCTTGGTAGTTCGGAGCGCGAGCTTTCGGATCGGATTCAGGGCTGGATGGAGGACCGAAAGTTCGGCTACGCTTGGTCAAAGAGCGGTAATCCGATCGTCAACTTTGGACCCGACTCGATGGTCGGGCACGGCGTGCCATCGCCGAACATCAAGCTTGCCGAAGGTCAGGTGCTCCATATCGACCTCGGCTTGATCGTTGACGACTACGCCAGTGATCTTCAGCGTTGCTGGTTTATCGGAGAGACCGTTCCATCCGATGTCACGGACGCCCTCAGCGCGGTCAATGCGGCGATTTCCGCCGCCGCGAGCGTCCTTCGCCCGGGAGCGCTTGGCGTAGATGTGGATGCGGCGGCAAGAGCTTCGATCAGTGCCAGCGGCTACGACGTGTATCAGCACGCCGTCGGGCACCAAGTCGGCCGGGTCGCGCATGACGGCGGTGGCATCCTCGGGCCAGCTTGGGAAAGGTACGGCACCACCCCGTATCAGCCGGTTCGAGCCGGACAGGTTTACACCCTGGAACTCGGCGTGAACCCGCCGGGACGAGGCTACATCGGAATCGAAGAAATGGTTCTTGTGACCGATGACGGCATTGAGTGGCTCTCCGATCGGCAACTGCACATGCCTACGATTCCGCCAATTTAAGGGAACGTTAGAGGTTCTTGTCCCATTTTGCGCTTCTTGTGTACTGAAATTCTGCAGGAAGAAATCTTAAAATTACATATAATCAGACCGTGAAACCAACGGAGGACTCGCATTGGCTTCGGCTCATTGAGCTGGCCGTGTTGCTGATTCTCACGATTGCGCTGGTGGACGTGTGGACTGACCGAGTCGATGTGGTGCTCGCACTGTCGTATGCGGTTGTGTTTCTCACGGTTTTGGGTTTCTCAATTCGTCCCCGGAATTTGACCGCGTTACGCCTTGAACCGGCGGAGGCCATTGCTACCGAAACGATTGTAATGGAAACGTTTCAGCGCATCGACGATTCGCCGCTTGTTCGGATCGTGCACTTTTAAAGGCCAATAAAATTCGCTGGGACCTTGACTTGGAGCGCACTCCAAGTTTGTAAAGTACGGATAGTGACTTGCGAAGGGTTCTCGATAAAGGAAGCGGCAGAGATGACCGGAGTTTCGGCCGATACGCTCCGCTACTACGAAAAAGCCGGATTGCTGGATGGCGTTTCACGGAACGTCGGCGGACATCGCCGGTTTTCTTCGGCTGATCTCAACGGACTCCGCTTTGTTCTGAAGCTACGCATGACCGGCATGCCGATCCGTGACGTCCGCCGCTATGTCGAACTTGTTCGGCAAGGGGACGCGACTACGGACCAACGACGGAGCATTCTCCAGGACCACGGCGATCGAATTCGGCAACAAATGTCCGAACTCGCGCGTTGTCTCGAGATCGTAGACGTAAAGCTTGAAATGTACGACCTTGGGCTCAGCCCAACGGACGAACACGATTGCACCAAGAAGCTCGCAAGTCTCCTTGAAGGAACATTGAAATGAAACAACGAAAAATCGGTAATGATCTCGTCGGCGAACTTGGCCTCGGCTGCATGGGAATGTCATTTGCCTACGGCACCCCAAACGAGCCAGAGTCCCTCAAAACATTGCATCGCGCTCTGGAACTCGGCGTGAACCATTGGGATACCGCCGATATCTATGGCCCATTAGCCAACGAAGAACTTCTTGCAAAGGCGTTGGTCGGCAAGCGAGATCAGGTGTTTTTGGCGACAAAGTTCGGCAACGTTCACGACCGAACGATGACGACCCACCAAGACCAAGTAGCAGCCAACGCGCCTTGGATCGTTGACGGCACGCCGGCGTACGCGCGCAAATCGCTCGAAGGCTCGCTACAACGACTCGGGGTCGATCACGTTGACCTTTACTACGTTCACCGCATCGACAACACGATTCCGATTGAGGAAACCATCGGCGGAATGGCGGAACTGGTGAAAGAAGGGAAGACCCGCTACATCGGCATTTCGGAAGCGGTGGAATCCACGATTCGAAAGGCGCATGCCGCGCATCCGATTGCCGCCGTGCAGAACGAGCTGTCGCTTTGGACTCGCGACTTTCTCGCTGCTGAGGTGCCCGCCTGTGACGAACTGGGCATCGCCTTCGTGGCTTATTCCCCTCTCGGCCGAGGCTTCTTAACCGGTAGCTTTGCAACTCCAGACGACATTCCTGAAGGCGACTGGCGACGCGTGAACCCGCGCTTCACCGGTGAGAACTTTGCCATTAACTTTGGCATCGTTGAACGAGTTCGCGAAATTGCGACTCGCCTTGGAGTGACGCCTGGCCAAGTTGCCCTTGCTTGGGTTCTCTCGCAGTCGGAGAGCATCGTCAGCATCCCCGGAACCAAGCGGGTGGCGTATCTAGAAGAGAATGCATCTGCGTCGGACATTGTTCTGTCCTCGGAGGATATTGAAAGCCTTGCCGAGTTCAGCCCGGTAGGTAACCGCTACCCCGACGCATTCATGGAATTCTCGGCCCGTTAGGGCTCACTTGCTTGGGTACCGGAACCTCCGGTACCCAAGGACTAACTGCTTAGGCAAGTGACGCACGAGGAACGCTAGAACGCAGTCTCGCATTCAACGATCGCTAGACCGGGTCTGACTTTTCTCCGTCTATGCCCAAACCCGGGGGTATGTAGCTCGACAATCAAAGCGTGAGCAGTTCTGAGCGTTCTGAATTGCGCTTTGATGAGATTGAGCGACAGTTAGCCTCCGTGACCCGGCGGATGGATTCGCTTGAGCGAATAGTGACGGGCCGAACGGCGGTGGTTCCCGCTCGCGAGACTCCTCCGCCCACCCCTCCGGCCCTTCGACCGGAGTTGGAGACGCCGAAGCTGGCAATGCCGAAGACGGAAACCGTCAGCGAGCCAGCCGAAACCGTCGCACCATCAACCTGGAACGTCCCGCCGCCGGTCATCGCGGTACCACGGGCCTATCCGCCCACGCCACCGGCCCCGAAAGAGGACGTCGAGTACAACATCGGCGCGAAAGTGCTCCCTTGGGCCGGTGCGCTGACCCTCATCTTGGCCCTTGGTTTCTTCATTGCCATCGGCATCGAGCGCGGCTGGCTCACGCCGGCGGTTCAGTTCGGGCTCGCTTTGCTCAGTAGCGCCGTGTTCATGTTCTTCGGCTATCGCCATCGCGAGGAGCGCGAGGACTTTGGTCAGTTGCTCATGGGCCTTGGCTCATGCGGCGTCTACCTTTCGTTTGCCGGGGCCCATGTGTTTCACAAGCTGTTTGTAGGTGAAGTGCTGGTCGCGGCGTTCTTTGTCTGGAGCTTGGTGAACCTAGGCTACAGCCTCATCATCGGCTCCCGAGCATTTCATGCCATTGGCTTCATCGGCGGTCTGTTGGCCTCCATCATGCCGCTGCAAAACGAGAACTCGACGGCCGCCGCCTTGCTTCACTTCTCCATCGTTATCCCGTCCATGCTCGCGGCGGTCCGGGTGAAGTGGAACAGCTTTGTCACACTCGGCTGGTTCATCACTTCGTTTTCGTTGTCGCTCGCTTACTACCAGTCCGATCGCGCACCCATCTGGATCGGCCTCATCGGTCTTAACACCATCGTCGCGTGCCTCGCCAATCTGTTCACATTCGAGAAAACCGAGTTCGACCCGAGAGGCGTCTTCCCGACGATCGCGCTTACTCTCACCGGAATCTTTATCGTTTTCGCGAAAGGGACCGTGTCTTACGGAATTGTTGAACTAGCTCTTGCCGGCGTCGCGCTTGCCATCGCTTGGATTTTCCGTGAGAAGAAGGGTGCCGACATGCTCGCCATCGGCGGCGGAATCCTCGCCCTCTGCTTCGCGCCAAGCAGCCTCACTTCTCTCCAGCCGTTGTTCGTGTACGCCGGTTTGGCCACCGGCCTTGCGGTGATCTCGAGCTGGCAGTACCGTCGCTTAGCCCTCAAGTTCGCTGCTGTCGAGCTGCTCTTGGAATTCGGCACATATATGGTGCAAGGCGACAATGTAGGCTCGTGGCAGACTAAAGCCTGGGCAATGGGCACGCTCGTCGCCTCCACCATCGTTCTTGGTTGGTTCACCGCTCGGGATAACGAGCATGCGGAAGCATCGATTTTTGCAACCCTCGCTTTGGTATTCCTGACGGGTTCCCGCTGGGTCATGCTGCCCTTTACGGACCTAGATGCCGCTCTTCCGATGCTGCTGGTTGCATGGCCTTGGTTTGCCGTGGTCACATCACTCGTTCTTGGCAGGCGATCCCTTGTTGCCGTGGTGATCAGCATTAGCGCCTGGACTCTCGCCACCGTGCTGTACTTTGGTCTCACCGAAGTTTCAGTCGGACCGGAACCTCGCTTCGCCATTCTTGTGAGCACCTTAGTTGCGGCGCCGATCCTTTGCTGGGTCACTCTCCAGCGCCTTTCCGACGATAGCCGGGGCGGCGCAAAAGATATGTCGCTGAACCTGTTCGGGCTCGCAAGCGCCGCAACCCTGACCCAGCTTCTGAACCTGGTCTTCACCAACCACTACCGAATCGCTCCGGCGGAAGCCATCGTGTACTCGCTGGCGGCCATTTCGCTCATTGGGTCGGTCGTTTTGGCCACGAGCCAGCGACAAGTAGGCGGACTGTTGGGCTGGATTTTTGCGGCAGGAAGTGTTTCGCTTTTCATCGGGACGCCAAACGTCACCTGGCCGCTTGCTGCAGTGGGACTTCAGATCATGACGTTCGTTGCGACAAGTTGGTTGACCGCCAGATGGATGAAGAAGACCGGGCAGGATGGAGCACCGCTCCCAATCTACGTGGGCGTCACCGTGGTCTGGTTCTTGCTGGAGAGTCTGGCCAAAGCTTGGGAAGTGAGCTTGAGCCCCGAGTGGGTAACGGTCGGGTTCCGGTCACTCTTCGCGGTTATCCTTCTCGTTACCGGCTTCCGCGCCGACGACCGAACGATGCGACTGAGCAGCATGGCAGTCTTCGGAGTTACGACCGTCGGCGTGCTGTTCCGAGTGATCTGGGAAGCCCAGGACCCAATCATCCGCGTGCTCATGCTCACCGGTCTCGGACTGGCGATGCTCGGCGGTGGTTACGCCTACATTCGATCGCAGAAAGGGAAGTCGGTCCCGGTGGCGGATTAGGTCAGACAAAAAAAGGTCGTCCACCAGAACCGGTGGACGACCTTTTGCAAGTGTGCTTAGTTGACGGTGAGCTTCGCGCCCTTCACGCCGTGACCTGGAAGGTTGGCGTAGATGTTCGAAGTGCCTACCACTCCGGCGGTAGTAGTGACCGTGACTGAAGCGGAGGTCTGGCCCGCAGGGATCGTGAGGGTTGCTGGAACTCCCGCGATGGATGGGCTCTGGCTACTGAGCGTTACCACCATGTCGGAGGCAGCCGTAGCGTTCACGCTTACGGTGAACGTCGTTGTGTTTCCGCTGGTAACGGTTGTGCTACCAAGGGCAACGGCGGTGATGTGTCGGTGCACTACATCAATGGTAGCTGCCTTGGTAACCGTTCCGAGAGTGGCGCGGATCAAGCCAGCGGAGACGGGAAGAGCTCCGCCTGCAATGGTGAATTGCGCCGAAGTGGCTCCTTCTGGAACCGTGACGGTTGATGGCAGAGTCAGTCGATTGGTGCTCGAGCTGAGAGTGATGACCGAACCACCAGCTGGTGCTGGGCTCGAGACCGTGACCGTTCCGACGGTTGAGGTCGAAGCAAGGATGGTCGTGTTCTGGATGGTGAAGTTAGCCAGATAGTAAGGGAGAACCGAGATGGTCGCCGATTTCTCGGTGAAGCTCGGGGTACCGGTTACCTTAGCCAGCGCGATTGTCGCCACATTCTGTCCGACAACTGTAAAGGTTCCGCGAGTTTGGCCCGCGGGAACGAGAACGGTTGCAGGGCAAGAGAGCGAAGTAGGCGCATTGTTTGCGAGGTTTACGACGATTCCACCCGTTGGGGCAGCGGCTTGCAAGGTGACCGTTCCCGTCGCCGACTGGCCCACAGCGATCGAAGACGAGCTGAAGCTCATCGCTCCAACGCGAGGAAGTCGAACGTCGAGGGTCGTCGAAGCATTGGCATAGCCGGTTCCGGCCGCCGAAACGGTAGCGAGGGTGTCTACGAGAGTAACGCTCGACGTCGCGACGAAGGTTGCAGTGGTGTTACCGGCAAGCACGGTGACGCTGGCAGGAACCTGCAGCGCGGCGGAATTGCTTGAGAGAGTAATGACGGTATCAACCGCTGGCGCTACTCCGAGAGTCACGGTTCCGGTCGAAGATCGACCACCGATGACGCCCACGGTTGGGAACGAGAGGCTCATCGTTTCAGTCAGCTGGAAAGCATAAGCCGCTCCGGCATTGGAAACGGCAGATGGGTCGTTACCGTTGGCACCCACGATGGCGCGAACTCCCGAGATGGAAACGGATGTTCCGAAGGCATCTGAAGCCGCTGAGTCGGATCCGGTGAACTTAACTTCTTGGCTCCACGCACCAGCGCCATCGCGAAGGAAGACATAGGCAGCACCGCGAGCGGCGGCATTAACCGTCGCAGCAGAGGAGCCGATGATGGCTCGGCTACCCGAAATCGAAACCGAGTTGCCGAACAAGGCACCAGAGGCGACATCTCCGGCAACGATCTTGGCTTCCTCAGTCCAGACCGTTCCGGAACGAGTAAACGCATAAACCGCACCGGCATCTGTGAACACGGTTTGATTCTTAAGTGGAGCACCAATCACGGCTCGATCTCCCGAGAGCGATACGGAAGAACCGAACTGGTCATCGTTCGTGGAATCGCTGCCAACGATGATGGCCTGTTGACTCCAAGTTCCGTTGAGAGCGCGAACCCAAACGTAAGCGCCGCCGATGTTGCTATTTCCTTTGAGGTTCGCTCCGGCGAGAACGTAGTCGCCCGAGAGCGAGACCGAAATGCCAAGACCGTCCGCGACCGATCGGTCGCTGGCGTTCAAGATTGCTTCCTGGCTCCAGGTACCGGCGATCGAGCGAGCGTAAATGTAAACCTGACCGGCGTTGTTGACGTTGCCGCCCTTTGCGCCAGGTGATCCAACCGCGATGCGGTCGCCTGTAGTGGATACCGATGCGCCCATGTTGTTGTTTGATGCGCCGTCAGAAGCGAGCAGCTTGGCTTCTTGTGTCCAGGTGGTTCCGGAGCGAGTGAAGACGTAGGCCGCTCCAGCAGCGTTCGCGCTGGCATCTTGTCCAGTCGCGCCGACTACGGCGCGTACACCGGAGATGGAAACGCTAGTTCCGAAGAAGTCACTACCCGTCTTATCGCTGGCGATGAGCTTGGCTTCCTGGCTCCAAAGTCCATTTGTTCCGCGGAAGAAAACGTATGCTGCGCCAGAATCGAGCGTGCCACCAGCGTCGTTCGTTGGTGCGCCAACGATGGCTCGATCTCCGTCAATGGCGACCGAGGTGCCAAAGGCGTCGGTAGTTGCTGCATCGCTCGCGGTGAGCTTGGATTCCTGAATCCACGTAGGGTCGATAGTAACGGGATATGATGCCTTAGCATCATCGACAACTAGATAGATTGCTGTCCCCGATACTTTCATTCGAGCATCGAGATAGGTGCCTTTGGCATCCCAAACCTTAAGACCGGCGTAGCTAAAAGTTCGGTCCTTTCCGGAGACTTCAACTTGACTATCGGAAACCTGTCGAAGTGCTCCGGGGGTGGTGACGGCGAGCTTGACCCACAGGTCGCCTGCGCCAGACTTCTTGTTAACCTGCATCCAGTGGTGCAGTCCGTTTCGCTCGTTCACAAACCATTCGGATAGGTTTGAACGGTTGAACGTGAGCTTTGGCCAGCCGTTCGCGTCGGTGGAGGTTCGCGAAGTTGCCGCGCCCGCCAAGTTGGAAACGTTTCCGTTACCAAACGCCGTGACGGCGGCAGAGATTTCATTTAAGTGCAATCGCGCGGAACTAGACACTTTAAAGTCAAATTTGCCGGGCTGCGACGCCGTATATCCGTTGGAACTAATGTCATAGCTTCGGAGCGACCGAGCGATGACTTCATTGAGGTTGTTGCGGTAAGTTTCTCCGCTTTGTGACACCGCCGGGCTCGGAGAGCCAAACAGGATCATGCTTGTAACAAGGTTAGCAAGAAGCATCGCTGCTAAAGTACCTATCAATTTTTAAAATTGCTTCTCAATTAAAGTGCATAAACTCTGAAACTTGCTGGATTTGCCATCGTTGGCAGTCTTTCCGCAATTTTTCACCTTCAAAGCATAAAATGGGACAAAACCTCGCAGGTTTGTCCCATTTATTTCGCTGATTTCCCGTGACCCATTTACGTGATATGTTTTGAAAACCAGTATTTATTCTGGGTGTGATATTTTGGGAAATCCTCGCCAATTGGCGATTAACTAGAGAGAGTGCGGGGACGAGTGAATGTGGCTATCTGATGCAAAAATTCTAGAATGTTCCGAAAAACGTATTCAAAATACTTCGAAATTTGAGTCGTTAAAATTTGATTTAGATGCCGATTAGGCAACACTAGCAATAAATAAATGAGACGAGCCCCCGGACCTTCTGTCTCGGGAGCTCATCAATAGCGCTTTTAAAAGCGTAACCTTTAACCGTTACTCTGCCGGTGGGCGGGCGAGTTGTACTTTGACCTTCTTGTTTCGCAGCTTTGTGTTGCGAAGGGCCTGGACCACGCGCTCACCTTCAGCGAGTGGAACCTCGACAAACGCTGTGCGGTCGAGGACGTCGATGACGCCAATTGCCTTCGAAGCGATTCCCGCTTCATTAACGATCGCCCCAACGATGTCCCCAGGGCGGAGGCCGTCTTGTCGGCCAAGGCCGATGAAGATTCGGGTCATGCCCATTTCTGGCTGTTCAAAATCGGCATCCAACTCTTCGGCGGCGGCCGGAGTCGAGTGCTGGTTTTGCCAGAGCAGGTGAAGTGCGGCGGCGGCGATCTGTGCCGGATCGAAGTCCTCGGCCAGGTCATCGACCGTGGCAAGGTGGGCTTCGAACTGTCCGGCGGCAATCGCCTCGCGGAGGGTGTCCTTAAACTGGTCTCGTCGTCGAGCCGCAATATCTGCGGCGGTTGGGATGCGCGCCGGTTTGATCTTCGCGCCGGTGACTCGCTCGATGGCTTCCAGCTGACGTCGCTGTTTGCCTTCGATAAGGGTGATTGCGTCGCCGGTTCGTCCCGCTCGACCGGTTCGACCGATTCGGTGAATGTAAGCCTCAACGTCAAACGGAATGTCGTAGTTGATGACGTGGGTGACGGTTTCGATGTCTAGTCCACGTGCAGCAACGTCGGTCGCGACCAGCAAGTCGGCCGCGCCGTCGCGGAATCGTCGCATGACCCGATCTCGCTCCTGCTGGCTCATGTCGCCGTGCAGGGCTTCCGCGTTGTAGCCGCGAAGTCGAAGATTGTCCGAAAGATCGTTCGTTTCCTGTCGCGTTCGGCAGAAGACGATGGTCGGCCCGGGGCTTTCCATGTCGAGTACGCGTCCGAGCGCTTCCAGCTTCTTGCCCTTCGGCACTTCGTAGTACGTCTGGTTGGTCGTTTCGACCGTTCGTCGCTTGCTCTCGATGCTGACGTGCTTCGGATTCTTGAGATAAGTTTTTGTTAGCGCGGCGATCTTCGGCGGCATGGTAGCCGAGAAGAAGGCAAGCTGTCGCTCATCGGGCAACTGCGCCAGAATCGCTTCCATGTCCTCGGCAAAGCCAAGGGCCATCATCTCGTCGGCTTCGTCGAGAACGCAGAACTTGACCGTACTCAGGTTGAGCGAGCCGCGGCGAATATGGTCCAGAACGCGACCTGGAGTTCCAACTACAACATGCGCGCCGGACTTGAGGGCGCGGAACTGTCGGTCAATCGGCTGTCCGCCGTAAACCGGCACAACGCGGATTCCGGTGTGCTTGGCCAGATCCCAAATGCCGCCCGCAACCTGCACCGCAAGCTCTCGCGTCGGTGCGAGAATCAGGGCCTGGGTGTCGTTGGTAGAAGGATCGACGCGCTGAATGATAGGAAGAGCAAAAGCGGCGGTCTTTCCGGTTCCGGTTTGGGCTTGGCCAATGAGGTCTCCGCCTTCGAGCAGGACTGGAATGGCGCGAGCCTGAATCGGCGTTGGGCATTCGTAGCCCATTTCGACGATGGCTTTGACGATGGAATCTTTTAGACCGAGTTCGGCGAACGTTGGAAGATCTGCAGGAGTTTCCTCAACAACGGGTGCTGGTGCGGCCTTCTGGGCGTCGGGGTCTAGTGGCTTTTGGAAAGCGGGTTTGTTACGTTTTGGCTTGCCCGCAAACTTGTCTCGCGGTTGGAATTTGCCTTTGAATTCTGGCTTAGGTTTTCTCATGAAATTGGGTGGTGTCCCTATAGTGACAGACCCAGCCCTCAGAAACCCAGTTTTGCCCCTCGTTCAGTTTCGAAAGAGGGGCATCGGTGGCCTTAGGCGGCTCGGAATCCACCGTCCACCGGAAGACTGACCCCGGTGATAAAGGAAGCGGCGTCTGAAGCCAAGAACACTACGGCTGCGGCGACTTCTTCAGGTCGGCCGAGTCGACCGATTGGGTGCATACCGGCAACGTAGTCTTTTTGTTCGCCGAATGCGCGGTCAACCATCTCGGTTTGAACGGCGCCGGGAGCAACGGCATTGACTCGAACACCAAGCTTCGCCAGCTCAAGCGCGGCTGACTTTGTGATGCCTTCAACCGCGTGCTTACTCGCGTCATAAACGCCTGCTCCGGGGAAGCCCACGAGTCCGGCGACGCTGGTGGTGTTCACCACGGAACCGCCACCAGTTTGTAGCATGGCCCGCACGGCGTACTTTTGGACAAACAGAAGTCCCCGTACGTTGATGTTGAACACATCGTCATATGCATCGACTCCGGCTTCGTGCAGCGGAGACCCGAACGTGCCCTCGATTCCCGCATTATTGAAAAGAATATCGAGACGGCCAAACTTCTCCACGGTCTGATTCACCGCATTTTCGGCCTGGGCTTCAATCGACACGTCGGTCTGGACGAAGATGGCTTCGCCGCCATTGGCGATGATTTCGGCTACGACTTGGTTTCCTTCGGATTCCCGACGGCCCGCAACGACGACCTTTGCGCCTTCCGCGGCAAAGGCAAGCGCGGTAGCGCGACCGATGCCGGAAGTTGCGCCAGTGATGAGAGCGATTTTGTTTGAGAGTTGATTCATTTTGTGTACCGTTTGGTATGTTTTGATTTTCACGCGTAAAAGATCATCGCTACGGTGGGTAGGGATTACGGAAGCAGGGCTGAGAGCCCGCATTCGGCGCGGGCGGTGAGGATTGCGGGGTCGGCCGTCGTCCTTGCGGTGACGTGCAGACCGTGAATGAGGGTCAGGAGGTAGCCCGCCGCATCCATCGGAGACAGATCGAGGGAGATTTCTCCCGCCGCTTGTCCGGCGGAAACGTAACGCGCCAGCAGGGTTTGAACCTGCAGGAAGTGCTTTTGAAGCACTTCTTGGATTTCGGCTTCGTGCGACGCGGTCTCGATGGACGCGTTCACACAGAAGCAACCCTTTCGGTCATTAATGCTGTCGGGGATAGCGGTGGCAAGGAATCGCCGAAGGGAATCGACCGGAGTCGTTCCTTCGGCGAGAAGCTTCTCTAACTGCGCCCGTGCTCCGGCCTGGTAGGCCATCAGCGCGTCGCGATAAAGCTCGGCCTTCGATCCAAAGGTGTCGTAAAGACTTGGCCTCTGGATTCCCATTTCTTCGGTGAGGTCAGTTAGGGAAGCGGCTTCAAACCCTTTCTGCCAAAAGACATCGGTCGCTTTCGCGAGCGCGTCTTCGACTTTGAACTGTTTGATCCTTCCCATTCTTTCCTCCTGACAACTTTACTATACCAATGAGTACAGAAAAGTTCCGTAGTTTTACTTTCCGGAATACCAAAAGGCCCGGCGCCAGTTGTGGCGGCGTAATCGAATCATCAAATCGGTGTCCAAATCCGGTAGTTCCGAAACCGCACAGTTCAGCTCGGCTTGGTTCACATTTCGAATTCCAGGGATCACAGTGCTCACTGCTGGGTGCGCCAACACAAACTTGAGCGCAACCTGCGCCATCGTGTATCCGCTACCTTCAACGTCCTTGCGGATTTCCTCGGCACGATCGACCGCTCGACTCAGTCGGTCTCCCGCGAAGTAGTTTCGTCGGAAGTCGTCTTCAGCGAACTGCGTGTCGGCGGTGAACTTGCCGGTCAATACGCCTTCGTCAAAGGCAACCCGTACAATAATTGCCGTGCCCGTTTCGCCTGCGACGTCGAGAAGTTCAGCGGCGGGTTCTTGCTCGAAAATGTTGTAGATCACCTGAACCGTGTCTACCCATCCGCCCCGCATCAGATCGATGACCGCGTTCTGGTCGTGCTCAGGTGTTGAGATCCCGATGAGCCCGATCTTGCCTTCGGCCTGAATGTTGCGGAGATGGGCAAATGGCTTTGGATCACGGTTCCAAGCCCGGGTCCAAGTGTGGAGCTGAAGCACGTCGACTTTGTCGCTGGCGAGGAACTTCATTCGCTCAGCGAGGTTTTCCCGAAGGTACAGCTCACTGTATCGATCTTCCGGATCATCGTATGGAGTCGGAGGCCATGCTCCGGAAGCGGGAGGCGTCTTCGTGGCGACGTGGATTTTGCTGCCGCCTCGGTCCTTCAGGACCTCGCCGATGATGCGCTCACTCTTTCCGCCGCCGTAGCCGGCCGCGGTGTCAATGAAGTTCACGCCGAGGTCAAGCGACTTCTTCAGTGCGTCAACCGAATCGGTTTCGGACTGCGGTCCCCAACTTCCGCCAATCGCCCACGCTCCAAACCCAATTTCCGAAACGTCGAACCCGTGCTTACCAAACGGTCTGAACTTCATTCCCGCAGGTTAACCTAAATGTACGGTTCGAGCGCACTCAGCTGGACCTTGAGGCTTTCCCACTCGTTCCCAGCTTCGCCGTGGACAAGGGTGTAGGGCCCGTTGAAGCCGACTTCCTTCGTGAGTTCAAGGCACTTCACAAAGTCATCCAAATCGGGCTCGCCGTCGACGAAATTACATTTGGCGTGGCAGGACTCGGCTAAATGGACGATCTGACCTAAGTCGGAATACTTGTTCTCTCCGCCCCAGTTGCCGAAATCGAAGCAAAGTCCGAGTTCATCTCCCAACTCACGAGTGACATGCAAAATCGCCTCCGGCGTGGACATGAGCGGGAACCAGTTCTCAATAACGACCCGGATTCCACGAGCTTTGGCGTAGGCGGTGAGGTCTTTCAGGTGTTCCGTCACCTGGTCCAGGGCACCTTCTGGGGCGGTCTTGCCGGCGATCACTCGAACTCGGGCGAACCCTCCTTCTGCGGCAATATCAACCCAACCTTTGATCCAAGCAAGGTCCCGCTCATGGTTCTCCAGGTCCGCGATGTCGCCATCATCGATCAGTAGTTGATACAGGTGTACGCCCGCCGCTTCAGCGGCTGCTTTCAACTCGGTGGCTCGTGTTCGAGGAAGGTGAAAGTGGCAGACCTCAAGGTTGCGGATGCCAAACTTTGCGGCTTCCGCTGGCACTTCACCGAGTTTGCCAATCGGCTCCTCACCCGCCAACTCTGCCCCTGGTTTATCCCAAAGCGACTGCCCAATCCACCCATTGACGGCCCAAGTGGAGAGGGAATACCGGCGCGGCGTGGAGACTTGCATAACTCCGGAAAAGTTACCCGGCTGAATCATTGCCATCCGAGCACGACCGGGTTAGAATGCAGAAGATGCAAGTTGTTTTTGTCCATGGAGTTGCGAATCGTAAGGAAGGAGATGGGACTGCGTTTGAGCGAGATGTTGCGAACCGGTCTCAACTGCTTTCGAAAATCACCTTTGATGGCAAAGCCAAGGTTCGAAATCCGTACTGGGGTGACCACGGCGGGCGGTTGCGTTACAACGGGGCCTGCGTACCCACTGCAGAAGGTGCCGAAACGCTGGGCGAAGAAAAAACTCTAGAAGTCCTGGGCGACCCTGCCGCAAAGTCCGGGTTAAAGGGCAACCAACTCCTCACCATCGCTCGCAAACCCGCGACGGACGGGAGCGAACTGAGCGGAAAAGAGCAACTGATCGACCTCATCGTGAGCGGGATGGATCAATCTGAAAACGATAGCGAGGAATCTTACGGAGAAGCGGTCAAGATTCTGTCCGAGTACGCCAAAGAAGGCGACTGGACTTGGTTGGACTCGGTCAACACGGACGCCGAACTCATCGATGAACTGTTGCCCCAAGTCAACGCCTTCCAGCAACAACGAGAAACCGAAACGATCAAAGAGAGTCTGGGCGCCTTCGACTTTCTCAGCAAAATCTCCGATGGGTTTAAGAAAGCCGTCGGCAGCGTCATCGATCGCGTTTCGGACAAGTTCATGCTGAAGACAAAGAGCGCCATGACCGTTGGTGCGGCGAAGTTTATCGGTGATGCCTTCGTGTATCTCAACTCTCGTGGACCGGCAAACGCCCCCAACGAGATCACAAAAATCGCCTTGACCGACATTACGGCGGCGTGGAATGAAGCTCAAAAGAACGGCGAAAAGCTGGTGCTTGTCGGCCACAGCTTCGGCGGAACGGTCATTTGGGACATCCTGACCCACCATCGAGATCTGTTGCCAGCGGGCTTCTTTGCCGATGCCGTCGTCACCGGTGGAACCCAAGTGGGCCTCTTCATGGAGCTTGATGTGTACGGTCAAAAGTTGAGCGTCGTGCCACCGGCAAAGACCGCAAAGCCGAACAACTTCGGCGTTTGGCTCAACTCGTACGACTTCGCCGACCCGCTCGGATTTAGATTGGAACCGATGCTCGAAGGGGCCCACGACTTCCAGTTCAACACTGGCGGCTCGTTGATCAACGCCCACAATTTGTACTTCGGATTGCCAAGCTACTACACCCGCCTGAAGGTCCGGCTGCAAGAGTTTAAGGTCATCTGATGCTTGTTTTCGACAGCGATCTTGGCGCTTCGGCGGCCGTTCATGTCCTCTGTATCGGCGTGGGGGATTACTTCTTCATGCCTAAGCCCAAGGAAACGATGCCTGCGGCGTTGAAAGGGAAGTACCACAAGGAGACGCCAATCATGAACCGATTGACGTCACCACAACCTTCCGCTCGGGCGGTAGCAGATTGGTTCATTGCCAATCAAGATCGACTCGAAGTGCCGCTCGGAACGGTGCAACTTCTTATCGGTAACGATCCGACCGGGAAAATTACTGGCGGAGCCACTCTCGCCGAAGTCAAAGCCGCCGCCAGAGCGTGGTCGGACCTTTGCAACCAGAACGCCGACAATGTGGCGATCTTCTACTTCTGCGGGCACGGCGTCTCCGACCCGAGCACGAGTGAAAGCATCCTGCTTCTCCAAGACTTCGGTGACATTGAGGAAGAGTTCTGGCGAAACTCGGTGAACTTCGAGCAGTTCAAGCGGTCGATGGGGGCGAACGAGGCGATGACCCAGGTGTATCTGGTCGATGCTTGCCGCAACGTGCCGAAATCTTACATGGACATTCCGCGACAAGGACTGAGCACCTTGCTCACCGCCCGGCCCCTGCTGATTAGCGGGAAGAACGTGCCGGTCATTCGTGCGGCGACCCTAAACCAAACCGCAGAAGGAACGGTGAACGCCGAAACTCGGTTCTGTGAAGTCTTGCTCGACTGTCTCAACCACTACGCCGCGACCGAGGTCGGCAACCGATGGCAGGTCACGGTTGATTCGCTAGGTGCCGCGGTAAAGGCGGTCGGGAATCCACATCGACGACAAAAGTTGCCGGCAATTTTCGAGGTCGGCGGTGAGACGGTCTGGGAACAGTCGCTCGTCAACGTCAAGGAGCCGAAAGCTTTTGCTAAAGTTTTCTTCGAGGCGACCTCGCCCGGTCCAAAAGTGGGAATTGAGGCGAAGGGGCTAGGTCGGTTTGTTGGCGACGACGAACCGGTGACGTTCTCGGCCCCGGTTGGCCCAATCGACGTTCAGCGTCCGGGTAGCCCGGACTGGAAGACTTGCCACGCTAAACCACCCGTGTTGGTTCTGGAGGAGTTCTAATGGCGCGACTCTCGATTCGGCTCGATTTAGGAAGCAGTTTTCCGCAGCCTGTTGTGCCGGTAACTCTAACTCACCTGGATCGCACGGTCCAGCGAGTTCCGATCACTGCCGCCATCCCTCGGTCCGGGTATTTGGACGTCGAGGATCTCCGACCGGGCACCTACTCCGTTCAAGCCCTTCTTCCAAATGGTAGCAGCCTCCGAAAAGAAGTGGAGGTTGGCGATTTCTCGGCCCAAGTTCTGCTGGACAGTCCGTATCGTTCGCCGCGCGAAACATTGGCTGCTGCCATTGCGTCGCGGCAGGTTCTTAGCCAAGCCGCGACCATCAATTTTGAAAGCATGCGGCCGGCACGTGATCTGTTTTTGGAGCTTTGGCGAAACGGGGAGGATGGCTGGCAGCCAACTTCGCTGCCAAACGGCGTCGATTGGATGTCGCAAGAGTCGACGAACTCGCTGACCGCGCGAGTTGAGATTTATCCGGACAACGTCCAACGCGTCTTGAAAGTCGGTGGGCCAAAGATTCCGGTTCGATTCGTCATGGTTCCACCGTACGTTCCGAGCCAGGTGGTTGTGTTTCCTCGACCCGATGGGCTGGAGTCGCCCAAGCAGCAGCAACAGGCCGACGGCCGACCGCTAGAGAGCACGCGTGACCCCATCTGCGTTAGCGTAATGACGATGAACCCCGTGGCCGAAGGGTTACTTTCGTACGCGCTTCAAGGGCATCATGGAGCCGCCCGGACGATTCAAGACACCGTAGCTCGGGAACTCTTGAATCAGAAGTTTCAAGACCCCGTAGGCGCAACGGCAGGCGCTTACGCGATGCTGCAATCAGGCGCGATTTCCGACGTCCTTGACTGGCTCGCGAACTTAACGGATAAATTTGAAGCGCTTTCCGATGGCCTACTTATCATCGCCGCGCTGGCCATCGGTAGCAAGATTCCCGAGTCCAAACTTCGCCAACTTCCGGCCATGCGAGGGCTGCGATTCAAGAGCGAGAGTGACGAGCATGTTCGCCGGGAGGTCATCGCGATGACGTGCCTCGGCATGGCCTACGAGCGCGGACTGCCGCTTTATACCGAGGGTCTTCGGCTGCACCTTGGCATCCTGGACCTGCTCGATTTCGATGCACCGGAAGGGTTGCCTCGCCATGAATGGGCGCGCGAGAAGTTATCGAATGTTCAAGTCTTGAACAAGAAATTGAAGTATCGGCAATGGCCATCCCGAATGCGCTTCACGCTTGATGCCAGCGATCAAACCGACTGGTTCGCACGTGTGACGACCGTTTACAGCGACCGACCCGACCGAATATCGAAACGTCGAACTTTCTGGCGCGAGCCGGGCGAGTTCACGCATTCGGAACGGTAACGTCGCCGGAACGTACAACATTTGGGTCGCCGGGAAACGGCGTGTAGAATGAAGGCGGGAGACTAGCGGGACAGTGGCGTCACCGATTTACACTCTATTTGGGTTCGCGGGAATAAGCCTCTTTTTGGGGATGAGCGTGCTTGCGCCCGGGCAAGGGAAAGTTAAACCCAAAGCACCCGCGCAAGCCAAGACCGGAGCGCAGGTCTACCAATCGAAGTGCGCGCCTTGCCACGGAGTCAAAGGCCAAGGCGGCGCAGCGTATCCCAAGCCTCTTACGGGTACTCAGTCGGTCGGCGAACTCAGCAAATTTATCGCCCAGCAGATGCCGCCTGGACCGGTCAAATGCGCGGCGCCCGACGCCGCGAAAGTCGCGCAGTACATGTACGACACGTTCTACTCGCCTCTCGCGCAGGAACGGAACCGACCAGCCCGCGTCAGCCTGAGCCGCTTGACGGTGCGCCAATTCAAGAATTCGGTCACCGACCTGCTTTCGGGCATGCAGCCACGCTGGGGCGTTGGGACTCGGGGAGGCCTGAGCGCGACCTATTTCCGAGGAAGGCTCTGGGAAGGAAAAGATCCCATCAAGCGGGTGGATAGTGGCATCCGCGCTCAATTTGGCACCGAAGCCCCCAAGGTTCCTGGGCTAGATAATGTAGATCCGCACAAGTTTTCGATCCGTTGGGTGGGTAGCGTAGTGGCCCCGGACACAGGGGACTACGAGTTCATCGTGCGATCTGATCAGGCGGTACGGCTGTACTTGAATAGCCAAACGAAACCGTTGATCGATGGTTGGATTCGGAGCTCGAACGACAATGAATTCCGGGCTTCGGTACCGCTAACGGGCGGACAGGCGTATCCGATCGTGCTTGAGTTTTCTAAGTCGACGGTCGGGGTGGATGACACCGAAAAGCGAAAGAAACTAAAGCCCGCGCCCGCCTTTGTGGAGTTGCAGTGGAAGCGACCAAAACTCGCGGCCGAGACGATTCCGTCAAGGTTCCTATTCTCGCAAGAAGTCCGGGAGTCTTACGTCGTCTCGACTCGCTTCCCGGCGGATGATCGCAGCATTGGATACGAGCGCGGAAGTAGCGTGAGTAAGGCTTGGGACGACGCGACCACGGAAGCCGCCCTGGAAGCTGCGGGCTATGTGGCTTCCCGTTGCCAGCTGGTCACGGGAGTAGATCCTAACGCGGCAGATGCAAAGAAGAAGCTGGCCGAAATCATGCTTCGGACGGCAGAGCGAGCCTTCCGCCGACCACTGACCCCCGAGCAAAAGAAGCTGTACGTCGAAAAGCATTTTGTCGACACCGTGTCAACCGATTCCGCGATCAAACGCTCGCTTCTGATGATCCTTAAGTCGCCGCGATTCCTCTATCGAGAAATCGGCGAGGCGCAGCGAGATAGCTATCTGGTGGCTTCTCAGCTTGCTTATGGCCTTTGGGATACGTTGCCCGATGACGAACTGCTTCGAGCCGCCGCAGCGGGCAACTTGGTGACGAAAGAACAAGTTGAGTATCAGGCAAACCGCATGGTTCAGGACCCGAAGGCATGGACCAAGCTTCGGGAATTCCTCCTTTCCTGGCTGAAGGTCGACGAGATTCCAGATTTGGTGAAGAGCGCAAAGCGCTACCCCGAGTTTGATGATGCGACGGCTTCGGACTTGCGCCAGTCGTTGGAGCTCATGCTCCAACAAACCGCGGGGTCAGAGGCGTCCGACTATCGACAACTCATGCTGACCCAGCAAATGCCGATCAACGGGCGACTGTCGCAAATCTATGGCGGCGGCTTGCCTAAGGATGCAGACTTCCAACCGGTGAAGCTGGGCGAGGACCGAGCAGGGGTGTTAACCCACCCTTACATGCTGAGTCGGCTTGCCTATCTTGAAACGAGCTCGCCCATCCATCGAGGTGTGCTGGTCGCGCGCAGCATGTTGGGCCGTACGTTGCAGCCACCACCGGCCGCATTTGCGCCGCTTGCGCCCAGTCTCCATCCGAGCCTGACCACTCGCCAACGCGTGGCCATGCAGACCCAACCAGATGCGTGCAGCTCTTGCCACAACATGATCAACCCGCTCGGCTTTGCCTTGGAGCGATTCGATGCGATCGGAAAAGAGCGAACGCAGGAAAACAGCAAGACGATCGATACGAGTGGCTTGTATCGCACCCGCGGTGGGGCCGTTGTCAAATTCTCGGGCCCGGTGGACTTGTCTAACTACCTGGCAACGAGCGATGAAGCGCACGCCGCTTTCACCGAAAAGCTGTTTCATCACATGGTCAAGCAACCGGCACTGGCGTACCGGCCGACCTTAATCTCCGAACTCACCGCCAGCTTTGCCAAAAATCAGTTTAGTATTAAGAGGTTGATGGCCGAAACCGTCGTCCAAACCAGCCTCGCGCCGGAGCGAAAACCGGCCGTGCAACCCACAAAGGCAGCCGCAAAATGAGAATCGAAAGAACCAGAAGAGAGTTCATCCGCGATATGGGACTGAGTGCGGCGATGCTGCCATTCGTCACGAACCTCCCCAGCGTCTCTGAGCTTGCCTTACTCCCGCGAAAGAAGCGGCTGGTGATCATCTTCAGCCCGGACGGCATCGTGCCCAAAACGTTCTGGCCCGATCAAGTCGGGACAAACTTTGAACTCAAGGAGAGCCTTAAACCGCTTGAACCATTCAAGAACAAAACCCTGATCCTCAATGGCGTTTCAGATCGCGTTCGCGGTGATGGCGATAACCACATGCGCGGGATCGGCTGTCTGCTCACCGGAATTGAGCTGTTTCCCGGCAACGTTCAGGGCGGATCGGACACGCCAGCCGGATGGGCGAGCGGACACTCCATCGACCAAGAAATCAAGAACCATCTCCAAAAGTCGATTGTCACGCGAACTCGATTTGGCTCCCTGGAGTTCGGCGTCATGGTCCCGGAGCACGCGGACACCTGGACGCGTATGGTCTACGCCGGACCGAACAAGCCGATTGCGCCGATCGACGATCCGTACCAAATGTTCGGCAAGCTCTACGGCCAAATGAAGGACCAAGAGACGCTCAAGAGCGTACTGGACGACCTACAGGCCGACATGGCGAAGGTCAAGGCTCAACTGAGCGCTCAGGATCGGCTACTTCTTGATGAGCACGCTTCGCTCGTTCGAGATATGGAAAAGGAAATCCAAGCCTCTCGAAAGAAGGAAGTCGGCCATAAGGTTCCGGAGATGCCCGCTGGCGTTCGACGCGATAACGACAAAATGCCGGAGCTCAGTAAGTTGCAGATCGATCTCATGGTCAGCAGCTTCGTCGCAGACAGCACCCGCGTCGCCACCTTGCAGTACACCAACAGCGTTGGCCAAGCCCGCATGTCCTGGCTCGGGATCAAGGAAGGGCAGCACGACCTCTCCCACGAACCCGATTCTAACAAAGAGGCACAGGAGAAGCTCACCAAGATCAATCGCTGGTACTGCGAGCAACTCGCTTACCTCTGCAAGCGCCTCGCGGAAACGCCGGAGACCGACGGAACCGGCAACATGCTGGACAACACGACGGTTGTATGGACTAACGAACTTGGACAGGGCAACTCCCACACGCTGGAGAACATTCCGTTCGTCATGGTCGGCAACGGGCTCGACTTCAAAATGGGCCGCTCGGTGAAGTTCAACTCGCTACCGCATAACCGATTGCTGATGTCCCTCGCCCACGGCATGGGACACCCGATCAAACGGTTTGGAAACGGCGACTTCTGTGGCGACGGTCCGCTTCCCGGTTTGGCTTAACTCCGCGGCTTGAATCGTCGGTTGTGCCGTTTTTCTTGGCCCAATCGGCCCGCACTTGTGCCATTTAGCTTCCGTAGTTCGCCGATTTCGTCGCGAACCTTCGCGGCTTTCTCAAACTCCATCGCCTTCGAAAGGTCCTTCATCTCCTTCTCGAGGGCGTCGATCAGCAGCGGAATGTCTTCGACCCGGACCGGCGCACCGTCCTTTCCGATCGCTTCGCGAACCTCGTCGGAGTATTGGTTGGCCACCTCGTTCACGGCATCGTAGGAACGCACGGTTTCTCGAACCATCTTCGTGACCGTCTTCGGCGAAATTCCGTGTTCGTCGTTGTAGCGCTGCTGGATTGCTCGGCGGCGGTTGGTTTCATCAATGGCAGCTTGCATCGCGTCCGAGATCACGTCGGCGTACATGATGACTTTGCCTTCAACGTTTCGTGCGGCTCGGCCAACGGTTTGAATGAGGGCGGTGGCGCTGCGAAGGAAGCCGGTTTTGTCCGCGTCAAGGATCGCGACGAGCGTGACTTCGGGAAGGTCCAAACCTTCTCGGAGCAGGTTGACACCGACGACGACGTCGTACACGCCAAGCCGAAGGTCTCGCAAAATCTCGGGTCGCTCAAGGCTGTGAACGTTCGAGTGGATGTAGTTGACCTTGACGTTAATGTCCTGCAGGTACCCGGTCAGGTCTTCCGCCATCTTCTTGGTCAGCGTCGTGACAAGGGTTCGCTGGTTTATCGCCGCGCGCATCTGGATTTCGTTGAGCAAGTCATCGATCTGACCTTTGCTTGGCCGGATATCGATCTCTGGGTCGACGATGAACGTCGGGCGGATGATCTGCTCGACCACTTGGCTCTGTACTTCGGCCTCAAACGGTCCCGGCGTGGCAGAAACAAAGACCACCTGGGGCACGCGTTCTAGATACTCATCGAACTGCAACGGACGGTTATCGAGCGCGGAGGGAAGTCGGAAACCGTAGTCCACCAGGACGGACTTTCGCTGCCGGTCGCCGTTGTACATGGCGCGAATCTGCGGCAAGGTCTGATGACTTTCATCGATAAAGACGAGTGCATCGGTGGGAAGGAAGTCGAGCAAGGTGTACGGCGGGTCGCCCGGCTTTCGACCGTCAAAGTAGCGGCTGTAGTTCTCGATGCCGTTACAGAAACCGACCTCACGCATCATTTCCAGATCGAACTCGACTCGCTGTCGGATGCGTTGCGCTTCTAGCAACTTGCCCTGAGAAATGAACATTGCCTCCTGGGCCTCAAGTTCGGCCTGAATCTGCGCCGTCACCACGTCCATCTTTTCCCAAGGCGTCACGTAGTGGGTGGCGGGGAAGACAGAGATCCGGTTGGGTTCGTCGATGACCTCGCCGGTCAGCGGGTCAACGAGCCGAATTCGCTCGATGGTGTCGCCAAAGAACTCGACCCGGGTAACGATCTCTTCATCCTTGGGTTGAACCTCCAAGGTGTCGCCACGAACTCGAAACGTGCCGCGCTCAAGAATGAGAGCCGTTCGGGTGAACTGCATCTGGCTGAGCTTCTTCAGGACATCGTCAAGCTCAATGGTCTGGCCCTTTTCAAAGGTGACGACTGCCTCCGCGTACTCGCTTGGCGAACCGAGACCGTAGATGCAACTGACCGACGCAATGACGATCACGTCTTTGCGCTCAAGGAGACAGTGCGTCGCGGCGTGGCGGAGCCGCTCGATTTCGTCGTTCACCGAACTGTCTTTTTCGATGTACAAATCCGCACTCGGCACGTACGCTTCGGGCTGATAGTAATCGTAATAGCTGATGAAGTACTGAACCGAGTTCTCGGGGAAGAAGGCCCGGAACTCTTGGCAAAGCTGGGCGGCCAGGGTTTTGTTGTGCGCGATGATGAGCGCAGGGCGTTGTGTCTCCGCAATGACGCTAGCCATCGTGTAAGTCTTTCCGGTACCGGTCGCACCGAGCAAGGTCTGGAACCGGTAGCCCGCATCCAGTCCTTCCACCAATCCCGCGATGGCGGTGGCCTGGTCGCCACGCGGGGTGAAGTCTTTGGCAAGCACCAAGGGGGTGTCGTACTTAACGATGCTCATCTGTCTACTATTTTAGAACGCAAACACCACCTTTACGCTGACTCGGGACACAAATTCTTGGGTATTTGGGTCGCCGACGATTAAGTAGTACTCCGTTCCGCTCCCCCCACCGTTTCGGAAGGCAAGATAGCCGTTTCGGCGACCATTGCTATCGACTAATCGACCGGTGACTGACATCGTTCGCGAGAACTCGTATCCGAGGGTGGCGATGGTTTGGCGATCCGTATCGCCCACGGTAATCACCGAATGAGAAAGCCCGAGGTCCATGCGCTTGAACAAGCGATAGCTCGCTTGAAGACTGGTGAAGTTGCTTGAAACTCCGCCGCGTTGCCCAGCCTCGGTGTAGATCGAGAACTTTCGGAATCGGTTGCTTTGATTCGGCGAAATGAAGACTCCGAAGACTCGATCCAACTTGCCAAAGAACCTTGTGTTCGTGTGGTTCACGGCAAGACGCACGTCGTTGCGGGTTGTCATTCCAGCCGAGGCTTCAAACCCTTTCTCCTGTTCTTGGCCATCGTACTGTTCGAAGTACGTTCCGAAGATGTTCGCATTCACGTCCCGGACGCCGCCTTTTCGGAACTCACGGAAGTACTCGGTGTAAGACGAAAACCCTTTTCGGTCGGTCCAAGGAATAAAACCAAGCGGCGGAGCAAAGTCCGGTTTGATCCAACGATAGGTCACGTCGGAGAACCAGTTCGGGACCTGATAGTTCATCGAAACGTTGCCGGCGGAGCTGTAGGCTCGCGACTGATCCTTCTCGACGGCTGCATTTCCGGACCACGCAAACGAGCCGCGCTGCGTGTAGTAGCTGCCGCCCAGGGCCTCGTGGCGATATCCGCCGGGGCGGTTCAGCGTTGTGCCGAACAGCGACATATCGCCGCGCTGACCGGGGTCCTGGTGGATTCGGAACACGCCGACCGACTGCTTCCCGGTGTCATTGGCCACGAGCGCGCCGTAATCCAACCGGTTCGTAATGCGGCCAAAACTCTTTGCGCCCCAATCCATCTCCTGGATGCGGTTTGAATAGAACAGGTTGCCGTAACCAAAGAATCCGCCAGTACGGAAGAAGTCCGAACCCTCCGTGAAGAACGGCCGGACGTCGTTGAGAAATCGTTCCGTGCGGGTGAAGTCGATGCCGGCGATTTGGGCTTCGATGTTGCGGAAGTCTGGGTTTACGGAAAGCAAACCGGTGACGGTCGAGGTCGGTTGGTATCGGACGTCCAACCCGGCTCGCACTCCGGACGAGGTGCGATCGTACTCTGGCGCAATGTAGCCGAGGTACTGAAACGGCTTCAGCGCGGCCGGTGGAGGCGAAACACCTAACCAACGGGCCGAACGGTCGCTGAACTCTTGCAAGCCGATATTTGGCCAGAAGGACTTTGCCTGGCGCTTGCCTTCAACGCGAGCAAAGATCACGTCCATGTTAAGGTCCTTGCCGCTCGGATAGTTCAAGACCTTCCAGGGGATGCGCATTTCGACTGACCAGCCGTCCTCAAGTCTCTTGGTGCCAGAAGTCCATTCGCCTCGCCACTCGCGCTTCGAAGATCTTCCTCCAGCGATGTCATCGCTTTGAGTGTTTAGCGGATTTACAAAGAAGTCGCTCGTGCCGGAACCGCTCCGGGTTCCGAAAGGATTGATCGTAAATCCAACGAAGTCTTCGCCTTCAAACTCTGCCCCGATCCGAATTTCTCGAGCGATGATATCGCTCGGCTCCAGCGCGTAACACCGAAACGCCACAAAGAGCGCCTCTTGGTTGTAGGTGAGGAAAACCTTCGTCCGGTTTCGAGCGCCTTGACCAGTAACCGGATCAAAAAGGCCGTCCTGCACAAATGCGCCTTGCCACTCGGTCTCTTCAATCTCGCCGTCAATTTTGATGATTTGGGTGGTTTGTGCAGTTTTGATCTCAGGAACGGATGAAGGGGCTTGCCCAAAGCTGATCGAAGCGAGCAGCATAAAGCAAATAGGTATTAAATTGCGGCATCGTCGGAATCTGAAGAAAGGCAAGGCACGCAGTAGTACCACCATACGATTCCAAAAGGTGCCCAAATGGGACCGAAAGGTTAGGAACCGGTATTCTCGTTAGCAGTGCCAGGTTCGGGAAGCGATCAGCAGCGAGTTTGTACATATGATCCCCTCATCGAGCTGATGTCTCGATTCGAGAACGTCCGGGCCAGCAGCGATGCTACCGACGCCTTTGCTGGACTCTCCATCGAAGACCAGCTGAAGAAGCACATCATCAACGGCGTCAAGAAAGGGCTCGATTCCCGCCTCCAGACCGCGCTCGAGACCTATACGCCGCTCGCGATCATCAACGACATTTTGCTGGACGGGATGAAAACCGTTGGAGAACTCTTCGGTTCGGGCAAGATGCAGTTGCCGTTTGTCTTGCAGAGCGCGGAAGTCATGAAGACGGCGGTTCGATTCCTTGAGCCCCTCATGGAGCGAGTCGAGGGCAGCGAAAAGGGCTCGATCCTGTTGGCGACGGTGGCGGGTGACGTGCATGACATCGGCAAGAACCTCGTCGATATCATCCTCAGCAACAACGGTTACCGCGTCGTGAACATCGGCATCAAACAGCCGATTAACACCATTCTCGATAAGTATCGCGAGAGCGGCTGTCAGGTCATCGGACTCAGCGGCTTGCTCGTAAAGTCGACCCTCATCATGAAGGAGAACCTGCTGGAGATGAACAGCCGGAATCTCTCGCGCGTACCGGTGATTCTCGGCGGAGCGGCGCTGACGCGCTCATATGTAGAACAAGATCTCCGAAACCTATACAAAGGCAAAGTCTTTTACGCGCAGGATGCCTTTGAGGGATTGCGGGTCATGGAAGAGATCGCCGCGACGGCGCATGAATCAGCGCCAGAGGTTGAAACCGAGGACGTTCCTGTCGAGCGAGTTCGAAGTCACCGGCTCGACGTGCTTGACCCGTCTCTTTACGTTTTTGACGGCATCCGATCGGATGTCGTGCCTCTAGCGGATTCACCCGCGCTGCCGTTTTACGGAGCGAAGCGGCACACGAACTTCGACATTTTCGAGCTTTATAAATACATCAACCCGATTGCGCTTTTCCGGGGACAGTGGCAGTTCAAGCGACCGGAAGGAATGGGCAACGTGGAGTTCACCGCCTGGCTGGATGCCCAAGCTCGACCGGTGTTCGAGCGGCTCCAGCGCGAACTTGCCCGGGTGCTTGAACCCAAAGTGGTTTGGGGCTATTTCCCCTGCAACTCAGAAGGCAACGACCTCATCATCTACGAAGAGGACGAAAGAACCGAGCGAATGCGGTTCTCCTTCCCGCGTCAACGGGACCACCGAAACCTCTGCCTCAGCGACTTCTTCCGCCCGGTCGGCGAGGCGCCAGATACGGTTGGTTTCCACGTCGTGACAGTGGGCAAAAAGATTTCCGAGCATGAGCAAAAGCTGTTTGCCGACGGCAACTATCAGGACTATCTCTTTGTCCACGGCATGGGCGTCGAGACTGCGGAGGCGCTGGCCGAGTACTGGCATCGCCAGATCCGCCTAGAAATGGGGATTGGCGACCAGGAGCCGGACGATTTTCGGCTGATGTTTAGCGCGAAATACCATGGCTCGCGCTACTCGTTCGGATATCCGGCGTGTCCAAACTTGGAGGATCAATCCAAGTTGTTCGAACTGCTCAAACCAGAGCAGATTGGTTTGGAACTGAGCGAGGAGTTCATGCTGGTGCCCGAGCAAAGCACCAGTGCGATCATCGTTCATCACCCCGAGGCGAAGTACTTTAATATCCGCTAAGCAAGATCAGAGGCTTCGGACGGTGCTTACCGCCTTGTCTCGAGAAATGGAGGTCTTGATCACAGATCGTTCCGTCGCTGCTTCGACGCCTGCGATTGCGGCCTCGGCTGCTGCGGATTCCGCAATTGCACGCTGCGCTTCGGCTTCGGCTCGAGCAACTTCCGCCTCGGCAAGAGCCCTATCGACTTCTGCAAAGGTTTCGTGCTTCATCGGAGGCTTTGGCGGTCGGGGTGCTTCTGCGGGAGCGACGATTTCCACTGGCATACCTTCCGGACCAAGAGCGATCACATGAACCTCGCTTTCTCTAGCTTCACTCACCCGCATAGGTCGATTGTCAAAGTTGCTCGTGATTCGCGTACCGCCGCCTAGGAGCGTAAAGAGGGCAAACGCCGTGGCGGCGGCAAGGCCCAAGCTGAGTCGTGCAGATCGGTCGAAACCGAATCGGTCGGTCTGCGCCGCAGATTCGAGAAGACCGTTCAAAGTCTCGTCATCTACACCGAGCATATTCTTCAACTGCTCTCGGTCAATTTGTTGTTGTTCCGCACCTGCTTCGCGCTTCAATCGCAGTCGCAGAACTCGTAGTGCCTCCGCCAAACTAATCTTGCTTTGATCCATTTCTTGCCTCGCTCCCAGTATGTGATGGAAATACTGAGCGCGGGACAAAGATAGTTCCGAGGTCCTAGACGTGCAGATAAAGAAAACTCGGCGTAGACTCACTGTCATCCATGGAGCCTTCCTTTGATCAGATTGTCGCCGCACGTTCGCGAATCGCTAGCGGCATTCTGACAACACCTTGCCGAGAGTCATCGGCGCTTTTGGAACTGACCGGCTATCGCGTTTTCACCAAGCTGGAGTATTTGCAGCGCACCGGTTCATTCAAAGAACGTGGTGCGCGGAACGCCCTTTTGCAGTTGAGCCCCGAGCAGCGCCAACGTGGCGTTGTTGCGGCTTCGGCAGGCAACCATGCCCTCGCTCTGAGCTATCACGGTCGAGACCTCGGGATTCCGGTCACGGTCGTGATGCCGATCTTTTCGCCGCTAGTGAAACAATCGCGTTGCCGAGGATACGGTGCCCGAGTTGAGCTATTTGGCCAGAACATCGGGGAAGCCAAAGAGCTTGCCGACGAGTTTGTAGAGAAAGAGGGCCTGACCTACGTTCACGGATTTGACTCGGCCGAAGTCATCGTTGGACAAGGCACGATTGGCTTGGAAATCATGGAGCAGGTCCCAGATGCGGATGCCGTACTGATTCCGATCGGCGGTGCTGGATTGATCGCAGGGGTTGGCCTAGCGATGAAGACCATGCGGCCGGGCATCGAGATCATTGGCGTTGAGCCCGAAAATGCGGCAACTTACACAGCGGCCATGAAGCACGGCGGTCCGGTGCTTTGCGGCATGAAGCCGAGCCTTGCAGATGGTTTGAGCGTTCCCACCGTCGGAGAACGTGCTTTTGGCATTGCCCAGAAAGTTGTTGATTCCGTGGTTCAAGTTGACGAGGAGTCCATTGCCCTCTCGATCCTTCGGCTCTTGGAACTCGAAAAGGGAGTCGTCGAGGGCGGCGGCGCCTCGTCGCTCGCGGCGATCTTAGCGAACAAGGTGCCGCACCTTATTGGAAAGACGGTCGTGTTGATCCTGTGCGGTGGCAATATTGACCCCGCTGTTCTTGGGCGCGTGATCGAATACGGTTTGGTCGCCGATGGCCGACTCGCTCGCTTCCGCACCGTGATCTCGGATCGTCCGGGCGGACTAGCAAAACTCGCGGCTGTGCTTGCCGAATCGGGAGCTTCCGTCAAGCAAATCATCCACGACCGGGCCTTTGCCAGCGCGGACGTTTCGACGGTCGAAGTTGAATGCACGGTTGAAACTCGCGACCTAAATCACCTCAATGCCGTGAAAGAAATGCTCACCCAGCGCGGAATGGAATGCAAATGATCAACCGTTGCGCGTGGCCGAAGCACGAGCTCGAAATCGCCTACCACGATGCCGAGTGGGGCGTTCCGGTTTTTGATGATCAAGTTCTGTTTGAGTTCCTCACCCTTGAGGGCGGCCAAGCGGGCCTTAGTTGGCTGACCGTGCTCAAGAAGCGGGAAGGATATCGTCGCGCCTTCCACGATTTCGAGATTTCTAGGGTCGCGGAAATGACCGATGACGAACTGGCTGAAGTACTGCTGACGGGCGAGATTGTTCGGAACCGAGCAAAGGTTGCGAGCACCCGGCTCAACGCGCAAAAGCTTATCGACCTTGTCGCAGAGCAAGGTTCCTTTTCGAACTACTGGTGGGGCTGGACCGATGGCCAGCCCATCAACAATGAGTTTAAGTCGATGCGAGACCTTCCCGCGAAGAGCAGCGTTTCGGAAGCGATCAGCAATGATCTCCTGAAGCGCGGCTTTAAGTTTGTTGGGCCAACGATTATCTATGCGATGGCTCAGGCGACCGGGCTGGTCAACGACCATACAATCGACTGTTTTCGACACCAAGAGTGCCAGCAACTACGAACTCAAAAGTAGCGCGGCTGGTACCCTGATCTTTTGATGAAGCAGACGGTCCTCGTTCTCGGGTCAGGCCCGATTCGAATTGGTCAGGGGATCGAGTTTGATTACTCTTGTGTCCACTGCGTTTGGTCCCTTCGAAAGATGGGCTACCGAGCGATTATCATCAACAACAACCCCGAAACGGTCAGCACCGACTTCGATACCGGTGATGGCCTCTACTTTGAGCCGGTGACGTTGGAAGACGTTCAGGACGTGATTGCGCACGAAAACCCCATCGGCGTAGTCTGTCAATTCGGTGGTCAAACCGCGATCAACTTGGCCGAGGGCTTATCCAAAGAAGGCGTTCAGGTTCTCGGTACCTCGCCGAAGGCAATCGCCATGGCCGAAGACCGCGAGCAGTTCGAGGCGCTCCTAGAAGGGCTTGGTATTCGCCGGCCAAATGGTAAAGCGGTTCGCTCGCTTGCAGAAGCCCGCGAAGCAGCGGCAGAGATCGGCTATCCGGTCCTGGTTCGGCCCTCCTTCGTTCTTGGTGGCCGAGCGATGGAGATCGTCTTCTCCGAAAGCCAGCTTCAGAACTTTTATCAAGAAGCGGAAGACGCCAATCCTGGCCAGCCCGTTTTGGTTGACCAGTATCTCCTGGGCAAGGAAGCGGAAGTTGACGTCATTTCGGACGGCGTCGATACGCTGGTGCCAGGAATCATGGAGCACATCGAGCGCGCCGGTATTCACAGCGGTGACTCGATGGCGGTCTACCCACCGATTTCGCTTAGCCCAGAGATTCAGGCGGAGATGGTGCTGAGCGCGGCGAAAATTGCGCGAGCCCTCGGCGTGCATGGTCTCATGAACATCCAGTTCGTCATTGTGGACAACGTTCCTTACGTTCTCGAAGTGAACCCACGCGCCAGCCGAACCGTGCCGTATCTCAGCAAGGTCACCGGCGTAAACATGGTCGACCTCGCCACCCGTTGCATGATGGGACAGAACCTGAAAGATCTGGGCTTTGGCAGCGGACTCTGGAGTCCGAAAGCTGGCCTCATCGGCGAAACTGAGCTTGCCGAAGGCAACTGGACGCCGCCCGAAGTCGGTTTCTTCGCGATCAAGGCACCGGTATTCAGCTTCCAGAAGCTCGCGAAAGTTGAGCCTTCGCTCGGACCGGAAATGAAGTCAACCGGCGAAATTCTCGGAATGGACCGCACCTTTGAAGGGGCGCTTTATAAGGCCATGATTGGCAGCGGCATCCACTTTAAGGGCGATGGCCTCGTCTGCTTGACCGTTAAGAACGGAGATAAGGAACGTGCCTTGGAAATCGCGCAAGGGCTGAAAGCCTCCGGTCACTCTATCGCCGCGACACCGGGTACCGCTAAGTACTTAATCGAAAACGGAATCGAGTGCGAGATTCTGAGGAAGATTCAAAATGGATCGCCGAGCATTCTAGAAGCGATCATGTCGGGGCGAATCTCGCTGATGATCAACACCCCGAGTCTAAACGAGACCGCCGAAAGCGAGGCCGCTCGAATTCGGCGGGCATGCATTGAAACCGGGGTGCCGTGCGTGACGTCGATCGACACCGCAGTTGCGTTGATCCGGGCCTTGGATGTGTTCTCCGATCCGACGAAGGCAGACTGCCTTCGCCTAGAAGAGTACATCGGGAACTAAGGTCGGGGTGACAATGACAAGCCGGCGCTTGCCGTCAGCATCGGTCACCGTGAGGGTGAAGGACTTTCCGGTTTTCAGCACGGTTTTGATCTCGTGCGTAACGCTCTTAGGTCCATAGGCGCGCTCGACGCTGGCGTCAAGCTTGATTCCATCCTCGGTGTAAGTCGGAAGCAGCTTCCAAGCTTTCGTCAAGATTAAGGATCCTGCGCTACCCGGACCGAGGGTGGCAGGCATCCCAGAAATTGTCCGAACCATTGTGTTTGCGCAGATCTTTGCACGGCGAAGGTCCGCGAGCGATTCTATCGACTTCGTGATCTTCGCGGTGTCGACCACGGCTCGGACGGTGTTGTCCTTGGAGCGGGTCACGCTGACTTCCGTGAGCTCGAACTTGGCCGAGACCTCGTACTCGACCACACTGATATTGATTTGCTTGATGTCGGAAACTAAGTGCAGCGCGAGAAGGATCATCCCTCGTTAGACGCGCATCACGAGGGAATCATTCCTACTTTTCCAGGGCGAGCTTCAAAACCTGGTCGGCGTGCTTCACGAAGTGCACCGTCAGCTTCTCACGAATTTCGGACGGAACGTCCTCAAGGTAGTCCTTTTGGTTCTGATCCGGAAGAATCAGGGTGTCCACGCCCGCGCGGAACGCCGCTAGAACCTTCTCCTTAATCCCACCCACCGGCAGCACCTGGCCCGAGAGGGTGATTTCTCCCGTCATCGCCAATCGCTTCTTCACCGGGCGATCGCTGAAGAGGGAAGTGAGGGCGGTCAGCATCGTGACGCCCGCGCTGGGGCCGTCCTTTGGAACCGCACCCGCCGGAACGTGGACGTGAATCTCCGTTTTATCCAAGTTGGACAAGTCCAACTTGAGCTTTACCGCATTACTCCGTGCGTAGCTCATGGCGGCGGTGATGGACTCTTTCATCACATCGCCGAGTTGTCCGGTGACGATCAGTCCACGGGTTCCGGGCATCTTAGCGCTTTCGATAAAGAGGATGTCTCCACCCACCGGCGTCCAGGCAAGGCCAACCGCCGTTCCCGGATTCAGCTCACGTTCCAAGACTTCGTCATGGATGAATCGCGGAGCGCCGAGCGCGGTTTCCACGTACTTCGTGGTTACGTTGATCTTCGCCTTGTTGCCTTCGGCAAATCGGCGAGTCACCTTTCGGGTGACGGTGCCGATCTCGCGCTCAAGGTTACGTACCCCAGCTTCGCGAGTGTAGTGGCGCACGATCTTTTGGATCGCCTCGCGTTTGAAGGCGATTTGGGTTGGACGAAGCCCGTGCTCTTCGACTTGCTTTGGCACGAGGTGGCGTACCGCAATTTCGATCTTCTCTTCTTCGGTGTAACCGCCGAGCTCGATAATCTCCATTCGGTCGCGCAATGGCGCAGGAATCGTGTCTAGGCGGTTTGCCGTCGCGATGAAGAACACGCGGCTCAGGTCGAACGGCACGTCCACGTAATGGTCACGGAACGTGATGTTCTGCTCTGGGTCGAGGACTTCGAGCAGGGCTGAGGAAGGGTCGCCGCGGAAGTCGTTGCCGAGTTTGTCAATCTCATCGAGCACCATCACCGGGTTCCCGCTCTCGACTCGGCGCAGGGCCTGCATGAGCTGACCGGGCATCGCGCCGATGTAGGTGCGACGGTGGCCGCGAATCTCGGCTTCGTCCCGCATTCCACCAAGGCTGATGCGGGCGTACTTGCGGTCCATCGCGGTGGCGATGCTCCGGCCGAGCGAGGTCTTTCCGACGCCTGGTGGGCCGACGAAGCAGAGGATGGGCTGCCGAATCGTGCCGGTGGTTTTGACCTTTCGGACGGCGAGGAATTCGATGATTCGGTCCTTAATCTGGGCGAGACCGTAATGGTCGGCGTCCAGAACTTCCTTGACGTTCGCGAGTTCCAGGCGGTCGACGGTGGTGGTGTTCCAAGGCAAGGAGACCATCGTGTCGACGTAGGTTCGCGCGACGGTGTATTCCGGTGCGCCAGGGTTCATGCGTCGAAGTCGATCGAACTCACGGTTGACTTCCTTGAGCGCGGCTTCGGGCAAGTTCGCTTCCAAGATTCTTCCTTGGAGTTCTTCCAGCTCTTCGCCGCGGTCGTCCGATTCCCCGAGCTCACGCTGGATGGCCTTGAGCTGCTCGCGGAGGTAGTAGTCGCGCTGGGTCTTGCTGAGTTCAGTATTAACTTCGCTTTGTACTTTGCTCGTGAGTTCTAGGACCCGAACTTCCTTGACGAGCAATTCGAGGAGAAGGCGAAGACGTTCTTCGACATCCGAAATCTCGAGAATCCGCTGCTTGTCCTCAAGGGTCAGCGTCATATGCGCGGCAACCAGGTCGGCCATGACGTTCGTTTCTTTGACCGCCTGAGTCAGAGACCGGAGCTCATCCGGGAGGTTTGGCGACAACCGAATCGCTTGCTCAAATAGCGCAGCGATGGAGCGGCGCAGGGCTTCGATTTCCTCGGCGCGGTCCGGGCCCGGCTGAACATCTTCGATGACCTCGATGCGCGCAGTGAGATACGGCTGATCTTGGACCTGCTCGATGATCCGGAAGCGGGAAACGCCCTGTACGATCAACCGAGTTGCATCGGGCATCTTGACGAGGGTTCGAATAATGACGGCGCAACCGTACTGGTAGACATCGTCAAATCCCGGCTGGTCCATCTGCGGATCCTTTTGGGCGACCACGCCGATGATGCGGTTGTTGCCAACCACGCTCTCGTCAACGAGCTGAACTCCGGCATCGCGGCCGACCGAAAGCGGAGCGATCAGCATTGGATAGATGACGCTATCGCGCAGCGGAAGAATGTTCAGAATGCTCGGAACGTCTGGCTTAGCTTCTTGCTCCGTCCCGTCTTCAACATCCGGGGTGGGCAAGTCTTCGCTAACGGATTCCTCTTCTTCGATGACCGGGAGGATAACTTCGGTGAGGGTGTCTTCGGGCATTAGATTCGATTAATCGTGACGGTCAGGCGTTCCATCTTCGGGATCATGATGAGCAGAAAGCCATTCCGATATTGGGCGCGGATTCCTTGGGAGTCGATCGCTCCTCCGGGCAAGGTGATTTCGCGGTGAAACTCTCCATAGAGGATTTCAAGTTGATGAATGCCAATTCGGTCGCCATCGCTGAAGTCTTCGTTGCGTACTCCGTGGAGCACGACTGCATTTCGCTCCGGGGCATAGGCAAGTTGAATGTCTTCTGAGCGGACGCCGGGGAGTTCGGCTTTGATGAGGAATCGGTGCGCTTCTTCGAGCACGTCTACGCGTGGTTGCCAGTAACGACTCCCGGCCAGCCGGGGGCGGCTAGAAGTCACTTCGTCGGTGGCACGGTCAAGGTCTCGGCTGGTGATCCACAGCCACTCTTCGACCTCGCGACTTCCCATGGGGAAATATTACTTGACCGGCCAGCTAAAAGCTCTGGGTTAGGTTAGGTCTCGCAGGACGCCGCGATTTGCGAACCCATAGAGTGCACCGCAAATCATGAGACAAGCGCCGATATGCATGGCGAGCGGAATCCCCGATCCAAAGACGCCAAAGCTAGAATCTCTCGATTGTCGCGCGACGGTGCCAAGAATCGCGACCCCGAACGGGGACAGCCCGTTGAGCGCCCAAATGTGGGCGGAGAGAGCTCGGCCGCGTAAGTGCTCCGGGGCGATGGTTTGAAACAGCGCATTCGTCGTGTTGAACTGCAAAACGGTGCACGCGCCGATCACTGACATCAAAGGGAAGGCAAGCCAAGGGTTTTGAGCACTGGCGAGGACCCACAGCACCAATCCGCTCACCGCCATTCCGATTGTGATGAAGCGACCTTTGCGCTTGGCATCCGTGATTTGCGTCATGAGCAGCAAAGTGCAAAGCGCCCCGACGCCGATGGCAGTGTAGGCGTTGCCAATGGCCAGTTTGCCCGCCGGGGTCTCGTTCGGAATCTTGAGCACCTGGTCGATGTAGGCCGGCATCATCGGGATGTAGAAAATGCCGAAGAGAGCGGTGACGCTCTCCATGATGAGCAAGGTTCGCAACCTTCGCTCGTTCCAGGTGTACTTGATCCCTTCTTTGATCAAGGTCAGGAAGGGCACCCGCTCTGTGGTTGCCGGAGAGAGATCGGCTCTCATCGCCGCCACGCAGCCGATCAACGCCATAAAGGTCAGCGCGTTCACAAGGTAGCCGACTGGCACCCCAACGTTGGCCAGCAAAACACCGCCAATCGCCGGACCAATAATGCGGGCCGTATTAAAGGTCATCGCCTGGATCGGAATCGCGGCGGAGAGAAACTCCACCGGAACCACCCGGCTCACGACGCTCTGGCGGGTTGGAGCTTCGACGCAAGCAATCGTGCCCAGCATGAAGGAAACGAGAATGACTTGCTCGTAGGAGACGAAGCGAAAATGCGTTGCCGCCGCCATGTAGAGTGAGGCACAGGCAAACAGAATCTGAGCCCCGATGAGAATGTGTCGTTTGTCTCGGGTGTCAACCAGCGATCCAGCCGCAAGGCCGAAGAGAAAGAAGGGAATCGAGTTCGCCGCGCTGACGTACGCCAGCTTCGACTCATCCTTTGTCATCTCGTAAATCAGGTAGCCCTGACAAACGTTTTGAACCCAACTGCCGGTGAAACTAAAAAATGCACCGATCCAGAGCAGTCGGAAGTCTCTAATGGAAAAGACTTGAGCCAGTGGATTGCCAGCTAGTTTGGCCTTCCAACCCGGCTTTGGTAGCCCAGAGTTGGAGGATGATTCCATGAATCATAGTATGAACCTTGAAAGGTATCCTCGCTGGATTACGGTTCGTGGTAACAAGGAACGGAAAATTTGAGCAACGACGGCCAGTTGAGAGTCCTGCAACTTATCTCAAGCAGCGCAACCTCCGGTGCGGAGCGGCACGTCTCATCGCTCTCAAATCTCCTGCAGCAGAATGACCATCACGTTCAGGTCGTAACGCCCGGCGGCGGGTGGTTACCCGGGGCATTGCGCTCCAGCGGTATCCCGGTGATGGAAAGCCGAATGAAGGGCTTCGGCTGGCTGCAAACCATGACCGGCTTGGTCCGCGAAATCCGCCGAAACGATATTCAGCTTGTTCACACGCACCTCACTCGCGCGGCCTATATTGGCCACGCGCTGGGCTTGTTGACGCGGGTTCCGATCGTCACGAGCGTTCACATCGCCAACAACGACCAGATTTATCGGCGCCTAGCACATCGCAACAATCGCTTGGTCGCGGTGAGCAACTACGTTGCCGGAATGTTGCGCGGAAATGGCATTCCAGAGCGCTTCGTGCGGACCGTATATAACGGTACAGACTTTATTGACTTCGCCCCGGCAGATCGGAATGAAGTTCTGGCTGGTCTAGGCATCCCAACCGACCGAAAAGTGATTGGCCTCGTGGGCAAAGTTTGTCGGGATAAAGGACAACTCGAACTGATCAGCGCGATGAAGCAAGTCCGGCAAGACCATCCGGACGCACATGTTCTCTTTGTCGGAAAGGTAGAAGAAAGCGTTCAGGCCGAGGTTCACGCCGCAATCGACGATTCTGGTCTGCGAGATCACGCGACCTTAACCGGAGTACGACACGATATTCCAAGCCTGCTGGACGCAATGACGATCAGCACGCTGCCAAGCGTGATGGAAACGTTTGGTGTAGCGGCAATCGAGGCCATGGCCCGGCGACGTGCGGTCGTCGCAACGCGAATTGGAGCTTTGCCCGAGGTTGTTCAGCACAAACAGACCGGTTTGCTGGTTGACCTACGACCGTCCAGCATCGCCGAAGCCATTCACTACTTGCTCGAAAACGAGGATGAGCGTGAACGAATGGGGCGGACTGGACAGAATGTCGTCCGCCAAATGTTCACGCTCACCGAAATGGTCAAACGGTTTGAAGCCGTTTACCGAGACGTACTCAACTAGGCACGTTGCCGACAAACGTGTATCGGCCAGATCCAACCGTTGCACCGTCAAACGGCGCGCCGTTAAGCGTGCCGCCTTCGGTCGGCGGGTGAATTTCGGCGGTCGTGTTCGGTGGCACCACGAAGGTCCAAGTCACCGTTCCTTCTGAGACCTCCCAAGCCGAATGCACTAATCCAAACGGAGTGTCTTGGGATGCGGTCACCGAGGTTAGGTTTCCACCGATGTGGGGTTGGAGCCGAATCTTGGCAAAGCCTGGCGCTGCCAGGTCGATGCCTGCGAGTTTCTGCATCATCCAATCACCAATCGCACCGTAGGCATAGTGGTTGAAGCTGTTCATGCCCTTGTCCTGGAATCCCTTGTCGTGCGTCCAGCCGTCCCAACGCTCCCAGATTGTGGTTGCGCCTTGAGTGACGGCATAAAGCCAACTGGGCCACTGGGTTTGGTGCAGCAGTTTGAACGCCACGTCGGCGCGTCCGTTGTTTAGAAGGACGTGGTTCAGATACGGCGAGCCTACGAATCCGGTGCTGAGTTTGTAGCCGCGTTTGCCGATATCCGTGACCAATGCTTCGACGGCCGCGGCGTGCAGATCTTCCGGCAGCAGGTCGAAATGGAGGGCAAGCACGTAAGCCGCCTGAGTGCCGCTCAGGATAAATCCATCGGCGGTAACGAAACGGCGCAAGAAGGCTTCGCGAATCTCGCGGAAGCGAGTTTCGTAGTGTTCCACCCGGTCCTCGCGTCCGACAACACGACAAATCTTCGCCATTAGGTCGGCACTGCGCGCATAGAACGCCGTCCCAATGAGCTCGATCGGTGTGTCGGCGTTGATGCTGAGCCAGTCGCCAAAGCCGAGGAATCCGGGCTGGTTCGGGTGACTCCGAATGTCATCGATTGCCGCGCGATCTAAGGAGCGGAAGTAGGCCTCGAAACTCGCAAAGTGCCGCTCCAGAATTCTCGCGTCGCCAGTGGTTTCGTAGACCGTCCAAGGGCAGATCAGAACGGCATCGGACCATGCTGGGCCGCCATCCGAGTCCTCAAAGATCGCCGTATCTGGCGCTGTCGGCGGGATCTTGCCCTGTGGGCTTTGGCTATCGGCGAGATCGAGTTGGTACTTCTCCCAGAAGGTTTGCGTGTTCGCAATGGTCAAGGCGGTCCGGACAAACACCTGGGCGTCGCCGGTCCAGCCAAGGCGCTCGTCCCGCTGTGGGCAGTCGGTCGGCACATCCACGCTGTTCCCACGCCAGCCCCAGCGGATGTTTTTCCACAACTGGGTGAGAAGTGGATCGGAACAAGTGAAGTCACCGGGCATCTCGTAGTCGGTGTGCAGGACCACCGCTTCGATGTTCTCGGTGGAAAACTCGCCCGGAAAGTTCTGGATTTCGGCGTACTGGAAACCGTGGAAAGTGAACTTCGGTTCGAAGATTTCCACACCGTCGCCGCTCAGGGTGACAAAGTCGGTTTGAGTCGCCGAGCGGAGGTTCTCCGTGTAGAGATTTCCGTTATTGTCGAGCTTTTCCCCAAAGCGAATCCGAATCGTGTCGCCACGTTTTCCGGAAACTTTCAACCGCACTCGGCCAACGAGGTTCTGGCCGAAGTCGACCAAGTAGATGTCAGATGGCCAAGTTGGGATTCGCTTCACGCTCACTGGCTGCAAAGTTTCAACTGCCTGAATAGGCGGACAGTTGTAAGCCAAAAGCGCGCCGACATTTGGCTCGACCGTTTCGACCGGGAGCCAGTTGCTGGCATCAAATCCTGGCGCATCCCAGCCGGGGAAGCTCAATCGGTAGTCGTGGTGCTCACCCATCAGGATGTCGGCCTGAACGATCGGACCGTAGTTGTGTTGCCAATCTCCGTTGGTCACCACTTCAACTCGGCCGTCCTCGGTTTCCACTACGAGCTGAGCCAATAGGGCCGGTCGGTCGCCGTAGAGCTGCCGCCCACGCCACTCGACGTTGCCGGAGTACCAGCCGTCGCCCACCGCGACACCGAGCACGTTCTCGCCTTGCTGCAGGTGTTCGGTGACGTCGTAAGTGACATACCGGACGCGCTTTCTATAGTCCGTCCAGCCCGGGCTGAGCTCGTCTGTTCCGAGCAAATGGCCATTCAGACTCGGGTCCATCACGCCAAGGGCCGTGATGTACAGTCGGGCTCGAAAGACCTTGGACTCCACCGCAAACGAGCGCCGGAAGTAAGGGGCCGGAACCATGGCGCGCCGACCACCGACCAGGCGGCCTTGAATCCAGTCCGCCTTCCACTCGGCGGGATCCAACAGTCCAGTTTCAAACCAAGTTGCCTGGGATGTTTCAGCGTTTCCAGCGGAAATCACGGTGACGGTGAGCAGGTAGCGTGTTGCCGACAGCAGAGCTGGGCCGCGATACTCAACGCGCTGCTCGGACTGAGCGAGTTGCCCGGAGTCCCAGACCTCAGTGCCGTCTTCCAGCGTGACGCGAACCTGAAAAGCTTCCTGGCGCCAATTGTTGGCATCGGTTTCGATTCGCCAGGTGAACCGTGGCGAAGGCTCGCTGATGCCGAGCGGCTCGGTCGTGTATTCGGTTTGAACTTTTGAGATTTGGAAGGTGCTCATCTTTCTGTCAGTCACGCTCTAGTCGGTGGTTGCCACCCACTACGTTAATCGTTCGCTTGCCAAAAATGATCGTTGCCGGCAAGCCATCTGGCAACGACACGTCCAATACTTTTCCGTTGATGGAGGCGATGATGTTTCCGCGAGGGGTGACGAGAGTGCCGGAGAGTTCCTTTAGCGAGGACAACGCGGGATTGATTTGCACGCGGCTAAAGTTGGCGTCTGTCGGACGAATCCCCAGCAAACTCGCGTAGGTGTGATAGATCGGGTGCGCTCCCCAGGCATGGCAGTCGGAACGCGTCGGCTCCGGCATTTCAATGGTCGTTTTGAGCCCGTTTTTGACTAGACCGCGCCAGAGATCGAGTCGGTTCAGGATGGCGTCACCATCGCCAAGGGCATAGAACGCCTCAAACAAGTAATGGGTGAAGTAGATGGTGGTCTTCTCTAGCCCCGGTTGTTTCAGCGCGGTTCTTGCCTCATCTTGAGTCAGCACTCGCGCGATGAGTCCGAGCGCTTGCGAGTGCTCGCTCCGGTGCTGGTGACCGAGGTCATCGGAAAGAATGCCGAGCTTGCTATCCCAAAACGACTTGCGAATGGCAGTGCTCAAGCGCTCGGTTTTAACGCCAAGGCGGGTCTCGAGCAACGGTTCTCCCGCTTGCGCTTCAAGTTCAGCCATCGCCCTGAGGGCCAAGAGGTACTGCAAGTTGAGGGGCGCGGTTGGATGCTCGGCGCTTGTCGGAGGCATTCCGTTTCGCCAGCCTGGTACCCAATCGATGTAGTTCCAACCTGGTGGCGGGGTGAGTAAGCCCGTGTCATTCACGAACTGAGCGAAGTAGTCCAAGACGATTCTTGCACCGGGCAGGTGCTTCTTTACATCCGCAAAATTGTCGCCGTACAGCATCGCGTCGTGGAGCATGCAAATCCACCAAAGCGAGAAGGGCGGGATCACTTGCCGCACACGACTCGGGTACCGCGAGTGGGTGATGCCGCGGTTCCGCCGCGATTCGTCGAACGCACGCAGGGCTTGCTGCGGCAAACGACGGTCTTGTCCAAGAGTGTAAGTCGCAAGAACCTGCAGCCTCGTGTCGCCCGCGTATTGCAACTGCTCGTAGTACGGGCAGTCCATATATGTCTCGTGCGAGCACATTTCCAACGTACGGATGCCGATTCGGTGGATGTCTGCCAGGTCCGGATCGCTGGATTTGAACGTGGAGCTGAACTCGTACGGATAGTGCGTTTCGATGAATCCGAGCCCGGTCAGGGTCAGGGGCTCAGCATCGGTTTCGATGACAACTTCAACGTATCGACCGGCGTGCCACCAGAGACTGCGGAACTGTCCGACGAACTCGGCGATCACTTCATCGCCAATGCCATCTTCCCAGGACCAAATCGTCGAGAAGTGCTTGCCTTCGATGTCGTCGCGATTGCCTTTGCTCATGGCTTCGTCCTTCACGAACAAGGCTTCTTGCCAGTTCAATCGAACGGATCCTTTGCCGTTCCAGCCGATCCAATGTCGCGCACAGACGTAATCGTTCAGGTCAAGGATCGCGCGGACCCGGGTGTTCGGCGGGACCTGCATGGACGTGCCAGCCAATAGCTGGGAGAACTTCTCCGTCCATGCGGCAGATGACTCCGCCTGCCGAACCGGAATGACGTGAGTTGGACCGGCGGGAACCTCTCGTGCATGCCGGACGGTTGTCTTCGACCACTTGTCCTCGTACATGGGCGGCAGGGTTGCCGGGCGAAGCAAGTGGATCCGGTCAAACTCGCTCTCGGCGACGTTCAGTAAACCGGGATGGATGGACTCAGCTTTTTGCCATTCGGCACGATCGCGCATTGAGGCCCGGAATCGGATTCGGTCTCCCGTTCCCCAAGCCGCTTGGGGAGGCTTAAACTCGAACTCGGGACGGATTACCGCTTGCCAGTCGGCCTTACCGGTATTGATGCGCTCGATGAAGGAAGGGTCTTCGGTTGCAAGGAGAAAGCCGTGGCAAATGGAGTGCTGGGCATAAGCTTTTGTTTCTCCCGCCGACCAAACCAAAGCCGAGATCGTGTGCGTTCCGGATTCAAAGTTCGCCTGATAGGTTTCGAAAGCCCAGTGGTCCTCGTCTCCGCGCTCTGGGCCCCGGCCCACGAGTTCGCCATCAAGGTACAGCTCGTAGCGATCATCGCCGGTGACGTGCAAGTTTAGGATCGCTTTATCGGTGAAATCAACTTTCAGGGAGTACTCGATCACGATTGGCCCCTGCTTGATCTTCGGGTGAGAAATCCAGTTGGCGGGCCAAACACCTTCTCGGTTCCAGCCTGCTTCACGCCGAAGTCCGAATGGATCAGAGGTCAAAAGTAACCGTCGCGCCGTCGCGATATTTGCCATTGCGTCGCAAGCATAGCTAAACCAGCGAACTTGGTGCCTTGCATCTTTTCTCCGCCTGACGATCGCCGCGCTATGAAAGTCCGAGTAGTATGCTGAGCCGAGAGAAACGACCAGATCTTTGAAGTCTGGCGGGTTGAAAAATGCAATACAAACTCACTGAGCTCGTCGATCGATACTGCATTTTGGAGCCGCTGGACACCATCGTTCATGACCTCCGGGATGGCGGCGCGCTCACCGTTTTTGAGGCCTTCGATAACCCGTATGGCTCCGTTTTGCCAGGAGAATCGATCATCACGGGTGGTGTAGCGGGCGAACATCGCATCTCCGATGAAGACGGCGAGGTCGATATCCGGTTCCGGCTGGAACCCAAAACAAAGATCTGCGAATCGACCCAAGAATTCGAGCGCCTGTTCCAGCGATTGCTGTTCACCATGACGAGCGAACCGATGGAGCGATCAATCGTGGATCTCGCGGGCTCAATTGGGAATCCCAAAACGTATCGATTCTTCGTCTGCTGGCTCCGCGACCACGTTCACGTGCTAAAAGGCATGAAGTACTTCGAGGCCTCTCTGAAGGGGGCGCTTGAGCTTTATCGAGACACGCAGCGAGAGGACGGCATGATCTTCGACAATTGCTATCCGCGAACGGCTTGGCCCAACTACTGGGACATGCGGTTTGCCGATGGCGATTACACGCGCCCCTTCAAAGATCGCTCATTCGAGATGAAGCGCATCCCGGTGGAGGCGGACGTTGAGTACCTCTACGTCGAAGGCATTTACGCGACTTGGAAGGCTACGGGCGACGATGGCTGGATGGCGAGCTTCCTGGAGTCCGCGGAAAAGGCGATCGGCTACGTTCGCACCAGCAACGTTCGGTGGTCGAACAAGTACAAGCTCGTTAAGCGCGGCTACACGATCGACACCTGGGATTTCCAGAACTCTTTTGATTCCGTAGTTGGTGGAGATGCGATGCGAATCGATCCAGACAAGACTCGCTTTGGCGTAATGTTTGGCGACAACACCGGGCTCGCGGTAGCGCACGACCAGCTCGCGGAAATGTACGAAGCGCTCGGGAACGAACGTTCGGCGAACGATCATTCTAAGCGAGCAAAACAAATTCGCATTCGATTGCGCGAAGTCTCGTGGCAGGAGCACTTCTTCCGGCATTTTGTTGCCGAAGACGAAAAGCCGAATCCGGAGCTTGGGGTTAACGAGTCTTCGCAGGTCTCACTGTCGAATGCGTATTCGATCAACCGGAACCTCGATCCGGACCAGATTCAAAGCATCATCGGAACCTATAAGGCGATCTATCAGGCCGCCCCAGAGGGCAGTCCGGGCGAGTGGTACACCATCTTCCCGCCGTTCGAAAACGGCTTTAGTAGCCATTGCGATAAGTGGCAATACATGAACGGTAGCGTTACGCCGATTGTCGCGGGCGAGCTCGCACGAGGTGCGATGAACGCGGGGCACGAGACTTACGGCATCGACATCCTTCAACGGGTGGGAACCCTCGGTGAACCAGACGAGCCGATCTTGCACTGCAGCTACGTTGGCGCAACGATCGAGCGTCCAGAGACCAAGTTCGCACCGTTAGATTTGAGGGGAATCGTCAATGCTTCTTTGAGATCAGACGCGAGCGTCTCGATCCCTTGGACTTCGGAGGAGGATAACGACCTTCACGATCTCCAGCCGGGCACACACGACGGCTCTGGCGTACCGTTCGAGGTCATCGACCCTGCCGAGAACGACGGAAAAGCGGCGGTTTTGCTGTCTAGCCAGGGCGCTAATGCTCGTTCGGCCGAGTTTGACGTCGATGAGCTCGTAGCGTCGCTCTACTTGATGCACCTCGTCTCGAAACCGGGTAGTGCGAACCTTGCCGGCACGGTTACTTGGCGCTATGAGGACGGCACCGAAAGCACCCAATACGCCGTCGTCGGAGAGTCTGTTCTGCATTGGTGGATGCCCGAAAAGCCGAAGGGCACGGGAACTCGGCGAGCTGATTTCGTTTGGACTGGGGCAAATCCAAAGTGTCTGAACGTCGGAGTTTCGATGGGGTACTTCGATAACCCAGCGCCAGAGAAGCGAGTGAAATCGGTGCGGCTCGATGCCGCGAAGGATGGAGCGATGTGGGCGGTGTTGGCGGCGACCGTGGCGAACCAGCCTGGCTTCATACCGCCGAGCGAGGTTTCCTACGGCATCCCGAACGGCTGGGGAGCGGCGGCCGTGATGTACGCCATGGTCGAAGGGCTGGCGGGCGTTGTGGACACTTCAACTGCGCTTCACACGACCGAGGTTTCGCCGCGATGGGACCTGACGGAAGCCGAAGACGCTCAGGTTTGTATCTGCTATCCGGCGAGTCAAGGCTACGTTTCGTACCAGTGGACGCGCGCGGAAGACGGGCAAGAGCTTTTGATCACGACCTCTGGGCACGACATGACTTTGCGAATCCCGGTTGAAGACGATTCGGCGCGGTTGTTTGTGAACGGGACCGAGCGCGACTTTGAAGTGGAGCTGATCAACGAGCAGAACTATGCGGTGTTTGACTTCGAAGAAGCCGATCTTTACGGTCCGACCAAAGTACGCGTCGTATTTGATGACTGAGCCCGCCATGAGCTAAGGATCGAAGGCGGAACGAAAGATTCGGGACGTTAAAGTTCGGATTCAAACTCTCCGTCAGCGTCGGGGCTATAATCAGTTTGGTTGGTGCCGTGCCCAAGTGGCCCAAGGGGACGGTCTGCAAAACCGTTATTCGGCGGTTCGAATCCGCCCGGCACCTCCACTTCTCCCTCGCCAACCCAACCTTCTCTCGCTTCGGCCGCTTGATTTCTGCGGCTTTCGAACCCAGTGAGTCGTCCAAACAAGGGCAGGATGGCTCCCCGATCTGAAACCTTGGAAAGTCTTGACCGGCCAAGTCATTCGGTTACGGCGCTTGGCGTGGTTGCTCCACCGCCGATTCACATTTCAACGCCCGTTTTCGATGGGTCGCTGGCAATGCTCTTCTCCTGCGTTCGCGACCATCGGGTTGACCTGCTGGATATCCCGCTCGCGCCGGTCTGCGAGGCATATTTCCACTACCTCCTGAATCTTCCGGATGCCGACTTTGACGAGGCCGCTGCGGCCCTGGCCGCCCTCGCGTACCTGCTAGAGCGCAAAGCCTGGCTGTTGCTTCCCCAAGAAGAACCCGAGCCGGACATGTACGAGGATTCGTACGAACCAGAGCCGAGCTCCATTGGAGACTTTGCGATGGCGATGGAAGTCTTGACCGCCTGGCAAGAGGAGCGGTCGGAGTGGTTCTTCCGAAGCCCCGATGCTGGACCCGGCACCTATGAATTGCCGTACCAACTGGCAAATGTCAGCGCATTGGACCTCTCGCGAGCTTTTCAACGAGTCCTCGACCGCGCACTGCCGCAAGAAATGCCGCTGCTCAGCAAGCCTCGGCGATCCTTGAATGAAGAGATGCAGGTTGTTCTGGATCGACTCAGCGGCGAATGGCAATCGCTTACTTGCGTTTTTGGAGATTCGGCCACGCGGACGGATTGTGTCTATTGGTTCTTGGCTCTCCTTGAGCTTGTGCGCCAGGGCGATGCAGAGGTGAAGCTGCTGGACGAAGAACCCGTTTTCGCCCGAAATCAGGCACCAAAGGCAAAGGTGGTGTTCGATTGACGCCGGTCGACCGCGTTCTCGCGTTGCTTTTCGTTGCTGACGCTCCAGCCCCGGCCCAGACAATGGCGCTCGCGTTGCAGCTCACGGAGGGGCAAGTGGAGCAGGCTCTGGAAATCCTGGAAGCCCAGTTACATGAACGTGGACCGATCCAACTCGTGAAGCTCGCCGGAGGCTGGCAACTGAGTACCAAGAAGGCTTACGCGGTGGACATTGCGGCCTTCCTGAAGCCACAAGCTTCGAAGCTGAGCCGAAGCCTGATGGAGGTTTTGGCGGTGATCGCGTATCGGCAGCCGATCACCACTGGCGAACTGGAAGTCATTCGCGGCGTCAGTTGTGACTATGGCGTCCGCGCATTGCTTGAACGACGACTGATCGAAGAGAAGGGCAAGCGACAAACTCCCGGACGCCCGATCCTTTACGGCACCACGGACGAGTTTCTGCACCAATTCAAGATGAAGGACCTCGGCGATTTGCCTCCGGTCAGCGAGGGGTTGCCAGCTTTGCCGGAACCGACGGACGCGGCGGCGCGGTAAGTTTTGCTATGGCTTCGATCTTGACGGCGTTGATCATCGGGCAAGCGATATCTGGCCCGGTGGTAGACGCGCCAAGCGCAATTATCGTGGACGAAGCCTCCGGCAAGGTTCTGTGGGGGCGAAACGCGAACTCACCAATGTTCCCGGCCAGCACCACCAAGATCATGACGGCGATGCTTTTGCTGGAGCACTCCACGCCGGGAGAGATCATCACCGCCCCGCCGGGAGTCGAATACATAGAGCCAAGCAGCATGCATCTAAAAACCGGCGAAAAGGTCCGCGTGAAGGACATGCTTTATGCCCTCATGCTTCGGTCAGCGAATGATGGTTGCGTGGCAGTGGCCCACCATGTGGCCGGTTCTGTTCCGAACTTCGCGGACCTGATGAATCGCAAAGCTCAGCAGTTGGGCTGTGCGAACACGAAGTTTACGAACCCGAATGGATTGCCAGATGAAGGTCACGTGACGTCGGCGAGCGACTTGACGCTGATGGCGAGGGCGGCAATGAAATATCCGCTTTTTCGAGAAGTCGTTCGCACCAAGAAAACGCGCATCGCTCGCTCGATCAATGCCAAAGACCTCTGGATGGTCAACCGGAACAAATATCTTGGGAAGGATCCATCCGCCGATGGCATCAAAACGGGCTACACGAAGGCGGCGAAGAGTTGTTACGTTGGTAGCGCAACGCGCGAGAACTTCAGAGTGATCACGGCCATTTTGGGCAGCGAAGAGTGGATCGTGGACCACGCCGCGATGCTGAAGTGGGTGTACAAGAACTACGACCGTCAGGTTGTGTTTCGGGCTGGCGCGCCAGTCGGGCAGATTGAGCTGGCGGGACTAGAAAAGCCGATTCCAGCAATGACCGGCATCAACATCATCTCAGTCGTTCGTCCCGGCAAAACCGATGGCACGCTGAAAATCGAGACTTTGCCCGATCTTAGGGGCCCGATTCTCAAGAAGCAGAAGATCGGTGAGGCAACTTGGACGGACAGCGACGGCTTCGAGCAGAGGTTCGCCGTGTTCGCTTCGGAGGCGGTGGATTTGGCCCCGGTCCAGGGCAACTCACTGTTAGGCGGTACCCTCTGGCTAGGCGTCGGCGTTGCGGGGGGAGCTTGGTTCCTCCAAAATCGAAATCGACGCCGGTTCATTTATGGCCGCCGAAAAAGAAAACTCGTCTGATCTCGAACGGATACACGTTCGAATTGCTCACTCTGGACTTTGCAGCCGGCGAAAAGCCGAAGAGCTGATCCTGCAAGGACGCGTGTCCGTCAACGGCGAGCAGATCAAGACGGTCGGCGTTAAGGTGAGTCCAGACGACGAGGTTGCCGTGGATGGCGAAGTGATTCGACCTCCGACGCGGTTGCTGACCGTTCTGATGAACAAGCCAAAAGGCATCATCACGACGATGCGCGACCCGCAGGGGCGAGCGACGATCACGAAGTTTCTTCCCGAAATGGCGGCAGTCGTAAAGCCGGTTGGACGGCTCGACAAAGAGTCGGAAGGACTCCTCCTTTGCACCAGCGACGGAGAGCTTGCGCACCGCTTGACCCACCCGCGCTATGGCGTCGAAAAGGAATACATGACGGTTGTGACCGGCATTCCAGACGATAAGGCGATCAACAGGTTGCGAAAGGGCGTCTTCATCGAAGGAGGAAAGACTGCTCCTGCCGACGTCACGGTCATTCACGCCGAGGCCAAAGCCGGAACCACCAGCTTGCGGATTATCATTCACGAAGGCCGCAAGCGTCAGGTGCGCTTGATGTGCGAGGCGGTTGGACATCCGGTCATTACATTGCGCCGCGTGCGAATCGGGCCGCTGAAAATCAAAGGAATGCACCCGGGCGAAGTTCGTCTGCTTGGTAAGAAGGAAGTTGACGAGCTGAAGAAACTCGTTGGCCTTCCGGTTGACTAATGATCGCGCTTCTTCTCCAAGACCGAATTCTTTTGACCGGCGAAGGCTTTCTTTATCGCATCGAGAAGCCGCGGACCCTGCAATCAATCAAAGTGAAGCCCTCCGAATCCCCGGTGATGGCGCGGTTCACCAACGCGGCGGGGGAGAGATTCACGATCTTCACCGACGCGAAGTCCGCAACCCCGAGTGCCGTAGAGCGAATCATTGATGCGCGCTTAGAGAAAATCCGCAAGACAACCGGTGGAAAAATCCAATCCAAAGGCAAACGAGAAAACCTATTTCGCGAAACGGCTTACCTGTTTCAGGTCGTGAATCCCGACGAGAGCATCGTTCGACTGGCTTTTTACGACTCGCCAAAGGTGGTCACCACGTTCCAGGCGGAGCTCCAATCTGCTGCAGATCCGTACCCTGGATTGGAAGATTTTGAGTTGCTCTATCTGAGCTACGGGTTTGTTACCGACAAGATCAAAAAGAAGTAATCACTTTTCCACATATCTGGAAAAGGTTGGGGAAAACCCGATGCTGTTATCCACTGCTCGGATCGTTTATCCACCAGCCTCAAGCTAAAGTTCTGCTTCAAGAATGCGCTCAACGTGTCGCGGATCGGCGGAGCGGCGTTTGCAATATGAGCATTGTTCAACGGGCATTTGCACGCGCGGGGAAGCTATTGTTAGTCTTTAGCAGAGCAACGATGGACTAGCGGCAGCGCGTTCCGTCGGGCTCGGCAGTCCATCTTCTGTCGAAATTTCGGTGATCTCGGCGGCATGAAGTTGAGCAAAGAATTCGTCCACGGTGATCGTTCGCTTTAGAACGTCAAAGTGGGCAAATTCACCGTGTCTTGAAGCTATGCTCAGCCATTGCTTTAGCCGCTTGACCACGTGGTTCGAAAGGTAGTCCTTGTAGTGCTCGCACCAGTGGAGGAACCCACGAAGGAGTGGTTCCCATTCGACAATCGGCTCCGGATCAAAAGGAAGGCCAAGCTCGCGGGCAACTTGGTGGGAGAGGCTGGGGTTCGCTAGGGCGCTGCGTCCGAGCATGAAGCGGTTACAACCGGTCTCATCCTGGCAGCGGTAGAAGTCTTCAAGGGACCAAATGTCGCCGTTGGCGACCACTGGGATATCAAGCGCGCGCCTGACAACTCCGATGGGTTTCCAAAAGACTGGCGGGTTGTAGCCTTGTGCCTTCGTTCGGGCGTGAATGGTGATCCACGATGCTCCACCTTCCGCAACCATCTGGGCGTTGACATGGATGTCCTCGATGCTTTCCCAGCCCAGGCGCAACTTGGCGGAGACGGGGATTTCGGGCGGAACGGCGTCACGAACTGCCCTCACGATTTCTCGAATTCGGTCTGGGTGGCGTAACAGGGAAGCGCCGCCATCGTTTCGGTTTACGGTTGGGGCAGGGCAACCGAAGTTGATATCGATGCTGTGCGCTCCGGCGCGGCAAGCGGTGACGGCGCTGATTGCCATTCGCTCAGGATCGCCGCCAAGAATCTGGACTTGCACAGGAAGTCCGGTTGGCGTTCGGCCGAGATCGTTCAGTTCGGGCACGTCTCGGAGGAAGACTTTTCGGGGCAGCGGCTCAATGCTTACCCTCAAGAACTCGGTGACCGAGTAGCTGAACCCGCCGATTTCTCCTTGGAGCGCTCGCATCGGTGCATCGGTGATGCCGTCCATTGGAGCGAGCACGAGGGCCGCCTGGGCTGGATTTTGTGGCATCTGAGCTGATTCGTTCATCCGACCCTCTCATTGTGGAGAATCAAACTAACATTTCGGATTCTCATCGCGTCTAAAACGTTGGTGTCACCAAAATACGCCTCGTGGCGTGTGACTGGTTGGCTTGTGCAGGCTTTCTTACGAATATTGTTCAGCAAGATTCGGCAGAATTGGATTTAAAGAGGAATCTTTTGGCAACAGGAAAAACAATTACATCACTTTTCGCCCTTGCTGGCTTGGCGGTGTCTGCGATTGCGCAGACAACCATTCCTGCGGACCGGACATACCCGGTCACGCCTGGTCCCAAGTTGGATACTCGTGCTTTCGCTCCGCAGGTTGACAAGAGCTATCGCCAGAAACCCTACAAGCCCGAGAATCCGCTGATCAACAAACGTCGGGCGGCAAACCCTAACAACACGCTGAAGGCTGGCGGATTGATTCCAAACATCCGAGCCGCGGCGCTACAGGGCAATTTCCCTGCCGTCGATGCAACTGGCTGGACACCACCAGATCCTGACCTTGCCGTTGGACCGACCCACGCAGTCGTTGTCGTCAACAGCTCGATCGGCTTCTTCCGAAAGTCGGACGGCGCAAACACCTTCCTGCGCACTTCAGAAGATTTCTTCGCCGGACTCGGTGCTACCAGCTTCCAGTTCGACCCTAAGGTTCTTTACGATACGGTCAGTAAGCGATTCTTCATCCTCTTCCTAGAAGCAGACTTTGATGGAAAGCAGAGCAAGAGCCTGATTGCGGTTTCTGACGACTCCGACCCGAACGGCACTTGGTTCCGATACCGAGTTGAGAGCAAGCAGACCGTCGGTTCGACCGATTTCTGGCTGGACTACCCAGGCTGGGGCGTTAGCAAAAAGTATCTCGGCTTCTGCGGAAACATGTTCGGCTTCGAGAACGGCTGGAACGGTAACCAGTTCGTCGTCATCGACAAAGCACCTCTTTTGACCGGCGCCGCCGCCACCGCCTCCAGCGTTTCGGACACCGGCTCGGCTTCGGTTAAGTTGGTATCGCAGTCCGATGTCGACCAGCTCATTGCAGTTTCGATGAGTGCCGACGACAGCATGAGAGTTCATGCTGTGACCGCTTCTTCTGCTCAGAGCATTGAAGTCGCGGTTCCGCCATTCGCCGGACCGGGCGGACCAATTCCTGGCCCAAGCAACCACAACCTCGACTCCTTGGACGGACGACTTTTCAACGCTCACCTTCGCAACGGCAACGTCGTCACGACTCACGGCGTTCGCGTCGGAAATGACACTCGCGTTGTTTCGCGATGGTATGACGTGAAGCTCAACGGTTGGCCAGCATCGGGCCGCCCGGCACTCGCACAGTCTGGAAACGTCACCGGCGGAACCGGACAGTTCTTCCACATGCCAGCGGTTGCTCGCAACCGTAAGAACGAGATGGCTCTCGTCTTCACCCGAACGAGCACCAGCATCATGGCCGACCTCATGATCACGGGCCGAAAGCCAACCGACGCGCTTGGTTCGATGGGCGCTCCGGTCCGAATCAAGAGCACCCCGGCACTTTATGGCGGCTCGAGCTCCAGCGGCTACAACCGATGGGGTGACTACTTCCAGGTGGTCGTCGACCCAGTTGACGAAGTGACCTTCTGGGCAATCGGAATGCTCGGACGAGCAGACGGCAACTGGACCACCGAAGTGTTCCCGTTCAAGGTCAGCAGCTACGAAGATGCCTTGGTTTCCAAACCAGCTACTTCGATGGCAACTCTGCCTAGCCAAGGAACGCTCCGGACGACCGGAACGACGCGGATTAACACCGCTGACGGCGTCACTGCAGAAGTAGCTTCGCAGTTTGCCAAGAACGTTGGCGACATGACTTCGCTGGAAACGACGATCAACTCGGGCCTGACGCCTGCGACGATCGGTCAACTTCGCATTAGTACGCTCGACAACGCCCCAGCGGGCTCGTCCGCGTTCTACTACGCTTGGAACAACCTGACTTCGAAGTGGGATCAGCTCGGCACCTACCCAGGTTCCACGACCGCCCGACGGTTCGACCGAATTGAGGGTCAGGCTTCGCCGTATATTGCCGCTAACGGAAACGTTAAGCTGCTTGTGCGAGTGGTTCAGCCTCTTCGTTCGGTCTCACGACCTTACGTTCTCAAGGTCGACCAGCTCGGCATTTCCGTCGCTCCTCGCTCGTAATCTGAAGCGAGAATGGCCCACGCTAGCAAAAGCTAGCGTGGGCCATTTTATTTGCCATTTGGTCGATCGATGCGGAAGAAGATTCCTTCCTTCGTGAACACAACGAACTGGTCGTCTTTCTCGGTGAGCGGCTGGATGACCAGCTTCTCCGAGATGGTCGGGTGGACCGATCCGATGTAGCTACCACCCGAAAAAATCACCCAGTCGCCGCAGTTGGTTGCACCACGCGCACCAGAGCCAGGAGTTGGCTCATTCTCCAGGCCCTCAATTCGGGGGCGGAAGAAGTTAGAAGCATCGTCTTCGAAAAGCAGAAGTCGCTGCGGCATCGAATCGGATATGAGTTCGAGGCCAGACCGGTTTGGCGTGACGCCGTACGCCGCCACGGCCGCGACATCCACCAAGAAACTGTCCCGTAGTTGCGGGTCGTAGATGCGGCAAACGGTGTGCGCCTTTCCAGTTTCAAGAAATCGCCCAGAGACCTTGCTCGCCGGAATTCCGACCGCCCTTGCCGCGAAAAGCAGCGGCGTGTTTAGGGCGTGGCAGTTGCCGATGCGCTGATAGCTCGGGTCGAAGAACTGGTTCATGTCGAGCGTCGGCTCGTCTACGTCTTTGTCGTAAAGCGAGTTCTTGACGAAGAACATGCCGATTCTGTTTAGCATCTCGCCAACTTTCACGGGCTTACGGTCAATGATTTCGTGGCCGGCAAGCTGCTCCAGTAGCTTCGGCAAGTCCGCCTTGTATTCGTCCTCGGTGGGTGAAAGGTAGGCCGACTTGACCTCGACAGGAAGTTCAAATTGATACGCGTTCTGCGCTGGAGAGCCGGGGCGGACTACCGGGTGGATCAGGGTTCCGCTAACGTCAACCGTGAGGTTGATCTTTTCCGTCCCTTCCGGTGGGCTTAGGCGAATCGCGATGCAATCGGCTCCGCGGCGGCCTTCGGTGTTGAAGGTCCAGTAGTTGGATTCGCCTTGCTTCGGTATGGGAACAAACGGTAGCTCGGTTTCTCCGCGATAGATCTTCACGTCGCGGATGCGCTGATCCGGATAGTCGCGCACGCCGGGGTACTTTGCGGGACTAAATCCTAACGGGCAAGGGAAGACAATGGTGACAGGCCGGCCCGTCCAGACCGAACCTTCTGCTAATCCGATCTGACCCGTGAGCCGAGATTGAAACGCCTCTTGGTTGCTGCGATCCAGGTGATAACTCGGCGGAGCCGCAATGTCGACTAGAGAGACCGGGAGAGCGGGGTCTTGAGCCTGAGTCGATTGAATCTGTGGATACGCCAACATCAGCGCGATGATCGTAGTCGTGGCCACAAATCGAGTCTAATCATTCCAAAACGCACTTGCAACCCGGTAAATTTTGCAGGTCAAGAGGAAACCACGCACAATGAGAGGATGCGTTTAGGTGAATATCACGAACTGAGGGCGGTCCGAGAGGGACCGCCGGGGCTATTTCTGTCGGACGGCCAGACCGACGTTTTGCTCCCCAAGGCTCAGGTTCCGCCGCGAATCTACGTAGGAGACGTGCTGCGGGTGTTTGTGATGAAGGACTCGGAAGACCGGATCATCGCCACTACGAAGACTCCGTATGCCATTCCTGGGGAGTTTGCTCGCCTGACCGTGGTGTCCGTCTCCGAGATCGGAGCGTTTCTCGACTGGGGCCTCGATAAAGATTTGTTCTGTCCGATCAAAGAGCAGATGATGCGAATGCGTGCGGGGCAGGACTATCTGGTTCGCATCTACATCGACGAAGTTTCCGAGCGCATTGCTTGTACCTCGAAGTTCAATCGCTATCTAAAGGCAACGAGTGAGGACCTGGAAGTCGGGCAAGCCGTGAAGTTGATGATCGCCGACCGAACGGAGGACTTCATCCGTGTGATCATCAATGGTCAATTCAAGGGATCGCTGTTCCCCGACGAATGGATTGAAAAGCTACAAATGGGCGAAGTGCGTGCAGGCTACATCAAGCGGATTCGTCCCGAAGATGGTCGGATCGCGGTGTCGTTACGGCCCCAGGGATTCAGCGCGGTACTTGGCGAGCGAGACCGAATTCTCGCGGCACTGAAAGACGCGGGCGGCACTCTCCCGGTATCGGACAAATCGTCTCCGGAAGAGATTCAGCGCCGATTCGGCCTGAGCAAAGGTGCGTTTAAGAAGCTGATCGGTGCGCTGTATCGCGAAGAGATGATCGAGATAAGCGATCACTGGATCAAGCTGAAATCTCCCAGCTGATTTGTTCTTCGGAGTTTACGTCTGGGTAAGTGCGTAGTACAAAGGTGGCAAAATGGGGTGGGTCAAGATGAAACGAACTGCAATTTTTGGAATATGTTGTGCGCCCATCTTGGCGGCGGGCTGGATGCACCAAACTGCGGCGACTCCGGCTGCCGACCCTGTCGCACTACTTAAGAAAAGGATCTCCAGCGGACAAACAAAGTTGGAGTTCGAGCCGAAGCAAGGTTATCTTCGCTCGATCCTGACGCAGTTAAAAATCGACCCGAATTCGCAGGTTTTGGTTTTCTCAAAAACGAGCCTTCAGACCGACCACATTTCGCCGAAGACGCCTCGCGCGCTGTACTTTAACGACGAGGTCTATGTCGGCTGGATTCCAGGTGCGCCGCTAATTGAGATCATGAGCGTGGACCCGAAGCGTGGGGCGTTGTTCTACACGATTGAGAACACCAAACAGGCTCAGGTCGCGTTTTCGACCGAGGGCTCAGACTGTTTTCGTTGCCACGGCGGAAGGGGATTCGGTTCCCCGGCGGCCCTGTTCGGCCGGTCGGTTCAAACCGCGCCGAGCGGCTACTCGAGGGTCTTTGCCCAGACCTATAACATGACTCCATCCACCCCAATCCGGAATCGATGGGGAGGTTGGTACGTTTCCGGCACGCACGGAAAGCTTCGTCACATGGGTAATGAACTTTCGCAGGGCACCGACGAGAAGCATTCAATAAACATCGAGCGAGGCGCAAACGTAACGAGTTTGTCGCGTTACTTCGACGTTAAGCCGTACCTGACCCCGCACTCGGACATCGCCGCGCTTATGGTTTTCGAGCAGCAAATGGAGGTCCAGAACCTCATCACGCGAGCAAACCAAGATGCGCTGCTGATTTTGCGAGGGACGAACCCTGAAAAGGCTAGTAAAGAGACGATCGCAAATATCGAGAACTATAGCGAGGGCCTAGTTTCGGGACTGCTGTGCCAAGGGGAGGCGAAGCTCACGAGTCCCGTCAAGGGCACGACGGCGTTCGCGAAGACGTACTCGGAGTCGGGTCCGAAGGACTCCAAGGGCCGGTCGCTGTATCAGCTCGATCTCACGACGCGAATTCTCCGCTACCCATGCAGCCCGCTGATTTACTCGCCGTCGTTTGATGCCTTGCAGTCGCCGGTGAAGAACTTCGTTTATCGTCGACTTGGGGAGATTCTAAGCGGACGGGACAAGTCGAGTGGCTACGCGCATCTGAGCGCAACGGATCGGAAGAACGTCCTTGAGATCCTGACCGAGACCAAACCAGATTTCGCGAAGTCTCTTGCGAGTTCGGGGACGAAGTAGCTGTTCCGTACCGGACGGACGGAAGCAGCTCAAGAACTACCGAATCACGTGCGGCACGAACCGACTGAGGTCGGTCGTGATCCGGCCGTCGGACTCCCGAATTCCTACCCCGGCTGACTCGTCGCCGACGACCCACGAGCCAATGACTGCGTGGTTTCCGCCCGCTTCAAACAAAGGCGCAAGGGCTTGGTAGATGTATTTCGGTTGGAGGCCGATTTGGGTTGTATCTGCATCCGGCGTTTCTTCGGTCGTCACACCATCAATCACTACGCGGACACCGTCGCCCTCTCGCGATAGCAGAGGCTTGCGAACGTATTGAGCCATATCCCGAGGGCCGTCGAAGTAGGCGGGGAGGAGGTTCGGGTGATTTGGGTAACGCTCCCAAAGAATTGGCAAGATCGCTTTGTTCGCGAGCAGCATCTTCCAAATCGGCTCGATCCAGATGTTGCGAAGCTCCGGCTGCAAAGCGTGGCTGCCGAAGTTTTCTCGCACCATCCACTCCCACGGGTAGAGCTTAAACATCTTTCGGATCGCTCCGTCTCGGGCGTCTAGGAACTGTCTGGTCTCCTTGTTCCAGCCGATCTCGGTCATGAGCAATCCGTCGGTCTGCAGCCCGGCCTCGGTTGCCGTGTCGCGGAGAAGGGCGATGGTCATGAGGTCTTCGTCCGACTCGGAGTGGGCGAAGTGGACGAAGCCGGGAACAAGGTTTTGGTCCTTCAGCCAAGTCCAGCGCGCGATGAGGCTTTCCCAGAGCGAATTGAACTGATCTGAACCCGGGAAGCGATCTTGGCTCCACTGCCACTGCACTACAGCCGCCTCAAGCAGCGACGTCGGAGTGTCGGCATTGTATTCGAGCATCTTCGGCGGATTTGTGCCGTCGTAGGCAAAGTCGAATCGGCCGTAGAGGTGCCCAGTCGGGTTTGCCGCGTAGTCCTCAAGGACAAACTCGCAATACGCTGGGAGGTCGAATTCCCGAAATCGCTTGGTGCGGATGAGGTCTTGCACCGTCTCCATGCAGAGTCGGTGCAGCTCGTTGGTCGCGGATTCAATGGCGTCGACGTCTCGTGGGCCGAGAGTGTAGTAGGCACTTTCATCCCAGTACGGTTTGCCGAGGTGGGTGTGAAACACCAGACCCCACTTTTCGACTTCGGCTTCCCAGTTCGGGCGTGGGTCGATTCGGTGTCTTTGCACGTCTAGCTAAATCCGCTGCCCATGGAGCCAAAGCCGCCGCGTGATACAGATGGGGTTGCCGAGCCGCCGAGGATTCGGCCGCCGGATTGCGATCCGCCGTAGATGAACCGTGGCGCGCCGTAGTAGCCCGTGCCGCCACGATACGTGGTGCAAGCAGAGTCGGGCAGTTTCTTGCCGCTGGCATCCACGCAGTCGCGCCGCTCCGAGCCACATCCCGCCAAGATAACCCCAGCAAAAGTCACAACCCACGCCAACTTAAATTCCTTTTTCATCCCGAAAATGCCTCTTTGTAAGACATTGTAAGTGTACGTTGCTCTCATGCGGCAGGATGCAAAGTTGATCAAAAATTTGCGAGTTCATGACCTCGTCCTAGCTAGAATTCTCTCATTGATTTAGAATGTACGGGAGTCAAAGATGACAGTACGCGAGAAGATTCAGCATCTCCACCGACGGCTCGGCTTTGGACTGACTCCGCCAGAACTCGCGGCCGAGGAAAAGTTGGGCTTTGACAGATCGGCCCAGCGGCTGCTCGACTTCCCAAAGCTTCCCGATCTTGGCGTTTCGCCTTACGAATTCTGCTGGCGAAACCGCGAGAAGGAACAGGCCGACGTGGGTTCTTATCGGTTCCGTGCCTGGTGGACCTTGCGCATGGTTGCAACAGAACGGCCGTTGGAAGAAAAACTAACGCTGTTTTGGCATTCGCACTTCGCCGTGGGCGACAACAAGGTGGAAGACGGCCCGATGATGCTGTACTACCTGCAGACCATCTACAAGCACGGATACGGCAAGTTTGAGGATCTACTGCTGGCGATATCTCGTGAACCGGCAATGATGCGGTACCTCGACATGACGCGTAGCGTGAAGGGGAACCCAAACGAGAACTTTGCTCGTGAGGTCATGGAGCTTTTCACGATGGGTATCGGCAACTACACGGAAGACGATGTGAAGGAGCTATCGCGCGCGCTTACCGGCTGGGGTTACATTCACACGTATTACGAGTTGCCTGGCGAATCGAACCTGAAGCTAACGGAGAGCATTCAATTCGACCGACCCTTCGCTTCGTTTGCCTATCTCCCAAGTATGCGGGACGAGACGGACAAGACGATTCTTGGGCAAAAGCGAGATTGGGATGGCGAGGCGGCTCTGCGAATGCTCTCCAATCGGCCAGAGACGGCTCGCTACGTTTCCGGGAAACTCTGGAGCTACTTTGCCGGGCAAGAAGCTCCGCCAAAAGTCTTGGATCGACTTGTGACGGTCTGGAAAAAATCGGGCGGCAATATCCCAGACATCGTGCGTGCGATTGCGCTCGCGCCAGAGTTTTACGCGGAATCGGTAGTAGGCAATTATCCAAAGAATCCGGTGGATTTTGTGATTAGCATCGCCCGCAAGCAGGGAATGGGCCGATCCATGATGGCCAAGCGGCCGAAGGATGCGAAACCGACGGACGAGATTCCGAAGGAGATCATGGACCAGATGGGCTACGCGGCTTACCGAATGGATCGAATGGGGCTAACTTTGCTTGTACCGCCTGACGTAGCCGGCTGGACCTGGGGTGAGAACTTCATTAACAGCAGCTCAATGGCGGAACGCTATCAGTACCAAGGGTTCCACTATTTGGTTGACAACGTGGAGCAATGCGCCGCGACAGTGTTCGGCTACCTGAAAAATCTCCAATTGACCAGCGTCGAGGACATCACGCAGAAGTTTGCCGAGTACTACGACGTTAAGCCAAATCCAGAAACAACGAAGATTTTGAATGCAATCTTCGCGTCGGTTGGTGGCGTGGCGATGTTTGAAAAGGCGAAGGAACCCCAATGGCCGGGGTGGCATTTTGCCACCCTCAAGTATCTCGTCGCTTCCCCCGAAATGCACCTCTACTGAGCCGTTACTTCTTCGGGTTTGCGTCGAAGAAGTCAAATAGGAGGATGCTTGCGCGGATACCGCTGGCGGTTTCTTTGCCGCCGACGGTTCTGCCGCCGGGCCACGCATGGCCGCCGTCAGCCAAGGTCACGAGTTGAACCATGCGTCCGTTCTTGCCGTTTTTCCAAGTCTCGGTTACCACCTTGCCATCGTTGATCTCAGACTTTTCTGCTGGGGCGGTGATGCCGAGTTGCTTGGCCCACCACTGTGCGCTCTTGGACTGGGAGATTCCTTTCAGGAGGCTTTGGCTGTTCTCGTCGTAGGCCACGGTGTTGTCGTTCTTCGCATGGATCATGAGAACGGACACCGGTTCCTTGGGATTGGGGATGATACGAGGTCCAACCCCGGTGGTTCCTGCGACGGCTCCGATGGCCGCAAGTCGGTCGCCGATCTGCGTGGCGGCAAAGTGAGACATGAAGGCACCGTTTGAGTGCCCGCACATATACACGCGGTTCTTGTCCACCTTGACTTCGCTTTCGATCTTGTCCAGGATTGCTGACATGAAGGCAACATCGTCCTTCTTCTGTCCCGAAAGGTCGATGAAACCGGCGTTCCAGCCTGGTCGCTCGCCCAGCCCATCGGGATAAACCGCGATGTACCCGCGCTTCTCCGCTTCTTCTGCCGTGTCCGTATACACCTCTGCCAGCGCGGCGGTTCCGGTCCAGCCGTGAAGGATGAGCACTACCGGAAGGGGCTTTCCGTCTTCCGCCTTCTTTGGGATTCGAAGGATGTAGGAGCGCTTGACCCCTTCGGATTCAAGTGTCTCAACGTATCTGCCCGGACCCTTGGTTTGCGCGGGAACGGGGGACACGCAGCCGGCCAGGAGCAAAGCCAAAAGGGGGATTCGGAGTGCGCTTGAATTCATCTGTCAATACTACACCTTGACCTCCTGGGTCGCAAACTAGGTGGACCAATGTCGCGCTAATCCGGTACCCGAGATCAACCACCCCAGATCAACCACCCCAGATCAATCGCCCAAACTCAATCACCCCAGAGCAACCGCCTAATTCTCGCCGCTGGAAACTGCGAGCACCAAAAGCAAAAATGAACACGTGAAATTAGTTTTGTCTGTCAGTTCGGTTTTGTTGTTCTGTGCTGTAGCACAGGTCAACGCCCAAACTATCAACCCATCCAATTTGTTGCGTAGTGGTGATAGTGTAGGGAGCGATCTTCAGACCCTGACACGAGGTTCGGGACAACTGAGCTCAGTGGGTTCGGGTTTAGATACTGGCGATCAAGCAGCGGGTCGCTTATTCAATTTGCAGGATCCGACCACGGCGCAGAATTGGCAAATCAGCTGGCAGCGTGCAGGCTTCGCCCCACGGCACATGCTTGGGTACTACACGGATATTACGGCGACAAACCCGAAGATCACTTGGGTTCTCGGCGGCAGCAACTCTGGCTTGCCAAGCTCAGCTAAGGTCAAAATTGACGGCACGTTTGGATTGGTTTTCGGTAGCGGGGACAACAACGATCCAAAGAAATCCACAATTTATTACAGCGAATCTTGGCGCAACTCGGCGAAGCAGAATCGCGTTGCAGTCCTGAAGGATCGTGACCTCAACGGCCTCCGCCCATTTGGATTAACCGTTTCCTGGGAAGATGGTTACAACTTAGGTGACCAAGACTACAACGACTTCGGCCTTCACCTTGATGGCGTTGTTGCCCAGAAGTATGCCCCGGTCCCAGAACCAGCGCCAATTCTGATTCTTAGTGTCGGACTCTTCACTCTGGTCGGGCAGCGGATGCGCAGCAAACGAACCTCTGCCTAATGGCTCAAGCCTAAAAATGCAGGGGGCTTCGAATGCAAAAACTTCTGTTGATTTCGCTTTGTTTGTTCAGCGTTGATTTGCCTGATGTTGCCCCGAAAGTATTGCCGAGAAACGATCTGGCAGAAATCGGAGTGCACCAGGCTGAGAAATTCAAAAAAACTATGGCGGCCAATCTTGGCCCTGTGATACCGGCGTGGACGCCCCCCGGGCCAAGGCCTTCAGAGTTGGTAACGCGACGAATTGAGATGCCGTACCACCCAAGAAACCTGTCCAACGTTCGAGTGGCGGAAACAGAGCGGATGCAGGCCGTGATCGACGAAATCGGTTGGAATCGCCATGTGGACTCGGCACCGAAACTCGAGGAACTCAACGACTCAAAACTTGTTCCGACAAATCCGCTCTTGTTTGATCTCAACGTCACCGCCCTCCGGCTCCTCGGCAGCGAAATGAACGGCCTAGCGCTGACTCTGGCACCGCCGAGAGCAACCGAGCTCCTGTCAACTCCCAGTGAGGTTTTGCAATCTCTCGAAGGCTTGACTTCCCAGACCAAAGATCATGACGGCGCCGCAGAGTACAGGTTCAAGCGTCGTCCAACGACGGCAAGCCCAGTGCCGGAACCGGCCGCAGTTGTGCCGTTTGCATTTGGCGCTCTGCTGCTTGCGCTTCGTAAGCGTTCTTTACCGAAGCTCAGTCTCGGTTTTCCGGTGACACCTTTCGGTGAACCCGTTTGGGGCACCGGGGTGATGCGACCACGAACTAGCGACTTGAACTTCGCCCATTTCGGATCAACAATAGAAGCATGATTAAATTAAATCTTCTTTCTGTTGCTTTCCTCGGGGTGGCGTTTTCAGCTCAAGCTCAAGCGCAATTCATTTCCCCATCGAAGCTCACGACAGGCGGCGATGGAGTAGGTACCGATCTTCAAACTCTCACACGAGGTTCGGGCCAACTTAGTTCTGTCGGCTCGGGCAAGGACACCGGCGACCAGGCTAGCGGTCGATTGTTCGATCTCCAGGATCCGAAGACTCCGCAGAACTGGAGCATCAACTGGCAGAAGGCAGGCTACGCGCCTCGGCACATGCTGGGCTACTACACCGACTTGACAGCGACGAACCCGAAGATCACTTGGGTCCTTGGTGGCAGCGGCTCCGGACTACCAACCTCCGCGGACGTGAAGATTAAAGGCACCTTCGGTTTGGTTTTTGGAAGCGGCGACAACAGCGATCCTAAGAAGTCGACGATTTACTACAGCGAATCTTGGAGGAACAAAGATCAGCAGAATCGAGTCGCTGTTTTGAAGGATCGAGACCTGAATGGACTTCGTCCTTTCGGCTTGACCGTCTCTTGGGAAGACGGCTACAACTTGGGCGACCAGGACTACAACGACTTCGGATTGCACCTGAACGGTGTCATCGCACGGACCACGGCTCCGGTACCTGAGCCAGCGTCGATGTTAGCCCTCGGTCTCGGCGTCACGGCATTGCTGAGACGCAAAAAGCGCTGATCCGACGACCTGAGAGTCGGTTCAAAAGGAATATTTTGCCGGTCCCACTTTTGTGGGACCGTATTTTCGTGACGCGTAACCAACAGGGTTGGTCTGCGAGACTACGGATGACATGTTTAAGTCCCGTATTTTCCTTATCAGCCTTGCGCTGGTTGGAGTCGCCGCCCAGTCGCAAGCGCAGCTTGTGAATACGGCAGGACTTCTCACCAGCCCTGATGGCGTTGGCACCGATCTTCAGACTCTCGTTCGAAACACCGGCTCCCTGAGCTCGGTCGGTTCGGCGTCCAACTTTGGCGATCAGGAATCTGGTCGATTGTTCGAATTCGTTGACCCAACCAAGTCGGCCGACTGGAGCGTTTTGTTCCAGAAAGCTGGATTTGCCAACAAGCACAAGATCGGCTACTACACTGACCTGACGGCTCTTAACCCACAGATCACCTGGGTTCTCGGCGGCGCCTCCTCCGGCTTCCCGACCTCGACCTCGGTCAAGATCAACGGAACCTTTGGCCTTGCTTTCAGCAGCGGCGACAACGCCACGCCATCGACTGTTTACTATAGCGAAACCTGGCGCAACCCAAACAACCAGAACCGAGCGGTTGTTCTTAAGGATCGAGATGCAGCAGGCGTGAAGCCAGCTGGCCTTCTCGTGGCTTGGGAAGATCTTCCAAACCTCGGCGACAAGGACTACAACGACATCGGCTTGAACCTCGGTGGAATCCGCGCGAAGACCACCAACCCAGTCCCAGAGCCAGCTTCGATGCTCGCTCTCGGCGTTGGCGTGCTCGCAATGTTCCGACGACGAAAGCAGTCTGCCTAAGACCTAAACATGTAAAGGCCAGGTTGAGCAATCAACCTGGCCCTTTTTTATGTTTGCGGCTTTAGCGATTTGCGGTGCCGCGACGGGATGTGCGTAGAACGCCGACGGTGATTCCGAGTTCGGTGCGGAGATCTTCGGGAGAAAACGGTTCCGCCGTTGCGCGATCGGTGCGGCTCCAAGTTTCCACGGTCTCGCAAACCATGCCGAGTCGCATCATTCCAAGCGCGCGGCAGGAGCCTTTGAGGGAATGGACCGCACGATGAGCATCCGACCAACGATCTTCACGAGTCGCGAGCTCGTAGTCCGAAATCAGATTCGGGGCAGTGCTCATAAAGACCTCAATGAGCTGTTGCTCAAAATCTGCGTCGCCCATGGACGATTCGCTCAGCATGCCCAAGTCCAGGACTTCGTATGATTCCAGTTCCGATTTGTCCATTAAGTTTTCCCAGGCGGGCTTCGAAGATACCGTTAATCTTGCGCGGCAACGGTTATGATCGGACGTAGGCGGGACGTTTCGCACCACTTTCTGCGCGAATGACCAAACCTTAACCTGTCAGAATGTGCGGGTGAGTAGCAACCTTGGGATTCCTTCCCGCGCCGATAACTTTAGCGAGTGGTACAACGAGCTGGTCCAAAAGGCCGATCTCGCCGACTATTCAGCCGTTCGAGGCTGCATGGTCATCAAGCCGCACGGTTATGCGCTGTGGGAAAATATGCAGCGCGCCCTTGACGATATGTTCAAGGCCACCGGACACCAAAACGCCTATTTCCCGCTATTCATCCCGAAATCATTTTTTGAAAAGGAAGCCGAGCACGTCGACGGCTTTGCAAAAGAGTGCGCGGTTGTCACGCACCATCGCCTCAAGGCGAATCCAAACGGCCCTGGCCTGATTCCTGACCCTGACGCTGTCCTCGAAGAGCCTTTGATCGTGCGGCCGACGAGCGAGACAATCATTTGGAACAGCTACAGCAAGTGGATTCAGAGCTATCGTGACCTGCCGATTTTGATCAACCAGTGGGCAAACGTTGTGCGCTGGGAAATGCGCACGCGTATGTTCCTTCGAACCACCGAATTCCTCTGGCAGGAGGGACACACCGCCCACGCTACATACGATGAGGCAGAAGAGGAAACCAAGACGATTCTGGAGTGCTATCGCAGCTTCGCCGAAGACTGGATGGCGGTTCCGGTTCTGGTCGGATTGAAGTCAGAAGGCGAGAAGTTTAAGGGCGCCGACCACACCTATTGCATCGAAGCGCTGACTCAGGACGGAAAAGCGATCCAGGCCGGAACTTCGCACCACCTCGGCCAGAACTTTGCCAAGGCTTTCGACTGTAAGTTCCAGTCGGCGGAAGGGAAGCTGGAGTACGTTTACGCCACCTCGTGGGGCGTCTCAACCCGACTCATCGGCACGCTGATCATGGCGCACTCCGACGACAAGGGCTTCGTTTGCCCTCCTCGCATCGCGCCTATCCAGGTTGTCATCGTTCCGATGGGGAAGGATGCCGAAACCCGCGAGCGCACGATCGGGGTGTCTCGCTCCATCGCTGAGTCGCTGCGGGCCAAGGGTCTGCGCGTGAAGATCGACGAGCGCGACAAGGAATCGCCCGGCGCGAAGTACAACCACTGGGAGCTTCGTGGCGTACCGGTGCGCATCGAGGTCGGTCCACGCGATCTGGATGCCGGCTCAGTAGTTCTTGCCCGACGAGACACCGGCGAGAAGGCGACCGTTTTGCTGGACGACGTTCTTGCTTCCGTTGAGGCTAGCCTTCAGGCGGCGCAGAAGGACATCTATCAGAAGGCACTTGCTTTCCGTGAGGCCAATACTCGGCGCGTAGACACCTGGGCCGAGTTCCAGGAGATCTTCTCTGGCGAAGGCGGCGCAGGGTTCGTCGTCGCGCACTGGGATGGCACGCAAGAAACGGAAGACGCGATTTCGGATGCAACCAAAGCCACCATTCGCTGTATTCCATTGGTGCCGCTCCACCCTTCGGACGAAGAGCCTGGCGTTTGCGTGTTCAGCGGCAAGCCATCGGCCCGCCGAGTTGTGTTCGCGCGGGCTTACTGATCGGTTGGACGGGAAGGCAAGACTCGCCTTCCCGTCCACGAACATAATGAACAGATGAAGTTTCAAGCCCAACGAGGGACGGAGGATGTATTACCGGCACAGGCAGGGAAGTGGCGGCATGTTGAATCGGCTTGGTTGGAACTGACGCATCTTTACGGCTACGGCGAAATTCGAACGCCGACCTTCGAGGAAACGCAGCTTTTCATTCGCACTTCGGGCGAGACGAGCGACATCGTGAGCAAGGAGATGTACACCTTCCGCGACCAGGGCGATCGGAGCATTACCTTGAAGCCGGAAGGAACGGCCCCGGCCATGCGCGCCGTGGTGGAGCACAGCCTTTGCCCGCCTGGCACGGTGTTGCGGTTAGCTTACGTCACGCCGTTCTTCCGATATGGGCGACCGCAGAAGGGGCGATTGCGGGAAGCACACCAGCTTGGACTTGAGCTTGTCGGGGCAAATTCGGCCCACGCCGATGCGGAAGTTCTGGAGGTCGTTTCTCGGTTCTTTGCGAAGATTGGGATTCCAGACTCGGTGATTTTGCTGAACTCGATTGGCCGAACCGAGTGCCGCGAGCGGTACCGAGCGGCGATTCTGGAGCACATCGCGCCGTGGCTCGCCGAGCAAACGACGGAGGAGCAAGAAAAGGCCCAAAAGAACCCAATGCGGCTGCTGGATTCAAAGGACGAGAAGGTTCACGCCGTCCTGGCCGGGCTTGCGCCGGTAACCGACTTCTTGGAGGACGACTCGAAGCAGCGGTTCGAAACCATTCAAGAGTTGCTGACCGAGGCGGGAGTGAAGTATCGCCTTGCGCCAGAAATCGTTCGTGGACTCGACTATTACACCGAAACGGTCTTCGAAGTTCAGAGCGACAAACTCGGGGCACAGAGCAGCCTTTGCGGTGGTGGACGGTATGACAATCTCATCAGAGAGATCGGCGGGTCGGCAACCCCGAGCGTTGGCGTCGGCATTGGCGTAGAACGGGTCTTGCTGGCTTTAGAAGCTTACGAAGTTGCGATCCCAGATCCAACGCCCCTCGCATTCGTGGTCAGCGCCGGACAAACTGCTGCCGCGAGAAACCTTGTTCGCGAGCTTCGCGATAACGGCATTGCGACGGATTGGGATGTCGAAGCTCGCACGATGAAATCACAAATGCGGCAGGCCGATAAGAGCGGTGCTCGTTTCGCGCTGGTCATTGGCGACACGGAGGTGCAGGAGTCCGCAGTGCAGGTCAAGGAACTTGCGAAGTCTGAGCAGTTTCTGCTCCCGCGCGCCGAGGTGGTTAAGTGGTTGCAAGAGCGGGCATAGCCTTCTGCTTTCTCATCGGTGTGGCTCACGCCCAGGCTCCGGATGTTCGCGTCAAAGTTGACCTCATAGGTTCTTTGCGCTACGAGCGGGGAGGTTCCTCGTTCCTTCGTGGTTACGACATCTATGGTCGGCCGGGGACGGTAGGACTAACGCTTTTTCTCGAGTCGGGACTTCGTGCTTTCGCGTCCCAGCGGATTCAGCGTCCCGATTTCGGCACGGACCGCGAAGTGATTGACGAGATTTACGTTGAAGACGAAGGGCTCTGGCGCGTCGGGAAGCAGTATCTGCCGTTCGGTTACCGAAGCACCATGGCCGAGAGTGCGGTGGCGGTCCGAGGCGACACGAACCTAATCTTTGAGGGGCTTCCGATCGCGATTGCCTTTGCCGATGCGGGGCGTGGCCGGGCAAGTGGCTTTGCGGGACGGATTGGTTCCAGCCAGTTGAACGCTTCCGTCATGGTCGGGCAAAACTTTGGTGGAGCGGCTTCTTCGCTCGGAATTTTGCGACGGCCCGAACTCGCGCCGGGAAATGGTCGCGGATACGGACTGATTTACGGCATTGAATCCATCAACCGAATCGGGCAATACACCCTCAAGCTGGAAGGCTTGGTTTTGTCGAGGGGCGAGACTGAGCTCGATGAAGGGCAGACTATTTGGGACCTTAGCCTTGCTCGCAGGCTCAATCGGTTCGATCGTGCCGAGATTGGCTTTACCCGCGGCGTGCAATCTGGAACGGAGCTCGTGAGATTTGGGGCAACTTTCCGCGTGGATGACCGTACAACATTTGAGCCCGTAATCCGATTGCGACGTGGTACGTATCACGACGTCGCCATCCAAATTCGGTTTAGGTTTTAGTCGATGAATGTTCTCTTAATATTGCTTCTCGTACTAGTGCTGATTATTGGCGGGGTGTTCCTCGGCTCGATCACCAGCCGGAAGACAGGGATCAAAGAGGATGACCGCGAAGGACTGAACCCGGACAGCCGTTCGATGTACGCAAAGTCTCGGCAGTTGAAGCAGGAAATCGAAAAGCTTGCCGGCGCCGCGCCGAAAGGATCGCCAACTTACTTTGTAGGTCGCGAGGCGGTTGTCGAAGCCGGCCGCGTGGTATCGCAGTTGAAAGACACGTTGTTGGTTCGACAAAAGCTGAAGAAGCTCGCGTTCGAAGCCAGCGCGGTAGACATCGAGATTGAAAAGCTCCAGTCACAGGCCAATCAGGCCGAGTCAGAAGGGGAGCGAAGCTCGTTTCTCAGCGCTGTCGAGGCAAAGCAGGCGGAGCGGGCGCACTACGATGAGATCACCACGCTCGTCGCGACTTTGGACGCCGATATCCGCAAAGCAGAAGCGGGTCTGAGTGAGATGCGCGCCCGATTGGCGGTCGGGGTTGGGCGAGATAGCACCGCTGGCATGGACACGGAGTCGCTGCGCGAATCGCTGGCCCAACTCAAGGGCTTAAGCCTGAGCGTCGACGACGCCCAAGCCCTTATGAGCGAAAGGGTGGCATTATAAAAGCATGAGCGAGGCGAAGCGGGCCTACGATATGTTGCGTGGATACGTGAATCGCGAATGGGAGCGAATCACGGGAGTAGATGATTCGGCTCAGCGCGAGCTGGATGAACCGGTTTACACGACGACCACGAGAATCGAGACATCGGCGACGATGTCGGATCCTGATGGTCGGGCGAGGGGCATCCTTGGCGTTTCCGGTACGGCGGATTTCGAGGCGATCAAGGCGGCCTACGATCGACTGAACTTGCGCAGCGATCCCGGCAATTTTCCAGATGGTTCGGTGGAAGCGCGGCACGCGGCCGAAATCAACCAAAAGGTCCAATGGGCGTACCGTCACTTGACGGAGAAAATGGATTCCACCGAGCGCCGTTTCCGTTCGCTCGAGATTGATTAAAGCCGTTTCGCAAGTTCCAGCCCCTTTCTGTGTGGGGCAGGAATGGCAGCTGCGTTTAGCTCATGTGCGTTGAGCCAAGTGTAGTTGTCGGCGGCGTTTTCAACGGTAACACAGGCGACTTGAAGCGTTATTCGGTGGTGGGTCACGCTGTGTTTGAAGGTGCCCGCTAGCTTTGGCCATGCCGGGTCAAACGGATTTTCCGTCAGGTCGTGCGTCTGGCTGCGCGGGAAGCTGACCATGCCCTCCCACCATTCGCCTTGCGGCACTCGCTCCGTGGCAATTCTGTCCCCGCACCGCGCGATCCAAAGCGTTTGTTGGAGTTGAACGGTGGCGGTTCGCTTTGCCGGAGTTGGGTAGCTATCCGGCTTTCCGATGGCAAAAGCCGCGCACCGATTCTTGAGCGGGCAGGTTGGGCACTGCGGGTTCTTTGGCGTGCATACGGTCGCGCCAAGCTCCATCAGGGCTTGGTTCCAGTCCCCGGGGCGATGGTGGTCAAGGTTCAGGTTGGCCCACTTCCATGCGTTTTGGGTGAGCTTGGGCGGCTCCGTTGCATCGGCCGTGAGACGAGAGTAAACGCGTTCGACATTGCCATCCACGAGAGCGGCAGGTTGGTTTTGGGCGATGCTGGCGATGGCGCCGGCGGTGTAGGGCCCGATTCCGGGGACTTCTTGCCAGCCCGCCGCGTCGAACGGGATTCCGTTGGCAACCACGTATTGGGCTCCCGCCAGCAGATTTCGACCTCGGCGATAGTAACCCAACCCTTGCCAGAACTGGAGGACATCATCTTCGCTTGCATTGGCAAGGTCGGCAATAGTTGGGAACCGCGCCATCCAGCGTTCAAAGTAGGGAATGACCGTCGCCACTTGGGTTTGTTGCAGCATGATCTCGCTGACCCAGGTTTGGTACGGCTCAGGATTTTTTCGCCAGGGTAAATCGCGAGCATGGCGGTCGTACCAGCGGAGCAATAGTTGATGCAACTCGTCTCGTTGCGGATTTGGCGGTCTCATTCGGCGAGGATGAGATTACCGACCAGATCGTCGTGCCCGACATAGAAGTGCTGGCTTAGGTTGCCGGGTTTCAGCCAAACGAGGGCTGGCGGCACACCGTCCAGAAGAAACGCCGCGACGCTTTGACCCTCTTGGACGGAGATTAGCTCTCCCTGAGACTTCGTGACCATGAGGTGCAGCAAGTCCTCTTCGCCTTCGAACTGATAGCGAAAATCGCCGACCTGGCCGGAATATTGGTTGGGCTCGGCACCGATGTTCACGAGTGCGAACTGGTCGGATGGTCGCGCGAGGGCTAAGTCGAGATCAGGAAGTTTGATGACTCGGTTGATGTTGATGCTTTCGAGCACCAACTTCATCACTTCTTGGCGTCGGGCTTGCTCTTCGGGGGTCGCAGAGATCATCAGAACGTACTACGAAGACTAGGCTCGTTGGGTCGAAGGGAAAGCTGGCGGAGCGGGAGAGATTCGAACTCTCGATACGTTGCCGTATACGCGATTTCCAGTCGCGCTCCTTCGACCACTCGGACACCACTCCGCGCCAAAGTTCATTATGACGGATTCTTAACCAGCCGGGAGTGCGGTGGCCGCCGGGAACCTGCCTGCGTGCTCTTCTGGCACGCGAAAAGTGCGCCCCGCCTTCGCCGCGAGGCGGGCGATTTGGTCCATTCCGCCACCGATTCCAAGATGGACAAAGTCCGTTCGGTGGGCCAAGCTAGCGATGAGCCGATCACGGACTTTATTGTTTACACCCACAAAATCGGCTTCCGGGCGGAACGGCGTCACCACCAAATCGGTGAGCGGATCGAACTCGTACCGCCACAGTCGAGCAGCGCGAAACGGTTCATTTTTGAGATCGTCTCCGAGAACCCGGAAGAGTCCCCGGTCTAGGCAGAGAATGCGAGGAGCACCCCAGCGCAAAGGAACGATGGCACTCCGCTGATACTCCGGACGATCGTGACCCGAGACCAAGACTTCGCCGTTTAGCACGCCCTCTTGGGTGAGCGCTTCAATTTGATCAAGCTGGGTTGGCGTGGCGGAGCGGGAACTGAGAACAGCAAAGGACTTGGATTGAAGGAGCTTTTGGTTCCCATACAAGAAAAGCACCCCAGGCGGATCGGGATCAAACTGCTCGATTCGCTCCGGGTACTCGGCGTCTTGCATCGTGATGAGATTCACGCCGAGGCCAAGCAGCTTGCGCTCTAGCTCTTCGATTTCTGCTGGGCCCTTAAGGGCTTGGACTTTCAGGTTGTCCGAGGCTTTCACCGTAAGCCGATACTCTTCCCGCCAGGTTTCCACGCTCAGGCGAAGGAAGTCTTGTGGCGAACGGGCCATGAGCGAGTTTCTCGTGACGATTCGAGAAACGCTCTTTCCGCCGATTCCGGGCGTGAGGCTAAGCAGCAGGGCAAAGGTTCGCGGTGACATCAGCCTCCCATAAGCAACTGCGCGGAATCCAGCAGAATCTGCACGGCATTCGCACCGGTGCGATTCATTTCGTCGACGACCTCTTGGTGATCCAGGGGAGTTGGCGAGATCCCGCTTGCGTAGTTGGTAACGATCGCAAGGCAGCCGTACTCAATTTCAGCTTCCCGCATGAGAATGGCCTCGCTGGCGGCAGTCATTCCAACGACTGTGCCACCGAGCGCTCGATAGGTCTTGATCTCGTGCGGGGTTTCGTAGCGAGGACCATTGACGCAAACGTAGACCGCGTTGTCGTGAACCGTTAAACGTTGCGCCTCACCAGCGGCGATAAATGCGCGGGAAACGAGTTCTGAAAACGGATTCGTAAAGTCGCGATGAACCACCTGCCGGTGGTGAAGAGTCTGTTGACGATCGCTCACGTCCAAGAGATCACGGCACGCAAGTAACGTACCGGGCCCTTTCGTCTCGTCTAGGCTGCCTACCGCGGCCGTCGCAAGGCAAAACCGACACTTGAGTTCGTCAAGTCCCCGCGTCATCGTCTCGTATGGCACGCGGTGCGGGGCGAGCTTGTGGCCCGCAGAATGTCGGCTAAGGAGGGCAATCGAGATGCCTTGGTATTCCGTGTGGACCGCGCGGAAGATGCCGCTAGGCGTTACGAGTTGGAATGGCGTCCCGCCAAGCTCCAGCAACCGATCGCCGATTCCGGTTCCACCAATGATGCCGACATCTATTCGCACTCTCGAACTCTGGCACACGATGGGCTAGGTGTGCCACCCTTGCCTCATGAAGTTGCGGGAAGTGATGCATACCCACATACCCACGCTCACGCCGAAAAGCACGGTGCGGGATGCGGTGGACAAGATGGACATCTATCAGTTTCCCGCGCTGGTGGTGCTGAATGACGACCTCGAGCCGCTCGCCGTGGTAACAGAAGGGGACCTGTGTCGGGCGGTAACGATGGCGGATAGTTTGGTCAGCATTGCGAATTCTCCGGCTATTCACTACGGCACCTCGACGCCAACAACCTTGCCCGCGGATCACGAAATTGGTGAGGCGTTCTACATCATGTTAAACAGCCATCTCACCGTGGCACCGGTGATGGACGGAAATCAGATGACCGGAATTGTCTTACGCGTCGATTTGATGCAAGCACTTTTGACCGACGCCGACGGCGGCTAACGATTCCCGCCGATTACGGATAGAGTTAGGCGTATGTTGCAGGTTGGCGACGCGTTTCCAGACTTTTCATTGCTCAATCAAGATGCCGAGACGGTAACCAAAGCAGATCTAGCAGGTGCTCCGGCGGTGATCTACTTCTATCCAAAAGATGATACGACCGGTTGCACGGCCGAGGCTTGTGAGTTTCAGGAACTGGCCCCAGACTTCTCGGGATCGGAATCCCCAGGTGCTCGGGTCGTTGGCGTCAGCCCTGATAGCGCAAAGAGCCATCGAAAGTTTGCCGATAAGTACTCTCTTGGATTCACCTTATTGGCAGATACAGAGCAACTTCTTGCCAATGCGTGCGGCGTTTGGGTGGAAAAGTCGATGTACGGGAAGAAGTACATGGGCGTGGAGAGAACGACCTTCGTGATCAACGCAGAGGGAATCGTTACGGCGGTGTTCAACAAGGTAAAGCCCAAGGGCCACGCAAAAGAGGTTTTGGCTTCGCTTAAGTAAACTGCCGGTATGGCGGATCGAATTACCGCGCCCAAACTTCGGCTGATGAAGGAACGCGGTCAGAGCATCGTATGCGTCACTGCATACGATGTCTTTTTTGCGCAGGCCGCCGATGAAGCGGGCATCGATGTTATCTTAGTTGGCGATTCCTTAGGGAATGTCGTGCTTGGGTACGAGACTACGGTTCCCGTGGAGATTGGCGATGTTCTGCATCATCTCCGAGCGGTACGCCGTGGAGTCCAACGGGCGCACTTGGTTGCGGATCTTCCGTTTGGCTCTTATCACGTTTCGACTGAGCAAGCCATTGAGAACGCAATCCTGCTCATGAAAGCTGGAGCAGACGCGGTGAAGCTAGAGGGCGACTATCCCGATACGATTCGCGCGATGACAAAGGCAGGCATCCCCGTTTGGGGCCATGTTGGTTTCACGCCTCAAGCGGTGAACACTTTTGGGGGCTTTAAGGTGCAGGGAAGGGGAGACGCCGGTAGCACCGTACTCGCCGAAGCTCAGTCCATTGACGCGGCTGGGGTTTGCGCGATCGTTCTGGAACTTATTCCCGCCGCGCTGTCGGCACAAATTACTCAGTCTGTGGCTTCACCAACGATTGGCATCGGAGGTGGGATTGAATGCGACGGTCAAATTCAAGTAATGCACGACATCTTAGGACTAACAAATAAAATTCACAAGCATGCTAAGCCGTATATCGACGGTCGGAGCTTGGTCCTAGACGCCTTTAAGACTTACACCCAAGAAGTCCGCGAGCGAAAGTTTCCAACGGAAGAGAACAGCTTTTGAGAGTTGTTCAACGGATTTCTGAGATTGGAACTCGAGGGCAAAGCTCGGTTGGTTTTGTGCCTACAATGGGAGCCTTGCATGAGGGCCATGCGGCGCTGCTTCGCCAAAGCCGGGCAGAGAACGAGATATCCGTACTGTCCATCTTTGTCAATCCAACTCAATTCGGACCGAACGAAGATTATTCTCGCTATCCAAGGACGTTGGAGGCAGACCTCGCCATCGCCGAGCGTTGCGGTGTAGACATTGTGTTTCTTCCTGAGGTGGAAGAAATGTATCCCGATCACCACATAAAGCTACAGGTCTTTGGGGTCACAGAAAGGTGGGAAGGAGCGAAACGCCCCGGGCATTTTGATGGAGTTGCGACGGTTGTCGCGAAGCTGTTTGGGGCAGTTTTACCAACGAGAGCCTACTTCGGCCAGAAGGATCTGCAGCAATGCCAAGTAGTCCGCACAATGGTAACGGGATTGAATTTACCAATTGCACTTGTAATTTGCGAAACGGTTAGGGAGGCTGACGGTTTAGCAATGTCAAGCCGAAATCGCTATCTTTCACCTACGGAACGGGAACTGGCACCACAACTTTATCGGAAACTATCCGAGGCGAAGTCGATGATATCGCAAGGGAGTTCGGTACGGGAAACACTAGCTGATGCGATTACGGAACTCTCATCGAATGGCTTTGTGGTGGACTACTTTGACTACGTAGATTTACCGGCCATGCTGCCCCTTGTCACTCTTCAACAAGACTCGGCACTCATTTGTGCGGCGAAGCTCGGGACAACACGATTGATCGATAATGTGGTATTCCTTTCCTGACGTTGTAATGGCGACAACTCGTTGCCATAATTAAAGAGCAAAATGAAAACCGTTCAGAACGTAAAGAACAGCCTTAAGTTTAAGGCAGCAGAGAAAGACGGCGTGTTGTCGATCAAGATCGGAGTCAAGAAGTACACCGTACCTATTAAGGCTCGAATGATTGCCGGCGAAGGCTACCTCTTCCTCTCCTTCCCAGCTTCGAGTGAACTCTATCAGGTAGACAAGAAGCAACTGGTTGCGATGGGCAAAGAAGACGATGCGAGCGAAGCATTCGATCGACTGAACTCGGTTAAGCCTAAGGCCCGAGGACGACGAGCAGGCGGCGGAGCAGCCCTTTCGGACGATCTTGCCAAGGCACTCGCTGGTTTGCCAGCTGGATTCAAGATCGGCTACGGCGCAGACGGAGTTCCACGACTCGTCAAGACCCGAGTCCGAAAGAAGCGCGGCGAAAAGTAAGACTACTTTCGTAAACAAGAAAGCGGCTGGTCGATCAATCGACCAGCCGCTTTCTTGTTTAACCGGGGAAGCTCAGAAGAGTCCCTGAAGTTTGCCGGTGCTATCTCCCAGCTTGTCCATGCGGACGCCGACCTTGTCCAGCATCGAAAGGAACAGGTTGGTCATCGGCGTCTCGTTTGGATAAACGATGTGCTGACCAGTCTTGAGCCGTCCGCCCGCTTTACCGGCCATGAGGATAGGGAGGTTGTCATGGTTGTGGCGATCACCATCGCTGATGCCGCCTCCGTAGACGAGCATGGTGTTATCCAGCAGGCTTGCATCACCGTCCTTCGTTTCTTTCATCTTTCGAAGAATGTATGCAAGTTGCTCGGTATGGAATCGGTCGATCTGACGCTTCTTTTCGAGCTTCTTCGGATCGCGGCCGTGGTGGCTCACGTCGTGGTGGCCCTCCGAAACTCCTATCTGGTGATAGCTACGATTGCTACCGTCGTTTGCAAACATGAAGGTGCAAACGCGGGTCAGGTCCGCCTGGAAGGCTAGGACCATCATGTCGCCCATCAGACGAATGTGCTCGCCGTAATCTGCGGGGATTCCGTTTGGTTTTCCAACTCCCGCAGCTATAAGCGCGGCCTGGCTGTTCTCGAATTTCTGCAAGCGCTTCTCGATTTCTCGAACGCCCTCAAAGTATTCGTCAAGCTTGCGCAAATCTCGAGTGCCGAGCTGTGCTTTAAGTCGAGATGCGTCTTCGGAAACGAGGTCTAGGATGCTTTGGCGGAAGAGATCACGCCGTGTTTGGGCTTCCTTTTCTTCTCCGGCCTGGCCGTTGCCAAACAGCCGCTCAAACACGAGCCGTGGGTTTACTTCTTTTGCGACGGGTGTGTTCTCCGAGCGCCATGAAACGTTGCTGGAGTATGCGCAGGAGTAACCGCTATCACAGTCACCGCTCACGCCGCCGCGCTCGCAGCCAATTTCTAGACTTGCGAACTTCGTGTTTCGGCCGATCTCGCGGGCCGCGACCTGGTCTGCAGATACGCCATTGCGAATGTCCGATCCGGCCGTTTTCTTTGCCTGCACGCCGGTGAGCCAGCAAGCGGTTGAGCGAGCATGGTCGCCTGGGCCATCGCCGTTAGCGCGTGCGTGGTGCTGAGTGAGCCCGGTTAGGATATTGAAGTCGTTGCGGAGTTCTGAGAGCGGCTGCAGAATATTTGGCAATTCTCCCGAGAGTGCGCCAGCAGCCTTCGGCGTCCAGTGGTTGATCTCTACACCGTTTGGAACGAACAGAAATGCCATGCGCACGGGCTTTGCCTGGGCAGGCAGGCTCGATGCCAGGGCCGTCATCGGGAACATCTTTTCGAGTACCGGGAGAGCCATGGCGGTGCCTACGCCGCGCAAGAATGTTTTTCTATCGATGTGGTTCATGGGTTTGCACTCCTCTTTCGGAACGGATCACTTTGGGTGATTGCGATGATCATTGATGCGAAACGGTAATTCGTGTTTTTGGCGGTGAGCACGATCTCGTCCAAGTGACATTGGTCCTTGGGCTCCATGCCTCGGCCCGTTGCATAAGTTAACAGTCGATCCGCCAAAGTGCGGGTGAATTGGTCCTTGTTCTGGAGCAGGATCTTTTTGAGCTGGTCTGGCCCCGTGAACTTCCGACCATCGGGAAGCACGCCGGAGCTATCGATCTTGTTGTTCTGATCTTCGGTTCTCCAGCGACCAACGGCGTCGTAATTTTCCATACCAAAGCCGATGGGGTCCATTCGGCTGTGGCAGCTGAAGCAATCGGGCTTCTTCCGGTGTTGTTCTAGGCGTTCGCGAAGATTGGCCGACGTAAGTATTTGTCCATCGTCTCCGAGGTCGCCGACGTCAGGCGGTGGTGGTGGTGGCGGGGTTCCAAGGATGTTCTCCAGAACCCATTTTCCACGCTTCACGGGGGAGGTTCGGGTTGGGTTGCTGGTGATGCTCAGGATGCTAGCTTGCGAGAGCACTCCGCCCCGCTGGGTTCCAGCTAGATTCACCAATCGAAGATCGTCGCCCGTGATATTGGGAATCCCGTAGTGCTTTGCGAGTCGAGCGTTGAGATACGTGTACTTGCCGTCGAGAAAGTCGGTAACGGGCAGGTTCTGATTGAGCACGTGCATGAAGAACGATTTCGTTTCGCTCGCCATCAGATGCTTCATTTCGGTGTCGACGCCAGGGAACTGTTCCGGATTCGGCTGGAAGTTCTCGAGTCGTCGAAGTTGGAGCCACTGTTCGGCAAAGTTATCGGCAAGTCCCTGCGCCTTCGGGTCTTGCAGCATGCGCAGTACTTCTGCTTTCAGGGTTGCGGGGTTGCCAAGCTTCTTTTCGCCCGCAAGCTGTAGCAGCCGCGAGTCTGGAGTGCTGCTCCAAAGGAAGTAGGAGAGTCGAGTCGCAAGTTCGAAATCTGTTAGTGCTCGATCGCCTTTGGCTCCGGGTTTGTCGGTTTCGACTTTGAAGAGAAAGTGAGGGGACACGAGCACCGCCTGAAGACAAATCTGGATTCGCTTCTCATATGGCTCCTTCGCTTGCGCGGTCAGGTCATAGAGTTTGAGTAGAGCATTGACCTCTTCTTGAGTTGCCGGTCGACGATAAGCCCGGGTGGATAGATCGCGCAAAGTCTTTTCGGCGGCGGCTCGTTCCTTGCCGGGTTCCGGGGGCTCAGGAATCAAGCGCAAGTGGCTCTCCGGGAACGGTGCGGCGTCTAGGAGTGAGAGGGTCACTGACTTGATGGTGACGTTTCGGTCGCGCTGATTCGCCGGAAGCTTGGCATCGAAGAAGTCGTTTAGGAACGTGATGCCGACGGTGTGCTTACCTTTTGCGAACTTGAACGGTAACGAGAAGGTGCCAGCTTTTTCGCGGGTTTCGGCAATCGTGAATTCTGAGACCGCGGTTCCGTCAACATCAACCGCGACCTTCGCGTTATCCGGACCGGCTTTATATTGGTATCCAGAAATTGAAATCGAATACCGCCCGGGTCGGGCGATATTGAAAGTAGCGATGGCCGTACCAAAGGACGCAAGGTCAGCACTGTCGTCATCAATCGTTACGGCACCTTTGCCGGTCATGTTGGAGCCCGGAACCAGAATCGGAGCTCGCTTTTCGGTGGAGATGGCCCGGTTCGCGATTTGCTCGGCGGCATCGAGGTACTTCTCCATGAGCAGCGGCGATAGGCTCAATACATCGCCGATGTTGTCAAAACCGTAACCGACGTCGTCGGAAGGGAAGTCATCGGCGGGCCGGTAGTCGACTCCAATCAGATCTCGGATCGTGTTGTTGTATTCCGCTCGGTTCAAACGGCGGAGGGTAACTCGGCCCGGGGAAGTGACGCCGCAGTCCTCGTTCACCAAGCGCTTGACGGCGTCCACAAACTTCTGGCGCTCAGCGGTGGTGGGCATTTTCATGCCTTTCGGCGGCATGTGGCTGTTTGAAACGTTGCTGGCCGCCCGTTGCCAGATCTCAGCCGCGGCTTTCGCCTCCGCGAGGGATTTGTATTTCGTGAGTGAGAGTCCGGCGACCTGGGAGGTCTTTCCGTGGCAACTGGCACAGTACTTGTTGACGAAGGGGGAAAGGTCTGCCTGGAGCAAATCTCCGGTCGCGCTCTTTACCGGCGCAATCTTCTTTGCGGTGTTCTTCTGAGCGCCGACCTTGGTGCCTTTGGTTTGCGGCACGGTTAGAATCACGACGCCGAGCAGAGAACTGCTTGCGGCGAGGCCAGCCAGCTTTAAGATTTCGATATAACCGCTGTTTCGCTTTGACCGCATCGTCCCTTAAAGTCTACGCAACTTTTAAGGTACAGACGGTCCGATCCGGAAAAAACGTTGACAATCTTCCTAGATCGAACCGCACTTCCGGCCGATTGCCGGGATGGAGCCTTATTTCAGCGAATTGAGAGCGTCGATGAACTTCTTTCGCTCTTCGTCTTTTGGCATCGCAGAACCCTGCGGAGGCATCTTCTTGGCAAGAACTTCTCGGCCGGCCTTCTTCCACATCTTGGCGGCTTTTTTGACGTCGGCATCGGTCTTGAGGCCGGTGAGGTTCACGCCGTCGGCTGGGTCTTTTGCTCCGTGGCAACTGACGCAGTACTTCTTGACGAATGGGTTAACGGTCGTTTTGACGACCTCTGGCTTCTTCTGCTGCTTGGCTTGGGCGGTTGGACTGAATGCGACAATGCCGATGATTAGAGCGGCGGTGAAGCCTAGGGCGGAGAGTTTTACGGAGCCATTCATAGCGTGCGTCTACTTTACAGCAGGCGAGTGGATTGTGTGATGTTTCCAGTACGGAATTTCGGCAGATGTTGTTGGGCCGACCTTTCGATGGGCCCAAACACATCTGTAGTTGCGGATCAATGACCAGCGTTGTAGAAAAATCGCTCTCGAATGATTTGGCCATCCTTCCATTCTTGAACCGCCACTTGGTGGTATTTGACTCGTGTGCCATCGATACCGGTGAACTCCAGATCCCACTCAATCGCGGCGAGGTCACCTTCAACGATGACTTTGGCTGCCTCGTTCTTATGAACTTCCTTGACGTAGCCAACAAACTGCTCTTCTCGAACTCGGTTGGCTGCCTTACCAACGGTTGGTAGGTTTGAGTTCTCGCTCATCTCGACTTCTTCGGAATAGAATTTTTCAAAGGCTTCGAGGATTCGGCCAGTGGTGACCAAAGTGACGAGTTCTTGTACGCTTTCTCGGGTTGACATGATTTAATTGCCTTGTCAATCATTGTTGACGCAATCATTATGGCACGTTTTGTTGACGGTGCAACTACCGTGTGTCAAACTTAAGCAATGAACTCCGATGGCCTTCGAAAGCGGGCCTTTTCTAACTTCTTCATGGCGCATGGCCGAATCACGAAAGAGCTTGAGCGGCGCATGTCGGCAGATGGGGTTGTCTCTCTTGAGGTCTACGATGTACTGCTTGCCCTTGAAGATGCGCCGGATCAGCGTCTTCGAATGAGTGAATTAGCGGACAAGATCATTTATTCGCGGAGTGGGCTCACTCGCCTCGCCGACCGACTCGAGCAAAAGGGGCTGATCCGCCGGGTGGCATGCCCAAACGACCGCCGTGCAATGCACGTTGAGATCACCGAGCTGGGCCTTTCCGAGCGGCTCCGGGCCTGGCCAACGCTTGAGCGAGGGATCCAAGAGCTTTTTGGAGAGCGCATTTCCGACGATGAAGCGAGTTCGATTGAGCTCGCTTTCGCAAAAATTCTGGACCCTGCAGACACTGAACCTACCGCTTAGTCGGTCGGAAGATCGCCAGAGTGTTTTCCCCTCGGGAGAGCACGAGCTGACCCTCTTCTAACGTGGCGCGGTTAGTTTGGAAGAGAACTTGAACAAATCGCCTTTCTCGTTCCATCGCCTCCGGAGACCCTGCCATGAGGGTCATCGGACCAGGATCGAGCTGAATGGTTGGTGCCGCATACACAAACGTGCCGCGGATCGAATTCACGCCACTGCGCGCAGTGAGTTGGTCCTTGCCTTGCAGGTTGAGTGTGATCTTGCTTGTAGCTGGCACAGTTTTGCCTTCAAGCCACACTAGCGTCCACTCACGGTTCAAAATCGTTGTGTACGCATCGGCCGGCACGCGATTGACCGTGAGGTTCGCGTTCGTTTTCTTGTTTGCGATCACCATGCTATGCGATGGCGATTGCCAGCGTAGGGTGCCGTTCACGAAGATCTCAGCTCGAACACCGTAGGTCTCCCCGGCTTTGATACTTTCGGGCAGATACGGAATAACAAATGGAATTGGCACTTGCTTCGTGCCAAGTTGCAGCCTCACACGGCTGAGATTCGTTTGCGTGCCGTCTTTCGTAAAACGATCTAGATCCACGACGAGCTCAGTCCGGCCCGACAGCGCGATCCGCTCTCGGTAGGCCACCGTTCCGGAGATGTACTCAACCGAAGAGACCGGGAAACTAAAAGCAACGGAAGCGAGAAGCGCCAGCGACATGCCTAAATCTTACAGCGCAACGTATAGTCTTGTAGTCTGGAATTGACCTTATGCACACCAATCCTTTAACCCATCGCGAGTTTGCCGTTTCAACCTACAACGGATCCTGGAACTTGCTAGATCGTGCTGAGTTGTCGGCTGAAGAGCAAATTGAACTTGAACGGATGGCGTGTGCATCTCTGTATCACTGGTCCGTGATTGGCGGAGCGCAGGAACTGGCGACCGGCGAATGGCTCTTGGCCCGGGTGTATATTAGGCTCGGGTTTGGGCACGAAGCCTTGCGCCATGCAAGCATGGCCGCGGAGCTCGCTTCCAAAAACGAAGTTGCCGACTATCTGAAAGCAAGCACTTTGGAAGGTCTTGCCCGTGCGCACGCGATGATGGGCATGGTTGATGATGCAATCGCGCTCCGCGCGGCGGCCGTTTCGGCCCTAGATGAAATCGTCGATCCCGAGGATCGTGAGCTGATCGAGAGTCAGATTTCCGAAGGTCCGTGGTTTGGGATCTAGGGACAGTCAGAAAAGACGACTACTTGTACTCTGCGGCTGATTCCGCCACCATAAGTTGCTGTTCGCTTCTTTCAGCTAGGCTCTGGGCGGGCACTTCACCGAGATGGAGCGTGATCGTTTCCTTGAACTTGTCATTGATCTGCATGTCAAGTTCGGCGAGCTGCCTGTATATTCCGATCTCTAGGCTTGTGCCAGCTTGTAAATCAAGGTCACAGTGCCAGTAGCCATTCCGCATGTACGGGCCATGCGAAGACATTTTGAAACTGCCGCCCGAACTCGTATCGAGTAACTCAAGCAACTTTTCACGAATCTGGTTTCGATTGGTTCTGGCCATTGTTCTAGAGTCCGAGATCCTTCAGAACCTTGGACGCTTCCATCAGCGCGTTGGTTGCGATGGAAGCCGAAACTGTTACGGCGGGACGGTAGTCGGCATTAACTCTCAGTTCGCGCAGTAGGGTGATGCTTGATAGGGTACTGCTGGATGGCCTGAGCCTTGCATCGAGTGCCTTTAGCAACACCTTTAACTGCTCGTGAGTTGGGTTGTTCCAGTTGTTTCCGAACGTAGTCTTTGGAAGGTGACTGAGAATGTAGTACGTCGCCGCGCAGTACACGGCGTAATACGCCCTGGAAACCACGCTACGATGAGCGTGATTTCCAGAGCGTTGGAGATCCTTGGCCGACTGCAACGAATCCCGAGCAAGTTGGTCCCACGACATCGTGGGATTAACTCAGCAAGCGGCTTGGATTCTCGAGGTACTTCTTGACCGCATTGATGAACTTCGCCCCAACGGCACCATCAAGTGCGCGGTGGTCGAAGCTGCCGGTGATGTTCATTCGGCTTCGTACTTCGATCTCATCCTGATCGTTGACTACGACTTTCTTTCGAGCCGAAGCGATCGCGATGATCGCGCTGTTTGGCTGGTTGATAATAGCGAGGAAGTTGTCAACATCCAGCATGCCCATGTTCGAAATGCTGAAGGTTGATCCGGAAAGCTCATCAAGTCCGAGCTTGTTCTCTCGTGCCTTCTTAGCTAGTTCCTTGCTTCGTGCGGAGATCTGGCGCAGCGAGAGTTGGTCGGCGTTCTTGATTACCGGGACGGTAAGACCATCGGCGATAGCAACGGCCATTCCGACGTGGACGCCGCCAAAAATGGTGACTTGGTCGCCCTGATAAACGGCGTTCACTTCTGGCATGTCTCGGAGCGCGAGGGCGCAAGCCTTGATAACGAAATCGTTAACGCTGACCTTTCCGCTCTCTTCTCGCTCGAACATCGCCCGAAGCTCACCGATGGCTTCGACATCAACTTCCACCGTGACATAGAAGTGCGGAACCTGCTGCTTGCTGTCGGTTGTGCGCTTCGCGGTGATCTGGCGAAGGCGGGGAAGTTTGATGACCTGATCCTCGGCCGAAGCAACGATCGGTGCTGGGGCGGATACTGCAACAGGAGCAGCAGCGGCTGGAGCAGACGGCGCGGCGAGAACGTCCTTCTCGGTAATGCGTCCTCCAGGTCCCGTGCCCTGAATCGTCGACAAGTCGATTCCCTTATCGGCAGCAACTTTCTTAGCCAGCGGACTCGCCTTGATTCGAGTTTCTGGAGCCGGAGCGGCGGCCGGTGCTTCGACGGGCGTGGCGGTTTCGGCTACCGCTGGCGCGGCTTCTGCCGGCGCGGCGCTAGCGCCCGGAGCACCCGATCCCCAACCAGCCGGGATGGATTCACCGGGCTTCAGGATTAGCGCAATCGGTCGTCCAACGGGAACCGCATTTCCGGCTTCAAGAATAATTCCGGTGAGCGTTCCGGTGGCAGGTGATTCAAGCTCAAGCGTTGCCTTGTCGGTCTGGATGTTGCCGATGACTTCGCCCGATTTGACGGCGTCGCCGTCCTTCTTTAGCCACTCGAGAAGGGTTCCCTCCTCCATTCCGTCGCCCATCTTAGGCATGATTACTTCCGTCATTTTAGGTTCAAATCCTCCTCGAGTACGTTGTGAGATTACCCGCTGGCACGTAGCCATCGGTTGGCTTCAAAGGCAAGTGCAGCAGCTCCAAGCATCCCGGCGTCTTCAACTTGCTCTGCCAAGCCGATCTTGCAATCATCAAACAGGGAAGTGACCGCACAGTTTTGTGCAGAGGCAATTGCCGGTTGCAGCAGAAAATCGCCCGCTTTCGCAATCTGTCCGCCGATCGGGAAGACGTCTGGTGCGAAAACGTTGATCAATGTACCGATGCCGATCCCGAGCATCTCTCCGACCTCTCGCCAAACTTCAATGCACATCACGTCGCCATGCGACGCGCCTTCGGAAATCAGCCGAGGCGTGACGCGAGAAAAATCACCTTCCACAAGTTCATCGAGCAAACTCTTTCGGCCACGCCGGAGCCGGTGAACGGCGCGCTGTACGATCGAGTCTCGTTGGCAATAGGCTTCCAGCGATCCATACGATCCAGCGTTACAGTCCAGGCCGTTCGCCTGGATCACGATGTGCCCGAGCTCGGCCCCACCCTGGTTGCTTCCGACCAATACAAGCGGTCCTTTGGCTTCGCCGAGCACGCTCTGCGGCGCCATGACCACGCCACCGCCGATACCCGTGCCTACGGTGAGCATCACGAGACACTTCGCTGTTCCTTTTCCGGAACCGTATCGGTACTCGCCTAGGGCGGCCAAATTAGCGTCGTTGCCCATCACGAGAGGGAGGTTTAGCCGATGCTCTAGTGGCTCACGAATAGGGACATCACGCCAGCTTTCGAAGACTCCGTTTACGTAGCGGCCGAAGTTTGGTGCCCAGCGAACGATGCCGCGGTCGTTATCGACATGTCCCGGAATGGCAAGGCCGACATATACCGCCTGTCCATTCGCGGTACCGATCGCTTGATGGATCGTGCTACTTAGCGCCTCGATGATTGCATCGGTGCCTTCCTGAGCTCGACTCGAATTTTCATAATCCGGTCCGGCAGGAGTTCCATCTTCAAAAAAAGCGCCAGCACGAACATTGGTTCCGCCAAGATCTACACCGATGACGACATTTGCCACGTGGCAATTATGCGATGTTTGTCAATTCCAAGCGGAGGGGCCGGACAAAAAAATAGCGGCGGAATCTCGAGGATTCCGCCGCTATTGGTGATCACCTTAGTTCGCTCGGAGCGAAGGAAGATCAATCGTGACTTGGTCGGCTTGGTTGTATGCCTTGCCATCCTTGTCGAGGTAGTTGGCGGTTTTGATAACCGGCACTTTCTCTCGCCAGTCGCCACGCCGAAGAAGTTGATCCTTCGAGATTTTGACCGAGGTGTACATGACTCGCTGCCCTTCTCGTACCTGTGTGTTCAAGAAGTTCTTGTCGGTGAATCCTTCACCGTTCCACGAGAATTTATCCTGAATATGAGGCGGAGCCGAACGCGGGTTGTAGTAGAACTCGATCACGTAATCCTTCGAAGTGAAGGGGTACATGGTCGGGTCCTTACTCATGTCGACTTTCTTGTTGAAGCGCTGGTTTCGAACAAACAGCTGCTCCTGCATGAAGGTCTTGTCTCGCGGCGGATCGAGGTTCACGTCGTTCGAGAAGTCCCATTCCATGCCTGCTGGCTTGGCGTTAGGGAAGTCCGCGTCACGAAGTACGGCTCGAATTCGCGTTCCAACGGGAAGCACGTTCCAAGTTCCTTCGAATCGGAGCACGCGTGCTTCGGTAACCGTGACCTTCGCACTGAATCCAGTATCGAAAGGCGGATTGACGTCATAGCCGGTGAGAGGTCGCCCGTCTTTTCCAGCAAACCAACCACGCTGAACCATTCGGACCAGCGTCGTGTCGAGCTTGTTTTCCAAGGTGTCTCGGTTCTGTTTGTTACCAAACGCCGCATCTTCCTTGGCTTTCTTTCCGGCCGTTTCGTACAGCTTAAAGAGGGTATCCAGCGACTTGTCAACCTTGCCATCACGCTCGTAAGCGTTGGTGATCAGGTTTCGACGAGCCGGGATCATGTCTGGTCGCTCTTGAGCGAGTTCGAACCACTTGACCGCATTGCTGTAGTCGTCGTCGATCTTGTGGTACCACATCCAACCCGTTTCGAAGAACATTTCGTAGGTCAGGGAGTTGTTTCGAGCCCCTTCCTTTCCGAGCGCCAAAGCCGATGGAATGTACCGTCGGTCGGACCGCTGCTCTTCGTCCGTGAAGTTATAGCCAATGTGCCACATTCCCGTGGCGTAAACGTCAATCTGCTTTGGGTCCAAGACGGTAACGAGCCGAATGATCGGCAAGATCGCGTCATAGTTGCCACTATCGAAGAACGAGTCGGCGCGAACCCAGAGGATTCCCGCGATCATTTCTCGGAAGCCAGCAAGGGCAAACAGCAGCTGGTCGGGCGATAGACCCTGAGTCTCCACCGTTCCCTGGTTGAAATCTCGCTGCCATGAAGAAGAAATGCCTTGGAAGGCCGGGGTGGCCACTCCTGCTTTCAGCTTCTTTACGGTTCGCGTATTGCCGTTCTTGAGGGTCTCGGTGACGGACTCGTACTGCTTTCCGGTCGGCTGTGTGCCGATACCGTTTTGCAGTACGAAGACTCCAAGTGCGCACCCAACGATCGCTCCAAGGAGCGGCGTTCGGTTGATTCCGGAGGTCATTGACATTAGATCAAGCCTCCTTAAACTTCACGTCGGTCAAAGACGATCGTTCCGGCAACCAGCAAACCAGCGATGTACAGAACTCCGTACACGGTGACCTGAAGGTAGTAGGAGCTTTCGTTTTGAATCTGCTGACCCGGGTTGATGATTGGGTTCTGGATGTTGTAGTTCGCAAAGTTTGGCAAGATGGTGTTGACCAACTGCGCAAAGATCTTTGCCGCCTGTGGCGTGCCCTGGCTTTCCTGCAACGTTTGGAAAAACGGAGCAAAGAGCGAGCCGAGCAGGTACAGACCGCCAGAAAGGAAGAAGTTAACCAGTGGCGAAACGAACGTCGAGAAGAAGATCGCGACGGCGGCCAGAAGGCTCATCTGCACGAAGTACATCACCGGGGCTTTGATCAGGTCAGGAATCGCCGAAGCGTCTCGCTGCTGAAGCCAGAAGGTGAAGACAAGGACAGACGTCATCAACGTCATCATCATCAAGAGAGCGGAAACGGCACCGAAGTACTTGCCGACCAAGAACTGCCATCGCTGAACTGGCTTGGACAGAATCGTGTAGATCGTTCGTCGCTCAATCTCGTTCGGGATCATGTAGACCGTGAGAACGATCGCGATGACCGCACTCGTGAGCTGAATGATTCCGAGCATCATTCCTCGCAAAACTGTCGTCTCAGATCGAGCCGAGAGCATTCCGAGGCCGGGTGCGACGACGAGGAAGAGCACTCCGATCAACAAGATGATCAAGAGTACTTTTCGTCGAATCGCTTCTCCAACGGTGGTAGCAGCAATTGAAGCAATGGGTTTAAACACTGGTTGACTCCTCTACCGTGATGGTTTTCTTTGCCGCCGCGGCAGGAGCGTCGGTGACCGTCTGAATAAACAGGTCTTCCAGTCGCTTTCGGCGCGGCACGATGCTAACGATTCGGCCCGAATTGGAGCGAGCGGCATCGATAAGAGCGTTAATATCCTCTTCTTCCGTGGTGTCGAGCAGAACTCCGCCCGCAATGGTGCGGACGTGGGAATCTCGCATTCCCTTGTCTTTCAGCCACTGCTCAGTTACACCCTCGAAAGTGACCTCAACACGACCGCCTCGCAGCAAGTCGGTGAGCTTTCCTTGGCGGGCAATAACGCCCTTGTTGATGATGGCGACACGGTCGCAAATCAATTCGACTTCGCTCAACTCGTGAGAAGAAATGAAGACAGTTCTGCCTTCTTCTCGGAACGAGAGAATGAGGTCGCGGATTTCGCGGTGTGCGATCGGGTCCAAACCACCCGTTGGTTCATCCAGAAACATGAGCTTCGGATCGTTCAACAGAGCCTGGGCCAAGCCAACTCGCTGTTGCATACCTTTTGAGTACTGCGAGATGGTCTTGCTCATATCTCGGTGAAGGTTGACCTTCTCCAAGAGCCGAACAAACAGGGCCTGGTCGTTGATGCCGAAGAGCGATGCATAGAACTTGAGCAGCTCAAGTCCCGTCATGTGCTCGTAATAATACGGGCGCTCCGGAACGTAGCTGATCAGTCGGTGCACCGACATGTCCCCAATCTCCTTACCGAGAACGTAGCCTTCGCCAGCGTCTGGGTAAATGATGCTGAGGAGCATCTTGATGGTTGTGGTCTTACCAGCGCCGTTCGGGCCGAGAAATCCGAAGATTTCGCCTTCTTCGACGTGGAGGTCGAGCGAGTCGACAACGTTGATTTTTCCGTGGATACGGGACTTATAAGTCTTTGTGAGCTGCTTGGTCTCGATGGCGGCGGCCAAAGGTCGCACCCCCTATTAGTGCTTCGGCATTATACCTACCGGTGCTTCAACCGAAGTCCCTCGGGTTGAGTTCCTGAGTTTTGCGAAATCGAGCGAACTTTAACGATCCGTGCAAAAAACCGCAGTTTTGACTTGGAAGAATCGACTTCTTTCGCTATACTCAGCCGTACAGCCAAGGGACTGAGGCGACTCCGAAAATGGAAGCCGTCCGGTCTTGGTGGAAGCCTAGCGGGGTCGTCATTTGCTCTCCTTTCGAGGACCCCGCATTTTTTCGAAAAAGTTCCGGCTGACTACGCTGACTTCGCGAGTTCGATGAATGTTCGCATTTTTTCGAGATTTTTAATTCCGGGGGCAGATTCGATTCCACTGCTCACATCCACCGCGTATGGGCGCACCCTTCGAATCGCATCCTGAATGTTGTCTGGCGTTAGCCCACCGGCTAAGATGACCGGCCGTTGCGAGCGCTGAACAATCTCGGCTGCAATGTCCCAATCCACCTTGTGCCCCGTTCCGCCATATGCGTCCGCCCGGTACGCGTCGAGCAGAATCGCGGCCGCGTTGATCGTTTGGTCCGTGTGGTCCTGAGCCGTTTGACCCTGTAGTAGCCGGATGACGCGAATCCGCTTTGTCGCCGGCTCCGGGAAGAGTTCCCAGTCCACGCCTTGCACAAAATCGAAATAGGTTTTGCCGGGGACGCGGTTGACGTTCCCAAAGACTGCGACTTTCAGCACGAACGGATCGAGGTCGGCAACCCACTTCGGCTCGTCGTTGCCGATAAATCTTGGACTGTTTGGCTCATGCACGAAGCCCAACGCGTCGGCGCCAAAGTTCGCGGCTGCCCTCGCGTCTTCGAGGCGTGTTAGTCCGCAAATCTTTACTTTGGTCATCGCCCCAGGACCTCACTTACTTTCCCTGCAATGTCCGGTGATCGGGTGAAGGTTGTTCCAATGAGGACCGCTTTGGCTCCGGCGGCTGCCATTCGGGCAAGATCGGCGTGCGTCTCCAGGGCGCTTTCGCTGACTGCGGTTGCATGCGGAGTGATGAGTGGAAGAAGGCTCTCACTGATCGAAAGGTCTGTCTTGAAGGTCGAGAGGTCGCGATTGTTGACGCCGATCAAACTCGCCCCTGAAGCTAACGCACTCTCGACTTCGGGCTCGTTATGGACCTCGACAAGCGCATCCATTCCAAGCAGCTCCGCGAGTTCTCGTAATTCGCGCATCTGTCCCGTGCTCAGGCTCGCGGCGATAAGCAAAACCGCGTCGGCATGCCAAGCACGGGCTTCATAAATTTGGTAAGGGTCGTACAGAAAGTCTTTGCGAAGGCAGGGAAGACTCACCGCCGCGCGGGCCGCGGTCAGGAATTCTGGCGAACCCTGAAAGTACGGCGTATCCGTGAGGATAGATAAGCACTGCGCGGCTGCACCTTCATAAGTCTTCGCAATCTCAACCGGATCGAAGTCGGCTCGGATGACCCCTTGCGATGGACTCGCCTTTTTGACCTCCGCGATCAGGGCTAGGCCGTCGAAGTTCTGCAATGCCGACTTGAACCCGCGGGTTGGCGGAGCGAGCTTGGCCAGCGCCTCGAGTTCCGAGAGCGGAACCTTCGTCTTGGCTGCCTCAACTTCCTCTCGCTTGGTGGCGAAAATCTTCTCGAGTACTGACATGATTACTGTGCGTCCGCCCGTTGAAGTGCTCGGAGTTTTTCTTCGGCATCTCCCGTCGCAATGGCGGCCCTTGCTCGCTCTACGCCGTCAGGCAAGGTTTCGGCCACTCCGCCGAGCCAAAGGGCCGCCGCCACGTTTGGCAAGATTGCCTTTGCTCGCAACGAGTTCACATCGGAAACTGCCTCAATCAGCATCTCCGCGCTTTCAGCCGCTGTCTGACCGGGTATCAACGCCCTAGGATCCACCGGCTCCAGACCGAAATCATGAGGGGTGAGCGTTCCAGTTGAAACCTTTCCGTCCCATAGCTTAACGAACTCGGTGGGGGCGACCGGAGAAATTTCGTCTAGGTCGTCGAGCCCGTGGACCAACAACGCTCTATCCGCGCCAAGCGCTCTAAGGGCCTCTCCCATACTGCGCATGAGCCCAGCGTCGTAAACACCGATCAGCTGCCGGCGTGCCCCGGCCGGATTCGCGAGCGGTCCAAGCTGATTAAAGACAGTGCGAATTCCCAAGTCTCGTCGAGCCTGCCCTACGACACGCATGGCTGAGTGGTGCGCTGGTGCAAAGAGGAAAACCAAGTTGAAGTCGGTCAGCTTGCGGAGAAGTTCGCTACTCTCGCCGCCCAGCTGAATGCCGAGTGCTTCCAGGACATCCGCCATGCCGCACTTGCTGGTGACCGCGCGGTTTCCGTGCTTTGCAATCCGGGCTCCCGCCGCCGCGGCAACAATCGCCGCTGCCGTGGACATGTTGAAGGAAGGGGAGCCACCGCCGGTGCCGCAGGTGTCGACCAAATCAGTAAAAGGATGTTCGAGCTGGACCGCTTTGTTTCGGAGCACCGTGGCAAAGGCAGCAAGTTCCTGGGTGGTGCAGCCTTTAACTCGAAGCGCGAGTAGCGCACCGCCAATCTGTGCGTCGGGGGAAGCACCGCTGAGCAAGTGCTCCATCAATTGGGTTGCCCCTTCAGAAGTCAGGTCCCGGCGCTCAAGGACCGGCTGGATGAGTTCAGCGAACACGCCGCTAGGTTACTCGGGCGAGTCGCCGTTAGTGATGGCGTGTAGCCTCAACTTTGAATCTACAAATCGCTTCGAGCGCGCCTTCGCCGGATCTCTTTGTCGCCATCTCTTGAGAGGTGTCACGCATTCCTGAGTTCGATCCAGCGACCTTTTTATGGGCTCAAAAGTGTGAACGGCCGCAGAAAGAGGACGGTGGCCGGAGAATATGCGCAGCGTGTAAACGAACCGGTCACCAGTAATCTTGCCGGTGTAGGTTCCTTTGTCTGAAGCTGTCAAACCGTGCACAGGATTCTTGGCCGCGACCTCAATGTCGCGTCTGATCATGTCTTTCTCTTCCGCCGTCAGGTCCATGAGCTTGACTGCGAAAGGGTTTGTATTGCCGACAATGCGGACAGTAACTCTTCGCTTTGGCTTGATACCTTTACTGATCTGAGCGTTCATGCGTGGCTTCTAGTTTGCGAGACGTGGCATCTTATCCATTCGCATCTCTAATTTAAGAAAATACCTTGTCAAGCATTTGCTCAAGAAACCGCTCGGTATTCGTGGCCTTGATCATCACGCGTAAGTCAGAAGACCGAAACGCCGACATCGAATTTTCGATCCATTTCTCAGCCTCACGCTTGGATTTCCCGGAAATGATGGATAGCGGATTCAAGACTAAAGTTTCAAAGGATTTGCCATCCGCCAAAGGCACATCGTAGTTACGCAAAAGGGCCCGAAGGGACGGAGGTGTGATTTCTTTGCGTCTTGGGTTCGCCGTACCACCTTCTGATGCGATGCTAGCCAGGAGCTGAATTACCGATGGACCAGCGAATATGAAGGCTCCGTCAGCGGTCTCATGAAGTGCAGCGGCTTCATTTATGGCAGCACCTACCAAAAAGGTCTTGCGAATGGCGACCTCGCCATAGCTCAGAGCGCCCCGGAAATTCAAAACATCTGAAGAGGAAGTAGTGCGACTTTGAGAAAGATCGGCCATTGCGTATAGGAACTTCGCAGCTGCCGTACAGACGTTTTCGATCGAATCAACGGCCGATTGGAAGTCAGCCGCTTCTGCTCCGCAGCTGGCAAAAATCACCGTATCTGACAGAAACGTGACCGTAACGGTTTCGGGCACGTACGTTTCTGCGAGCTCAAACGCAGCCTCCATGAACTCCAATATCTGATTCGCGGGCTTGCCACGCGCATATTCCTTGAAACCCAAGGCGTCCATCATGATGACCGCGCCTTTGCCCTGAGTTTCCGACATCAACCATTCTTACCCCGGCGACTTGACGGATCAAACCCGCACATTTGCTTGGTTGACGAAACTCCGATTTCTCTAGAATATAGTAAACACTTGTCTACTATTCGAGAAGAAAATGAACCAAGAAGATCTGAAATTTGTCGCCGAAGCCCTTATGGCCATGTGCGAAGGGGAAGCCAAAACTCGCCCCCTTGACGAGAAAACCCTTGACCGAAAGCTCAAGGAAAGCCGGATGCGTGACCCGGTGTGGGCACTTGCCCAACTCAAGGCTCCCGGGGACCACCTATTCGAATCGGAGTGTCGCGAGATCGTGAGAAAGGCTGCTTTGACCGACCGGCAAGAAGTCGTCCTATCGTTACGAGTTGCCGGAATCCTGTTTGAAGATATCGGAAACCGGTTTGGTGGCACGAAACAAGGTGCCCGCGTGGTTTTTATTCAGGCTTTGAAGAAAATTACGCGTGCTTGCCGCGTCTATCCTTACAGAGGGTTATCCGAGGTTTACCGGTGGGAGACTCGACGGGGTCGAGCGTGATGGTTTCGGTAGACTCGGCGGACCCTCTGGGGTAGGGAGTTCCGAATGGTTTCTTGTATAAATTGCGCGACGCTCAACACGCTGGACAGCGCGTTTTGCCGTAAGTGTGGGGCCGCAGTGTCAACTCTAGAGGTTGAAGAAGCACAGGCAAAACTAGATCGCCTCGCCTCAGAAGGCGCAAAGGCACTATCAGAGGCTCGGTACGCCGACGCTGTGATGAGCGCCGAGACGTGCCTGGAAGCCAATCCAACGATGTTGTCGGCGCTCACCCTCCTAAGCGACGCACGAGCGCGACAGGGGGACATTGCCGGAGCGCTTGACGTTGCCGACCGCATTGTCGATCTCAACCCTGATTCCGAACTCGATCGCATCAAGCGCAACAAACTCCGAACCCAGCTTCAAGAGTCGATCCGGGTTCCGGAAAGCGGGAATCGTGGACTGGCGATCACGGCCGCAGTTGCAGCAGTTGTTTTGGTCGGCACGATCGGCATTCTCGGAGCTAAGTTGGCTCTCGGAAACGGAACCGTCGCGGCAAAGGATAAGCCGGACGTATCCACTCCCCTGGGCACGGAGACCGGAAACGGTGCGACGGTAAACCAGACCACTCCTGTCCAGCAAAATGCCGCCGGTCAACTGCAGACGAATCCGCAAACTGCAAACACTCCGAAACCCGGAGAAGTCGGAGCCATCTCAACTCAGCCAACTACAGATCAGCGGGCATCGGAAACTCCAATGCGAGAACCCGAAAGTCGCGGTAATCGGAGTGCCATGAACCTTCCGAAGTTCGATGGAACCCGGCTCCCTTCGGCGGATGAAACCATCTCCGTCCAGCCGGTTCGGCCACCAGAAATTCCTGTAAACAATGGCGCAAACCGACCAAGGCCCGGCGGGGACCCCGATCCTACAACCCCTCCTACCAGCGACGATCGAAATGCTCCGCCCGCAGAACCCGATCCAGGCGAGATTGAGATCAAGATTCGTGACGGCGGCCCTAAAACCCAGGGCGGCGGTACTCGGACCGATGGCGGCGCGCAAGCCATGATGGACACGGCTCGCCAACAACAGCTTACGAACAACTCCACCGGAGCAGCCGGTAGCTATGAGAAAGCGCTCCAAGCCGGCGCGGACCCCGTGTTCACCAACCAGCGACTCGGTCTGACTTACGCTCGGGCAGGAAAGAAAGATCAGGCAATCGACGCCTACCAGAAGGCCATTTCTGCCGGTGAGTCAGCAATGGCTTCCGGTCGCGGTGACAAAGCTCGAATCCAGAAGGCCGTTGACGTTTGCCGACAGGCTCTGAAAGTGCTGCAGGGTGGTTAGGCTTCGTTCGCTCCTCGTTCTGGCGGCAGCCTTCTCCCCGCTGGCAGCGTTGGCCGAAGTGCCACGAATTTTGATTGCGTACCAAACGGTGACGGATCAACTGCCAGACGCAACCGGTTTCCTGGACGATCCGTACGCAACCACCGCAAACTATCTTGCGGGCTACCTCGATGAGTCGGGCCGCGTCAGTTCGATTCTTTGGGGCATGACCGACGCCAAATTCCGGCAAGCGGTTCTCGATGGAAAGTTGGATGTCGAGGTTGAGACGATCTCGGACAAAAACGTAAACAAGGCCGCCGACGTTTTGAAAGCAAGCTACGTCCTCCGAATTCGAACGATCACGAAAGCCGGGCGGACTTTAGCGGAGGCAGAGTTGCTCAAGGCCGGTCGAAAGGTCTGGAGTGATCGCGGAGAAGTGCAAGTTACGATTGGCGGATCCATTAGCACGTCCGATGCGTGCCGCAGCCTTGCGAACACCTGGCAATCAAAGCTTTTCTTGGGACCGCTAAAGGAACTCAATAGTGCTCCCGTGGTTCCAACGCCAACCCTTGACCCCGGTCAAGTTCGACCTCCGGTGGATGGCTTAGCCGAGGAACCGTTACTCAACAACGCAGATCTTCTTGCCGCAGTCAAGGGCTTCCGAGAAGAAAAGAAACTCGGTTATGCGATTGCCGCGCTTCGGGATGCGGTGGACCAAGCTCCGTTTGACCCGGAGCGACGATTGCTACTCGTCGACGTTCTGGTTGAATCTGGGCAATTCGTAGCGGCTGCCGAATGTGCGAATGGCGGGGCGGCCCTTGTTCCGAAGGAAACGCGTTTCCGAGATGCCGCGATCTCGGCTTGGATTGCCGCTGGTTCGCCCGAGAAAGCTCAAGACTTGTTGAACCTTGCGCTGACCAAAACGCCGGAAGATCCTAAACTTCGCTTGCTTGTGGCAGATATGTCCCTGAGTCAAGGAAAGCCAGAAGCGGCGATTCCGCACCTTGAGTCGGCGGCCGTTGCGTCAGACTCGGGCGAGATTCGTTTACGGCTTGCGCAGGCTTTTGCCATGACCGGAAACGCCGAGGTTGCCCAATCGCACCTGCTCGCAGCGCGAAAGCTGAATGCGGCCGAGGCGGTTCGCTATCCCATCGTTTTTGATCAACTCGATGCTGCCACCACGGCGGAGATGATCTCCCTGCGCGACCTGATCCCTCGCCTCATTGTCTCCAACCAACAGGCATCGGCTCGGGCCGAATTGAAGGCGATTGCGGGTCGAAACGACGCACGAGTCGGTCTGCTTGAAGCCTGGAAAACGGCTCCAGAACTCGCGAAAGTGAACGAGATGGCGCTACTTGCCTACAAGCTGTTTGCCCTTGCGATTGATGGACTTGCGTCCTACTCAGCGACAAAAACAGAGGCGACCCTTTTGGATGCACGCATCGATCTTGCGGAAGCTCTCAAGCTGGCTCGCGAAGCTCGAGAGGCGTTTATCGCCGCTCGACAAGCCAGCTGAGGAGGAAAGGGGTCCGGCCCCGGAGAGGGAGTCGAGGCCGGTGACTATGCTCAACACTTGCGTGCTAAGCACTCCTTGGGGGAAGGAGGATGTTGCGTCATCTGTTTCAACGAGCGAAATATGGGTCCGGTTCCTTTTTGCCCTTCCTGCTGGATTTGCTGGGACTTTTGGGTCTAGAGCAGGTCGTCGACCAGAACGTACCGGGCATCAGACCCCGGTTGTAAAGTGCCAAATCTTCCCGTATCCCCGAGGCAGTTCGCTGCTTCTACGGTGTGCGCGAAGATCGCTTCGGTTGGCGTCAAATTCTCTGTCGCGTCGAATCCGGCTGGGCGATGACTCGCCGTCCGGATCGCCAGGCGCGGATCTCCGGGAACAATCGGCCGGTCCGAACTAAGGCTCAACGGAATGCCAGCATCGAGCACCGAACGGAACCGCTTCAGCTTTGCCGTCCGCTCGGCCCCAAGGTTCCGCAAATAGGCATGACCGAACCGGTGCAGGAACTCAGGCTGCATCGTAGCAGCGCAGCCAATCTTGGAGAGCCGCTCGATTTGGGCGTCCGACATCAGCATGATGTGCTCGATCCGGTGCCGACTCGGCTCACCCGTCGCCTCGAAGGCATCCATGACAAGGTCAGCCGCGTAGTCGCCAATCGCGTGGACCGACACCGCGTAGCCTGCATCGTGGGCGGTCAGCGTCATTGCTTTGAGCTTTTCTGGTGCATACATCAACTGCCCAGACCAGGTTCCGTGCTCAGGTTCTGCGCCTTCATATGCCCCGTAGATCGCGGCGGTCGCACTTCCGATTGCGCCATCCGCGAAGATTTTGATTCCAACAACGCGGCCACGGCCGGTGGCCTCAAAAGCGGCGATGTGCTCTTGAATGACCTCGGGTGCGGCCGCCCGGCGACCAAACATTGCCCCCCACTGGATCACCAGGCGGAGATCAATCGGGCAGCCGTTTTCTAGTGCCAAGGTGTATGCCTTCAGCTCTGAAAGCAGATCGGGGCGACCGGTTTGCATATCGCACGCGATCGTGATCCCGTAGCCTGCCATGCTCTCTCCGGCCCGGATAATGGCGTCGGCCATCCCTTCGACCGACGGATCTGGAACAAAGCCCCAAACGCGTTCGTGGGCCGCTTCTAGGAGCACGCCGTCCGGCGCGCCGCTGGCGTCTCGGCGGTAAGCGCCACCTTCCGGGTCTGGCGTTTCCGCCGTGACGTTTGCGATTTCCAAGGCGGCAGAATTCGCAACGCTGGCATGGCCGTTAAAGTGCCGGAGCAAGATCGGGCGGGCGGAAGAAATTTGGTCTAGCTCCGCCCGCGTCAAGTGACCACCGGCATACCGGTTCTGGTCGTATTGCACCGCCAGCAGCCAGCCGTCAGGTTCGCTCAGGTTGCGATCGCGGAGCGCAGCTAGAACGGCTTCATGTGAATCCAGGCCAGTTAGGTTTAAGCGGCCAAGATCGATGCCGCTTGCGATGATATGGCAGTGATTATCGATGAAGCCTGGGGCAATCGTTGCGCCGTTCAGGCTCTTCGCAAGAGTTGCCGTCGGTCCCGTGCCGCTGGCGCCGCGCCAAACGACCTTGCCACCGGCGATGACCATGTCCTGCACTTCGCCGTTTTCAAACCATCGAAAATTCTGAACTAACTCCATGTCTCGTGAATCTCCTGCGCGACGCGCTCACCGCTCTCAAGCGCCCCCTCAATGAACCCCGTCCACTTTGCGGTGTGCTCACCGGCAAAATACACGCGGCCGACCGGCTCGGCGATGTACTGCATTCCGCCAAAAACGTATCCCGGGGCAAGGTGGGAAAAGGCTCCTTTGGCAAAGGGGTCATGGATCCAGTCGCTGACCCAACCCTTCACAAACTCACCGCGCGCGGTTGGGAAAATCTGCTCCAATTCGGCGAGGCCAACCTCGAGCGGATCACCGGAGGCAAGAATATCAAGCGCTTCCTGTCCGCAAATGTAGGCGCTTAGGATCGGAGCCGATCCTAGCCCGGCATCCCAGATCTGTTGCAACTTGCCGTCCCAATGCAGGTTCCCGTTTCCAAGCGTTCCGTTCCAAAAGTTGTTCTTGAACTGCCAGGTCAGCTTGATCGCCCGACTCATTTCGCATCGCTCCTGGCTAAGGTGAGCGGTATCCGGCAAGCCTGGCTTGAACCTGATTTGCCGGGTCACGCTCGGAGGGACCGTGATGACGACGAGGTCAAAAGGGTGACCATCAACGGTAACACCGTCAATGTCTTGGTGGATTTCGGAAACTTTGGTGTTAAGTCGGATACCCAGCCCAACTGCCATTTGTTCGGCCAAAGCGCTCGCGCCGTTTTCGAATCGAAAAGCCGACATCTCCGCGCCTTCCCGGTCGAGATAGAGTCGATAACCTAATAGCCAACCCAGAAGGCCGATGCGCTCAGGATCGTCACCTTCGTCGCTCCGTAACTGGGCCGATACCCACCATTTGCCAACTTCCGACTGACAGATCTGCGCGACGAGGCCCTCTAGAGTTTCGTCATCCAGGTCATAAAATCCTTCGTTTTCCCAGCCAGGGAAAACCAATTTCCCGGAGAGTGAAACGGCGTTGTTCTCAAGATCAACCGCATCCGATTCTGCCGCCTCCCATAGGTTGTCTTCAGAAATCCATTCGCCTTTATAGATAATTCCGCGAGGCTCTTCCGGGGCGGGCAACAGGTTCTGGCTGAACTCCAGCATTCGCTTGAGCACGCGGTCATGATCCGCATCGATCCATTCGCCGCCGGCTTCGAAGACGGCGTCTCCCTCGCGGACGGTGTGGCATCGGCCACCTACGCGATCCCGCGCTTCAAAAATTGTTGTCTCATGACCGAGGTCATTCAACCGATGCGCCGCTTCTAAGCCGGAGAACCCGGCGCCAACAATTGCGATCTTCATTTGCGTTGTGCTGCCTCGGCCTGTCGCTGAAAATTAAAGATCAGCGCCAGTAAGGTTCCGGCGCCAAAAATGCCGACTGCCCAATTCGGAGCTTTCTGACCGTAAAGCAAGATTGCCGCTGCCATACAGCCAAAGGCAACCGCCATCAACTTTGCTCCCGGAAATGTTTTTAAGCGGGCGAGGTTCACAATCGCCATCAAGCCGCAAAGCCCCGCCGCGTAGTTGAGAAAGAGAGTGAGTTCAGAAGCCGTCACGAGAGATGACTTCAGTATGTCGCGCTTACTTCTGGATCGTCATCCGATCGACTTCGGTTCCCGTCCGGCTGATCTGCTTGAGCACAAGCCTCTTGCCCTTCACCGTGACGTGACTGAAGTTGTGATCGGCAATGTAGGTGGCCTGGAACGGCTTCCATTTCTCGGGCGCGCCGTTGAAATCCACGTTGTAAAGGCCGCGTCCGCCCGCGCCGTCGACGATGTGAATGACGCCGTTCGGCTTCAGATTCTTCACCCCGTCGAACTGCTTGTCCACTGCCCAGTCGTCCTTCACAAGCTCTTCACGTGTGGCGCCCTTCTTCGCACCCATTTGGATCGGGAAGGTCCGTTGGTAGTTGTGAACGTGGCCGCAGAAGACGATGTCCACTTTGCCCTCCTCAAAGATTTCCTGGATCAGGCGCATTTGCTTCTCGCCTTGGTGCGTCGTGCTGCTGTGGAAGCTCGGCTGGTGGTAGCTCACGAACCGCCACGTCTTCTTCGCCGCCTTCGCAAGGTCGTCCTTTAGCCACTGGCGGAGCTTTGGATTGGTCCAATCGACGTACGGATTTGCGTCGAGGCAAGTCCAGTGGGCATTGCCGTAGTCAAAGCTAAAGTTCGCGCCGCGTGGATAGTTCGGTCCCGCTGCCTTTTGGAACGCCGCCAGTCTCTCTGGGGTGCCGGTAAGCACCGTCGATCCCGGCTCGCCCACTTGCGTGATAGGTCCGTTAAGCGGTTGGTGCCAGTAGTAGAAAAATGCTTGGGCATCCGGGAAGCGATTCAGATCCCGCATCAAGATATCGTGGTTGCCCGGAATCCCGACCGTAAGCGTCTGGGTGAGAAGGGGAGAACCCTTGCTCGGCCAAGCGTCCGAACGCGTGTGATAGGGCCAAAACTCCGACTTGTATTCCGAAACCCGACCGTTGTCGTACACGATGTCTCCGGTAAGAACCAACAAATCTGGGTTCGTGCGGCTGGCTTGATACGAGATCTGCGCCTGGACAAGTGAGGCGGTGCCACAGTCGCCGAAGACGGCAAATGTGTGGTCCTGTCGATCTGACTTTGGCGCGATTGCGGTTCCCGTGTAAACCACGCTGCCAGATTCTCGAAGCTCGTATTGAATCTTGTCCCCGGGCTTCAGACCGGTAAGCGCGGCGGAGTAAACGCGGTGCGGCTCAACCGTTTCGGGCGAAATGGTCTTGAAGTCGAGCTTGGCCGTTTTCGTGGAGGTGCCCTGTTGGTACTTCAGCTCAAACGTATAGGGGTTGTTCGGCGTATGCCAAACGAGCGCCAGCGAATATCGGCCGTTTGCCGCCTGATTGCCAAGTTGAATGCACGGCGGAACGGTGAGGATGTTTGCCGGTGCAATCGCCACAGAGCAAAGAAGGGAGAGCGAAGTCACGCTATGTTATGACCGTTTTTGGTTAAGCGATGGTAAAGACTTATTGCGCAGCGGCGAGGTCCAGAATCTCTTGCGCGGTCCGAACGGGCCAAAGTACCGGCGAACCATCTTCCGAAGCCTGGTTGCCGATCTGGATCACTCCCACTCGCCGCGATCGTGCGGTGGGAATCAACGTTTCCTTCGCATCCTCGTCTGACTGGGAGAGTGCAATGACTTCGAACGCATCGTGAAACTGCCAAGTACCGAGAGTCGCCAACGCCGGTCCTTCGGAGACCAGCCCGAGATATCTCAAGTGTCCCTCTTGCCGAGCAGATTCAAGCGCTTCCAAGGCTCCGGAGATTTGATACTCCTCCACCGCACGGCGCACCGGGATCAGATAGAAGTCCAGATAGTCCCGCCCCATACAACTCAGCGTCTCGATGAGATGGCTCTGGACCAAGTCCGTCGCGTGGGTGTGGTCGCTGGAGCGCTCATAGTCCGTCGTTCCGCGGGCAATCACGACCCCGCTATGAGAGCGCATCAAACCGCCCCACAGAATCGGTCGGCTCGAAATGTCCAACGGCAGACCTGAATCTCGCGCCGCCTCCACCATCAGAGGAATCTCCGTAAGGTCCGCCGGAACCTCCAGCTTCAACCAAACGGCAGGGAAAGCCTGATTCGTGCGACCGAGAAGTGGTGTCGACATCAGACCCGGAGGATCCCTCGGGCAGCACGGTCGAGGTCGGCCGTCATCATCATTTCGACCAACTCTTGGAAGGTTGTGGTCGGCTTCCAGCCGAGCTGAGTGCGGGCCTTCGTCGAATCGCCAAGCAAGGTGTCGACTTCTGCGGGTCGGTAGAACTCACTCTTGATTTGTACGATGGTCTTGCCGTCGTCGTCTTTCGCAAACTCGCTCGCGCCTTCACCTTCCCAGTGAAGTCGGAACCCAGCCACCTCGGCCGCGCGATTCACGAACTCTCGCACGGTATGCATTTCGCCAGTGCTGAGCACAAAATCGTCCGCCTGATCGGCCTGCACCATCTGAATCATGCCTTCAACGTAGTCCCCGGCAAATCCCCAATCTCGATGAGCGTCGAGATTCCCAAGCTCCAACGGAGCCGTGCGGCCGTGTTTGATGAGTGCGAGATGGCTCGTAATTTTTCTCGTCACAAACTCGGTGCCACGCAGCGGCGATTCGTGATTGAAAAGAATCCCGCTTGTCGCGTGCAGGTTGTAGCTCTCGCGATAGTTGACGGTGATCCAGTGGGCGTAAAGCTTGGCCACGCCGTACGGACTTCGGGGATAGAACGGCGTCGACTCCTTCTGCGGCGTCTCTTGCACCTTGCCAAACATCTCGCTGGTGCTGGCCTGATAGAACCGGATCGATGGGTCTACCGTCCGAATGGCTTCAAGAATGCGAAGCGGGCCGAGGGCGTCGGCGTCGGTCGTGTAAATCGGTTGCTCGAAGCTGAGGGCGACGAAGCTCTGCGCGGCGAGGTTGTAAATCTCATCCGGCCGAACCTTGTCGATCGCCCGCAGAATGTTGCTCGGCTCCAGCAAATCGAACGGAACGCGCTTCACTTGGTCGGCAATTCCTAAGTAATCCAGCCGCCAAAAATCGGAACTCGCGCTGCGGCGGTACGCGCCATGGACCTCGTATCCACGTTCAATCAGGCGTTTGCAGAGGTATGCCCCGTCTTGCCCGGTAACCCCCGTAACCAGCGCACGTTTCGTCATTGCCGAGAGTGTTCCACATCGATTTCCATTCGTGGGTTTGAGCGTGTACGATAGGAGTCAGCAATGGCGCAACAACTTCGGCTTTTCGGACTAGGATTTCTTCCGGTCGTTTGGGTTGCTTTCACCATGGGGCAGTCCAAACCAGTCTCGTTTGAGAAAGACCTTCAGCCGCTGGTGAAACAGAAGTGCCTTCGCTGTCACACGGGCGAAAAGTCGCAGGGCGGACTCGACCTATCCACGATCGCTGGCTGGAAGAAAGGCGGCGTTTCGGGGCCATTACTGAACCTAAAGAACCCGGCCCAGTCATTGCTCATGGTCCGAATCCTCGGTACCGACGGCAAGATGAAAATGCCGATGGGCGACACCATGTCCACCGCCGAAATCGGAAAGTTTCAGGCATGGGTCGATCAAGGGGCAAAACTGCCGCTCCCAGAGCCCAGTTTTAACGAGGTCCAAGCGATTTTCCAAGCCCATTGCAGCGGTTGCCACGGCGCGGAATCGCCAAAGGCTGGCCTAAACCTTTTCACCAAGGCCGGAATTCTAAAGGCCATCAAACCCGGCAAGCCCGACGAATCTCTGCTAATGCGCCGAGTTCTCGGTCTCGACGGCAAGCCGCAAATGCCGATGGGCTTTGCCCCGCTTTCGGCCGCGAAGCTCGACACCCTGAAGCGATGGATCGCCGCCGGTGCAAAGACGGAAACAAAGAGTGCCGGACTCTGGTCGTTTGGCCCCGTAACAAAGCCGGTGCCACCAACGGTCGGTGGAACTTGGGCGAGAAATGGCGTTGACAAATTCGTCTTCGCAAAGCTCCAAGAACAAGGGCTAAAACCAAGCCCGCCCGCGCCACAAGAGACGCTTCTGAGACGCCTCTATCTCGACCTCGTTGGCCTTCCGCCTTCGCCTGCCGAAGTTGACGCTTACCTAGCCGACAAGAGCGCCGACCGCTATGAAAGAAAAGTCGACGAACTCCTGAAGTCCCCGCATTACGGAGAACGGCAAGCCCGAATCTGGCTCGACTTATCGCGTTATGCCGACACCAACGGCTTCGAGAAAGACGGCATCCGAACCGCCTGGCGCTATCGAGACTGGGTGATCAATGCCTTCAATCGAAACATGCCGTTCGATCAGTTCACCACGGAGCAGGTCGCCGGAGACATGCTTCCGAAGGCGAATCAAGATCAGCTCATTGCCACCGGATTCCTGCGAAATTCCATGCAGAACATGGAGGGCGGCGTCGACCAGGCCGAGGCGTACCACTACGTGATCGTCGATCGCGTGAACACCACAAGCTCGGTCTTCATGGGGGCCACCGTCGCCTGCGCCCGCTGCCACGACCACAAGTTCGACCCAATCTCCCAGAAGGACTATTACGGCCTCTATGCTCTCATGGGCAACACGAAGTACGAGGTCACCGGCGACAACAACGTGGGCGGCCAGCTTTGGATGGAGCCCGTGCTGAACGTAATCCCAGAAAGCACCCGAAAGGAACTGGACGAGATCGCGGCCTCAGAAAAAGTAGCGAGCGCCGAGGTTGCCAAAAAGAAGGCCGAAATTCTTGCTGAGCACAAATCGCAAGCGCCCCTTGTGGAAACGCCAGAACCGGGGAAGGTTGAGCTCTCCGCGCCAACTCTCACGGCATCCAAATCTGGCGAATTCTTCCTCGTAAAAGGCAGTGCCGGAACCGCGGACTACAAAGTCTCCGTCAGCAATCGAAACTCAAGCCCAACGCTCTTTGTCTACGCTGAGCCAGATGCTGCGCTTCCAGCGAAAGGGCCAGGGACGGCATCGAGCGGCAACTTCATCCTAAGCGAGGTGTTCCTCGAGATTGGTGGAAAGATGTACTCACCGGTTGCGGCGACGGCAAACATCACGCAATCGGGATACAGTGTCCATGACGTCAACGACGGCAACGTCGAAACCGGTTGGGCGGCTTACAACGGCGTGGGCAAGTCGCTTGCGGCGGGCTTCCGATTTGAGGGGCTGCCGAGTAGCGGCGAACGCAAGCTGGTTCTGCGGTTCGGCAGCACGGAATGGCTCGAGCATCGGCTCGGCAAATTCCGAGTCACCAGTTCGAACCAGCCAACCGCGCTTTGGACCGCATTGCCGCCGAAGGCCAGCGAAGACGAAATCCTCTTTGCCCACCCTGGGCTGAACAAGCAGAACGAGCAACTTCGCGCGCTGCAGCGCCGAAAGCGAGCCATTGATCGAACCATCGAGGATTCAACCGCGCTGATCGTTCGCGAAAAGCCAACCACCGAACCCCTGACGGCATGGCTCCTCACCCGGGGCGAATTCATGGGCCGCAAGGAGAAAGTCCCGGCCGGAGTCCCGGGTCAACTTCCAAAGCTCCGCCCCGGCGAGCGCGCCGATCGTCTGAGTTTTGCTAAGTGGCTCGTTCGCAAGGACAATCCGCTCACCGCGCGCGTGTTCGTGAACCGCGTCTGGCAGCAGTACTTCGGACGTGGCATTGTGGAAACCGTGGAGGACTTCGGCACGCAAGGCTCGCCGCCCACGCACCCAGAACTCCTCGATTGGCTTGCAAATGAATTCGTGACCAGCGGCTGGAACCAGAAGGCACTGCACCGCAAGATCGTTCTCAGCAGCACCTATCGGCAATCGAGCACGGTGTCCCAAGCGGCATTGGCCAAGGACCCCAAAAACGAATGGCTAGCAAGAGGCCCGCGCGTTCGACTCGAAGCCGAGTTGATCCGCGACTCCGTGCTCTCCGCTTCTGGGTTGCTGAGCCGAAAGGTCGGTGGCCCGAGCGTTTTTCCTAGCCAACCTGCGGGCGTCTGGAACAGTCCTTACAGCGGGGAACGATGGATTCCGAGCCAAGGCGAAGACGCGTACCGCCGCGGCATTTACACCTTCATCAAGCGGACCTCGCCTTATCCGAACTTTGCCGCCTTCGATGCTCCAAGCCGCGAAGAGTGCACCGTTCGGCGCAGCCAAACAAACACTCCGCTCCAAGCCCTGGCGATGATGAACGATGCAACCGTCATCGAAGCCGCGGAAGCGCTGAGCAAGCGGATGACCCGCGAAGGTGGGGCAGACCTTGCCAGCCGACTGAAATACGGCTTCCGACTTTGCACCGGACGCCGACCGACGGCCGCCGAACTCAATCGCCTCCTCGCGCTCGCCAAGAAACGCAAAAACTCGCTTGACCTAGCCGCCATGGCGCTGCTTAACCTCGACGAGACGATCACTAAGGAGTAACCCGGGATGAACTACAAAGAAGAACAAGACAAAATCGCCCTGCGCGAAATCACCCGCCGCACGTTGCTCCGCGAAACCGGATACGGGGTCGGTGGACTCGCCCTCGCCAGCATGCTCGGCGGCAACGCCTTTGGTGCCCAGCAAAAGCGGACGGACCCGATGGCGGTCAAACCGCCGCACTTTGCTCCGAAAGCGAAGAGCGTCATTTACCTCTTCATGGCCGGCGCGCCTTCGCAGTTCGAGCTCTTCGATCTCAAGCCGACCTTGACCAAATTCGACGGTCAAGAGTGTCCGGACGACCTTCTGAACGGCGAGCGATTCGCGTTCATCCGAGGCAAGCCCAAGCTCCTCGGCTCACCCTACAAGTTCCGCCAAGCGGGGAAGTCGGGTCAGTGGGTGAGCGAACTGATGCCGCACTTCGATGGCATTGCCGATGACGTCGCGGTGATCCGCAGCATGGTCACCGACCAGTTCAACCACGCTCCCGCGCAGTTGTTCATGAATACGGGTTTCCAACTCCCCGGCCGCCCGAGCCTCGGTAGCTGGCTCACCTACGGCCTCGGTTCCGAGCGAGAAGACCTGCCTGGTTTTGTAGTCCTGCTCAGCGGAGAAAACAACCCGGATGGCGGCAAGGCTTGCTATGGCAGCGGCTTCTTGCCGACCTCCTATCAGGGCGTAGAGTTCCGCTCGGAAGGCGATCCCGTTTTGTTCTTGCAGGATCCGAAAGGCATGGATCGCGGCACGCGTCGCGAAATGCTAGATGCCGTCCGCGACCTGAACCGGCTGAAGTTCCAGCAGGTTCTTGACCCCGAAATCGAGTCGAGAATCGCCCAGTACGAGCTCGCCTTCCGAATGCAAACGAGCGTCCCGGAACTCGCCGACCTGTCGAAGGAAACGCCAGAGACGATCGAGTTGTACGGAGCAGAACCCGGCAAGCGGTCATTTGCCAATAACTGCATCCTCGCCCGGCGACTCGTCGAGCGCGGAGTTCGGTTCGTGCAGCTTTACCACCGAGGCTGGGACAACCACGGCACCGGCCCCGGCGACGACATCATGACGCGCTTGCCAAAGCTGTGTAAGGAAGTCGATCAAGCGGCCGCCGCCCTTGTCATGGACCTCAAGCGAAACGGATTGCTAGATGAAACCCTCGTCATCTGGGGCGGTGAATTCGGCCGAACGCCGATGAACGAAGGCCGCGGCGGCTCGCCGTTCAAAGGCCGAGACCACCACCCGCGCGCCTTCACCATCTGGGCCGCCGGCGGCGGAATCAAGCCCGGAATCTCCCTCGGCGCAACCGACGAACTCGGCTACAACCCCACCGAAGACCCCGTCCACGTCCACGACCTCCACGCCACCATCCTTCACCAAATGGGCCTAGACCACACCCGCCTGACCTACCGATACCAAGGCCGAGATTTCCGGCTGACGGACGTTCACGGCAACGTCGTAAAGAAGCTGCTCGCCTAGCGCTACTGGCCGGAGTTCGCTCCGGCCACCGGCTTCCGACCCCCGCTCCAAAGCCACGTTCCCGCAGCAAAGTTGAGGATTGAAATGACGGTTAGCGTCAGAACTTCCGTACTTGGCAGAAAGGCGGTCGACTGCGAATACGCTGCCACTCCGGCGGTCACCGTGCTGAGCATGAGCAGATCGTAAGCATCAAACCGTTTCCGCTCCTCAAGGGTGCCGGTTGGAGCGTTGACGAACCGGAATCCAAGATAAACCGGAATCGCAAGGAGCTTCAGCGCGAATCGAATCATCCCTAGATCGATCAAAAGGTTGTGCGCCAAGACCACAAGCGCAACGAGGATGGCGGGGAGGAGCAAGAGTCTCCAACGGTATTCGGAATAGACAGACATAGTTGATTATTTTAGGAAAATTGCCCTTAGAATCATTGGCGATTCTGACCAAATGCTGAGGTCTCTACGCCACGATCCCGAATCGTGGGGATGCCGATGGAGCGGTTCGGCGTAGCGTGGATCATCCGCGAGGCGGGTTGATGGCGGCTTCCGCGTCTTCGAGTTCGGGCAGACGGCGGCCATAACCGTGTTTCTCGATCAGGCGCCTTGCGTCCGCAAGGTCCTGCTGTGGAGTGCGCGGGGTGCCGTCAGGATCGGTGAAAGGATAATTGGTTTCGCGGAAGAAGAGGCGGGAGCGATACAAATGAATGTCCGCCAGGTAGAGCGGCATCGGCCCGCGGGCGGCGATTTCCCAGGCTTCATCGAGGTCGCTCTGCGCGCTCTCGAGGCCGGTGCGCTGGCCGGTGAGACTCCGTTGCCAGGCGCGGGTAAGCAGGGCGGGGACTAGGAGTTCCTGGTGCCCGGCGCTGCGGATGCCGGAGACAGCGACGGCAATTTCCTTGGTTGCGGCTTGCAGCGCGGCCGTAAGGCCGGTTCGGCCAGCGCGGTCAATCGTGTCCCCCTGGTCGTTCCGGGGGCGAAGCGGAGAAAACTCCGCGCTCTGTTCCAGGATCGCTGTGTAGAGCGCGGCGCGCCCCAGGGTGAGGTGGGAAAGCGCGATATCGAGGAGCCAGTTGTTGCTCTTGGCAATCGGGAGCATCTGCGTCGCGCGCCGGGAGGCTGCGCGGCACTGCTCCAGCCATCCGTCATTCGGCGTTCGGCCGCCGACCTTCCCACTGGCCCGCTCCGCCTGCATCATGAGCAGGTCGCAATACCTGAAGCTCGAAACCGAGTACAGTCGCGGGAAGTTTGGCCGGCGCTCGGCCTGCATCCGCTCGGCCTCGCGGAAGAGTGCCTCCGATTCGGCTCGGCCGCCCGCCTGGCTGAGGGCATTGGCAAGGGACGCGCGCTTGCTCGACCGCTGAAAAGCATCGCCGCTCAGGTCTGCATAGATCACGGTCTGCTTGAAGTCCCGCACTGCCTCGGCGACGTCGCCCAGCAACAGCTCCAGATCGCTCAGGTTACTGTAGCCGATGGACGCACTTAGCCAATCCTCTGCTTTGACGGCCATCTCGAAAGACACGCGCAACGGATCGAGGGCCTCGGTCAACCGCCCCAAGGCGCGCAGGCAGAAGGCTGCTTCGCCCAGCAACCAAGATTGGGCTGCTTCCGTGAGTGCCGGCGAGATGCGGCTCCACGGAGTCTCGAAGAAGCAGGCGATGGCGCCCAAGTCGGAACCGTATGCGCCGAGTTTCCTCGTGCTGTAAATTTCTTTTCCACGCCGAACGCGGTAGGAGAAAACCGTGTCACACGCGTGTTGCTGCAAGCCCGCCTGGCAACCGTGGGCTACGGCTTGGTAGAGCGGCTGGAGGTCTTCGAGGGTGGCGTCGGGCTTGTCCTCCGTTCTCGCGCAGAGGTGTTCGTAGAGCCGACGGTGCGCCGCCTTCCAGGCCTCGGGCTGCTGCGTACGGAGCTTCGTCGCGAAGTATTCCCGCAGCAGCGGATGGGCATCCAGCCCGCCGTCGGCCTGCACGGTAACGAGATTGATTTCCGCTAGTCGGTTCGTGATGACCTTCCAATCACGTTGTTCAAGCCCGACGAGTGGCCCGGTCAGTTCGTCGATGGCGGGCGCTTTGACCAGGGCGTCGAGGCAATCCTTTGAGGCGGGTCGATCGAAGAGCCCGAGCAACCGCAAGATCGCTAGATGGCGTTGGCCCCGCTCGTCCTCGCGCTGGAACCAATTCTCGTAGGCTTCGATTGCTTTGAAGGCGTGACCGTAGGGGCGGGTGGCGTCGTTTTTGTACTCGTGGTCTGCATCGGCCAGGCGCACGGTGTCGCGCTTACGAATGTCGCCGTCTTCCGCGAGCCACAGATATTGTCCGAGTAATTGCAGGGTGAGGCCGTGGCCGCGTACTTCGCGGCTTGCGGTTTGGAGTTCCTTGTCGTCCTTTGCAATGGCGCTGGCCCCAGCGCGCGTCGCTCCGTGATGATGCAACAGGGCCGCGCCGGCGAGGTCAGTGAGCGCGGTGAGTGCCAGGTCGGCGGCGGTGCGTCCGTAGTGCTGCTGGATGTCCGGGACTTTTTCCCGCGTGGTCACGACGCACAGCCCGGCGTTCTGGGCGGCGAGTCCTTTAAGCAGGGCTTCGATGGCCGGGTCCTTGAGCTTGCCCTCCATCGGTCCGGGCGGATATTGTAGCGGTTCCAGGCCATCAAGCACGAGCAAACAGCGCACTTGACCAACCAGCCGAGCCAGGCGCGCCCCGCGATCCCACGCGGAGCCAAGCACGGGATCGGGATCGCCAAAAGCCGTGAGCGCGGCGGCGATGAAGCTTTCGGCAGAAGCGGCACTCTGGTCGTTGGTTCCCTGGCTATAGAAAGACCAATCGAAGATGCGCTCGGCACCACGCCAGTTTTTCAGCGCGAGCTCGGCCATCCAGGTGGCGACGACGGAAGTCTTCCCCATGCCGCCGAAGGCGCGTATGATGACGACGTTGTTGTGCGAATCATTCCACGCGGCATCGAGCCGGGCGAGGTCTTCGTCGCGACCGATCAACCGCTCGGCGGCGTGGGGGAGCTTGGTTGCGGAGACGTCGATGGTTGTCTCCAGTCGAGGCAGGATCTCCACGAGGTCACGGAGAACGGCGGAGCTGAGACGCTCCTCGTTAAGGAACGGGCCGCGGTCGTGACCAAGCGCGCTGATGCGCGCGTAGTGCTCCTTTTGCGATTTCTCCTCGTCCGCACTGAAGACGAACCGATGTGCGCGCGGGACATCTAGCACAGCTAGATCGAAGTCCGTGGGGCGATACACGAAGAGCTTACGCTGGTGATAGATGGCTAAGTAGGCTTCCCATTGCGTGTAAGAAAAGCCGGGCTGCGGCTCCGCGAGAAGCGGTGCGAGCGGCGGGAGTTTTTCGGCAAAGTCGGGATATCTTGTCAGCAACGCGGCGACCGCATGCTCTTCTGCCACAGCTCCGGTTGCCTTGCCGATGAGGTGGATGATGCCATCGCAGGCCCGGATGTAGTCGTCAAGCTTCTCCAACGTGCTTGCGCCGGTGACGATGAAGTCTTCCTGCACGGCGACATCTAAGGTGGGACGCTTGAGGTCCTTCGTCAGCAATTCGCGGTAGGCGAGGAATTCGCTGCTGACCGTAGACAGGAAAAGTTTCTTGTTACCAGTCATCGCCGTGGTGCTGGATTGCCCGCTCAATGCCAGGCAACCCGTTGCATGAGATTATCCTATGAAGATGCCTGGACGATGGCAGTTTTGTCCTTTTGCATGTTGCCATGCTAAACGCCCTGGACGAACTTTCAAACTAGATCAATTTGTGCGCCACTTCACGTTGCTTTGCTCGACTCCTGATGTTCACGGAATCGAAGAGTGTACGATTGGCAAAATCGAGGCGTTTCTTCGCTTTAGGCTTTGGTCATACCGACAAATGGGTAACGCTTTCCTTCTGAAGGGAGGGAGGAATCCCATGGAAAGAGTTTTCTTTGCTTTGAGTTCGGAAAATCCCGCAAGACGGACTACAGGGCACGATCCGTTGGAAGATTGCGGTTCAGAGGTGCTTTCAGCTTAGTCCCGGCGGCTTTTCGCTGAAGCGGACCTTCTCGAACGGACCGTGAGTGGGTGTAACCCATGTGTCCAATATGGACACACTAAATGCTGGAGCCGGCGACAGGACTTGAACCCGCGACCCGCTGTTTACAAAACAGCTGCTCTACCACTGAGCTACGCCGGCGAACGGTCTATTGTACCGAGTACGGATAGACCGTTCAACCGCAGGTGTCCGAGAATCAGATTCCGTTCTTGCGCTGTCGCAGCTTGGCGTTGATCGTGCCGTCGGTGGTCCAAATTCGCGGGAAGAACTGTCCGGTGGCGTTATCTCGTCGAGCGCCGGTGATGTAAATCTTGCCTTCGAACGCGAAAGCGACAAACATGCTGTAATCCCAAGATACGTTGGAGTCTCTCGCTTCCCACAGAATGGCGCCGGTGTTCTGGTGCCGAATCGTCAGGCTCGGATAGCTTCCGGACTGAGAGTAGTCTTTGACGCGGTTGTGCTCCACATAAACTGGAACTCGGCGGTCTCGCTTCGTCGCATAAAACGAGCCAGCCTGAAACACATCGGTTTCCTGCGCTTCATTGATGTAGTCAAACTGGGCGGCAGACTGTTCTAGGATCGAAGTTGTTGTCGAGCGCCAGACCCGGCCGACACTGCGGGAAAAATCGGTGGCGTCTTTGATGCCGATGACCACTGCTTGTCCGTTCTCAAAGAAGGCGGCAACCGGGTTGTAATCCCATGCGGCGTTGTTATCTCGGCTCGAGAGAAGGCGAAGGGTCATCGACTTATCCGACCAGACTTCGAGTCCCGGATTGTTGCCCGTACCCGTCGCGTCCATATCCGAATCGAAGGTAATGATCGCGTACGGGTAAGTCATGCCGTTGTGCTTGAGCGAGCCAGAAGCAATGGTTTTCGGAACTGCCATAGCAACGGCGGATACTAGACAAAACATCGGTAAAAGAAGGGCTCGCATTAGGTTCACTCCGTTCGAGCAATTTGCTCAAAACTCACGGTGATGATCGGCAGATACTTCTGGAACCTGCAACCGATCTGGAGAAAATCGCCATGGTTGGCCGATTCATTCTGAAAATTCACTCATTATCAGAAGAATTTTCACTTTATCAGAAGGTTCCTACCGGATCACCTTCATTCGGCTTTCGTAAGGTCAGATCAGCTTGGCCGCTCCGTCACTTGAAAGATTCGATTGATCGAACTTACGAAGCGAAACAGCCAGTGAGTCGTGTTCGGAAATCCGAATGGGGGCGGCACTTCATGTCCACCGCCCCCATTAGTTGGTTTCCGCGTCGTCCGAGAGGACTAACCGTTCTTCCGCTGCCGAAGGCGACTTCCGACCGCACCTTCGGTGGTCCAGATGCGAGGGAAGAACTGCCCGGTCGCGTTGTCTCTCCGAGCACCCGTAATGTACAGTTTTCCTTCGAAAGCAAAAGCTACGAATGCACTGTAATCCCATGTTGCATTGTCGTCCCGAGCCTCAAAGAGAATGGCCCCCGTGACTTCTTCCCGGACCGTTAGACCAGGGAACGGCCCAACTTGCGCGTAGTCGTCGTTGCGATTGTGCTCAACGTAAGCCGAGAAGCGATCACATCGTTTGTCAACCGGGAAGAGACCAGCCTGAAAAACGCCGGGTGTCTGCGAGTCATTGAGAAATCCATAATGGGCGGGCGATTGCTTTAGAATGGATCCTCGACTCGAACGCCACACCCGGCCAGCGCTGACCGAGCCGTCAGCCGCATCGCGAAAGCCAAGCACGACGGCTTGACCGTCTTCGAAGAATGCCGCCTCAGGGAAGTAGTTCCACTGGGCATTGTCATCCTTGCTACTCATAAGGCGCTTTTTCAGGGACTTATCGGCCCAGACTTCGATTCCAGGGTTTGTGCCGACCGCAGAATCGTCGAGCTCGAAGTCATAAGTGATGACCGCGCGCTCGTACGTCTTTCCGCCGAACTCCAGCTCACCTTTCGCAATGATCTCCGGAGCCGCCATGGCCGCCGACGAAACGACGCTTAACAACACTAAAAGAACTGGTCTCTTCATAACTCACCGGACCCAGGCCATTGCCCTGGGAACCACCGTGATGATCGGCGCGCCTCGAACAAATTTGCAGGGGTGATGTAGGCTTTTCTGTGCAGATTCATAGTCACGGCTCTCCGTTACGTGCTTTATCAGAATTTGAACCTAAATTCACCCCAGCGAGCGGCTTACAATGCCCCTAACGCAAAGGCATCAAGCTGCGTTTCGGAGAAACGATAGCGGGGAATATCCCCCGGTCCAAAGTTGAGCTCAACCAACGGACGAATAACCTGCTCCGTCACCACCGAGTCCGCTAGCTCCTTCCGAAGAGAGGCCATCTGCAGCAGCATCACCTGCAAGTGCACCTTTCCCAGGGCCAGCGATCCCACCCGCCGGCCTTCATCCGTCGTCAACGTTTGGCCAAGGATGCAGCGAGCAATTTCGCGGTTGTGAAAATCAATCGCGTCGATAAAGCCGGTCGAAGCGGTTGTATCACCCCCAATCGCCGAGACCTCGAACTCCTTTGGAAACACCATCGCTCCCGAATTCGCCAGTTGAGAAAGGCTTCGAAACAGGGAGTCCGTCTCGTCTGCGGAGACCGTCCGGTCAAATCGCCCCAGCATGGTGGGCGAAGCAAACCGCTCCAAGTGCACTCGCCAGCCTTCAATCAGACCCCGCTTAGCCTGCCAGTGCGTCCGAGCCGCCTCAAGGTCGGACCGTCCTTTCGGCATTGCCGGCGAGGTCCGGTAGCGGTAGATCACAAACTTTTCCTTTGGCAAATCTTGCTCGGGCTCGCCCGGAAACTGAAGGTGAAGTCCGTCCAAGCGACCGAAAGAATCCATGTTCAGACCAAACAAGCTTGCGTTCTTCGGCCGCACCGCGTCGAGCCAAACCCCATCTGCATCCGTGGAGAACACTAACTCCTGCACGCTCCAGCCTTTGGCGAACGCATCCATCGCGGCGTAAAGAACCTGCTCCACGCTGCCCTCCATTCGTTCAAAAGCCCGCTGAACAAACTCCAGAATCCGCGCCGCGCGAGCCGAATTGTTGGCTGGAACAAGTTCTGCCGGAGCGGCCAGGACTCCCAATTTCTTGACTTGCAGCGCGGTTTGCACCATCGAGTCCAATTCCATTTGGTCATAAACCAAGGTGCTCGGTAGACCCGGCATCTTAGCGATCCTTCGGTCGCTCAGGGTGAGTTGAGCCGCGACTTCGGCGGGCGTTGACGATTTCGAAACGAGATTTTTGAGCCAGTTAAGCATAGGAAAATTGGATCTTTGGAGCAAGGCGGATGCAGCCGCTGAGTCGGGAAGGGAGGTGGCGCGCCGCGAGCATCACGGCGGTCACGAGGTCGTCGTGCTCCGACCCTTTGGCGCCGTAGCGGATGTTTCCCGCGGAGGTTTCGGAGGAAACATAACTCGCGAGTTCGCGTTCTAGGACCGGGTTTGGCTGCATTCGCAGGAGCTTGTTGCCCAGCAGCCGCGCCAAAGCGCAAACCATCTCCTCCTTTCCGCCCGAAGTGAAGGTGATGTCGGTGATCGAGAAGCGGGGCAGTTGACTTCGCAAAAGCTCGGCGGCAATAACGCCAAGCCCCGTGCTGTCCTGAAAGATGCGCGCTCCGGGATACCGCCGAATCACTTCGACCACTTGCGCACAAATGTCCTGAAAGTGCGGACCGTGAAAGCGCGCTAGGCCGACCAGCCAACATTCGTCCCTTGTGCCCGAAACGATCGCGACCGCGGTGAAGTCCTTCGTCTTCGCCCAGTCCACTCCAATCGTGAATGGACCAGAAAACGAGCTTGGCCACTCGTAACAACGGGCATCGTCGATGCTCTCCTGAGTAAAAACCGCCCCCGCCGCCTCGCGAAACACTGCTTCGTACTCGACTTCAAAACTGCGCGGCGAAGACTCGTTCTTCTTTGCCGCCAGAAAGTGACGAGAAACCCGAGGGTTCTCCGAGCTTGGCGATCGTCGAGACCAAATTCCGTCCTCGCCTCTCTCGCCGCGGTCGAAAAGTCGCCAAAACCAGTTGAACCCGTTCGGCGTGCTGATGCAAGTCAGGTACCCGTCGGTCGTCGAGAGCATCGGCGTCAACACCTCCGTCACCAAGGCTTCGGGGACGAAAGCTGCTTCATCCACGATCACATGGTCCGCTTCGTCGCCGCGCAAACTGTCTGGCGCATGGCCCGACCGCGCGGTAACCACGTGCCCCTCAAACTCCAGCACCGGAAACGGCGTGTTCTTGGGGCGGTACTTCGTGATGTCCTTGGTGACTTTTCGCTGGTAATCATCGAGCAATCGGCAAACCCGTCGAAACAGGATTTTCGCCTGCTCCAGGGTTGGTGCGACCATCAGCTGCCGGCTCGGCGGTGACCGGAGAATTCGGTGCAGCACGTCCACCGCACAAGCCTCCGTTTTGCCCCACCTTCGCCCGCAGGCCAGGGCACGAGTCTTTGCATGGGCAAGGAGAAATTCACGCTGCCCAACGTGCGGTTGCCAAATGCCGGCAATCCGCTGAAGAAACTGTTCCATATCTCCTAGCGAAAGAAGATCGAAAAAGGTCAACCATCTGTGATAGAATTTTGTCGGCGATCAGGTCGCCTCCGGGTCTGCGGAAAGGGATGATCCCTCCTGAGTTGAATTGAGTGAAAGAGACAGCACCTTCGTGCAAGTCGGCTCGCAGACCGCCGAAATCACGCACCGAGGTCATATGTCCAACTCATTACCGAATCAAGCCAACCTTGAACACCTAAAGGCGCAAGCCTCCGATCTGCTCAACGCGCATCGCGCAAGCGACCACAGCGCGACCCAAAGGCTCCAAGCCTTTTTCCCCGAAGTCACCGAGTTCGCGCTGCATCACGCCCAACTCACCGTCGCTCGCGAGTACGGTTTCGACAGCTGGCCCGCCATGAAGGCGAGTCTTGAGGAAACCGCGCTCCGACAGTTCGTCCAGGCCGCCACCGATGGTCGACTCGAACAAGCCGATCAGTGGCTAGTTCGAGAGCCAAGCCTTCGCAACCAACCCGCCGTCCGACTGATGCTCGGCGAAGCAGTCGAGGATCTGACTGCCCCGGTTCCCCCGTTAGATCGGGTCCCGCTGCTGTACATCGCGTTCTCCAAATACGCCTCCCGAGCGCAGAATCGAGCGGGATTGCTGGCGCTGGCCCAGAAGTGTCTGGACGCCGGAGCGGACGCGAACGCTTACTGGCAGGGCGATGAGCTGGAAGAAACCGCCCTCTACGGATCCGCCGGGCACAACAACTTCCCTGAACTCACCAAGCTCCTCCTCGATCGCGGAGCAGAACCGACCGATCCCGAAGCCCTGTACCATTCCACCGAGTTCGCCGATGGAGAATGTCTTCGCTTACTTCTCGAAGCCGGGGGAGATCCAGAAGGGAAGAATGTCCTCGCGCGATCGCTGGACTTCGACCATCCGATCTGCACCGAGTTAGTGGTCCGACATGGCCTAAAACAGACGGATTCCGTGGCAATTCACCATGCCATTTGGAGAGGTCGCAAGCTGCCGACAATCAGAGTTTTGGTTGAGCACGGTCTCGACCCTGGCATGGTGGCGCCGATGTTCAACGTCAACGCGCTAGACGTTGCCGCGATGACCGGAGACTTTGCGATCCTAGAGTGGCTAGAGGACCAGGGTCACTTACTCACCGTGCCAAGTCTTGAGCCCGTCTGGCGTTCTCTTTGGGACGGCGATGCCGTACCCGGAGACTATCCGGAAGTCATGCACCTTGCGCTGTTTCCGGCGGTGGCCAAAGGGAACGCCCGAGCGATTCGGGCAATGGTCGCTTCCGGCTTCAGCGTGGACACGCCGGAACCGTTCAACGGCGGATTCCCGATCCACGACGCCTGTTTCCACGGCCAGCCGGAATCACTCCAGACCCTGTTCGACCTCGGCGCGTCTTGGGACGTCACCGATCGGCAATACAGCGGCCATCCGCTCGGCTGGCTCCTTGTAGGTTCAGAGCACACCGACCGCCCGGCCGATTTCCTGCGATGCGCTGAAATTTTGGTCGAGAACGGACACACCTTCAAAACGACCGAGCGAGAAGGGGCGAACGCCTTCTGGACCGGCCACCCCATGATTCACGACTACTTCCGCAGTCTCGGCGCAATCGCTTAGCGACTACGGAGGCGGCCCGCCCTGACCGAAGTTGAAGGCGCCGGCGGTGGACATCATCTGTCCAAACGGCGTCTTCTTCAACTTCTCCGCTCGTGCCGTAACCTGCGCCTTAACGTTCGCGGGAAGGCTTCCAAACGGCACGGGCGCCGCGTTCTTGTCCAGGCTATCGTCGAACAAACTTCCGACCACTTCCGCATTCGAAGAAACGCGGAACCGGAAGGTGTACTTCGCTCGATTTCCGACACGAACATTTTTCGGCAGCGAGCTGGACATGACCGTCATCTGCTTCTTGCCTTCTTCGGTGGACGCAAACATTTCAAACATTGCAAGCTCGTCGATGCCCATGACCGAGATCCCGCCAAAGCCGCCCATGTCTTTTTTCTCGGCTGGCACAACAAAGTACTCGCGCTCCGTGGTGACCGTGAGGGTCCCGGCCGCTGGCACACCGGCCGGCATGACTTCCGTAGGTTCGGATGAGTAATCCCCAGAACCAGCCCCCGGCATGATGCGACTCATCATGGAGCTCATGAAGTCCGTTTCCGTGCCGAGCGGACTCGGAAGGGCCTCCGAACTGTAGAGAAATTCTGAAGTCGGGCCAGACGGAATCGCCGCCAGGTTCACCGGGGTTCCAGTGAGGATACGACCCCGCGCTCCGCCATCAAGGCTTCCGTACCATCGAAGCAGTCCCCAGTTCGAAGTGCCCATCATGATGTAGGACATCGTGCTCGGAACCATGTTCAGAAGGTATTTGCCACTCACCGACGTGAGTTCTGGCTTTGCCGCGCGCGATGCATAGCTTGCAAGTTCTTTCAGGCTCGGCGCACCGTCGTTTTGAGAGGCTTGAATCAGCTGAGCGAGCGCAGTTCGATCCGAGCGATCTCGTCGAGCAAAGTATCGCTTCAGTGGCCGAATTCGAACCAAGTCTGCTTCTTCAACCACTTCGTGGGTCGCGGCCAACTGCTTTCGGATTTCGCTTGGTAGCAGCACCGCGATGTCAGAGGCGGAGTCAGCTAGCCGCGCAACCACGGAGCGGTTCGGCTTTGGGAACGCTCCAAGCACCAACTCTGAAGTCTGAAAACTCAATGGGTCAAATTGATCCGGCTGCGCCAACATGCGCATCACTTCTTCACTAGGCGGCGTTGGAGTCGAGCTGTCCGTCCGCGCAAACGACATCATGCTGAGGACTCGGGCGATTTCCTTTGACTGCGGCGAGAGCTTCACCTCGACTTCCGGTTCTTTATTCTCCGGTTCTTCGCCGTTCAGCGCATCGCCAAGCGTTTCGGCAACGGCTTCCATCGCCTCACTCATTGCGCCCATCATTCCGCCAAACATGCCGCCAATTCCGACCATGTCGTTTTCCACCAGCACGACCTCACCCTTGGCGTTGTAAACGGTGAGCGTTGCTTGCGAACCGCCAAGAAAACCAGCATTTGCAATCACAAGGTTTGCTTTCGTGTAGGCAGTGATCGGGCGTCGCTGTAGCCGCATCATCCGTTTCATGGATTCCGGCATCATCGCCATTGCCGCGATCTCTTCGGCAGATTGTGGTTCATCGGAATTTCCAACCCGCTGGTTGTGGCGTTCAACGAGTTTTGCTACCGCTCCTCGAGCAGAATCGGGCAGCGGGAGTTGCATTCGTGTCGGCGACGTGGAATAAACGAGTCGCTCCTCCGGGCGCATATTGGCGACCCGAGTCAGGTCCAGCCCTACCAAAATTTTTGCGATCTCGCTTCCTTCGGTTTCACTCGCCATGCGGCCGTCCTCAGATCCCTTGGCCGTTGGTTTTGGCGGATTTGCCCGGTTCGCAATCTGTGCCCGCATGTCTTTCGCCGCCGAAGCCTGATCCTCGCGCTGATCTTTCTGCCATTGCGAAACATCTGGGATCAGTCTCAGCCCGGCGGGAGACTTCTCCCACTTTCCACCGACAACGTACGCAATCTCGTTTAAGAGTGCCTCTTGGGAGAGTCCACGAATATCGAGAAGCACCACGTCGTTTTCAAAAACGGGCAAACACTCGAGAACCGTTCCCACTTCGCCACTCAGCCGCTGAAGAACGACCGGAACGCGGCTCGCCTTCATACTGATCCGAATCGGCTTCGTAGCCACCGCCGTTGCGGGATCTTGCAAGCGAGCAGAAACTGGCCCTGAATGGAGTGCCATAACGGCGAGGACGGCTGAAAACATCAAGGTCAGCATACGCCTATTTCCGCGCGCATTGGTTCTTTTGACCGTCCCTGCACGGCTCAATCGTGCGCTGACCATCCGAGACGTATTTGTGCGACCACTGAACTCGGGACTCATGATTGGTCTCGCTATGCTTTATCTTGTTCATGGTGATCCCGCCTTTTTCCGTTCAAATATCGGAGCAGCACAGCATGCAGATCGAAGCATCTGCCGGCGGCCACCTCGTGCGCGTTCTCTCCGGCGCAACCGAAATGGCTTCTTGCGACGTTTCGGACCTCCATCGACTCTTGAAGCGACCTGGCACAATCATCGCCGCCTCGCCCCTAGAATTGAGGAACGAGCACCGCACAATCACCATCCGAATTCGCGGCCGAATGGTTGGCCAAGTCGAAAAGCACCTGATCACGCCACATATGTGATGGATTTGGGGATGCTTGATCGCACCCCCGACCTGTTCAGTCAATCATCAGCATCCGCACCAGATTCGTTCCCATCGAGTCTGCGTCATGATCGTGTTGTTCAGCCGTCGCCGAGTTCGAATTTGAAACTCGAATGTGCCTTCCTGACAGTGGTTCACGCAAAGCCACGCGTACTTGCAGTCAGTCGAACCAGTGCCCGTCCAAGGTCCCCATAAAAGGCCCTGAGCATCTGAGCTGTTTGTATCCGATAGCATCCCGGCCGATTCAGAGGTGCTGCAACCGTCTCCTTCTGGGGAAAGGATGGATTCGACCGCTGCTTCGTCCAATTCCCCGTCGTTCACTTCGTTAGATCGGCGAGCCGCATTCGGCATCGGGACATTGAGCAGAATGGCTCCAGGATTTGTGTTCGCGTACTTGGCCGGCAGCGCCTTTGTTCCACGATATGTGCCCACCCCTTGGCCAATCACGACACACAAATATCCAACGGCTCTGCCGTCCTTTGTCTTCTGAACGAGGTACGAGTCTCTAGCGGCTGTCTTGCTTCCCGATCGCGATACGGCGGGCAGAATCTTGACCATTCCGCTAGGTTTGATCTCGTAATCAATGGCTCCTTCATCATTCGCGAAGGCTTGAATTGTCCGCGCCGATCGGTTGTATTCGAGCCCATCGCCAGACTGGGTAAGGATGACTTCGTTGATCCGGTCAACTGTGCGCTCATCGACTGGGCCGATTTTAGTGGCAATCGTCTCTCGTGCGGCCATGTCTTGTTGTTTTACAAAAGATTGCAGGCTTCCTCCATCACGCCCCTGCTTGACAGGATTCGCAATCACGATCCCTGCCACTGCAATAATGCCGAAAACGGCCGTTCCCAAAGTCAACCCAAGATGGTTTTTCATTAGCTGAATTGCGGGCGAGCCCACCAGCCCAACATATCACACGGCAGACATAAATGTTAGTTCGCCAATTTTGTTTGAAATTTCGACAACACAAGTTGGCATTGCCTCGGCCAGCAAGACAGCCCGATGGAGCATAAAAACATGACGGATCGTAAATTCACGAGAAACGTTATAGTAAGCGGATACGATGTCAAATTCCGCGAATCCATTTAATGTCGCCGCCGCCGCTGTCGTCGCCGTGGGCGTGGTGATTTCCTTCAATCTCCTTAGCGGAGCCATCGTTCGCTCTCGCGGGGCCGATGAGATGATCCGCGTCACGGGGTCTGCCCGAAAGGACATCGAAAGCGACTTCATCATCTGGTCTGGAAACGTCAGCTACCGAGGCAAGACCGTGACCGACGCATACGGCGCCGTAAAGCGGGGCATGGATCAAGTGGTTGCCTATCTCAAGAAGAAGGGCGTTAAAGACACTGAGATCATCACCATGGCCATCACGACCTCGCCGGTGTACATCAACGTGAAGAATGTCGGCGGCGGGGAAGAGACCACTAGCAGTCGTATCGATGGTTACGAACTGACTCAGGTCATCGAAGTCCGAAGTAGCAACGTGGACCTCGTAGAGAAAGTTTCGCGCGAGACAACCGACCTCATTGCCACGGGCGTCTCGTTCAACTCAAACTCGCCACAGTTCCTCTACACCAAGATTCAGGAAGAGAAGGTGCAGATCCTCGCCGAAGCCGCCAAGGACGCGCGGCGAAGAGCAGAAGAGATTGCCAAGAGTGCCGGCGGAAGCCTGGGTGAAGTGCGATTTGCACGAATGAGCCCGTTGCAGATCACTCCGCGCTTCAGCACGGAAGTGACCTACGATGGGCAGAACGACACCACATCAAAAGACAAGGCGATTACCGCTATCGTCTCGATGGGCTTCGGCGTTCGTTAACCGACCGGAACCAAACGGCCCGACATCAGAATGCTCGGCTTCTTAGATGCGAAGCGCTTCTCAAGTCGGGCCTTGATCAGCTTGTGGGTGCGGTGCAGGCGACTGCGAATCGTGCCCACCGGCTTACCCATCATTTCCGCAATTTCCTGATACGGCACGCTCTGGACGTCTGCAAGTTCCACGAGCATCTTTTGTTCTGGGGTCAAGGTTGCCAGGACCTCCTGCAGGTCTTCGTTCAATTCCATTTGCAGCAGCTGATCCTCGGGGGTCGCTTTGCCGTCGGCGACATCGAAGTGAATCGAGTCATCTCCGGCAGAACCGAGTAATGGGGCATCGTAGCTCACGGTCTTAACCCGTCTTCGTCGACTTCTGAGCAGGTCCAAAAAGAGCCGAGTGACAATCCGGAAAATCCAGTTCTCAAACGGACGGTCGCCTTCGTACTCTTTGTAGCTACGATAGGCTCGGAAAAAGGCTTCCTGAGTCAAGTCTTCCGCATCGGTGCGGTTACCGGAAAGTCGGAATGCCATGTTGTAGACCTTGCGATACGTCGCCGACATCAATTCGTTGAAGCGAGCTTCTTCTCCGGCCGACAAGTTTTGTTGGGTTTGGGTCATTTTTTAGCGTTCCTTGTTTATTATGCGCTTCACGTCGCAATAACTCAGAACACCTAGGTCTTCAAGTAGGTTCCAAAGGAAACCATCAAATAGGTCCAAAAGCTAAAAAAAGTCCGGATAGTGTCCGACACCCTGGTATTTCTACGCTGTTTCAAACGGGCATGATCGTTGTATAGTGAGCACAGCGCTGGCCGGTTGCGGCACTTTGGCGTTTCGTGTAGGGCAAAAAATGAACCGAATGTATAGAGCTTTCACCCTGATTGAGCTATTGGTCGTTATCGCGATCATCGCAATCTTGGCGGCTATCCTCTTCCCTGTCTTTGCACAAGCAAAGGACGCAGCGAAGAAGACCCAGTCGTTGAGCAACGTAAAGCAGATCGCGCTTGCGCACCTGATCTACTCCGCAGACTACGAAGACGTGTTCGTACCGGTTGTGAGTGAGCACCTCACCGATACGATTCCTTACGATGCGTCTTGGATCCTCGGAATTCAGCCATACGTCAAGAACTTCCGAATGTTCTACTCGCCAAACGCGACTGACCAGAAGGACCCAGTTTTGACCGGTACGGCACGAAGTTCTGGCGGCATCATCTCCTCGTACGCAATGCTCCCACAGTGGCGCGTTTACTCGGGTACCGGACCTAGCGCTTCGAGCCTTTGGTCAACGGGTTACGCAACCGGCGGCGCGTTGATGAACGGCGTTGCAGGTTACGGCTTCGAGCCAGGCGCGGCTTACATCGGCAACAACAACGGTTGCACCGGCGTTAGCGCAGACCAGATCGCAACCCCATCGCTCTCGCAAACCGCGATCGCTCGAGTTGCAGAAACGGCCCTCGTTTACGATGCCCGCGGATTTGAAGGCGGATTCTTCTGCTTCTACAACACTCCATCGCCACTCGACGCTCGAGACAACGCTAGCGCAACCTACGGAGTTAACTTCGATGGTCGATACACGTTCCAGGGCGAGAGACTCGTTCAAGGCGTGCGATACCGAGTTGGAAACGGCGGTGTAGGATTTGCAGACGGTCACGCAGCGATGCTCCAGACCGACAAGTTCTTCTCCATCCAGCAGGTTTCGGGCGGCCTCAACGCTTACCGATACCAGTACAGCCTCGAATAGGATCGCATGAAGCGATTTCTAAATGTAGGTATCGCTTCGCTTCTTCTGGTTGTGCTTGTGGCCTGCGATAAAGCAGCACCAGCACCTCCAGAAGCCAGCAAGTCCCCAGACACGACGGTCCGCGGCGGCAAAGAAGCTCCACCTCGACCGAAGAACTGAAAACAAAAAAGCCCTTGCTCAAATGAGAGCAAGGGCTTTTTTGTGCCTGGCGTTAGGTTGGGTTAGGTGTTCTCGACTCCGCCACCAGTGGGCAGAAACTTCTCAAATCCCCTAGGCGGCGTGTATTTCTGCTGTTGAAGTCGGTTCCAAATCAGGCTCGCCATCTTCCGAATCGCAACATCACCTTCGTTTTCGACCACCCAGCGGCGGTCCTTCTGCGAATCGGTGTAGATCGTCACCACATAAGGCACTGGTGCGTACACAATCGCGGTGTCGGACCGACTCCGACTAATCGCGCCTGACTTACTTGCCACCGCGATTCCCGGCGGAACGCTTGCCCCGATCCAGTCATCCCAATACTGGTGACTCAAGATGCGTTGCATCTTCTCGCAACCCGCCGGACCGGCCGCCTTCTTCTGATAGACCATCTCCAACAGCCGAGCCATCTCGTTCGGAGTGGTCATCCCCATTCCAAATTGCCTCCCAAGGTTTCGCAGGCGCGTCTCATTTGCCGGAGCGCTCGCGAGCAGAAGCGTGTCCCTTAGCCCAAGCCCTGTCAGAGTCTCGTTCACCTTAACCGTGCCCAGCCATTCGCGCAGGACCCTTGTGGCAAGGTTGTCGCTCACCGTGATCATCAAGTTCACGTACCCGTCCAGGTCCAGCTTCATATCGTCCTGAAGGTAGTAGGACCACTCGCTCACGTCGTACTCAAGGCGCTGCGCTTTGTTTGGTAATGCCCGCTTGTCGGTCCAATTCATCCGCCCTGCTTCGACCTCACGAATGGCGTGCAGCGCCACCGCCGTCTTGATCGTGCTGGCCGTAGGAAACCGCTCGTTCCCGCGAAAAGAAATCTGCTCGCCGGTATCCAGCCGCTTCAAGGAGTAACCGATTCGGCCATGGAAACCAGCGCAAATCTGATTGAGCTCAATTTGCAGCCGATCGAGATTGGAAACACCAGACTTTTGAACGAGCGTAACGGCGAATAGGCACCCGGCTAACACCCCATGATCGTACATAAAAACGCCCCGGTCCGCAATGCGAATCCGAGGCGTGGATGGCGGAAGCGACGATCAGTCCTTCCAGGTTTTGAACAAAAGCTCCGTCTGGTGTTCCAGAACGCGATTCCAAGATTTCAACATTCCAAGGCTTTGAAGCTTCGGGAGCTGAAAGCTGGTTCGCGAAGCGCGGATCCAGTTGAGCCGAACGAGTCGCAATGGCGACCAGTTTTGTAACGATACGATCAAGATTGACCTCCTTTTTCCAAAGGGCACCGAAGTTGGTGCGGTCTGGACAAATGCATTGTCCGGTTTCGAGGTTCTTCTCTGAACATAGTGATGGTACCACAAGGAAACCATGCCTCGGCCTTTAGTCCCGCGTATACTGTGCGGCGATGCCTGTCCCGTCACCTTCCCAGTTCGGCCAGATTCTTGATGCAGCGCAGAAGGGCGATTACGCTCTCGCGAGCATCAACGTCACCTCCAGCAACACGATTAACGCGGCGCTGTACGCTTTCGCCGAAACTAAAACCGACGGCATCATCCAGTTCAGTACCGGCGGCGGCGAGCATGCCAGCGGTCCCGTCAAGAACGGCGCTCTCGGTGCGATCGCCCTAGCCGAGTACGTCCATCGACTCGCTGCTGAGCTAGGCGTCTTCGTTGCCCTCACGACCGACCACTGCGTTCCCGGAAAAGTCGAGCCATTCCTGAATCCGCTCCTTGTAGAAGCCGAACGACGCCATGCAGCCGGCCTCCCTAACCTGTTTAACGGTCACATGTTCGACGGCTCTGAGCTCAGCATGAAGGCGAACATCGAAGTCTCCCAGGGCTTGCTCAAGCGAATGGCTCCCCTCGGCATCGTTCTCGAAGTGGAATCTGGTGTCGTTGGTGGAGAAGAGGATGGCATCGACAACTCCGACGCCGACCACTCCAAGCTCTTTACGACCCCCGAGGACATGCTCATGGTTTACGAAAACCTGCACGAGCTTGGCCGATTCACCCTCGCGGCCACCTTCGGTAACGTCCACGGCGTCTACAAGCCCGGAAACGTCAAGCTTGAGCCAACCATCCTGCGCGATGGCCAAGCCGCCGTCATCGCAAAGCATGGTGAAGGCGCAAAGATGGATCTTGTGTTCCACGGCGGAAGCGGATCGCTCCTTTCTGAAATTCACGAGACCCTGAATTACGGCGTCATCAAGATGAACGTCGACACCGACTGCCAGTACACCTTCACGCGCCCGATTGCGGACCACATGATGAAGCACTACGACGGCGTGCTTCGACTGGACGGAGAAATGGGCGACAAGAAGGTCTACGACCCACGCAGCTATCTGAAGAAAGCTGAGCAAAGCATGAAGCAGCGCGTCATTCAGGCCGCCGAAGACCTAAAGAGCACCGGAAAGACTCTGTTCGGCCAGATTTAAACGGGTTACACTCATCACATGGAGCTTTTGCAGCCGCTCATCGGCAAGAAAATCACGATCGTCACCGTTCTTGGCGGCGGTCAGGAAAAACAGGAAGTGGGCACCCTAGAAGCCGCCGCCGGAGACTGGCTGCAGCTGCGAAAGGGTGAGCACGAAGTCCACATATATCCGCTATCGCACATTCGGATGATCAAGCCGTTCGAACCGTTGTAAAGTATTTACATTATGGAAAGCGGGCTAGCCTTTTCACCTGAGCAATCGGCTCAGGTGATTGCCCTCGCCGCTCGAATGCAGGAAGCGGACGCCGAAAAAATTCCGGTCGCCCAGCTTCGGCAGGCCGCATTGGAAGCAGGCATCGAAGATCGTTACATCGAAGCCGCAATTCAGCAAGTCGGCGACGGACAGACGTCGATCGTTGAATTCGCAAAGCCGGCAACTACCGACAATTCGCCCTGGACAACGGGACTCGTACTCCTAAACGTATGCATCCTTTTGAAGCTGTCGATGGACTTCAGCCTCACAAGCCCAAGCGAAGTCCCAGTTATTGCAGCGGCGGTGATGCTCCTCGCTAACGGAATCCTATTGCCCAGCCGAAAGGCCCTCGGGGTGATTGGAGTAATCGCATGGGGTTGGTCGGCCGGCGTACATCTGAGCAAAAGGGATGAGTTCGGCAGCATCCTTCTTTGCATCGCGATTGGCTATCTGATCTACACGGCTGGAAAAGGACTTTCGCCTTATCGCAAGTCGAAGTAATACCTAGCACCTCTTTGCAAGCAGATACTAAGAACTTCCGTAACCGGAGAACAGGGAGCCGGGTAGATTGAACGAGTTCAGACCACTCAACAACGAAGAGCAAGATAGGGTCATGAAGCTGGCGTTGGAATACCAGCGGCAAGAACTCGAGCTCCGAGACCTTCGCGATCTTCAGGCCATCGGGGAGCAAATCGGGGTCAAACCCGAACATGTTGAGCGCGCATATGCGGCCGTCCTTACCAATACCGATCCGCTTCCTCAGGTGAAGACGCGATTTCGGCCCGATGTTCGCATCACGGACATCGCAATGACGACACTCAACATCGTCATTACGGCTCTCATGGCATCCAATTACGCCGCAGTGAACGGTGCGGAACCGGTCTACATTGGTCTCGCGGTCGTTGCGGTCACAAGCTCCGTCATTCGATCGCGCTGGGTGAGTGCGCTCATCGCCATCGCTTGGACCATCGGCCTCGCTTTCACTCTGCCGCGCGGAATTGCGGCAGAAATCGCCTACCAACCGATCGTTGCCTTCGCAACCATCCTCTTCTTCACATCGCTGGGGATGCGGGACCTCGGCGACCGGTCGAGGCAATGGCTCGCACGGCATCAGCGAACTCGATAACTCCAATCGATCCGGCGGTCGGTAGAATCAGCCGTGCGCATCCTCATCACCAACGACGATGGAATCCACGCTCCCGGCCTAAAATCAATTGCCTCGGTGGCCGCCGAGTTTGGTGAAGTCATCATCGTCGCCCCCGACCGCGAACGCAGTGCCTGCGCCCACGCGATGACCATGCGCGAGCCACTCCGCGTAAACGAGGTCAAGTATCTAGCCGCGCGGGTGAAGGCTTTTGAAGTGAACGGCCTTCCCGTAGATTGCGTCAATGTTGGCCTAACTATCGGCTGGCCCGACGGTTGCGACCTCGTGCTGAGCGGCATCAACAACGGCCCCAACCTCGGCTTCGACGTCACCTACAGCGGCACCGTCGCCGGCGCCATGGAAGGCACCATCAACGGCATCCGCAGCATTGCTATCTCAATGGCGATCCTGAACTCCTCCGAAACGATCAACTACGACCTCGGCGCCGATTGGCTACGCGAGAACTGGGACGACCTGACCCACGCCGAACTGCCGCCCCTGGTCTTCTTGAACGTCAATGTACCGAATCACCCCGCCAAAGGCACACGCTACGTCGGTATGGGCCAGCGGGTCTACAAAGACCGCGTCGAGATGCGCGAAGATCCCTGGGGTCGCCCTTACTACTGGCAGGGCGGCGTCGCAGTATTGGACGGAGCCGCGCCGGAAACGGACATTCATGCCGTGAAAGAAGGCTACGCCGCAGTGACCCCGGTCAGCCTAGATTGGACCGATCATGCCGTTCTCAAGCGATTGCAGAAAACTGCATAACTGCCATCGTCTATAATCGGTGTGATGTTTGACGCGCAAGAAAAGATTGATGAACTCGCTTCGCTTATGAACGAGTTCGGTCTTGCCGAGGCCAGTATTTCCGAGGGCGATTTTCATCTTCGCTTCGCTCGCAAACGGAAAGCGACCACCGTCAGCACCGTCGAAGCCTCGTCAGACTTCGAGCCAGAAGCCGCATTCGTTCCCGCGCAGGCCATAGAGCCACCCAAGCCGCTTGGAACGCCCGTGACGAGCCCGATGAACGGCATCTTCTATAACGCCCCAAGCCCTGGCTCGCCTGCATTCGTTAAAGTCGGCGATCAAGTCACCGCCGGCCAAATCATCGGCCTCATCGAAGCCATGAAGGTCTTCAACGAGATTCCATGCCCAGTCAGTGGCACGGTTCTTTCGATCAATGTTGAGCCAAGCGCCGTCGTCCAGCCCGGCGACGCAATATTGCACATCGGTTAGGTTCCATAATCTGCCCCGTGAGCGAGAAGTTGTTGCGGGTTGCGTTGTTGGGTTACGGAACGGTTGGAGCGGGCACCTACCGCATGCTCCAGGAAAACCGCATTGCCATCACCGAGAAGATTGGCTTCTCCGTCGAAATCACTCGAATCGGAATTAAAGACCCATCGAAGGAACGTGACCTTCCCGCGTCCATGTTCACCACCGACCTCGATTCGATCGTCGCGGACCCGAATGTAGACGTCATCATCGAACTCATTGGCGGCATCGAGCCTGCGGCGCAACTGGTTGAGAATGCTCTCCGCAACGGCAAAAGCGTCATCACCGCGAACAAAGAGCTCATGGCCAAGCACGGCAGCCGCCTTGTCCAGATCGCAAAAGACGGCAAGCTTGATCTCCACTATGAGGCCGCCGTCGGCGGCGGAATCCCGCTCATCCAGCCTCTGAAGCACCAGCTCGCTGGTAACGACGTGCTGAAGATGATGGGCATCCTCAACGGCACCACCAACTACATCCTCACCGCCATGCAGCAAGACGGCGCAGAGTTCGGCGATGTCCTCGCCGAAGCCCAGGCGAAAGGCTACGCCGAGGCCGATCCAACCAACGACGTCGACGGTTTCGACACCTCTTACAAAATCGCCATCCTCGGCAGTATCGCCTTCGGAAAGCAAGTACCGATGGAAGCGGTCTACCGAGAAGGAATCCGCAAGATCACCAAGCTGGATATCCAATACGCCGACATGCTCGGCTACCGGATCAAGCTCCTTGGAGTGATCGACGCCATCACCGACGACCGCCTCCGCGCCCGCGTCCACCCTGCGCTCATCGCAAAGGACCACCCTCTTGCGAGCGTAAACGGCGTCTATAACGCCCTCTGGATTCACGGCGACTTCGTCGGCGACGTCATGTTCTCCGGCCGCGGTGCCGGCTCAGACCCCACAGCAAGCGCCGTGATCGGTGACTTGATCGACGTTGGCCGAAACCGCGCCGCAAACGGCCCCGGAAGCGCTTTGCCGTACGGTTTAGGAATGCAGACCGAGCCGATCGACACTCTAGTCGCGCGCTATTATGTTCGCCTCAACGTCGTCGACCGCCCGAAGGTCCTCGGCCACATCGCGCTTGCCTTTGGCGAATTCGACGTCTCCCTCGCCGCGATGGAAATGCGAACGCTCGGCGAAGGGAAGGGAGAGATCGTCTTCCTAACCCACCCCTGCGTCGAAGCCGACTTCCGAGGCGCCCTCGCCGCAATGGAGCGCGACGCCGTCACCAGCAGCATCGAAACGTGGATTCGGGTCGAGGGTTAAAGACTCTCTCGGATCTTTTTGTTGATGCCTTCCAGTGTCAGAACACCGACCAAGGCGTCGGATTCGTTGACGACGGGAAGGCAGTCCAGTCGAAGCCCAAGCGAGTTCCCACCATTCAGAATGTCTAAGGCATCACCTAAACTGCTGACATTGCGAATTGCAATGACCGGTGTTGATGCAATTTGTTCGGCTGTGTCTCCGCCACGACCAAGGTCGCTACGCGTGATGATTCCTCGCAACTTTCGGGATGCCTCGCTTTCTTGCACAATCACGGAAAAGTTTGGTGACGGATTTGTAGCGAAAGTTCTCAGCACATCTCCTACCGGCGCGTCGGCGTTGGCCGAAATGTATGAGGGGGAAATGTAGTTCATGACCCCATCGGTACGTCGCTTATTGACGATATCCTGGACCGCTTCTTTTATGGAAATCATAGTCTTCTAGTAAATGATAACGCGGAATGCATTCATTCTGGTTCGAACTCGGCTTCAGATGAGGAAATTAGCTTCCGCTCCCATCATCTGCATCAGTATCCGTTGAGGGTGACGGAGCAGTATCTCCAGGTGCCGTACCCGCCGCAGTTGCTCCTGCTGCTGGAGTGCCAGATGCTCCTGCTGCTGCTACGGGTGCTGGTGAGGGCCCTCCGCCCTGTATCCGGACTTCGGCGCGATTAACTGCTGGCGCTGCAACTTCTCCATCTTTCTTCGTCCCAGCGAGTGCTCTTTGAACGATATCCTCCAGGTTCTTACCGTCCTTACCGCCAATATGCTGCCCAATAACGGTTGGCCAGGTTGCACCCAAAACAAAAGCCTGCACCGCTGCAAAGTTATTGAGCTGAGCGAGCTGAAAAACTGCCGCGATTGCTCCTCCAACGGTTACGAACTGCAACATGTGCATCCAGCCGGCATTGATGAGGCGAATTTCTTGCGCCACTTGTTCGCTGACCAAGAAGCCATAGTGGAGTGCTTTCAGATATCCGTACGCGCCAATCATTCCAATGAGAAACGCACCTAGAACATTTGCCGTACTCGCGTATAAATTCAGTGGCATGCCAAACGGAGACCACGATACCAACCACTCCTTCGGTGCTTCCGCTTGGACCAGCAGAGAAACAACAGCAAACATAATGTGCATATTACAGACGTGCGTAACTAGAAGTCAATTCTGTTCGAACTTTTTCTTGCGTCAAAGAATTGAACAATCATCATGCTTCCAAGCGAATCCGCCCGATCCGAACGCGTCGTCCATTTCATTGCCCTCCTCATCCAAGTCGGCCTCTCAACCGCCATTGTCGGCTTCGCCGGAGCCGCAGGCATCGCCTTAGCCAGCGACCAAGACCTCTTCACGTCACTCGAGCAATCGGCCTTGAAAGTCGCCATTGCCGCCCTCATCAGCTGCCTAACGCTGGCCGTCGTCGGAACGGTCGGGCCTGACTCCGATCTCTGCCCAGGCCGATTTATCAGCGTCCTGAGCAAGCACATTGCTCGAGACACGATTGCCGTCGTCTTAATCGGCATCATCGTAAGGCTCAGCGCTAACCCAATGATCGGTTTCGGAATTCTCACTGCGATCTGGCTCTTCGAAACCATCGCCATGGCCCTGTGGGTCCGGGACGCCCGAAAAAAGGGCATCTGCACTATCGGCTCTCACTAAGAAACCCCGCCCCGAATAGACTAGGCTCATGAACATTCTCGTCCTCGGCGGGACCCAGTTTGTGGGCCGACACTTCATTGAGCTCGCGCTTGCAGAAGGGCACAACGTCACCCTCGTCCATCGCGGAAAGACCAATCCCGGCCTGTTCCCGACCGCGAAGCACATCCTCGCTGACCGACGAGAAAAACTCACCGCCCTCGAAAACCACGAGTGGGACGTGTGCGTAGACGCCAACGCCTACATCCCCCGAGAGGTCGAGCTCAGCACCGAAATCCTCATGTCCCGGGTGGACCGGTACGTTTTCGTCTCCACGGTAAGCGTTTACGACGGCGCAAAGTCGCCCCGGATCACCGAAGAAAGTCCGCTCCTGCCGTCAATTTCTGACACCGAAGAAGTGACCGCGGCAACCTACGGCGGACTGAAAGTTGCCTGCGAGGCCATCGTCCAGAACACCTTCGGCGCAAACGCGACCATCGTCCGCCCGGGCTACTTGGTCGGTCCGTACGATCCGACAAACCGCTTCCCATACTGGGTCGGCCGATTCGCCTCTGGTGAAGAGGTCCTGCTCCCCAAAGAGCGCGATTGCCCGCTGCAAGTGCTCGACGCTCGCGATCTTGCCGTGCTCCTCTTGAGGGCCGCTCACGGCGAGGTTCCCGCCATCGTGAACACCACCGGCCCGGCGTCGACGTTTGCCGAAATCACCGACGCAATCCGCGCCATCTTCCCGAGCGAAGTCACCGAGATTCCGGAAGCCTGGCTCGCCGAAAGGGAAGTCCGCCCAGGTGCCGAACTCCCGCTGTATTCGGGAACCTCGGCCGAAGGTCGCGGACTGATGCTCGTTAACACCGACCTCGCGATCGCCAGCGGATTGCCTCATCGGCCACTCGAAGCATCGATCCGCGACACCGCTACCTGGTTAGCCGAGGCTCCGCGTACCCTTCGCGGAAATCCGCTTTCTCCCGAGCGGGCGAAAGAGCTGATCGCTGAGTATCAGGAGCAAGCTTGAAGCTCGCCGTCGTGCAGATGGACGTTGCTTACGGCGACCTGGCCAAGAATCTCGACAAGATCCTCGCCCACCTGGAATCTGAGTCAGCGGCCGGAACCGATCTCGTCGTCTTCCCGGAATGCGCCGCCACCGGCTACGTCGCCAATTCGATTGAAGAAGCCCAAACCGTCGCGATTCCGCCATCCGCGCTAAGACCAATCGAAGACGCCTGCAAGCGCCTCGGCATCCATGCCCTCGTCGGCTACGCCGAGCAGCAGTCGGAAGCCGTTTACAACACTGCCGATCTCTTCAGCCCCGACGGACGCATTTTCTCCTACCGAAAATCTCACTTGCCTTTCATCGGCATCGATCGCTTCACCGCGCCCGGTAACGAACTGGACATCGTTGAAACCAAGTTCGGCAAGATCGGAATCCTGATCTGCTACGACCAACGCGCCCCCGAAAACGCGCGAACCCTTGCCCTGAAAGGCGCCGATCTCATCCTCCTTCCCACGAATTGGCCAGAAGGCGCCGAGATGTCCGCCAACCACATTTCGCGTGCAAGAGCTGCCGAGAACCACGTCTTCTATGCCTGCTGCAACCGTGTCGGAACCGAAAAGGGAACCCGCTTCATCGGTCAGAGCAAAATCCTGAACCCCTCCGGAAAAATCCTTGCCGAAGCCAGAGACGAAGAAACGACGCTACACGCCGAGTTTGACCTCGCCGGAGCGCGAAACAAACGCGTCGTCATCGATGCCGGGCTGTACGAATACGACGTGTTTGCCGACCGAAGACCCGAGCTTTATGAACCCATTACAAAGAAGGAACCGTCAAACAAGTGAATCAATGGGTAGCCTAACTTCCATGCGCGGACAAAATGTGTTGATCCCAGCCCTCATTGCGGCAGTGATCATTGGATGTGGTGGAAGTGGCGGCGGTGGCGCAGCCGCAACGGGGCTAACCTCGACGACGGCAACAACCGCGACGACGGCTACCACGGCGACGACCGCAACCACGTCCACGACGTCGACTACCAGCTCAACTTCTGGCGGTCCCGGCGTTCTTCCAAAGAACCGAATCGTCTACGCCGAGCAGCAAACCGACGGAACTTCCCAGGTGCGCCACATCGGCCCAAGTGGTGAAACCGACACGCTCGCCCTGACGCTCGACGCTAACACCAGCGCATACGCTCTTAATCCCGTTGTCAGCAATCAGGTCTTCTTCGCGGCAGCCGCATCGGCGGGCGGAAGCTACAAGCTGTATCGAAACACGACTCCGGTCATCGCTGGCGCAACTGCCATCAGCCCCGGCTCCTACTCGTTTATCGATGGCGTTCAGGTTTCCAACAATGGCGATTTCCTCATCTTCTCCGGCGACATCGGAGACGGTTCACTTCGCCTTTACTACGTCCAGCTCAAGCCGACCCTAGGCACACCAACCCTGCTCGATATGGGCTCGTTCTTCCACATCGCAGGAACGAACGATAAGGTGGTCTATAGCAAGCCAGATGGCGGCGACGCGGACATCTACGTTAAGCCTCTACCTACCGGCACGGCCGTAAAGCTGACCGAAGATGCCGCCGAGGATGTCTACCCGCAGTGGAGCAAGGACAACTCGAAGATCATTTTCTCCAGCAACCGCGGTGCAAGCCTGCTCGATCTGTACTCTATGAATGCTGACGGGACGGGCCAAACTCGCCTTACCGACACGGCCGACGACAGTGAGTTCGGCGGATCGTTCAACAGCGCGATCGATGCTTTTGCTTACGGCGTCGCCTCAAACGATCCGGCAAACAGCGGACTTTATCGAATCACCGGCACCACCGCGCGAATTCAGCTCAAGGCCACGAACGGGATTCTCGGAACCTACTGGACCAGCACGGACGGAAAGCTCAATCAGCGCTTCCTCAAGCCGCTGAGCCCGGCCAACGCCCGACTCCAGAAGTTGCTGAACCCCGGCAAGAAGGATCCACCGGCAGACGTAAAAGCTCCGGCCGACAAAGTGATCGACCCTAAAGTCTCAGATAAATCAGGCGACCAGTAAGGGAAGCAGTTCCGAAAGCGAGCCAATCTCTACGGTTGGCTCGGGCTTATCTGCCGGGCGACTTTCTGGCTCCGCGTGCTTAGCGCTGGGCGGAACGTCGCTCGGTCGTCGAATCCAAGCCGTCTTCCAGCCGTACCGAATCGCGGGTTCGATATCGTGCCCGTAGCTGTTGCCGACCATCAAAATCTCCTCTCGTTCGCAGCCAGCGGCGGCGGTCGCTCGGTCGAATACGCCGACCTTCGGCTTGCCCTCAAGCATCTCACCCTCGATCCAAACGTGATCAAGGAAGTCCTCAATGCCTAGCGTCGCGATCTCTTCGCGCTGAATATCCGCCGGACCGTTCGTAATCAGCCCGATTCCAAACCGCTTCTTCAGCTCGGTTAAAACCGTAATCGCATCCGGGAAAAGCTGCAAGTTCGCGTTCCGCTGGAACCGATAGTGATCCGCGAGCTTTTGGGTGATCTCGTCGTCCAGGATCTCCATCCGTTCGAGCACCCGTCGCATGTGCTCTTTGCGCGTGACGTCGCCGCTAGCAAGATACTGCGGATACCATTCTGGTGTTTTGATCAGCGGCGCATATTCTCGGTAAGCCTCCGCCCAGTGAATCACCATCTCTTCCGGGGTAAATCCTTCGGGGCCGTGCAGTTCAAAAGTCGTACGTAGCGCCGCCTTGCTCGCATCCCAATAACCGCAAAGCGTATCGTCGAGATCGAAATAAACGAACTTGATGCCTTGCACTTACCGGAGCCCCATCGCTTCACGTACTTCGGCCATTGTTGCCGCCGCGACTTCCGTAGCTCGTCGTGCGCCGTCTTCCAAAATGTCCTCGATCGTCGCGTCATCCACCGCTTTCCGCCGCTCTCGCATTGGCCTAAGGTATTCGTTCACGACTTCGGTGCATTCCTTTTTGCTCTGCATACAGCCCCGAATTCCATCGCGGTCTTCCTGCCATTGCTCTTCCCAGTTCGGAGAATAGAGCTTCAAATACTGGCAAACTGCGCAGCCTTCCGGAATCCCTGGATCGGTCTTCTTCAGCTTCGTCGGCGTGGTGAAAGCCTTCTTAATCTTCTCGGCCGTCTCGTCCTCAGAGTCGCTCAGATAGATGCAGTTGTCATAAGACTTGCTCATCTTTCGCATGTCCAGTCCCGGCAATTTCGCCCGGTTCTCGTCCTCTGGAATCATGTATTTGTACGGCTGAAAAACCTCTTTTCCGTACAGCCGGTTAAATCGAATCGCGATGTCGTTGCCGATCTCAAGGTGCGGAGCTTGGTCTCGTCCGACCGGAACACCGTAAGGCTTGTAAAGAAGAATGTCGACGGTCTGCAACACCGGATACCCGAGCAACCCGTAAGGCTCGCGCTCCGCCGCGCCCATGTCGTCCTTCTTTTCCTTATAGGTCGGCACCCGCTCCAGCCAGCCCAGCGGCGTCATCATGCTGAACAGCAAGTGGAGCTCCGAATGCTCGCGAACGTGCGATTGGATGAACACCACCGACTTCGAGGGGTCAATCCCCGCCGCAATGTAGTCCTTTGCAATCTCGCGGGCGTTGTCGCTGACCTCGCGCGAGTTCTCGTACATCGTGGTCAGCGCATGCAGGTCGGCGACCATGCAAAACATGTCGAATCCCTGCGCCTGTAAGTCCACCCAGTTGCGCAACGCACCCTCATAGTTGCCAATGTGAAGTCGAGGATTCGTCGACCGCATTCCGCTGAGAATTCGTTTGTTTGTCATGATGGGATGGGGAGGTTGCCTAACAATAAGGTCGTGAAAAAGTCTGCAATCGGACTCATAACGAGACCAAGAATTGATCCACCTTGGACCGGGATTAAAACGAGGGCAAGAAACACAAAGCTTCCAATACCTCGGTTAAATTGAAACCATTGAGTTCGAATCGGCTCCGGCAGGAACGCCCCAACAATCCAGTGTCCGTCGAGCGGACCCAACGGAATCATGTTAAAAACGGCGAGCGACACGTTGACAATAACACCGATCAGCAAGAATGTCATGAATAGTGGCGCGACTAGGCCGGACAGTAGCATTCCGCGAAGAAGAACCGCGTAAACCGCCGCTTGAAGCAAGTTACTAATGGGTCCGGCAATGGCGACAAGCAAGCTGTCCCATCTCGGATTGTTCATCTTGTCATGGCGAACCATAACCGGCTTGCCCCAGCCCAGACCGTAACCAGACCAAGTTGTGATCGCCATAAACAGCGTTCCCATCGGGTCCAAGTGCGCAATCGGATTCAGGGTAACACGACCCATCATTCGCGGAGTGGGATCACCAGATAAGTCCGCAATGTAGGCGTGCGCGAACTCGTGAATTCCGATCGCGAGGATCAGAACCGCCATCGTGATAAGGAAAAGAACGATCGATCCACCACCCATTACAAACCCTCCGGTAACTGCTCGCGCATAAGAACTTCTTCGTACGTTTCGCGCCTTTGCACAAGCGCAAAAGTGCCATCGGTCCTAACCAGAACCGAAGCAGGACGAGGATACCGGTTGTAGTTGCTCGCCATCGAAGCGTTGTAGGCGCCCGTGCAGCCGACCTGAATAAAGTCGCCGACTTGCACATCCGCCGGAAGCGCTACGTCTGGGAACAGCCGGTCCGTTTCGCAGTGCTTCCCGCTGATAGTAACAATCTGCTCCCGAGGAATTCCGAACGCCGCCCCGGGCCCGTCCACTTCGTAATCCCAAGTGCTTCGGTCCTCCGCCGGAACCAGTTCCACCGGATACTGGCTGCCATAAAGCGCCGGTCGCGGGTTATCGCTCAGGCCACCATCGACGCAAACGTACGTTCGCTGACCGTCCTTCGCCGGGACTTTCTTGATCACGCCAACCTGATAAAGCGTCACCCCGCTTTCGCCAACGCAAGACCGCCCTGGCTCCTGAGCCAGCGTCAGCTCCACGCCCTCCAGAACAGTGCCGTGAAAAGCCATGGTGACCGCCTCAACGATCAAGCGGCAGTAGTCCTCAACGGGCATCGGCACGTCTTCTTCCGTGTACCGAATCCCTAGCCCACCCCCAACATTTAGGTAAGTCGCGACGAACCCGTGCCGCTCGGCCATCGCCACCGCAAACTGCGTGATCCCCTCGCCGCCCGCGCGTTGCGCTTCCGGATCCAACAACTGAGACCCGACGTGGCAATGGAACCCAATCAAGTTCAATCCAAGGCTAAGCGCGAGCTTAGTCGCTCGCTCCGCGCTTCCGTCGCCAATATTGAAGCCAAATTTCGTGTCCGCTTGACCAGTGGAAATCTTCGCGTGGGTCACCGGGTCAACCCCGGGTGCGAGCCGCAGCACGCAGGGAACCGACGGATTCAGCCGGGCAACCGTAGCGATTTCCGGTTCATTGTCAAGAACGATCATCCCGATTCCCGCAGAAATCGCATATTCCAACTCGGCTAGCTGCTTGTTGTTTCCGTGCAGATGGCAGTGGCTTGCCGGAACGCCCGCCGCCAGTGCCGCCGCCAATTCGCCGCCGCTCGCTACATCAATTTGAAAACCTTCTTGATACGCAATCCGCAGCACCGCAAGGGTCGAATTCGCTTTCGACGCGTAAGTCAATTCGGTGCGAGGATGAACCGCCGAAAACGCCGCCTGATACCGCTGCAGCCGTCCGCGCAGGTGCGCTTCGTCCAAAACATAAAGGGGAGTACCGAACTCCGCCGCCAGCGCCCGAACCTGCGCGGGACTGAGACGCAGCCTCGCTTCAGATTCCATTCGGAAAGTATGGCACCGTCCCTATTCCTGGGCCCTCACCAACGCACATCGGGCGATCCGAAGTAAGATATGCCGACGTATGCGGAAGCGGGTAGTCGTCCTGGGTTCTACTGGAAGTATAGGGACCCAAACCCTGGACGTCATCGATCAAAACCCGGATTCGCTTGAAGTCGTTGGACTCGCTGCCGGATCAAACGAACCGCTCTTATTAGAGCAAGCCGCAAGGTTTGGCGTCAAGAACCTTGCCCTTCACAATCCAAGCCCAAGCGGACTGCCGAGCGGCATGGATGCGATCCTAAACCTCGTTCGGCATGAAGCCGTCGATGTTGTTGTTGTCTCCGTAGCAGGCGTCATCGGCTTGCTGCCCACCATTGCCGCCATCGAAGCCGGTAAGCACATCGCCCTTGCCAGCAAAGAGGTCCTTGTCGCCGCAGGCGAACTGGTGATGCCGATGCTCAAGCAAAACGGCGTCACCCTCACTCCGATCGACAGCGAGCACAGCGCCCTGTTCCAGTGCATCCAAGGAAGCCGACACGACCAGATCGAAAGCCTGATCCTCACCGCCAGCGGCGGCCCTTTCCGCGGAAAGAAGCGCGCGGACCTTCTCAACATCTCCGTTGACCAAGCCCTGAACCACCCCACCTGGCGCATGGGCGGAAAAATCACCATCGACAGCGCGACCCTCATGAACAAGGGGCTTGAAGTTATCGAAGCGAAGTGGCTCTTCGACATGCGGCCGGACCAAATCGAAGTCGTCGTCCACCCCCAAAGCGTCGTCCACTCCATGGTCAAGTTCCGCGATGGCAGCGTGCTCGGACAAATGGGCTGGCCGGATATGCGGATGCCGATTCTCTACGCCCTTCAGTACCCAGAACGCGTTCCGAACAACCTCAAGCCATGGAACCCCGTCGACACCCCGACGCTGACGTTTGAGCCAGCCGACGATGAGACCTTTAGTTCGCTCCGCCTCGCAAAGCAAGCCCTAGAAGTTGGCGGCACCATGCCTTGTGCGCTTAATGCTGCGAACGAAGAAGCCGCGAACGCATTCCTGCGCGGCGAAATTGGATTCTTGGATATTCCCGAGGTCGTCGAAAGGACCATGCAGCAACACCGGCCAGAAGTCCCAACGTTAGAAAACATAACTCGCGTAGATCAGGAATCCCGTGAGTTTGCGCGTAAAGTACAAACGACCGTCTAACCCCCCATGCTTGCCATCCTGAATTACATCTCGTACGGCGTCGTGCTGATCATCATCCTGATGGTGCTCGTCGCCGCCCACGAATACGGTCACTACCTCTTCGCCCGAATCTTCAACATGGGCGTCGAAGAATTTGCGATCGGAATGGGCAAGCCAAAGGTCGTTACATACCTCCGAAAGCGGCACCAACTCCCGGTCTCCACAAACGACGAACTGCCCGAAGGCGTTCAGCCTGGCGATGAATTCGAAATCCAATCGCAAGGAATGTCGATGGAAGGCGGAACCGAGAAGCGGTTTGCCACCCTCAAGCGCACCGATAAAGGCCTCGCGTTGGAAGAAGTCACCGACTTCACCATCCGACCTTATCCCGTCGGCGGCTTCGTCCGAATCAAGGGCATGATCCCGCAGTCGGATGGCGGCGAGACCCGCGTGCCCGGCGGTTTCTATAGCAAGCCACCGCTCCAGCGGCTCATCGTGCTTTTCGCTGGACCGCTATTCAGCATCATCACCGGAATCATTCTGCTCGTTCCGGTCTTCATGTTCGATGGAAAAGAAGAGCCGCTGAACAAGCCGATTCTTGGCGCCGTTGAAGCCAAAACCCCGGCCGACGTCGCTGGCCTCAAGCCCGGTGACCGCATCACGGCAATCGATGGTGCGCCGATCACTACGTTCTTCGAGATGATCCAAAAGGTGCGAACCAGCGCCGGAAAGGAACTCATTTTCAGCATCGAGCGCCAAGGCGTCGCGCTTGACCGAAAGGTTATGCCCGCACAAGATGCCGCGCCAAGTCCTGTCCTCGGCCCCGATCTGCGTGACTCCGGTACCACCGCGATTCAAGGAAAAATTGGCGTTGCTTACAGCGTCGAGAAAGCCAAGCTATCGTTCGGTGACGCCCTCGCCACCGCCGTAGACACCCCGCGCCGAGCCATCTCGGGGATGGTCGTCACCTTCAGCAGCATCGCTGGCTTTGAGCGCTCCGTCGGCGGTCCCGGAACCATGTACAAGCTGTCCGAGCAAGCGGTGAACCTAGGCTTTGCCAAGGTGATCTCGCTCGCCGCGCTACTTAGCATCTCCGTCGGCATCTTCAATCTCCTCCCGATCTACCCGCTCGATGGAGGTCAGATGGTCGTGGCCTTTGTGGAAATGCTACGCGGCGGCAAGCGGCTCAGCATGCGCCTGCAAGAGCTCATCGGCACCGTCGGCTTCGCCATGGTCCTCCTGCTCTTCGTCAGCGTGCTCATCGTCGACGTCAAACGCTGGATGCCGAAAGGTGAGTCGGGCCCGGCTCTGGTCGCACCGACGAAGAAGTAAGCCCTTACGTCGTCAGAATCAACACCTTCGCGACCGTCGTCCCCGCGAACCGCAGCGGCGTCACCTGCCGGACCAGCCACGACTTGCCGTCGTGAACCAAGCCCGACCCGACCGGGGTCGGGTCGTCGTAGGGAACATACAACGCCCGAATCGGGCGCAAAACCGCGTCCGCCTCGTTCGTCGTCAGGAAATCTCGGTATCGACGCGAAGTAGCAATCAATCCCTTGCGAGTCGTCCCCGAAACTACAAAGCTGTCACCCAGGCGAAGAATCACCGCCCGAAAGCGTTGCTGCGCCGCCGTCATGTCGAGAGCACCCCGCCGCCTTGCGTCGCCGCGCCGGTGCGCCAAAACGGCATCAGCCGTGCCATGCCCTGAGCCTTTAAGCCGCTCGGATCAGCGAGGTCCCGGACCGGCGGACGAAGTTCAAACCCATCCACCGAAACCGTATCCGCCGCCCCGACTTCGCGCAAGCGCTCCGCCAATGCCTCTCCCGCAATCCACTCCGTTGCGCCGAGATTGCAAATCGCCAGCACTCCGGAGTTAGAACCGCTTACCGCCGAAGCCTGCAAACTCGCCTCCAGCGCCGGAAGCACCTCGTCTATTAGGGCCTGAAGCGCGGCGTCCTGGTCAGAACCAGAAACGCCGCACTTCGCCTTAATCCGGGCTAGGCTGACGCTAAGCGCCAAGCCCGTTTCACCCGTTCAAGTGCAAGCACCAACCAACGTCGAAGCTGCTCCTTCCAGCGCGCCATCAAGAGAAGCCTCCAAAGGCGGTCTGCCAAAGCCCATAGCCAACGTTGTATCGGCCGCGAACGCCGTAATAGAAACGATCTCTCATGAAGGCACTCTCGGCACCCGAACTTTGATCCAGCGCATCGAACTCAACCGGAACGTCGCTTCGCTGCTGCAAAATCATGCTCCTAATCGGCCGCGAGCTATCCAGCAAGAACCAGTGGTTCGCGGATGCTCCATTGAGGAACGGCGAAACCACCACGTTCAGCCGACCCTGCAGCATGTTCTTGTACGGCGTACTCGCGGCAGTATCGACCGCGTTGCCCGCGTAGACCACGACCGGGCTTTCTACCAACTCCATCGCCGTCCACTGCAAAGCCGGTCCGACCAGCAGCGTGTCCGGCATCGTTCCAAGCGGAACTCCCGCGTCGTCAGGAACGAGCATCATCGCGCTGATCCCCGCCGTAATCGCCTCCGCGCTCAGGGCCGCCGCAGAGCGGTTGCTCACGGCGGCACCGTTCACCGGGTGCGATGAACTGAAGAACGAAACGCCATCGTGCCCGAGCGCCGTCGCGCCCGCCACGAGTCCTTGCACCACCAATTGGTGCCGGTGCGCCGCCACTCGCGTAGCCAAGTCGCGAACCCGAAGCCGAATCAAGTCGAGCTGGTCGTCCTCAATCGCCTTGCGATCCACCGCAATCGTCGCTTCAAAGGTCTTGTCCTCGATGCTCGTCGCGAAGGCGCTCAAGCCCTGCGGCGTGCGCTCGTCCAGAAACTCGCGCATCGCCGGTGGCGAGCCAAGCCACGCGTACTTCTGCACCGGTTGGGTGGTGTTAATCACCGTCGCCAACCGCTCGGCAACGCTGTTGTCCATCACGTTTTGATAAGCCGCCGCAAACTCCGCGCGGAGTCCAGGCAGCAAAAGGGTCGGAATGTCAGATCGGGTTAATGCCATAGGTTTTACGAAACGTGGTTGTCGATCCGAACGCGCACTCCTGCCACGCCGGTAGAGGTCATCTCAAGGCCAACAATGCGGCCGACCTTGTAGTTGTTGGTAAGCCCAGAAGTTGAAACCTGAACCTCCCAATCCGTGTTTGCGTACACCTCGGCACCAAGGTTGGCGAGCGTCGGCGTGAAGCCCGAAGCGGCTTTGAAGACAAATGAGCCCGACTTGGCGGCGTTCAGTTTCTTCGCTCCGGCTTCCCCGGCCGAGTTGTCCGCCGATTCCGTCGCGACGCCAACGAACTTCAGGTTCGCCGTGCCGTGAGCCATCGCCACCGCGTGGCCGTCGGAGTTAAGCCCCAGCAGGGCTCCCTTGTAGATCGCGGCGTTCGTGACCGCGTAGCCGATGATGAGTCCCGGCTTTTCGTATGTTTCGAATGGTTTTGCAAGTGCAGGCATAAGGTTTATCGCTGTTGAGCAATCGCGCTCAGGGAAACGTCGGGGAAGTGGCGGCGATAGAATTCCGCTTCTTCCGGAAGCAAAAGGTGGTTAGAGAAGTCAGCCTTTTCCGGCACGAGTTGCTTGGTAAAGTCTCGGCTCGGCATCTGCTGAATCAGCTCCTGCGCCAGCAAGCGAATCGGAACGGACTTGCCGTCCACGTCCATCACTTCGCGGCTACGAAAAAGCGCGGTCGCGGCGGCCCGCTGGCACGGCAACAGGCGACCCTCTTTGATGAAGCGATCCGCCTCAACTTTCGCCAGCTGGTTCTCCCGCTCGTTTCGAAGCGCTTCATAAGCCATCCGAAAGTCGATCGGATCAATCGTCGTCGCCTCAAACCGAATGAGGTCGTCATGAAACAGCCGCGCAGAGGCGACGCGCGGATTTCGCACCACCGAAACTTCACGAATCGCGGTGAGGTCCTGCGAAATCCCCAGAGAAAGCGCCCCTGCCCCCGATTTGTCGATCAGCGCGTTGGCCTCTGGCGAAAGCGACAGCACGCCGAAAAGCTCGTTCTCCACCGCCTCGACCTCGATTAGAAATCCAAGCTGAAGCGGAGACTCCGCGTGCTCCACCAAAACGGGCACCGGCTGGCTGAATCCGTTTGCGAGCGCTTGCAAGGTTTCCGGCGCAACCGTCACCCCTTTGTCTGGGTAGTCGCCCGCCTCGAAAAGTTTTGCCCGGCGCCGTACCCAGTCGGCCCCTGGTCCTTTGTCAAGAAAATCAATTGACTGCATAGTCAAAGAATAGTAGACAAAGTTCTACTAAGTCAACCATCAAAATCGAGAAAATTCTCGAATCGTTATCCAGGGGCCCAAAAGTCTTTTCGGTTAGGGAAGAGTTCTGTCCCGACAGACACCGCCATGATGACTTCGGCAAGACAGCTGAGCGTTTCTGCCTTCACGATGCTCTTCGTCGTGGTTGGGCTGTCGTTCCGTCCAAGCATGAACTGGCTGGTTCTCGACCAGGAATACGCCAAAACCGACGGCATGATCGGGAAGACCAGCAACGATGTCATCGCCGCCCTGGGCGACCCAACCGAGGTCTACAACAAAAAGCGATTCTGGGAGCGAGACCGGTGGGGAAATTTCCGCGGCTGGGATCCCGATCCCAGCTACCCGATCGGCGAAAGAGCGTGTTGCTACGTGATCGGAACAAAACGCATCGTCTTCTACTTCGCCCGCGATGTCGTAACCGCCGTCAAAACCTCTTATTCGTAAGCCGGCCGAACCGTCAGAGCTCGAGCGACCAGGTTTCCTGAAGGGCGTCGTAAGAGATCGACTTCACGTGAAAGTCGCCGTAAAGCGTGTTGTATCGGAACCCTCGAATGTTGTCGAAGTAATCCCGCAAGCTGTCCGTCGGAGTGAGCGCCCGCGTCGATCCATGCCAATGTCCCGCACCGTCGAACATGACATTCACGTCGGAAGGCAGCCGGAAATTCGTCTGGGTGAAGTACTTGAAGGCGATCTCCGTCCGGAAGAAGTAGCTCGAACCGTACACCTTCCACATGCTTGGGTCGGCTCGAAATGGCGTGGGGAAGTGGTTCTCTAAAACCTGCGTGCCCGAGTCTCCGGGGCAATGGAAAATGTCCTTATTCTTCGCGTACGGCTGAACCACTTCGTGGAGCAACGGCATCGTATCGATCCGGTTTCGAAATTCTGGAAACTCTTCCCATATCTCCGGCGCAAACTTATCGCTGGCATCCAGCGCATGAGGAAACTGGTCCTCGTAATCCCCCATGTAAAGCGCAATCGACGCCCCGATCTGCTTCAAGTTGCTGATGCAAGCCGACTTCTTAGCCTCCGCCTTCGCCCTCGCAAAAACTGGGAACAGGAACGCGGCAAGAATCGCGATGATCGCAATCACGACCAACAGTTCAATAAGCGTAAAAGCGCGCCGCATACCCTCTCAGTTTACGACGACCGCCGAGATTACGTGCCGATTATTTGGGTCAATCGCCGGAACCGATTAAAGCTCGTAGGGTCGGCGTAGACTTTTGCCGCCTTCATAGTCCAAAATGAGTGGTTGCGCCCCAACCTGCATCCGGGGCCAGCGTGAGGAAGCAATTTGGCCAAGCAAGTCTCGTTTAAGCCCGAAGAAATTTCTGCCCGATCCTATGCGGATCGCCTGATTCTCGAGAAACTCACCGAGATGGAGGCCGCAATCAAGCTCAGCGAACTGGCCGAGAAGTTGGCGGACAGTGGCATCGGTTTGGCAACCGTTCGATCCCTCCTGGCTTCGAACCCAGATCGATTCGCCTACCATGAGCGACGCTGGATTCCTGCCGCCCGACTGATCACTCAGGGCCGACCGCTTGCCGAAATCATCGCCGTCACCCTCGATCGATTCGGCGCGCCAATGCCATTCGATCTTCTCGTGACCGAAATCTCCCGGGTCCGAAAAGAAGAAATCGAAGTCATCGAACCCGTCGTGCTTCGACTCCTCGACCACGACTCCCGATTCGCCTTCACCCTCGAGCACGAAGTCGCCCTCACCTCGTGGAGCTTCGTCGCCATCGATGAAGAACGAGATCGCGGCCTCGCCCTCAACGGCCTCACTCCAGAAGAAGTTGAAATCATCGAAGCCCGACTCGGCAACTTCGACTGGCGCGCAGATGATGCGGTTGCCGTCGCCATCGAAAAGCTCGCCCCGGCGCGATTGAAAGCCATTGGTGCTGCCTGCTGGAAGCAGCTCAACTCCGAGGATCCAAAGTCGGTTCTTCTCTTTGACTTCCGCAAGTTCGCCGCCGAAGCCTTCAGCGTTCCCGGTTTCATCTACTCGCCCGACGGCACGATCTACCCAGAAAAGGAAGCCACAAAGTGGATTTCTGGCGCGATCAAGTTGGCCGATAAGCTCGCCCCATCCGTCGAAGTCGATGACGTCGCCCCGATGGAGATCAAGCCCGAAGACATCAGCAAGATGGTCGGCAAGATCGTTGGCGTCGATACCAGCACCACCGCTCTCAAGCTTCTCGAAGAGAACTACGAAATCACGCCGGGCACCAAGACCTTTGTCGATGACCTTGCGAACATGATTGCCGCCCTTCAAGGCAGCCCCGATGTCGTCTGGGTCGGTGGAGACCGATTCCGAAAGCCCGGTTCCATGCCGGACTACATCGCCGAGGTTCCAGAGCCGTTCTACTTCGTCTCGTCCGACATCATGGACGAGGAAGGCGAACTCATCGATGTCGAACTCACCGATGACGGCCTCAGCACTTCGCTCCGAAAGCTCCTCAGCCACCCGCTGGCCATGGACGTTCTGGACGAAGACATTTCGCCAACGCCAAAGGTCATGCCAGACAGCGTTCGCTTGGTCCTCAAGTCCATCCACCGCGAGCTCGGCACGTTCCCAATGTGCCAGTTGCCAACCGGATTCCTCGACGCCACTCCAAACGTTCAGGAGTTGGTCATGCAGGATGCCGACGGCCGAGAACTCACGATCTGGGCCAACCACGAAGCCCGGTTGACCTACAACTGGATTGACTGGTGGTTCGAGCAGACCAACGAAAGCGGCGCCGTCTTCACCCTGACCAAGACCAACAAGCCGAACGTCTTCGACTTCGCTTGGATGGAGCAGCCAGACCCCGTCGTCTACATCACCGTTCAGCGAATGGAAGAACTCCGAAACATCGGTGTCGCTTCCGAAGGCAAGAGCATGCTCGACGTTCTCGTCGAAGTCTTTGCCCACTGGCCAAAGGGTGCCGACTTCTTGACTCTCCTCGCCGAAGTCAACGTTGTCCGACGCAGCAGCCGACGCCTCATCGCATCGCTCCTCAGCAGCTACCAGTGCTTCTACCAGCGATCCGGAAGCCCGGTCTGGCACTTCGACGCCAAGAAGATCGATCTCGGCTTCGACAAGACGAAGCGCAAGTTCGTTCGAAAGTAAAGAACGAATCCCATCACGGTGGAAGGTGCCACAAATTAGGTACCTTCCAAGCGTGACGATCACCCTCTTCATCGCAACCAGCCTCGACGGATACATCGCGGGGCCGGACGACGATCTCTCGTGGTTGTTTACCGACGCCGACTACGGGTTCTCCGAATTCTACGAAACCGTTGACGGCCTCATCATGGGCCGCGGCACCTACGACGTAGTCCGCAAAATGGGCAAGTGGCCATATCCTGGCAAGCCCACCTACGTTGTCTCCAAGAACACCGATTTCAGCGTAGATACGCCGGACACCAAAGCCGCGACTGGCGAACTAGAGGACCTTGAAGTCGAACTCGTTGACCTCGGCCTGAAGAACGTTTGGCTCGTTGGCGGCGGAGAGCTTGTCCGCTCCTTCCTGGATCAGCAACGCATCGACCGCATCGTCATCAGCCTGCACCCCGTGCTCCTCGGACGCGGAGTTGCCCTGTTCGCCGGCGGATTCCCGGGAATGCGACTCAAGCTCGAACACGCCGAAAGCTTCGATTCCGGTCTCGTCCAGCTCACTTATCTCACTGACTAACGCAGGTATCCTGCGGACGTTCACAACTCAATCCCGCTGTAAGGGAAGGATCATCTCATGCGCTACGAAGAAAGCAACCTCTATCGTCTCCGGCACTCCGCCGCCCACCTTCTGGCGCAAGCCGTCACCGAACTATATCCCGGTGCGAAGCTCGCCATCGGCCCACCCGTCGAGAACGGCTTCTACTACGATATCGACTTCCCAACGCCATTGCGTGAGGAAGACCTGCCGAAGCTTGAGCAGAAGATGAAGGAGCTGGCCAAGCTCGATCAGCGCATCGAGCGCACCGAGGTCAGCCGAGAAGAAGCCCGCGCGCTCATCCTCGACGCCAGCATCCCCAGCATGGGCCCCGACGTCGCCGAGTACAAACTTCAACTCCTCGACGCCATCCCCGAAGGCGAGACGATCAGCTTCTACAACCAGCAGCGAACCGACCGCGAAGGCGTCCTCCACCGCTTCCTCGACCTCTGCCGAGGGCCGCACGTCGATACCACGAAAGAAATCAAGGCCTTCAAGCTGATGTCCATCGCTGGCGCCTACTGGCGCGGCGACGTCAAAAACAAGCAGCTGACGCGAATCTACGGCACGGCCTTCGAGACCAAAGAAGAACTCGATCAGCACCTTTACATGCTCGAAGAAGCCAAGAAGCGCGACCACCGAATCCTCGGCAAAGAGCTTGGCCTCTTTATGTTTTCGCCTCGCGTCGGAACGGGACTGCCGCTCTGGCTCCCCAAAGGTGCGACCTTGCGCCAGGTGATGATCGACTTCCTGCAAAAAGAGCAGGTCAAACGTGGTTACGACCCCGTCGTGACCCCCCACATCGCCAGCATCAAGCTTTACGAAAAGTCCGGGCACATCATCAACTACCGCGACAAGATGTTCCCGTTCATGGAGGACCACACCGAGGGTAGCGAAAAGGACACCTACATCCTAAAGCCGATGAACTGTCCGTTTCACATCGAAATCTATGCGTCTCAGATGCGCAGCTATCGAGACCTCCCGGTGCGTTACGCCGAGTTCGGAACCGTCCATCGTTACGAGCAAAGCGGGGAAGTGACGGGCATCCTCCGCGCTCGGGGCTTCACCCAAGACGACGCCCACCTCTTCGTCCGCCCGGACCAACTCCTCGAAGAGTTCATTGGCGTTGTGGACCTCATGAAGACCGTTCTGAACAAGCTCGGTCTCACTTCCTACCGCGCGCGACTCGGAACGAAGGATCCAAACGACTCCAAGTACGTCGGCCACGACGATAACTGGAAGCTCGCCACCGCCGCCATCGAGGAAGCCTGCCAAAAGATGGGCTTGGAGTACGAAGTCTCCCCCGGAGACGCCGCGTTCTATGGTCCAAAGCTCGACCTGATAATCAAGGACGCCCTCGGCCGAGACTGGCAGATGGGCACCGTCCAGGTCGACTACAACCTGCCCGAGCGATTCGAGCTTGAGTACATCGGCGAAGACAGTAAGCCCCACCGCCCGGTCATGATCCACCGCGCCCCGTTCGGCTCGCTCGAGCGAATGATCGGCCTCATCACCGAGCAGTACGCCGGCGCCTTCCCGCTCTGGCTCGCCCCGGTCCAGATCAGCGTCCTCGCCATCGCCGACCGCCATAACGAGCGAACGCTCGAAGTGGCCAACGAACTTCGCGAGACCATCTTCGACACCCGAAATCTTCGGGTGTCGATCGATGACCGCCGCGAAACCCTCGGCAAAAAGATCCGCGACGCCCAACTCGCCAAGGTCCCCTACATGCTGATCATCGGCGATAAGGACCTCGAAAACGGCACCGTCGGCGTCCGCTCCCGAGAAGACGGCGACCTCGGCCCAATGACCCTAGAAGCGTTCCTGGCGCACATCAATAAGTAGAATCCGCATATGCGGCTGAATCAACGAGGGAGCCTTTCAACCAGGCTCCCGTCGCTTTCTTGGCAGAGACGATTGCGCCTTCGAAGGTCAACCAGAGTAGTGTTGTTCACGCTGACCATGTGCGCGGGGATGATCTTGCTGACCCGCGAATACGTATTGTTCCGACTTGGCATACTCCCGTATTTGGCCGCTAACTTTTTTCTGGTGGCAATTGCCTGGCTCATTGCAGGAACGTTGCCCCGGAAAACTAAGGCTGTCTATGTTGCCATATTTTTAATGCAGCTTGGATCTATTTGCAATTCCGTTAGCAGGGTTTGGCGATCCATGGATTCTGAGCGTACTGGCAAGTTGCAGATTCAAAGGCTCAAAACTCTCGCACAAGCCACCCAACTCTATGCCGCAGACCATTCCGAGAAGCTGCCGCTCGCTAGCATATGGATGGACTCACTTTCCGACCGGGTCAAAGAAGCGGATTTCAACCTTGGAACGACCTTCCTACCGCCAAAGCCGGGCTACCACGTCGCAATGAACTCAGATCTAAGCGGCAAAAGCCTTGCTGAGCTTGAATCGAAAAACAAATACTGCTTGTTCTTCATCTCGTACAAATCGGAACGAAACGCGAATGACGCACTCGACTCAATCACAGAAGAACAGCAGGGCGTTACCATATCCGGCTTCGTTCGACCGTTTTCCGAAGCCGTTCCGGTGAACAATCCAAGCAACGTTCCCAGTGTCATCAATAAGTAGAATCCACGTATGCGTCCGAATCAACGAGGCAGCCTTTTCAGTGGCCTGCTCGGAAACAAATCTGAGCGGAGACGCATTCGCCGAGCTACCTTTTACGTTTTATTTACGCTTAGCATCTGCGCAGGGATGATCATGGTCACGCAAGATTACGCGTCCCTTCGCGTAGGCGTCGAAGTACATACCGCCGCAATCTTCTTTCTAGCTATCCTGCCCTGGCTAGTTTTCGGCGCGTCTCGCCGTTTTCCGAGGAGTCTCGAAGGGCCATTCCTTACCACCCTGATTGGATTTGGTTGCCTTATTCTCGGCAAAGTGTTCCTGTCTTCAAACGCGGTGAATAACTCGACTGCGCAGTACAGAAAGCTCAAGACACTATCTCAAGCCACATTAATGTACGCGAGCGATCACTCGGACGCATTGCCGCCCGCGAATGTCTGGATGGATTCGATCGCAAGCCGCGTGACCGAGGAGGATTTCATCCTCGGAAAGAATCTGATGCCAGCACAGGATGGCTACCACGTCGCCTTGAACTCAAACTTAAGCCAAAAGTCTCTCGACAAATTTGAGTCTCCGGACGATAGCATCCTGTATTTCCTCTCGATCAAGTCCAAACGAAATGCGAACGACGCGCTTCATTCAATCACGGAGCTGCGTCGCGGCGTGAATTTATCCGGGAACATCAAGCGAGTTCCGGAACCTACTTCTTCCAGGCCTTAGTCAACGGATTCCTAAACTCGCGTGCCCCTGGCACATCAATAAGTAGAATCCGGCTATGCGGTTGAACGAACGAGGAAGTCTGTTCACCGGGCTTCATTTTTCGAACTCTCGGCGGAAGCGTTTGCGCATTCGAAGAACCACGTTCTATCTGCTTTTCTTGCTGTCCATTTGGGCAGCCGTGATCCTGATCACCCTTGATCTCGTGTCGTTCCGCGTAAGCGTCGAGGCTCATTCCGGGACAATCTTGTTTCTGATTTTGATCCCTTGGTTTGCGGTAGGAATGTCTCGTCGACGCAAAACGCAATGCGAAGGAGCCACCCTTACGACTCTCATCGGGCTTGGTTGCCTCATCGGTGGCCCAGTTTTCTCGCAGGCAAGGGCGTCTGCAATCAAGGAAGTTCAATTTGAAAAGTTAAGGGCAATTTCGCGTGCTACCTTCGAGTACGCAAGCGACCACTCCGAAACCCTGCCGATCGCAAATGTCTGGATGGATTCGATCTCAGATCGCGTATCCGAGGCGGACTTCACCCTTGGAAAGAATATCGTCCCGCCGCAAGATGGCTACCACTTCGCGATGAACTCAGACTTCAGCAGCAAGGCGATAAGCAAAATCGAAAGGCCAGATGATCGCATCCTCTACTTCATCTCGCACAAAGCAGATCGAAACGCCAATGACGCCCTTCATTCACGGATCGAAAAAACGGTCTGCGCAAAAGTAAGCGGCAGCGTGACAATACTCGGCAAACTTACTTCTTCGAAACCTTAGGCAACTTCGGTACCTTCGGCGCCCGGTGAGCCTGGAAAGCCCGGAAGGCTTTCAGAGCCACCATCGCAATGTTGATGCCCGGGACGAGCTTGCTAAGCAAAGGCCCTGCGGCCATCGAAGCGTTCTCAAAAACTCCCGCCGCGTTCGATGCCTTGGTCCCGACCGTCTGCGTCGTCTGACGAACCGAACTCGCAACGTCATCCACCTTCGCGGCTGTCGACTGAACCGTATCCACCAGCCGATTGACCTTGACGTTCAGTTCGGCGAGCTGTGGCTTGCTCTCTTCCAGCATTTTCACTACCTTCAGACCGATAACCGCCAGCACGACCAGCACCACCAGGTTAACGACAAAGAACAGCGCGGACACCACTAACCACCAAATCGGAATTTCTGTCATATCACTTTGCCTACGCCAAAGGGTACTAGGTTAGCCCACGGACTTGCCATTTCACGGGACTACTTCCACCTCAACCGTAACCGTCCCGTTCTTCGGCAAGTTGATCGTCAGATCAAGCTCACCGTTCACGGCTTCAATAATCTGCTCGCCAAACTTGAACCGGCGCCCCCAAAGTCCGCTTATTCGAAGCGTTGTCGACATGTTGATTTTCGCCGGATTTTGAATCCGAACCCCCGCCTTGCGCTTCCGCGCTCCGAACCGAAGATCCAAGATCCGACCGAAAGTGATCTTCGCTTCGAGCCCGATATGCCGAACCACGATGCGCCGTCCGATTCCATCCCAAGGGCGAATCGTGTACACAAACTCGTTCATCACCTGCTCCACCTCAAAGTGACAGCCGAAGGTTTGCATGCCCTCCTCCACCGTCGGAAGCACGTAGCTCGCCACGCTCCGCATGTATTGGTAAAGCGGAATCCCAAGTTCACCGGTCGACCGATTCATTCCGTAATGGGCACTCGCCATATCGGGCGTGAACCCAAGCGATCCCGCACCGTCCGCCCGAACCAAGGCCCAAGGCGCCAGCAATCCACCAAACGCCGCCCGCATGTAAGCCTCCGGCAGCGCGCTCGCATCGTGCTCCAAAAGCGCCAGCGCAATCTGGCTATTCGCCACGCTGCTCAAGCCATGACAAATCTCGCCCTTGTCGGCAACCGTCGGATGCCCGTAAAGGTCCTCCAACCAGCGCTTGTCCGAGCCATACCACCACCAACTCGGGCTCAGTGACCGCGAAGCAAACGCCAGCCGCGAGGCCCTCTCTGCGAGTTCATCATTCCCGCGCCGCCGCGAGACGTCGTAAACCTCCGAGAATCCGTCCCCATTCCAAAGCGTTTCCCCGGCGAACGGGTACTGCTTCGCCATAAACTCGTCCGACCGACGATTGAGCAACTGCCCCAGAATCTGGGTCTCCTCGTGCATCTCGAACCGCCAAAGCGTGGTCAGCAGGTTCATCATCTCGTCCATCAGCGGCAAGCCGACGCCCGTTGTGACACCCGGATTCGCGTTCCGGAACATCGCGAAGGCAATTTTTGCCGACTGCTCCAGATACTCCTGCGGACTCTTCTCCGTAACCGGAACGAGCTCCGCCAGCCGCGCCATCGCCAGATACAGCGTCACCGCCATCGGATACGTCTGCGGCCGACCGAACACCGCCGAGATCCCGTTGAGCGAAGGAATAATCGACCCCACGCTGCCATCGCCCGGGTTCACCACAAACTCTTCGACAAAGTGCTTTAGGTGCCGATCTAGCGCCTTAATCTCCGCCGATTCCGGAATGTGTCGATTCTTTTCCGCCAAGAAAATCGCGTCCGCAAAGCTGCTCTCGATGCCGAAGGCAGAAACAAACGTCTCCAACTCCGTCATCGGCAAGCCGGTCAAGTTGTCCGCCGGCAAAATCGCGTGCTTCAGCGGCCCCGTCTTGGCGATCTGCTTCGTGAGAATGTAGTTCGCCCGCTTGGTCATCAGGTCGGTGATCGGCTCGGTAAAGAGCAAATGCATCTTGCTCATCCGGCCCTGCGTGTCCTCAAACGATAACATCACCGGCCCTGGCCGGGTTGGACGAACAAAGCAGAATCCGCCCGCCTCATCGGCATCCGTCTCGGTCTCTGCCTCCACGTCCGTATCAAACTGCGTTGGCGTTGCTCCGACAATCTCAACCGCGATCCCAACGTCCATCGGCGCCACCGCCGCCGGAAGCAATCGAATCGCCGGCTGACCAAACATCGCCAGCGCAGAACTCACATGGTCATTCTTATCGCGCTCTGCGACCAAGAACTTAAGCTGCACGTTCGCCGTCTCCCCGGGCTCAAGAATCCGGTTGCTATGCCCGTTGAACCACTCCGTCCACTCTTCACGCTCAATCGTCGCCAGACTGTGGACGTAGACGATCGGAATCCCGTCCCACCGGTACGGCGTCGCCAAGCTTGCCGGAACGTTGTTCGTAAACTCCCAACTCGTGTTCTCACCCGGCACCACCAGAAGACCCGGCGGTCGAGCGTTCATGCGCTGGGCAAAAAGATAGCTGGCCGCGCCGCCAATGAACTTGTGAACGTGCACCCGGTCTTGGTACATCTCGTGAAGGCTCTGGTCCGTTCGCAGGTACCCCTCGAGCACGTTGTTAAACGCCATTGGGAAGCCAAGCTCGCCAATCTCGATACTGCGCCGACTCCGGTTACGAAGCTCAACATCCCAAACCAAGTGGGGAACCGGGGAGCTGACCTCATTAAATCGCCCTCGAGCGACCAGTTCTTCCATGAACGGAAACTCGTACTCCCAGGTGAATCCGTTTTGGTCATCCAGCAATTCCGCGTGCTGATTTCGGCTGGAAACCCACGGCTCATCAGGGTCGGTTCGTGCCGCTAAAAGGATCGTGCCAGGGAAGTAGTCCTCCGTAACTTCGTCGCCCATCGTAATCGGCGGCGCAACAAATTGAAACTCTTCGGCGTCGGCGTGGTTCGGGTCGCCAAGCCATAACTGCTGGATGCGTCCGCCCGTTCCAAACTCAACGCTGAACAACGCACCATTCAGTTCGGGTCGGTCAATGGAGTAATCATCCATGGACGTTCGTTTTACCGAATCTTAACTCAACCCATTTGGGAAACCACTAAGGTGACGAACGGATTGGGCGAACGTAAACATCTATTGAGAAATGGCAGATCGGCGACGCGTGGCAATAATTGGAGTCGGGAACCTTCCCGTCCTGGCCCCCGTGCTGGCGAGCGTCGCTCAGTACTTCGGCGAACGCACGCTAGAAGTGCGCCTGTGGGACCCCAGCAGCGAACGAGTTGACGTCGCCCAATGCCTCGCCTTCCGCCTCTTCCGCGCCGCCGGAGCGATGCATAAAGTCTATGGCGACACAAACATCGCCGACGCTTTAGCCGGTGCAAGCGACGTTGTCTCGATCCTAGATCCGGACATGCTCACGAGATTTTCGCAGGTCGAACTCGCGCTTGATCAATTTCGATCCCGAATCTCTGTCTTGCTCAGCGAAGACGCCCGGATTCTTTCCGTGGCCGGCCTGCCGGGGCCACTGCCATCAAGCTATGTCACCTCCTGGCCGACGGTGCCAGAAGGAGCAGAACATCGTCTTTTTCCGCACCAAGTTCTCCGCTGGATCCGCGAAGATGAGCACCCGTTCGAGATCCTGGCTGCCAACGAGAAAACGTCGCTTAGCGACTGGCTCGATGGTCACCTTGACGACCGCGTTGCAATTTAAGGGGTTGTGGTTCCAAGGGGCTTTTATATTCTTCCGTAGCGTGATAATCTTCGGAAATGCGCCCGGTCCTTTTCCTTGCCGCCGTTTCAGCTTGCGCGGTGGCTCCTGCCGCCCAGATCACCCAGATCGTCGACTACGTCGTTCCGTACACGTTTGAATCAGGGCAGCTCATCACCCGTGAAGACATCACGATCCAAGGTTTTAACCCCGCGCTCGGAACCCTAAAGGCCGTAACCATCACCGCCTATGCTAAGGCCGGCGGGGCGTCAACGTTTGTGAACACTTTCAACCCGAATCCCGCAAGTGGCACCTACGGCTTGCTTCACAACATGAGCGTCGGATTCTGGGACGCTCTCAATTTCCAGCAAATCGAAGCCTGCTATGCCGCCGGCGTCACCACGCACAACTACGTCGCCCCCGCCTTCGGAACCGCGACCAGTAACTTCTACCAAGAGGTTTATAACGTCCAGCAAACGAAGAGCGCACCGTTCAACAGTGCCCTGCTTGACCGTTTCAAGTCCAACGGCCCCATCACGATGCGCGTGATCAACCAAAGCCGCGAATACCCCTTTAATTCCGGCACCCTCCAAATGAGCGGCAGCGTAAAGTGCCGCGTTAAAGTGATCTACACGTACTACTGAAGCTGGTAGGCCCTGCCGTGCTAGTGGCACAACAGGGCCTAAGTTCGAAGCACAACAGCTTATGGCCTGGCCGGAGCTTCGCTCAGGCGCGTCAAGTCCCGCCGCGTCATCGCGATGATCGAACTCTGCTGCGCAACTTGACCCGCGATGTGACGGAAACCTTCTGCCTGTTCCGTGTGCGGATGCGTGATCATGCTCGGAACCCCGGCATCCCCGGCCTTACTTATCCGCGGGTCGAACGGAATCCGACCCAGGAACGGCACCTTCAGAACTTTCGCCAGCTCGTCGCCATCGGTCCCGTGGAACATCCGGACTTCCTTGCCGGTGTCCTCATCGATGTACGGTCCCATGTTCTCGACCACGCCCAAAATCGGCGAGTTCAATCGCTGGAACAGCTGCACCGCCTTTCCGGCAATATTCGCCGCCACGTTGTGCGGAGTCGAAACAATCAAAACTCCGGTCAATGGCACGAGCTGGGCAAGCGACATCGGCGCGTCTCCCGTTCCCGGCGGCAAGTCGACCAGCAAGTAGTCCAAAGTGCCCCAGTCAACATCCGCCAAAAGTTGCTTCACCGTGCCAGCGACCATCGGCCCGCGCCACAAAACCGCTTGACCCTCTTCGAGCAAGAATCCAAGCGACATCAATTGAACGCCAAACCGCTGAATCGGAATGATCTTGTTGCCCTTGGTATAAGGCCGCTCGTCCTGCGCGCCCATCATCAGTGGGATACATGGTCCATAAACGTCGGCATCCATCAGCCCAACGCGCGCGCCGGTCTCAGCCAGCGCGATCGCCAAATTCACTGTGACCGTGCTCTTGCCAACGCCGCCCTTGCCCGAAGCCACCGCAATGATGTGCTTCACATCTGGCACCAGATCGCCTTCTTGAATCTGCCGCGCCCGAACTCGCGCGGTCATCGTCACTTGAACGGAAGTAACGCCGGGCAAAGCCGAAACGGCCGCTTCACACTGCGCCTGTAACTCTTCCTTCACGGGACAAGCAGGCGTGGTGAGCTCAACGGTAAAAGCGACGCTGGATTCGGAAATGACAACGTCTTTCACGAATCCAAGCGTCACGATGTCGCGCCGGAGGTCGGGGTCCTGTACGGTCTTTAGTGCGTTCAGAACCTCGGCTTCGGTGATGGTCATAACAGGATGGTACCTACGCCAATCGGGGACGGGTCGTCGGCGTAGGCCCTATCACTGCAGCCAAACGAGACCTCAACCAAGCGCCGGCGTCAGCTCTTTCTTGAGCATCGCCCGGGCTCGGAACAGCCAACTCTTCACGGTGCCTTCGGGTTTGTCCAACCGGTCCGCAATCTCGTTGACCTCCATGTGATTGAAGTGCCGCATCTTGATGATCTGCCGGTAATGCTCCGGAAGCTTCTCAATCGCATCAGTCACCTGTTCGTGCTGCACGGCTTCGGTAGCCGCTCCGTCCACGTCCAAGCGATGGTCTGTGAGCAAGTGCTCAAACATTTCCAAGGGTTCGCCTTCGCGACGTCGGCTTCGAATGCTGTCGATGCAGCAGTTGCTGCAGATTCGGCAGAGCCAGGGTCGCAATGGGCGGTTTGGATCAAAGTCTTTGATCGCTCGGAAAGCCTTCACAAAGGTTTCCTGAACGACGTCGTGCGCATCATCCGTGTTCCGGAGTTGTCGCATCGCGAGTGAGTTCAAAGATGGACGGTGTAAGTCCATCAGTAGCTCGAAGGCAACTGTATCTCCCTCAGTTGCACGCAACGTTAAATGCTGTTCCCACGTCAGTACGCGGTTGGTATTCATCTGTTTTCGGGTTGTTTCCTCGTCCCCTACAAGAAATAGTGTAGGGCATAGAAGACCCCCAAAACATGAAACCGGGACGATATGACTATCGCCCCGGTCTGTCGCACTTAAGCGTAGGAATTCGCCTTATCTTCCGGTGATGCAAATGAAGTTGCCGTCTCGCTGGTCAACCGAGACCGGCTGTGACTTCAAAGCCGCCGTTGCGCACTGGTAAGCATCCGTTTCGGACAGATTCCAATTGATCGGAAGTTCAACGCTCGGCGCGGTCACTCGAACCGGCACTCGGTAGTGATCGGCCAAAGCTTTCGCGAAGTCGGCCAAATTGCCCGTGCCCTCACTGGCCTCTCGCGTCGTCGATCCTGGAATGTAGACCCGCTCCGGAACTTCCGAACCTTCAACCTGAATCACAAACTCCGCGGCGAACGCGTTGCTGTTGCTGAGCGGAGAAATCACCGAACCGTTCTCGGGGGTGATTCGGCGCTTGTCAACCATCAACGCTCGGTTGTCCGAGGTGTTGTAGGTCACAACGACCTTGTCGTTGGTGTAGGCAAAGGTCAGCTCGTTCTTCGGCTTAACTGGCTTCGCGCCAAAGTTAAACAAATCTCCGGTGGCAACCGATCCGCCCTTAGAAAGCACTCCCGCCGCCGCACCAAAAAGAACTGCTCCAGCAACCCCCGCCAAGGCAAGGTTTCGGAACCAGCCGAGCCAAGCCGGGACGGACGCCGTTCGCTTTTCCTGCGCTGCTTCCAACCGTGTTGCGATCCGGTCACTCAAATAGATCGGAATCTCAATTTCTTCGTTTGGCAACTCCGCAAGCGTGTTCATCATCATCGCGAACTCTTCGTACTCCGCCTGAATCTGTGGATTGGACTTCAGCGCCTGCTCAAAGCTCTGTCGAAGGCCAGCCTCGAGCTTGCCCTCAAAGTAGTCGCTGAAAAAATCTCTCGCTTTGGAAACGTTCATAACATCAAATGGAAAATTTACGTATTCTGTGACTCTCTACATCCGGAAAAGTTCCTCGTCTCTGGCCAGCAACTCTCGCAAACTCACCCGTGCACGGTTCAAACGGCTCTTAACCGTCCCAATTGGTAGGTCTAAAGCCTCGGAAATCTCTTCATAGCTCAGCTGCTCGGCGTGATACATCATGATCATCGCCTGCTGGTACTCCGGCAACTTCTTGAGGGCTTGCTCAATCCGCTGACCCCGCTCGCCGCGTTCCAAGCTGTCGTGAGGGGTCCCTTTCGGGTCCTCGTACTGACGCTCCATTTCGCCTTCGTCGGTCTGAACCCCGGCATCCAACGGCAAAGTCTGGCGACGCGCTTCCCGCTTCCGTAAATCCAAGAAGCAGTTGGTGAGGATTCGGTACAGCCAAGTAGTGAACTGGCTGTTCCCCTTAAAGTTGGGAAGTGCGTTGAACACGCGGACGAATGCCTCGGCAACCACGTCCGACGCCTCTTCTGGGTTCCTGGTCAAGCGAAACGCAAATTGGTAAGCCCGAACCTCATACTTGCGTACCAACTCGTTCAGCGCGCTCTTGTCGCCATGCTGCGCTCGCTCAATGAGCATCAGGTCTTCGGAGGTTCTTTCGCTCATGGTGAAATTAGGAGAGGATCGTTTTCGGCGCTTCGCTTGTGGCTTCCTTTATCGCGCGCTCTTCCTCTTGCGACAGTGATCGCTCAGAGCTTAGCTTCAGAAGAGGCTTTGCGTAAACGCGACAATCCATCCGTCCAACAATCGAAGTCACCAATGCACCGTTCCCGAGGTCGTCGTACAACGCCATCGCAAAGCTTTGACTGCCTCCAACGTCTTCGAACGCATCGTATTTTACGAGGCCCAAATGCCGCTTGGAAGTTCGCATTTTCGCCTCTAAATCAACGATCCGCAGTTCAAGCCCCCGAACGTGCTCTTGCAAATCGCGCCGCTCTTCCATATGTTCGGTCAAAAGCTCTTCAAGGTTCACTCCGCTCGGCGCTTTTAGGAGTTCGCGAAACTTTTTCGACATGGCGCCGATTCGAACCGTCGCAGTGATTCCAACAATCGTTCCGATTACTGCGAACAGGATCGCCATTCCAGCCACTTGACCGGCAGGTTGCGATAGAATCTCATTCAGATCAAGCATGGATGATGCGCCATCGTCCGGCGAACGTTCAGTATATCGGACGACTCAGATTTGAGGGAAAATCCCTTCCTTTCCCTTGGAGCACAGGAGAAAGTTGTCGTAGCATCAATGGAGACACACATGGAAATGCCGAAGAAGCGATACATCACCGGTTTTGGGGTCTTTCTCATTTTCATGCTCGTTATCGTGCTCTGGCTCTACGGCAACGTCAAAACCGTGGTGATCCAAGGCACCAGCATGGTCCCGACGTTCCAACCTGGCCGCAAACTTGTCGTCACCGACGCCTACTGGCTCTTTGGAAAAATCCAGCCCGATGACATCGTCGTGGTGAAAGAGTTCATCAAAAAGGAAGGCGGCTACTTTATCAAGCGCGTGAAGTTCGTGGAAGGCGAGAAAGTTGAACGCGCCTACTGGCCAAAGGCTTATCCTATCAAAAGCCCGGACTACACCGTCCCGAACGACATGTTCTTTCTGCTGGGCGATAACCGGGACTACAGCGAAGACAGCCGTTCCTTCGGGCCGATCAAGGAAGATCTTGTGATCGGCAAGGTGCTGGTGTGGCGATAAAACGCTTCCCATGCGGACAATACGGAAGACAGAAGCTCCAGTTCTTTGCGGCCCCCTATCGCCCACCGATCCGCGCTTTTGCCGCGCTAGTCTTCCCCTGGCAAGACGGCAAAGTACTCGTCTGCGACATCGCCGATCGCGGCTGGAGCATCCCATCTGGTCGAGTTGAGCCGTTCGAGTCTGCCATCGATGCCGCCCGAAGAGAAGCCGTCGAAGAAGCCGGAGCCATGCTCGCCGACCTTCAGTACATTGGCTGCTATCACATCAGCGAGCGGCAGGAAGTGCGCTGGGCCGAGTGTTTCGTCGCCCGTGTCGATGGTCTTGTCGACATCGTGATGCAGCAAGAATCTCTCGGCCGACGCCTCTGCACCCTGGAAGAACTCGCCGGGATCTATCACCTGTGGAATGACCTCACCGAGCAGGTCTTCCTTCATTCCCGAGAAATCCTTGAGCGCCGAAACCGCTGCGGCTAGAGGTTAATCTTGGTGAGGGCCGGAAACTCCTTCGGCGACTTTTCGATCTTCGTCTTGGCGTTCCGGATTCGATTACCGTCATCCGGGTGCGAACTCAGAAACTCCGGTGGCTTGCCACCCTTTGAACTTTGTTTGAGCGTCTCGAACAGCAACACCATTCCGTCTGGGTTGTAGTTCGCCGCGACCAGCATGTCAAATCCCATCGAGTCGGCCTGGTTTTCGTGCTGCCGCGAGTATTTCAGGGAGTAGAAAGTGGCCAGCAGGTCCGTCGCACTGAGCACGTCTCGACGGCCTCCAAAGAGGCTCAAGCCGAGGAGAAGCACGTTCGCCTTGTTGGCATCTCGCTGCGAATAAGCCCAGTGCTCCCGACGAACGTGAGTGATTTCGTGGGCCATGACCGCGGCCAACTCATCTTCGTACTTAAATTTCTCAAGCAGTCCGGTGTAGAAGAAAACCGGGCCGCCAGGGAGAGCAAAGGCGTTGACCTCCTTCGACTCAATCACGTCAAAGCTGTATTCCCACGGCTGCTCTTTCTCGCTGAAGGTGCTCAGAATCCGTCGCCCCACCCGCTTCACGAGCTGCACGCGAGGATCAGAATCGGGGAGAACTTTCTCCTTCTTCCGAACTTCTGCCGCCGCTTGCTTGCCGAGCTTCATTTGCTCCGCCTTGGAGGGTTTGAACATATCCGCCGATGCGCTTGCAGAAAGTGCAACGCTAAGAACAACTGCGGACATAACCGGCTTCATCCTTCTTTAGACGCGCAATTCAGGAAACCGGTTGCCACAACGGGCACTAGGACTCGTTTCTGATCCCAATCCGGTTCTGTTACTATGTGGCGAGCTCATTTGCTATGTCCGAATCCAAGCCCATTCAACCGTCCAGAAGCGAGTTCTTGGATCGCATCCGCGCATTTCTCACGATCCTGGTTGTTCTGCATCACTCGGTGATCATGTTCGGCGGCCCTGGCGGCTGGTACTTCCGGTACGAAACGCCAGAAGGCTTCGAAGAGATTCTCTTCGCCACGATTTGTTCGGTCAATCAAGCCTTCTTCATGGGCTTCTTCTTCCTACTCGCGGGTTACTTCACTCCGAAGTCGTTGGAGCGAAAGGGCATCGCCGCGTTCGTTGGCGATCGGTTGCTCCGACTAGGAGTACCAATCATCGTCTACGGTTTTCTGCTCGGACCGCTTACCATTGCCCTCGCCAGCACTGCGGACGGCGAGAACTTCACGTCCAACCTCCGCGACCGACTGGCCCGGGCCAGTTTCAACATCGGCCCGCTTTGGTTCGCCGAGGCATTGCTGATCTTTTCGGCTTGCTTCATCGCCTTGCATTTGGCCGGCTTCCGAGCTCAGCTGGATTCTCAAACCCCAACCGATAAATCACTTTGGATTTCTGCACTGTTAACTGGACTCGCCGCCATCCTGATTCGCCTTGCGGTACCCGTCGGTGCCGAAGTCTGGAACATGCAGCTCGGCTATTTCGCTTCGTACATCGTGCTGTTCTTTACCGGGTGCTATCTCGCGAAGACCAAATTCTTGGAGGAAGTCCGGGCCGCTTTAGCCCGTCGCTGGGGCTGGATCGCCTTTGGCGTGACCCCAACGTTCTTCATCTACGCGTTGGTGAGTGGGGCACTAACGGGCGGCAAGTTTGATACCACCGGCGGCTGGAACGGCCCATCCATCGCCTACGCTCTCTGGGAGCCCGTGATTGCCTGGGGAATCATTTTGTGGATGCTCTATTGGTTCCGAGAAAGCAAGCACCCTTCAAAGCTCCTCTCGACCGTTGCGCCAAAAGCGTTTGGAATCTTCATCCTCCACCCGCCTGCGGTGGTTGGCATTGGGCTACTCGTGCACTCGCTAAAGTTGCCCGCGTCCGTCAGCGCGTTCCTGGTCATGGGGCTCGCGGTTGCCGCATGCTACGCCGCTACGTCCGCTGTTCTCCTGATCCCGGGTGCGAAAAAGGTGCTCTAGAGTTTCCTTCAGAGCACTGCGCTGAGGCCCTTTGATCGTACTAGGGACAGCAGCTTTAGAGCTGATCCCGTTGGTTTCTTTTCTTCACGCTCCCACTGTCCGACCGTACTCGTCGTCACGTTGAGAATGCGAGCCAGAACTGCTTGGCTGACTCCGGACGACTCTCGCAAGCCTTTGATGTCCTCGCCGGAAAGTTCCTCAACTGGAGTCAAACACAGCTCATCGAATTTTCGCATTGTTGCCTTATCTAGGGCACGCGCACTAAATAATCCAGCTGCAATCTGGTGAACAGTTAAGAGCGTATTGCCACCATTCATACCTTCGACGTGCTGTTCGTCTCCCGAGCGCAGACCCGAGTGGGTTGCGCTATCGGTCGCGATGATCCGATTGCCGTCAATTGAAGAAGTCAATGCGTTGCCAACTGCCGTTGACCGTGGCGGAGACTTAAGTCGCTTCATTCTCACTGTTTTCATCAGTCCTTTTGATTTCCCGCATTTGATTTGCCTCAATCGCGAGCGCTATTTGTGTCTCAGAGAGAACAAGTAGTTGGTCCGCAAGCTCACGCAGCGCCCTTACTTCTTGAGGGGTGTGACTGGTCTTCACGTTCTTCGCGAAAGCCTCGACCAGAAATGCTCTGTGACCGACTTGGCACACCAGGACAACCCTGAAGCCACCTGAGCTTCCTGACCCTTCTCTCGCGACTCGCCGCTTGAATAGATTCGATCCCAAAACCCCATCATTCAGGCCCCGTTCAACGTCCTCAGCGACTTTTGTAAGCCGATTATCAGACCATCTCTGCTTTTTAGCGTAGTCATCAAATCCAGGGAAGGAGAAAATTCTTGCCCTTCCCACGACCACATTTTATCACACTAAGAGAAGCACTTTGAGGAATTTTAGCCTAGAAATTTGCTCGCGGAATTGTGGAAACACTAGAAAATCCTACGGTACAGCTTGATCGTGTACAGCGCTCCGGGCGGCAAGGAAGTCTTGAAAGCGGCCTCCGATTCCCAAGCGGCCAAACCGATGACTTCATCCGAAAGCGTATCATTTCGGCCAACCTCAGCGCCAAGGTAGCCCGGCAGCATCGCGAGCTCGTCGAAGATCCGATCCAGCTCATCGACCAATTCGTCGCCGTACCCTGGGTCCGAGTGCCGCACGCTCTTCGACAGATACTGCCCAACCTTCGCCGAGAAAATTCCAGACCGCTTCTTGTGAATCACCGACACCCGCGTTACATCCGCCGGGCCGCTCGAAATCACCGTCGCTTCGGTAAGCAGTTTCTTCGAAGCAACGAGCTCAAGCCCTTCCTCCGCTGCTGCAAGGCTCGCGTAGGCATAGGTTACGAGGTGCTCGGTTGGCTGATCGGAGTCTCGCCAGAGCCCAACTCCCATGTAACCGGGAACCTTTTGCAGAGCCGGGTCAATCGTCTGGTAGTAGCGCAAGGCTGAGCTCCAGTCATTTTCTACCAACGGCATCTGAGCGAGCACGAGGATCGGGTTCACCGTTTGATTTTGACGGAAACTGCGTAAACAAAGTAGTCCCACCGGCCCAGCGAGCGTTGACTTTCAGATTTCCTCACGTAACATCCCCGTTGTGGATCCATTCATCACCGCCCTGCGGCTTTTTGGCAGAGACAAGAAGCTTCGCAAACTCTGTACGGTGCCCCTGCTCATCGGCATCGTGCTATTCGGATTTGTGTCGTATTCCAGCTTTAACTTCTTCGTGCCAAAAATCGCTGGCTTGGGTTTGCCAGGTTGGCTTGCCACCGTTGCCTACTTGGTGGTTTGGTGGACGATCGCTGGCGCCGTGTTCAGTACCGTGTTGCTGAGTGTGGCTGGCTGGGCGTTTGATGCAATCGCTCGTCGAACCGACGAACTCCTCGGCGTAACGCCTAGATCCGCCGGCTTTTCCGCGGGCGACGGATTCAAAGACAACCTGAAGCGATTCGCCTTCGGCATGTCATTGAGCTTCGTTGGACTCATTGCCGGAATCTTCCTCCCGGTGATCGGAAGCGTGGCCGTCTTCGGCTTCCTGAGCCTGCTCGACACCACCGCGCCAGCCATGCAGCGCCGCGGAATCGGCCTCAAGCAAAGCTTCAAGATCGGACCGAAACTTCCGAATGCCCTCGCGTATGCCGCACCGATCGGCATGTTGGCAACTCTGCCGGTTGTCAGTGCCTTGCTGATGCCGCTTCTCGTCATCGCTGGTTCCGTCCTCGTGGCGCGAACGAATCCCACGCCGCAAGACGCTCTTTCGAACGCAACCTCAAACGATTTGCGTAGAATCTAGCTGTGCAAACCCGACCAGACGTCCGTGGCCGTTTCGGAGCTTTCGGCGGACGATACGTTCCAGAAACGCTCGTCCCCGCGCTTGATCAGCTAGAAGCGGAGTTCGAAAAAGCCTGGTCGGATTCTGCCTTCCGCGCCGAGTTCCAGCGATACCTGCACGAATACGTTGGTCGCCCAACTCCAATCACTGAAGCTCGCCGCCTCAGCGACGAGCTAAACCTGCACGTCGTGGTGAAAAGGGAAGACCTCAACCACACCGGCGCGCACAAGATCAACAACGCCCTCGGCCAAGCCCTCCTCGCTATACGAATGGGCAAAAAGCGCATCATCGCCGAAACCGGCGCGGGCCAGCACGGCGTCGCCACCGCGACCGTTTGCGCCCTCTTCGGCCTAGAGTGCGAAGTCTATATGGGAGTCGAAGACACGGTTCGCCAAGAACTGAACGTCTTCCGCATGAAGCTTCTCGGCGCAAAGGTGAACCCCGTCGACAGCGGCACCAAGACGCTGAAAGATGCCCTAAATGAAGCCATGCGCGACTGGGTGACCAACGTGAACGACACCCATTACATCATCGGCACCGCCGCCGGTCCCCACCCGTACCCATACATGGTGCGCGAATTCCAGCGCGTTATCGGAGACGAATCCCGCGAACAGTACTTAGATCGATACGGTCGCCTTCCTGAACTCGCAATAGCCTGCGTGGGCGGCGGATCGAATGCGATCGGATTCTTTAGCGGATTCATCAACGACCCCGAAGTGAAGCTGCTTGGCGTCGAAGCTGGCGGCCTGGGTCTAGACTCCGGTCAGCACGCCGCGCCACTTTCGGCAGGCAGCCCCGGTGTTCTTCACGGCAGCTACAGCTACCTGATGCAAGATGACGACGGCCAAGTTATCGGAACCCACTCGGTCTCTGCCGGACTTGATTATCCGGGCGTTGGCGCGGAGCATTCTTTCCTAAAGGATGCGGGGCGAGCCGAATACATCGCCGTTTCGGATGAAGACGCGCTGGAAGCCCTGCAGCAGGTTTCTCGAAAAGAGGGGCTCATTCCGGCCTTCGAAACCGCCCACGCGTTTGCGCCGCTATGGAATCCAGAAATCGTCCCACCTGGAACGCGCGTGCTCGTCAACATGTCCGGCCGCGGCGACAAGGACATGGGCACCGCGGCGAAAATTCTGAAGCTTTAGTTCGAGGCTGGGAGGTAGGTCCAGTCGCCCGGCTGTGGCGCTGGCAAGATGTTGACCAGACGCGGTTCGGCAAGACAAGCGCCATGAATCGTCCGTATCGCAAGCGACTCCACTCCGGTGACGTCGATGACAAATCGCGTCACCGTAGGACCGTACAGTGGCTTGTCTAGAGCAACAATGCCGTCGAGCTTGACAACGATTCGGTTGTAAAAAGCGTTCTCAGAAAGGGTCTTAACGTCGCGAACCCCCGCGTAACCGACCAAGTACTTGTGCTTTCGTTTGAGGTCGTAGACGACCTTGCAGTCTTCTTCGTCGGTGATGTTCACGTTTGGATAGGTCTGATCCAGCTCGAATCCGAAATCGAAGAGCCGATCTCCCATCGCAAACTTGCCGTTCAATTTCCGGTAGTTCTTAACCTCAACCGGCGAAAGCGCGGTCAAAGACTTGCCCTCGGCAGCAACGGGAGAGAGGATCGCAACGGCACAGAGAACGGTTAGCATCAAATGGATTATGGCAATTCAACGCCCTAGCAAAAGAAAAATGCGCGGCTCATTTTCATGAGCCGCGCATTTTAGGTCTAGCTTATCGGTCCAAGTCGAACGACGGAACCATCTTTCCTCTGGTCGCTCCGCTCGCCTTATCCGCTTTCTGCTTCTCTTCGGTCTTCTTTGCCGCTTCTTGCGCAGCCGCAGTGTCTACCGAATCGCATCCAGCGATAATCGAACCAGCAATTACCAGAGCTAGGAAAATAGCCTTCTTAGCCATTAGCCGCCGTAGTAGTTGGAGTCGAGGTTCCAGAGGTACCGAGACTTATCGGTGATCACTGCACCCTCAGCTGCGTTCGTCTTGACGGCAGAGCCGTAGTCCGTACCAGCGGCAAGTGCGCCATCCTTGAGGTACTTCGCCGATCCGTCGAGCCAGCCAACGTTCGATCCTTCGCTGGTCAAGTAGGTGCTGGACGTGATCTTTCGCGGCGCGGTTGGGTTGTTGCCCGACCAGTTACCCGATCCTACGCTGCCATCGTAAATGATGCAGTAGGTTGGGTGTGGAGCGATAACTGGCCACATTCCCGGAGCGTTGATCATCACGTAACCACGAGTGGTCTCTTGAGTGAAGAGCTGCGACTGCGTGAACATAACCGTTCCGCTTGGCTCTTCTGCCTGGGTGAACGACTTGGACTCGCTGATGTTGCAGTCTGGCCAAGGGGAGAGGAAGAGGTAGTTGAAACCGAACATTGGGAATCGGTTTCGGTTTCGGTGCGAAGTGATTCCAGTATCGGAAGATCCGCCGTTGAAAATACCAAGCGCATCGCCTCGGGTCGGGTCGGCAAGCAACTGCCAGTTCTTCAGGTAGGGCTGAAGGTTCTCCGTCCAGGTCTTGGTTCGGTTTGGTCCGTTTCCGTTAGCTGCACTAAGGCCATCCCAGTTTCCGTTAAGAAGGACAGGAATGTTGTCATCGTAGTCGGCACCGTACATGATCGCGCCGAGGCTGATCTGCTTTTGGTTGCTGAGGGAAGCGGTCTTCTTCGCAGCGGACTTCGCCTGAGCGAAGACTGGGAAGAGGATGGCGGCAAGAATCGCGATGATGGCGATTACGACGAGCAATTCAATAAGGGTAAACGCGCGTTTAAGCATGATATTCATGGGAGCCGACAAACTCGGCCAATCCAGAGTGGATAGGAACATACAACAGGTCCGCTAGAAATCCAAGCCGCCAAAAGGCTTATTAATAAAAGTGCGGAAAACGTAGCAAGAAATGGTCTGAAATAATTGACATTAACCTGTCGTTAATAGAGTCCAAGCCAAATCACTCCGCGCGAATCGCAGCGACTGGATCCATCTTTGATGCCTTGATCGCCGGAATTAGCCCAAAAATCGCTCCCACGCCAACGCAAACCCCGATCGCCAGCCCGATAATTTCCGGCGTAATCATCGGCTTCACCGGCGTGTATTGCGCCAACAGGCCGCAAACAAACCAGCTAAACACAATCCCCACCGCGCCGCCCACCACCGAAATCACCACCGCCTCGGCAAGGAACTGGATGAAGATGTCGCGTCGCGTCGCACCCGTTGTCTTGCGAATCCCGATCTCCTTGGTCCGCTCGTTCACGCTCATCAGCATCACCGCCATGATGCCAACTCCCGCCACAAACAGCGCAATCGAAGTCAGTCCCGTAAGCAACCACGTGAGAATGCTCATCAGCTTGTAGACCAAGCCAAGAATCTGCTCTTGGGTCAGAACGCTGTACTGCTCCTGCGAGAGCCGCTCGCCGAGCTTGCCTTCCAAGCTCTTGATCAGCGCCTTTGGCTCCGTCTCTGGCTCAATCTGGATCATGATGCGGTCCGTTTGCAGATTCGGCGTGATCGACTGAATAAACGGATAGGGAAGATAAACCAGATTCTCAAATCCACCCATCGAGAACAAGCTCTCTTCCGCCTTCTTGTCCTGAGTTACCCCGACCACACGATAGGTTTTGCCGTTCACGACCACCGGCTGACCAATTGCCGAAGCGTCTCCGAACAGCTCACGCTTTGCAATAGACCCGATCACGCAAACGGGCTTCGAAAGCTCCTCCGCCTCAAAGCCTCGTCCCTCAATGAATGTCGTCTTGCGCATGTTGAACCAGCTCGGTTCAGTCGCAACCAAAAGCGGGTTCGCACGTTTCTTTCCGGAGCGAATTCCGCCGCCAACAAACGTAAACGGAATAGCGTCTACCACGCCTTTCACCGTCTCTAGGCGCTCCGTGTCGGTCGGCTTGAGGTAGCTCATCCCACCCAGATTCGGGTTGAAGTTGCCAAAGTCGATCCGACCAGGAATGACCACGAGCACGTTGACGCCGAGGCCTTCAACTTGCCCCTTAACGTCCGCCTGAACTCCCGTAGCGATGCTTACAAGCAGCACAATCGCGCTGCAACCCACCATGATGCCAACCGCGCTCAGAATAGCGCGCTGCCACTGCTCCCGAAGACTTCTCAGAGCAGATAGAACGTTCGCGCTTACGATGGACACAAGGGAATTCTACGTACCTTGATCACGAATTGACGGGCCCGAGCCGAATTAAGCGAGAACCGCTTCTCGCCCGACCATGCTTCGCCCGTGCGAGATGTAGTAGTCGAACTCTTCGCGGAAGACCTTAACCATGCCCTTCACTGGCCACGCCGCGGCGTCGCCAAGCGGGCAGAAGCTTCGACCGTCAATCTGGTCGGCAACCTGCACCAACAAGTCCACATCGCCCTCGCGACCCTGGCCGTTCACGATTCGCTCCAAAATCTGAACCATCCACCGCGTTCCCTCTCTGCAAGGCGTGCACTTTCCGCAGGATTCGTTCATATAGAACACGGCGGTTCTCCAGCAGAACTTCACGATGTCCGTGGTGTCGTTGAGCACCATGCACCCGCCTGAGCCCACCATCGAGCCGGAAGCCATCATTTCTTCGTAACCAATGATCGCTTCGTGGGTTTTCTCGACGTTCAAAATCGGCATCGAAGATCCGCCTGGAATACAGGCCTTCATGGTTCCGCGCACGCCACCCGCAAGCTCAATGAGCTCCATCAGCGGTGTGCCGAACTCGACTTCATAGTTGCCCGGCTTGTTCACGTGACCGCTAACCGAGAAAATCTTCGTTCCGCGTGAGTTCTTGGTCGAAGCACCCAGCGATGCCCACCACTCCGCGCCGCGGTCAATGATGTACGGCACGTTCGAGTAGCTCTCGACGTTGTGGATCAGCGTAGGCTTATCCCAAACGCCTTTGATAACGGGGAAGGGAGCGTGGGGGAACTTGAGCCGTGGCATCCCGCGCTCGCCCATCAGACTGCTCATCAGCGCGGTCTCTTCGCCGCACTCGTAGCTACCCGCGCCAAGGTGAATGTATAGATCGAAGTTGAACCCTTCGATTCCCATGATGTTCTTGCCGAGCAAGTTCGCCTTGTAAGCCTCGTCAATCGCCTCTCGCAAGCTCTTCGCCGCGTCCATGAACTCGCCGCGGATGTAAACGTAACCTGCATCGCCCTGAACCGCGTATCCGGCAATCGTCATGCCTTCAACCAGCTCGAAAGGACACGTTTCTAAAAGCTGCTTGTCCTTGAAAGTTCCGGGCTCACCCTCGTCTGCATTGCAGATCAAGTAGTGCTCGGTCTTCTTTTCCTTCGGCATACCGCCCCATTTCAGGGCCGCTGGCGCGCCCGCGCCGCCTCGGCCGCGAAGGCCAGAAGTCTTGATCGAATCAACAATCGCCGACCGCTCCATGGCCACTGCTTTTTCGAGCCCCTTGTAGCCGCCCTTAGCTTTATAGCCCTCAAGGGTGCGGAACGTGGGATCGTTGGTGTGCTCGAAAAGGAGTTTGTATTCAGCCATGGTTGAACGCCTAGATACTACTACGAATCAGCCGCCGAGTTCACGTCGCCAGCGATCAGCTTCTGCAGTATCCGATACAGAAACGGACCTTTTTCGCGAGCATATCGAACGTGCCACCCGAAATCTGGCGTCGTAGACAGCCAAACCGTCCGGTCAGATCTCGGATGTCCGGTCTCTGCACGATGCCGCTCAGAAAACGTCTGCACTGCCACAATGGCCCCGGGCTTGGCCGACTCCGCAAGCCGTGTCCACAGCGGCAAATCGAAGAAGCGAACGAAAAGATAGACCTGCGCCTGCGGAATGTCGTAGTCACCCCGCACGTCGGCGCACTGCCAATCGACCGGGTGCACCCCTGGCGCAGTCGCTTCAAGGCCCTGCGCACGATCAATGCAGTCGGACAAAGAATCAATCCCGGAAACTCGCCAGCCGAGAGAAGCCAGGAAAACCGCATCTCGCCCACCCCCGCATCCGAAGTCAACCGCCGTGCCGGGCTCCCAGTGCTTCGCGATCATGGCAATAAGCGGGGAAGGAGCCCATGCCCGTAAAGACCGTTGATCAGCAAGCCGATCTGGGCCGCATCGAACCACGTACCCAAGCGACCGCAACTGTGCCTCTAACTCTTTTCCAGCGGCGGTCAGCAATTCACCGGAAGCCATCCAAATCGGCCGACTCGGCTCCGGCAACTGGCTCTTCCATCGTTTCAGGTCATCAGGATCGACCACGGTGCCAAACCGAACCGGATCCGTGGTCAGCCACAACGATCGGACAAGGCGCATACCTATGAGTTTGAAGCGAGATGATCTTTGCTGAGCAACCAGGAAACGTATTCACCGGCCCACATCCCGATCTCATCCTCTGCGGCGTACCCCGCGCCATACCGCAGGAAACTCGAATGCGGCATTTTGCAAAACGCGGCCGTTCGTTCAAATGGCTTCAAAAATTCTGGGCCGTGATACTTTCGGCTGCCGGTTGGAGCATATTCGTGCTCACCTGCCCCAAGCGAAACCGCTTGCAAAAATGGCTTTCCTTCTAAAGCGTAGCTCGGGCCATACGCCCAGCCGTGGGTCAGAACCGTATCGATCCACTTCTTCATCAAATACGGCGCGCCGTACCAGTACATCGGATGCTGGAACACCAAAACGTCGGCCGATTCGCAAACCGCGTGCTCTGCCGCGATGTCGATATTGTCGTCGGGATACAGGTCGTACATGTCCCGCACCACCGCTCCAGCCCCCCGTGCGGCATCTGCCAAAGCCCGGTTCACCCGAGAATCCAGCAGGTTCGCGTGGAAGACATTCACAACAATTCGCATCACTTAAATCTTTGGTCCTCGTTGCTTTTAAAGGTGTCCCGTAAAAATGCGAGTACAGCTCATATTACACGTTGAACCGGAAAAGCATCACATCGCCTTCTTGCACGACGTACTCTTTCCCTTCGCTTCGGACCAAGCCCTTTTCCTTCGCCGCGTTCATCGATCCGTGCGTTACCAAGTCGTTGTAGGCAACCGTTTCGGCCCGGATGAAACCGCGCTCGAAGTCGCTGTGGATCACGCCCGCCGCTTGCGGCGCGGTCATGCCCTTCGTAATCGTCCAGGCTCTCGTTTCTTTGGGGCCCGTGGTGAAGTAGGTCTGTAGCCCGAGCAAGCTGAAGCTCGCTCGAATCAAGCTCTGCAATCCGCCTTCCTTCACGCCAAGCGATTCCAAGAAGTCTTGCCGGTCTTCGTCCGACAACTCAACGAGTTCCGATTCAACCTGCGCCGAAATGGTGATCGTTTGCGATCCTTCGGCGGCAGCGATCTTCTCAACTTGTCGGACCCAATCGTTGCCGGTCGCAAGGTCATCCTCGCTGACGTTGGCGGCGTAGATGATCGGCTTCTTGCTCAGAAGGCCAAGCCCACGAATGCCGTGCTCTTCATCCTCGGTCAACGGCACCAAGCGGGCCGACTTGCCATCGTTCAATGCCGGAATGATCTTTTCAAGCGCATCAATCTCGTGCTGCGCTTCCTTCTTCGTCTTAAGGTCCTTTCGGGCGCGCTCAATCCGTCGCTCTGCCTGGAACAGGTCAGAGAGAACGAGCTCAAGGTTGATGATTTCAATGTCTCGAACCGGGTCTACCGAGCCTGCAACGTGAATGATGTCGTCATTCTCAAAACATCGGACAACGTGAACAATCGCGTCCACTTCGCGAATGTTGGCCAAAAACTGGTTGCCAAGTCCTTCACCGGTGCTCGCTCCCTTGACGAGTCCCGCGATGTCAACGAACTCCATTCGCGCCGGCAGAATAGCTTCGGATCCGGAAATCTTCGCCAAAACCTCAAGCCGAGGATCGGGCACGGTGACCATGCCGACGTTCGGCTCAATGGTGCAGAAAGGGAAGTTGGCGGCTTGGGCTTGGGCGTTCGCTACGACCGCATTAAAGAGGGTGGTCTTTCCGACGTTCGGCAGTCCGACATTTCCGGCACGTAACATAAGGCGAGTGGAGTGTACCGGGACACGCCCGGTCCCCCGGCCTCAAATGCCGTTGTCGCCCAGAATCCGCAAGATCTCGCCGTCACTTGCCGCCGCGACGTTCATACCCTTTGGAACCTTCGGACGGCGGAAATGAACGTAGTCAAACTTCGCGATTAGGTCCGGGTTCCCGGTCTTGATCACCGTTCCGTTGTGTTGCTGCGCGGACAGCTTGCTGGCACTCGGATAGTCCGTGTAAACCGTCATCCCAACCTGCAATGAGTCCGGCATATCCGGTCGCTGGTACCGCTTGTGAACCATCCACTCGCCATGCTGCTTGTGCAAGCAGACGATATTCGGCCCAATTTTTGCAATCTGCAGATACGCTTCGCCGCCGGCCGCGGGAATCTTCTCCAAGTCGGACTGGCCGCCCGAGGTTGTTTTGACTTCGAACTGATAATTGCCTGATTGGTCCGCGCATCCCAAGCTAAGGAACACGTAATTCTCGCGTCCACCCTGCCAGGTGCGGGCGTTATCCGTGCGCGGCGTCCGAATCATCAAGCCTCCTAGCGAAAACAAACTGTGCGGCGCATCGTTGCCAGCACGATTTGTGGTCTGGAGCTTTGTGGTGACGATAAAGTCGCCCGTGACTTCCTTGTACACGAGTGGCCCGCGATAATCCATGTACCAAGTACTGGTGTACGGGATCATCGTAAGCCACCCCGCATCCGCCTTGAAAGTCTGCAATTGATCCGCGTTCCAACCCTCGGTGACGTCTACATGCTTCCAAGCACTCAACGCGCTTGAAGCGTCAAAGTCATCGGAAAGACCGCCTAGCTCCGGGGCAGGACCTTGATCCACCGTGGTCGAAGCAATCTCCGAGTGGCATCCCGCCAATATCACCCCGACAATACAGAGATAAGCGATCTTCTTCATTGAATTCACCGTTTCATGTCGCAGACCGACGGCGACTTTATCATAACACCGAGAGCTAGCCGACGGTAACCGAACTTTGTACACGGGCTCCGCCACCCACGGCATTCACCCGAATCACCCCTGAAGTCGCGGTGACCGTTCCTTGGACTTCGGCAAACATTGCGCCCGGTGACACGATAACGTTCGTTGGTAGGGTGATCCCTGGCGAACTCTCAAGTTGCAGTGGCATACCACCGGGTCCCGCGCCAAACTGCAAATCGATTCGGAACGTAACGGTTTGCCCGTTCACGGCTGCCGATGAATCTGGGGTGATCGACTTGAGGTTTGAAACGCCAACGAGCCGAGGTCGGCTAGCGGAGGTCGTCATCGCCACTACATTGTTATAGCGGTCAAAGCCGAAGTATCCAAGCTGTCCGACCCCGGTCAACGAGAAGCTTGTCGAACCAGAAGGTAGTGCCAGCGAAAAAGCAAAATCGCTACTTGTAGACTGTTCCGCGATCCGTCCGTTTTGGTCCCAAGTGACCGCAACCGCCGGATACTCGTCGACAATCGAAAAGTCTGGATTCACCAAGAACCGCCGATTGTCGATCCCGACGATCGCTTGGATGAAGTACTGACCATTCGGGAGTCTCGTCGCATTTCGAACTGACCCGGCAAAAGGGACGGTCGGGCCGAGCCCGTTGACGGTGTCCGCTCGTCGAACAAAGCCGCCGCCAAAGATCAGAACGTCCTCAAGCGTCGGAGCAACCCTCGCCGTTGGCACAGACAAGATGAAATCCACTACGTACGGCAATGAAAACCTTTGCCGCATATCCCCGGCGCGATTGAACCGCATCAAGTAGTTTCCGGTGTCATCGTTCTGCACCGGTCGTCCGGAAAGCGAAGTCCAAAGATTCCCCTGCGCATCAATGTTTCCGGCCGTAAATCGATCGCCTTCAAACGGTCGGAAATTCCACTCGACGCCAGTCGTTGATCGGAACCATACGTTCGGATAGTCTTCGCTATCAAAGCCTGTGCTGACATATGAGATCCCACCGCCCGCAAAATACGTCACGCCTCCTGTGTTCTGCACGTCCCAGAACGAAAAATCGGCCCTTGGGCTCGCCGCGTATTCCGCGACGGAGCCATCGGTCCGAACCTGAATCAATCGGTTTCCAACCGTCGGGTTATCGCCATCGTAGTCCTGCTGGACCAGCGCAACCGTGCTGAGATTGTTTAGACTCCTGGCGCCAGAAACCCCATCGCGAAACAGTCTGGAATCCTTGTTAGCCCGGATCAACCGCCCGGTGGTCGTGTCATAGGTCGCCAAATGGAACTTGTTCGCGAAGTTCGATTTGTAGGTGTAAACCGTTGCGCGCTGACCGTTCACGCTTAGGCTTCCCAAAAACGAGGCAATTCCATCGTGGAGCGGCACGTTGTAGCTTGGAGTTAACACGGTTTGAGCGGAAGCTTGCGCCGTGATCGCGGCGACTAAAGCGCCTGCCAACAATAATCTTGCGTTTTTCATGGTTCTACCGTCACTGAGGAATAGATAGACTTGCCCGCCGCCTTGGCCCGAACCCGAATCGTTCGCGCATCGGTTGCCGTAATGAGTCCATCGACCGTTACTGTGTTTGCACCCGGCGGGACCAACACTTCGGTTGGTAAGGTCATGCCCAGCTGGGAGTAGAGCAGTACTCGAAGCCCGCTCGGCGGTGCATTAAAGTTCAGGTTGATTTGGAAGGGAACCGTTGCGCCCGGTGCCACCGGAGCCGCCGGTCCGTTTAGCTCCTTCAGATTGGAAACTCCAACCAGCCGCATGCGCCCCGAGAGATAGGTCGTCAGAACCAGGTTCTGGTACCGATCAAAATTCAAACTGTTAATCGATCCGACTCCCGGCACCGAAAACACGGTGGGTTCGGCACCCGTCTCGATCTGGAATCGTGCCTCGTCTGCCGCCAAGGGAGTGATGCTTCGAACAACGCGGTCGAGGCGATCAACCGTAGCGTTGCCGTTTGGATAGCTCGCAGCGATCGTGAAGTCCTGGTTAACAATTGCCGTTCGAATACCGATCCCAGGGGTATCTAGCTTCATGAAGTACTGCCCATTTGCGAGTTGGTGGAAAGAGTAGATCGTGTGATCGAACGGCACCGGACTTCCGAGTCCGGTGATTAGGTCCGCGCGTCGCACTTCCCCTTGCGCGAAGATCAGCGCGTCTTCACGATTTGTTCCTGGGGTCACCGAGCGAACCGTCTCAATAAAGCGAATGGCACCATTCTGCAAGGTGAACTTCGCCGTAACCTGGCCGCCCGAATTGAGTCGGACCAGCCAAAGATTCTGTGGGTCGGTCAGCTCCGGCTTGCCGAAAAACGCGGCCCAGGTATTGCCTTGGTTGTCAATGGCTCCAGCGCGGAACTCGTCGGAAGAGTCGAAAGGGTCTCCTTCCCCCGGGCGATAGTGCCACTCGGTGCCGTCGTTCGATTTCACCCAAAGGTCTGGAAAACCGCTGTCTGGGTCGTCGATTCGAAGCGTCTCGCCACCGGACAGAATCCAGCGCCGTCGACCACTTTCGGCTACATCCCAAAAATTGAACTGAGCGCGATCTGACATTTCATGCCGAGTCACTTGATCGGAGGGTGTTATCTCCAACACTCGGGCTCGGCCGGTGTAATCCAAACCGTCCGGGGACTCATAGGCTGCGAAAAACCGACTGCGACTCGGCAATTCTCGTACGCTGGTCATCGAGCCGGGATAGTAAATCGCATCGATGACTTGATTCAAGAGCGTGCCCGAAGTTGTATCGAACGTGCTCACGAAATGCTTTCGGCTGTAGTTCGACTTGTAGGAGTAAACCGTCACTCGCTGACTCAGAAGGTTGACCGAGCCGATGGTCCCCCGGAAGTCGTCGTGCAGAATGCGCGTGTAATTCGGCGTCAGCGTTGTTTGGGCCTGGCCGATCGTGGCAAAAGCGATTAGAAAGCACGCCTGGACAATTCGATTCTTCATTGCAATACACCACCCACGAATCGGTGTTGAACAGTCCGATACATCTACATCCTAGCTGTTCATCTCTCCGCTGACAAGCCCTATCAACGAAAGTTTGAGGAGAATCTTTAAAGGTCCATACTCGTTCCCCACCTTGAGCCGAATCGATCCCTTGCTTGACGTTCGACCCCCGTTCTTGGTAAGACGAAGTGTGCTCGCCTCTCTCTCGGCTCTCCTCATTCTCCAAGCCGGTCCCAAACCGACTCCGTTGTTCAACGGCAAGGACCTCACGGGTTGGACCATGGACGTGCCCGAACTCGACAAGAATCCGGAAGGGACAAAACCATTCATCGTGCGCAACGGGCTCCTGGTCAGCCTCGGAACCCCCGGTGGCCACCTCATCACCCGGCAGGCCTACGCAAACTACCGCTTCACCGTCGAGTACCGATTCTCGGCTAAGCCCGGCAACTGCGGCGTCCTCGTCCATGCCAGCAAACTCCGCCGACTTTACGGCATGTTCCCGCAAAGCATGGAAGTGCAGATGCAAAGCGGCGACGCGGGAGACTTCTGGTGCATCGGCGAAGACATCGTTGTTCCCGATATGGAAGCCCGTCGCGGACCAAAGGAAAACTGGGGCGTGGATGGAGACAAAGCTCGTCGAATCAAAAACCTCACCGACGGCACAGAGAAGCCGCTGGGCGAGTGGAACAAGATGATGGTCGAGTGCATCGGCGACCGCGTTACCGTTTGGGTGAACGACGTGAAGGTCAACGAGGGCACCAACTGCACCGCGAAGTCGGGCAAAATCGCCATCCAGGCCGAAGGCAGCGAAGTCGAGTTCCGCAAAGTGGAACTCCAACAGCTCCGGGTATCGCTCTAGCGCTTCTCGAATACCAGTAAATGCTGCCACGGCAGCATCGTTTTGTTCTCGACAAACTTCAGCGGAAAGAAGGCCATTTCTTTCCGCACCTGAGCTTCCGTCATTTTGTGAAGCTCCTTAATCGGCACGTTCTCGTCCTCGCCGCGATACTCAACAAGCACCAACTTGCCGCCCCTCTTCAGGCCCTTCACCATGTTCGTGACCATCTCATATGGGTAATCGAACTCGTGATACACATCCACCAGCAGCATCAAATCGGCGCTGGCCGGGGCAATCTTTGGGTCCTTAATGGTGCCAAGAATCCCTTTCACATTCTTGGTTCCTTGCTTCGCCGCCTTTTGAGCGATGATGTCGAGCATCTCTTGCTGAATCTCGACCGCTAGAACTTTGCCCTTCGGCCCGACGAGCCTGGCCATCGGGAAGCTGATCGTCCCGCTCCCGGCACCGATGTCGGCCACGACCATCCCCGGCTTCAAGCCGAGATTCCGGATCATGACGCTGACCGCCTCTTCCTTCTCCCGCTCCGGCCGGTCCAACCACCCCGCCGCCTGATGCCCCATTACCTGAGCAATCTCTCGCCCGCAGTAAAACTTCCCGATCCCGTCGAAACTAGCGGGCGCCGTCGTATATCCCGGCCGCCCCTGCAAAACCAACCCCGCCAACAAGATCGTAAGTGACATGACTACTGGAGTCTACGACGATCTGGGTTGAGTTGCGCTCCGCTTGAGCCATTCAAAGCCACACAAGGCAACGCAAAGCCATTCAAAGCGCTCCCAAGATTTGGCTGCCCGACATGGATTCGAACCACGATTAACTGAGTCAGAGTCAGTCGTCCTACCATTAGACGATCGGGCAAGGCAGAACCTAGAAGATACCACACCTCATCATTTCGACTTCAACTTGATTGGCCCCAGAGCGGGATCTTTGGTCCCCTTCTTCTGCGTCAGGCGGTCCTTGGAGGCGTTTGGCGGGAAGCCGTTGAACTGTCGCCAGAGCTCGAAGCCGAGCGGAACCGTGTCCAACATGATCCAGCCGTAGCTCTCCGCTCCTGGGCGCAGTAGCTCACTCGACGGCCAAAGTGCATCTTTCCGGCCCGTCGGTAGCGTGTGCTGTTCCGGAGTGATGACCACCCGGTATCGCGCTGTTCCGTCGTCAACGGGATCGATCACCGAAATTCTGCCGCCGAAGGTTCCCATCGCCGCTCCCGGCATACCGGTGATCTGAACCGCCGGCCAACCTGCGAATTGCAACCGAACCGGTCGTCCTACTTGAACCCAAGGAACATCGTTATCGGTGACAAAGAGTTCCACCGCGCGTTCCGCTGTCGTCGGCACGATTGTTGCGAGCACGTCTCCCGACTTCACAATTGTCCCGCCGCCAACGGTGGTCAACCGCGCGATGCGTCCTGCGGTCGGAGCACGCACAACCTGCTGGTCGGTTCGAAGCCGCAAGTTTGCGAGTTCATTTTCAACCTTCTGAATTTCCCCGCCATTCTTGGCAAGGCTTTCCCGGGCCGACTGAATATCTGCCCCAACCCGACTAATCGCCGCCGCCGTGTCGTTCGTAATCCGGCTTAGGTTCAGCGATGCGTTCGTCACATCTCGTTCTGCCACGGCAAGGTTCGCTTTGGCTTGGTCAACGTTCGCCATGGCTCGTTCGACTTCCAACTCCGCCTGCGTTTCGCCAAGCCCGCCGAGTTTCAAATCGCGTCGCGCAATCTCAAGGGACTTTTCGGCGCGCACAACCTCCGTCTCCGACTTCACCATGTCGTTCTCAAGAAACTCGAGGTCCTGCTTGGAGCGAAGACCTTTGGCCTCTAAATCTCGAACTCGGTTCAGCCGAAGGCGGACGGTGTCACGTTGCTGCTTTGCGGCCTGAACGGCCTGCTCTCCCTGAACAACTCGGTCTGCCTGAATCCGTGCCCGTTCCGAAGCGCTTTGGCGGGCGACCTGGGTCGCAATCGCGAGCGACTTTTCGGACTGACGGACAAGCTGCTTCGCTGCCTCCACTCGCGATCGAGACTGGCCAACCGCTTGTCTTGCAGCATCGATCGCATCCTGACGGCTCTGTCGGAGTTCCTCTCGCTGTTGGTTGAGTTCGGTAACCCGGGAGTTCGTCTCGGTTTGGGCCAATTGGGTGAGGTCTCGTTGCTCCGCCAATCGCGCCGTGAGTCCGCGATCTAGGAACTTGCTGTCGACGTCTTCGAGCACCGCAAGCACATCGCCCTTCTTGACGATCTGCCCCTCCTGAACTCGCCACTCCTTGAGTCTGGCCGGAATCGGTGCCTCTACCGACTGCGGCCGGTCCATGGCGTTAAAGACAATAACTTGCCCCGTGGCCTCGACCGTCTGCTGCCAAGGGATAAACGCTAGCCCCGCGATCAAACCGACAAAGCCGAGCAAAATGCCAACGATCCTTCGGCCCACTTTGCGTCGCTTCACGAGTTCTAACGATTGAAGTCTCATTACTTACCCCCTCCAATCCGTGCCGTTCCCGCTCTGAGGTTTGCCGATAGAAATGGGAACAGTTCCGAAAAGACGGACTTTGCGCTCTGGGCAAGTTGCGTCGGCGAGCCAGACTCGACAATCTGTCCTTCTGCCATCACGTGCACCTTGTCCGTCCGTAAAATCACGTCTGGTTGGTGAGAGATATCGATAATCGTCCACGGGTTACTAGCTTCGAAGATGTTGTCCAAAATCCGCTGGGAAATCCGCTCGTCAATTCCGGTCAGTGCCTCGTCCAAAATCAGCAACCGTGGCTTTCCGAGAATGGCCCGAGCGATCAGCAAGCGTTGCAACTGCCCTCGCGAAATGTTTTGGCCACCACTAACGAGCTCCGCTTGAAGCCCACCCGGAATTGCGGCGAGATCATCATCGAGCTCTGCCGTGGTTACGGCCCAGCGAAGGTCCGCGCTTGAGATCTCATCCCGGCCAACCCGAATGTTCTCCTCAATCGTTCCATGGAAGACATCGGGTTCATATCCCGCAAGTGAGACCTGTGCGCGAAGCCGCTGCAAGCATGCTTCGCGAATATCCACGTTGTCAAAAATCGCGTCTCCCATCGATGGCGACTGGAATCCGCATAGGACGGCGGCCAATGTCGATTTGCCTGCACCGCTCGCGCCGACCAAACTCACTCGATCCCCGGCGTGAATCGTGAGGTTCAGGCCGTTGAGCACCTTGTGCCCGTTGTCGTACTCAAAGTGCAAGTTCTTGAGTTCCACCAGAGCGCCCGCCGGGTGAAGCGCCGGCAACTCCTTCCCACCGTCTCGCTCCGTTTCTAGCTCGGAAATCACCGCAACCTTATCAAGACCAGCCAAAAGGTCGAAGTACTTTTCCGACTGGCGAATCAGCTTTTCTAAAGAGGCAAGGGAAGTGGTAACGATGATCTGGGCAGCAACGAGCTGACCAACCGTCAGTGACCCGTTGAGAACCAACCAGCCACCCGTTCCGAGTACACCCGCCGACGCAAGGGCTGCAAAGGCAAAGAATCCGCCAAGTTGCCGGCGGTTCACCCGGAAATGAGAGCGCCGCGCAAGAATGTAATTCGTGACCAGCTCATCGGTTTTCGAGGACAAAGATTCACGATTCGCATACAGCTTAAGCGACAAATGACATCGGGCAATATCTTGTAGCCACTCGGCCACGATGTACTTCTGCTTGCTCTCGTAGAGGCTGCTCTTTATTCCGCCGTATCCCAGCAGGATCGTGCCACCAAAGAACAGCACAAGTACGGTTACTGCGGAAAGGAGTAGTCCCGGATTGTAAATGCCAAGCACCAGCACCGTCACGATGGTCTGGATGAAAGCCGTGAAACCATCGAGCAGTAACTTACTGAGCGCTTTCTGAATCGTGATGACATCAAAGAAGCGATTCACCAACTCGGGTGCGTAGTGCGTGCGCATCGCCGCCGCGCGCACGTTCAACATGCGGTCGGCAAGCGCCAAAGCCGTATGAGCAAACACCCGCTGCTGCACCGTCTCAACCACGCCGTACTGCAAAAGCTGCACCAGGCCAGCGACACTTAATCCACCTAAAACCAAGAAGGAAAGCAGTACAACCGGCTGCAGAAACATTCCTGCAGCAATGGTATTCACCAACGACTGGGTCGCCAGCGGCACCGCAAGCGTCATCACAATGACAACGAGGGTGTAAGTGGCAAGCAGACAAAGGTCCGCTCGCTCACGAGAGACGAGTCGGAGAAATCGGGTTACTGGTTTCAATTCAATCCTCCCTCTGCTGCGCGAAGCGCGGCTTTCGCAATGTGGAACTCTGCGATGACATCAACGAGCCTCGCGGCGGTTTCGGCCGTCCCGCGCTCTCGCTGGTTGAGCAAGAAGAGCGTCCCATCCCCTTCCTGGAACCGGATCAGTTCACCCAGCTCTAACTGTTGGGCCAACTCTAGTTCGGCAACATTGGCCTGCACCCGTTCATAAGCCCGCCGGAGGGCCGAGGTCGCATCTTGAACTTCGGTTTCAATTTCTCGCTTGAGCAAAGCTTCGTCCTGCCGGATCTTTTCAAGCTTTTGTTGGGCCTGTTCAATTTGACCATCCGCCGTTTGTTGGCGAAGCGGAATGGAGTAGAACACCCCCGCCTTTACCGTCGCGCCAACTGAGTTTCGGCCGGTATCAATTCCTGGCGAAACAACCACATCCAAACTTGGGCGTCGCTCATTCTTTGCCAGTGCCAAGCTCTGCTCAATCACCTTGGTTTCGGCGCTAATTATTCTCGCTTCTGGACGTTGAGCTACAGCTCGAGAGAATGCGGCTTCCAATTCTTCCGCTGTCGGTAGCGCAGGCTTTGGAAGGCTGCCTGGTGTTCCGATTGGCCCATTCCAAAGAAAAACGTTGAGTTTCAACAAAGTCTTTTCGATATCTCGCTCTGCCTTCACGAGCCCACCTTCGCGTCGACGCACCTCAGTCTCAGCTTCAACGGTATCGATCTTCGGCAAATCGCCACGTTCATAACGCTCTCTAATCCCGTCCGCTCGAACCTTCGCAATGTTAAGAAGGCGCGCCGCAATCTCTCTTCTCTCGCGTGCCGCTACCCATTCCCAAAACGCCTCACTAGCCTTTAGGCGAACGTTCAGCCGGATCAGCCGAGCCTCTTCGGTCGCCTGGCCAAACTCAAGATTCGCCACTGCCTCCGCAATCGACTTCTGGTTGACCCCGTTTCCTCGAAGCAAAGGAAGCTTGACGCCAACAAAGTACTCGCCAAGCTCACCGGTAGAACTTCCCGGCGATTTCACCGAGCCAAAGTTCAATCGCGATCCGGCAAAAACCTTCGCGCCAGACCGAGTGGTCTGCTCGACCGTGGTCTCCAGCATCTGGGTCGACAGCGCTTTGCCCCGTGTGCTGGAACTGTTGTAGCGCAAGGCAGACGTGTCCACCATGAGCACTGGGTCAAAGGCACCGCGCTTCTCCTTACTCTTTGCGGCGGCAATTTCTACCGCATTTTGTGCCGCACGCAGCTTCGGAAAACCTTGCTCGACCTTGTCCAAAAACGTCTCAAGGGTTACGTTTTGGGCAGGGAACAGACTATGAATGATGAAGAGAAACGATTCAAATCTCAAAGATGAAGGACCTCCAATGCTCACGCATAAAGAGCGGCCGAACTAGTCGGTCGCTCTCTTTTGGAAGGTCTCGCACTCAGATGCGCCGCCGGGGTTTCCCCGTGTTGACGACGACGCAGATTTCCTCGTTGAAACCGGCTACTCCCCTTCTAATTCAAGACAAACAATTCGTGAATCAAAAGAGTTCCATGAATATGGACTTTTTTAGCCAGTTTCGCGCAACTGAAGCTCGGTCAAGTAAATCGGCCGCGCGTTGCCTTCCAAAATTCCTTTAGGAACGATGACCCTCTGAACGTCGGGCAGACTCGGGACTTCGAACATCGCCTCTTGCAGAATCTCTTCTAACAACGCTCGCAGCGCTCTTGCCCCGGTTTTGCGACGAATCGCTTCTCGGGCGATTTCTCGCAGCGCCGAAGTCTCAACCACGAGTTCTACGTCCTCAAGTTCAAAAAGATGCTTGTACTGCTTGATCAGCGAGTTCTTTGGCTCCGTCAAAACTCGGATCAGATCGTCTTCCGTGAGCGGATTTAATGCCGTAATCACGGGCAACCGACCGATGAACTCCGGCAGGAAACCGTACTTCACCAAATCGTCCGGCACAACGTCCGTCGGCACGATGTCTAGAGCCTTTTCCGGTGCGTTGCGGAAACCCATCACGGCGCCTTGCTGCCGCCGTCGAACGATTTCCTCAATCCCCTCAAAAGAGCCGGCACAAATGAACAGGATCCCGGTCGTGTCGATCTGGATGAACTCTTGGTGTGGATGCTTACGCCCGCCATTTTGCGGCACGTTCGCGATGGTTCCCTCAAGGATTTTCAGGAGTCCCTGCTGCACCCCTTCGCCGCTCACATCTCGGGTGATCGAAGTTCCGCCTTGAGACTTCCGCGCGACCTTATCGATCTCGTCGATGTACACAATCCCCCTCTCGGCGAGCTTTTTGGGGTCGGCACCGTTAATGCTCTCCGCTTCGCGGTAGAGCCGGACCAAAACATTCTCGACATCTTCGCCAACGTAGCCCGCTTCGGTAAGGGACGTCGCGTCGGCAATGGCAAACGGAACGTGCATCATCCGCGCCAAAGTTTGAGCAAGCAGAGTTTTGCCCGTCCCGGTCGGGCCCATGAGCAGGATGTTGCTCTTCGAAACCTCGGTTCGTCCCGGTGTCGTGTCTAGGGTTCGTTTGTAATGGTTATAAACGCCGACGGCTAAGGCTCGCTTCGCCGCGTCTTGACCCACCACGTAGGTGCTCAAAAAATCAACGATGCTTCTCGGCTTAGGTAGCCGCGCTTTGGTGAATTCGGGATCAAGGGTCGGGGCTGCAGGGAAGGGATGAGAATCGCTATTGCGAGCGCGAGTGCCTTCCTGGTCAACGATCTCCGTGCAAAGCTGAACGCAATCGGAGCAGATCGCCCCATAGAGTCCGGTAATCAGCCGCGACACTGTGTCCTTTGATCTTCCACAAAGGGCGCAGAGGTCGCGGCGATCCGGTGCCTGCATCATCGTGCCTTGATTATCGGTTGGTCGGTCGAATTACGTTATCCACGATCCCGTAATCCTTCGCTTCGTCCGAAGACATCCATCGGTCGCGATCGCAGTCGATTCGAACCTGCTCGGGATCCTTCTTGGTGTGCTCACCCAAAATGACCATCAACTTGTCCATCAGCGTGTTGGTTTCTTTGACCTGAACATTGATGTCCGCCATGGTTCCGCGGAATCCGGAGGAAACTTGGTGAATCATCACGCGGGCGTTCGGCAACGCACTTCGCTTGCCGTCCGCGCCCGCGGCCAAGAGCACCGCACCCATGCTTGCCGCGATTCCGACGCAAGTGGTCGCAATCGCCGGCTTCACCAACTGCATCGCATCGTAGATTGCGAGTCCGGCATAAACCGATCCGCCGGGCGAGTTGATGTAAAAGTCGATGTCCTTGTCTGGGTCTTCCTTTTCGAGGAACAAAAACTGGGCGACGATCAGGTTGGCGACATAGTCGTCAACTTCCGTGCCCAAGAAGACGATCCGGTCCTTGAGAAGCCTCGACCACAGGTCGTAGCTTCGCTCACCGTTCTGCGTTTTTTCGATAACGTACGGAATTCCCATCTGAATGCAGATTACTCCGCGCTGAACTTGGGAGTTCGCAGGACCAATGCCGAGTAGGACCTTGGATCAGGCGCATCCAACGGGATCTCCCGCAAGCTCGAACCTTTAGTCTCTCAGCATTCCTCGACAAACCGTTCAATTCGAGGATCAGGAATGAGCCACATTGCCGCGAGAGCAGCATAGATCACCATCGAAATCCGTGAGTCGTACGGCGACACCAGCACGCCGAGAACGTAGCCAACAATGGAGCTACGTCCTTTCAGATCGTTTCCGATCGCACGGGCCAGGAGGGAGTTCGTTCCCTGTGAGCGAATGATCACCGTTTGAAGAATCCAGTAAGCCACCCCGCACATTCCCAAAGAGACGCCATATAGTTGGGTTGGAATTGCCGCAAAGTTCGACCGACCAAGCCAGCTCGTTGTGAAGGGTACGAGGGTCAGCCAGAACAGCAGATGCATATTTGCCCACAAGATGCTTCCGTTTACACGGGTCGACAGCTTCATCATGTGGTGATGGTTGTTCCAGTAAATGCCGACGTGGATGAAACTAAGCACGAACGAGAGGAAGACCGGCCAAACCGACTTCAGCGCTTGCCAGGATGTTAGTTCCGGTGCCTTGATATCAAACACCATGATGGTGATGATGATCGCTAAGACCCCGTCACTAAACGCTTCAAGCCGGCCGTTATTCATTTGGGTTTTGGAGATAGTCTTTCATCTCGCCAGAGGCAACGTCCATCACGCAGAATCGTCTTGGCTGGCTGAATGAGCCGAGCTCGACATCACCGTTGATCAGAATTGCCCCCATCAAAATGACGTACCGACACCGGACCTTCGTGGCCTTCACCAATTCGAGAATCCGGTCGTCAATCGCTTCGTAGATCACTTCCGTAGCTTCATAAATTCGGTTTGGAGCCCCAAGAATCCGATCCTTCTGCCTCAACAGAATCTGTTCAAGCGTGTTCATCTGGTAATCAAGCTCTTGCAGTTGGCCTGAAATAACTTCGTCCCGTTCCAGTCCGCCGAGCGCCGCCCGCGCGGCGCCGCAACAGCCCGTCCGGGCCGAATGGCCGTGCCGGAGGATGCTCCCCAGTTCACCTTCCGAAGAGATTCCGATGTGCGGTCCGTAATAAATGAACATCGCGCCGTCGTCCGGTGCGTGACTTGCGAACGCGCCCATTCCCGTGAGGCCGGTGAACGGAAACCCGTTCAGTCCACCCATCTTGAACGGGCCCAGAAACTCCTTTGCCCGCGCTGGGTATTGAATACTGTTGACATCGTCGCTGCAGATGCTATCGGCTGACATCACTTGCGATGGTTCTAAGTCCAGCTCCATCTCTACAAAGTCGATGAGCCGATTCACCGCGTCGATTGTCGTTAAGGCACCCGGATAGTGCTGACGAATAATTTCAAGCTTCTCACGTTTTTTCATAAAGTTCACAAAAGGATGTCGTGAGTTGGCCGAATCGCCGCTGGCAACTCTGTTTCCCCAATCATCTCCAACATATCAATTTCCATCGCTCGTTGCAACTGAGCCATCGGAACGTCGTTCGGACCACCCTCAAACGGATTTTCAGTACTATCGCCCACCTGCTCCAAAGTAGTAAAGATCCAGGAAACAATCACGCTGAATGGAACCACTAGCCAGACGCAGTAAGGGTTGTTCGGTGCCAAAGCACTGAACTCTTTCAGGAGCCCGAAGGGAAGCAGGGTTGCGAAAAGCTTCACAAACATGCCGTTCGCGGTCGCAAACTGACGGGGATACGGCGTGTTCTTGATTCGCTCCGCCCGACCCTGAGCATCGTAGTGGCTTGTGATGGCCTCCTGAAGCGCGACGTGCCGAACCGAGTCCAGCTTGCCGGTTTCCGCCAAGCGTCCAACGAGCGCGGACTGCAGGCCCATAATCTGCGTCGCCCGGTTCTTTGTTTTCAGAACGCCCGCAAGTTCTTCTTCGCCCAAAAACTTCGCCAGCTCCAGTTCCACTGGCGTCACCATCTCTGGCACTTCGAACCAGCGCTCGCGATACTCCTGGTTCTGCGGCTCCACCATGCTCTCCCAAGCTCGGGGCTCGCGAAGCTGATACCGCAAGGCCGCAACCCAGGCCAAATGCCGCCGAACCAAATCTCGGACCAGCTCCGGATCGTGCGGAAGGTAGCCCTTCGTCATTGCCGCCCAGGCCCGACTTGCATTCATGATGCTGCCCCAAATCTGCCGGGCTTCCCAGGCTCGATTGTAGCTCTGGGTGTTCTTGAAGCCGACAATGAAAGCGGTAGCCGTACCGAGCATCGCGACCACGGGCCAAGGAATCGCCAGCCACTTCCAACCCAGCCAAGCATACAGCGCGACCGGAACGAAGCTGTGCACCAGCAGAATGAGCGCCCTCCGTCGGGTCCACAGCAGCACTTCCCTGATCCGATACCGCCGCCCCGTGTGCATGCCGCAATTATGTACAGAATCTTAGGAGTGCGGCAGTTTTACTGCCCCTTTTTGCAACCCGTAAACGCGCCGAAGGCCGTAGCGCGGCGGCTCTGCCGCAGCCACCCGACCCTGGAGTGCGGCAGTTCTACGGCCGCTATTTGGAACCCTCAAACACTCCGAAGGTCGTAGCGCGGCGGCTCTGCCGCCGCATGAGAATCAGTTGTAGCCTTCGAACTATCGCGAACCGTCAGCAGTACCGAAATAGCAATCCGCTCCAGCACACTGAACACGGTAGGTCCGGGATAAGAAGGGAAGAAGCTTATCCCGTGCATGGAAGACTGCTACGTTCTCGCCTTCACGATCGTACGAGATTTCGAACCTCTCCCGCCTTTCCGGTCGTTCAAAAACGCCGCGGGTGTGCTCAGGCATCGAGCCGAGAAGATCCGAATAGCTTTCCGGCAACCGGCGATTCTCCACCCAATGCTTCTCGGCATGAATCCCTAGTAGCCCGAAACTCTGGTTTACAAAAGACTGCCACCGGAAGTACCGCTCGAACCCAAAACATCCCAAAATCAAGACTAGGAAGATGATCAGCCCATTGCGTAATTTCAAGTTCATCCTTTGATCCACTCTGGAGTGCGGCAGTTCTACTGCCGCTTTCTGCATCCCACGAACTCACCCAAAGTCGTAGCTCGGTGGCTCTGCCGTAGCTTGAGACTTTGTTGAAGCATATTAACTCTGGAGTGCGGCAGTTCTACTGCCGCTTTTTGTAACCCACGAACTCTCCAAAGGTCGTAGGGAGGCGGCTCTGCCGCCGGATTGTCAAGGGTCGTAGGCTATTGTCAACTCCCATCTCTACGTCTTCCGGTACGCCTCATCCAAAAGGCCACGACTTTGCGCGTGGTCTAGCAAATCATCCAGCTTCTCCCGATAACTGCACGTGACGAGCAACACCTTTGCCTCGTATTTCTCGAACCTATAGAACTGCTCTCCAGCGAGGAACAGATTCTTGTCCAGTCTGTCAACTCTGCCTAGACTCAGATTTGCCCGATTAATAAGCGAAACGACGGTTTCAACGTCGTCCGCTTCCAACAAGGCGACCGTTCCGGACCGATCGAGATCGATGTGAACAACTGACCGAACCGAAATCGGAACTCCAAAATCCCGTCGCAGGTCCTGCTCAAGCCGTACTCGGTGAGATTCTGTCGGGACAGGATAGTTAATCCCAGCCATCCACCTCGCGATCCAAACGATAGAAGCGACTCCAATAATTGACATCGCAATCAAGGCCATCCAGCCCGGATCCATGGTGCCAAACCTGCTCCGACTCATCGCATTTGACCTAGTGAAGGAAATCTGGAGGCACTCAGGGCATTACTTCGAGCATTAGTCCGCGATGAAGTCATCTGATGCCACCAACTTGCCATCAACAAAAGTCCGCCAGGAACAAAGGAATCCGCCGGTGAAACATATTTTCACAAAATCTGGCTTTTCCATAATCAAGACTTGTCCGCTGAACGAATTTGTTACGGCGAGGCTCCTCGTCTCAAGTTGCTCTTCGATCCGATAGCAGTTCAAGTCTTGCCCACGCGGTGCGTGCTTACCACCCGCTTTCGGCTCGTCCCATTTCCCATTTCGTAAGTAGAAGAGTTTAGGATTCGCTTCTCGGGAATCTAGACATACAAAGTCTCCGTCCTCGCGCGAGATATTCGATAGCTTCTTCCTGCTTGCCGCAACGAGCGGAGTGATGCTGAGCGAAACAGGCTCGGTCCCATTCAAAACGAGAATGCCCGTTTCGTCGAACTGTGTTATGTACTCCTTAGCCGCCGCACCGGGTGACGGATAGTAGAGTTGAACAGCAATCGCAATGGATGCGATGAGCCCGATGCCAGTCAGAACTTCACGCCTTCCGAACTGCTCCTGCATCATCGACCTTCTCACAGACATCTTAACGCGCGAGGCTTGATTCCAGTGCCACATCTTTGGGGCCCGGCGGCTCGGCCACCGCATTCCAACCAGGTCGTAGCCAGCAACCGAGTCCCACCGCCTCCCGCTATAGCCTCCAGACCCCGTTTGCCGGTAACCTTCCGGCCACAGATGGCAAAGGGAAGAGTAGGGATTCTAACGAGCGGTGGCGATTGTAGTGGGTTGAACGCAGTCATTGCCTCCGTCGTCAAAGTAGGCATCCCGATGGGATACGAGTTCGTCGGTTTTGAGCGCGGCTGGGAAGGAGTGCTGTCGCCCATCACCTGCCGACCTCTCGGTCTCAGCGACGTCCGAGGAATCAGCTTCATCGGCGGAACCATCCTCAAAACCACCAACCGCGGTCGCTTCGGCGGAAAGGTCGGCGCCGGTGGCGTTCGACGAATCCCCGACGACATTCTCGAAATGGCGAAGTCGAACCTTCAAGAAGTCGGGATCGACGCGCTCGTCGTCATCGGCGGAGACGGCACCCTAAACGCCGCTCTCCAGCTCGAAGAATTCGGCGTAAAGATCATTGGCGTCCCCAAGACCATCGACAACGACCTGATGGCGACGGACCGAACCTTCGGCTTCTCGACCGCCGTGCAAGTCGTCACCGACGCGCTGGACCGAATCCACACCACCGCCTCTAGCCACAGCCGTATCCTCTTCCTCGAAACCATGGGTCGCCACGCGGGTTGGATCGCGCTCCGCGCTGGCCTCGCCGGCGGCGCCGATGCCATCCTCCTCCCCGAATTCCCGTTTAAGGTCCACGACCTCATGGAGTTCCTCCGCTACCGACAAGAGCAGTACGGCTCGTCCATCGTCGTAGTCGCCGAAGGAGCGATGATCGACGACCGACAAGTGATCCAGGCGGGCGGCAAGTCCAGCGAAGTGCTCCTTGGCGGAGTCTCGACCGAAGTCATGCGCACTCTCGAAGAAATGGCGCCTGGCGAATTTGAAATGCGCGGCACCGTGCTCGGCCACGTTCAGCGCGGCGGAACGCCAAACCCCGCCGACCGAATCCTCGCCAAAGCCTACGGCGTCGAAGCCATCAAGGCCGTTGACCGAGGCGAAAGCGGCGTCATGGTTGCCTACCAGAACCAGGAGATGTGTACCGTGCCCATCGCCGATGCTTGCGGACAGCTCAAAACCGTGCGGAACGACACCATGGAGTACGTCACCGCCCGAGACCTCGGCGTCTTCATTCACTAATCGGAAAAACAAAATAGCCCGGCGGAGTTCATCTCCGCCGGGCTATTTCTATTTCGAAGCCTTACTCTGCGGCTTCTGTTTCCGTCGTCTCAGCAACCGCTTCTTCCGCTGCTGGAGCGTCTTCTGCCTTCTTCTTAGAAGACTTCTTCTTTGGCGCTGGAGTCGCTTCTTCCGCCGGAGCTTCAGTCTCGCGAACGTCGGCTTGGCTCAGAAGGAACTGTCGAACCTTTCTCTGAATCGCGCGGAACTGAAGTTCCTGAAAATCGCCATTGCGCTCAAGGGCTCGGTAAAGCTCTTCGGGCGAAATGTTGTTCTCTCCCGCCATGCGAGCGAGCTCCTGCTGAACGTCACCGTTCGTTAGGTTCAGCTTTTCCTTGGCGTAAACGTTCTGAATCACGAACGCTCGGAGAATCTCCGTCTTCGCTCGAACGCGCCAAGCTTCGACGAACTCTTCGATCGTCATGCCCTGGTCGCGGGTGTACTGCTCAAGGCTAATGCCGTTCTTCGCCTGTTCCTGAGCGGTCTCAGAAATGCGTCGGTCGGCCAAGTTCTCCCACATGTTGTCGGAAACCTCGATCGTGCTCTTCGTCACCATCGTGTCCAGCAACTGGTCGGTCGCCATCTCGAAAGCCGCTTCTTCCTTAACGATCTGCAGGCCCGAAGTCACTCGCTCTCGCAAGTCTTCGAGGTTCTCCGTCTGAAGCGAAGCCGCAAACGCGTCATCAAGGTCGGGCAGCTTAACTTCGGTGAGCGAAGATACTGCAACCGTCGCCGTGACCGTCGTACCCGCCCATTCCTTGTCCGAGAAATCGGCAGGGAAGGTAAGTTCCGCGTGCTTGATCTCCTCAACCTGCATTCCGAGAATCAACTCGTCCAGCTGAGGGAAGCTCTTGCCCACGATGACCATGAAGGTCTTGCCTTCGGTCGCGCCATCTGGCTTGATGTTGAGAACCGCAATGTCGGTCGCCCGAACTTCTCGCGAAGTCACGGTCTCGCGCACCGAGCGTCGGCGTCGCATCTCTTCGATCTGAAGGTCAACCTCTTCTGGCGTAACTTCCGAAGGCGCGTGAACCACGCTGAGTCCGGTGTAGTCGCCAAGCTCTACGCGTGGAGGCAACGGAATCTTTGCCGAATACTCCGCCGTCAGGGTGTCCTGATCAATCGACTTAACGTCGACCGAAGGCTGAGTGTTTGGGTCTGGCGTCAGCGATTCCTGCTTGATTGCCGCGTTGAGCGTGCTCATCACGAGTGCGCGAGCGGCTTCTTCGTACAAATCCTCTTTGTTGACAAGCGGCTCGAGCATGGCTCGTGGCGCTTTGCCAGGGCGAAAGCCGGGAAGCTTCACCTTTTTGGTCAGGTCGCGGAATGCGCGGTCAAAACTGTGCTTAACCTGCTCGCTCGCCGGAACGATAGTAAGGCGAACGGTGCAAGGGTTTAGATCCTCTCTGGTAACGGTCATAGCGCAAAAAAGGCGGCGCACAGCGCCGCCAGCGGAGCGGTTTAAGCTGAGAGTGTACCTACAGCCTCAGAACCATTCTTTCTTGTTGTAAACGTAAGTTGCGGCAAAGTCCTCATCCGTCTTCGTGAGATAGATAATTCCCTCAACGAGCCCGATGATCGAACCCACACCGCAAAGGCCCAGCAACAACTGGATGATGCCCGCGGTTGTGTAGCCCAAGTAGAACTTGTGGATGCCCAAACCGCCGAGGAGAATGGCAAGAATGCCGGCCGGAATCTTCTTTTCTGCGCCCATGATCAGTACAAAGACCGCTGTGAGGTGTGATGCGTTGCAAACTTTTTCAAACGTGGGCCCTAATCGCGCCGCGAATCTCCGAAAACTTCGGCACAAACCCCGACCGATTCAACTTTTCCGGCATCGCTCGAACGCTATCAAGCACCAACTCGGGGTCCGGCGCACCAAAGAGGGATGCCAACTTCAATCCGAACTTCGGCGCCGGTGGACTCCAGGGCCGCCCGACCGCCGCCCGAAGCTCCTCCATAAATTCCTCATTCCGAACCGGATTCGGGCTCACTGCATTGATCGGTCCCTCCAGTGGCTCCCGAAGCGCGTGAACAAACATTCGCGCCGCATCGCTCACCTCAACCCACGCAAACCACTGCTGCCCGTCGCCCTGCGCACCGCCCAGAAAGCTCCGTGTCAGCTTCGCCAGCGTAGGGAAGGCACCGCCATCCTTGCCGATCACCACCCCAAGCCGCATCGCGCTTCGCCGAATGTGAGGCAATGGTGCCGAAAACATCGCTGCCTCCCAGGCACGAACAACGTCAACCAAAAATCCGGTGCCGGGGGCATCTTCTTCCGTCAGAACGGCGTCGCCGCGATTGCCATACACTCCAACTCCCGAAGCGTTGAGCCAAACCTTCGGCGGCTGCTGCAACTGGGCCAACGCCTGCGCGAGAATCGAAGTGCTCTCGACCCGTGAATCCAAAATCTTCTTCCGATTCTCCGGGGTCCATGGCAAGGAGATGCTTTCCCCAACCAGGTTGATCAAGCCCGTCGCGCCCTCAAGTCCAGCGGCCCAGGGCCCCAGGCTCTTGGCATCCCATACAAGGTCAGATTTCGAAGACCGACCGAGGATGACTGGGGCGTAGCCTGCCAGTCGCAGTTCGGACGCTATCGCGCGGCCCAAGAATCCTGATCCGCCGGCAATAACAACTCGAGAACCGCTCGCGTCTGGCATAGGCGGTTCTACGACAGAACCGCCCAAATTAGAGCCACCTATAGGGTCACAATGCTCGTGCGGCCCGAGGTCGGGTCAGTGAACCGCAGCTTTTTCGGAATGGCATTCTTTGGCAACAAAAACGGCAGTCGAACCGTGGCGACGCCTTTCCCTCGCAACGGAACCGACACAATCTCGCCTTCAAGCGCAGAAAGTACGTACTGATTCCAGCTGTGCTCTTTCCCCTTGTCATCAATAATCGCCGCACTAAGAACGCCACTGTCGATGGTCTGCTCCTCGTTCAAAACGTTTCGGAACTTCACCGCGGCAAGTAAAAAATGTTCATCCAGCGCGGCCGCCATATAAAGGTTCGGTGACTGCTTCGTAACGGTCGTCTCTTCCAACGAGATATCCCAACCGCCGACCGGCAACACCTGCTTCCGCGTGCCAGAGATCGTGTCAAACGCCTGCTTGCCGTTCTCTCGAAGATAAGGGCCCTGTGCCTTTTGCAAAAATGGAGTGAGATCCACCGTAGACCGTCGGCCATTTACCAGCATGGAAAGCTTTGGAGAGTCCATATCGTTCGGCACTTCCAAAACCACCGTATCCGCAAGGAATTTCCCCGGCAGCAAGTCGTCTGCATAGTTGTCCATGAAGCGGGCAGCCGATTCTCCGACGACCGTAGATTGCCCTGCATTGGTCACCGAGAACGTCACGCTGTCCCGACCATACTGCTCTGGCCCAGCGCCCGAGTTTCGGACGGTGTAGTTCACCACAAGGAACTTTTCCCCTTTCGGTGCCATTGCCCAACCGTCCTTCAAAATACGCCGGACGGCAAACTGAGAAGAGGTGATCTGGATGTCGAGCGACTTTGCCCGGCGATCGAACGACGAGGTGAACGTTGCATCGGCTCCCTTAAACCCGATGACCAGGAGCATCATTGCTCCGAGTGATGTTAATTGCATTCGTAGTAAATCCCCAAAACTAAGCAACCAAAACAAAAAATGCAAAGTTAAGTCCCCCTTAACAACGGGTTATCCATTATTGACGAAACAAGCGCAAAATGTGTTCCAATTTCTCTCTCACGGTATTCTGTGACAGCGCGGGATGCATTTTGCCCTCGGCGCAGCGACTTCTACCGTGGCAGAGAATCCGAATTACACCATCGTCAACGTTGATGAAGAGCTAGGCCGCTCTTACGTGAACTACGCGATGTCCGTCATCATCGCGCGCGCCCTCCCCGACGTCCGGGATGGCCTCAAGCCGGTTCAGCGGCGAATCCTCTATGCCATGAGGGACCTGAACCTGAACCCAGATCGCGGCCACGTCAAGTGCGCCAAAATTTGCGGCACCACCAGCGGCGACTACCACCCCCACGGCGAAGCCGTTATCTACCCGACCCTCGTCCGAATGGCTCAGCCGTGGTCGCTCCGCTACCCCCTCATCGATGGGCAAGGCAACTTCGGCAGCATCGACGGCGACTCTCCCGCCGCCATGCGATACACGGAAGCGCGCCTCATGCCGCTCGCCGTCGAGATGATGGAAGACCTCGATCGCGAAACCGTCGAGTGGATCAGCAACTATTCTCAGTCCACCCTCGAACCGACCGTTTTCCCGGGCAAGTTCCCGAACCTGCTCTGCAATGGTTCGCAAGGAATCGCCGTCGGCATGGCCACCAACATGCCGCCGCACAACCTCACCGAGGTCTGCAACGCCATCCTGCTCCGCATCGACGAGCCCGCCTGCACCCTCGACCAGGTGATGGAAGTCCTCCCCGGACCCGACTTCCCAACCTACGGGATCATCATGGGCGCGAAAGGAATCCGCAGCGCCTACGAAACCGGCCGCGGCTCCGTTGTGATGCAAGCCAAAACGATGATCGAGCTCGGAGACTCCGGCAAGTCCGTCATCGTTGTCACCGAAATTCCGTACCAGGTCAACAAAGAGTCGCTCATCAAGAACATCGCTGGTCTCATCAAAGACCGCAAGTTCGATGGCCTCCTCTCTGTCCAGGACTACTCTGACAAGCGCGGGATGCGCATCGAAGTCGAAGTCCGCCGCGATGTCAACCCGAACCAGGCGCTCAACTACCTGCTCAAGCACACCAGCCTTCGCACCACCTTCGGCGCGAACATGCTGTCCCTGGTAGACCTCGCGCCTCGAACCAGCCCGCTTCTGGTTCTGCTGGATCAGTACATCATCCACCGGCGCAACGTCATCATCCGCCGAACCCGCTACGAGCTTTACCGAGCGTTCGAAGAACTCCACCTGAACGAGGGCTACCAAATCGCTCGCCGCTTCATGGACGATATCGTCCGCGTCATCCGCGCCAGCCGCGATGCCGCCAGCGCGCTGGTTGAACTCGTTACGACCTTCAACTTCAGCCCGTTCCAGGCCACTGCCATCCTGAACATGCCGCTTCGGCGACTCACCCAGCTGGACCAGGCGAACCTTGAGAACGACTTCAAGGCTGCTGCTCGACGGGTTCAGAACCTTCTCGACATCCTCGAAGACCCCGAGCGACTGAAGAAAGTCCTGCGCGACGAAGTCGTCTACATCCGCGACAAGTACGGCGACGAGCGACGAACCAAGATTCAGCCGCGCGAAGCCGGCGATTTCTCGGAAGAAGATCTGATTCCAGACGAGGAAGCCATCATCTCCATCAGCCGAGACGGCTACATCAAGCGAGTTTCCATCGATGCCTACCGCCAGCAAAAGCGCGGCGGAAAGGGCGTTAACAACACGATGAAGGCCGATGATGAACCGGCGCACCTCTTCCAGGTCAGCACCCATCACACCATCCTCTTCTTCACCGATCGCGGCCGCGTCTATCGGCTGAAGGCGTACGAAATCCCCGAATCCGGTCGGTACGCCCGAGGCATGCCCATCATCAACTACATCCAGATTGTCGGCGGAGAGCGCGTCACCGCGACCATCTCCATCAAGGATCTGAACGTAGAGGGCTACCTCGCTATGATCACTCGTGGCATCGGCCAGCGCCATGAGTCGGAAGTCAAGCGAACCCCGCTGCGAGATTTCGCGAACATCCGCAGCAACGGCATCAAAGCCTTCGACATCGACGAAGGCGACGAGCTCGGTTGGGTGCTTCGAACAAGTGGAAACGACGACATCATCCTCATCACCCACAACGGCCAATCCATCCGCTTCAACGAAACCGGCGCAACTGCCCGGTCTCGTGCGGCTGGTGGCGTCAAAGCCATGGTCTTTAAGGCAGGCGATGCCGATGAGCAGGTGGTCACCGCTGCAGTAGTAGATGAGTCGCTCACCCTGCTGGTGGTTAGCGAAAACGGCTACGGTAAGCGAACCCCGCTGAGCGATTACCGACCGCAGACCCGTGGCGGCACCGGAATCCTCACCATGAACTGCACGGACAAAACCGGCAAGGTCGTGGGCGCCGAAGTCGTCGAAGACCAGGACAAGCTCTTGGTGATGACCATGAACGGAAAGGGCATCCGCGTCCGAGTGAAAGAAATCCGCGAGACTGGCCGCGTGGCCCAGGGCGTCAAGCTCATCGACCTCGCTGCCGGAGACCAGGTCCGCAGCATCGCCCGCATCGTGCAAGAAGCCGATGATGGCGAAGGCGACGAAGTAGAAGCTGCTTCGGGCGAGTGATGTTTAAAGTAGGTGCGGTTGAAATCCCGAATCGGCTCGTGCTCGCGCCGATGGAGGATGTCACCGCCCTCCCCATGCGCCTCATTGCCAAGCGCATCGCCAACCCCGGACTCATGTTCACCGAGTTCGTCAGCGCGATGGCGAACCACTACAACCCCTCCCGGGCGCGCAAAAAGATGCGCATCCACCCGGAGGAGCGGCCCCTAACCATCCAGATTTTCGGCGGAGAACCGGAAACCATGGCCGAAGTCGCCCGCACCGCCGAAGAGATGGGCGCGGATATCGTGGACATCAACATGGGCTGCTGGGTGCCGAAAGTCTGCCGAACCGGTGCCGGCGCCGCCCTCCTGAAAGACCCCGTTCTTGCCGAGCAGATCGTCTCGTCGGTGGTCCGCGCCGTCAAAGTTCCGGTGACCGTGAAGGTCCGCGCTGGGTGGGACTACAGCCTATTCGCTGCCCCCGACCTCGTCCGCCGCTTCCAAGACGCCGGCGCGCAAATGATCACCCTCCACGCCCGCTTTGCCAAACAAGGCTTCGAAGGCCAAGCCGACTGGCACCTCATCAAGTCGCTCCGCGAGCTCGTCACCGTCCCGCTCGTCGGCAACGGCGATGTCAAAACCCCCGCCGACGCCATCCGCATGCTGCAAGAAACCGGCTGCGACGGCGTCATGGTAGGCCGCGCCGCCATCTCCAACCCCTGGCGCCTCCGAGATATCCGGGTGGCCATGGAGTTGTTCGAACGCGGGGAAGACTGGACCGTCCCCTGTCCCGCGCCGAGTTTGGAGGAACGAATCCAAACCGCCCTCCACCACCTCCGCCTCTCGATAGCCCACGAAGCCGACTGCGACACCTTCGAAGAAGCCCTGGCGTCGCCGAACTACGCAAGAGCCGAACTAACCGCCAGCCGAGCCATCCGCGGCCAAATGCCGCTGTACATCAAAGGCGCGGTTGGTGCTTCGGTAGTGCGGGACCGGCTGACGAAGTGTTCGAGCGTGGCGGAGTATGAGGAAGTGCTGGGTGGGTTTAGTTTGGTCAGCGCTATCACTGTCTGAAACACTGGCACTGCCAGTTCACTCCGAACGACGTTCCGAGTGCAATCGTGCCAATAATTGTCCAGTTTTTAGTGCTTATTTGCGGGACACTTGGAAGCAATCGTGGCATAATTGACCCATGAGCAAGCTGAAAACCAAGGAGCATCCAGCGCAGACCGCCACCGAAATCGCGTTGCATCTTGCAAAGCAGTCCTCCAATTCGTTGCTCAGAGCGGAGGACCTAACCGGGACAACACCGGCCGCTGCGACGAAGGCCCTGGCACGGCTTGCAAAGAAAGGTGTTCTAACCCGAGTGGGTAAGGGCCTGTACTTTGCGCCGAAAGACACTCTCCTTGGAAGAAGTCGGCCGTCCCAAATGGCAATCGCCATAAAGACTCTGGAAGGTAAGACCAGGCCAACCGGTGCGTCCGCTGCAAACCTTTTGGGACTCAGCACCCAGATACCCGCCAGACCGCAAGTCGTGGCGTTTATGAGCAACAAGCCAAAGAACGCTGACGTTGCTCGATTTCGACTTCGTCGCGGATCAAGACCGCAACCCATACCGGCGCTAGAAGGGGCACTTCTAGAATTCATCAGAGAGCGAGGGGCGTCGGCGGAGACGGGCCCTGAGGAAAGCTATCGTCGACTCAGATCCTTGCTTACGCAGCAACTCTCGATGAACAGATTGATCGACCTTCGAGACGCCGCCCTGGAAGAACCGCCAAGAGTCCGGGCCATGCTGGGATGTCTCTTTGCAAATGCAGACTTGTCAGAAAACCTCTGGCAGCCGCTAAAGGCGTCATTGAATCCATTTACCAAGTTCGATTTCGGTTTGTTCCAGGGACTACCGAATGCGAAGGAGTGGCAAGCAAAGTGAGCTATCTCTTCGAGCGTCCAGAGTTTTCTGCCGTGATTATTGCCGCCGCTGACGAGAACAAAATTGGCAACCCAGAGATCGTCGAGAAGGATTATTTCGTCACCGAGGCTCTGCGACTCGTTGCACGGGACTTTGGCGGAGTAGTCATCTTCAAGGGCGGAACAAGTCTTTCGAAGGGTTGGAAGATCATTGATCGATTCTCTGAAGACATTGATCTCTACGTTGAGCCCGCTGAATCCGAAGAAGCGACGCTCGCCCGATTCGAGCAAATTGCGAATCACATTGCTTCCTTTCCTGGTTTTGTGGAAAGGTCGGGACGGCACGAAATAAAGGGAGCCTCCGCCTGGACCGAGGAGTTTGTTTATCGAAATCAAGTCGAATCGCTAGGAGGAATTCGGCCAGTAGTTCTGCTGGAGGCCGGAATTCAGAGCGCGGACCAACCAACTGAGTCTAGAACTCTAAACTCTTTACTTGGGGAACTTTTGGATTCACAAAACGTGGACTCCGGCACCGACGATCGGGAGCCGTTTGAAATGAGGCTCTTGCACTTCCGCAGAACGTTTGTCGAAAAGCTCTTCACGCTCCACTCCAGGGTCGAACGAGCGCGGCGGCAAGGCAGACAACTCGGCAGAGATGCGCGGCATTACTACGATTTGGATATGCTTCTCACCGAATCTCAGACAACGTTGATGCTACAGTCCTCGGAGTACGCAGAGATTTGTTACCAATACAAGGAACTGACCGCAAAGTTCTATCCGGGCCAGGTCAAGCTTCTTCCAGATGGAATGAACCTTTCAACAAGTCCGGCTTTGTTCCCGGATCTGGAACTCAAAGGGATGCTCGCGGATGCGTACGTTCGAGAGGCTGAGGCGCTTTGTTATGCTGAATATCCGAGCTTCGAAAAGGTCCTGAACAGCTTTGAACAAATAAGACCGTTCTTGAGTTTTTAGCAGGTTCCGTTGCTATTGAATTTGCGGAGTGCCATTTGAATGCGCGTGCTAATCAACCATGGGCTTCGGGACCATAGCAAGTTCTCTGAAGTGCGATGTCGCAGCGCTTGCTGACGACGAAATGTCGCGTCCTACGTGACCCTTCGAATGAGGACCCAAGTTCTGCATCACATCAGACAGAAAAAGTGTTTGGATGTAGCCCAAAGTTGCCTTATAATTCGAGGGTGGTTTGTGGCAGTCGAGTCAGCGGCAGGGAAGTGCTCAGCCGAGTGAGGCCGTGGCAAGTCGAAACTTCCAACGACGCGAACGGCAACCGGGCCAGCAAAGCTGCGGGAGGGGTCACCGAGACCTACGTTGTTGATGACGCCGACAAACTGACATCGATCACCGTCGGCGGCACCGCAGTGAAGACTTACTCGTACGACACTGCAGGTCGCACAACCTCGGTCGTAACCTCGGCAGGCACGACATCGCTAATGTACGACTACGAGTCGCGGATTACGCAGATTACGTATCCGTCCTCGGCGACCAACACCTTCACCTACAACGGGCTCGACACCCGTGTCGGCAAGGTCGATTCGGCCGGTACTTCGACGTACAAGCGAGATGGAGACTACGTCACCGATCCGGTACTCGAAGATGGCACCGCAAAGTTCACGCCTGGAGTCTCCGACCGTCGCGGCAGTAGCACCCGCTTCTACCACCCAGACCGAATGGGCTCCGTGCTACGGCACACGTCGAGTTCGCAGGGTTCGACGGCCAGCCGACAATACGACGCCTTTGGAAACGTTGTCTCGGCATCCGGCACGTTCGCGCTTCCGTTCGGCTTTGCCGGGAATTGGGGATACCAAGAAGACACTGATTCTGGCTTGAAGCTCGTGGGGCACCGCTATTACGACTCCAGCACAGGGCGTTTCTTGACGAGGGATCCGGCAAAGTTTGAGCGAAACTGGTACAGCTATTGCGGAAACAACCCTCTTCGATTCATCGATACCGTCGGCTTACTCTACAAGGAGGTTGGCGGACTTTTAGGTGCGGCCCTGACGGGAGCGGCTGTAGGCAGCGTTGGCGGCCCGGCTGGCATAGTCGCCGGTATCGTGGTTGGTTTGGTCCTTGTAGGAGTTGGAAGTACCATTGGCGCAGGTATTGATGGAGCAGTCTCGGGCAAAGGATTTGCCCAAAGTGCACTTGCGGAAGGGGATTCCTTCTACCGTGACCCCATCAATTGGGTACCGCCGATTTTTCCCAGCTCAAAGTTTCTGCCGAAAACTGCGCACGAATCAGTTTCAGGTGATATCCTGAAAGAGATTGTCGACAGTTTAGCAATGGACTACGTTTGGCGTCCTGCGGTAACTAGGAAGACAGCGGAAAACTAGTAATGTTTCAATGGTACGTCATCGTTGGATTTGCAATTGCCTATCTTTGGGTAAATCGTTCTAAGCTCAATCGAGAAAGTCTACGGTTCCCAAATAGGGAAAGCCTACGGTTTCCAAAGATGGAGAATGTTGTGTCCGGTGCGGTCTTACTCGCTCTCGGGGCCATAATTCTTGCGATTCCATATTTTGGACTTAAGAATTCTGAGAATCGTCTGGCGGTTTCCGCTCAGTGTCTGGCTGATGTGGAAGCTCTAGATTCAATGCAATCTAATTCCTATCTTAGGGATACAATGGAGGTATCCGACGACAACCGTCAATACGTCACCGTTTGTGGAGGGAGCAGAAATGAACTCATAAATGAAGTGAAATTTCCAAAAAATAGCGTTAAAGCGATTCTCACGGCAACTGTCAGAAAAAAGTCTCCGACCAAAGGTATGAGGGTGTACCTGGATACAGTTTTGGCACGCGGATACTGCGATTTAGGGGGACAGCGATACGCGATACAGATTGTCGAGGTAAAGGGTATTGAAAGGTGCGTAATTCAGCTCCCTCCGCATGCTAAGCAAACGCCTAGTGCAGTTCCTATAGCCACAACAGTCCAAGAAACTAAGGTTGATGGGAATAAGAGACGTTGTTATGCGACTACCACTACTACATTCGTACTCGAATTGTTCAACGATTCGATAGTGTCTAAAGTGATTTCTGGAACTAGCTCCGAACAGCCCAAACCAAGTCAGATTGTTTGTCGCTAGTTGAGGTCTAATGAACGACGAATGTAGTTCACGAAGGACTAGTGTGAGGGATGGCGGGCTCAGGACACAAATTGGAAGTACCGCTTTCTCTTTCCGACAATCCAGCACCTTAGTTGTTCACTTCCGTTGAAGCCTGGTGGGCTACCACGTCCGTTTCAATCGTCTGACCTTGCTCGTAAGTGGATTACAGTTTGGAATACTTCCATTAGACCGGACCGAATGTTTCCTAAGTTAACAATTTTGGTAAGATCATTGGCTACGTTGTCTTTCTTGCGTTGATTGAACCGGAATTCCATCTGACGGATGAAGATTCAAAGCTCTTCTTGAATCCCCCGTGATCAATTTTTGAGTCTTCGTTTGGCAATCTCCGGAAGCTCTCGATGCCATTGATCTGGTTTCGTCTTCTAGTCTAGACCTTCGCCCGATTTGAATTGCCGCTTCTAGCCGAAACCCTTGCATCCAATTTGTATTCTTTCGCTTGTGTCTGAAACCTAATGCTTATTAAATCTGGCCCGGACTTAGGGAACGAAGGGAGCGCTGAGTGACGCTCCATCACGGCAGCGGCGCTTGCCGCGCCGCGACCAGGAGCCGGTACCAGTCCTCGCGGCTCAGCTTGATCTCTGTCGCCCGGACCGCCTGCCGGATCTTCTCCGGACGCGTCGACCCCACAATTGGCATGATCCCCGATGGATGCTTCAGCAAAAACGCCAGCGCGATCTCCGTCCGCGTTACCTCATAACTAGCCGCCATTGAATCCATCAGCGCCAACAAATGATGCCGCGGCGACCCCGGCGGGACCGTGCCGCCCTCGCCTAGCCAGCCACCGCCGAGCGGACTCCAGGCCAAAGGCGTCATTCCCAAAGCCAGGCACTGATCCAGCGTCCCGTCGGTAAAGCAATCCAACCGCCCCACCAAAATCTTAATTGACTTTTCGCCGCTTCGCCGAACTATAGATGTGACCACCAAACTGCTCGAAGCTCAAAAATTTATACTCGACCCCCACGCAGGAAATGTAAATAATAAATTCCGGAGGTTCCTACCGTGGAGCGAAAGGTAGCAATCCAGAACCCCATTGCTTGATAATTCACCCATGCGCCGGGAACCGTGGCCAAACACCAACTGCGAAATCCACATCGATGGAATCCGCCAAGCCACCGCCCCCGACGGCCTGCACTTCAACGAAATCAACGGCAACCTAGCCATCACGATCTCCGGCCCCCGTCCGATCTCGACCCTAACTCTGGTCTGGAAAGCCGACCACTTGAACGTGACCCTCGTCCTAGGCGACGCGTGGGAGCGAGGCTATGGCGACCTCCAATGGGCCCCAATCGACCCTGCTCGCACAATGCCTTGGTACGTCGTACTCCGCACTCCAACCGGATTCACGGCCTTCGGCGTCAAAACCCGCCCCAACGCGCTCGTAAGCTGGAACATCACCCAAACGGAAGTCCAGGTCACCTTCGACCTCCGCTCCGGCCGCCGCCCACTTGCCCTCGGCGAAAGGGAACTCGCGATCGGCGAGCTTGTGAATCTAGAATCTAAACCCGAAGAATCCGCCTTCGAATTCGTCGGAAGACTCTGCTCCGCCCTTTGCGAAAATCCCAGAATTCTATCAAGCCCCGTTTACGGCGCCAACGACTGGTACTACGCCTACGGCAACAACTCCCGAGACGGAATCCTCGCCGACACCCACCGAACCGCCACCTGGGCCGGAACTCACCCAAACCGACCCTACAGCGTCATCGACGCCGGTTGGCAAATTCACGGCGGCTGCGAAGGTGGCCCCTGGAAAGGCAATGAAAGGTTCGGCAACATGGGGCACCTCGCGGATCAAATCCGCGAAGCCGGCTGCCGTCCCGGAATCTGGATTCGCCCCCTCCTAACCCGAGAAGACGTCTCAACCCACTGGCTCATGCGTGACCAAACCCTCGACCCAAGCCAACCAGAAGCCCTCCAAAGGGCCGTCGAATGCATCGCCCAGTGCGCCGCCTGGGGTTTCGACCTCATCAAGCACGACTTCACAACCTGGGATTGCACGAGACTTTGGGGATTCGAAATGGACGCAATCCGTCATGCTGAAGGTGGAGATTTCGCCGACGACACTCGAACGTCCGCCGAGATCTACCTCGCCCTTTACGACGCAATCCGAGCCGCGGCAGGCGAATCGGTCCTAATCGGTTGCAACACCTGGGGCCACCTAACCGCCGGTACCCACGAGATTCAAAGAACGGGCGACGACACCAGCGGAAAAGAATGGGCACGAACCCTGAAAATGGGAGTCAACACCCTAGCCTTTCGTGCCGTACAGCACAACCGCTTCTTCGCGGCCGATGCAGATTGCGTCGGACTAACCGATCAGATTCCTTGGCAGCTAAACTCGCAATGGCTCCATGCCGTCGCCGCAAGCGGAACTCCCCTCTTCGTCTCGGCCAACGCCAAAGCGCTAACGCCAGAAATCGAGAGCGCCCTCGCCAACGCGTTCACCCTCGCCGCCGAACCCATGCCGCTGGCCGAACCGCTCGACTGGATGGACACCCTAACGCCCGCTAAATGGAAACAGGGAAGCGAAGTCCAGTCCTACAACTGGACCCCTTGAGAGAGGCGCCGTTCAGCGTCCTCGATCTTCTGGCCGCAACCGGATCATCCGCCGAACAAATGGTCCCAAGACGATTTCATCCCGCGGATCAGCCAACCGCCGGGTGACAAGGACATCGTCCAGCGTAACGTCTTCCGCATGACGAATGTATAAGCCAAACGCCGGGAAATGCTTCACCCCAAACCAGCCGGCATCGGGATAGCCAGATTCGTTTTCGGGAACTTGTACACGTACCGCATCTGCCGGAGCACCACCGGCTCCATCTAGCCGAATGAGGCGAAGATAGATTTCGCGCACCGGATGCCCCGGAATCCCCGCGATCATCGAGCCCCGCTGACCGTTTTCTGACCCAACTACATTCTCGATAACAATCCGCTTGATTTCTCCAACGACTGGCTTCGGAAGTCCGGGCATCGTTCTTCCCCGGCTACCGCGTCGAATAAAGATCGGCGAACCCGTACGGTTAATCGTAAGGTTTTCGCAGATAATGTCCTGCACCATTCCGCCATCAACACTTGCCCACGTAATTCCCGTCGTGGCTTCTCCACCCGGATTACCTCCAAGCCGACAATTGCGGACCAATACGTTCCGAAATGCACCCTGCGTATCGGTCCCAAACTTGATAGCGTTACACCAGGTCGTGAACTCACAATTCTCAACAAGCACATTCTCCGTCGCACGTAATCCAGCCCCCTTAAAGCACATCGCATCATCGCCAGATCGCACGAGACAGTTCCGAACAATCACGTTGACGCAGCTATCAACGTCAATGCCATCGTTGTTACCATTCACGCGGCTGTCCACCGTCACACCATCCAGAATCACGTTCGTACAGTTCAGGTAGCTCTGCATCCAAGCCGCCGCATCCCGCAAAGTAATGCCTTGCACCGCGACGTTGGAACACTCAATCACTCGAATCAAGAAGGGGCGGCCCGTGACCGCTGCTATCGTAGTCGGACCGGGAAAGTTCTGCTTAGTCCCGCGTCCGTCAATCACTCCCTCACCGCGAAAGCCAATATTAACGCAACGCTCGGCATAGAACAAGGATTGGCGAAGGTCCATGTTGGAGTCCATCACCGTTTTCGTCATAGGCAACCTATCGGGATAATCCGTGATGTTTGTGCTGCCTAAAAGCCTCGCACTTTTGCGTACTTCCAGCATAACGTTGGAGCGAAAGTCAATTGTCCCGGTAACAAAATCGCCGCCCTGAACAACCACGGTCCCCCCACCCGCCAGCGAACAAGCATCAACCGCCGATTGAATTTGACGGGTGTTTATGGTTTTGCCATCGCCCTTAGCACCGAACTTAGCAATGTCGAACTCGCGATCTGGCACGTTCCAGGGCCGCAAAGTACGCTGCAGCCGATCAGCCATGCTGTAAACCCGTGCTCGTGTACTATCAACCCAAGCGGGTCTGCTTGTCGACGATGCCCGAAACGTATCAGATCCCACTTTGCGGATCCGCCGCTCGGCTCCGTCCGGGAATCGACAGTTTATCACTTGCGTTCGAGGAGAATCGCTCAAGTGCAAAATCGGCTCACCCCCGCCGTCCCCAACGGTAACTTGCTCCAGCTTCAAGTCAGATGAGTCGCTCGCAACGATCGCACTTCGAAAGTCAGGCTTCTTCAGCGTAAACTCGACGTCCCGAAGCGTGACCCCTTGGGTGTGGCGCAAGAAGAACCCCCAAGCCGGAAGTTCAGCCCACATCGAAAACTCTGGGTAGCCGCGCTCGTTTTCTGGAATTGCATTCAGCTCTTCAAGCGGAACTCTTGCGTGGAGAGGGTCGGCGCCACCGCCGTAAGAAATCTTGATTCGATCTAACTGCACATCGTCGATCAAATGTCCCGGAATACCGACAATCGAAGAAGGAATAAGGTTGTGAGGTTTGCCAAGCTCCTTATGGTAATCCTTGGGCAGAGCCGGTACCTCTACTTCAAAGTCACGAAGAACGACGCCGCGAATCGAACCCGGTGACCTCTTTTGGTTTCGATGCCCCAAGCGTACAAAAATCGCATTGCCCGTATTAACTGCTTTCAGCCTCTCTACCGTGACATCCTCAATTTCGGCTCCATCCACGCTTTGAATGGCCACGGCCGATCGGTAGGTATCCCGAACCTCAACGTCCGAAATGTATATGCGCTTAAACGCAATGTGAGATGCCGTTCCAAACTTGATTGCACTCGCGCGCGATGCTAGCTTGATGCGCGAAACGACAATATCCTGACATCCCTTTCCAAAAGGTTCCGACTTCAGGCACAAAGCGTCATCGGCCGAATCGATATCGCAGTCATACATTTCCACCTTTTGGCAATCCACCAGATCGATCCCATCGTTATTCCAATATTGAGTACTCCGAACTTTCATTCGATGGAATTTCATCTCCGAGCAATCACGATAGCTCTGAACCCAATTTGCCGAATTCGTGATCGTCACATCGCTCACGCGTACGTCATTGCACTTTCGAAACTCGATGACTTGCGGCCGAACAGATTCAGAAGGTCTTTCGAAGCCATGGTAAACATGCTTCTCCAATTCTCCCTTCTCCATAAGGTTATGCGGATCAACCTCGGTTGGATTTCCAGTGGAACCGATGAAGGAAAGCTTTTGCCCCCGCTTCACTCGCGGATAGAACTCCAAGAATTGCTTGCTGGCTTTGATGCGATCAAACTCACGGACAAGTGACGGCGAGTTTCCGTCGAGCGTTCCGAGACCGGTAATTGCAATGTCCTCCTGCCCGTCGGCCATGATCATGGCGGGCCAATTACCGCGCTCGTAGTCCGAGAGTTTCGATGAACCCAGTAGCCGAGCATCCTTTTCAAGATGAAGGGTGACGTGCGATTTCAAATGCAAGGTCCCCGTCACAAACGTGCCAGAAGGAAAGCGAACGGTTCCTCCGCCGGCTGCATTTGCCTTGTTGATGGCTGCCTGAATCGCCTGCGTTTGAATCTTGGGTGAATCCTTTTTAACGCCAAATGAAAGGACGTCAAATGTCTGCCGAGTAGGGACGGCAGCGGGAGACTGCGCGAAGAACGCGATCGAGAGGAGGGAAAGAATCATATAAATCGATCTTCGGTATCGAACCGGTTCGATGCTTAAGTTACCCGAACCGATATGCGCTGCTGGACACCAGCGCAAGGTCCGTAGTAAGATATTGCGAACCGGTTCGACATCGTTCCGGACGGGTAAATATGATCTCCAGCGCGGTCTGTCTGATGTTGCTTGGTTCGTGTTCGACAACGGCTGTGCCAAGACCTGTCCCGCTGTCTCAGCCCGGCCAACGGAAGCGATGGGAAACGGCTCGCTACGGACTCTTTGTTCACCATGTCTACGGCGGCACGCTACAAGGAATGACCCCCAAGTCTGGTTCCGGCGGCTTTCCGGCGAACATCGATCAATTCGCTGAAAGCTTTGACGTTGACCGATTCGCAAACGCCGTAAAGGACATGGGCTTCGAATACGTCATTTTCACTGCTTGGCACTTCAATATGAACGTGCTGTATCCCAGCAAGCGGATGGCAAAGTGGCGAGATCCCAGCCATGCAACAAGCAAAAGGGACCTTCTGGGTGAGATCATCGCCGCACTTAGAAAACGCGGCATCATGGCGGCGCTCTATTCACACACCTTTGTTGGTCACGAGTTTCGACCCGATGGTTTAAAGCCGTACTACAGCTACGATCGGAAGGATGGAGTAGTCACCGACGAAATGCGAAGAACGGGTTACTACCCGGCTGCTTCCGCCCCTTGGGGACCGCAGCCGCCACCTCCCGAAACAATGCGATGGAATAACTTCATCAATGATATCTATGATGAAATGGCAGCCCGGTACGGGTCCAGCGTTGAGGCGATGTACTTTGATGGCTCCTGGGTTTGGATGGTGGATCGACAACGACTCTTCAACACCATCCGTCGACATAACCCCAACGCCGCGCTGATCGCCAACGGTACGACCGAGCATGGCTACGAGTACTCGTCAAATGAAATCGGATCACCAGAAGGCAAAGACTACGGGTTTGGAAAGGACACAATTGGAGTCACCAACAAAGACGCGCGCACGTGGCCAGGCTACCGGCGTCACGTTGCCCTGATTGCAGGGGCCAACTGGTGGGCAGCCGCTCCCGGCGGTCCCAAATTTAACGTCGACGATATCATTCGGTACACCATTCTCCAAGCGGCTTCCTCTGCGGCAGGCGGAATCGGTTGGTCTTTCGGCACCTATGCTGACGGTAGTTTCGAAACGGGGCTGGAAGATCGGTTCCGGGCAGTTTGGCAAAAACTAAAGCCGATTGAAGCATCGATCCGAAACGTGGTTCAGAGCAGGGCGTATCCGACTCCTGAAAAGACGACGATCAATAGCCTCGCCGTACCGTTCGTTGCCACGGAGGATAAATCAGGACGGCGAACCTACCTTCACGTTCTAAAGCCAGGTAATAGCCAAACCATTGAACTGCCGACGGCAGGTGCCAGTATAAAGTTTGCGCGAGCATCCGTGCTGGGTACACCAGGAAAGGTCAGCCTTGCCCCGAAAGGAAACGGCTGGGAACTAAAATTCAGCGGAAACTGGGACCCGATCGACACCATGATCGTTTTGGAGCATGCAAGATGATTGGACTCACCTCTCCCGCCCTGCTTCAGAGCAACGCTGATATCTCTACTCGCGTCAATGCCGCCAATATGAGCTGGGCAACGGCGTCAGACGACTTCTACAATGCCGCCTTCTTGGGCGACGGCGTTCAAGGTGCGACCGCGCTAAAGGACACCCTGAATCCGTCTCACATTCGATTGCTTTTTGGGCATTACAAGGCGATCACCTATCGTTCGATTCCAAATTGGGAGTATTGCGAGTCCAGAGTTTTTGCTGGCAGCCTTATGGTCAAGCCAAGGGGTACGGCGTCCGCACAGCCTACAAGAATGGATCTGAACCGAGGACTGGTCTCCGGAACTATTCACACGGATCTGGGCGAAGTGAAATGGCGATCCTTTGCCGAAAGACGTCACCATGTTCTTGTGCTCATCGCCTCCGGCACTGGGCAAGAGCGCTCACCCGAGGTAGCAGTTCGCCCGGAGTGGGGAATCACCCCACGAATTTACGCCGATAAAAGGCCAATTGAAGAAGTGGCGCAGTTTCTGCCGTCCAAGCCCAAGGTTGAAAAGGAGGGTGACTTCGAATTCGTGTTGAATCCGATGGCAACTCGAGGTGCCCATGTGGTCGCCTCGTACTCTTCAAAGTTGCCAGATGGCAATCGGAGCATCATCGTTGCCGTTGGGACAAGCGCTGCAGCCGACCCAGCAGTAGCAATAAAAGAAGCAAAGGCAGACGCCCTCGAGCGAGTTACCGCAGCGAAAGATGAGGGAATCAAAAAGCTGGAGTCCCGGCACTACGCTTGGTGGAAAGCCTACTGGCACAAGGGTGGAATCTCGTTGCCAGATGACCCGTACTGGGAAAAGTTTTGGTATCAGCAACTGTACAAATTTGCCTCTGCTTCTAGCGATACGGACTCCCTCGTGATTGATACATGCGGGCCGTGGATTTGGAACTCCGGGTGGGCCGCCATCTGGTGGAACCTAAACGTGCAACTTTCATACATGCCGGCCTACGGCTCAAATCGCCTGGAGGTTGGGAGATCCCTTCTTAGCGGAATCGAACGCATGTCTGCTTCTGGCAATTTGCGTCGAAACGCCGGAAATCAGCCCGGAATCATGGTTGGTCGCTCAACTACCTACCTAGGTTCCGGGTCATGGGGCGACGAAATTTCGAATCTGACGTGGGCCCTGCACAATGTCTGGCGAGATTGGGCGAGCTCGCGGGATGAAGGCATTGCAAGACGGCTTTATCCATTGTTAAAGGAAAGCGTTGCTTACATGACTGGGCAACTGAGTTCCGGTCCAGATGGTCGATTGCATGCTCGGCCCGCGAGGTCTCCCGAATATAACGAAAAGACCCTTACGCCCGATGCCAACTACGTGCTGATGACGGTCGATTGGGGGCTACAGGCTCTGATCGAGCTAAACCGAGAGCTCCAGTTGAAAGACCCGGACGAGGAAGCTTGGAAATCGACTCTTCAAAAGCTTGCACCGTTCCCGAAAGATGAACACGGATTTAGAGTCTCATCGGAGCTAGGCTTCGCGGAGTCCCATCGCCACTATTCGCACTTGTTAGCGATTTACCCGTACCACACGATTCATCCGGAACAAGGGGCGGAGGCACGTACCCTAATCGAGAAATCGGTGGATCGTTGGCTAGGATTGAAAGGGGGCCACGCCGGATACACATTCTCGGGTGGCGCGGCAATGCTAGCCACCCTCGGCAAAGGAGATCGAGCCCTAGAAACGCTGGACGAACTCAAACCTCGCCTCACGCCAAACACGATGTACCGGGAGGGAAGCCCGGTTGTCGAAACGCCACTCTCCGCGGTGGACAGCCTAAACTACTTCTTGCTTCAAAGCTGGGGTGGCACGTTGCGAGTATTTCCGGCGATGCCGGCTCGCTGGCGTGCCGCGGCATTCCGCGATCTCCGGGCCGAAGGCGCATTCTTGGTTTCGGCAAGCTGGCGGAATGGCCAGGTCGAAAACCTCTCAATTAAGAGCGAAGCGGGAGGGAAGTGCCGGCTGAGAAACCCTTGGCAAACCCGAGCCGTAGAGGTCCGCTCAGGCAACCGGGCCATTAAGGCCGTCTCCCTTGGTGCTGACCTTGTTTTCCCTACGACGAAGGGTTCCAGCTACCAAGTACGACCGTTAAGGACCTAACCTCAGGGTAGCGGCGCTTGCCGCGCCGCGACTAGGAGCCGGTACCAGTCCTCCCGGCTCAGCTCGATCTCCGTCGCCCGGACGGCCTGCCGGATCTTCTCCGGACGCGTCGACCCCACAATCGGCACGATCCCCGACGGATGCTTCAGTAGAAACGCCAGGGCAATCTCCGTCCGCGTGACCTCATAACTAACCGCCATCGAATCAAGCAAAGCCAGCAAATGATGACGAGGCGACCCCGGCGGGACCGTGCCGCCTTCGCCGAGCCATCCGCCGCCGAGTGGACTCCAAGCCAAAGGCGTCATGCCCAACGCCAGGCACTGATCCAGCGTTCCGTCGGTAAAGCAATCCAACCGCCCCAGGTGAATCTCAACCTGATTCACCACCAAATCCTCCGTCAAAGCCGACTGTAACGCCGTCACGAACGAGGGCAGAAAGTTGCTGACTCCAAAGAACCGAACCTTCCCGGCGCGGTGGAGAATGTCAAAAGCCTCCGCAATCTCGGAAGGGTCCATCAGCAAATCCGGCCGGTGGAGCTGATAAATATCGATCGTCTCAATCCCAAGGTGCCCAAGCGACTTGTCGCAAGAAGCCAAGATGTGCTCCTTCGAAAAGTCATACCGATGCGGAGAATCCGGGTTCGGATCGCCCCCAAAGCGAATCCCGCACTTCGTGGCGATGATGATCTCATCCCGCATCGAAGGAATGTCGCGCATCAGCTCGCCGTGGATATCCTCACACATGCTACGGCAATAAATGTCGGCGTGGTCAAACAGCGTGTAGCCCGCCTCATAGGCCGCAATCAGCGCCTTCTTCCCGGCCTCGCGCGTCGCCGAATCAACCTCTGCCGGATTCCAAGTCCCCGCAATCCGCATCGCGCCATAAGAAAGTCGTCCGGCCGTTAAGCCCGTCTGGCCAATCGCCTGTTGTCTCATCGTGGGAACCTCTGGGGAACCACAACCTTCCCCGTCTGAGCGCTCTCAATCGCCGCCAGCGAAATCGCCAGCGCATTCACCCCGTCCCAACCGGAAACCGGCGGCGGCGTCCCATCGCGAACCGCATCCAGAAATCCTCGAATCTCCAAGTAATAAGGGTCATCAAGAGGTGCCCGCGGAGTATCACCGCGAGAGCCATCTGAAGTAGAAACCCGAAGCGCCGGCTGGTCCTTGCTGTCGAACTGAATCAACCCCTCCGACCCCGCAACCTCCAAGGTGGTCCGGAACCCAGAAGGATCCATCCAAGTCGCCTCCACGTGCGCCACGACTCCAGAATCGAAGGTCAAAGTCGTCAGCGCATAGTCCGGCCCCGAACCCGCCTGCAATCCCACCGAGCGGCTATAGAGGTGATCCACCTCGCCAAAGGTCCACCGCAGCCAGTCGAAGTCGTGGATCGCCAAATCCAGCAAAACCCCGCCCGATCGCTCGTGGTCCATAAACCAGTCGCTGCTCCCCTTCGGTGCCGGCCCCCCACGCCGAGTCCTTGCCGCCGCCGGCCGCCCGACCTGTCCCGAAAGCACGAGATCATGTGCCTTCCGAAACTCGGGGAAGTACCGCACCACCTGCCCCGGCATCAGCGCAACCTTCGCCTTCTCCGCCGCTTCGACAAGGGAAATCGCCTCGTCCAAAGTCCGCGCAATCGGCTTCTCAACAAAAATCGGCTTCCCGACCGCAATCGCCTGCAGCCCAATCTCGGCATGAAGGTCCGTCGGCAAGCAAATGTCGATCACGTCGACGTTCTCAATCACCCGCGAAAGCTCGGTCCAGCCGTCCGCCTGATACTTCTCAATCAGCTTCTGCAGCCGCTCTTCCTTCCGGTCGAAGAAGAAGATTTCGACCCCTGGCATCTTGCGATACTGTGCCGCGTGAACGTTGCCCATTCCGCCCGCGCCGAGAATGCCGATTCGCATAGCGTCAGTTTATACGTTTGCGAACTCAGACACGAACTGCTTCGCATCGCGCAACTTCGCCGGCACCAAAGTGCTCACGCCCGGCTCGTTCATCGTCACGCCCAGCCAAACCGGCGCCGACTCAATCGTGGTCGGGTTGTGCGTAATCACGATGAACTGCGTCTCGCCGATAAAGTCGCTCAGCAGGGCAGAGAAGCGCTCGACATTCCGCCCGTCGAGCGGCGCGTCAACTTCGTCGAGAATCACCAGCGGACTCGGCTTCACCCGAAGCAAAGCGAACAAGAATGCCGCCGCACAAAGCGACCGCTCGCCTCCGCTCAGCAACTGCAAAACCTGCTTCCGCTTGCCCGGCAGCCGAACGTCAATGTCCACGCCGCTGTCCAGCACTTGGTCCAAATTCGTAAGCACCAAGTCGCCCTCACCGCCCGGAAACACCGTCTGGAAGACCGTTCGAAACGCCGCCTGAACCTTCGTAAAGGTCGTCAAGAACCGATCCCGCGTCAGGTTATCCAGCTCAACAATCGCCGCTTCAACCTGGCCAATGCCTTCCAAAATGTCCTGCTGCTGGCCAAACAGCTCGTCATATCGAACCGTCAACCGCTCAAAGGCATCAATCGCCCCCAGGTTCACATCCCCCATCGCGCGCAACTCGCGCCGGAACCGGTTGGTCAGCGTTTGCGCATCCTCCGGAATCTCCACCGTCGCACTCAGCTCGACCGCTTCCGTCTCGCCGATGCCGTATTCCTCAAAGAGTCGCTGCAACGAGTTCGCCCTTCGACTCTCCGCACGGGCCCGAAGAATCTCGTTGTTTTGGTTCGCCGCGCTAATCGCGCTCGCATTCTCCCGCGCCGATTTCGCCTCGTCATAAACTTGCCCAAGCCGGTCCGAAAGCCCGCGCTTCAAAGCCGACTTCTCGCTCAGGTCCCGGTTCAGGTCGCCGATGATCGCCTGCATCTCTTCAATCCGAACCTCATGCAGCTCAATCTCCTTGCCCAGCCGATCCCGCAACGGGCCGATGTTGGCCATGCGGTTGGTCCGCAGGTCGTTGTCTTCTTGCGCTTGCTTCAGCCGTCGCTCCGCGCTTAGGCGGTTACCTTGCGCCTTCGACCAAGCCTGCTCGGCTTCCCGCAGGCGCACCTCGCTCTGCTCCGCATCGGCGTTCCTTCCGGCCAATGCTTTCAGCACCGAATCCCGGAGCCCGTCCAGTTCCGCCACGCTCCGTCCGGCCTTGATGTCGCCGAGAACGCCGTTCAGCGTCCCAAGCTCCCGCTCCAGCCGATCGCGCTGCTTCAGGGTCACCTGAAGCTCTTCGTTCAAAGTCTGCAAATACTGCCGCTGGTCGTTCCACTCTGCCTTCGCCGCCGACAACGGCACTTTCGCGGTCTCGAGCTCCGCCTCCAGCTTCGCAATCTCGGCGTTCCGCTTATCCGCCCGTCCGGTCTGTTGCTGAACCAAGCGCACAATCTCGCCAAGCTCACGCTCAAGGTCTGCCAAGTCGGCCCGACGCTGGACCATGCCGTAGCTGGTGTTCTTCGTTGTTCCGCCAGTTACCGCACCGCTGCCGTGAACTACTTCACCGTCCAGCGTGACCATTCGGCTCCAGCCCGTGGTCCGCGCCAGCCGCAAAGCATCGTCCAACTCCTCAACAATCAGCACTCGACCAAGCAGCGAGTCGATAACCGGCCGGAACCGGGAAGGGCAGGTGACCAACTCGCTGGCTCTCCCCAAAACTCCGTGCTCAGAGGTCAGCCGCCGAAGCTCCGAGCTCGGCTCACTCGGCCGCATAAGCGGAATCGGCTGGAAAGTTGCCCGCCCCGCCCGGTTCGATTTCAGAAACTCAATCGCCGCTTTTGCATCGCGATCTTGTTCAACAATTAAGTCGTTCGCACTACCGCCAAGAGCGGTTTCGATGGCCAGCGCAACGTCGGGTTCGCATTCGATCGCCTGAGAAACCGGCGTGTATTCCGCCTGCAAAATGCCCGACTTCGCCGCCTCAACCACCGCCCGCGTACCTTGCGCGACCCCTTCCAGGCTGGAAATCGTCGATTCAATTCCTCGAATCCGACCCTCAATCGCCGCCTTCTTCCCGAGCGCATCCCGCACCGCCAGGTCATCCGCCCGGGAGGATTGCTGAATCGCGTTGATCTGCTCTAGTCCCTTAGCCAGGCGAGATTCGATTTCGTCAACCACCGATTTCGCTGAATCGGCTTGCCCCTGAGCGTCCGAAACCGCGGCCTCCAAGTCCGGAATCGCCGATTTGATGCCGGAAAGCTCGCGTTCAACATCCTTCCGGCGCGATGCCTGCTGGTGCGCCGCCGCTTCTGCCTTCAGGCGATCCTGCTCAATCCGCCGCGCCTCTCTCAGCTCCCTTTCGAGGGAATCCAACTCTGCCGCCAGCGCCTTCGCCTCCGCACTTGCTCCGCCCAAGGCAGCCTTGAGCTCCTTCAGCCGCTCATAAGAAGCCGTTTCCTCGTCCAGGCTCGCCGCGACCTCATGCTCCGAAGCCCGGATTCGCTCCGCAATCGTCGCCGCGTCCTCGTCCAGTGACCCCTCCTGCTCGGTGAGCGACTGCAGCCGCTGCTCGGCCAGTTTCAAATTGCTCTCCGACCGCTCAAGCGTCGTGACCGCTTCCTGCAAAGCCTCCCGGAGCGATTCGGTTTCGGTCTCCTTAACCTGCAACTCCGCCCGAACCCGCGCCGCTTCGGCGTCCAGGCTCTCGCACCTTGCCGCTTCTTCGACCGCTAACCGGCTCGACGTCTGGATCTTTGCCGCAAGCTCGCCGATCTCCCGAATCGCCTCCGCCGCTTCCCGCGCCAGGAGTCCAACCTCGACTTCCCGAAGCGACTGCGCAATGTGCTTGTATCGGTGCGCCCGCTCGGCCTCGTCGCGCAATGGACCCCGCTGCGATTCGATTTCCGAAATAATGTCGCCCACCCGGCTCAGGTGATCGTTCGCCTGCGCAAGTCGTCGCTGGCTCTCGACCTTTCGAGCTCGGTACCGCTGAACCCCCGCCGCCTCATCCACCCAACCGCGCCGCTCCTCCGCGCTCGCCGCCAGCGCCGCGTCGATCTCCTTCTGGCCAACAATCGCGTAGCCCGATCGCCCAAGCCCGGAGTCGGCAAGCAATTCATGGATGTCGCGCAACCGGCAACTGCGCTTGTTGATGCTGTAATCGCCATCGCCACCGCGCGTAAGTCGCCGGGTGATGACTACCTCCGCCGTATCAATCGGCAAAGATTGGTCCTCGTTATCAAAGACGAGGGTGACTTCAGCGAATCCGACCGCCTTGCGCTTCGGGCTGCCGTTGAAAATCACGTCCTGACCCGTCGCAGCACGAAGTGACCGGGTGTTGCCTTCGCCCAAGCCCCACAAAATGGCGTCGACCAGGTTCGACTTGCCGCACCCGTTCGGGCCAACGACGGCCGTAACGTCGCCTTCGAGAGTGAATTCGGTTTTATCCGCAAAGGTCTTGAAACCGATGATGCGGACGCGCTTCAAACGCATGCGTTATTGTGACGGCCCACGGGCAGTTTTTGGATCACTCTTATTAGGGCCTCGGCAGCTCAAAGCTCTCAACCGTGCTCAAATCCAGGTACCCAGGGCCACCCAAGCGAGCAATCAGCCCACCCCCAGCTTCTTCAAAGTGCACAATCAGAACCTCGCCAATCACATACCGCGCGGCATTGGGCCCCTGTCCATGCTCGACAACCTCGAAGAGCTGGCATTCCAAATGCACCGGACTTACGGACACACGCTCCGGCGCAATCATCGAAGAGGGAAGAGCCGCGAACTTCGTCCAAGACCACTCCGACTCGTTCGCCGGAAGACTCCGGCTCGTCTGGTTCATATCGTCTGCCATCTCTCGGGTGACCAGGTTGACCACGAACTCACCCGTCTCACGAATGTTGCGCAAGGTGTCCTTCATCAGCCCCTTGCCGGTGAGGGTTGGCGAAATCATGAGACTCGCCGGATTGCTCCCGCCAAGCATAAAGAAGCTGAATGGCGCCAAATTTGGCACCCCATCCGCCCCGATCGTAGAAACCAGAGCGATCGGCCGCGGCACCACCAAATTGGTGAGCAACTTGTATCCGTCAAGCGGAGAAATGGATTTGAGCTCAATCGACTGGTGCGCCATCTCAGCCTCGCGTCGCGGCCTTTAGCTCGGCCACCGCGTCGTGAATCTCCGCCGCCCCCGCTCCGCCGTCCCACTTCTTATGCAGCAAATTTACAAGGTAAGAACCCACCACCGCGCCATCCGCGACCTGGCACACCATCCGAACATGGGTCGGGGATGAGATTCCGAATCCAACGCAAACCGGCTTATCGGTCCGCAACTTGATCGCGCTCACCAGCCCCTGAACCTCCGGCGGAGCCGCGTTCTCCGCTCCTGTCACTCCGGTCCGACTAACGGCATAAACAAACCCCGTCGACCGCGCCGCGACCTCATCCATTCGCGATTGCGTACTCGTTGGCGCAACCAGGAAAATCGTCTCAAGCTCGTTCGCCGTACAGGCCGCGCACCACTCATCCGCCTCTTCCGGAACCAAGTCGCTAATGATCGTGCCGGTAACCCCTGCCGCCCGACTCCGTTCCGCAAAAGTCGACCATCCCATTCGCATCACCGGATTCACGTAGCCCATCGTGACAATCGGAATGTTCCGCGGAAGATCAGAAAGGGCATTCAAAATATCAATCGGCTTCGTGCCGTTATCCAAGCTCCGCTGACTGCTGGCCTGAATCGTTGGACCTTCGCCAAAAGGGTCGCTAAACGGAATTCCGATCTCAATCGCATCTGCGCCAGCCGATTCGAGGGTGCTAACAATCGCGGGAAGTTGCGACAAAGGCTGGTCACCTGCGGTGAGAAACAGAACCAGTGCCTTTTCCTGCTTCGACTTTAACTGAGAGAACCGGTCCGAGAGGGTAATCACCGTGTCCGAGTTTACCGGCGAGCCCAAAAAATCCCGCCTTCCGAAAACTCGAAAGGCGGGAGGGAGCGGCTAAGGAGGCGTGACCGTAACAACCGCCGCTTTCACGCTGTCCGTACCAATGGATGCGTAAATGTTGCTCGTAGCTGAGGTGCCGGTCCGAGGGAAGGTCGTAATTGTGAAGTTGACCGAGGTTGCACCCGCCGGCACCGTTACCGTCAGCGGAACCGAAGCCAAAGTTGGCTTCTGGCTACTCAACTTCACCACCAAACCACCCGCCGCCGCTGGTCCATTCAGCGTCACTGTTCCGGTCGTCGTCGTGCCGCCGATCACCGTGCTCGGCGAAATGCTCACCGTTGTTACCACGGGCCGAACCACCCTGAGCAGCTTGCCCTGCGTCCCCATCCCAGGGAGGTTGGCGTAAATGTAGAACGAGATCGGGTCTCCGTTCCGAGCCGCCGTCGGAATCGGCACGGTGATCGTGTCTGATCCCTTTGGTATGGTCACCGTCGCTGGTACCGTCGCCAGAGTCGGCTTTTGGCTCCGAAGCTCAACCACCGTGCCGCCGGTTGGGGCAGGGTAGTCAATCTTCACAACCGCACTCGACGCCGTTCCGCCCGTCACCGTAGCCGGAGAAAGAACAATACTCTTGAGGTTTCGAATCTTGATCGCAACGTACTGGCGCAGGTTGAGGACGGCAGTTCCGGCATAGACGTAAATCGTCTTCGCGGTATTTCCAATCGAAGTTACGGTGAACGTTGCGGATGTTCCACCCGCCGGAATCGTAACGGTTGCCGGAACTACCAAGTCCGTATCGGTCGCGCTTAGCCGCACGACTTGGCCCCCCACTGGCGCAGGCCCATCAATTCCCACCGTGCCCTGCGCCGACTCAAGAGTGCGCAGAACGGGGAAGGGGTGTAGGAAGTTCAGATTCCTTCGAACCACGTTGATCGTGACCGTCTTATCTCTGTAAGTTGGGCCAGCGGTGAGGCTGAGTGGGCCCGCCGGCGCAGAAGGCAAGAAGTTAACCGGAACCGTCAATCTCGACTGCCCTTGAGGCACCACCAAAGAGGAAGGAAAGGTCACCGCTCCCGGATTACTGGAAGTCAAAGTGACCGGCACGCCGCCCGGCCCCGCAGCCGATTGTAATGTAAAGGTCACGTTCACCGTGCCGTTAACTCCAACTTCCGTTGCGCTCGCCGCAAATCCACCCACTCGTGGTGTCCGAATCTCGAACGGAGTTCGTACAACGCCGGAAAAGTCGCTTGAGGCGATGACATCCACCGAACCGTCCGCCGCAACCGGGGACGTCCCTGCCGTGAACGAAGCCGAAGTGGCGCCGGCGGGAACCGTTACAAAAGCCGGTACCGTCATGCTTGGACTATTTGTAATCAGATTCACCCGAGCGCCTCCCGTTGGAGCTGGTGTATCCAAAGTTACTTGCCCGACGACGTTCTTACCGCCAACCTCATACACCGAGGGGAAACTAACCGTCAATCCTCCAGAGATCCGGTCATAAATGTTCACCCAACTGGAGTTGCTGAACTCGGAAACTTGGTCCCGCCAAATACCGGCCACGAGGCGACCGGACTGGATATGGAACAACGGAACTTCGCCGCCGTACTCGTAAAATGCGAAGCCAAGCCTATCTGTGAACGTTGCCGTCGTGTCAGTGATCCGGAACAGAACCGCTTGGCCCTGATTCCAAGCATCGCCTGGGGCGGAAAATTGGTAATTCAGATCCGTGCCAAGCACATCGCCCATGAGATCCAGATAAGCGCCGAATCTATTGGTATCGACCGTTGCCATCTCTCCGCCTCCAAGATCGATCTCCTCCGGTCCGCCTTCAAATGGGCTGGCGATCGTTTGCGAAAGGGTAAACGTGCCACCGCTCGGCGTGTAAATCCGAACCACGCCGTCGCTCTCCAACGGGAATCCAACCGCGATTCGGTTGCCGCTAACATCGGTAGACCGTGAACCTGCCGGGATAGGCACATTCGCCGCAAATGTGAGCGTAGTCGCTCCTGCGTCAAACACCGTGAGGTTGTTCCCGGCGCCAAGAACAACCACCCGATTTCCATCAAAGCCCATGCTTCGACCAAGCGACTCGCCTGTGGCCCCCATAACGGAAAACACTTCTTGCCAAACCCCGCCAACGGGCGCAAACAGATACACCTTGCCGTTGTTCAAATGGCCCGGCGCCGTAACGATCAGTCGGTTATCAACGAGTTTGAAGAATCGATTGTCTTTGGCAAAGTCACCAAACGGGTCCCCGCTCTCCGAGACCTGACCGACTTGGCTCCAGATTGAGCCCGTGCGCTCAAAGATAAACGCGGTATTTCCCGCCCCAACGGCAAGCCGGTTCCCGTGCAAACTCACGGCACGACCAAATGGCAAAACCTGTGAAAGATCGTTCTGTCGAATCGCTTGCTGGAGAACCCAATCCGTCCCGTTGTAAACAAAGATAAAGACTTTGCCTTGGTCCGAATCAAAGAAATCATCGCGCTGCGCGCCAATCGCGACCGTAAATCCGTCCACCGCAAAAGCGGACCCGAACAGGGTGTCAAAGGCGGGTTCGGTCGGGTGCTTCAGCTGCTTCGCAAATGCCCAGTCCGGGTCAATCTTAATTGGGTACTGAGCGTTCCGGTCATCTATCGAGATGAAGAACCCGTCTTTCGCTGGCACAAGCTTCGCCGCAAGTCGGCGGTTCTGAGCGTCCCAGACGGTCAGATTAGAGTACGAGAATGAAGTCCCGCTAACCTGGAATCGGAGCGCCGTTTTTCCTTCCGCTTCAATCTTGTCCGCTCCCGAAACGTTGACTTTAATGAAGGCATTCCCGGTCGAGCCGGCCGGTCGGGACGAAAGCTCGAAAGCATGCCGCATCCCGTACTGCGTGTTGATGTACTGCTCATGAATTCCAGGTCGCACGAGGTTCAGCGTTGGCCAGCCGAAGCGATCTTCCGATGCAGAAACGGTTGGACTCGAGATCGCGATCTCGTTGTCGTAGCCTTGGCGTCCGATCTGTTTCGCAACTACGCTCAGCCGATGCTCACCGGCCTGAACGGTCGTGACTCCGGAATCCGAAATCGTAAACTTCGAATTCGATCCCAATTGGACCGCGCGGAAACCGCCATCCAAGTTTCGCTCAAACGCTTGCCGCGTTTGCTGCAAAGATGTAGCGAGACCCCTCTTATTTACGATCTCGGTTGCCAGCGAAGTCGCAAGACAACCCACCGTTGTAACAGCCAGCAAGAGCAGCTTCATACTTACAGTCTAAGCCTTTTCCCAGACTCTGAGTAATGTATAGAGACAGTATTTTTACTGGATCATCAAGTGGGCTAGGTCCGCCGGCCGTTAGCCGCCTAGGTACTCTGGACCCTCATGCGACCTAGTGGCCGAACTCCCGACACCATGCGACCCGTTAGCTTCGAACGGGGATTTTCTAAGTTTGCGGAGGGATCGTGCCTGCTCAAAATCGGCGAAACCCACATGCTGGTCACCGCCACCGTCGAAGATCGCGTGCCGCCGTTCATGAAAGGCAAGGGAAGCGGCTGGCTCACTGCCGAATACTCCATGCTCCCACGCTCCGGTCGCCAGCGAAATCAGCGCGACCTCATGAAGCCAAATGGCCGCTCGATGGAAATCCAGCGCCTCATCGGCCGCGCGCTTCGCACCGCCATCGACCTCGAAAAGCTCGGCGAGCGAACCATCACCCTCGACTGCGACGCTATTCAAGCCGATGGCGGTACTCGTTGTGCCGCCATCACCGCGGGCTATGTTGCCGCCTATGACGCCGTCCGCTGGATGCTCAGCAAGCGAATGCTGAAAGAGAACGTGATGCGCGAACCGATCGCCGCGATCTCGGTTGGCGTCTACCGTAACATCGAAGTGCTTGACCTCGATTACGACGAAGACAGCAACGCCGGAACGGACATGAACATCGTCATGACCGCATCCCAAAAGTTTGTGGAAATCCAAGGCACCGCCGAGGCGACCCCCTTTGGCGTTGATGTCTTAGGAAAACTGCTGAAGCTAGGACAAAAAGGAATTCTGGAGCTCGTTGAGGGCCAAAAAGAAGTCCTCGAAATTTAGTTCTGTTGTAGTGTTAAGCATGCGTCGAGCATTTACTCTGATCGAGCTCCTCGTGGTGATTGCCATCATCGCGATCTTGGCGGCAATCCTCTTTCCTGTCTTTGCGCAGGCAAAACTGAGTGCCATTAAGACCCGAGCGCTCGCCCAGTCGAAGCAGCTGGCAACCGCGCTCGTGCTCTACGCGACTGATCACGATGACAACTTCGTCCCCGCGTCGCTTCGCTCGGCCCAGCCGGGCGATCCCGAAATCTGGCCGCCGAAGCTTCTGCCGTACGTAAAGAGTAAAGACCTCTTCGTCGCGGCAAACACCGACGCCCGATTCGCAGAAGACTGGACAACACGTCGCAACCAGAACATCGGCTACAACGATGCAACCGGGATCGACCTGGCTTCCACCGCCGTCCCGGGGGCAGCACCAGCTGGAACAGAAGGATTCACCACCGCCGCCTCCTTCTCGCTCGCCGAAGAATCGGCCAGAACCGGCCTCATCGCCTTCACGCCAAATTCGGTGAACGGCAAAGAACGCGGCTACGTGTTCAACCCGTACAACGGACCAAACGACCCGAACGGAGCCTACAACTTCGGACTCCCCCTCATCGGAGACGTGAACCTTTGCACGACGCCATACAAAGGTGTGAACCACTCCACAAAAGTCCCGGGCGCACTGAAGCCAATTTATGCTCGGTATGGCGGCGATGGAACCGGAAACGGACAAACTCCTGTCATTTTCGCCGACGGGCACGCCCGGCTTTACTCCGCCAATCGACTTCAGGTCTTCGGCGAAGTCATCTGGCGCTTCCGGTAATCGATCATCAAATCGACCGAATCAACATCACCAAGGATAATTCTTATTCTTGACGAAAGAGTATATTTTGATCCGTCAAACATTTTTGACGGATCAAAATGAAGAAAGCATTCACCCTCATCGAACTGCTGGTTGTCATCGCCATCATCGCGATTCTTGCGGCGATCCTTTTCCCCGTCTTCGCCCAAGCTAAAGTTGCCGCCAAAAAGACGGCGAGCATCAGCAACCTGAAGCAGATCGGACTCGCCGGGGTGATGTACGTGACCGATAACGAGGCATACCCCTTCATGTCCTCGCCAAGCTCCCAAACCCCGCGCACCCGCTGGCCGGACTATCTCTATCCATACATCAAGAACGAAGACGTCTTCCTCGCTCCAAACGCTGATCCTGTGATCTTCGGCAAGGTCTGGGCGCATAATCCCGCCAAAAAATACGGCGGATACGGCTACAACTTCCAGTATCTCGGCAACTCCCGATCCGTCGCTGGCAACGCCAATTTCCCGTTCACCGCAACTGAAACTCAGGTATCCACCCCGGCCCAAACCATCTTTGTCGCCGACACCAACGGCGTCCGACGCGATAACAACACCGTCGGCGCGGGCGAATACACCCTCGATCCACCGCTACCGTCAACCCGAGGTAGCGGCAAAGCCAGTGGCTATTACGGCGAAGGAACGGAGTGCGGCTCCGGACCGCGAGGTTGCCGATCCACCCCTGCCGAGCGCCACGCCGGTCGAGTCGCCGTCCAGTTCGCGGATGGCCACGCAACCACAATGAAGCTCGCCGCCATGGACGATTTCAACGGCGACGGCACGCTGGATAACGGCTGGTGGAACGGCAACGCCGATCCTACCAGCCGATAATCGAGCCTCAATCCTTATAAGGATCAAACTCGTTCTCGCCCGCCATTGCCACCCCGAATGGGGTCAACGTGTGCAGGATTTTCACCGTTTCCGCGTGAAAATCCAGCACCTCATCCAGCCGCTTGTAGCAGTGCGGAGACTCATCGCATCCCGCCCCACGTAGGGTCACCCCGGCCGATCGAACCCAGTCGTTCATCATCTCCTGCGTAATCGACCCGCCAACCCTTCGGCGCTGACCGTCGACTCGCTTGAGCTTTCCGGCCGCCTGAGTTCGGCTCAGCATGCGTCCCGCGCCGTGGACCGTCGAGTACAACGCGGCCTCGGACCGCTCCGATTCCACGCCCTCCAAGATCACACTCGGCTCGCCCATGCTGCCACCGACAAACCCTCGCTGACCTGGGAAAGCCGGTGTCGCCCCCTTTCGGACCACAAACAGGTTTTCACCGTCATGCGTTTCCTGCCAAGCAAAGTTGTGGTGGTTGTGAACCTCGTCCACAATCTCCGCCCCTAGCAAACTCGCCACGCGCTGGCAAACCCAGTCTCGTCCGGCGTAGGCGTACCGACCGGCCAGCAACATGCTTCGCCAGTAATCCTGCCCTGCCTGCGTCTGCATCGAAAGCAGCACCGGCGCGGCCATCATTCCGCCGTCGCTCGGCGCTCCGGCGAGTTCAAGAAAGTGCGTTGCGATGCCGTGGCCAAAACCGCGGCTGCCAAAGTGCACGCCCACCCAAACTTGGCCATTCTCGTCTCGGAACAGGTCCACGTAGTGGTTGCCCGAACCGACCGTTCCCAACTGGTTTCGCGCCTTGTCGCGAACGCTCGCCTGATTCAAGTACGCAATGTCCTTCCACGCGCTATCGTCAAACAGCTCGTGATCGACCGTTTCCTTATTGCGTAACCCAACGCCGAACGAGATCGTGTTCCAAACCTCGTCCATGATCCGCTCGACGTCGTTCTCGATGTCCGAAAACGCCAGATTCAGCCGAACCGCCTTGTTTCCACAAGCAATGTCGAACCCAACGCCTGCCGGGCTGATATGGTCGCGGTAGGCCACCACGCCACCAATCGGCATGTTGTAACCCACGTGCCCATCCGCGCAAAGCACCGCCGACTTGGCGTGCTCATTGCTCGCACAGCTCTTCATTTGAATCAACGTGTTTTCGTCGTGATTCCCAAAGACCAAAAAGTCTTTCATTCGGTATCTCCTTTTTGAGGCAGCCTGGCGCTGAGCATCCGATTGGAGGGCAGAAACCCTACGCCGAGCCGCTGGAATGGGAGCAACCCCGCCTCCAAAACGCGGTAGCTCCAAAAGGAAGTCAGAGGGTCGGAAGACTTTTTGCGAATTCACGACCCGAAGTGTTCGAGGGTCGCGAAGCTGAGAAGTTAACTCAATCGAACTGGACCCATAGACAAACGGAGATACAGACTGCCGGCAAAAAGCCCGCAATCCGTAGTGTGTGTTTGTATGGGACGAATTCGTCGCATCTCCCGCAAGGTACCAGACCGCGCTCAATCATTGTCAAGTTTTTCGGTAGGCAAACTGCACTAGAAAACTTTAAAATTGTTCGTTCGGAGAACGCTATTGTCTTCAAGGTGAAGCGTCTAAGCTCTGGATATGAGCTTTCTGTTTCGCTTCCTCGCGATCTTGGCAGTCGTACTGTTGGGTAGCGTCAGTCAAGCTCAGTTCGTTGTTTCGCCCCAAGGGCAAGCCGCCGGCTCTGTCACTCCCAAAACTTTGAAGGCCAACTTCAACGTGTATCCGGCCTACGCCACCGCGCGGCTGGAGCTGACGTTCGAAACCGACCCGAACTGGGCAAATGAAGTCGACTTCATGATGCGGCTGCCCGAAGGTGCCGAAGCAACCGGCTTCGCGTACTGGTTCCAAGACGAATACGTAGTCGCCAAGACCGTCGCAAAAGAGCGCGCGGCCGCCATCTATCGCCTGATCACTGAACGCCGACGCGATCCCGCGCTGGTCGAAATGATTGGCCGTCGGCAGTTCCGCGTCCGAATCGCCCCCGTAGATTCCACCAAAGACCTCCGCGTCGAAATCAAGCTGGTGTTGAGACAAAGCGCTGGCGCACACCAACTCCCACTTCGCGCGCTTTTTAAGGACTCGCTCGCCGCTGCCGATTTCACCCTTACTTTGCCGAACGAACCCGGCTGGGTCGAAAACTGGGGTCTCGCGCGCACCGTCAAAGGGAATCGAGCCGAAGTCAAATTCTCTTCCAAGCCCTGGCGAGCCCGACGAGACTGGCGAGTTTCGAAACCGGAGTCCAAAACCCAAGTCTCGGTCGGCCGTCCGCGGACCGGAGACGGAACGATCATCGTCGCCTACAAGGCAACAGAAAATGAAAAGGGCCTAACCCTTACCGGAACTGGACTCCACTCGATCTATCCCAAAGTCGTGAAGGTACTTCGCAAAGGTGATACGGCAACCTTCACCGCCCGGATCCCCGCCAAAGCTCCACAAACTCTTAGGCTTCGCATCGGCAAGCAGTCCTGGACACAACTGGCTCCCGCGCGGCCATTCGAGGAAAGATCCGCCGTCGTCCTCTGGGGCGCCACCCATGTGGATCAGCTCAAGAACCGTAAGCATATTGAAAGGTGGGGAATCGACCTCGGCATCCCAACCAAAGAAACAAGCTGGCTGGCCGTTCCAAAGGCGGAGCGTGAAGCATTAGAAGAGGCTCGGCTAACGCTCCTTGCGCAAAATCACTACCTTAACATCGCAAAGTTTGGATGGAAGTCTCGCTCGGCCCGCGAAACGCGCTCCGAATTTGATCGAGCCGTTAGCGCCCACACTAAGGTGAGAGGGAATAAGGGGCAGCGAGAGAATCTACTAAGCCGGGGCTACTCCAGCGCGATCGGCCTTCTCCGCGAACAATACGCGAAGTCTGTTCGTCTTGCCGCACCATCCAAAGTGCAAGACGCTTTCGCGGAAGGGATAGATCGGCTGGTATCGAACTATAAGGAGTCGTTCTTGCAAAAACAGAAAAGAAGAGAGTCAATGCTAGCCGAAGGCGTTGACACTCTAATTGAGGAGATTGTCTTGGGGAAAACTCCTGAATCTTCAACGACAGAACTCCGCCGGCTTATCGCGGCCCAGCGAGCTCAATCGAGGTCGCCTGAAATTCCGTACCTATTCCTGAGGTACCTGGACGCTATTGCGGCCCAAAAACTGCAGCTTTCTGCTCGTCTCTATATCGAATATGAATTGCAACCCGGAGCCGTCAATCGAGCAAACCGACTCATACCTCTGTTCGGCGACCCGGCGACATTGATGGAGGCCGCAAGACTTCGCGTAATTGAAGATGACTTCCGTTCGATTAGCACCAAGTACCGAGATCGGATGCGAGATAAAAACTGGACGCGGGATGAGAATGCTGCGACCGATCTAGAATGGCTCGCGCTAGCGTCAGAAGAACTAACCCAAAGAGCAGAACGGCATGGCGTTAATCTCGCCGACTATGGTAATCGCATTGCGCAGATATTGTCCAATGCGCTCATTCCATATGACCCGTACTACTCACGTCACCGGGACTACCTGACTCGTGAGATTAAGAAACCAGTTCTAGCAAAACCAGCGGTAGACTTCTTGAAAACTCTCGGAGTTTCGGAAGTTGAACTGTATCGAGTGAGGTTCGAGTATTCGCTGAATTTTTATACCAATAACTGGCGGTACTACTACTATCAAACTCAACGCGATCCCGCGAAAGTCAACCAAGCGAAGGCGCGCGTCGAAGAATTGGTCGCAATCATGCAACTTCCAATGCCAAGTTGGAAGCCAACCGGAAAGCCGTCGCTTCGTGACCAGTTTGTTGAGTCTGCAAGGGACCGGGGGCCGAATGACCCTGAGACTGCTCGAATTAGGAAGTTGCTTGAAAGAGATTCCCCGAGCTTTGAGGGGCGTCGCTACCGCGAGTATCGCGCCGACGTTCTCCTTGCCCGACTAGAGCTTGATAGTCTTTCGTGGCGAACGCTGACCCCGGAAGAACAGGCCAAGAGTGCCGAGGTCGAAAAGCGTGAACGAGACCTGTCCGCCCGAATGGGCGACCCGCTGCTCCAAGTCGAAGCCGGAGCCGACGCCGCCGTCACCGCAAAACTGCCAGATGGTCAAATCGTACGACTAACGTGGAATGCATCCGCCCAGCTCTGGCAGCACCGCTTTGATCTTCCTCCCGGAACTCCCGAAGGCGAAGTCAATATCCCGATCTGGATTCGGCATGGCGACGGACGGATGGAGACCCGTGAGTTCCGTGTCCAGGCGGATCAATCGGCACCAAAACTAAAAGCGCAGATTCAGGATGGGCTTCTGACTGTCGAAACTAGCGCCGAAGTGGCGCGCGTCAACGTGTCCTTCGCATCAGGGCAAAGGCTCACCGTGCCCCTAGTTCAGCAAGCCTCCGGTCAAAAGCGTTGGCAAGTAAAGGTGCCGAGTGACGCGAAGGGAGATTGCATCGTGATCGCCACCGATCGCGCCCACAACCGGGCCGAGGTACGCCTATCTTTGTCGCCGTAGCGCTGGTGTCGGTAGCTGCCTTCTCGGGCAGCGTCACCGGCTTAGTGAGTCATCAAGGTGCCCTCTGGGCGAGCACGACCGGCGGCGTCCTGAGATGGGACGCCACAGGGCGGGTCCGGCACTTCGTCCGCTCCGACGGCCTTCCCACCCTTCGCTGCAGCGGCATTCAGGTTCAATCAGGCAAGTTGCTCGTCCTAGGATCAACCCATTCTGTCTGGACCGGCACCCGGTTTTCTCCGCTAAGAACGAAATCCCAACTTGAGAATCCGGCGAAGAACCTCAAATACAACGGTCAAAGCCTTACGATCTTCCCCGGTCGAGGGCTCTTGGCCAATGGCAGGCCCTTTCCATTTCCGCCACCGACCCCGAACGTTTCGTGTGCCGTAATCGACCCGAAAGGGAAGTTATCCATCGGCACGACGCAAGGTGTTTTCCAACTCGCCGGAAAGTCGTGGATACGCCTCACCGTGCCAGCTGGCGGGCTCCCCGCCGATGCGGTGAGCCTTGTTGAAGTCCAAAACCGACCTCTCGTGGCCCCGCGTGAAGTCCCTGCCTTTGTGTGGGATCCCAAATTACGGCGCCCGACCGCGACCGCAGGCAAGCTATGGCGAACAGCGGTGGTCTGGGGAAACCGGACCATCGTCCGCTGCGCGGATAGTAAGTTGATTGAGGTTGGGCCCAGTCTCGAAGCAAAACCGGTCGGCTTCACTCTGCCCCGACTAGGCGCCACCGCGATTGCGGTCAGCGGGAACACGCTTTTTGTTGCCCAGCACGGAGGCTGGTCGGAGTTCGATGTCGACGGCTCTGTCCGCCACCGGTTCGACGTTCCAATCCTGAACGGCGAACCCACAACCGCCATCTGCTCGTTTGGCCCGTACGTGGCGATCGGCACCCAGCGTGCCGGTCTCATGCTCTGGAACCGAGAAAAGAATCAGGTGACCCACTTGCACGAAATCCACGGTCTGCGCGACGACTGGATCACCGCCCTCGCCCTCAATGGAAGCGGCGGACTGCTGGTCGGAACTTTCGTCGGTGGGCTCCACACCTGGACCAACGGAAAGTTAAAGCCCGTCGGGCTGGCCAAGGGATGCGTCACCCGGCTGCTCCCGGATAGCTCGGGAGTTTGGGTTGGATCGCTCACCGGCGCGTACCGATGGCAGAACGAGCGCCTCACGGCCCATCCCGCATCCAAGCTAATCGAACCCGATGTAACCGATCTTCTCCTCCGAGACCAACAGCTTTGGGTTGCGGCTGGCGGGGCTTTGCACATTCTATCGGCCCAAGTGAACTCAGCCTCCGGCAAACAATAACCCGAGAAGACAATCTACTCTTCGTTCCGTATATCCTTAGAAGAGTTTGAGATCATTCCGCCGCACCCTGGAATTTCTCATGCCCTACCGGGCGCGAGTAATCGGTGCCGTTATCCTCACGTTGCTGGTTACGGTGCTGCAGATCGTGCCGCCCAGAATTTACCAAGCCGCCATTGACGGACCGATCAAATCCGCCCTCCGCGACAAATCGGACGCGAACATCGCCGCCGCGAACACGACCTTGTTCTGGATCGCGATGGGACTCATTGCCGTCATCGCCGTCCGGAACATCTTCAGCTTCGTTCACAGCAACCTGCTCAACTGGATCGGGCATCGGTTCGTCTTCGATCTCCGCTTCAAAACCTGGCAGCACCTGCAACGCCTGAGCCTTGCCTTTCACAACCAGACCCAAACCGGTAAGATCATGGCCCGCATTACCGCGGACATCGAGCTCATTCAGGGTCTGATCCAGGGCCAGCTCGTCACGTTCATCAGCGACATCGTGACCCTCGTCACCGTCCTCGGCATGCTCTTCTTCCTTGAGTGGCGGCTCGCGACGGCCATTTTGCTGCTGGTCCCGTTCTACGTGGTTTCGTACCTGTTCTTCCTAAAGCACATTCGAGAAGTCAGCCAGGAGCAGCGAAAGTATTACGACGAAATGCTCGGCAAATTGGCTGAGAAGATCGCGGGAATCCAAGTCGTCAAGGCGTTCGTCCGAGAAGACACCGAGCGCGAGAGCTTCATGGCTTCGGTTAGAAAAAAGTTTTCGGTGGACATGCGTCAGGTTCACCTAAACCGGCAGCTCGGCCTTGTTAGCGGCGCAATCTCCGCGCTCGGCACCGGCGCGGTCTATGCCTTCGGCGGCCAGATGGTGCAAAACGGCGAGATGACGACCGGAAAGCTGGTCGCCATGACCTTCTACATCGGCTTCATCTTTAACCCTGCCGTCCGGGTCGTCGACTTTAACAACGCTCTCCAATGGGCGGTCAGCGCGATGGACCGCGTTTTCCAAACCCTCGACACTCGGCCAGAAATCGAGGATAGTCCGAACGCCATCAACCTCCCGCCGATTCACGGCGTCGTCGAGTTCCGCGATGTCACCTTCGCCTACCAAGATGGTCGCCCGGTGGTTGAGGGACTCAACTTGACCGTGCAAGAAGGGGAAGTGGTCGCCCTGGTCGGTCCTAGCGGATCGGGCAAAACCACCCTAATGAACTTGCTGATGCGGTTCTGGGACCCCACCCGCGGGCAGGTCCTCATCGATGGCCAAGACATCCGAGACGTAAGGCTAGAATCGCTGCGACGCCAGGTCAGCATGGTCGCGCAAGAGAACGTTCTCTTTAGCGTCTCTATCCTCGAGAACATCAAGTACGGCAAGCGGGACGCTACAGACGAAGAGGCCCTCGCCGCCGCGCGCACCGCCGACCTAGATAGCTTTGTCGAAACATTGCCGGACGGCTACGAGACGATGATCGGAGAAGAAGGCATTAAGCTCTCTGGCGGTCAAAAGCAGCGCCTCGCGCTTGCCCGTGCGCTCGTCACCGACCCAAGGATCCTCATCCTCGACGACGTCACCAGCGCCCTCGATGGCGAAACCGAAGCACGCGTTCAAGACGCCTTGCGCCAAGTCATGCGCGGCCGCACGACCTTCATCATCGCTCACCGCCTTTCGAGTGTCGTTGCCGCAGATCGTATTCTCGTGATCGAAAACGGCAACATCGTAGACATGGGCACGCACTTCGAACTGATCGAGCGTCCCGGAATCTACCAAGAGACATACCAAGAACAGTTCCGGTCGGCGCTCGATATGGTCCGCGCCTGACCAGTTCTTCCCAGATTTTCCCAGTCCGCCGGTGTTTTCCCGGCTTTTTCCCAGCTTGGCCCAGCATGGCCGCCAGTGCGTCTACATAAATGTCTACTATTTTTAGTCTAACTGGTAAACAAAGAGTAGTATTCGGATAGGTTTACTCCTTAATGGCGGACCAACTTTTCCCAAATTTCCTCAGAAAAGAGGAAAATTTCCTTCCGCTAGACCAATGATTCCCGTATAATCCCAGCAGAAGGGTAAGGACTACGGATGGTCTGGAAACTTCGAAGCGGCGGGGTAACCCAGATACCGGGGCGGTGAGCAAGATGCGGAAGCCGTCCCAACACTTGATATTGGCACACGTTCAGATTTTTTAAGGAGTGGTGATTGTTCATGGATCGAACAGAAATGGAAACGGATTTCCAGCACCACTTCGGAACTGACGACTCAGCCGTTGATGGTAAAGGGAGACTCCCGCTAAGTAAGAAGAAGCGAGAGTGGTTAGCCGACGGCTTCCGCTTCATGAAGGGGGATTTAGGCGTGCTCACTATTTATCCAGAATGGTCATTCCAGAAGAAGAAAAACTGGGTGATGTCATTTGACGAGCACAACGAAGGCCGCCAACTTTACCAAAGCATGGTTCTTGGAAGCGCCGAAGGCCCGTTCGTCGCAGATGGCGAAGGCCGCGTTGTAATTCCTTCCTCACTTCGAAGAGATGTACCTTTAGAAGGTGCCCTTATCCTTCGCGGCGTCGGTGAGTACATCGAAGTCTGGCCACTTACGGAATACGAAAAGTGGAAAACTGACCGCGAGAACTACAACCGAGCTTGGCGAGATTCCGTTCGCGAATCCATCCGCATGATGAAGGCAGACGCCCTGCCGGGGAGCAGCAACTAACATGGAGCACGTTCCCGTCATGGTGCAAGAGATCATGTCTCACCTAGACCCGAAGCCCGGCAACGTCGTTGCCGACGGCACCCTCGGTCTTGGCGGCCACGCACTCGAGTTCTGCAAGCGAATCGCCCCCGGCGGACACCTCTTTGGGTTCGATTGGGACGAAAAGATGTTCGCCGAGGCGACAAATCGTCTTTCGGTCGTGAAGGACGTCAAAGTCACCTTGACCGCGCAAGACTTCCGCCAAGCCCCCGCCGTGCTGGATCGAAATCAGGCTCGCCCGAATGCGGTTCTCTTGGATCTTGGTCTGAATAGCGGGCAAGTGGACGACGCCGAACGCGGTATGAGCTTCCGAGAGGTTGGTCCTTTAGATATGCGCATGGACGTTCGGGTAGGCGAACCCGCCAGCGCATGGCTCAATCGAGCTACGCTGGACGAAATTGATAATGTCCTGCGAGACTACGGTGACGAGCGCTGGGCCCGAGCGATTGCCAGAGCTATTTTAGCTCGAAGGAAAGAACAACCACTACGAACTACGGAAGATTTAGTAGAGTGCGTTCTGGCCGCTATCCCGGTAGGCGCACGCGATAAGCGACTTCATCCGGCCACCCGCACCTTCCAGGCAATTCGCATTTTCATCAATGGTGAGTTAGAGGAATTGAGTGAAGCCATTGTCGCATTAGCCGAAAGACTAGCTGACGGTGGAGCCATCGCCGTGCTCAGCTATCACTCTGGCGAAGACCGCGTGGTCAAGGGTGCCTTTAGAGAATTAGCGAAAGAAGGGTTCCGTGAAGAGTTGCGAAAGCCGCAACTTCCAACCGATGCCGAAATCGCGCGCAATGCCCGAAGTCGAAGTGCTCGACTGCGAGTTCTGCGCAAGTTAGATCGTGAAAGTGTGGGTCAGCAGGAAGCTGACCGTGAGGAGACTCAAGATGAGTATCAAACTAATTGAAGCAAAGCCAGAATCTGCCACTTCTGCCACGCCAAACGTGGTGCCGTCCTCCCGTGCCCGGCGCGTAGCCCGACCCCAGTCCGCGCCCCAGGCTGAAACTCGTCCGCAGCCTGCAGTCCGACCACAGCCTGCGGTCCGACCTCAGTCCGTTGCGAAGCCACAAGTTAATCCAGAAACGGTCGCCGAGGCCAAGCTCCGAGCCAAGCGAAAGCGCGGATCAGTTGTCGGTTGGACGGTGATGAACAGTCTCCTCCTCGGTGTCACGTGGGTCCTCAGCTACGGCGCAAGCTCGCTGCTCGCAAGCGTCCAAACCGAGGCGGTCCGAAACACCGCTCTCACCGCCGACTCCGTCGCGAAGACCGCAACCCGGTCCACCGATCTCACCAAGCAGCGAATGGCCGCAATGGATTCCGCTTCAGAATCCGTCTTCGGTACGTCTCAACCTTGGAGCCCGGCAACAACTGCGCGGACCAACGGATATGTCGCAAGTCGCCGCTAGACCGCTGAATCACGGACTCATCAAAGGGTTGTTAGGGGTTTGTGCCCTCGCAACCGTCATGTCGCAGGCGAAAATTCAAACCTGGGCCGCAGAAGACACTAAGTCCCAAGCAAGAAAAGCGAACCGATACGGAGTCACGAAGGCAGTCGTGGCTTCGCGCGGTCGCATCCTAGATCGAAACCGAGCCCCCCTGGCTCAAGATTCGCCCATCACCGAACTGGTCGTCGATTACCGCAAAGCCCCGAGCAGCCCCGGCTTTTGGGCTGCTCTCAGCGACGCGACCGGCATTCCCGCAAACGAATTCACCGCCATCGGCTCCGTGACCGAAAAAAGCCGAAGCTGGGTCGTTTCTCTCTCATCTGACCAGCGCAACCGAATCGCCGCGATCCGAAAATTCTGGCGACCCGATGGCGTCTCGATCTCCGGAAAAGGTGAGCGCGAAAACGTCCTCGGCGACGCCACCTCCCCCATCATCGGCGGCTTCCGGCATCAATTGGCCAAGGACAACAAAACTAAGGTCACCGTTGCCACCGGCCTAGAAAGCACCCAAGACGCATTGTTGAAAGGGAAGGACGGCAAACAAGTCGGCTTCGCGGATAAAAACGGCAACCTCTTGCCCAACCGTCTCATTGAGTCCCTTTGTATCCCGAAGGCAGACGGTCAAGATATTGAGACCACGATCGACGCCACCCTTCAAGCTTCCGCCTACGCAGCCCTAAAGGAAACGGTTGTAGCCAATGGCGCGAACGAAGGAAGCGCCGTCGTCCTGGACCCGAGAACCGGTGACGTGCTCGCCCTTGTCACCTATCCGACCTTCAGTTCCAGCGAATTCGCCAAAGGAACCGGCGTTCCATTCGGTGCCAATCCCGCCACCAAGAACCGCTTCGAACCGGGTTCCACCTTCAAAATCCTGACCCTCGCCAAAGCGCTCGACGAGGGCAAAACCTCCATGTCCGAGCACTTTTACTGCCGCCTAACGATGCAAGTCGGCAAGCGTACGATCGGCTGCGACCGCAAACACGGCGCGCACGGCGACGTCGACGCAACTAGAGCCATCGCCAAAAGCTGCAACGTCACCGCCGCAACCTGGGCGATGCGGGTGGGCCACCCAGCGTTCACCAAATACATGACCGACCTCGGCCTGTTCGAACCAACGGGCGTCGAACTCGGCGGAGAAGTCGCGGGTTCCTACAACAAGAAGGAGTACTCAAAGATCCTTCAGCTCGCAACGTTCGGCTTCGGCCAATCCCTCACCTGCACCCCAATCAGCCTCGCCAGCGCCTTCTCAACCATTGCGAACGAAGGAAAGCGCGTCCCGCCGCGCCTCATCCGCCGCCTCGGCGACGAGACCGTAGAACGGCCCAAAGCGAAGCAGATCATTTCCGCCGAAACCGCGCGAGAAGTCCTCGAAACGATGGAAGCGGTCATCGAAACCAAAGCCGGCACCGGCTACAGCCTCCGCATCCCCGGTTATCGCCTCGCCGGAAAGACCGGAACTGCTGAGAAGATCGGCTCCGTCGATCCGATCACCAAGAAGAAGATCAGCGGCTACGTTGCGAACTTCATCGGCTTCGTTCCCGCCGTTCGACCCCAAGCCGTCGTGTTGGTGATGGTCGATAATCCGAAGAAGCAAATTTACGGCGGCGCGGTTGCCGGCCCTGCGTTCCGACAAATCGCTCTATCGGTCATCAAGAGCATGCGCATCCCGCCCGATCGGAGCGAGCAGCCGGTAAGGGAAGGTGGCGACACGTGACGCTCCGCGAGCTCTGTGCCCGCTCTGGCATCGCCGAATCCGGCATTGGGCAGAGCCCAGAAATCAAACATCTCACTTTAGATTCCCGGCTGGTCCAGCCGGGATCGTTGTTTGTTTGCATGCCGTCAAATCGGCAGGACAGCCACGCCTTCCTACCCACCGCCGCGGCCGCCGGAGCCGTCGCCACCATTGTCCATAAAGAATCTGCCGTAGCGGAAGCTCGGGCGCTTGGTCTCGAAGCCATCTATCTCCCCGCCGAGAGCTACCCAGACACCCTCTGGCAACTCGCCCGCGCCTTCTACAACTCTCCAACTGCTAGCTACAAGCTCATTGGCGTCACCGGAACCAACGGCAAAACTACCACCGCCTGGATCATGCGCCAGATGCTCACCGCGCTCGGCCTCCGGGCTGGCTACCTCGGGACATTGGGATTCACCCTTCCGGAATCCAGCATCGAGCTCAACAACACGACCCCGTTCGCGCTCGAACTCTACGCCCGACTCGACGAAGCCCGCACCGCCAATCTCGATGCCCTCTGCATGGAAGTCTCCAGCCATGCCCTAGCCGAAAAGCGCGCCGACGGCCTCGAGTTCGACGCCGCGATCTTCACGAACCTCACCCAAGATCACCTCGATTTCCACGGCACGCTAGAGGCATACGCCGAAGCCAAATTCCGCCTCTTCTCCGAACTCCCGCTCCAGTCGGACAAACCGTTCAGAGCCACCATTAACGTCGCCGATCCGGTCGGGCAAGCTTTCGCGAATAGGATCACCCAGCCCGTCCTGACCTTCTCCACCGAAGCGAACATCGAAGCCGACTACCACTTCACGGCGACCGACGTCCAACTCGACTCGATCACCTTCGACCTAAAGACCCCCACCGGCAACCACCGCCTAACCGCCGGGCTCGGCGGACTGTTCAACGTCGAAAACCTCGCCTCCGCAATAACTGGGCTCATCGCCGCTGGCTACTCGCTAGAAGACCTTCTCGAAACGACGCAGAACCTAAAGCCTGTCCCCGGTCGATTCGAGAACGTCCCCATCGAAGCCGATTTCCGCGTTATCGTCGACTACGCCCACACCCCCGACGCGCTCGAAAAACTGCTCGACTCTGTCCGCCCGCTAACCGCCGGCCGCGTCATCACCGTCGTCGGCTGCGGCGGAGACCGGGACAAAACCAAACGCCCCCTCATGGGGTTCGCCGCCAGCGAGCGTAGCGATCTCACCATCGTCACCAGCGACAACCCTAGGACGGAAGACCCGGAAACGATCGTCGCCGAGGTCCTCGACGGCATCGCGCCCAATCGGCCCGCCATCGCCATCGTAGACCGATCCGGGGCCATCGCTCATGCCGTCAGCTTCGCATCGGAAAACGACGTGGTCGTGATCGCCGGGAAAGGGCACGAGAACTACCAGATTATTGGTCACGAAAAATTCCCCTTCGATGACCGCGACTTTGTGAGAGAGGCACTGAAAAAATGAAACCAATTTCCGCCAAGAACCTCGCCGAAAGAATGGGCGGCACCTACCACGGAGAACCCACCCGAATCCAAGGTTTTGCCACCGACCACCGCGAAGTCAAACCAGGCGACGCCTTCCTTGCCATCAAAGGCGCCCGAGTAGACGGTCACGATTTCGCCGACCAGGCAATGGCTGCCGGAGCGCTCTTGGTCGTCAGCGAAAAGGAACTCGACGTGCCGCATGTTCGGGTGGAAAACCTCGTCGCCGCCCTCTCAAGTCTCGCCCTCAGCTTCCGAATCGCGTTCGATGGCCCTGTTGTTGGGATCACGGGTAGCGCCGGAAAAACGATGACGAAAGAGTTCGTCGCCGCCGCCCTCTCTCCCCTCGGCCCGATCAAAAAGACCGACGGCAATCGAAACACCGAATACACCGCTCCGCTGCTTTGGCCGGAAGTCACCACCGGTGATGCCGCCGTCGTTGTCGAACTCTCGATGCGCGGAATGGGGCAAATCGCCCACCTCGCCGAATTCTGCCGCCCCACTCACTCCCTCATCACCAACATCGGCTGGGCCCACCTCGAGCAAGTCGGCTCCCGTGCCGCCATCGCCCAGGCCAAAGGAGAAATCCTGGAAGCATTGCCCCAAGATGGCGTGGCTGTGCTCTGGAAAGATGACGAGTTCTTCGATTCCCTCAAGGCTCGGGCTTGGCCCCGCTCCACGATCACCTTCGGCTACGGGGAAGGCTGCGACTGCCGCATCATCGGCTACGAAGCCGTCTCCTGGCAAAGCTGCCTCGTCCGTGGGTTCTATCTCAACCTCCCGTGGGAAGCCGAGCTACCGGTCGTCGGTCGACACCTGGCCCTAAACGCTGCCGCCGCAATCGCCGTCGCCGCCAGCGTCGGCATCTCACCCCAAGAAGCATCGGGCGAGCTCTTCGGCGCCGAAATCCCGCCGATGCGAATGGAGATTCGCGACTACAACGGCGCACTGATCCTTCTCGACACTTACAACGCCTCCGTCCCCGGAACCCTCGGAGCCATCGAGACCCTCAGCGAAATGCCGTGCGACGGAAAGCGCCGCGCCGTGCTCGGAGAAATGCGCGAACTTGGCGCCTTCGAAACCGAAGCTCACGAAATGGTCGGGAAGGCCCTTCTGAATTCAAGCATCGACGAAGTCTGCTTCATTGGCGAGCCCATGGTCAAAACCACCGCCGAAATGTTCCGAGCCTCCGGAAAGCCGTTCACCCTTGCGGCCAACATTGAGGAAGTCCGAGCCTTCGTCGCGGCCAGCCAGCCTGGTGACACCGTCTTGATCAAAGGTTCTCGAGCCCTCGAGCTTGAACGTGCCCTGGAGACATTGCAATGATTCTCGCGATCAAGGCGTTCTGGATTACCCTTTGTGTCGCGACTCTCGTATCGCGACCGGTCTACCAATTCCTGCTCGGTCTCAAGTCGCGGCAAGTCATTAGCGCCTTCGTTCCCGAAGGTCACCAAGCCAAGGTCGGCACGCCAAACATGGGCGGCTGGATTCCTGTAATCGGCATGATCTTCATGTTCGTTTACTTCCTCTTCCTGCCCACCAGCAGCATGGTCGAGGCGCTCGGCTATAGCAGCACGACCACGCTCATGACAGTGATCACGCCGAACTACGTGTTTGGCGTCCTCAGCCTGCTCATCGGCTATGCCCTCCTTGGTTTCGCCGACGACTACCTCGTCCCGAAGATGAAGCCCGGCAAGCGCGGCATCGACTGGCTACCAAAGCTCGGACTCCAAATCATCCTCGCCCTCCCGTGCGCTTGGCTCACTTCGAACTGGAACCTCCCGAACGCCGGTGCCACGCTGTTCATGATCCTGTTCTTCGCCAACGCCTACAACTTCTCCGATGGCCTAGATGCCCTCGCCGGGAGCTTGCTGATTGGCATCTGCGTCGGCATGCTCGTGATGGGCGTCATGGGCAGCAGCGGAATCACGATGCTGATTTCGGCAGGCCTCCTCGGCGGCATCATCCCCTTCCTCTTCTTCAACGCCCCACCCGCGAAGGTGTTTATGGGCGATACCGGTTCGCTCCCGATTGGCGGATTACTCGGAGTCGGGTTCTGGAAACTCGCCATGATCGGCCAGCAAACCAGTGTCCTCAGTTTCTGGGGCACTCCTAAGGTTTCCCTTTGGCTTGTTGGCCTTGTGCTGCTTGCCGGAATGATGATCGCGGAGCTTGTGCCGGTACCGCTGCAAATTCTCAGCGTCAAGCTCTTCAAGCGAAAGCTCTTCCCATTCACCCCGATTCACCACGCGTTTGAAAAAGCGGGCTGGAAGGAAACTCGCGTTGTCTGGAGCTTCGCTCTCGTCCAACTTCTCCTCACCATTGCCGCCTTGACCTTCGCCGCCATCGCCTTCAATCCGTCCATGGCTCCGACCCCCTAAATCCGCTATGCCGCACTCGATCGAAAACCAAACCATTGCCATATTCGGTCTCGGCCGATCTGGCCTGGCCGTGGCAAAGGCCGCGCGAGATCGTGGTGCGTTCCCAACCGTCTACGACCAAAGCTCGCTAGAAAATCTTGCGAAGCCGGAGATCCTGACTGAAGCTGAAGGTCTTGGCTTGCCCGTCGTTCTTAACTGGGATGGCACTCTGCCGAACTCGGACCTGCTCGTCGTAAACCCCGCCGTCCGCAAAGATCATCCCCTGATCCTGCAGCTCAAAGACGAACTAGAAATCATCAGCGAGGTTGAGTTCGCGTATCGCATCAGCCGCGCGCTGATCCTTGCCATCACGGGCACCAACGGAAAAAGCACCACCACCGTCATGCTCTACCGCTGCCTGCTTGCCGCCGGGGAAGAAGCGATTCTGTGTGGCAACATCTTCGGCAGCGGCTACCCCGAAATGGCCCTAACTGACGCCGCCGCGAACGCCACCGAAGACCAAGTCCTCGTCGCCGAGATCAGTTCATTCCAGCTCGAATGGGTCCGAGAGTTCCGCCCCAAAGTCGCCGGAATCACGAACATCACTTCGGACCACCTTGACCGATACGAAGGCGTCAACGATTACGCCAAAACCAAACTCCGGATTTTCGCCGCTCAACAAGAAGATGACTTCGCCGTGATCCGTGGCCACGATCCCGTCGTGCCCAAACCGAAAGGACCCCAGGTTCTCACCTTCGGCGCAACCGCCGAACACGCTCACATCGACGAAGACGGCATTTCCTTCTTCGGCGAGCGCTTCCTCACCGCCAACTGGTCGCTCCAAGAAGCCCACAACCGCGCCAACGCCGCCATGGCCGCGCTCATGGCCTACGCGTTCCTCAAGCAAAAGAACGCGCCCGTCGTGCAGGAAGCCATAGAGAACCGAAAAGCAAAGTCGAACGCCAAACGAACCGTCTATTCCGGCCGAACCGCCGAAATCACCGATTCCATGCCGGCCGTCCTACTCGAACCGTTCGAAGACATGGCGCCCCTGAAGCACCGAATGGAGCTCCTCGGTGCAAGAAACGGCATCCGGGTCATTAACAATTCAATGTGCACCAACCCCGACGCCGTCGTGAAATCGGCTCAGTCCGTTCGCGACTCCGTCCACCTGCTCCTTGGCGGCGTCAATAAGGGCCTCAGCTTTAAGCCCGTTAAAGCATTCCTCGCCAACCAGCGGCACCGCGGCTATCTATTCGGCCGCGATGCCGCCGAAATCAATGCCGAGCTCGGCGGAGAGATTCCGATTTTTGACACCATGCAAGAAGCATTCGCCGCCGCGACCGTTGCCGCCGTCAGTGGAGAAGTCATCATGCTCGCTCCCGGCTGCGCGAGTTCCGATCAGTTTCGCGACTTTAGACATCGGGGCGACGTCTTTACTGAATTAGCCAAGGAGTGGCTCGACCATGCGAACTAGGATTGTTCCGGATATCTGGCTGTTTATCTTTGCTGTTTCAGCGACCCTGATCGGTCTGCTGTTCATCTTCGATGCCGGCTACGCCCGCAGCATCCAAGAAACTGGCTCGATGATCCCGGCGGAGTTCACGACTCAAATTCGCTTACTCGTGGTCGCCATGGTGGGGTACGTCATCTGCCGATACCTGCCGATCGATTTCTTCAAGCGATCCGCAGGTTGGCTTTGGATTGTTTCGCTCATCGGGCTCGGCCTGGTCGATGTGATCGGAAAGAGCCAAAACGAAGCGAAGCGCTGGATTGCCATCGGAAGTGTGACCATCCAGCCTTCAGAGTTCGCCAAGCTCACGCTCGTACTCTTCCTCGCCGCCGTCCTTGCCGAAAAGAAAGAATGGAACCCGGCGAAACGTCGCCGCAACTTTGCCCTCTGGTTCGACAATGTCCTCGTGCCTCAATTTAAGCGGTGGGTGCCCGGCTTTCTCGTCCTCGTAGGCATCTTCTTCATCGAGCTTGGAAAGGACCTCGGCACCGCCGGCGTCTTGTTCGCCATCTTCCTCGCGATGTGTGCGACGGGCGGCGTCGGTCGCCGAAGCTGGGCCACCATCGGCGTGGTCGTTCTCATCTTCTTGCCCGCGCTCTTCATGAAGCAGGCGTACCGAATGGAGCGTCTGACGACCCACACTGCACGTTGGGAGACCCAAAACGTCGACGACAAGGGCTTCCAAACCACCCAGGCCGAACGAGGCATGGCCGATGGCGGCCTCTTTGGCGTCGGAATCGGGTCCGGGCAGGTGAAACACATTATTCCCGCGCCCACGACCGACTACATCATGGCGACAATCGCTGAAGAGACCGGATTGGTCGGAGCCCTCATTGTGCTGGGTGCCATTGCTGGATTGGTCTGGAGGCTGCTCGCCCTTGCCAAAAGGGCCACTGATCGTTTCGCTGCGCTCACTTTCTACGGCATCGCTTCCTGGATTGGAATCCAAACTGCGGTGAACGTGATGATGGCGAACGCAACCCTGCCGTCCATCGGAATCCCGATCCCGTTCATTTCTTCGGGCGGGTCAAGTCTCGTTGCGCTTTGGATGGCTATCGGCGTGGCTCAACGGCTTGCCGCCGCCCCGGCTCTCGCTCCCCAGGAGGACGAAAATGCGAATCGCAATCACCGGCGGTGGAACCGGCGGCCACATCTATCCGGCGCTTGAGGTAGGCCTCGCCGCGCAAGCCGCCGGAGCGGAAGTCATCTACCTCGGTTCTTTCCGGGGGATGGAGCGAACCATTGCCGAGGCAAAGTCGATTCCGTTCTTTGGCGTCGATGCCCAGCCCCTTTGGTCGCTCAAAACCCTGAAGGGCTGGCAGTCCCTTGCGAAGCTCATTCTTGGCGCGCAAAAGGCGAGGGGAATCCTGCGCGACCGTGGCGTTGATGCCGTGTTCTCGACTGGCGGTTACTCGGCCGGTCCCTTTATGCAAGCGGCGAAGTCGCTTCGAATCCCGTACGTTGTCCACGAGTCAAACAGCGTTCCGGGACGGGCAAACCGCCTCTACGGCAAAACCGCGACCGCTTTCACCTACGTCTTCTATGGCACTGAGAAGCACGTTCCCGAAAAGAATCGAGTCAGAACGGGTCAACCCATCCGCGGCGAGCTCCGAGACGCCGCCATCGCGAAAACCGAACCTTCGGAGCGCGCATCCGTGCTCGTTATGGGCGGTTCCCAAGGCGCCAGATTCGTCAACACCATCGCCCTTGATGCGGCAAAAATTTTGCCCGACGTTCACTTCACAATCGCCGCAGGCGAGAAGCTGTTTGAAGAAGTGCAAAAAGTCGCCAACGGGTTGCCGAACGTGGTTGCCGTCCCGTACCTGAGCGGCCACGAACTAACCGATGCCTATTCGACGGCCGGAGTGTTTGTCGGACGCAGTGGCGGCACCTTGGCTGAAGTCGCCGCGTTCGGGCTCCCGAGCGTCCTCATTCCTCTACCAACCTCCGCCGACGACCACCAATACTTCAACGCGACCGAGTTCAAAGAGCGTGGTTTTGCCGAGATTCTCTGGCAAGGGGCAAAGCACCCGCAGGGGCACGAAGAGGCGATCGGAGACTCGCTAGCCCAAGCCATCATGAAGCAACTGTACGGCCCAACGAAGGAACAATTCAACGGGCTTCGAAGCTGGGATTGTCCCAACGCCACCCAAGAAATCCTCGGCATCATAATGAGGTCTTAACCAAATCATGCGAACGCCTCAAGAAATACAAACCGCCTTCTCTCCACGAGAAGCGATGGACGGCAGTTCGCGCTTTTTCCTCGTCGGCATCGGCGGCGCTGGCATGTCGGCCCTCGCTCGAATGCTGCACGCTCTCGGCATCCCTGTAGCCGGAACCGACTCCACCGAAACTGACGAAACGAATCGCCTTCGCGCCGAGGGCATTGACGTGATCATCGGTCACTCCGGCGACGCACTAAGAGCATTCGCGACTGACAAAACGGCCGTCGTATTGACCGACGCGATCGACCTCAAGATCAGTCCCGAAGTCGCCGCCGCTCGCGAGTTGAAGCTGAATTTGTTCCGCCGTAGCCAGCTTCTCGGCTGGCTCCTCAAAGATCGTCGCGTGATTGCCGTCACCGGAACCCACGGCAAAACCACCACCACCGGAATGCTCGGCTCCGGCCTCACTAGTGCAGGCTTCGATCCGCTCGTGATCGTTGGTGCCAACATCCCCGCCTGGGGCTCGCCCGTTCTTTACGGAAAAGGCGAATGGGCAGTCGTCGAAGCATGCGAAGCCTACGACAGCTTCCACGACCTCGACCCAGAAATCGTCGTGCTGACCAACCTGGAACTGGACCACGTCGACTTCCACGGTTCTTGGGAGAACTTGAAAGCCAGCGTCGGTCGGTTTGTCAGCACGATCCCCGCGACCGGAGCCTTGGTTTACTGCCAGTCGGATTCCGGTGCCTCCGAAATTGCCGAGGCGTTTTCGGGCAAGACCCTTCCGTATTCCGAAGCAGACTTCCCAAGCGCGGTTGCCCGAAGTACGTCCGGCGACCACAATCTGCGCAATGCAGCCGGTGCGCTGGGTGCGGCAACTGCCGCCGGTGCAGACGAGACTTTGGCCGCCAATGGAATCGCCGCCTTCACCGGGGCCGAGCGACGCCTGGAAGTGTTGCAAGACGGTGAGATCGCCGTCGTCGATGATTACGCTCACCACCCGACCGAGATCGCGGCCTCCATTCAAGCCATCCGCGCGAGATTCCCCAACCGCCGCATTGTCGTCGCCTTCCAACCGCACCTTTACTCGCGCACCGAAGGGCTCATTCCCGAGTTCGCCGCCGCTCTGTCTTCTGCTGACGAAGTCGTCTTAACGGATATCTATCCTGCTCGGGAAAATCCCATCCCCGGCGTCAGCGCCGCGCGGATTGCGGAACTCGTGACCGTCCCCGTCCGCTACGTACCGAGCCGACACCTCTTGCCCCGCAAAGTCGCCGCCTGGCTACAACCGGGCGATGTTGCCGTGGGAATGGGGGCAGGGAACATCAGCGCCTTTGCGCCCGCACTCATCGCGGAGCTAAAACGAGCTCAAAGCGGACCCTATCACGTTTGGGTTGCTTACGGCGGCGATAGCGCCGAGCGCGAGGTCTCGATCCTCTCCGGCCGTGCCGTTGCGAAAGCTCTCCGAGAACGCGGCCATCAAGTCGATCTTGTGGACATCTCCGAACTCCTTCTGTCCAAAGGCGATCTGAGCAAGCTCATCGGCCCGAATCGACCGGAGGTGGTCTTCCTCGCCGTCCATGGCACCAACTCTGAGGACGGCGCAATGCAAGGCCTGCTTGAAACGCTCCACGTCCCCTACACCGGCAGCGGCATCCAGAGCAGCGCCATCGCGATGGACAAGAACCTCACTAAGCAGATTTTGGAAAGGGAAGGCATTCGCGTTCCAAAGGGTGTCCACGTCACTTCTGCCACCCAATCGGTTGATCTAACCGGCCCGGTCGTTGTTAAACCGAACGCTCAAGGCTCCACCGTCGGACTGTCGTTCGTCTCCGACCCCGCCGAAGTCCCCGCCGCCATCGCTCGTTCTCTCAGCTACGACGCATCCGTGCTCGTGGAGGAATGGATTACCGGCATGGAGATCAGCGTTCCGGTGTTGATTGATGAGGCGCTCCCGCCCGTCGAGATTGCTCCCGCCAGCGGAAAGTACGACTTTGCAAGCAAGTACACCGTCGGCGCGACCGAAGAAGTCTGCCCGGCCCGCTTATCCGAATCGGCACTGGCTGAAGCTCAACGTATCGCACTCGCTGCCCACCGAGCCCTTGGCTGCCGAGGCGCAACCCGAACCGACATCATGGTGCGCGACCCGCACGGTGCCGCGGAGATGTTCGTCCTCGAAGTGAACACCCTCCCCGGAATGACCGGCACCTCACTTCTCCCCAACTCCGCCCGAACGGCTGGCATCCCGTTCGATGAACTCTGCGAACGCATTCTTCTCGATGCCCTAAGGAGTCATGAGACCACGGCGTAAGAAGCCAAAGTTCAATTGGACTCCGGTGCTGATTGCCGCCCTGGTTCTGAACCTTGGGCTTGGCCTCTTTTACAGCCCGTTAACTGCGGTGACCAAGGCCCGAGTGGTTGGTGTGAAGCCAGACGACATGGTTGGAGTCCGCACGGTGCTTAAGAGCATCGAAGGGAAGCCTGCCCTCCAGATCAACGGCAACAACTTGTCCAGCCTGATGCTTTACAACACGGCATTCGAAACGGTGACGTTCGAAGCGAACCCCTTTGGCCGTGCTGTCGTGACCGTCACTTATCGAAACCCGGTTGGTCGACTATCTGGCGCACCGGGCACCTATCTTGCCGAAGACGGAACGATCTACCAAAGCAAGGAAGTGCTTACCGGTCTCCCTCTGATCCAAATCAGCCAAGCCAGCCAAGAGCGCGACGGCACCATCGTCGGCCGGATCCCGACCTCGGCGCTTGCCTATCTGGCGCAAGAGCTGCCGAGCATCGCCGACGGTGAGAACGGAACCGTCATGTATGCCGACGATGGCGGTCTCATCCTCGTCCTCGGCGGAGCGGAAATCAAACTTGGCCAGGCCGTCCAACTCGAGGCCAAACTTAACTCCTTACGCAAGTTAATGGATGCGGACCCGGAACTCCTGAGCAAAGTTTTGGTCTTGAATTTATACGCGCCCGAAAAACCAGCGGCGCGATTCCGGAAACCGTCAAACTAGGAAAGTTAGTGAGCATTTTTAACGCCCGTTCAGAGTCTCAAAGTTGGGTCTGGCCCGTAAGCCTCATGAGCCTGATCCTTGGGTTTATGTGTGCGTTGGCTTGGGTCACCCAAGAAAACCGGAAGTCTCGCCGCCCCTTCGCGAACCAGCAACAAACCACCCGCATCAACGAAGGCCAGGTGGATATCGACGCCTTCGATCAGCTTCAAGCCCGCGTCCAAGAGTTGCTCAAAAAGAACGACGCCCTAGAAAAGTCGCTATCCGGCAGTTCTTCGCAGGCAAAGACCCTGAACGAAAGCTTGCAAGAGGTCAAGAGCTTCTCGGGCCTCACCGAACTTGAGGGCCCTGGAATCGTGATTTTTCTTAAGGATAGCGGCCGTACCGCCGGGTCCGGATTCGGCAACGCAGAGACCGGCGACATCATTCATGACACCGACGTCCTCCGCGTGGTCAACGAACTCCAAGCGTCCGGCGCCGAAGCCATTGCGGTGAACGAACACCGCATCACTGGCCGCGCCAGTTTCCGCTGCGTCGGACCCACAATCCTCGTCAACGACATCAAGATTTCCAGTCCGATTGAGATCCGTGCGATCGGCGATCCCAAGACCTTGCTCGGAGCAATGAACCTTCCCGGCGGCATCCTCGCCGATATTCGCCAAACCGATCCCAGCATGGTCGAGATCAACGAGGTCAAGAAAATGACCCTGAAGCCTTACACCGGTTCAACTTCGGCACGATTCGGTAAAGTCCCGGTTGTTAAGAAGTGATATTTCTTCCCGTCATTGCTTTGATTATTGGTGCCGCGATTGCGATTGCAATCCGGCTTGAGCCGGTTGGCGGCGCGGGAGGGCAATATCTGGCCGTTGCGTGCCTTGCCGGAATCGATAGCGTCTGCGGCGGATTCCGCGCCGGACTCGAAGGCAAGTTTCGGAACGACGTTTTCATCACCGGATTCGTCTCCAATATCCTGATCGCGTTCTTTTTGGCGTGGCTCGGAGATCGAATCTACATCGACCTCTTCTTGGCCGTCGCCATTGTCTTTGGCACAAGAACGTTCCAAAATCTAGCGCTGATTCGTCGGCAAGCCCTCACGATGTTTAACGACTACCAAACCCGCAAACAGCGAAACAACCCGGCTGCGCCTGCCGCGCCTTCGGATGGAAACTCATGAGCTTTGTCGTTGCATTAGATATCGGTGGCTCGCAAATGAGCTGCCTCGTCGCATCCGGAGATAAGAAACTTCGGTTAGAAGGCGTTGCCACCGTACCGTTCGCCGGGGCGAAAAAGGGCCTGATCGTTAACCGTGAGGAAACCATCCAAGCGATCAAAGAGGTCGTGCCCGACGCACTCCGCCAAGCCGATCGAAAGGGAACCGAGCTCGTCGTCAACGTCTCCGGCTCGCACATCGAATGCGTCAGCGGCCAAGGCATCAAGATGATCATCCCGAAAGGGCGGCACATCACGACGCAAGATGTCCTCGAAGTCGTGAACCATAGCCGAGCTGTTCTGCTACCAAACGACCGCTCCCCCATCCACGTTCTCCCCAAAACCTTCAAAGTCGACGGCCAGCGCGGCGTTCGAAAACCCGTTGGCGTCGCCGCCGGCAAGCTGGAGGTTGAAACCCTGATCGCCACCGGCTCGCCAAAGCCGCTGGAACTCCTTGAGCAGTGCGTGAAAGAAGCTGGGTTCTCCGTGAGCCAGATGGTTTTCACTCCCCTCGCTTCCGGCCTCGGCATCCTGAGCCAAGCCGAACTTGAGCAGGGCATGATTGTCATCGACCTAGGTGCCAGCACCACCGACCTCGGCATCTTCATGGAAGGCTCGATGGTTTACGGAATTTCCCTCCCCGTCGCTGCCGGACACATCACCTCCGACCTATCCGCCCTCCTCAAAACCACCCTAGAAGAAGCCGAGCGAATCAAGAAGCTAGACGGCCACGCGATGGCCGACCAAGTTGGCGAAAACGAGACTGTCGAAATCCAGCAACTCGGCCAGACCGGTTCCCGCCCGATGGCGCGCAAAGTCCTTTCCGAGATCATTCAAAGTCGAGCGAAAGAAATCGCCGCCATGACCAAAACCGCTTTTGACCAGTCCGGCTACGCCCGACTTGTCAGCGGAGGCGTCGTCCTCACCGGAAACGGTGCTCGGCTCGCCGGCACCCCCGAGCTTTACAACAACACCTTTGGCCTCTCGGTGCGCTCGGAATTCACCCCGCGCACAACGTCAACTGCAGTGGGTTTGGCTCGATACGCCATCCAGTGCGCCGATGATATGAGCCCGGTCGGAGAGCCAACCAACTGGAAAGACAAGGTTCGCCGCCTCATCATGGGCGGCTAGTCCTTTTACTCTGCGTCGACTTGGTGGCGAATATTCGCCACCACCACATTGCTCCGCTTCGACAGCGCGTTCCGCAACTGCAGCGCCACGTTCTCCGAAAGCAAGTCGTGGTACCACTTGTTCGAGTCGGCGTCCGAAACAATAACCGTAATCACCATCTCCGGATGCTCGGCAATCAGCTCGTCCACGTAGTCCAAAACGGGTTCCAGGAGCGACCGGTACGGAGAGGGAAGAATGACCAGCGGAATGTCCTGGCTCACCAGCTCCCAGTTCCGCTGAAGCTCCGGCAGCTTCTTCTCGTTCAGCGTAACGTGGACCGCCTTGATATCGCCCTTCAAATTCCGAGCGTAATCCAGCGCATTCACAATCCCACGGTGAACCCGCGGTACCAGCAACAAGGCAATATGCTCCTTGTAAGGATCGGTATCCGCGAGCGTGAACTTCTGCTTCTCGGCCGACCGGGTGTAGTGGTTGCGGATCGAAAGCATCACGCCGCAGAGTAGCGGCAGCAGGATCGCGATAACCCAAGCTCCTTCCATGAACTTGGTCACCAGAATGATCAGCAGAACGATAATGCAAAGCACCAACCCGGTGCCATTGATCGCGATGCTAGATCGCCAGCTGCCGGTTCGAAGCTTCAGCCAATGGGCAACCATGCCCGCCTGGCTCAGCGAGAACGCCGTAAACACGCCGACCGCATACAAAGGCAGCAACTGCTCCAACTCGCCCTTAAACGCGATCACAAGCCCAATCGCCGCGACCGACAAGGCAATGATGCCGTTATGGAACACCAGCCGGTCTCCCAGCCGTGACATATACCGCGGCATGAAGCCGTCCCTCGCCAAGAAACTACAAACCCGCGGGAAGTCCGCAAACGCCGTATTCGCCGCGAGCAGCAAAATCAACGCGGTAAAGGTCTGCACCGCGTAGTAGCCAAAAGTCTTGTCGCCACCAAATGCGAATGCTGCCACCTGCGAGGCAACCGTGCGAAACTCCGGATTCTTCGCCGAGTAAAGCGCGACCTCCGGCATGTGGCTAATCACGTATCCCATGCCCAAGAACAGCGTGCTCAAAATGATCGCCATCCGAACGAGCGTGTTCGAAGCGTTTTTCTGCTCTGGCTTCTGAAACGCCTGAGTCCCGTCGGAAACCGCCTCGATACCCGTCAAAGCCGTACAGCCCGCCGCAAACGCCCGCAGGATGACAAACATCAAGGGGTAGTTCGCTTCCGAGCCGATTTTGCCCGGTTCGGCAAGGATCTTCTGCGGTGCCGGCGTCAGCCCTGAAATCTTATAGATCGCAAAGCCCAGCATCACGTACATTACGACCACAAAGCCGTAGGTCGGAATGCTGAAAACCGCGCCGCTCTCTTTGAGCCCGCGCAAGTTCGCCCAGCCCAAAATCATGATGAAGAACACCGACATCGGCACAAGGTATTCGTGCATCGCCGGGAAAGCCGAAGCAATCGCCGCCACACCCGCCGCGACCGAAACCGCCACCGTCAAGATGTAGTCGATCATCAGCGCCGCCCCCGCGACAACGCCCGCCTTCGGGCCCAAATTGTCGGACGTGACAACGTAGCTACCACCGCCTTGCGGATAAGCCTTGATCGTCTGCCGGTAAGAGAACGCAATGATCGCGATGAGCGCGACAATGCTCAGCGAAATCGGTAACTGCAGCCCAAGCGCGCTGGCAGAAATGAGCACCAGCACGGCCAGAATCGCTTCCGTCGCGTAAGCCACCGAACTCAACGAGTCAGAAGCAAAAACCGCCAACCCGACCGCCGGCGACAACTTCTCGTGATGCGCCTCCCGAGAAGCAATCGGCGCGCCAACGAGAAATCGTTTGAACTTAGCAAACGGCGAAGGAGGTGCTTCTTTCATCAGTGTGAATCAGGGGCCGCTGCCGTCTCGGTCGAAACCACGATAATGTCAACCGTCCGCAATTCCCGCGCAAGCTCACTCAAGATGCTCGGCCGGAACATTTCCTGCAGGCGGCTTCGTTCCGGGTGACCCAAAATCACCGCCGTAACGTTTCGCTCCTGCGCAAACTGAATCAACGTCGGCGCAAGTGGACCTTCCAATACAACCGTCTCAATCCCCAGCCTCTTCGCCAAAGCAAAGTCGTCGGAAAGAATCTTCTTCGCCGTTTCGCTGTCGCTCGTGCCGTCCTTAACGTGCACCGCAATCACTTCGCCGTGCATCCGCTGACCCATGCGCCAACCACGCCGAATCAAGCGAAGGGAAGACCGCGTCGGGCTGACGCAGATAATCACGCGATCCTGAGTCGCCCAAGGCTTCTCAATCCGCTTTTCCTTTCGGTAAGAAACCAGGTCTTCGTCAACGTGACCCGCAATCTCGCGCAAGGCAATCTCGCGCAAAGCGCTCAAAGCCGCCTCGTTAAAGAAAGTGCTCAGCTCAACCGGCGTCGTGCCGTCAACGTAAACGTCGCCCCGCTTCACGCGGTTCAAAAGCGCATTCGGAGTGACGTCAACAATCTCGACCTCATCCGCATCGTGCAGCATCTGGTCCGGAACCGTGTTCGTAATCTTCACGCCCGTAATGTCATGAACGTGGTCGTTCAGCGACTCCAGCGCATACACGTTCAACGTGCTCAGAACATGAATGCCCTGCGATAGCAAGAAGTCAACGTCCTGCCAGCGGCTCTCAAATCGCGATCCCGGGGCATTGTCCGAGGCAAGCTCGTCAATAATCACCAGCTCCGGCTTCCGCTCAAGAATCGCCTCCAAGTCCAGATCGACGTACCTCTTGTCGGCGGTCGTCGTCACCTTCGGTGCCACAACCTCCAGCCCTGCCGCAATTTCCTCGGTCGGCTTCCGCCCGTGGCTATCTACCAGGCCAATAACAACGTCTTGACCACGTCCGAAGCGACGGTTCGCTTCGTCGAGCAAGTGAAAAGTCTTTCCAACCCCTGGCGCGTAGCCGAGGAAGATTTTGTGTTTGCCTGGAACAGGCGAGTTAGCTTCGGGCATGAGATGAAGGCAAGTCCACGGTCAACATGGAATCGATCCAATTTCGGAGTGGGGACGATAAATCTTCGATGATCAACTTTTGGGTCTCCGGGAGACTCGCGTTGGTCCACAGGAAGTCTGCCAGAAACTCTTCTGCCAAAGCTTGCCAAAAACGCGGACCACCCGGCACCTGCTCAAGATCGGCATGAGCTTTCACCAGCTCCTGGAAGTAAGCCGGAAGGGAAACCGTGATAATCCGATCCTGCCCCTGGCCAACCACGCGGAAGTCGCAATGCACTTCGCCCGTTTTCTCGTCCACGTGATCATCTTCGGATGAGAAGGAATAGCCGTTAAAAGTCGTTCTAGTAAAGCTCTTGCAAACCATCCCGACCGGTACCGCCGTGTGGTGCTCAACCTCTCGGTCCAAGGTCGTGCGAACCGCCGCCCGCAGCGTCTCCGCCGTAAACGGCTTGCGCAAAAAGTCTTGCGCCCCGGCCTGAATCGCTTCTAGCGCCAAGTCGATCGTGCCAAAAGCCGTCGCAAGAATGAACTTCGCCTTGGGGTTCCGCGCAAAAATCGCCTTCTGAACCTCAATCCCGGTCATCTGTGGCATTCGCTGGTCGACAATTACCAGATCAAAATTTTCACCGTTGCCGTACTTCTCAAGCCCTTCGATCCCGTTCGTCGCGGTCTCGACCTGATAGCCAACGTGCCGAAGTGCAAGTTGCATCATCGTCCGCACGTTCGTTTCGTCATCAATGATGAGCAGTTTTTCGTTCAAGCGTTCGTTTCCTCGCGTGGTGGCGCGGCTATAGGTATCCAAAATCGAAATACAGAACCTTCACCAAGCTCGCTATTCACGCTCATATCGCCACCATGATTTCTGACGATTTTTTGCGCGATGCTGAGCCCAAGTCCTGCGCCCCCTTGGGTCGCTCCGGGTACCTGCACGAACCGTTCAAAAATCCTGCGCAGGTAGTCCTGCGGAATCCCTTCTCCGGTGTCATGCACTTCGAAAGATACTTGATTCTCGCGGTGTAAAGCGCGTACCGTAATCGCGCCATTTTCGGGCGTATGCCGCACCGCGTTGTTCACCAAGTTGGTCAAAACCTGCCCAATCTGGGTTGCATCGGCAAGAATCTCCGGCAAATCCGGCTCAATCTCCACCGTCAAATGCACCCCTTTTTGCTCCGCAATGGGCATCATCGTGTGCGCCAAATCGTCCATTAGTCCCGCTGGCGACACCAGGCGAAGCGCCGGCGGCAACGTGCCCGACTCCAACCGGGTGACATCCAACAAGTCCTTGGTCAGTTTCTTCAGCCTGAACAGGTCGTCTCGCTGAACCGCCACCAGCTGCTTTTGGTCCGGCGTAAGCTCGCCCGCCGCGCCTTCCTCTAGCAACTGCACCGCCAGCAACATGCTGGAAACCGGCGTCCGAAGCTCGTGCGCCGCCACCCCGATGAACTCCGTCTTCATCCGGTCCAAAACGCGAAGGTAAGTGACATCCTCAAGAACCGCCACCGCTCCGAGCCGAAAATTGGCATCCGTCACCATCGGCGTCACGCGCATCCGGTAAATCTGCTCGTTCCCGTTCACGCTCAAACTCACCAAACTCCGCTCATCCTCGCTCGCGTGAATCTCCTGGTCGTCCACCGCGTTCTCCAGCGCCTCCACAATCCGAGGATCCGAAATATGGTCCTTCAACGGCGTCCGCGGCGAGCTCGCCACCGGCCCGAAAATGTCCTGCGCCGCCCGGTTCAGGTGGACAATCCGCAAGCGCGCATCCGTAACGATAACCGGGTCATACAAGCTGTCCAGCGCCGCGTCCGACATCCGCTGCGCCCGCTCCAACCGCCGAACGTTCGCGTTCTGCATCTCGCTGAACCGCGTCGCCATCTCGTTAAAGCTGTCCGCCAAGTGCCCAATCTCGTCGTCCCGAGGAATCGTCAACCGCTCCGATAAATTCCCCGACCCCAGCGATTCCGCGTGCTTCGCAATAATCGCCAGCGGCCGCAGCGCCATGTTCATCATTCGGTAAGCCAAAAAGAGCGCCGCCGCCAGGGCAAAAACCGTCACGAAAATCCCGACATTCGAGAACCGCATCGCCGCTTCCTTCGCCCGATCGTTCTCCGAAAGAATCGCCTGCTCGTTCAACCCCCGAATCTGGCTGGTCAAAAACAGAATCTCCCGAATCTGCGGCTCAAGCTGCTCCTGCCGACCCTT
>CAMCWC010000002.1 GCA_945882415.1 Chthonomonas calidirosea
AAACTATTCGCTTGTCCGGCGATTGCAGGCTCCGCCGATTGTGCGACTTTGGAACATGGGGATTCTCCAAGTCATTTCTGGCAGTTTACTGGGGGCCGGAATCCTCACCGGAATTGCCTATATCTTCAAGATCGACGTTCGACTATAGGTATTCTGTAGCCCTCGTGTCGGTTACGTACCAAGTTTTACTCTGGCTGGGCATCCTTGTCGCCCTCGTTTTTAGCGTGCTCGTCATCTTGACCGGCAAAGGTGACGCCATGTCCGGCGGCGGAAGCATCCGCACCAGCTACAAAGGAAAGGCTAGTTTCGACGACCAAGTGTCGAACTGGACGCTCTACCTCGGCGCGACCTTCATGGTCCTGATGCTCGCGATCGACTTCACGAGCCGATTCCTGCCAAAGAAGTAATTAACAAAAAATAGCCCGCCCGAACGAGGTTCGGGCGGGCTTTTTCGTGTCTGGATCAGACTTTCTTCTTTGGAGCCTTTGGCGTTGGGATGCTTGGTCCCTTCGCAAACTTCGCTGGATCGGCCTTGAAAGCGCCTGGGCATCCGCCGCAACAGAAGAAGTATCGGCGTCCCTTGTAGTCCGCGAACATCTTTTCCTTCGTTGCCTTCGCGATGTTAACGGATTCCGACGTCATGACCGCGCACTTGACCGACGTTGGAGCCTTTGGAGCCGGCTTCGCCTGGCCAAACGACACGCTGACCGCAGCCACCGCGAGAACGGATACGAACATAAATTTCTTCATTGATTTGCCTTCGGACCGTCCAAATCGCGTAAAGAATGGATCGGCTACCCTTAACTCTACGCGATTTTGCCACTGAACATACCGGCACAACAAAGGAGACCCGAACAAAATGCCTCTGAAAATTTTGCACACGAACGATTTTCATGGTGCCCTCGTCGGTCCTGCGTTAGAAAAGCTGACGGAGTTGCGGCAAGACGCCGACCTGTACTTCGATTCCGGTGACTGCATCAAAGCCGGCAACCTAGCGTTCGTCTTGCGGCCCGAAGCGATCTGGAAACACCTCGCAGACCTGAATTGCGATGCCAGCGTTACCGGAAATCGAGAATGCCACTTGTACGAATTCGCCGTGCGAATGAAGCTATCTGGGGCAACCCATCCCATACTTTGCGGAAATTTGAAGCGAAAGGGCGGCGACTATCTGCTCCCGCGCTCCCTTCTAATCCACCGCGAAGGCTACCGAGTCGGAATCGTCTCTGCGATGATCGCCATGGTTACGCCGAAGATGTCTTCCCAGTCCGCCGTTACCCTCACCTGGGAGCCCGCGAACGACACGATCATTCAACTTGCCGAAGAACTCCGACCTCAGGTAGATGTCCTCATCGCGCTGACCCACATCGGCCATCGGCAAGATCTGGACCTCGCGGCGAAGTGCCCGCAACTCGACATTATTTTTGGGGGTCATTCGCATACCGTCGTGCCCGAACCCGTAAAAGTAGGTTCAACGTTCGTATGCCAAGGCGGTTCGCTCGCCAAGTTTGCAGGCGTTTACCACTGGAATGACGGCGTCCTCACCGGCGGGCTAGTTCCGCTTAAGTAGAAGGCGTCGGAGCCGCTGGCTTGCGCGGGAACAGCTTTCGAGTGAGCTCAACTTCGATCCACTTAAACGTCAGTCCCGCAACCCAGATGGACAAACCTAGGCCAAGCACGATGAACGCATACGGCCCGACGGAGCTTGGCAATTTGCCAATCACCATTCGCAGGGGATGTAGAACAAACGGGTGGACCAAGTACAAGCTGTAACTAATCGCGCCAAGGTGCTGCAGCCAGCCCTGCTGCAAGAACGAAGACAGCCAGCCCTCTTCGTAAACCAAAGTCGCGAAGAAAATGAACGAGAGCGGAAGACAAGCGACCCATAGCGGCGCATCGCTAACCGTGAAGCCCGTTCGCCCGGCGGCGGGGAGAAGGAGATAGGCCGCGATCATGGTCACCAAACCAAGCGGCGCAATCTTCAGCCAGCTCGGCGCGGTCTTCACCAAGCTGAACATCCAGTAAGTAAGCGTGCCGACGGCAAAGAACCAGAAGTACGGACGAAGCACAAGTAGCGCCACTGCCGCCGCGATTCCGACGACCGTTGCCAACACCCGCACGGCTCCATTCTTCGAAAGCCCAAGCCCCAGGAAAATCAGCGCGCTGGTTACATAGAACACGGCCTCATAACTCAGCGTCCAGGCGTTCTTCTGCGCCAACGGCCCCTCGAAAACGCCCGGAATGAAGAACAGGTTTGAGAAGAAGTGCCCGATCAACGCCGTCGGTTGCTTCTTATACGGCATCAGATCACTTTCTAAAACCAGAGCAATCGGAAACGCAACCAGTTGCATCGCGATAAACAGCGGATAGATTCGCTTGACGCGATTGATCGCAAACTCTCCCAAGCTCTTGCTCTTCAGCAGGCTCTGCAGAATGAGAAAACCGGAGATGCAGAAGAACGCGCAAACGCCGAAAGTGCCGAGGTGGTTCAGCAGAACCGTGTCCACCCACTTCTGCCAGCCCGGAGCAAAGCCCCGATCGACCGCAATCCCGTTAACGTGCGAAATGACAACCAGCAGCGCTGCGAAGCCGCGCAAGCCCTCTATCGAAGCATTGCGGCTCGATTTCTTAGGCGTTTCTGGTTTCACGACGGTTGCTGGTTCTGTCGCCATCGCGCTCATTATGGACGCATCATCGTGCCAATTCCGGAATCGGTAAAGATCTCAATGAGCAATGAATGAGGTGACGATCCATTGATCAGGTGAACCGCATTCACACCGCCGCGCAAAGCGTCGACCGCCGACTCCAGCTTCGGAATCATTCCCCGCGTCGCCTTTCCGTTCGAAATCAACGTCTCTGCGTCCGCGCAGGAGAGCTCGGAAATCGTCGACTGGCCATCATCCGCGTTCGACAGAACCCCGTTCGTGTCGGTCATCAGAATCAGCTTTCGGGCCGTCATCGCCTTCGCGACCGCGGCTGCCGCCATATCGGCATTGATGTTCAGCGGCTGAAACTCAGCGTCTCCCGCGATCGTGCAAACCACCGGAATCACGCCCGAATCCTGCGCATAAGTGAGCGGCGCCGTATTGATCGAGGTCACGCGACCGGCTCTTCCCAAAGCCTCGCTAATCGGTTCGCCACGCATCAAGCCGCCGTCGCGCCCCGATAGGCCGACCGCGCTCCCGCCCTGACGAAGAATCTCCGCAACGAGCCCCTGGTTCGCCCGCAGAAGCGCCATCTCAACCGCCTCCATCGTGGCGTCGTCGGTCACGCGCAGGCCATCCAAGGTTCGCTTCTCAAGCCCAAGGCGACCGACCAAGGAATCAATCTCTGGCCCACCCCCGTGGACAAGGACGATGCGGATTCCAACCACGTGCAAAAGCAGCACGTTCCGCACCACGTTCGCCATCCGCTCTGGCTCGCGCATTGCGCTCCCGCCGTACTTAACGACAAACGTTTGGCCACGAAACTTCTGGATGTACGGCAGGGCCTGGTTGAGCACCTGCGCGACATCGGTCGGCGACATCAACCTTCTTTTTCCTCGTACTGAAGCTTCAAAGTAGCCACAACCGACGGATCAGCCAGCGTCGTCGTATCTCCGAGCGCTCTGCCTTCGGCTATATCTCGCAGCAAGCGACGCATGATCTTTCCGCTTCGGGTCTTCGGGAGTTCCCCGCAAAGGTACATGTCATCCGGCCGCGCGATCGGGCCGATCTTCTCGGCGACATGACGCCGAATTTCATCGACCAACGCTGGCGTTTCCGTGACTTCTGATTTCAGAATGACGAACGCTGCAATCGCCTGCCCCTTCAAGTCGTGGGTGCGGCCGATAACGGCGGCTTCTGCAACCGCGTGGTGGTCCACCAGCGCGCTCTCAACCTCCATTGTGCTGATGTTATGACCCGCGACGAGCATAATGTCGTCAACGCGCCCCAAAAGCCACAGGAAGCCATCGTCGTCCACTGCAACCCCGTCTCCCGCGAAGTACTTGCCCGGGAATTTGCTCCAGTAAGTAGCCTGGAATCGCTCGGGATCGTTGTAGATACCGCGCGTCATGCTTGGCCAAGGTCGATCGATCACCAAGAAGCCTGAGGCCGTGGTTTCGCTTCCTGGTCCGGTGACGACTGGACCTTCCCCTTGCTCGTCCAAAATTGAAATCGCGATTCCGGGGAAAGGATGAGTGGCCGAGCCCGGCTTGTTCGCGGTGATTCCGGGAAGCGGCGTCACCATGTGCGCGCCGGTTTCGGTTTGCCACCAGGTGTCTACAATCGGGCACTTGCCGTGACCGATGTGCTCGTGGTACCAGACCCAAGCCTCCGGATTGATCGGCTCGCCGACGCTTCCGAGCAAGCGAAGCGAACTCAAATCGCAATCCGCCGGGAAATGCTCACCCCACTTCATGAAGGTTCGAATGGCCGTTGGTGCCGTGTAAAGAATCGTTGCCTTGTGTCGCTCGATGAGCCGCCAGAATCGGTCCTTGTTCGGCGTATCTGGAGCGCCTTCGTACATCAACACCGTTCCGCCATTCGCGAGCGGTCCGTACGTGATGTAGCTGTGCCCGGTTACCCAGCCGCAGTCGGCGGTGCAGAAGAAAATGTCGTCCGGCTTCAGGTCAAACGTGAGTTTGGTGGTCGCGTAAGTCTGGGTCAGGTACCCGCCGGTGGTGTGAACAATCCCTTTTGGCTTGCCCGTTGAGCCGCTCGTATAGAGGATGAACAACATGTCTTCGCTGTCCATCGGTTCGCATGGGCAATCCGTGGCCTGCGACGCGACGAGTTCGCTCCAGGCGTGATAGAACGAACCGGTCGGGATCGGGTAATCACCGGCTCGATTCAGAACCACAACGCTCTGGACCGTTGGGCAGCCCTTCGAAACTGCCTCTTCCGTAATCTGCAGCAACGGGACAACCTTTCCGCGACGCCAGCCGCCGTCGGCCGTGATGATCACTTTAGCTTCGGCGTCGTTCGTTCGCTCTTGCAAAGACTCCGCGCTAAATCCGCCAAAGACAACCGTATGCGCCGCGCCGATTCGAGCGCAGGCCAGCATGGCCATAGGCAGTTCTGGAACCATCGGAAGATAGATGCAGACGCGATCTCCCTTTTGAACCCCAAGCTGCTTCAGCGCGTTGCCCAACCGGCTGACTTCATCCTTCAGTTCGCCGTAGGTGACATGCCGGACGTCGCCTGGCTCGCCTTCCCAGATGATTGCGACCTTGTCCGGATTCGCTTCAGCGTGGCGATCGATGCAGTTATACGCGGCGTTTAGCTTCCCGCCCAAGAACCACTTGGCATTCGGGGCTTCGAATTCGCAAACCGCTCCAAATGGCTCAAACCAGTGCAGTTCCCTCGCCCACTTGGCCCACCACGCTTCATAGTCAGCGTCTGCCTCTGCATAAATGGCCGGATCAGAAGCGTTTGCTTGCGCAACGAAGTCGGCCGCGGGCGGAAAATTCCGGTTTTCGTGAAGGAGGTTTTCGATCGGTTGCGACATCCTAGTCTTTCCTAGCCGAACTCAGAACAATCATGAGGGCCAACGGATTTTAGCGCGATAGAATAGGCACGTGACGCTTCAGGTTCCATTTATCGAATTTGCGCCGACCGTGAAACGCGTTCTGGGCATCGGCGACGCCTACATTTCGGCGCATCCTGGAGGCAGCTTGGTCACCGCCGCTTCGGCGGATAGCGCGACCGTGGTGGTCTCCGTGACCCGAGAATCGGTCGAGCAAGCTAGAACGCAACTGGAACGGCAGGGCCTCGCCATCTGGAATGGAGCTTGGGCTGTGGATGGCAGCATCGAAGACGAACTTGCTCCGCCATTCCCCGCGCATGTAGCCGCGGTTGCCTATCGAACCTCGGAAGATCGACCCGGCCTATGGGTCGATGCGTTCGAGGGTGCCCCAAGCGAAGTCGCCGTTCTCGAAGCGATGTACGACGAGTTCGTGAAGTCCGGCCAAGTAGACCCACTCCCGTTCGAAGCGTTCATCGAAAAGGCGAAAGTCAATGTGGTGATCCTCTCGCCAGACGAGCAAGCGGCCTTCGTGACCCAAAAGAAGTCTGAACCTTGTTGAATTAGGCGGTGTCTTTTGGCCCGCCTAAGGCGCGCTCAACCGACTTGACCCAACACAATGCGGCAAAGCCAACGAACAGCGTCCCGAGCACGAACCAGGCGTAAGACGGAAGGCCAGGGGCACGAGGATTTTTGAACGCCTGCACTCCGAGATAGCAAAGGAAAATGCCGATGCCGACGTTTGCGATCGCTACGACCTTTAGGTAATAGATGCCGAACTCTGAAGAGATGTAGCCCGGGATGGCGGGCTCGTGCTCGTCGCAGTACTCGTCCACCAAATCCATCGCTTCCTTCATCTGGATTCGCCGCTTTTCGGCCAAAGCGAGCGCGATCATGCGCCGCGAGATCGGCTTGTAAGCTTCTCTTGCTTTGGTCACTTCCCCCTGAATAATTTCTTCTACGGGCTGCAGTGAAGTTGAATCCTGAACGACAATCGACATGGTTCCTGTGATGAAAGTATAGTGAAACCCAGACAGGCGCAAGGTTAACCGCACCCTTGTAAACGTTTTATGCGAAAAACTCCGCAGTTTTGCTAAGGCAGTTGCCCTTAGTTTTGGCAACCGGTTTGGGTAGCTTGGTCTTCCGCTCTCGACCGCTCCGCTCGCGGTCCTGCCAGAGTGCAAGCCAATGATGGTTAACGAAATCGCCGCTCAGTTTGATCTTGGAGAAGTTATCCGGATCGAGTCCTTCGAGGAAAAAGGCAATATCAACTCCGACGCCTTTCGGGTGGTGGCAGATGGCGATTGGCTGCTCCAACGAATCAACCCCGAAGTCTTCCGTTTTCCCGACCGCGTGATGACCGGCTACGTTCAATGGCTGGATGCCTCCAACGCGTTTGCCCTGGTTAACCCCGATCTCGGTTGGCGCGAGCTTGAGCTTGCCGAAACCGCCGACGAAACGCCGTGGCTCGAGTCGGAGCACGGCTGGTGGCGGGCTTCCCGGCTCCTGCCAAACGTACGTGGCTACCGGAAACTCGATGGTGCTCCAGCAAATGCCAGCTTCGAACTCGGCCGCGGCCTTGCCATTTCCCGCGCCATTGGCTCGATGCTCGTTGCCGAAGAAATCGAACCGAGCCTGCCTGGCTACCGGGATGCCGAACAGTACTGGCGCCAGCACCAAGCGATATGGTCCGGCGAACCAACGGCTTACCTTCCCGAAAGCCCAGAGCTTTTGCAATCCACAGGACGTCATTTCGAACGCCGCCTCGGCGAGCCTGAATTCGAAGCGCGCCGAGACAACCCCGTAGCACAGCAGATCGCTCGCCTTCTTCAAGCGCACCTAACCGAAGGTCGTTACCTCAGCGCTGGACTGGCTTCCGGCGAGCTCGAAAAAACGGTCATCCACGGTGACACCAAGCTGGACAACTTCCTGTTCGATGCTTCTTCCGCCGAAATCTGCGCCCTCATCGATCTCGATACAGTGATGCCGCACACCTGGCTCGTGGACTTTGGCGACAGCATGCGATCCGTTGCAAACCTTGCCGGGGAGCACACTGAGAATCCCGCGCAGGTCTCGTTCCACCTTCCGACGTTCGAGTCCGCCGTAAACGGATTCCTGTCGCTTGCAGACGAGCTGACCGATGCCGAGGTCAAAGCCCTCAGCGTCGCCCCGCTAAGCCTCGCTTGGGAGCAGTGCCTGCGGTTCTTCACCGACTACTTGCGTGGAGACACTTACTACGTTCTCCAAGACCAGCCCGTAGACTTCAACCTGCATCGTGCCGCCGTTCAGGCCACGTTGCTTGAGTCTATGCTCGCTCAGCAGGAAGAAATGAATGCGATCGTCTTGAGATCGGTCGAAAGCACCGCGGACTAGAAGATCGCGGTGCTTTTGGCTACCCGAACGGGTTACTCCGGCTTTGGCTCCTCGGAATACTCGCATTCCGGCGTTGGCACACCTTTGTCGTAACCTTTCGAGTTAGGATAGAGAACGTGATAGATCCCGTCTGTATCGGGTTCCGCGGGGAATCGTAACTCACACTCGGTGAACTTTCCGATTTCTCCGTCCCGGAAGAGGACAAGATGATAGCCACGAGGCTGGAACCGATTCATTCCTGGAGCCTTCGCCCTGCGATTGTAGTAGTGATACACCTCCGTTACCGCAAGAACCTCCGGCGTCTCCGCATACTTCGGGAACCCAAGGTTCGTTGACTTGTGGAACGTGACGTTCTCTGCAAGATCGGAAAACGGCATTCGCCGGTCACTCTTGGACAGCGCACGGATCGCTGCTTCCGAAAAGTCTTGCGCCTTAAGACGGGCATAAATTGAACGAAGGTGATTCACACCTGCTTCAACATGCTCGGGTCGAGGTGCTCTCACCTCTCCGACTGGTCGTGGTGCAGTAACACCACGCACTGCTTTCGGACCCGCCAAGGCTTTTCCAAGCCCGAAACCTGCCGAAACAACAACGATCCCTATTAAGATTTTGGTGCTTGAGTTTAAGGTGCCCATGGGAAGTTACACTGAAGATAAGGTTGAATAGGTATTGCGCCAGAGCACTCGTACTTGTAACAGTCTCCTGTCGGTTCACCTTCAAGATTGACCCAGCTGTACTCGTTTCGACGAGTTCTGCAACAGTGGCCAACACCATCACGATCGAAGTCGATACAAGTCTTAACCATTGAGTAACCGTTGTACGTTAGGTCTTCATCAAGTACCGGGCAGATAGTAGGAGCGCAGGTGACGCAAGCAGCCGGATTTGCCGATACGGGGCAGCCGCCATCCAGAGTCGCGTTCGTGGCCGGCGGGGGAGGGGAGCTTGCTGCCCCAACAACAGCCCCGAAAGCTGCAAGCAAGACATTAGCGCTTATAAGAAGCTTCATCAGCTATATCCTAACATGAATCTTCTCCTTCTACAAACATTTTTTAAGCATCAGCGGGAACCGGTCTCGACTGTGATCACGCTACTGATGCCGCCCCGAACGTTGAAGTGCCCTGTGATGCGCATCCAGCGCGGGGAACAAGCCTCGGAAATCTCGGTTAGCAACCGGTTGGTTACCGCTTCGTAATAGATCCCCTCGTTTCGGAAAGAGTAGTAATACAGCTTCAGCGACTTCAGCTCGACGCAAAGCTCGTTCGGAATGTATTCGAGCTCAATCGTGGCAAAGTCGGGCTGCCCGGTCTTGGGGCAAACGCTCGTGAACTCAGGGCAGACGTGCTTGATCGTGTAATCGCGGCCAACCGCCGGGTTCGGAAAAGTCTCTAAAATGCTCATGCTTTGGGTTCCAGTTTACTTTCCGGCACCGACGGCAGTTCCTGCTGAGGCAGCGTAAAGATCATCGTGGTGCCTTTGCCTACGGTGCTTTCCAGCCAAATGTGCCCACCGTGAGAGTTCACCGCGAGTCGGCAGAAGGTCAACCCGAGCCCCGTGCCTCCCTTCGTCCCCTTCACCTGACTGAACGGCTCGAAGATGGACTGCCGAAACTCCGGCGGAATGCCGGGGCCTTGGTCGGCAATGCTGATGCGCAACACGCTGTTCTGGCTTTCCGCCACCACCGTAATCTGCGATTGCGGCGGAGAAAACTTCAGCGCATTGCTCAGCAAGTTGACCATCACACGGCGAATAAGAGTGGGATCAAGCACCCACTCGCCAGCCCGAACCTCAACCTTCAGCGCGACATCGTTCGTTTGCGCCCAGAGCGCGACATCCTCGACCGCGCCGGCAACAACTTCTTCCACCCGAACGCACTGCCAGTCAGGTTCCATCTTGCCGTTCTGAAGCTTGGAAACATCAAGAATTCCGTTCACCAGGCCCAGCGTCCGTTGGCTTCCCACGAGGGCCAGCTCAACCATCTCTTTCTGAATATCGTCCATCCCGTCCGAGATCTGTTGCAAGGTCTCCAATCCAGAAATGGAAGATGTGAGCGGGGACCGGATATCGTGAACGATGAACTCGGTGAGCTGTTGCTGCAGCCGTTGAGCCTCTTTCAACTGCCCAACCAGTAGGGCCATCAACGCATACGATACGAGCCGGACAACAAATGTAATGACCGGCGGGAGCGGGTCTACGAAGCGACGTTCCAGGAACGAATCGGAAACGAGGATCGCAGTAGCGGCATAGATCGCGACGACGAACCCGTAACTCGCCCCCCCATACCAGCTCGCAAACGCGACCGGGAACAGATACAAAACGTACAGCTCGCCCGGAAGGAAATAGTCCACCCCACCGATCAAAAGGGCAAACAGAAACGCCCAGCCTAAGTTGACATTGGCGCTTTTTGGACGGAAAAAGGCATCGAGATGCTCAACCCACTTGCGAATCATCTCGATGCCGTAGAAATTACCAGGTTTCGTAACCGTTTTGGTTACATCTTGTGAATAGCGTGACCTTGGGCGTCTTCGATGGCCTCGAAGATCGCTTCGCTCATCGTCGGGTGAGCGTGAATACACTCAGCCATCGACTCAAGCGTCGCTTCGTGATTGAGCGCGACCACAAGCTCCTGAATCATGTCCGTGGTGTGCGCGCCAATCATGTGGACGCCAAGGATTTCGCCGTACTTCTTCTCCGCCACGACTTTAACAAAGCCGTCGGTTTCCTTGATCGCCATGGCTTTGCCGAAGATCATGAACTTGCTTCGACCGACAACCACGTCGTAGCCCTTCTCCTTCGCTTCGCCTTCGGTAAGTCCGACGCTGGCAACCTCAGGGTTCGTGTAAACCGCATTCGGCACGGCCTTGTACTTGGCCTTCTTGCTCTCGCCTCGAACGATGTTCTGCGCCGCGATGGTGCCTTCGTGCATGGCGGTGTGCGCCAGCTGAATTCGGCCCGTAACGTCGCCAATGGCGTAGATGTGAGGAACGCTCGTGACCATCGAGTCATCCGCGACTTCGATTCCCTTTCGGTGAAGCTTGACGCCGATGCTCTCGAGGTTGAGACCGTCGATCGCGGCTTTTCGGCCAACGCCCAGGAGGACGACATCGACTTCGATTTCTTCGACGTCAGCACCCTTCTTAACCGTGCACTTCCAAGCATCGCCAACGCGCTCGACCTTCTCAAGCGCCGAGCCGACCTTCATCTTCACGCCCTGACGTCCCAGCAACTTGCCGAGTTCCACGCCAAGGTCGGTGTCCATCAGCGGAATCAGGTTTGGCATCATTTCGACGACCGTAACCTGGGTTCCGAGGGTGTTGAAAACGTACGAGAACTCGCAGCCAATCGCTCCGCCGCCGAGGATCAAGAGTCGCTTTGGAATGAATGGTGCCGTTACCGCATCGTCCGACAACCAGATTCCCTGATCTCGGCCCGCGTCGCCAAGGCCCGGAATGTTAGGCCGAATCGCGGTCGCGCCGGTAGCGATGATGAAGTTCTTGGCTCGAAGGGAGGTTTTGCCCCCGTCCTTGTCGACCGAAATCGTGTGGGCGTCGGTGAAGCTGGCAAACCCTTCAACGTGGCGAATCTTGTTCTTCTTGAACAACATCCCGATACCGCCGCGCTCAGTGAGAACAACCTTCTCCTTGTGCGCCATCAACTTTTCAAAGTTGACCGTGACATCGCCGTTGACCAAAACGCCAAAGTCCGAAGCGTGCTTGACGTGGTGGAGTCGCTCCGCCGCCGCGATCATCGCCTTACTGGGGATGCATCCCCAGTTCAGACAGGTTCCGCCGAGGTACTCGCGCTCAACGCAAATCACGCTTGCGCCAAGTTGCGCGGCCCGAATTGCGGCGTGGTATCCACCGGGTCCGGAACCAATAACGATTAGATCAGCATCAAATTGTTCGTTTGCCATGGGTTGGGTCGACTCTTCCGGAGTGGGAATCTTAGAGATTTCTTGGATAATCGAAGCCGCTGGCTCCGCTGCTAACGCTGCCGGACCGTTAGTTGGTTCATCGGGACGAGCCTGATTGTTCGCCATCTTTTTACGCAGCAAAACCGCGCATCTCCGAAAAGGTAGTGTACCTGCCGGGTACAGACCACAAACCTGCATAGCGGATCAGAACGCTCCGGACAAAACAAAAGGCGCGTGCTGCAATTTGCAGCACGCGCCAGTCAGCGTAAAAGTCCCCTTAGCTCAGGCCGAGGACTTTGAAGTAAGCAAAGCTCGCGGCGACGGCGTCGAGCGGATCTGCTGGCGACTCGTCAAGTTCGATGGCCAAGAACTGAGTTCCTCCCGCTTGCGCCGTCTTGACGACCTCTTCCATGGGCATCACGCCCGTACCAGCAGGAACCCAACGTGGTGTTGCGGAAGGATCGAAATCCTTTCCGTGGACCGCAATTGCCCGTGCGCCGAGACCGCGAATCACTTCAACGGGGTCGTGTCCGCCGATCTTCACCCAAGCGGCATCCACTTCTGCGTTCAAAGTCGGTGCGGCGGCATACAGCTCGGAGAATCCGTCACCATCGATGTACTCAAAGTCGTGGTTGTGATAAGCGAGCTTGATTCCTTCCGTCGCGAGCTTCTGCGCGATGACTTCGAGCTGAGCCCCGAACGCCGCCCAGCCGTTTTCGTAGCGATCTTTGCCGATCCAAGGAACAATCACGAGCGAGAGCCCGAGAGCCTTCGCGAAAGCGACCGTACCGTCGTAGTTGTTCTCAAGCTGATCCACACCAATGTGCGCGCCGCTTGCCTTGAGACCCAGCTCGTCGAGCATCGTTTTCCACTCTTCACCGGACTTGCCATAGTCGCCGGCTAGCTCCACATAGTCCAGACCGATCTCCTTGATCTTGGCAAGGGTTCCGGAAAGGTCGGCGGCCAGAGCGTCACGAACGGTGTAAAGCTGGATGGTAAGGCGCATCCTCTAAATTATGACTGTCCGGCTGCCGGAGTCGCGTCATCACTTGGAGCATTTGCTGGTGCCACCGGAGCAGGAGAGTTCACCGACGAAGCTGCTGACCACTCTTCCGTCAAAATCGCATTCGCGACTGTTTCCGACGAAGCGGTTCCGTTCTGAAACTCCGGCGTCTCCAGCGATGCCAGTCGATCGCGAGAAACGGTCGCGACGTGCGCCAGTCGTCCGTACTTCACGAGGCGCATGATGACCCCAGGCGCGCTTGGGTACTGCACCAGCGCCGCGCGACCCAGCTCTGCCGCGATTCCGCGTTCGTTGTCCTCTGGCCGAATGCTCACCGTTAGCACGAGACCCTTATTTCGCGGGTCCTGCATCGCGTTCATCAAAATCGTCCCGTTCGGCAATATGGTCGCCAGAGCCTGCTGCACAAGGCGATCTTCCTCAATCGTGGAGGCCGACGTGATCGTCATCGGAGCTGCCGTGCCTCCTGTAGAAGCGTTCTCTGCCTGCAGCGGAGCCGAGATCGGAACCAACTTCTTGCCCGCTGGCGGCTTCATGGCCTGCTGGCCCAGCATGTATGAGCCAATCGCCACGACCAAAGCAATCGCCCCCATGACGCCGATGTAGAGCCCAAGCGGCTGCTTCTCCGGCGGCAATCCGAGTTGCTGGGCCGCCGATGCAGCTTCTCGATCCTTAATCCGTTGCTGGAGCTGGACGAGCTTTGCCCGGTCTGTTCCTGCGTTCGGGCTGATATCAATTGCGAGCTCGTACCACTGTGCTGCTTGCGACAAGTCGCCCTGCTCCGCATAAATGTCGGCGATCAAAACGTGAGCGTCGTGGTCTTCGGGATACCGCTTCAGAATCGACAAGCACTGGTCGATGGCGCCCTTATAATCGCCGCGAATGCGAAGCAAGTTCGCCTTCGCCAGTTCCGGATACAAACGATCTTTATCCGGCGCATCATCCGTGTCGTAGTTAGTCCCCATGCCCTAAGTCCCCGTGCTACCGAAACCGCCCGCGCCGCGCTCGGTGGATGGCAGTTCTGCAACCTCGGTCCACACGATACGCGAGACAGGACTGAGCACTAACTGCCCAATTCGGTCCCCTTCTAAAAGTGTGACGACAGATTCACCAAAATTGATCAACAGAACTTTCAATTCTCCGCGATAATCTGCGTCAATCGTTCCGGGCGTATTCACCATGCTGATGCCGTGCTTCAGGGCAAGCCCACTTCGGGGGCGCACTTGCGCCTCATAACCCTCCGGAACGGCAATGGAGAGGCCAGTCGGCACCAAACGTCGCTCCATCGGAGCCAGCGAGAAGGTTTCAGTCGTGCACAAATCCACCCCCGCTGCCAGCCGAGTTTGATACTGCGGCAACTTGGCCCCCTCCCGGCAAACGACCGGAACCGGCACTTCCTCAATCTCTCGCGACTGCATCTGCAGAGAAGTATAGGGCCTAGATCGTATGCTAGAAGGCACGATGCGGACCGAAGCCCTGAATGAATCCAGCATCCTGGTACGAGACATCCCGATTGCGCCTTGGAAATTTGCGGAGGCGGCACGTCGTCTCGGCGTTTCTGACGCAGTCGCGAGCTACGAAACCGTTGGGCTATTTGACGTTCCGGCCGACTTCGATCTCGAACAGATTCTGCAGATTGCCGAAGCCTCTGACTTTGCCAGTCGAACCGTTCGGATTCTCGCGATCTACGATGGTCCCGATTTGGTATCCGCCGCAGAGTTGCTGAATCTAACCCCGGAAGCGTTGGCATTGGCGCATCAAGGCACTTCGTACCCTTGCCACGCCGTTGGTTTTCGACCCGGCTTTGCCTACCTTGGCCCGCTTTCTGCCACCATCTCGGGTTTGCCGCGACGTGCACAGCCGCGAACTCACGTTCCGCCGGGCAGTATCGCCATCACCGGCCGACAGACCGCCATTTATCCCATCGCTTCGCCGGGCGGGTGGCAACTCATCGGCCGAACGCCACACGATCTCTCCGTCACGGAAGACCTCCAACTCGCGATCCGGCCTGGAGATATCGTCCAGTTCGTGGCGTGTTCCGAGGACGAATTCCAATCCAACCTCGGCACGCGTCCGCAGGTCGTTATTGGGGAAGGCCAATGAAACGAATTGATTTAAACGTCGACGTCGCCGAAGGATTTCCGAACGATCGGGCGCTGATGAAGTTCGCATCGAGCCTGAACATCTGTTGCGGAGTCCATGCCGGTAGTCCGGACATCACGCAAGAAACCATTCAACTTGCCCTTGATTACGGCAAACGATGGGGTCTGCATCCGGGCTACCCCGATCCGGCATCGATGGGCCGAACTCCGATCACCCTCGAAAACGCGCGCACTTACCTCGAGAGCATCTTTATCCAGGTTCGTCGGTGGGTGGATTTCGCTCAGCCTGCCTATTTGAAGCCTCACGGCGCGTTTTACAACGACACCGCAGTGAAGATGCCCAGCGGCTGGGAACACCCGCCGAAACACGAAGAAACCGGTATCTATCTCAACGCCTTTCCCGGTGTTCACTCTCTAGGGATGCTGCTTCGGCTACACCGGCTCCCTATCCTTGGCTTGCCCGGCACGGCGCATGTCATCGTCGCCGCGCGAAGCGGACAGGGCTGCTTCCTTGAAGGATTTGCCGATCGCGGCTACCGGTCGGACGGCACGCTGATGCCCCGCAGCCAGCCGGGCGCAATTCTGCAAGACCTGCGCACCATCCGCACTCAAGTCCGGATGCTCGCCACCCAAGTCGATAGCATCTGCCTACACGGCGACACCGAGAACTGCGTGGAAATCGCCGAGACCGTCTACGCCGCGTTGTCCGACGCCGGGTTCGAGGTTTCCGCTCGTTGAGGGTTCGTCAAAGTTTCGGTTCCGTCACTGTGGTGAAGCGGCCCAAACCGGGGCTGCGTCATCTTGGCATTCCGCCTTCCGGTCCGTTCGATACCGAGTCGTTTCGAATTCTCGAAACTCTGCTTCGCCAAAGCAACGCAACCGACTTTGAGGCCATTGAGCTGGCCAATGCCTCCGTCGAATTAGAATTCCCAACGCTTGGCACCGTCGCCATTGTCGGCGCACCGGTAAGCGTCCAAAGCGATCTTCCCGATGCCATTACAAATGCACGGTTCCCAGTGACCACCGGCAGTTCGGTGAAGATCATCGCCGGAACCAGCGGCCTCAGAACCTACGTCGCGTTCGCGCCGGTCTCGCTTCGGGCAACTCGCCTTTCCCGCGTGCCGGGCTCGGTTGCGTTGCATGCCATCCGCGTCATCCCCGGCCCACAGTTCAGCCATGGCACATGGCCGCTTGAGCCGCTCACCGTTTCTCCCATCCAAGACCGAGTCGGCATCCGGTATCAGCCAGTGGACACTTGGGAACACCAGTTGGAGCTACCGAGCGAACCGGCCGTCTTTGGCGCGATCCAAGTGACTCCAAACGGAACTCCCATCATCCTCGGACCAGACGGCCCGACCATCGGCGGCTATCCAAAACCGTACGTCGTTTGCCGCGCCGATTTGCCCAAACTCGCGCACCTTCGAACTGGCCAAACTGTGCCCTTGGAAATGATCCAACTAGAAACGGCCCGAATTGCCAATATTGAATCAGGCCAACAAATGGACAAATTCATTTCGGAACTCGAAATCGCGCTCACCGGAGACTGTCAGGCATGAAGTCGCTTGCACTCATCGCTCACGATGGCAAGAAAGACGAGATGGTGCAGTTCGCCGTCCGCTTCCAGCGCGCGTTGGCCAACTGGAATCTTGTCGGCACCGGAACGACGGCAAGACTCGTGATCGCCAAGACCGGACTGAACGTCACCGGCCTGAAGAGCGGCCCGCTCGGCGGCGACGTCCAGATCGCGAACCTCGTCCTCTCCGGCCAAGTTGACGCCGTCTTCTTCTTTGTCGAGCAAATGGACGTCCATCCGCACGATCCCGACATCCACACCCTGCAGCGCATCTGCAACATCACCGACACCCCAATCGCCACCAACCCCGCGACCGGTGCTCTCGTGATGCGCGGACTCGAACTCGCGAACGGACATTCCTAAATCGCGGTGCTTCGGCCGCCCGATCAACGTTGAATCTGTATGATTCTGGCGACCTGCTTCGTCCTTGTCGGGTTCTCAAACGCGCAACTTTCCGCCGCTGCCCAGGCGCAAGTTGGCGTCACCACAAGCTATCGTCCGGATTACGTGAAGCTGAAATATCCCGGAGGAGACGTGCCGATCTCAACCGGCGTGTGCACCGATGTCATCGTCCGCGCGTTCCGCAAAGGTGGCGTTGACCTGCAAGTGCTTGTGCACAAGGATATGTCGCGAAACTTCCGTGCGTATCCGGCGAAATGGGGGCTTAAGAAGCCAGATCGAAACATCGACCACCGCCGCGTTCCGAACCTACAAACCTACTTCCGGCGACAGGGTTTCGAACTTCGAAACCAGCCGTTCCAAGCGGGCGACGTCGTTAGTTGGCGATTGCCAAACGGCCGAGATCACATCGGCATCGTCTCCGCCAATCTGTGGGCCGTTCACAACATCGGCGCGGGAGCGAGAGATGAAAACGTCATCCACGAATGGCCGATCACTGGCCATTACCGCTGGAAGTGGTGACCTAAGCTGCCGCGAGCAGTTTCTTCAAGTACGTCCCGGTGTGCGATCCTTCGACGCTGGCGACGTGCTCTGGCGTACCCATCGCGACGACTTGGCCACCCTTGTTGCCACCCTCTGGGCCCATGTCGATGATCCAGTCCGCCGTCTTGATCACGTCCAAGTTGTGCTCGATCACCAGAACCGTGTTCCCTTGATCGACGAGCCGGTGGAGCACCATCAGAAGCCGCTTCACATCCTCAAAGTGCAAACCTGTTGTCGGCTCATCCAGGATGTAGAACGTTCGGCCGGTTGATCGTTTGCTGAGTTCCGAAGCCAACTTAACGCGCTGGGCTTCTCCCCCCGAAAGCGTTGTCGCCGGTTGACCGAGCCGAATGTAGCCGAGACCCACCTCGCCCAAAGTGTCGAGTTTGCGGAAGATCTTTGGGATGGGCCGGAAAAACTCGATCGCTTCCGTGATCGTCATCGCCAGCACGTCGGCAATCGACTTGCCCTTGTACTTCACCTCCAGCGTTTCGCGATTGTATCTCTTCCCTTTGCAAACTTCGCATGGCACGTATACGTCCGGCAAAAAGACCATCTCGATCTTCAGCACGCCATCGCCGCGACACGCTTCGCATCGGCCACCTTTGACATTGAAGCTAAATCGCCCTTGATTGAATCCGCGAATCTTCGCGTCCGGGGTCATCGCGAACAGATCCCGAATCATATCGAACGTGCCGGTGTATGTGGCAGAGTTTGACCGCGGCGTTCGGCCAATCGGAGACTGATCGATATCGATGACCTTGTCCAGCGCCGTTAGGCCTTCAATCGCGTCGTGCGGCTCCCAGACCGAACGCGTACCGTAGACCTCAAACAGCATCTTCGGATACAGCGTGTCCTGGACAAGGGTCGATTTTCCACTCCCCGAAACGCCGGTGACGCAAACAAACAGCCCCAAGGGAATGGCGGCATCAACTCCCTTTAAGTTATTCCCCCGCGCATTGCGAATGACGACCCAGCCCTCTGAAGACACGATACGTATGTCTACCATATTCGTGCGCGAAAAGTCGCCGATGAATTCGTACGATCGCTAGCGTTTGGGCTTTGCAAGCTTCCAGCCCACCGCCGAACCGATCGCCGTAAGCGCGGAGTTCACAAAAGTAGCCCAAGCTGGGGTGACCGCTTTCGCCATGGCTTCCATCGGTGGCACCGATGCACTCCGCTCGCCTGCGGGAGGCGCGCCTAGATTCATCACGCCCAATGCGATTCCGAGAAGAACGATGACAACGATCAGCCAGATTGAAGCGTCGTCCCCGCCCATCTTGTTCGTCAAGATCCCCGCGATCAGCGCAGATAAAAACGACAACCCGAGGCTCACCGTCAGCCAAGGTGTCGAGACGGCATACGACTTCGCTATGAACGCGCCCTCTTCTCCGAGTGCGGAATACAACACCGTGTAGCTAACGAAAACGAGCACGAAAAGCGTGATGTAGCCGAGCAAAACCGAGCCGAACGTTCTCATCGGTCAAATACTAATCGGATTCGCCAACCTGCGCAACTACGATGACTTTGCGGCACGGGTCTTTTTACGGGGTTTAGCTTCGACAACCGCAACCGCAGCGGCAAGCGGATTGCTCGCTCTCGGCTGGCGTCGCTGTTCGGGAATATCGATCTTTCGTTCCCCACGCAAGTACTGCGCAGTAACGGCATTCGATTTCAGGAACTCCTCGACCGTGCCTTGAGCCGTCACTTCACCGCCATGCTCACCCGCCGCCGGTCCAAGTTCCAATAGCCAGTCCGCCGCCAGCATCGTCTCTTCGTCGTGTTCAACCACCAACACCGTGTTTCCAAGGTCACGAAGCCGGGTGAGCGTTTCGATCAGCTTGCTGTTATCGCGCTGGTGCAGGCCGATACTCGGTTCATCGAGGATGTAAAGCACACCCATCAAGCCCGAACCAATCTGGGTCGCAAGCCGAATCCGCTGAGCCTCTCCGCCGGAAAGGGTTCGTGCGTTTCGATCCAGCGTCAGGTAGCCAAGGCCAACGTTTTCGAGGAACCGCAGCCGCTCGGCGACTTCCTTCACCGCCCTCTCGGCAATCGTCATTTGCCGAACGCTCAGCTTTTCGGGAAGCGACGAGAAGAACGAGAGACCGTCCTCGATCGACATCCGCGTGACATCCGACATGTCGAGATCCGCAATCTTTACCGCCAGCGAGTCGGGCTTGAGTCGACGACCATTGCAGGTCGGACACGGCTTGGTGCTCATGTACTGCTCCAGGTCTTGCTTCACCCACTCGCTTTCGGTCTCGTCGTATCGCTTGCGCAACGATGCCAAAACCCCGCGCCACTCCGACTTGAAGGTGCGCTCCGACTTTCCGTACTTCATTACGACGGTAATCGGATCAGGAAGTCCGTGCCAAACCGCGTGTAACTTGTCCTCAGGAATCTGGCCAATCGGCAAGCTAGCATCAAACCCAACCGTCTTGCCCACCGCGTCCAGCATCTCGGGCCACCAATCTTTGACCTCACCGGACTTGTACACGAACGGCACAATCGCGCCGTTTCGCAGTTCCTTGGTGGTGTCGGGCGCAATCAATTGCGGGTCAAATTCAGTCTTGGTACCAAGCCCCGTACAGTCTGGACAAGCGCCGTACGGCGAGTTGAACGAGAACATGCGTGGCTCAAGTTCAGGAATCGAGAAGCCGCAGATTGGACAGGAATACGATTCGGAAAAGAGAAGGTCGAACTCCTTTTGATCCGAGGCAAGCTGTCCATCGGCCTGCTGTGCCGCGAGAGCAGTGATCGCAGCCGGAATCTCGGCGTCGTCCGGAAAACCGACTAGCAACTGCAGCAGGCCTTTGCCCATCTTCAGCGCCGCTTCGATGGAATCGGCCATTCGTCGCTCGATTCCTTCCTTGACCACGAGTCGGTCGACGACCACTTCGATGGTGTGCTGCTTGTACCGATCCATCGGAATGTCATCGGTGACCTCGAACATCTGCCCGTCCACCCGAACGCGAACGTAGCCCGCCTTCGCGATATCGACAAGTTCCTTTTTGTACTCACCCTTTCGTCCACGAATGACCGGAGAAAGAATCTGAAGGCGCGTCCCCTCGGGCAGTTGCCGGGCGACGTCGACAATCTGGTCCGTGCTTTGCCGCTGAATTGGCCCGTGCCCGTTCAGACAGAACGGCGTACCAATTCGGGCGAAGAGAATTCGCAGGTAGTCGTAAATCTCCGTAACCGTACCAACGGTAGATCGTGGGTTCTTGCTTGCTGTCTTTTGGTCGATCGAAACCGCTGGAGAAAGGCCATCGATGTGATCCACATCGGGCTTGTCCATCTGACCTAAGAACTGCCGGGCATAAGCACTGAGCGACTCGACGTATCGCCGCTGACCCTCGGCATAAATGGTGTCAAACGCAAGCGACGACTTGCCGCTCCCGGAAAGCCCGGTGATCACCACCAACTGGTCGCGGGGGATCTCCACCGTGATGTTCTTGAGATTGTTCTCACGGGCACCGACCACCACGATTCGATCATTAAGGACGCGCTTTCCGCTCATAAAAACCTGTAGACACCGTTCTACCATAACCAGCGGTCAAACGTTGAGACGCGGCGGGCAGATAAAGATTCTGACGGAACTTTCGCCGAATCGCACTAGACGAACCCGCTTGCGGGTGAAATGATATCGCCATGGCGAAACAACGCGTGCTTCAGTACCAAATTGAGTGGGACCTAAAAGGCGGAAAGGGCGAGGCCTTCTTCGTTTGCCAAGTTGACGATGAAAGTGACGACACTGCTATTCACCGCGTGAAGGACATCGACGACGACAGTTTCGAAGTCCTTCAGCACCTCACTCGCAGCGGCGATTCTCTCTTCTTCGATGCAGACACCCAAGTCATCGGCACCGCGCTCGTAAGTCTTGACGACGAAGAGTGGGAAGAGGACGAGGAAGAATTCGACGACATCTTCGAGATTGAAGAAGAAGATGAGGACGAAGAGGAATCTGAAGACGAGGAGTCCGAGGACGAGTCTGAAGAAACCGAAGAAGACAAGCCAACCCCCGCCGCCTAATCTGAATCACGTCCCGGTTCCGGTCGATCACCATCGCCGGGACCGGGAGCTTTGAAATTCCCGGTCCATTGAACGCGTAACTGTACGGCATGGGTTGCGCAAGCCTACGCGGCTGCGGTCGGGGAATAATGCATTGTTGGACAAGGTGACGAGCGGATCAGAAATCAGCCTGTCCGTGCTCGGCAAGTTCCATCTCCAGATTGGCGACAAGTCCGTTGATCGACTCCGCACTCGAAAAACCGAAGGACTGCTGGCCTGGCTAGCCGTTCACGAGGAAAAGTCGTTCTCACGCCAGTACCTTGCCGATCTGTTTTGGCCAGAAGACGATCCTTCCACAAGCCGAAACAAACTGCGCCTCGCCCTTCACTCCATCCGGACGAGCGTCGGCGACAACCTCGACTCTGACGCCCAATCAGTTCGCCTCCGCAAGATCTTCTGCGATGCCAACGTGCAGACCGACGCGGACTCGCAGCTCATTCTGCTGGGCTACGACGGCGCGTGGGTGGATGAGCTGCGGCAGAGCCATGAGCTCCGGAAGTTTGAATCCACGATTCAAACCATGGGCCGGGCCGCGACCCAATCCGATGGCTTGGCAAGCACCGAAATTTTCGCCCTCATCGCCGCCGACCCGCAACAACCCGAATGGTACGTCACCCTTTGGCGCACGCTGATCCGCGAAGGAAAAGTCGCCGTGGCGCGCAGCCTCGCCTTGCTAGCCGGATCGCTCTTTGGCGAAGCCCTTCCAGAAGAAATGCGATCGACGGGCACACGCTGGCAACGCAAGCCTTCGTTCGTCGGGCGCTCGCTTGAGTTGGCCCAGATCGCGAACGAGCTGTTCGGCGAGCAAGAGCCCAAGCGGCTGCTCCTCGTGGGCTCCGGCGGAATCGGCAAAACTCGACTCGCGCAGGAAGCGTTACGCCTTGCTTCGGCCAGCGACCTCGACATCGCGATCGCCCGTTGCCTTGGCGTTGTGGAGCAGGGCGACCTTCGGATCAAAGTCGTTTCCGCCCTCGCCGCCGTCTCACCTGGATTAACTGCAGAGGGGTTCGATGCTCGAGAACTGCCGCCGACCGTTCTCCTGCTTGACAACGTTGAGGACCTGAATTCCGAGGCTGAAGCGTGGATTAGCACGCTCCTCGTTGATGGTTCTAGCCTACGGATACTCGCCACCTCGCAGAGACGCATCCCCGGCTGGGAACGCGAAACGCTGAACCTCTCCCCGCTACGTTGGCGAATGAAAAACGCGGCTGATGTCCGGAAATCTGAATCCGCTCAACTGCTCGCTCGACAGGCCGACCTCGATCTAGACGACATTCCGGTGCACGAACTTGCGGAAGCGGTGCGCCTGCTAGGGGGAGTTCCGTTGGCCATTCAACTTTTTGCCGCGCAATTGCGCAAGGAACCTCTGGCGAGCGCGATTGCAGCTTTGGCCGCCAATCAAAACGATGCCATCGGAGTTTTCGGTAATCCCGAGCATAGGCACCAGAATTTCGCCGCCTGTGTGAACTGGAGCCTAAGCGTCGCCGGGCCGGTGGTGGAGAGCAATCTCGTCGCGTTGTGCTGCTTCCCAAATGGATTCACCCGTGAAACCGCCGGTGCCTTGGGGATCTCGGGGTCTGCCATCGACGAGCTGATGACCGGTGGATGGGTTTTCAAGCGCGAAGATTCGACCGCCCTCGAAATTCTCCCTCCCGTTCAGCGGCACCTCGCTCATCGAATCACTCCCGAGCATCGCTCGCGAGCTGAGCAAGCGATCGTTGACTACTTCACTTCACCGCATATGCGTACCTTCAATCCGCAATACTATGCCCTCGTCGAGCCGGTTCACACCCACGCGGTAGAGGTTCGAGCCGCGATTGAAAACGCGCTGCGAACGGGAGAGTTCACCGGCGCTGCGCAAATGTGGGTTTGCCTTTACCAAACCTCACTTGCAAACGGCACTCTATCGGAAGATTTGCCGCTGCTTGAGCGAATACTTGGCTCACTTCCGACGGTCCACGCGTTGCCAGAGATCTTTAACACCGGCGGTGGTGCCTACTTTTATGCTGGGGATTACCAGCGCGCGACCGAGTCGTTTTGGAAAGCGCTTGAAGTCTGCGACGAAGGCGCAATCGGTGTCACTTACTCAAACATCGGCATCACCGCCCTTCACGGCGATCAGTTTGCGCAGGCCGAAGAATGGCTCCGGACCTCGATGCAATACACCGAAGAGCTTCCCAGAAGGCGACTTCTTAAGCTGATGAACATTGCAGAAGTTCTGATCCAAAACCAGCAATTCGAGGAAGGCCAAGCCGTGATCGACGAAGCGCTGACCGTTCACAGCCCTTCGCGCGATGTTCAAGTGCATCGGGCAATGGCATACGGCTGCTTAGCCGACCTTGAAATTGAAAAGGGGAACTTGGACGCGGCGATCGCCGCTTGCATCATGGCAAAGGACATTTACTCCGAGTTCGATGAGAAGGTCCGCTGGCAACAGACCGTTGGTAAACAGGCCTATCTAGCGGCCCGCCGAGGCGCTAGACCGGAATGTCTGGCTCGACTTGAGGAAATGATGAGTGCCAGCCCACCGCCTCGAGTTTGGCTCGACTCCCTGACCGTCAGCCTTTGGCTCCTCGGAAACGAAACTGACGCCCGGTTCTTTGCGGGCAACGCCGAATACCGATTTATTGACCTCTGGGCTCGCCGAGCATGGGCCAGGCACGGCATTCCTCTGCCCCCAAACACCGTGGTCAGCGAGCGGAAAGTGACCTCCTACGAGCTCCGCCTCTCCGCCCGTGCCTCGCTCAAGCGCACTTGAAACGCGGTTGAAACGCGCGCCGCGAATACTCTCCCTGGCCGCGGAAATCAATTGGCGTCGCATAGGCACCGAGGAACGCGGCTTAAGGTCAAAATCCGCGCACTTCCCGCTCTTCCCCGAGCAACGGTTAGATCGTTCCAAAGCTACCCATCACATCGAGAAATCCACAATTTGCATAACAAGTAAGCAAATCATACGCATTATTCACACTTTCGGATCAAAATCGCGTACAATCAAGAGGAATTATCCGTCTTTGGCACTACAGGGCAATGGTTTTTAAGCCAATACCTGAATCAGTAATCGATCAAGCCGCTCGAGCCAAGGAAGGAAGAAAGGCGTGCGTGCAAAACGCGATCATGGCAAGGTCGCGTTGGCAACCGGTCCGGTTCAGCCTAAAAGGCAGCACACCTCTCGTAAATCGTCCCTTGGCAGCGACCTGTCGACTGCATAGGGCTCAGTTATCCCTTGATAACTTGGGAGAATTCGATGTCGAGAACAACAACAGAAAAAATCGAGCGAGTAACGGTTTCTCTGCCGGGCCGAATGGTCGGCCTCGTCGAGCACCGCATGCAGTCTGATGGCTATGCAAGCGTTTCCGAATGGATTCGGCATGCCATCCGTGAACAGTTAAAGCGGGAAATGTCGCCGAGCGATCCTTCGCCCGACGATGACCCCCGAGTTGAGAAAAGCCTCTCGCAGTTCCGAGCTGGAGATGTCCGGGAGATTGACCTCAGCAAATTTCGAACGTGAGGGAATGGTTTCGTTAGTGAGAGGGATGACGAATGAAGTGGACTGGAGAGGCAGAGGCGCGATTCGAAGAATTCCATGCTGAAGTTGCGGCGACTGGTGATGGGGCGGACTTTGTGTTCTCCTTTGAAGCCACCGTACATAGAAGCATAAACGAACCGGCTACTGCCCATTCCGCCACCGTTTTCGGCGGTGAAGCGTGTTGGCAAGTCGAGTTCTACAAAAGGTCCATCGTTGGCGGCATTCAAACGTTTTGCTTCGACTACGCGATTATTCCGGCCGGGGAGCGCCAAATCGTTTGGTTCACCCGCAACACCAGTTGGTTCTAGGCGTTCAGGCGCCAAATCACGAAGTTGAGCACGCTCGCGAATGTCACCCAGGCCAGGTATGGCACGAGAATCCAAGCCGCCCGGGCTTGGATTCGGGCGAAGAGCAGGATCGTGACGAGGATCGCCACCCACATCATTATTATTTCCGCGAACGCCGGGCCAAGCTGCCGACCGGCGAAGAATAGCCAGGACCAAGCGACGTTCAGCACCAGTTGAAGACCAAAAGCCACGTACGCTGCGGTCTTCTTTTCGCTGTCCGACTGCACGATCCAGAACAGCGAGAGCCCCATCAAAAAGAAAAGAACCGTCCAAACCGGGGCAAAAACCAGATTCGGCGGATTCCAGCTCGGCTTGTTGATCTGCTCATACCAAGGCCCAAGTCCGCGAATCGAACCCTGCGCGCCGACGAAGCTTGCCGAAAACACGAGGGTCTGGCACAAAAGGAAACGGATGACCGGAGTGCCAAACATTAACCCAGTTTAGTCCTCCAAGGATTTTCCGGCAAACCCATCACAAGGCAGCGCGTAGTTTTCAAATTGCCCGTTATCGGAAAAAAGACATACACTGACGCCATGAAATTTAAATCGCTGATGGTCTTCGGCCTTATCGTGACCGCCAATGTCGGATCGGCGATCACTTGGTGCCACGACTACACCCTCTATCGGGCCAGTCAGTTCGCGACCGGGAAAGGCAAGGACTTCAACAATATGGACCCTATGGGCCTCAAGAGTCGGTTGACCGCTCTTGGCTACTCCCTCGCATTCATGGCACGTCCTGGGGATTCGCAGGCACTCCAAGCGGGTGACGTCATCATCATCGGAAACGCTAGTGAGGGCCAGCCAGAAGACCACTCGGGGTTTGTCACCGACAACGAGGGCCACATTGACCACCTTATTCAGATGTTTGGAAGCTCTGGAATGCCGCGCGACGTGAGCCAAATTGCGAACGTTATGGACCCGGCGTTCGGAGAGCCACTGCTGCGACGCGGCTGGACAATCAATGATTTGCGCAACCGTAAGCGCACGGTAAACGGCGTGAGCAGCGACAGCATTTATAAAAACAAGACCTTCCAAATCTTCCGACGAGCTCGGCTCATGACCGACGAGGTGAACGTTTGGACATCCACCTCCGCCAACCCAGAACCGGCCGGCACCCTTCCAAAGATTTCGCCCACCGTCAACTGGAAGCTCGGCACCATCCAGTACGTGAACGCAACCAACAATAGAATCCAGATCGAGTTCACCCTCCCACCAAATATCATCCTCGACGGTGAAGAGGTTCAATTGAAGGCTGAAATTCGGCACCAGGCCAGCAACGCTTACGCTCCTGACCAATTCAAATTGGACATCGGCGGCAATGTAAAAAAGCCCCGACCGTTGCACGGAGGAATCTTCGCAGACCCGACCCAGTACAGCGTCGCCGTGAGCCTCAATGACCCAGAAGCAGCTCTCGTCACTTTCTCAACGCCCGACGGCCGAAAGATCAAAGATGCTGCTCCTGCGAAAGGTGAAGTTCGCTTCCCCTGGCCAAAGTTCGTGCCAAACGAGGTCATTGAGTACCGAGACCTGAGCCTGCGACTGAGCGGAGTCGGGACGTACCGACTTCGATACCAGCGGCAAAGCATGAAACTTCGCGACGCCCTCGCCCTGAAGTTCCCTGACATGAAGTAAGCCTAGCTACGGCCGATCTTCAAGAACTGCAGCAGCGTCTGGTTGAACATTTCCGGACGCTGCCACGGCGCAAAGTGGCTCACGTGCGGCAGGATGATCAGTTCGCTGCTCGGCAACTCCCGGTGGAGATATTCCATGTGCTCACGCTTGATGAACTCGTCATGCTCGCCAAGCACTAGCGTCACCCGCGTTGGAATCGCGTTCAGTTCGGCTGCGCTGAAGTTCGGCTCCGTCTTTTGCATGAGCCCGGTCGCCGCGTTTAGCGCTTCCCAACCTTGAGGATTTGGAGAAAGCGCCGCGAAGTCCGATTGATGCCGCGCAAAGCACCGCTGTAACGCCAGTCCGAATTCGGTCAATTCGATCGTTCCGCTCGGATCCATATTGCACGCAAAGAAGAAAACCCCTTGGACTCGCTCCGGCAGCATCTGCGCGAGCACCATTGCCGTACAAGCACCGTCACTCCAACCCACTAGAGCAGCGCGATCAACGTTCAACTCGTCGAGAACGGCGAGGAGGTCCTTTGCAAGCAAGTGATAGGTTAACGGTCGCTCATCCATCGTGCTACGACCGTGGCCTCGCGTATCGATTGTGATGACCCGATACCCCGACTCAAGTAAAGAAGCAACCTGATATCCCCAGTTCCCGCTGTGCCCGAGCCCTCCGTGAAGTAAAACCACGGCCGGCCCTTCACCCCAAGAAGCAGCCCAAACATTTGCCGCGGCCGACTCCACCATGCGAACTGATGCCCCAGCGGGGAGAGATGGAACGCCCATCGATTCAAACTGCTCAAGCTGGTCGTCAACGAACACAGCTCCGATTCTATTCCTAACGAATGCAAGCGCCGCTTACTCAGTTCAGTCGGATGACCACACGCTTACCTTCGATGGAAACTTCCCCCTTGACGTCATTGAGGGTCACTCCCGGCAGTCGAACTTCCTGCTCCTGAATCGGGCCAGGTTTTAAAGATTCCGGACTGCCGGTCAATTGCAAATGAATCCGCCGGTTCAAGGTGTCGAGCAAAATCGGTCGGGCAGAATCTTCGCTAAATTTCAACGCACCAATCGCTCCTTGGATTGGGATGAGTCGATACAGCGTCCGGTTTGCATCGATGCTCAACACTCCGAATGGCGTGTAAGTCAAACCGGGCATTACCGACGGAAGAGCAGAGTAGTCGAGAATCAGTTCTCCTGGTGCCTCTGTAAATCGACTCAGCTCCAAATCAATGTGCCGTCGTCCGTCTGCTTGCAGTTGCTCTTTTTCCCGAAGCAGCGCGGCATAGCGCTCAGTTTTTTCGAGTGCTGCTTGCGCCTCGGCAAGTTCGCGATCCGATGGCCGAAGAGCAGCGGCGGCCAGCGTCGTCAGCGACTCTTCCGAGGTCAAGAGTTTCGAGTGCCACTTCGCGCCAAGCCGATCCAACAGCGCACCGATGGCCATGCCGGAGTAATACATTCGGAACCGCACCGGCGATGCGCCGTACAAGTCGCCGTTCACCCCGATCGAGCCACTCATAAACCCCCTCATTTTGCGGATAAGCGAGTTTCGAGCAGCCTCAGCTTGAGATCCATACCCCTGAAACCCTTGGATCAGCCACATTTCTGCTGATGGGCTATGGGAAACCATCTGCTGCAAGAGTCGGTATTCGACGTACTTCGCCGTTCCTTCGCTGAACTCAACCGCGTCTTCGTACTGACGTTGCTCACTCGGGAGCTGTGATCTTCGGGCCTGTCGTGCGGCGAGCCATCGAATTCCGCTCTCGCGCGCTTTCGCCGCGGAACTTGCATTCAGTGCTTCTGCAAGTTCGTCGGCTTCAATTCCCAACCAAACGTTGTTTGGCACCGATAGGCTGGGATATCGCACGAGCGCACCTTCATTCGCGGACTTCTTTGGAGCGAGCCGCTCTTGATACACGTGGAATGCCTCATGAGCGAACACCGTCATCGAGTTAATCGGACTTCCAAACAAGTTGTCCGCGATGAGTTTTGGCGCCTTCGCGGGCTGTGCGACCACTTCGGCAGCGACGCTCTCAATCATCTGTCGGCGCGTGCTCATCGTGTCGGCAACCACGAGCGTGCGAATCCCGCCAATCTTCGTGGTCGTGTTTTGTCCGTCGAGGCTAAAAGTCGTCTTTCCGTTCCGAAGGTAGATCTTTCCGATTGGGGATCTCACCTTGCCGGTATAGGGCAAGAACCCCTCGGGCGGTTTGGGGTGGTTAATCAGCACCTCCTGCTTATCGGGGAAATAGATCAGGATCGGCGTCTTCCGAGGGTCCCACCCGGGCCAAACCGAGTTGGCGTCCCGACCAAGCACGCTCCAGACCTCGGCCGCCTGCACCAACAACAGGGGGTCAATTTCCAGAACCGAAGTTGACTGGGTTACAAGCAGCGCAGTGACGGCAGCAATGCTGATCATTTACGAATCGTAAATACCCTTTTGAAGGAAAGAAAGTTCCGGGCAAAATGCAAGGGTGCTTGATCGCGCTTTGTCGACGCTTGAACTCACTGCGCTGGGAGTCATCTACAAGCGAGGACCATGCTTGGCCCATGCGGTGGTAACCGAATTCTCGGCATCGCAGACTTCCGCTTACCGATCAGGCGCTGGTTCGATTTACCCCTTGTTGCGACGCCTCACCGAAGCCGGGCTGCTCAGTTGCGAGGACAAGCGCTACACAATCTCCGCGGCGGGGCTCGAGGCGCTTAGGACCTGGGTGCTGCCACCTCTGGCCGACTCCGCTGGGGCGACCACCTTAGATTCCCTCCGATCACGGACTTACTTCCTCAAGCTCCTCGACAAAAAAGACCAAGTCGAGTTTTGCCGAGATGCGATCGAGAAGTTATCCGAAACGCTCACCAGCTGCGTGACCGATGTGCAGCGATACAGGCAGGCGGGAGATCGGTACAGCGAGCTCGCCATGCTCGGGGCGGTTAGAGAAACCGAAAGTCGAATCGCTTGGCTAAAGGAAGTGCTCGCTGCGATCGAAACTGATCAAAACTGATCGGTCAAAAACATCTGCGGTACGCCCGGAACGTTGTGCCCCATCAGATACAACTCGACCGTCGCCTTCTCAAACACGAAACCGAGTTGGTCGGCCATGAGGGTCGTTCCGAACCACTCGGTTCCATCTTTGAATGGTAGCGGCTGATCTCCTGGAGTCCAGATTCCTTCTCGCAATCCGTTCGGCTCGGCGCAGAGATACCCATCACCAAACCCTTCACAGATTCGATAGTGCCAGTTCCAATAGCGCCATCGCGCGTCGTTCCGGCGCAGGCGGTCTGGGTGTTCGTTGGACCACGCGTCGTACTTTGCGCGGATTTCTTCAAATCCAAGCACCGGTCGATTCTCCGTCCAAGCGGTTCGTGGCAACGGAGCGCGAATCACTCGATCAAGCGGCACAAACCCCATCCGTTCGTAGAGCGCCAGATCGCGCGCGAAAAGCAACGCAGCCCCCTCTCCGTTACGCTCACTCTCGCGCAATACGCGCTCGAGCAATCGACCCGCAAGGCCCTCTCTTCGGCGGGAAGGCACGGTACAAACTCCCGCAATTCCGATGGCATTTCCCCAACCAAAGGCTAGAGGCACTGTCTGAAGTGCAGAAACAATCTGTGGCCCTTCGAACATCGCCCACTTCCGGCGCAGGTCAAACAACGGCTCGCCAAAGAACGCATCGTAGGCGCGGTTGAAATCAATTTGGAACGTTTCGCACAGGAGCCTCAGGAACGGTTCCGCCTCGTGTTCCCGGATCGGCCGTATTTCCGTCATTACTTACCGGAGGTTGTACCGGGGGAACGCCAAAGGCTGCTTTGGGCCGAACCTCAATTGTCACGCGGACAGTTCGTGGCCGTACGCTAACTCCCCTCGGCGTCACAAGAGGAACCTCGATGGTCTGCGTCTCGCGAATCTGCGAGGCCAAGATCGGTGCCGTTCGTACCGTTCCGACCCGGGCGACGTTCAGGCTCGTTCCGTAAACCGTCACCTGCTCGGGCTGAGTCGTGTAACCAACAATCTCAAATCCATCCGCCGCCTTAACGCTCTTCAAATCGAGCGAAACGAACGCCGGAAACTCAATGGGAGCCGGGGCAAAGGTTGGGGTGATGGAAACCGTGCTCGGCGTTGCGAGGGCGTACTCAATGTTCGCGCCCGCTGCATTCTGAATCTGCACATTCACCGTGTACGGAATAGCCCGGTTCGGTTCAACGGAAGTCAAATCGATCACCGCCATGACCCGAGTGGCATCTTTAATCTGAGATTTCGGACCCCGGACCTCGACTTTGCTCGGGGTCGAAAGGATGTCTTCAAGCACGTACCGGTTGTCAGAAAGCTTTCCGCTCGTCTCAACCGAAACGGTTACTTCTCGCGTTTCGATCGGCTCGAGCTCAATCGAAACCGTCGGGTTCTGGTCAACCAAAAGTTGCCGAAGGCGGTCCGGGACGACCCTGACCGAGTAGCTAGAAACACCCATTTTCGCTTGGTCCAGTTGAACCACCGCGCGAGCATTGTCATCCACCAAACCTCGAATGCCCGCGGGATTGCCGCGCACCATCACGCTGATACTTCGAGGCTTGTCCTTCACGTACACCAAATCTTGATCGAGGCCGTCAATTTGGACCTCAAGCTGAACGTAGTTGATGCTGCGGTTCTGCGCCGAAACGACAAACCAAAGCGTGAACGACAGCGCAATCGAGGCGATGAGAACCGGCCAATTGATGCTTCTCAATCCTTCACCTCGGCTGGTGCTTTAACCGCTTCCAGCTCCTGTAGATCCTTGGCCGCTCGACGTCCTTTTCGCACGTGTGGAGTCGAGGCGGGCATTTGCCGAAGTTCACGATTTAACAATTCGCGGAGCTCGTTCGAACTGCCGAGTCGCATTAAGGCGCCTTCCTGCGCGACGCTGATGGTTCCCCGTTCTTCCGAAACGACCACGACGACAACGTCGGTCGCCTCGCTAATACCGACTGCCGCACGGTGCCGCATATGAACGTGCGTATCAAGGTGGGTCGAGTCGCTGAGCGGCAAGCGACATGCCGCCGCCACAACCCGATCACCACGAATGATCACGGCACCATCATGAAGCGGATTTTCGCCATAGAAAATAGACCCCAACAGTGACCCGCTCACTTCGGCGTTGAGCATCACACCATTTGAAGCAATTTCGTCCAGCTTCGCCGCTTTCTCAATCACGATCAGCGCGCCAACGCTCTCTTCCTGCAATTCCGAAATTGCGCTGACGATCTCTTCAATCGTCTTCGCTTGCAGGTGATCTTCGTGTGCTCCGAGTTCAAGGATGCCAAGCGGACTGATCTTGCCAAATCCTTCAATGGCTTGGCGAAGTTCCGGCAAGAACAGAATGACCAAGGCGACGGGGCCGAGAATGGTGGCTTTGTCGAGAATCCAGTGAAGCGTGTGCAACTCCAGACGATCGGCAACGAAGAGCACGATGAGGAACGCAAAGACTCCGATCAGAATTCGCCAAGCCCGGGTGCCTCGAACTAGGAGCAGGAGACGATACAGTAGAAAGGCAACCAGCCCGATATCGACGAGCTGAATCAGAATCTCGTACACGGAAAGGTTGCGTATGGACGAAATCTGCCGTATTGCGTCTTCCAATGCCGTTCCTTACATCATTGTATCCGCGAAGCCGAAAGCGACCGTTGCCAAAAGGACTCATAATCCATGCTTGGCCATGCCGGAAGTCCCTAATCGCACCCTTGATGAGATCCGCATCGATATCGACGCCGTTGACCGCGAGCTTGTTCGGCTCCTGAATTACCGCGTCGGCCTTGCCCAAGAAGTCGGGCTGATCAAAGGGCGAGATGGGAAGCCGTTCTTCACCCCCGAACGCGAGCGGGCGATTTACGAGAAGCTGACCGACATCAATTCGGGCCCCATGTCTGGGCGACAACTCGCCAGCGTTTTCCGCGAGATCATCAGCGCCGCCCGGGCTGCCGAAAAGCCGCTGAGCGTCGCGTACTGGGGACCGGCGGGCACATTCACCCACCTGGCATCGATCCAGACCTTCGGCAACAGCAGCGAGTTCGTTCCTCAGGAGAACATCCCTGACGTGTTCCAAGCCGTTGAACATGGAACAGCGGACTACGGTGTCGTACCGATCGAAAACGCCGTCGCAGGCATCGTCCCCGAAACCCTAGACCAATTCCCGCAAACCAACGTCAAAATTTGCGCGGAAATGTACATTCCGATCCACCACCATTTGGTCTCAACGGCCACGAGTTTGGGCGAGATCGAACGCGTTTACGCTTTCGGCCAGCCGTTTATGCAGTGCAAACGATGGCTCAAAGGAAACATTCCAAACGCGGAAATCATCGAGACTGCCCCCACCGCCCGAGCAGCCCAGAAAGCGCTTGAGGATCCGAAAGGCGCCGCCATCTGCAATGCACTCGCCGCCGAAACCATCGGCATTCCCATCTTGGTCGAGCACATTGAGGACAATCCCGCCAATCGAACGCGCTTCATCGTGCTGGGCTACAACGAACCCGCCCGTACGGGTCGCGATAAAACGAGCGTGATGTTCAACATCCGCAACCGCCCGGGTGAACTGGTGAAAGCGCTCTCCGTCCTGGAATCGCACGGGGTCAACCTGACCATGATCGAGAGCCGCCCCGCCCAGCGCGCGACTTTCGAGTACATGTTCTATGTCGACTGCGATGGCCATCGAAACGACGAAACCTTGAAGACCGGCCTGGAGCAACTTCGGGAGTTCACCCTCGAAACCACCGTCCTAGGCAGCTACCCGCGCCGCGACCCGCTCGATGTGTGAGCGATTCTTCGGGCAGTTATCGCTCAAAAATCGGCGTTTTTTGAGCGATAACTTCTTTAGCCGGCCAAAGTGCCCTTAAATCCATGACCATCCGACCCGCCACACGTCAAGACCTGCCTCGAATTTGGGAGCTCATCCTTGAACTCGCCGACTACGAAAAGCTCCTTCACAAAGTCGATGGCTCTCTGGAACAACTCAACCGAGACTTTGAACAAGCGTTCCAAAGCACCGTCGCAGTGGACGGCGACGCAATCATCGGCTACACCTTGTGGTTCACCAACTACAGCACCTTCCGCACCAAACCCGGCATCTATCTGGAAGACCTGTACGTGTCCCCAAGTCATCGCGGAAACGGCATCGGCAAGGCGCTCCTGCACGATCTATTTCAACGTGCCGAGCAGAAAAACTACGGTCGAGTGGAGTGGTCGGTGCTCGATTGGAACCAATCCGCGATCGATTTCTATCGTTCCCAAGGTGCCGAAGTGCTCGAAGACTGGCGAATTTGCCGGGTAACCATCGATTCGAAGACAAAGTTTTAACAATTCGAAACTTTCGTCGTATAATCCCGCATTCCCCAAAGGCGTGGAAATCAGGAGGATTCAATGCGGGCTTTCAAACCTGCCTTAATTAGCTTACTTTCTATCGCGTCAACCCTCGCATTCGCCCAGGATGCTGCTGCAGCAGCACCTCCCGCCATCGACAAGGCAGATAGCGCCTTCATGATCATCAGCACGGCGCTGGTGCTTCTCATGACTCCCGCGCTCGCTTTGTTCTACGGTGGATTGGTCCACAAAAAGAACGTGTTGAACACGATGCTCATGAGTTTCCTCATGATGGGTGTCGTCAGCATCATCTGGGTCGTCATCGGCTACTCACTTGCCTTTGGCAAAGCCCCGAACGGATTCATCGGCGGATTCGACTATGTGATGGGACAAAACGTGTCCGTCACCACACCGTACGGCACGCAGACCATTCCTGCTGCCCTCTTCATGCTGTTCCAGATGAAGTTCGCCATCATCACCCCGGCCCTCATTTCGGGAGCCATCGCCGAGCGCGCTCGGTTCCGCGGCTATCTGGTGTTCATGATCCTTTGGAGCATCTTCGTTTACTCGCCCATCGCATGTTGGGTTTGGAATGCTGACGGCTGGCTCTTCAAGATGGGCGCCCTCGACTTTGCAGGTGGAACGGTCGTTCACCTCGCAAGCGGAGTTTCGGCTCTCGCCCTCGTTCTGATCATCGGTCAGCGAAAGTCGCTGACTCCACCGCCAAACAACATCACCCTGACGCTGCTTGGAGCGGGACTCTTGTGGTTCGGTTGGTTCGGCTTCAACGCTGGATCTGCCCTCGCGATGAACGACATCGCCGTTCAGGCGTTCCTGGTCACTCACCTGGCCGCAGCCGCTGGAATGGTCGCTTGGCTAGTCGCCGAGCGAATGAAGACCGGAAAGAGCACCGCGATCGGTGGCGCTTCAGGTCTCGTCGCTGGCCTCGTTGTTATCACGCCTGCCGCAGGATTCGTTGACGTCACTTCATCCATCATCATGGGTGTTCTTGCCGGCGTTGTTTGCTTCTTCGGCATTCAGCTCAAGCACAAGCTCGGCTACGATGATGCGCTTGACGTTGTGGGAATCCACGGCATCGGTGGTCTGCTCGGTGCAGTCCTTACGGGCGTCTTTGCATCGCCCGTGGTTAACAAGGCCATGGTCGAGCCGTTGCTCGAAACCGGCCGAATGAGCCTCATCATGAAGCAGCTCGCTGCCGTTGGTGGCGTCGGTCTCTTCGTGTTCGTCGCCTCGCTCATCCTCGGGAAACTCGTGGATGCAACCATCGGTCTCCGCGTTTCGGAAGCCAGTGAAAACGACGGTCTCGACTCCCGAATCCACGGCGAAAGTGGATACGGCTTCGACGACGCGCTTACGCCGACGTCGTAGTCTCGTTCGAATCCTGCTCCCGTCCCGGCTCTGCCGGGACGGGCTTTTTTGCGTCTGTGGGACTCAAAAACGCGGTCAGGATCAACAAGAATGTGCCAACCGTAATCAACGAATCCGCGACGTTAAACACCGGGAAATTGATCAGTCGGAACCAGAACATATCGGTTACTTTCCCGAATGCCAGCCGATCGATCAGATTTCCAATCGCCCCGGCCGCAAACAATCCCATCGTCCAGTGCAGCAACTTCGGCTCGCTCGCGTGACGGTGACTGTGAACCGCCGCCATACCTGCAATGATCAGCGCAACGGGCGACATAAAGACGCCCGCGCCTTGGAACATGCCGAAGGCGATCCCTTCGTTGTAGGTCAAGGTGATCTCAAAAATGCCCGGCCAGGGTTTGCCGCCGATACTGCCCTGCTGCGGAATCGCATCGCGAACCCACGCCTTAACGCCCTGATCTGCGAGCACGCCGGTTACAAACACCGTCCAAAAGAGCGTTGGCCCCTTCAAACGCCGAGCACCTGGCGATCCCGATCGGAAAGCAGAAACTCCTCCCGCTCAATGGAAATGCTCGTGACGTCCGGACGGCGCAAACGACTTCTGGCACACTCGGGATAGCTTGATGGCGCAAACGAAATCGCTGGCTCGCCAAGCGTCAGCTCTACCCAACTCACGCGGAAGTAGTTCGCCAAATCGGAGATGGAGAACGAACTCATCACGCCGAAAGTGTCGGCTGGCAAGACAAGCCGAACGATGGCGTCCTGGCTGTTCTTGATGCCATCCGTACCCTTGTACTGCTCAAACGCAGAATTGACGGTGTCGCGCAGACCGCGCAAACTCTCGAACCGAGCCTGCAACGGCGAACCTTCAATCTCCTGAAGCCGTTCAACAGTTGGCGTTCGGAAGCGTTCCGTGTGGATCGACTGCTCGGATGCGTTCAGACCAAGCTCTCGCATCTTCATCCAGGTCTCTTCTGCCGTGAAGGCGAGAATCGGTGCCACAAGGGTGAGCAACTGGTTCAGAATATACAGGCAAGTTGCCTGACCCGAGCGTCGGCTCGGCCAGTTCACGCCATCGCAGTACATTCGGTCCTTGATTGCATCCAGATAGAACTTCGAGAGCTCTTCGCGACAGAAGTTGTGGATCGCGTTGATCACCCCACCGAAGTCGAAAGCTTCGTACTTCTGGGCGCAATCGGCGGCGAGCAAATCGGCTTGTTCGCGAATCCATTCATCCAACTCGGCCCAGGACCCTTCGGTCGTCGGCCCCTCGCTGGTGGCGTCGTATCCCGCCGCGCTGCTCAACAAGAACCGGAGCGTGTTGCGCACGTTTCGGTAGCTGTCTCCGATCTGCTTCAGAAGGGCGTCCGAACACGGAACATCCGACTGGTAGTCCACGCTTGCAACCCAGTAGCGCAGAATGTCGGCGCCGTACTGGTTGGCCGCCGCCATCGGCTCGATGACGTTGCCCAGGCTCTTCGACATCTTTCGGCCTTCGCTGTCGGTGACAAATCCGTGGGTGACTACCGTTCGATACGGCGCGGCACCCTTGATGGCGGTGCCGAGGATCAAGGAGGTGTTGAACCAACCTCGATGCTGGTCCGATCCTTCGAAGTACACGTCAGCTGGCCAGTGGAGACCTTGTGTCTTCCACTGTGGGGTCACCTGTGAGTCGAGCGTCACCAACGACGATGAACCAGAGTCGAACCACACATCCAGCGTGTCGGTTTCTTTCTCGAACTCCGTCTCACCGGTTTCCGGGTGCACGTAACCGTCCGGAAGAATCTGGCTGGCTTCAACTTCAAACCAAGCGTCTGATCCCCGCTCTTCGACCAACCGCGCCACCGCTTCGATCGCCTCTGGGTCCAGTACAGGCACCCGCGATTCCTTGCCGTAGAACACCGGAATGCCAACGCCCCAGGGCCTCTGGCGTGAGATGCACCAGTCGGGACGATTTCGAACCATCGCCTCGATTCGGTTTTGACCCACCGGCGGAACCCACTGGACGCCCTGGATTTCTTCCAGCATCTGCTCCCGAATCGGATCGATACTCAGGAACCACTGCTCGGTCGCTCGGAAGATCACCGGCTTGCCATCGCGCTCCGCGTACGGATAAGTGTGGTGGTACGGCTCGCTCTTCAGTAGCGCGCCGACTTCTTTCAGCCGATCAACTACGACGGTGTCGCAGTCCTTGTAGTAAGTTCCCGCGAATTCGCCCGCTTCGGCGGTGAGGACGCCCCTACCGTCCACGGTGTTTGGCACGGGTAGGCCGTACTTCTGACCGGTGTAGAAGTCGTCCCGCCCGTGGGACGGTGCGGTGTGAACCACGCCGGTACCGTCTTCGGTAGTCACGTACTCCGCCATCACCACAACGGACGGGCGATCAAAAATCGGATGCGAGAACGTGGCGTGATCGAAGTTGATTCCTTCGCGGTTGGCAACGATCTCAAACTCTGTCCATCCGAGCTTTACCGCAACGCGCTCAACCAGGGCCGAAACGATCAGATAATGATCCTCGCCAACCTTAACGATCGCGTAGTCAAGTTGAGGATGGAAGGCAACGGCAAGGTTCGCCGGAATGGTCCAAGGCGTTGTCGTCCAGATGATTGTGTAGAGATTCTTGAACTCAGAAAAAATCTGGTTCGGATCGTCCCGCAGGGCAAATCGAACGTAGATGGAGGTCGATACGTGGTCGTGGTAGACGATTTCGGTATCAGCAAGAGCGGTTTGCGAAGTAGGACTCCAAAGCGTCGGGCGAAGGCCCTTGTAGATGTGACCACCTTCAACCAGCTTCTTGAAAGTTCGGACCAGTTCCGCTTCGTAGGAGTAATCCAGGGTGGCGTATGGATGCTTCCACAATCCAAGCACGCCGAGCCTTTCAAACTGTTCGGATTGGATCTTGATGTACTCGTAAGCGTGCTCGCGGCATGCGGTACGCAGGGCAGAACCGGTAACGGTTTCCTTTTTCGCCGCAAGCTTTTTGGTTACCGCAAGTTCAATCGGCAACCCGTGGCTATCGAATCCGGGCACGTAAGGCGCTCGGTAGCCCATCATCGTTCGGCTCTTGACCGTAAAGTCTTTGAGAATCTTGTTCAGAGCCGTGCCCAGGTGGATGGGACTGTTGGTGTAAGGCGGGCCGTCGTGCAGGACGTAGCTCGGTGCGCCGTCTCGGCTGGCCAGAATCTGAGCGTAGAGGTCCCGCTCCTCCCAAATCGCCAAAATCGACGGCTCCAGGGCCGGCAAATTGGCCTTCATCGGAATCGTAGATTCAGCGTCGGGTAGTTGGAGAGTGCTCCGCAAATCCATGGACTTAGGATTGTACCGGCGAGGCCGAAATGTCCCGGACTTTCATCGAGTAAAGGCGAAGCGCGGATGTTCGCCCGCTGCGTTGCGAGTCGAATTTAGGCCGCGTATAGTTTCGGCTCACGACGAACGAATCCGATCAATCGGATTGCGCCTGCCTGCAGCATTTCTTGTGTGTCAAACGAAAGGTCAGATTCCCGCCGAACGTCGCCGACTTTTACCGGGAACGCAAACAGCGGACTGCTTGCATCGGCGACCTCATAAACCCCTTCGTACGATTCGTGACGGTGGGGGGAGCTCACACATAGATACTAGTCTCTAGAAGGGCAATCCTCGCGTGACCGTTTTTGGTGTCACACCTTTTCGCCAAAAACCAGTAACAGTTTTCGCTATCCCCGAACTCGACGCAACCGCCAAACGAGCTTTGCCGCTCCAGAAGACAGCTGCTTAGATGTAAACGCCTTCGCGCTGCCGTCCAAAAGACCTATCACTGCTCGTCCGTCGTCTTGGCCGGTACTGCCGTATCGAGCGTAAACCGGACGAAGGGCCGTGCAGGGAAGCATTGGCAAGACCTTGACCAGGTCCTTATCGGAGACTAGCGGCGGGGACATTGCAACGTCTTCTAGAAGTCGAGTTCCGTTGTTCGGCTCAAACTCGTGGCCGCAGTATCGCTGCTCGGGATCTCCGCCCGGGGTCGTGGCAAACAAGGCCGAGTTGCTCGGGATGGAGTCGAAGCTCAGTGACTTGCGGTAACCCTCACACGGAACGCCGTCTGGAGATGTGCCCGCACAACCGGAGCCGTTCGTGGCGGTATCTGCGTTCAGCCCCCAGCTCAAAAAACCACGATCGCTATACCGACGGCTTGGCGGTGGAGTCGCGCCCGGCGCGGTGAGCAAGGCATCCGACTTCAAATACTCTTTCAGGATCTCTGGCCAAACCTTTCGAAGGGCCTCCTTTTTGTTGTATGCCGTGGACGGCGGAGAATTACCATCGACGTCGACCGAATACAACAAAGCCGCTTCCGTGAGTTGCTTCGCATTTGACAGGGCAGCGGTCACTTGTCCACCGACCTTTGCGCCGTTGATCACCGGAAAGAGGATTGCCGCAAGAAGGGCAATGATGCCGATGGCCAGCAAGATTTCCAAAAGGGTAAATCCGCGTCTCACTCTTCATCCTCCGGAACGCGTTTCATTGCTTCGCCCGAAATCTTGTAGCCCATAACCTTGGCCGCATTTTCGATTCCTCGCGTGCGGTTCATAAACAGCGCGGTGGAGTTCGGGAACGTCGCCACAACTTGATCTTCGGTAACGAAGTTCACCGTGCAGTCAACATCCACGGGAAAACTGTTTGATGGCATGGCGGAAACCGACCGCACGGCGAGTTTCCCGGCCAGCAGCTTGTACTTTCCTTCTGCCTTCACCGGCGAAGGGCGAACCAGAATGTTTGCCTTGAAAGTTTCGTTCTTCGCAAAGCTAAAGAGACCCTTGATGGTTTCCTCGCGAATCCCCATTGTGCTTTCAGGCGTTGGCGGATAGATGATTCGGTTCACTTCCCACTCGCCAACGATGCCTGGCTCCGATGCGATTCCAAGTTGGGCTTTGAGCTTAGTAAAGCCATCTTTCCAAGGCTGCGCATAGGCTGAATAGGCGAGAGCTAAAAAACCAAAAGTGAAAGCCAAGAACGGCGTCCACGCTCCGGGCTCTTCGTACTTTGGCGCGGGAATGCGCTTGCGCTTTGGCAGCTTCGCCAGCCCAGCACCAATGGCCGTATAGCCACACTTTCGGCATTTCTCAGCGCCTCGCGCCCATGAATCACCGCACTTCGGACACCGACCAAGATCCACGGAGAATAGTCTGCACCAATTGTGATAAGTTCGCTACCCCGCAAACTCTGAGCTAACCCGTCCGTGAACTCTGGACCGCTCCAGCAAGTTCCGCCAGAAGCGTTTTAGTCTCTGAAAGGCCAATGCAAGCGTCCGTAATGCTTTGTCCATAGACCAACGGTTCGCCTGGCTTGGCATCTTGCCGGCTTTCAACCAGGTGGCTTTCGATCATAACGCCCAAAATGGCTTTCGAGCCAGAGCGGATCTGACCTGCGACGTCGCGTAGCACCGCCCCCTGTTTTCGATAGTCCTTACTCGAATTTCCGTGGCTGCAGTCGATCATCACGCGCTGCGGCAGACCGTTCTTCGCCAGCAACTCACAAGCCGCCGCAACGCTCTCTGCGTCGAAGTTCGGGCCAGATCGTGAGCCGCCACGCAGAATCACATGGCCATCCGTGTTTCCGGTGGTCTGAAAAATAGCTCCCACCGAGTCCTTGGTAACGCTAGGGAACCAGTGCGATCTCCTCGCCGCCATGACGGCATCAACCGCGGCCTGCAAGTTTCCATCCGTTGAGTTCTTAAATCCAACCGGCATGCTCACGCCCGATGCCAACTCACGATGGACTTGACTTTCCGTCGTTCGCGCGCCGATCGCAATCCAACTGGTGAGGTCCGAAATGTGCTGAGGAATTTGTAAATCCAAAAACTCGGATGCCGTTGGCAATCCAAGTTCGTTCAGCTTCACCAACAGCCCGCGCGCTCCGCGAAGGCCTTTGTTGATGTGGAAGCTCTCGTCCAAGTCCGGGTCGTTGATGTACCCCTTCCAACCAACCGTACTGCGAGGTTTCTCGAAGTAGGCGCGCATCACGATCAACAGCTCGTCGGCATACGTATCGGACATCGCCTTCAGCCGGTGCCCGTACTCTTCTGCCGATTCCAAGTCATGAATGCTGCATGGCCCAACCACTACCACCTGACGAGAATCCTCACCGGAGATGATTTGGCTGATCGCCTTTCGCGTTGAACTAATCAGATCGCTCATTGCATCGGTGAGCGGAAGCTCTTCGATGAGAATTGCGGGCGGGATCAGCGGGCGTGTCGCGCTAATGCGAAGGTCGTCGGTAGGTTGGCGCGTTGGCATGAGAGATTTGGACGCCTCATATTCTGGCCGGAATCCAACATTCGAAACGACGCGAACCACACAGAGGTAATTTGTATCCATGTTGCGTTCCCGTCTCATGTGGGCCGGCCTCCTTGCCGCGCTAACCGTTCCTGCCGCCGCGCAAGACGTCAAGGTTGAAAAGTACAAGTTGCCTAACGGGATGACTGTGATCCTCCACCAAGACAAAACCCTCCCCGTCGCGACCATCAACACTTGGTTCAAAGTCGGGTCCAAAGATGAGCCAGATCGCCGATCCGGATTCGCCCACCTCTTCGAGCACCTCATGTTCATGGGCACCAAGCGGGTCCCGCAGGGTCAGTTCGACGTCATCATGGAGACCGCCGGCGGCTCGAACAACGCCTCGACCAGCCAGGACCGCACCAACTACTTCTCGTTCGGCCCAAGCAACCTACTCCAAAAACTCATTTGGCTAGACGCGGAACGACTCGAAGCTCTGGGCGAAAACATCGACCAAAAGAAACTCGACCTTCAGCGCGATGTCGTCAAGAACGAACGCCGACAGTCGGTCGAAAATGCCCCTTATGGCAAAGCCTACGATGCGATCAATCGGCTCATGTATCCGGCGGGCCACCCGTACAGTTGGTCCGTCATTGGATCCATGGAAGACCTGACCGCCGCATCGGTCCCGGACGTGCAGCAGTTCTTCAGCACGTATTACGTTCCGAACAACGCATCAATCGTGGTCGCGGGCGATTTCGACCCGGCCCTCATCAAGCCCGTTATTGCCCAGCAGTTCGGCACCATCGCCCGCGGTAACGACGCGCCACGCCGCAGCGTGCCTGACGCCAGCTTCAAAGGCGTTCGACGCCAAACGATGGTCGACACCGTAGATGCCGCCAAAACGATCATGGTCTGGCACAGCCCGGCTGCCTATCGACCCGGAGATGCGGAACTTAACCTCGCTGCCGGAATCCTTGCCGATGGCGTATCGAGCCGACTCTATCAAAAGCTCGTGGTGAAGGACAAAGTCGCCACGGAGGTCGCCGCCTTCCAACAATCTGGCCAGCTTGGTTCACTCTTCATCGTCGAGGGGACGGTTTCTGACGGCGTTTCTTTGGAACGCCTTGAAAGCGCGATTGATGCCACGCTTGCCGAGTTCAATGAAAACGGTCCGACCGCGCTTGAACTCAAGCAAGAAGCCGCGAAGATTGAGAAGCGGACTCTCGAGAGTCTTCAATCCATCGACAACAAAGCCGACAAGTTGAACGAATACGAGTTCTATTTCGGCGAGCCTAACTCGTTCAAGCGGGTTCTCGACATGTACCGCGGCGCAACCGTGGAGCAGGTCAAGGCCGTTTCTGCCGAAACCGTGAATCCGTGGAACCGACTCATCCTCCGCGTAATCTCGCAAGAACCGGCACCGAAAACCAACCCGCGCGACAGCGCACCTGCGGCCGGAAGCCAAGCACCCTTCAGCCCGAAGGGTCCGGTTGAACTTGTCCTCGACAACGGGATCAAGGTCTTCTACTGGCGACGCGAGGACTTGCCGATGATGAACGTATCGACCGTCTTCAAGGGCGGAACGGACTCAGACACCCAAACCCAAGTTGGCCTGTCTGCGCTTACGGCCTCGATGCTGACCCAAGGCGCAGGTACACGCACTTCGGCAGATTTTGCGGCTAGCCTGAATCTGTTGGGAGCCGAAATTGAGACCAGCGTCAGCCACACCACCACGGCGGTAAACCTCTCGACCCTCACGCCAAACTTCGGCCGCGCTCTTGCGCTCTACGCTGATGCCATCGCTCGCCCGACCTTTGCGCCGAGCGAGTGGGAGCGCGTGAAGCGCGTGGAACTGGCTGATCTTGAGCAACAGAAATCAGACCCTTCATCCCTTGCCATCCGTGTCGGGACGAGAGAATTCTTCGGCCCAAGCCATCCATTCGGACAAGTTTCGACCGAAGGAACCGTTGGAGCGTTGAGCGTTGCCGATCTCCGGTTCCGCCACGGGCTGACCTACCAGCCTTCGAATGCCGTCATCTTCGTTTCCGGCAACTTGCCCGGGCCAGCTGTGAAGTTCGAGCTCAACAAAGCATTCCGAAACTGGGCCGGCTCCGGCCGACAGGCCTCCGCGGTGACGTACCCGCCGCTCGTCAAGCAAGCCTTGCGCGTGATCATCGTCGACAAGCCTGGCGCGGTGCAGTCGGTTGTCCGATTCTGGATGCCCGGCGTTCCGTACTCGAGCCCAGAGCGACTCCCACTCCAGGCTCTCGGATCAATCCTCGGTGGTTCGTTCACCAGCCGCTTGAACCAGAATCTCCGCGAAGACAAGGGTTACACCTACGGCGCCAATGCGCGCTTTACGTTCGAGCCAACCCTCGGCTACTTGTCAAGCGGTGCCTCCGTTCGCACCGATGTCACCGGAGCTTCGATCAAGGAATTCCTGGCCGAATTCAACCGATTCCGAAAGGAAGGGGTAACCGTCGATGAAACCGGCAAAGCGGTCGCGCTGCTTCAAACCAGCACGATTGAGTCTCTGTCCACGATGACCGGCCTCCTGAGCACCGCACGTCGGCTTTACGAGAATAACCGCGCCTTCGGCACGCTCGGTGAAGACATGACGGCGATTCGCGCTCTCACGGAGTCCGTCCTCGATGGACTGACCGAGCAGTCGGTCTTGCTAGAAAACGGAATCCTCGTGATCGTCGGCGATAAACAGCAGATCCTGCCCCAACTTGAGGGCTTGGGCCTACCGAAGCCCATCGAAATCGCGCCATTCTAAGCACGTGATCATCCCGAACTATGTCCCGGAACCCATCGAGGTTCCGGGCAATGTTCACGACCTTCCATACCGGCACCGGGTCGAATTCAATCGGCAGGTGATTTTTAGATTTGCGGCGAGCCTGACTCTGGCCCAGGTGGCCTCCGGTGTTGTTCCCGAGTTCGACCCTGTTTGGATGGCCGCAATTTATCTCGGCTGGACGATCATTCTAGGTCTCTTCCGCATCCTCTTTCGATCGCAGACCATCGAATCGAGAGTGACCGGGGCTAGCCTCGTCGTCACCGTAGGTCTGCTGTCGCTGCTTCTGGCGACGATCCCTTTCGACGCCCGCCCGCTTGTCTTCGCGTCGGTTGGACTGGCAATTTACGCGGAGTTCTCAAGACGCGACTTCAGCTATCCGCAGGCTTGGGTCTGGGGTGCGCTGGTACTCGTGCTCGCGGATTGGCTACTTGGTGGAACAACTGGAAGACTGGCGCTCGCCCACGTATGCCTTTGGTATTACGTCATCTACGACATTTGGTGCATTCAGTATCGCCGTCGCTACCACGAGAGTTGGGCAGGGGCAAACGACGTCTTTCGCGACTTCATGAACATTTGGGGTTGGCTGGCACGAGTTGCCGCGCACTGGAAAAAGTACGGACTGTGGCGTGATGTCCAAGAGGACATCACGCGCCGGCTCAATCCGGAGTCATAAACGCTACTTACTTTGGGGCGAGAATCGAGGGAAGGCGAATTCGCCATCTCCACTTACCTGCCGCTCGCCGGAACCATCCACATTGATCGCGAAGACCGTTCGGTTACTGTCCTTGCGACGGATGAAAGCGAGCGACTGTCCGTTTGGATGCCATGACGGCTCGAACACTTCCCCATCGACAAGCTTCGCTGCAGCGCGAACGCCTCCCGAAGAAACCGGCATCAGCGTCATCTCGCGTGGGCTCAAGTTTCCATCAGCATAGGATCCGACCGTGAGGGCCACTCGGTCGCCACTCGGGCTTACCGCCGGAGCGCCGAAGCATGCCGTGTCGTCGTTGCTGGCGGCAATCACTTCGAAGCTAGGCTCCCCCGGGGTCGCGATGCATATCGCATGCTTAAACGGAATCGTGATCTTGTTGCCTTGCTTAAACTGCGGAGGAATCTGATCTGGCGAAAGCCAGCGGAAGTTCGTCACCGAGAAAACAACTTTTCCGGACTTCGGATCAATCGAAATCTCGATCTTTTCGCCCGCCATCACCGGGCGCGGAGGGGAAATTTGCCCCTTGTCGGTAAGTTCGGTGTCCTGAATAACCAGGACCTCACCCTCTTCGCTGCGCATGATCGCCGCGATGTATCGCTTTCCACCGGCCCACTTTGCCAGTCGGAAACTGCTTCCGAGCTGACCATAGAGCCCGCCGAACTGACCAGAACTTCCAGCCCCTTCCTCTTCGCTGACGCTAACTTCGTTGCCAAGCGGCGGAAGGACCTGCCGAGTAGCGCGATCCTTGCTATCGAACTCGAGAACAAACCCGCCAGACGCGATCAGGGCAGTGCGGTTTTCTTCATCGCCAGGTTGATCAGCAAAGTTCGGATTGCTTCGCCCTCGGGTACCCACGGTTCGCTGGCTTGGAGCGCTCGCCCGGGCGGCGTCCCAACGGACTATATTGAATGCCTTGACGTTTGAGCCCGGAACCTTAGCGCGGTCGCTGACAAAGAAGAGTCGGTTGCCGTCAGGTTGCCACACGAGGTCGCGGTCAATGACGCCGGCTTCCCAGCCGGAATTTTCGATCTTCGTTCCGTCTGGCTTAAACGCAACAACTTGCTGGCCTTCGTCTTTGTATTCGATGGCGGCAATCATGCCAGCCGTGTCGGATGGCGCAAGGTCAAAGTCACCTTTCTGCTGCTGCGCCCATTGATAAACGCCGAGCACGATGGCGAGAACGAACATAAGCACGAGCGTTCGCACGACAAGGCGCTGGCTGACTTTTGGAACGATGGGGGATGACATGGTAGTGTTGCGGCTAACTTTGACTTAAACGCGTTCCGACCGTGATCCGTGCCCCGTTGGCCCAATCTCGTCCGGACATGCGTTTTTTACCTTCCGGTTGAACTTCATGAAACTCTAAACTGCCCTCCGCGAAGGCAATCGTGAGCGGATTAAGCTTCAAAACCTCGCCCGGAGCGCCGCTCTCGGGGCAAAATCGCAGCTTCGAAAGCTTGATGCGGCCACGATCCGTTTGCAGGCCAGCACCTGGATTCGACGTCACCCCGCGGAACCGGTTGTATTCGGCTTGGGCCGTTCGGTCAAACCTTAACTCGGCATCCTCTCGTTCGATTTTAGCCGCGTGGGTGGCCGCGTCGTGGTCCTGTTCCGTTCGAGGATAGTCGCCCGCCGCAAGTCGCTCAACCCAGGTCGCTGCCTGGGTTGCCGCGATCTCAGACAACCGGATTTGAAGTTCGTCGTACGTCTCATCCGGTCCGATCGGGGTCTCGACGATCTCAATAACGTCGCCCGTGTCCATCCCTTTCGCCATCTGCATGAGGGAGTTTCCGGTGACCGGGTCGCCGCTCATGATCGCCCGCTGAATCGGAGCAGCACCTCGGTAGCGTGGCAAGATCGATCCGTGCAGATTGATTCCTCCGTGCTTCGCCGCCTGAAGCAGCTTAACGGAGAGGATTTGCCCGTAGCTAGCAACGAGCAAAAAGTCGGCTTCCAGCGACCGCACGAACTCAACAAACTCAGGGTCTCGCGCTTTCTCAGGCGTTTGCACGGGCAGCCCAAGTTCAACCGCTTTGACCTTTACCGGGGAAGATCGAAGACTCAGTCCGCGCCCCTGCGGCCGGTCTGGCTGGCTAACGACGAGCACCACGTGGTCGCGAACCGCCACCAAAGGCGCGACGGCGAATTCACCGGTTCCAAAGTAAACGATTCTGGCCATGGGTTGCCTGCGGCATCAATCGTCGGGACCGTCGGGATCTCGCCAATTCAGCGTCTTCGGATCGACTTTGTCGGTGAACAAAACTCCATCCAAGTGATCCACCTCGTGCAGCACCACCCGCGCTGGCAGGCCCTCAAGTTCCAGGGTGATGAGATTGCCGCGTCGATCAATCGCCTCAACTTCGATGTAAGCCGCTCGAATGACATCGCCGTAGAGCCCCGGAATACTGAGACAACCTTCCTGCCCGATCTGCTCGCCTTCCTCGCGGATCACCCGTGGGTTGATCAGGGCCATCGGCTTCATGTCGTCCGGCGCAATCACGATCAGTCGGCTACTCACGCCAACCTGAGGCGCGGCAAGACCGATCCCGCTCGCCTTTTTCATGATCCGGACCATATCGTCGATCAAGAACTGGGTTTTCTTCGTGATCTTCCGCACGGGTGCCGCAACTGCCCGAAGGACATCCGCCGGGATTTTGACTACCGGACGCTCGTCATTCTGGACGTACAAGTACTGAAACTCGTCCGGAACAACTACCAACATATGCCGCTAATTGTGACACGTACGGTCACGATGCTCTGGCCACAAGAATCCGGTCCCGCCCACCAAGGTCCTTCCGCACTTCCACCGCGGCCCAGCCAGCTTCTAGAAAAATGTCCGCGACGGGTTCGCCTTGTTCGTGCCCCACCTCCATCACCAGCCAGCCGCCAGGTTTCAATTTCGACTTGGCCTGCGCCAGTCGTCGAATGATGGCCAGGCCCTGATCTTCGGCAAACAAAGCCAGCGCCGGCTCGTAATCCGCGACCTGGGACTCGAGAACTTCCTGCCGGCCAATGTAGGGGGGATTCGAGATCACGAGATCAAACATTTCATCCGTCATCGGATCAAGCAAGTCGGCCGTGAAAAACTGAACCGAGGCCCCAAGTGCATCCGAATTCCGGCTCGCAACCTGAATCGCCCTCGCCGAGATGTCGGTGGCAAAAACCTGCCACCGTGGCCGCTTCAGCGCGCATATGACCGCGATACAGCCTGAGCCGGTCCCGACATCCACAACGACGGCATCCGAAGCTAGCGGCAAGCCCAAAGCAGCTTCCACGACCTCCTCCGTTTCGTGTCGAGGAATCAGCACGTCGGGATTGACCGAAAATCGGCGACCGTAAAACTCCCGAAACCCGAGCAGATACGAAAGCGGCTCGCCATTTAAACGTCGCCCGAGCAGCGCATTCGCGGGCAACTCGGCAATGTCCTCGTCTGGATGCGAGAGCAAGAAGGACCGCTCTAGTCCGAGAGAGTGACCAAGCAATATTTCCGACTCCAGCTTTGCGGAAGGAACGCCCGCGAGTTCAAGTTGCTCGCGGGCCATCGTGAGCCAAGATCGAACCGTCATGCGGGCATCGGAGCGACTTCGTATGGCGCTAGCTTCTGGCGAAGCTGGGAAACGAGCTCGCCTTCCAGGTAGATGCCGTTTTCTTTGTATTCGACCCGATGCACACGGCCGTAGTCGTAGCATTCCTGCACCCAGTGCTGGTGGCTGTACGGAATCAGCACGTACGCAATCCCGAGCAACTCCTGAACTTGGTTCAGCACCGCCGCAAACAAGTCGTCCATCCCGATTCCCGGCATCGCCGCAATCGCAACCGAGTTCGGCCACTCCGCCACCAATCGACGTGGAATCGTCTGGTCTTCCAAGCGGTCGATCTTGTTGAAGAGCGTGATCATCGGCTTATCCGCTGCGCCAAGCTTCTCCAGCGTTTCCATGACCGCATCGCGCTGGATGTCCCAGTTCGGGGCAGAAACATCGACCACGTGGACCAAGAAGTCGGCGAAAGTAGCCTCTTCAAGCGTGGACTGGAACGCCGCGACCAAGTGAGTCGGAAGGTTTCGAATGAAACCAACCGTGTCGGTAAGGAAGACCGAATAGCCATCTGGCAAATCGATCTTTCGCGTCGTAGGGTCAAGCGTTGCGAATGGCATCGCGTCTACCAGAACATCCGTTCCGGCAAGGCGATTCATCAGGGTCGATTTGCCAGCCGACGTGTAACCGACGATACAAGCAAACGGGAACGGGTGCTTTCTGCGGCTCGTGCGCTGTTGGCCGCGCACACGGGTGACCTCATCGATTTCGCCATTTAAGCGCGAGATGCGATCCCGCACCATTCGCTTGTCAGTTTCGAGCTTGGTTTCACCCGGACCGCGCATACCAATACCGCCCTTCTGCCGTTCGAACTTGGTGTAAACCGACATGAGCTTTGGCATCATGTAGGTCAGCTGGGCGAGTTCAACTTGCAGCATGCCCTCCTTGGTTCGAGCACGGCGGGCAAAGATGTCGAGAATAAGCTGGGTCCGGTCGACGACCTTGACCTTGCACTTCTCTTCAAGGTTACGGCTTTGAATCCCGGAAAGCTCGCCGTCGAAAATGACGACTTCCGCTTCGGATTCGTTGACCAGCATGGCAATTTCTTGCACTTTGCCGGTGCCAACGTAGTTGCCCTTGTACGGACGGCTCAGGCGTTGGCGGATGGTCGCGACGGGCTCAACTTGGGCAGCTTCGCAAAGGCCAATGAGCTCTTCTTCAACGACAAGGTCTTCCGCTTCATCTTCGTTGACGAAGACAAGTACGGCACGTTCGAGAATGGGGGGTTGTTCGGATTTCTTAGACATAGGGACGCAATAGGAGATGGGAGCAGAAACAGAATCGAGGTTCGATTACGTTGCTATATCCACATCTCCGTTGCACCAACCTGATCGTCGTCTTTAGAAGTTCAGCAAGCTGTAGGAAACGCCTACCGTCACACCGCTGAAATCGAATCCGCCGCGCTGCTGGAAGTACTGGTACTTACCGTACAAATTCCAACGCTGAGCAAACACTACCCCGAGTTCGGCGCTGCTGGTGAGGCCAACGGTCTTCGCGGCGTTTCGTCCGGAAGTCGTGGTGATCGCGTAGTCGTAGTAAGCCGCGCCGACGCCAAGTCGAGCGTATGGCTGGAAACCGCCTCGATTCTCGTCCTGGGTCAAACGGAATTCGGTCTGAAGAGTGAATGGGAGAATCAGCAACTTGTTGCCGTTCTTCTGCGCGGTCAGCACGCCGAAGTCGGTTCGAAGGCTAGGCTTTCCGGCGACGCTCGTTCGAGTTCGACCGAAGCCAAAGTCAGGAATCGTATCGCCAAACGCGTCTCGAACGGCCCGACTGGTTGGGAAGAAGACGCCGAAGTCTGGACCGATTTGAGCGGTCTGAGCAAATGCCGAAGATGCCGCAAGCGCGGAGAGACCAACGAGGGTGAGACGTGCGTTCATTTTTTTAGCCTTGATACGGTTGACCGAGAAGCGTGATGGTACCGGCAAATCGCGAAACTTCTTGAACCATCCGTCCCACCACCGCCTCATATAACTTTTCGCCCAACTCAACCGACGCTTGAGTGGCGTTACCCGCAACGCCATGAAGCGATCTTTCATTAAAATTTGTGATTAGGCCGCTCACGTAAGGCACCGGCTCAAGTCCGTCGTCCACAAGTTTGTGCGTTTGAACTAACTCGGGTCGGCAATGAAGCATCAAACTCGTTTCGACTTCGTCCGCGTGGCCCATCCCAACGCCTCCCGCGAGCTGCGAAATGTCAGAGTTCGCAACTTGGTAGTAGTCCGCATGCGCCAACCAGCAGTTGGGATGGCTTTGCTTAACCATCCGCAATGCCAACTCATTCGCAGGCGTGTTCCCTCCGTGGCCGTTCAAAATATAGAAGCGCCGGAATCCGTGCGCAACAAGCGATCCGATCATTTCCTGGATGGCTTGGATGTAAACCGTTGGACTCAAACTCAGCGTTCCCGCGAAAGCCATATGGTGCGGGCTGACGCCGCAAGCCAAGGTGGGGACTAAAAGTACTTGCTCCGGCAGGTTCGCTTCCACCGCCTTTCCAAACGCTTCCGCCAGCATCCAATCCGTTCCAATCGGCAAGTGCGGGCCGTGTTGCTCCGTGGCCCCGGTCGGGATCAGGCACACAATCTCTCGCGACAGCACTTCAACTTGTGGCGATGTCAGTTCGCTGAGAATCACCCAGAAAGCATAGCCTACGATGTGGCGAGCGCTTCAATCTGGCGCGTATGCCGCTCGCCATGTTGGGCAAGCACTTCGAACATATCGGGCAACCGCATCACGATGATCCCAACAATTGGGTTTTTGAACTTTACGACCGAGAGGTTCTTGCCAAGTGCCAAGTCGCAAGCAGTCACGATCTTCTCGTTGAGGGCAAAGAACTCCGTCTCGATTCCACGCGGAATTTCTCCCGGACGAGGCGCAACCGAACTCGGCATCGGCGCATTGCTATCTGGCCCCGCGGCATTAATCAGGAGTTTTCCAGCAATGGAGTAACGCGCAGGCAGTTCACCGCCATTTTCCGGCGCCTGCCGAACGAGTCCTTCAAGTTCCTGGACGTACGCACGATTCACGATCACCAGATGCTCGATGATCTGACCAACGGAAAGCGGGTTGCCAGGGCGATTCCACTTCTCATCCGGCATGTTCGCGAGAACCGTGCGAAGACGAACGGTCTGATCTTCGAGCCTTTGCTTCGCCGATCTCACCAACTCGTCGTGGGTCATGACTTATCCCTCTGGATACACGTTTCGAATGAGCATCGTGATGGTGGCGCGGAAGTCCTTATCCTTCTGCATCAACTCGTCAATCTTCTGGTAGCCATGCATCATCGACGTGTGGTCACGATCGCCGAATAGCGAACCGATGTGGTTCCACGAGTCGCCGGTGATCCGCCGCGTCATGTACACCGCAACGTGGCGAGCCAAAGCGATTGGAGCCTTCCGAGACGTGCCCTTGATGTCCGGGCTCGGTATGCCGTAGTGCTTGCTCACCGCTTCTAGAATCTGCGTAAAGCCGGGCTTGGTGAGGCTGGCCTGGTAGTACTTGTCCACCATATCCGAAGCCAGATCAATGTCCAGCGGGATGTTTTCTAAGCTGGCGAAAGCCGCAATCCGCGTTAGGGCACCTTCCAACACTCGGATGTTGCCGGGCACCGTCTGGGCCAAGAACATCGCAACCTCGTGAGAAATCGCGATCTGATCCTGATCTGCTTTTGACTGGATGATCGCGCACCGCGTTTCGGTATCTGGCATCTGGACGTCGGCCACCAATCCGGCCTCAAATCGTGACCGAAGTCGGTCGTCCATCGAATACAAGTCGCGCGGTGGTCGGTCAGCGGTGAGCACAATCTGCTTTCCGAACTGCTGCAGGGTGTTGAAGGTATGGAACACCTCTTCCTGCGTTTTGTCCTTGCCCGCGATGAACTGGATATCGTCCACCAGCCACACGCCAGCGGTGCGCTGCGAACGGCGGAACTGCTCGATGCGGTTGCCTTGCAGGGCATTGACGAAATCTTCCGCAAACTGCTGCGCGCTGATGTACTCGACCAAAAGGTCGGGCCTATTGCGCTTGAGCTCAATCGCAATTGCGTGGAGCATATGGGTCTTGCCCAAGCCGCTTGGTCCGTAAATGAACAGCGGGTTGTATTTGTCCCCCGGGCTGCTGCCTACGGCTTTCGCACCGGCGACGGCGAGTCGGTTGCTCTGACCTACAACGAGTCGGTCAAAGGAAAAGCGTGGATTCGGCTCGAAACGCGCCTTTGGCGGCGCTGCAGCGGTGACGGTTGCCACGCCAAGCTCAGCGGTCGCCGGGTTCTGGCGACTCATCGGCACCAACTCCAGCCGAACCTCTTCTCCTAACTCGTCTTCAAATGCAATTTTTATATCAGCGATGTGTCGCTCTCGCACCCACTCATAAACGAACTTCCCGGGAGCGCCGATTTTGAGCACACCCTCGGCAAATTCTAATGGCTGCAGGGGACGGATGAATCGGTCCATCCAGGCGGTATTGATCTCTTCAGCGAGTCGATCTTGTACGCGTGACCAGGCTGCCAACAGTGTTTCTGGCGCGTTCCCGGCGGCGTCACTAAACAGGTCCTTCATTAGAAAATACGAATGCTGAAAAACTCAGCGAGCGGTCAGTATACACAGCGCTTCCCAACTTCGCAGACTCAAGATTTCCCGTTTAAAGCCGCTGAATTCCGAGCTAAGCTGCCCTCTGTCATTGAGGGCTTCTATGCTGAATTTTTGAATGAATTCCTGCCAGATTCGCTCATTTTCGCAAATCCGTTTAACACCTGTCTACGTTAAACGGTAGAGTCCCTCAGATGCCTTTTTTTCCGCAAGATGGTTGGCCGATAGGTGTCCTTGCCGGGGGTGACCACCCGACTGAAGCGATGCGCGAGTGGCTGACTCATGCCCCAATCGTGCTTGCAGCCGACGGTGGAGCCAACCGTTGCCACTTGGCCGGCATTGCTCCCGATTGGGTGATTGGAGACTTTGATTCCGTGGCACCAGCCGCCCTGGAATTTGCCAAAAACCGACGGCACGTGACCGACCAATCGACAACGGATTGCGACAAATTACTACAGCTGGCCGGCGAGTTGGGGCTCACCCGAATCGCCTTGATGTGCAGTGAGGGTGACCGACCAGACCACACATTGGCAACCTTCCACTCCGCTCTGCGAGCCCCGATCCAAACCCGATTCATCCTCCGATCGGGCTGGGCAGAAACGCTCACCGCAGGTCCTTGGAGTGCCAAAATCCCGATCGGAGCTCGATTCAGCATTTTGCCCCTGACCGCAGCCCGAGTATCCGCAACCGGATTGGAGTGGTCATTCGACATGCAAGCCGTCGATGCCATGGGATTTAGCAGCGTCTCAAACCGGACCACATCCGAAACCGTCGAGGTCACAGTCGAATCAGGTGCAGTCATCGTGTTCGTCGGACTAGACTAACGCCGTGTCAGACGTGATCCACCCACGCATCGAGGCCGCCCACACGATCCCATCCCGGTTCTTTACCGACCCTGCGGTCCTTGAGCAGGCGAAAGAGAATATCTTTGCGCCGGCGTGGCACTTCATCGGCGATGACGAAAAGATCCAGGTCCCTGGCTCGGTTTGGCCGACGACCATCCTCGATGGTTTTCTCGACGAACCAATCGTTCTCACGCGGGACATGAACGACACCGTCCATTGCCTCTCCAACGTTTGCACTCATCGCGGCATGCTCGTCGCGGAAAATCCGGGCAACGCGCGCTTTCTGCGCTGCCGCTACCACGGACGCCGCTTTGGACTAGGTGGCGACTTCCAGCATATGCCAGAGTTCGATCAGGTCGAAGGCTTCCCAAGCCCCGCGGACTGCTTACCGAAAGTGCCGTTCGCGAATTGGGGTCCGTGGCTCTTTGCATCGGTGCAGCCGGCGCTTAGCTTCGAAGCGACCTTCGGCAAAATGATTGAGCGACTGAGTTGGCTACCGGTCAACCAGTTCATTTCTGCCCCAGAACGCGGTCGTGACTACCTAATCCAATCGAACTGGGCCCTGTACGTGGACAACTACCTCGAAGGGTTTCATATCCCGTTTGTTCACTCTGGCCTCAACGACGTGCTGGATTACGAAAGCTACGAAACGGAGACCTTTGAAGGTGGGAATCTCCAAATCGCCGTCGCCAACGATGACGAATTCTGCTTCGACATCCCCGCCCATGCTGCCGATCATGGGCGACGGATCGCTGCGTACTACTACTGGTTCTTCCCGAACCTGATGCTGAACTTCTACCCGTGGGGGCTGAGCATCAACGTCGTGAAGCCACTGTCCGTTGACCGCACGAAGGTGAGCTTCATCCCGTACGTTTGGGACGCAAGCAAACTCGGCAGCGGCGCCGGTGCGGCCCTGGATCGGGTCGAGCGAGAAGATGAGGTCGTTGTGGAAGCCGTGCAGCGAGGGGTTCGGTCTCGCCTCTACGATCGCGGACGCTATTCACCACGCCGCGAAGCAAACGTTCACCACTTCCACCGCTTGCTAGCGGATCGACTCCAGTAAAGTCTGGATATCCGACAAACTAGGCGCGCGGTCGCTCTCCCACTCCTTTGTGGCGTGCGAGAGGTCGAGGTGCTTCGTGAGGTCGTTGGGAAAGGCAATGACGTTCAGTCCCGCATCTCGCGCGGCGGTAATGCCGTTTGCCGAGTCTTCGAGAGCAAAGGTGCCTTGCGCGCTGACCCCAAGTCTTCGGATCGCCTCCAGATACAGGTCTGGAAACGGCTTTGCGCGAGGAACGTCATCTGCGCAGACGACGGTTTCAAAATAGTTCCACAGCCCGAGCCGGCCGAGATGCGTGTCGACCCACCCGTGCTTACTGCTGCTGGCCACCGCGAGCGGAACGACTCCGTGGGCCTCGGTGATGAGCTCGACAATGCCCGGTCGCGCGATGCGCTGATCAATGATGTCCAGGCGACGACGGTTGGCCCTCCGCTCGATTTCGGCGATGTTGGACAACTCGGGTACCGCTTCTTGAAGGAGATCGATCGTGCGTTTGGTGATCTGCTCCGCGCCGCGCCCGACCGCCCAGAGGAAGTACTCCTCTGGAAATGGGACGCCGTGGGCTTCAAACTCCGGCCGCCAAGCCTCAACTTCGGCGGTCTCGGTATCAAGAATCAGTCCATCGAAGTCGAAAATGAGAGCGGCGAGCGGCACGGTTAGAAAGTACCTGCGCTATCCTTGAACACATGAAGACCGCTCCGACAAAGCTGTTGGCAGGTGGCAACGAAATCGATCAATCGCCGGAGCGATTTGGCTGGCTGCGAGAAAGCAACGACGCCGTTGGCGACTTCGAAGAGTTACAACGAAGGATGGATGCGGATGGCTATCTGTTCATTCGCGATTTCCACCCACGGGTGGAAATCGAAGCCGTCCGAACTGAGATCATGGTCGCCTTCGCTGCCGAGGGACTTCTTGATCCGACTTTCCCAATTGCGGACGGGCGTCACATCCCAGACCAGAATCCGTACTTCCGCCCGGATCTGGCAAAGAAGAATGAGAAGCTCCTTCAGGTCGTCTACGGCCCGCGAATGATGGCTTTCTATTCCGGCCTCTTAGGTGCGGAGGCCATGCACTACGACTTCACTTGGTTCCGTGCGATCGGGAAGGGTGGTGGCACGATGCCGCACTGCGACGTGGTTTACATGGGTCGGGGGACGCACCAGCTCTATACGGCTTGGGTGCCTTATGGCGACATTCCACTTGAAGTCGGCGGCTTGGTCGTTGTCGAGGGGTCTCATCGCTGGTCAGAACTCGATGCGTATCGCTCGATGGATGTGGATACGGCTTGCAAGAATGTTCCGGGCAAAAGTCAGACCGAAGCAAGCGGCCACGGATTTGGCGTTTATGAACCGAAAGTCACCGACGTTCTGGAGAAGTTTGACGCTCGGCTTTTAACCTGCGAGGAATATCGGATGGGCGACTTGCTCACCTTCAACGTGCACTTGCTGCACGGATCTCTCGATAATCAGCAGAACGCGATTCGGATTTCGTCCGACACCCGCTATCAGTTGGCGAGCGAGCCGGTAGATGAACGTTGGATCGGTGAGGAGCCACCGGCGCACGGCGGCTCCTCGATCCGAGAATTGATCTGCTGATCCTTACTTAGGAAGCAAAACGGTGTCGATGACGTGGATCACGCCGTTCGACTGCATAACATCGTAGGTCGAGATCGAAGCGGTGTTGCCGCTCTCGTCCGTGATCACAACGTTTGCTGGGCCGTTCATGCTGAGGGTGAGTTCGTTTCCGGCGAGAGTCTTAACCTTCGCGGAGCCGTTGTTCTTCTTGATGAGGCCCATAACGTCCTTGCTCGTGAAGTTGCCGGCGACGACGTGGTAGGTGAGAACCTTGGTCAAGGTCGCCTTATTCTCTGGCTTCAGCAACGTGTCGACCGTTCCGGCTGGAAGAGCAGCGAAAGCATTGTTGGTTGGAGCGAAGACCGTGAAAGGTCCCTTGCTGGCGAGGGCATCAACCAGACCAGCGGCCTTAACGGCAGCAACGAGCGTCGTGTGCTGCTTGGAGTTGACTGCGTTTTCAACGATGTTCTTTGACTTCGACATCGGTGCTCCACCAACCATTGGATTGGCGTCCATGGTTTGGGCGAAAACGAGTGCCGAAATGGCGAGGGCAGGAATGGCGAGGAGGATTTTCTTGTTCATGGTGACCTGTATCGCAATTATTGCGATCTCTACAGCAATATGAACGCCTTCTGTCAAAAATTCGTTCGCAATCTTTTCTAACTTTTCTTTGTTACGAGCCTTCTAGCTCTTTCCGCAGCATCGAAAATCCGGACATCGGTAAGTCTGCAGGTACCCTGTAGCTCAATGTCCTTAGTTCAAGTCATCCCCCTTGGTGGAGTCGGCGAGATCGGCAAAAACTGCACCGTCGTTCGCCAAGGAGATGACATCGTTGTCATCGATTGCGGTCTCAGCTTCCCAGATGAAGAGATGTTCGGTGTTAACATCGTCATCCCCGATTTCACTTATCTCTTCGAAAACTCCTCAAAGATTCGCGGCGTTTTCCTTACCCACGCTCACGAAGACCACGTTGGTAGCCTCACCTGGCTCCTCGAAAAGGTGAAGGTTCCGGTCTACTGCACCGAATTCACCGCCGCACTCATTCGCTCCAAGCTCGAAGAAAAGCTCGACAAGTCCCGCATCGACGTTCGAATCTTTAAGCCCGGCGACGTGATTAAAGCGGGCGATATCGAAGTCGAGCCCGTTCGCATCACCCACTCCATTCCCGAAAACTGCGGAATGGCGGTTCGAACGATCCACGGCATCGTCTTCTTCACCGGCGACTTCAAGTTCGATTTCACTCCGGTTGACGGCAAGCACACCAACATGGCTCGCCTATCCGAGATGGGCGCAGAAGGCGTCCTTGCCCTCTTTAGCGACTCCACGAACGTCGATCGTCCAGGCTGGGGACCGAGCGAAAGCACGGTGACCGAAGGTCTTCGCGCCGTCTTCCAGGAAGCCAAAGGTCGCGTTCTCCTGACTACGTTCGCCAGCAACATTCACCGAATGCAACAGGTGTTCGATGTCGCCGGAGAAACCGGCCGCAAGGTCGCCGTCGTCGGTCGCCGGATGGAGCAAAACCTCGAAACTTGCGAGCGACTTGGCTACGTCAAGATTCCGCGCGGAACGAAGATCAAGCTAGAAGAAATGAGCTTGTATCCAGACGAGCAGCTTGCGGTGCTTACCACCGGAAGCCAAGGCGAGCCGATGAGCGCGCTGGTTCAGATGAGCAAAGGCTCCTACGGTCGAATGCAGATTCGACCGGGCGACACTCTGATCTACTCCGCCCGACCGATTCCTGGCAACGAAGCATCGATCTGGCGCACGATCAACCGACTGTTTGACCAAGGATGCAAGGTCGTTTACGAGGCTTCCCTCCCGGTTCACGTTTCTGGTCACGCCTATCAGGAAGAGCTGAAAATGATGCTGAGCCTGACCCGGCCGTTCTACGTCGCCCCGGTCCACGGCGAAGCCCGCCACCAGTTCGCATACAACAACATTGCGAAAGGCATGGGGATTCCGGAACACCGAATCTTCACCATGAAGCCCGGCGTTCCCTTGGAGTTCACCGAAACCAGCGCTCAACTCGGCGACGAAGTCACCCACGGAGAAGTGCTGATTGACAATGCAGGAAACACCGGCATCACCGAATCGGTATTGAAGGACCGATACACCATCGCCAACGACGGTGTTGTCATCGTGACTGTCCCGATGGACGTGAAAAAAGGCACGCTCGCTGCCCCGCCGATGGTCCAAGCCCGCGCGTTTAGCGGAGACGAGAAAGCCCTCGCTCTAGCGCAAGAGGCAGTCCACGATGCAATCAACCAACTCAAGCGCGAAGACGCCCAGGACATGTTCCGAGTCAAGGCTGACGCGACGGATGTGACGAAGCGCATCCTGGTTAAGCGAGCCGGTGTTCGGCCACTCGTGATCTCGGTAGTCGTCGAAGTCTAACGACCCAAGAACGCCTGCATCCGGTCCAAAGTCTCCGCGCTGACGTGGTGTTCGATGCCTTCGGCATCGACCTCCGCCGTCGTCGGAGACACTCCGATGGCAAGCAGAAATGCCAACACCAGCTCGTGCCGGACCTTTGCCTGATCGGCAAGGGTCTGGCCGGCATCGGTAAGGAAGATCGATCGGTACGGTAACGCGGTCACAAGGCCGTCGCGCTGAAGGCGGCGCACGGTCTTCGAAACCGTAACATGGCTGATGCCGAGACGTCCGGCTAAATCAGTGGCTCGCGCCTCGCCGGTTTCCCGAATCAGGAGGTCGATGAGTTCAACGTAGTCCTCCGCGCGTTCTCGGCTGTGGTCATCACGCGTGCGCTGAAAGGGATTCGTCTCCATGTTCAATCCGTTCGACAATTATTCGGTACCCTACCCCTTAGTGACGGACAGGCCGTACGTTGAGTTCCGGGACGTACACGTAAGCTACCCCGGTCAAGTCCAAGGATTGGACGGCGTAACTCTGCAAATTGGACGTGGAGAGTTCGTCTTTATCGTCGGTCGTACTGGCGCGGGTAAGAGCACCCTCATCAAAGTTCTCACCCGAGAGGTGCGACACACCTCGGGCGAGGTCCGGATCGATGGCCAAGAAGTCGGCGATTATAACGATCGGACGGTATTCCGCCTTCGTCGCCAAATGGGCATCGTCCCGCAAGATTTTGCGTTGCTTCCCAACAAGCGAGTTTGGGAAAACGTCGCCTACGCCATGCGCGCCGTCGGGCACACGAAGCGCGAAGTGCGGCGAGAAGTGCCCGCAATCCTCGAACAAGTTCAGATCGCGCATCGTGCTGACGCCCTTCCGCACCAACTTTCGGGCGGCGAACAACAGCGCGTTGCCATCGGTCGCGCGCTGATCAACAAGCCCCCGCTGCTCATTGCCGACGAGCCCACCGGCAATCTCGATCCAGACCACTCAGCCGAAGTTATGGATCTACTCGTGAAACTAAACCTGGAGGGCATGACCATTCTCATTGCCAGCCACGACATGCCGGTTGTGGAGCGCTACGGACGGCGCGTCATTCGTCTGGATCACGGAAAGATCGTGGAGGATTCGCTTGCTCGACCGGATTAGCTTCATTCTCGGCGAAGCCTTCGAGGCGATTCGTCGAAATCTAACGATGACCTACGCGGCCATCGCAACCGTGGCCCTCACCCTCTTCCTTTTCGGCGGCGTCGGCTACTCGTACTTCCATCTCAACAAGCTGTCCGAATCGCTGACCGGCAAGTTCGAAATGCGCGCCTACATGGTGGATGGGGCGAAGATTCCGCAGGTTCAAGCCACCGCGAAAGCGATCCGCGAAATTCCCGGCGTGGCCGTCGTGAACTGGATTCCCAAAGACCGTGCGTGGGAACGGGAGAAGGCGAAGTACAAACCAGAAGTTACCGATGGGATCGAGAATCCGCTTCCAGAGGCCTTTAAGATCATCCTTTCGGACCTCAAGAAAGCTGACTCCGTTGCGGCAAGTGTTCGGGCCCTGCCAAATCTGGACCCAGAACGTGGAGTTGAATATCTCCGCGATGAGCAGCGCCTGCTTGAACAAACTCGCTCGTTCCTCAACTGGCTCGCAACCGGTCTTGGTGGGCTGCTACTGCTCACCAGCGGCATTTTGATCTACAACGCGATTCGTTTGGCCGTCTTTTCTCGACGCCGCGAGGCTCGCGTGATGATGCTGGTTGGCGCGTCCCGATTCAGCGTCCGCGTTCCGTATCTCATCGAGGGCTTCATTTACGGAACCGTCGGAGGAGTCCTAGCGACCGGAATGTTGTACGCCGCGCAGCGGGCTATTGAAAGTCGCCTGCTCGACCAAACCGCATTTGCCGGCCTGCCGCCGTTCCCGATCCTCCCTGGCTTGGGACTGCTATCCATCGTCGGCGCGGTCTACGGACTTGTCTGCTCCTACATCGCCATCCTGGTGCCGATGAAGCCATGAGAACTCGGTTCCTTGCTCTGGCAATCGTGTCTCTTGCGCTCGTTTCCAGCGAAGCCATCGCCCAATCCAAATCCGGCACGGCAAAAAATCCCAAATCGCTCAGCCGAAAACTCAATCAAGTTAAATCGCAAAAGAGCCGCGTCGCCGCCGAGCTTCGAGCGACCACTCAAAAAGCCCGCGTGGTCACGACTGACCTTCGCACGTTGGAAGCCCGCCTGGAATCGCTCGGCGAACAGGTCGAGGAAACCCGCGCAAACCTTCATTCAAACCGCGCTGAGCAGGTCAAGCTCGCGGAAAACCTTAAGCAAATGGAAGTGCTAGTCGCAGAGACTCGCGCCAAAGTCCGCTCGCGGCTCCGCGCGATGTACATGCAAACCAACGGCAGCTACATCAGCATCGTATCCGGAGCGCAAACCGTCGGCGATTTCGTCAGCCGTTCCGGAATGCTCCAAACGATTGCCGAAAAGGATCGCGAGCTGTTCGACCGGTACGAATCGCTCACCCGAAACGTGAGCGAAAAGAAGCGGCAGCAAGACTCGGTCGTGCGGCAATACGAGAAGCTTCGGGCGTTCGAAGACAGAAAGGAAGCTGAGCTAAGCGACGTCCGCGAAGAGAAGAGTATTGCGCTGAAGCAGCTGCGGAGCCGACAAGCCGAGCTCAAAAAGCTCCTGCAGCAGTTCCAAGCGGACGAGCGAAACATCGCCGCGGAAATTGCCGCTTATAACCGCCGGATCAAGAAGAACCCGAAAACCGCTCGAAAGCCGTTCAAAGGACGATTCATGCGCCCGGTGAACGCGCCGGTGACCAGCGGGTTCGGCAACCGATTCCATCCGATCCTGCGTATCAGTCGGCTCCACGCAGGAACGGATTTTGGTGCGCGAAGCGGCTCCCCCATCTTCGCCGTTGCGGATGGAACGGTGATCTCCGCCTCGTACAGCGGCGGTTATGGCAACCGAATCATCCTTGACCACGGCGGTGGGCTCACGACGGTCTATGCCCACTGCAGCAGCCTCGCCGTCCGCGCCGGGCAAACCGTCCGCCAGGGCCAACGCATCGGTGCCGTCGGTTCAACCGGCCTCAGCACCGGTCCGCACCTGCACTTCGAGATGAGAATCAACGGTCGTCCGGTGAACCCAATGTCCCGACTGTAAATGTGTGGCGTGTAACATGGCGTCATGTCTGACATGCGCGACTCAGTTGCATTTCCGGTTCTTACAGAAACCCAGATAGACCTTCTCCGGCCACGAGCGAAGCAGATTGAACTACAGCCCGGCGAGTGGCTCTGGAAGACTGGGGACACCGACTTTTGCTGCTTCGTCGTGCTTGAAGGAACCGTTGAAATCCGGGACGAAGCAGGAAGCGGACAATTGATTGCCACCCACGAGGCAGGTGCCTTTACCGGCGATATCGACCTCCTATCCGGACGAAGCGCGCCCGTCGGCGGAGTTGCCGCAGCCCCGGTCACGCTCCTTCAACTGGGCGCCGAAGACATTCGGGAACTCGTGCGCGTCGATCAAGACTTAGGCGCAACGTTCATCCTCGCCTTCATGCGCCGCCGAGAGTTGTTGCTCCAAGAGAACACGTACGGCATGCTTCTGATCGGCAGCCGATTTGATCCGGATACACAAGCCATCCGCACCTTCCTAGCCCGAAATCGGATTTTGCACCGCTGGCAAACACTGGAAGACGGCGAGTCCGCACAGATTCTTCGCACTCTTGGCCTTGGTCCAGAGTCAACGCCGCTTCTATCATCTGCATCCGACGTGTATGTTCGACCATCGGTCGAAGACATCGCAAACTGCCTCGGCATTCGCCGGTCAGTCGACAAGAATCAGTACGACCTCGTCATCATCGGCGCTGGCCCGGCCGGGCTCGCTGCTGCGGTTTACGGTGCCAGTGAAGGACTCAGAACGCTCATGGTCGACCGAGCGGCTCCAGGTGGCCAGGCAAGCTGGTCAAGCCGGATCGAGAACTACATGGGCTTTCCTGAGGGCCTCACCGGAAGCGAACTCGCTGCGCGCGGCTACCTGCAAGCCCAAAAGTTCGGCGCAGAGATCAGCATTCCGGCCGACGTTGTTGCGATGACGTGCAGCGACACGGGGCATGAACTGACCCTACGCAGCGGCGAGGTCTTCAACGCCCGCGCCGTCCTCATTGCCACCGGAGCGACGTACCAAAAATTGAACGTCCCGGGCTTCTCTGACTTTGAAACGCGTGGAATTTACTACAGCGCCACGCGAATGGAAGCGGACTTCTGCCGGGACCAAGAAGTCGTTGTGGTCGGAGCCGGAAACTCCGCCGGTCAAGCCGCGGTCTACCTTTCGACCCAATGCAAAACCGTTCGTCTGATTGTCCGAGGAGATCGGCTGAACAAAGCCATGAGCGACTACCTCAGCTATCGAATCGAACAGATTCCAAACGTTGAGGTGCATCTTGAAACCAACGTGACTGCCTGCGAAGGCACCGATTCAATCGAGCGGGTCTATCTCGATGGGAAAACGAACGGCTGCGTTCCGTGTGCCGGCCTCTTCATTTTCATTGGGGCCGAACCCAATACGGGCTTCCTTAGCGAACACGTGAAGCGAGACGAAAAGGGCTTCATCCTGACGGGTGAAGCGGTCCGCGACGGCTGGACACTTGACCGACCTCCGTTCTATCTCGAGACCAGTTGTCCGACCGTATTCGCGGCCGGAGATTGCCGGGTTGGAAGCGTCAAGCGGGTGGCGGCTTCGGTCGGCGAAGGCAGCATGGCGGTCACGTTTACGCACCGCGTATTAGAATAACCGTGGTTTGAAGCAGCGCTATCTCCTCGTCCTATTCCTCGCCTGGCTAGGGTGGGTGTTCGACATCATGGACACGGCGCTGTTCAACTTTGCCAAGATCCCGATGCTCACCCAGATGCTGGGCGAAGCTCGCTACAAGGAAATCGGCACCGCCCTGGAAGGGCAGATCCAGACCGTCTTTCTGGTGGGTTGGTCCCTTGGCGGACTTATTTTCGGCATTCTTGCTGACCGCTGGGGCCGAACCCAGGTGTTGATCACCACGATCCTGATGTACTCCCTGTTCACGGGACTTACCGGCTTTTGCCAAACGCCGGAGCAAGTGATGATCGCGAGGTTTATCACCGCGCTCGGGATCGGGGGCGAATGGGCGGCGGGGGCGGCACTGGTGGCGGAGAGCGTGCCGCCGCACTTCCGCGCTCGCGCAAGCGGGTTCCTTCAATCTGCCGCCGCCTTCGGCCCTTGGTTTGCGGCTCTGGCGAACCTGAGTGTTCCTGCTGGTCAGTGGCAGGCACTGTTCTTTGTCGGGGCCATTCCCGCGCTGCTTTGCTTCTTCTTCCGCTTCAAGTCCCAGAACGAAGAAGCGGCACCAAAGCCGGACAGCGGTAAGTTCTCCGACCTTTTCGCCTCTGCCGATCAGCGGCGGCGCACAATTTCTGCCGTGCTGCTCGGGGTTGTTGGCGTCACCGGAGCAGGAATTCTGCCGTTCTGGCTGCCTAACCTCATCAAGCAAGCCGGGGCTGGTTTGGCTCCGGAGGCATCAAAGCAGTTCCTCAGCCTCAACACCTTTACGATTCACATCGGAACCTTGATTGGCGTTCTTCTTTTTCCGCTGATTGCCGACCGAATTGGACGACGCCCGGCGTTTGCGGTTTTCTTCATCGGCGCACCCGTTTCGGCGTACCTCGCGCTTTCCGGCACTCCTGACCTCAATCGGCTTCTTTGGCTGCTGCCGGTCGCCACTTTCTTCAGCATCGGCCTGTCGTCTGGGTTCGTTTTGTACTTCCCGGAGCTGTTTCCGTCTCGCCTCCGAGCGACCGGATCGGGGCTGGCGTACAACGTCGGCCGCGTTGTGAGCGCTCCCGTGCCGGCGCTCATGGGCGCGCTGATGTCGAGCAACCAAGGCAACGTTGCCTTGGTCGTCGTCGTGGCCGGCGGGATTTACGTGATCGGTCTGCTTGCGCTGGTCTGGGCACCGGAGACCAAAGGTCTTCCGCTGCCCAGTTAATCAGCTCAGAACATGCAGCCGCTGATCGTCGACTTCGAGATCGAAGCGAGTTTCAGCGCTGGCAGAGCTGCGCCGTGCTTTCGCATGGCAGCCACCGCTTTCTCAAGGTGAGCGCGGGAGACTCCGGTCCAGATCTCCGGGTATCTCGGCTTTCCGGTCTTGGTCGCGACGAAGGTGAAATCCGCCCCGCGTTCGACCTTGAAGCCCCGAATCACGACACCCTTAGTATCGGCAAGGACCGGAACCGAGAGGCCCACTTTCACGGCGTTCGCCCGGACCTCGGCCAGTGTCCCATCCATCACCACAAGAACTTGCGCCTTTCCGGCGAGCTCTTTTGCAAGGCTGTTGATCCCCGGAGTTGCCTTCGGATCTGCCGGACAGTTCTTCTTCAGAAAGAAAATGAACGTCGGCTTACCAACGAGGCTCTTCTCCGTGTAAGTCTTCCCGTCGGATGCAGAAAGGCGAAACGCCGGTGCTTCGTACTTACAAGCCACCCCGGAAGCCGCGAGAACCAATGCGCCAAGACTCAGCAAGCTTCGCATCAGTTTCGCCCCTCGTTTCGCGGATCGTAGTTACCGGCAAAGATGCCTCGATCAAGGTCTCGCCACCACGTTTGTGACCACTTGCCAAACTTGGCGTGGCCATCCACATACGTGTAGTTCTGACCGCCTGAGAACGCCGTTAGCTTCAGCTCCTTAGTCAGACCAGTTGCCGGATCGAACGTCAGGTTCTGCATGAAGCCGTTCGTTTCCTCGCTCGGGGTACCCCAATAGAACGGGTGGAAGTGGTCGCGCACGATGTTGTCATTCGCCTGCGCGATGTAGATCGTGCTTGCCGGCCCCACGATTGAGCTCGTGTTCGCGAACTTGCCCGACTGATAGCCTCCGCTCATGAAGGCATTCAGGAAGTAGCTCGACATCCGGTAGTTCAAGAAGGTCGGATCGGTCACCGGCAAACTCGCCGGCGGCCAATTGTTGGATGCGTCAGAAGGCGATCGGTAGATCGCCCGGTTCTTGATGTACGGCTGCACCTGAGTCGTCCAGGTGTTCTCCTTCACCGGAAAACTCGACAGCGGGAAGTAGTCGTCGAAGTCGTTGGCGTACATGAGGAACGCGACCCCGAGCTGACGACAGTTGCTCAGATCCTGAGTCTTCTTCGCGGCTTCCTTTGCCTGGGCAAAAACCGGGAACAGGATGGCGGCAAGAATCGCAATGATTGCGATGACGACGAGAAGTTCGATAAGCGTGAATGCCTTTTTCATTTTCGTAACGCGTAGCGTCGGGCCAAGTGATTTGGCGGACCGGCGAGATATGGGATGGGCGTTACGAATGCCGGGGAGGGGGAGAAATCGGCGCGGCGCTCGTTACAATGGCCGCCGGAGCAGCCGACAGAATGGGCATGAACACGACCGGTGAGGAAACGATGACAACCACAAACGGTGGAGCTTCCACCGCGTAGTCCGCCATCAATCCGCTCTTCGTTACTTCCTCTTCCTGGGGCGCGACTTTTTTCTGGTTGCACAAGCAAGGCAGAAACTCGGCGTCTCCCGGTTTTGGAGCAACGATTTTGGGGCCGTTTGCCGTGTCATTCGCTACTGCCTGAACCTTAGCGGTCGGACAATGTCGGCTCAGCGTTACCGAACGAAGGGTAACTCCCGACGATGCGACGGCGATGACGAGCGCGAATCCAAAGCACAACATTTGCCGCCAGCGCTTCTTCAGCGCCCAGCGTATTGCTTGGATATCCACACAATGAAGATACCTGGCAGAGTTTCTATGCCAGGCGGAACTTAGCTTCGGTTTTCGCCGCGATCTCTTGCTCCGTCACGTCCGGAGCCAGCTCGAGCAGGACCAGTCCATCTTCTGAAACTTCGAAAACGCAGAGGTCCGTAACGATGAGGTCCACGCAGCCTTTGCCCGTGAGCGGCAAGCGGCACTCGCGCAGAACCTTCGATTCGCCCGCCTTGTTGGTGTGCTCCATCACTACGACGACGCGCTTGACTCCGGCCACCAGGTCCATGGCACCGCCCATGCCCTTGACCATCTTTCCGGGAATCATCCAGTTCGCTAGATCTCCGTTCTCGCTCACTTCCATCGCGCCCAAGATGCTGAGGTCGATGTGCCCACCTCGGATCATCGCGAAAGAGTCAGCCGAGGAGAAGTACGACGTGCCAGGAATTTCGGTCACCGTCTGCTTTCCAGCGTTGATCAGGTCCGGGTCAACTTCGCTTTCCAGCGGAAACGGGCCAAGGCCGAGCATGCCGTTTTCGCTCTGCAGGACCACATCCATCCCGTCCGGAATGTAGTTCGCTACCAGGGTCGGAATCCCGATTCCGAGATTCACATAGAAGCCGTCGCGAAGCTCCTTCGCGGCACGTTGAGCAAGCTGATCTCGGTTCCAAGGCATGGTGTTGAACTCCTTCGTTCTTTCACATATTCTGACACCGACACTTCTGTAGTTATTTTCTATGAAAAACTCGACTGATGACATTCTAGACTTGACAAACAGGGGGGGGGGGGATGGGAAGATGCAGTTGTTATGAAACGCCTTTTTCAAACAACGCTTGTCGCTGCTATCATCGTCGTTGTCGCTGCCAACAGCATTGCAAACCCGCCCACAGCATTCCCATCATGTGCAGAAAATGTGAGCCCGGCTAACCCAGGATGGGGTTGTGGCAGCGTGAGCACGTGGGCAGCTTGCCGAGGTTGCTGTGAGAATTTCTGTGGTTCTATCGGTAGTGCAACTTACAATTCTTACGTCCAGGCGTGTGATAGAAAGTTTTAATGAAGTCTAGCGACAAATTGTATGCACTTGCAACGGCGGCGATCATCATCGTTGCCGCCGTTGCGTGGGTGAAACCGTGGAAGCCATACCGAGGACCAGTCTGGGACCATCTGATTCAGGAAAAGGGACCAGACTATGAAGTTCTTTATCGCGTTCTGACAATTGGCGAACCAAGCAAAGTTCAGCAAGTTAGCCGCGAAGACTTCATGTTTGTGGTTAACTCAACGTCACACAAGAACGAGAGAGTCCAAGCTGGAGCTTACGATGCGCTTGCGTTTCTTTCACGCAATCCAAAATATCAATCAGAGGCATGGCAAAAGATTCGGAGCTTAAAAAACGCCAAGAACCAAAATCTTGCCAAAAAGTACTGGTGGGCTGCCATGAAGGCAAGATTGCCGGAGATCAAAGGAGAGCTAACAGCTTCCCAGTCGAGTCAAGATCCGCAGATTGCTGCAGAAGCCTCTCGACTAATTGCAATCGGCAAAGAGGCCAAATGGATGGAGTAATACGAAAGCGAGCACAAATCGCCGCCACGTTGGTTGAGATTTTGACCGTAGTAGCCATCATCATTGTTTTGGCCGGAATCTCGTTTCCAGTTTACGCCCACGTCACTACGACAGCGCGACATTCAACAACGCTTAATGCGCTTCACCAGAACTACCTCGCGATTCAGCTATACCAGGAACGGGAAACCATCCAAGTTTTGCCATACGCCCTTTCTGATACTTCAATTTATACCATTCGAACGCGTAACGAACTCTGGGGCTCAAAATTTGAACTTGATCAAGAACCACCGCGACTAGCCGACCTTCTCTATCCTTTCCTCAAGGATCGAAGCGCGCTCCGATCACATCGAGCACCAGTCGTTCCTCCGCTTGCCGAGATGTTTGGCAAGGACTATTTTGGCTGGCGCTATGATGAGCAGCGTGCGATATTAGGAGTCGGCCCGACATACAGCCCCGAAACTGCCGTCTGGATGAACGAATATGTGGATTACGACGACCCGATGAATGGCAACGGTCGCATTGGATGCCTGTACGAGAGCGGCAGCACCAAAATGGTTCCAAGACTGGAGTGTCTCAGCGGTGTCCGTGACCTCGCTCTGGAGCAATAACAGAACTAGGTGGATCGATCTCCGCTAAATGCGAGCAGCAACTCGGGACGAACGCCGCTTTCCGCGAACTCAATCGCCAAGTCAGCAATCGCCGGCGCAAACTTGAAGCCGTGCCCGCTGCAGGCGCTGATGCCGAGCGCGTTGGCCCGAACCCAGTCGATGATGAAGTCGCCATCGACCGTATTGGTGTACCGGCAGGCCGCTTTCTGAACCACTCGCGCTTCCGGGCCGAGGAACCGAGCGACGTTCGATGCGATGCCAGGCAATTGGGCGAAAGGATCCGCTAGCCCAAGCCCAGCCACCGGCCCGGGCAAGTGCTCGCCGACCTTGACTAAGGTGCAATCGGCGTGCGCCGGAATGCCATACAGAAAGCTGCCTTGCCCGCCATCGAACCCGAATACCGGCAACGTAGCGGAAACGCCCTCCAGCCAAGCGATGGTTTGCATGGTCACCGTTAGGTTCCACTTCGGGCAAAGCGCCTTCATTCCCGGCCCGAGGGCAAAAAAGCTCAATCCAGAATCGGCGACCGCGGGAACGCCGAATTCAAACTGCACGCCGAGCCCCTGCAGACGCTCGAACAAGCCAAGGCAAATCCGATCCGAGTAAAGAAACCCGGCATCCGGCTCAAAAACGGTCTCATATCCATCGGGCAGCGGTTCCGGAACTGGGTGTCCAGACTCAATTCGGAGTCCGTACTGCTCGGCGGAGCCACGAACTCCCCGGAGTAGGTCGCCGTCGCCCGGCCCAGCATAAACCACCCCACGCGCTTCGTGGACCGTCGTTCCTAAATCTGACGCCAGTTCGCCCCAAAGCCCAAACGCTCGCTGCATCAGCGGCACGTACGCCGCCGACTCGAAGTAGGCAAAGCGGTAAATGCGAGAGCCGCCGATTGACGATGTACCCGGTCCTAACGGTGGTTCCAAGGACCGGACCCGCACGTTGTAGCCGCGCTGGACGAGTCGCCAAGCTAGGCAGAGTCCGTAGACCCCCGCGCCGTACACCGTTGCCGTTTTCATTTCCTTAGATTATTCGGTAACGTTCCATCGTGGATTTCCGCGTGGTGCTTGCCTTGATCCTGGCAAACGTGCTGGTCGCTTGCTCTGGCCAAGCTGAGCCTGATCGGGCCGCCGTTGCCGCCGCCCGAGTTAAACCGCAATTGGACAAGGAGTTGAAGGCGATCGGCGTTACGTATCCGCCGAAACGGTTGCTCTTCCGCGCATTCAAAACGGAGAAGCGCCTTGATGTTTGGGTTGGAAACGCGTCCGGAAAACTCAAGAGATTCAAGTCGTATCCGATCTTGGCGATGTCTGGCAAAACCGGTCCGAAACGTAAAGAAGGCGACCGGCAGGTGCCGGAAGGCATCTACCAAATCGACCGGTTCAACCCAAAGAGCCAATTCCACTTGTCGCTTGGCATCAACTATCCGAACGCCGCCGACAAAGTATTCGCCGACCGAGAAGCTCCCGGAAGCGACATCTTCATCCACGGCAGCAATAAGAGCATTGGTTGCCTCGCCATGGGCGATCCGGCCATTGAGGAGATTTACACTCTCGCGCGGTCGGTCAAGGGCCCCATTCCCGTCCACATTTTCCCGTGGCAATTCACCAGCAACGAGACGGTCGACACGCCGCTTTGGCAACAGCTGCGCACGATTGACCTCGACTTCCAATTGAAACCGAGGGTCCAAAAAATCCAAGTGAGCAAGCTCGGGGCCTACGAGCTAGTTTCACGCTAGAAGTTTCGCAGTTCGTCGCGATGCTTCACAAGCGCCAAGTAACTCGTCGGATAGTCGACCATCTTTTCCTGGACGGAGAACATGTCGCGCATCGGCGTCCAGGCTCCGTGAAGGCTCTTCCAAAGCCGGTTGTATTCGGCAAAGTCGCTGGTCGATCTCGGGTTGGCAGGCACCGATTCTGCCGCTTTGCGCATGGAGCGCAGGATGCTTAAATCCGTTGCCTTTTGCACAAATCCACGTCGGTAGAGCCAGTCTTGAACGGGCTCATTCTGGAGGTCATCCTTTCGAAGTCCAAGGTCGGTCTGCACCTGCGCCCAGTCCGATTCGCTCGCGACTGTGCTCATCGTGTAGCGATAACAAGCAAGGTTTGAGCCGATGTCCTTTCGGGCGTCGGGTAGTTCACCGAGTCCCTCAAGAACGGCCGCAGCCTCATCAGAACTCGGCTTAAGATCGCGGACAACCTTCATCAAGTCCTCCTCCACCCAGGCTCGAACTGCGGTTGCGATCTCGTTCGTGTCCGATCCGCAATGCCTCGCCACATTCGCTGCGAGGGTCAGCTCTTTGAGGGCTTCGGTTCGTTTGCCTTCGGCCAGCGCCAGTTTCGCCTGGGAGAGCTTGATGCGGGCGACCTGCCGCATCGTCGCATATTCCGGCATAAGGACGGCATAACCGAGTCGGTAGTCGCGCTTGAAGCGGCAGTTCGTTGCCGTTGCAGCTCGATCGATTTCCGGCATCAAATACGCCACCTGGGCCAGGCCCTGTCGAATTTCCTCAGGCGAAGGATTGCGCTTGGGATCGTACAAGCCCGAGTAGATCTTTTTGGCATGTTGATCCATGCTCAGCAACCCGTCGGAAACGATTTGGTAATACGGGGCAGCGTTTGGATACAGCGTCGCCAAGGTATTTGGCCCGGCTAGATCGCTTGCGGTAATCGGGAGTCCAGACGCGCGGGCAAGCTCAAATTCAGCTTGGATCTGCGACTCAAGCACCGCTTGGTACGTGAGCCAGCCCAGGGCTAATCCAATGGTTCCGGCAACAAGCGTGAGAGATTTACGGCGTCGAGATTCCAATTTTCGCTCCTACTGGGAAGACGCAAAATGCTGGCAACTTCGTTCAGGCCGCTTCGCGGACGGTTCGACGCTCGATTCGCTTCTCAAAGTGCGTGCCCAGCAGCATCCGGTTCACATAGATTCCTGGCGTGTGGATGTGGTCAGCATCGAGGCTTCCCGTCGGTACCAATTCTTCCACTTCGGCAACGCAAACGCGCCCGGCCGTGGCCATCATCGGGTTGAAGTTTCGCGCCGTGCGGCGGTAGACCAAATTGCCCGACTCATCGCCTTTCCACGCCTTAACGATGCTGAGGTCCGCCACAAGCCCGGTCTCCATCACGTACATTTCGCCATTGAACTCGCGAGTTTCTTTGCCTTCCGCGACCAAGGTGCCATATCCGGTCTTCGTGTAAAACGCCGGAATCCCCGCCCCGCCGGCGCGGATGCGCTCGGCCAAAGTTCCCTGCGGATTGAACTCAAGCTCGAGCTCGCCCGAAAGGTACTGCCGCTCAAACTCGCCGTTCTCGCCGACGTAGCTACTCACCATCTTCTTGATCTGGCGCGTCTGCAAAAGAATCCCGAGGCCAAAGTCATCGACGCCGCAGTTGTTACTGACGACCGTAATGTCCTTCACTCCCGAATCGCGCAAAGCCAGAATCAGGTGCTCTGGGATGCCGCAGAGTCCAAACCCTCCGGCCATGATCGTCATGCCGTCAAATAGCAAACCGCTCAGCGCGCTGGTGGAATCGGCGTAAACCTTGTTCATCGTGTCCTCTTCGACATTGATAGATTACTTGGAAGCGGGGCAGGCAAAAAAAATTGGGCGAAGCCAGTCGCCCAGCTCCGCCCTTCATGCGAGGTCCGTTGCCTCTGCATTCACCCAATAAGCGAAACGCTGGCCGACCGAAATAAGTTCACTCAAATCGCAAAAGTTTCTAAAATTTGTGGCAGCTTGTGGGTGATTTCGGAATTCGTAGCCAAGTAATCGCAGCCAAGGTCGCGCCCTGCCTCGTGCAATTCCGTCTCCTTGTGCCCGGCGTGGGCGATTACTTTGATGCCCGCCGCCTTTAGTTTTGGCACCAGTTCAGCCACGGGAAAGCCGGAGGAACTGAGATTGACTATCGCGACGTCGGCCGGAATCACGTCGGCGGTCCGCGCCATCAAGGCTTCGTGACCAAAGGCGGTCACCGTCTTCGCCAACCGTGGCCCCCAAAGCAAGTTGTCCTCGTAGATTGCGACTGTCATAGTTCATTCTGGACAGGTCACTAAGCGTTCCTGCAGTTAGGCCCAAGACGCTCAACGCCAGCGGTACCCTGACACCATGTCTCTTCGTCCGCTCAAGTGGGAAAACGATGCGCTTACCATGCTGGATCAGCGCCAGATTCCGCTCCGCACCGAGTACTTGCATCTGACGTCCAGCGCCGATGTGGCGGCGGCGATTCGGGACATGGCGGTGCGCGGCGCACCCGCCATCGGGATCGCGGCGGCCTACGGTATGGCGCTCGCCGTGCTGCATCACGAGGAACTTCACATCGCCGACAAGCGGCTCCGTGCCTCTCGTCCGACCGCGGTGAACCTCTTCTGGGCGCTCGACCGCATCCAGGGTGTTCTGAAAGACGGCTTTGCTGCCGTGCTCCGCGAAGCCCAGGCGATCGAAGCCGAAGACCTTGCAATGAACTTGGCGATTGGCGAACACGGTAACACCCTTGTGCCCCAAGGTGCCCGAATTCTGACGATCTGCAACACCGGCGCCCTTGCCACCGCTGGGCACGGAACTGCGCTCGGCATCATTCGCACCGCCCACGCTGCCGGCAAGGACATCTTCGTCACCAGCTGCGAAACCCGACCCCGACAGCAGGGACTTCGCCTGACCGCCTACGAGCTCACGTTCGAGAACATCCCGTTCCGAAGCATCGCCGACAGCGTCGCGGCATCGTTGATGCGCGCTGGTGAGATCGACTTGGTCGTTGCCGGTGCAGACCGGATTGCCGCCAATGGCGATTCGGCTAACAAAATCGGAACCTACAGCCTCGCCGTCCTGGCGAAGCATCATGGCGTTCCGTTCTACATCGCCGCCCCGACCTCCACCTTCGACCCAACGCTCGCGAACGGCGACCTGATCCCGATCGAAGAGCGCGATCCGCGCGAGTTAACGGAGTCGGAAGGCGTGAGAATCGCCCCGGAGAACACCCCGGTCTACAATCCCGGCTTCGACGTCACCCCCGGCGAGTTGATTACCGCGATCGTCTCGGAGAAAGGCGTGTTCTACCCACCGTACAACTTCGCCTAACCCAGCTTGGCGGCGATCTCGGTGTCAGATAGCCCTTCGACATCGATCAGCTTTTCCCGCGATGTCTCGCCTCGCACGATGGTCAGGTGAGACTTCGCGATTCCGAGCTTTTTCGCCAACAGCTCAATGACGGCCGCGTTCGCCCGACCATCGGTTGGCGCGGTTGTAACATAGACCCGCACTACCGCCTCGCGCATCTCCACGAGGTTGCGTGATGCCCGCGGCGAAACGCGAATGAGTAGCTTTCCCATGGTGTTACATGTACATTCTGAGTTAGACTATCGTCGAAATGGCGTACTTCCCCGAAGTCTCGGAACCGATTCGCTTCGAAGGCCCCCAAAGCAAGAACCCGCTTGCTTTCAAGCACTACAACCCCGAGCAAGTTGTCGCTGGCAAGTCCATGAAGGACTGGTTCCGCTTCGCCGTAGCTTATTGGCACACCTTTAAGGGCACGGGCGTTGACCCGTTTGGTTCCGGCACCGCAAACCGACCATGGGACGTCGCCGCCGACCCCATGCAGCGCGCCCACGACACCATGGACGCCGCGTTTGAGTTCTTCACCAAGCTTGGTGTCGAGTACTGGTGCTTCCACGACCGCGACATCGCACCCGAAGGCGCAAACTTCCAGGAAAGCTGCGACAACCTTGCGACCATCGTGGACTACGCCGCGAAGAAGCAGGAAGAAACCGGCGTTAAGCTCCTTTGGGGCACCGCTTGCCTCTTCACGCACCCACGATTCCAGGCCGGCGCCAGCACCAACCCAGACCCACACGTCTTCGCTTACGCAGCCGCGCAGGTTAAGCACGCAATGGACGCCACCAAGAAGCTCGGCGGCGTTGGCTTCACGTTCTGGGGTGGACGAGAAGGCTACGACACCCTCCTCAACACCAGGATGCAGCAGGAGCGCGAGCAGTTCGCCAAGCTCCTCCACATGGCAGTGAAGTACAAGCAGGAAATCGGATTCGACGTGCAGTTCTACATCGAACCGAAGCCAAAGGAACCGACGAAGCACCAGTACGATAGCGATGTCGCCGCGTGCATGAACTTTCTCCGCGAGTTCGATCTGACCGATCACCTGAAGCTGAACATCGAGACCAACCACGCCACTCTGGCCGCTCACTCGATGCTCCACGAACTCCGCGCCGCGCGCGAAGCCGGTGCCCTCGGCTCCATCGACGCTAATGCCGGCGACGAGTTGCTTGGCTGGGATACCGACCAGTTCCCGACCAGCGTCTACCTGACCACCGAAATCATGCTTGAGCTGATCGCGATGGGCGGATTCACCACGGGTGGCCTCAACTTCGACGCCAAGGTCCGACGCCAGAGCCACGACGAACTCGACCTCTTCTATGCCCACATCGGAGGCATGGACGCCTTCGCCCGAGGCCTCATCTCGGCCGATAAGATCATTCAGGACGGACGACTGCAGAACTTCGTCGACGAGCGATATGCCGGTTGGAGCACCGAGTTCGGCCAGGGCATCCTCGCCGGAAATGGATCGTTTGCGGACTGCGAAGCGTTTGTTCTCGCGAATGGCGAACCGGCGCGAAAGTCCGGCCGCCAAGAGTATCTCGAGAACCTGATCAACGAGTTCATCTGATCGGCCCGAGCAAACAGCGTCGTTTGCTCCACAATCACTCTATGGCCCAAGTTCCCGGTAACCGAGATTCGATCGACGGCAAGAAAATGCTGCCCCGATTGGCGATCGGTTGCCTTCTTTTCTCCCTCATCATGAGCGCCGGCGTGTACCTGTTTGCGCAGGCAACCACGCCGTTCTTCCAGCAGCAAGCAAAGTCGAAAGCTGGAAAGTAATTCAGTTCACGGTTATCGGCAAGTTGACCGACGCATCTCCAAACTGACCGAGGCCGCTCTTTCGCATTTGCCACTGGAAGTTGTAGGTGCCTGGGGTTGAAGGTGCCTTCACGTTAAACGTGAACGAGTGGCTGCTTCCAACCGGAACCGTGCTCGTGACGGGAGCGGAAACCGTGCCCCAGCGATTTGTCCCGACCGGATTCGCCGCGTACAACACGTATCCCGAGGATGTCCACGCTTCGCTGCCGGTGTTCTTCATGGCCACCGTCACCGTATAGTTTGCCCCGGCCGTCATGCTGGAAGGCACCGTCTGCCATCGGAACTGAGCCCGATTAACCGCTCGCACCACAACATTGACGAGGGGAGTGGAGGGACCAAAGTTTGCGATCCCAAGCCGCCGCATTTGCCATTGGAAGGCATAGGTGCCAGGAGTTAGCGGAGGCGAGATTCGGAAGTTGAAGGTTTTGTATTGTCCAGGAGCAATGGCGTCCGTCTCGCTCAAGAGTGCGCTATCGGCCCCCCAAACATTACTGGGTACGGATAAAGAAACAAGTCGGTGAGTAGCGCGAGTCCAGGTTGTGCTTCCGACGTTGCGCATCACAACCTGAACATCCACTTTGCGGTCTGGCTCAACCAGACTGGGCACATATTGAGAGGTGAAGGTGGAGGCATCCCCTTCGATGACGCGGATCGTTCGGTACTCGGAATAGTGTCCAAAGGTTAGCGATGGGTTTCCGTTGCGCAGCATTTGCCATACAAAGCTGTATTCACCCTTTGTCGCCGGTGCCTTGATCTTAAAATTAAAGGTGTACGTTTCACCCGGGAAAATGGTCACCCCGGCGGGAATGGCAGCGTGTGCCCGGCCCCAGGTTGAGTTCGACAGGGGATCCACCGCGCACAGCCGATTGCTGACCGCTGCCCATGACAGGCTCCCCGTGTTTTTCACGGTTACCGAGACATTCGCTTCGGCCCCGGCATACATTTCACTCGGCGCGCTCACCGCCGTGATGATTGCATCGTCGATTACGTCTGCTCGGCGATAAAGATACGTCGCCGGAGGTAAGGCGGGATCGTTGATGGGCACGGTGGAAACCGCCGCGATGTTGTTGAACAGCGCCGTCCGCATCCCGAACTGCGGAGAACCAACGGATGGAATGGGGTCTACGTACTCCCGCTGCGAGTAGAAATCGGCGCTCTTAAGCCCAAAGATCGCTATACCGCCTTTTCCATTGAAGGTCAATGGAGCTCCAGCAATAAGGTTCTCTCCATTGAAGTCCATCGATGTGCCGAAATCCGCATTCTCGTTTGCACCAGGCCCTCGTAGAACAAAGCCGTTTCCACCCCAATGGAAGGGGTAATAGGTAAGAAAACCGCGCCGGGAGGCCCAATAGGGGGCGCTCACGACAAGCATGTTGTTAAGCAACTTGACTTCGTATCCGAACTTGTCTGTGTAGCCGGGCGCACCATCGTATTGCGGGACAAAGGTGGTTTTATACGACCAAGAACCGGTTTCTTTACTGTACAGAATGCATTGGCCATAGGTCCCTGCTCCAGGCGAACTTATGACTCCCGGACGCGAGATGGCGAGAAGGCCCTGGCTGGCCGAAATTGCCGTTCCGAAGAACTCGCCTGAATTCGGCTGCGGAGCGAAGATCCGCTGCTTGTATAACCAAGCCCCCGATCCATCTCGCTCGAAAACGTAAACCACGCCCGTGTCATTCCCGTAGTTAGGTGCCGATACAAATAGGTGCCGGCCTAGCAGTTCCACCTTCTTTCCAAAGCCCGTGTTGATGACCGGATTGCCAGTTGGCTCCCGCAAAATTGCTTGGCGCACCCATTGAGCGCCAGTTTTTTCAAAGATGTAAACCTCGGGATTCACGCTCCGTTCCGAGCCGAGCACGATCGTATTGTCTTGTACGGCAGAACTTATCCCTAAATTCAGTGCATCGCCCGCAGGGTCTTGCGGGTCTGCCGCCAAGTCTTGCTCCAGTACCCAGACTCCGTTGATCCGCCGGAAGACGGAGACCGTACCATCGAAACCACCGCGACCGATAACCAGCAGGTCGTTGTACATCCTCAGCGATTTCGACGCGCCCGGAATTGAACCGGTTGGTTGCCAATTCGTGAAGCTGGCCTGTGCGATGGCGGGAGCCGCCGTGCGGAGCCCTGGGACCACGAATGCGGGCTCACTGGCAACACCGATTGAGCTGATTCCAAGCGCCGCCAATGCGCAAAGCAAAGATCCGGATCGAGTTCGAAATCGCTTTACGAATGTGCGCAACATGACGTAGTGTAACACTCTTACTCTGAAACGCCACTAGTTATTGATGTACATTTTTCAGACGTCAGCTTTGAACGGATCTCAGGCTCGACGGGTACCGTAAACTTCAGTTCGCGCAGCGTTGCGCGGGGAACGACGTTGAACCCAACCCGAGAAGAATATCTTTTCTTTTCCCTTCCGGAAAAGTTGTTGCTGTACGGGCTCACTCTCCTGAGCCTGGGCATCATGGCTGCCCAAATCTGGCAGCGCGTGAAGGTTTGGCAACAAGGCAAGCCGATCGCCGAACTTCGAACCGGCTGGCGGTATTGGCTACCCACTCGAGAGGCTCTCGGCACGTGGTGGAAGAACCTGGCCACCTACGTTCTCGCCCAAAAGAAAGTCCGGGGCTCCCGGCCTAAGTCTGGTGCGCCGATGCACCTGATGATTTTCTATGGGTTCCTCGCGCTCACTATCGCGACGACCTTGCTTGGGATCAACACCTACAGCCCGATCAAGTTCCACCAGGGCAACTACTACTTGATCTACGAAGCGACTTTTGACACGCTCGGATTGCTCCTTCTGTTCGGCCTTCTATGGGCGATCGGACGCCGCGCCATCGCGATGCGCGAAGGCAAGAAGCTCGCCCTAGAAACGCCCTACGAAGCACAAAAGACCGACCAGCGCCGGTATCCGATCAGCGGAAACGCTTCCGACATGGCGGTTTTGTTCTTGCTTCTGGCTCTGACCTTGAACGGCTACTGGCTCGAAGCCGCCCGAATATCCGCAGATCCGAAGCCTTGGGACAACTGGTCTTGGGTCGGCTACGCGATCAGTCAGCTCCAAGGGCCGTTTTCGCCAATCCAGTACAAGGGCGTTTACTGGTTCCACGTTGGCCTTGTGCTCACCTTCTTCGCCATCCTGCCGCAACTCCGAATCCGCCACGTGCTGTTGGCGATCTTCACCACTGCCGCGACCGACGACAAGCCGATGGGCAAGCTGGTGCCGATCTCGATGGAAGAAGTTGAGCAGACAGAGCAGATCGGGGCGAAGCTACCGAAGGACCTGAGCCGCTGGCACCTGATGTCGCTCGATGCCTGCATGGAGTGCGGCCGCTGCACCGAAGTCTGTCCCGCGTGGAACGTCGGAAAGGTGCTCAACCCGAAGCAGGTCGTCCAAGACCTACGCCAGGCGGCGACCGGCGGACTCGCCCTTGCGGAAACCATCAGCGAAGAAGCCCTTTGGCAGTGCACCACCTGTAACGCCTGCGTTGAGGCTTGCCCCGTAAACATCCGCCACGTTGACCTCATTGTCGACGTGCGCCGAAACCTCGTCAGCGAAGGCGCGCTCAGCGGCTCGGCGGCGGTCATGCTTCGCCAAACCGCCTCCACCGGCAACGCCTGGGGCACGAATGTTTCGGAACGCGAAAAATGGATGGAAGGCTTGGACATTCCGCTTTGCCGAAACGGCGAAGAGTTTGAGTTCCTGTTTTGGGTTGGCTGTGCAGGTGCCACTGACCCTGGCGCGGTGAAGACCACCAAGGCGGTTGCGGCACTGCTCAAGAAGGCGGGCGTCAAGTTCGCTTGCCTCGGCAAAGAGGAAGCCTGCACCGGCGATCCCGCCCGACGCGTAGGCGAGGAGTTCCTCTTCCAAGACCAAGCCAGCAAAAACGTCGGCGTGTTCCAGCGGTATGGGGTGAAGAAGGTCGTCACCGCCTGCCCGCACTGTTTTAACTCGCTTAAGCACGAATACGGCGATTTCGGCAGCACGATGGAGGTGTTCCACCACACTCAGCTGCTTCAATCGCTGGTCCGGAAGGGCGATCTCCTCGCCGTGCCCGCGTCCTCGCGGGTGGTCTATCACGACCCTTGCTATCTAGCCCGGGTGAATGACGAAACCGAGGCCCCTCGCGAGATTGCGCCGGGAATGGCTGATCCGCAACCGTCCGGCAAAAAGACCCGCTGCTGCGGAGCCGGCGGCGGACGCATGTGGATGGACGAGCCGAACGAGCAGCGCCCCGCCAACGCCCGCGCCGATCAGCTCCTGGCCACCGGCGCCGAAACCGTCGCCCTCGGCTGCCCCTTCTGCCGAATCATGCTGGAACCCGCGGTCAAAGCCAAAGGCGGCGACCACATCCGCCTGCTCGACCTTGCGGAAATGCTGCAAGAAGCGAACGGCTAAACTAACCTCTCATGGTCATTGGCGTCGGCATCGACTTGGTGGAAATCGCGCGCATCAAGCGAGCAATGGAGCGAAATCCGCGCTTCATTTACCGAATCCTAACCGACGCCGAGCGCGCCTACTGCCGCACCGCCTACCAAGTGGCCGGGCGTTGGGCAGCGAAAGAAGCCGTGGCTAAGGCCGTAGGGCTCAACCTTTCCTGGCAACAGGTGGAAGTTCTGCCCGACGAACTCGGCGTACCTACCGCCCGAGTGCACAGCGCTGAATTCGACCCCGCCCGACTTCGGCTAAAAATCTCCATCACCCACGAACGCACTCACGCCGCCGCCGTAGCGATCCTTGAGCGGGTTGTTCTGCACAAACCGATCTACTGAACCTAAGCCCAGCGACGCTTGAGTTCGTCTCGCATCCAGACGCAGACTTCGAACAGGTCGGCGACCGGCTTGCCGTCGGAGACATTGGTCCACAGGTAGTTGGGTGGGCCGAACTCGGGGTCCACGGTCAACACGGTGTCTCCGCGTTTCTCCGCCGCTTCTTTCATTCCCGACCAGATCGTCACAAACCGATCAACCGCCCACTTCCACTGCGCTACTCGCGGATCGGGAACCTGTGGACCTTCGGTGTGGCCTACTCGGGCGTGGATATGTCTTGTCCGGGAGGCGACAAGCTTTAAGCCCTCTTCGTACGACTCCAGCATGTTTCCGCAAACGCAGGTCCAGTGGCTCACGTCGGCGCAAACGTGAAGCGTCGGGAAGGCTTCCAGGAACTTGACCGTGCTGGTTGGGTCGAACAGCAAGCGTCCGCGGTGGGTCTCGATGTTGACTTCAAGACCGGAGTCGGCAGCTGCTGGCAGGAACTCTTTGAAGAACGCCGAACCTTGCTGAAAGTCCCAAAACTCCTTCCCGGCGTGAACGGTGACCTTCGTCGCCCGAACAGCCGCGCACTTGGGCAAGTCCTCTGCCAGTGTCTTCGCGTCTTCGCCGAACAGCATCGCGATGGCCGGACCGGTGTAGCCCGCTGCCCGCGCTTCCTGAATCTGACCCAGCGGGGCCTCAACGCCATCAAATCCGGCGGCTAAAACGAGAGGAATCGCCTCCTTCACCGGCATATCCATGCCCCAAAGCGCCTTGAAGTAGCTCACTTGCATGGCACGGAGTTTAGCCGAGGACAAAGTTCACGAACGGCCGCATCGCCTTCTCAAGTTCCACGTACAGAACAGGCTTCGGTACGAAGCCATCGAAGCCGGCCCCAAGGCATCGCTCTCGATCTTCGCTACTGGCCGCCGCGGTGACCGCGATAACCGGAGTCCACCGCAATTTGTCCGCATCCAGCTTTCGTAGTCGCTCCAACGCGACAAAGCCGTCCATCCCCGGCATGTGTAGATCCATGAGCACAATATCGTACTTAGACTGCTCCATCATTTCGAGCGCCTTAAAGGCGTTCGGAGCAATCTCCGTCAAAAAGCCCTTTTGATCAAGCCACAACCGAAGAACGTCCACATTCAGAGGTTCGTCTTCTACGACTAGTACGACTGGTCGCACTAGGCTGCCATGCGCTCGAAAAGAGTCAATATCTGAGGTTTCACTCAGGATCACGGGTAGCGAGATCCAGAACGTTGTGCCGACTCCAATCTCAGTCTCGAATCCAATTTCACCCCCCATCGCCTCAACGAGCGATTTTGAAATTGCGAGTCCAAGCCCCGTACCGCCATAGGAACGCGTCGTGGACATGTCCGCTTGGAAGAACGGCTGGAAAACCGCATCTTGAGCGTTTTCAGGAATTCCGATTCCGGTGTCCTTCACCTCAATTCGGAGCAACCCGTTGCCACTCTCGCGCGTTAGGTTCACCGTCACCCGCACGTATCCCTCCTTCGTAAACTTGACCGCATTACCAACGAGATTCGACAGCACTTGCTTGAGTCGAAAGGCGTCGCCGGTCACCGTCGCCCACGAACCAGGCGCGAGGTCCAAGTCCACGATCAGGCCTTTGCGTCGGGCGGCCCCTCGGAATAGTTCAACAGTGCTCCGCGCAACTTCTACAGGTACGAAAGGTTCTCTACGGATATCAATTCGGCCGGTCTCAATGGCACTCAAATCCAAGATTTCGTTAAGAATCACCAACAGCGACTCTCCAGACTGAATGATGATATCGGCAAATTGCTTCTGCTCCGAGTTTAATCGTGTCATTTGCAAGAGCTGACCAATTCCGAGAATGCCGTTCATGGGCGTTCGAAGCTCGTGGCTCATGTTCTGCATAAACTGCTTCTGAGCCCGTTGACCTGCTTCGGCGCGTTGCACAAGTTCTTGGGCCTGGACTAGCGATCTTTCAAGTTCACGACGTGTCTTGTTGATTTCGGTCACGTCGCGGCCAACGCAAACGGCGAGTCCAAGCTCTTTATCCAGGCGGACCGACCACATCATTTCAATCACGTCTTGCGAGGCGGTGACAATGCGGTTTTCAAAGTTTCGAACATCAAGCCCGCGTCTTAGGGTAGCGATGGCACGTAACGTCTTCGCCCGGTCTTCGTGGACGACAAGCTGAAATGCCTCTCTTCCGATGAGCATTTCCTCGGTGTAACCCCACAGCGCAATGCTGGCCCGGCTCACCGAAAGGAATCGTCCGGCGAGATCGGTGGAGCAGATGACATCGAGCGATTGATCGCTTACCGCGTTCAAGTGTCGAATCATCTGCCGCAACTCGGCGGTCATTCGAGAGCGCTCGCGTTCCGTCTTTCGACGGTCATCGATATCTGTAAAGTAGATACTCACGCCATCGTCGTGAGGATAAATCCGTAGCTCGAACCAGCGATCAACACTGGGCAAGAGCACCTCGAACGTCGCGAATTTACCGTTAGACACGGCATCCTCAATCCACTTTAAGACTGGCGTTTCTGCCAATGTAGGGAGGACGTCCAGAACGTGACGTCCAATGGGATCAGCCGCACCTGCACCAAGCAAGTCCAGCGCGATATTGTTGACGTAAGTAAAGCGCCAATCGAGGTCTAAAGAGACGAGAGCATCCCGCAGGCTGTTAATCACCCGCGTCATCGTCTCTCGTGACTTCAAAAGCTCGGCTTCTTGCCGCTTCCGTTCCGTTACGTCGCGCTCGATACTGATCCAATGCGTGTACCGACCATTTGAATCTGAGACCGGCTCGATCGAAAGGTCCAGCCAAATTTCTTGCCCAGACTTGGTGTAGTTCAAAAGCTCTTGCCGAACCGGGCGCCAGTTTCTCAAGCCATCCTTGATCCGCGCAAGTGCAGCTCGATCCGTTTTAGGTCCCTGTAAGCGGCGAGGATTGTCTCCGAGAGCCTCTGCTTCCGTGTACTCGGTGATTTTTGTAAAGGCCGGGTTCACATAAATAATCCTCGGACCAGGAGGGTCAATCGGTTCGGCCTCCGTGATGATCACGATATCAGACGTATTCTCCGAGACAAGCTGGAGCAGATGCATCTGCGCCTCGCTGGCTCGCCGCCACGTAACGTCCCTCGCGACGCAAAAGGATTGGCCGCTGATTTCATCGAAAGACGTTGCCCATTGCAGCCAGACTTCCGCGCCACTTTTGCTAACGTAACGGTTCTCAAAAGATTGAACGATGCTTCCGTCGAGCACTCGCCCCCACTCCTGGACCGTTCGTTCTCGATCCTCTTCGAGAACGAACTCCATGAATTCTTTGCCTAACAACTCAGACCTTTGGTAGCCGAGAACGCGTTCACAAGAATCACTCACGGCCGTGAAACATCCTTGGGAGTCCACCACGAGCATTAGGTCGGGTGTGACCGCAAACATGCGATTTCCAAGACGTTCTGCCTGACGACGGGACGAAATATCTTGGATGGCACCTACCATCCGCGTTGGGTTCCCTTCGGCGTCTCGCACTACACGACCGCGGTCCTGGACCTCTAAGATTGTTCCATCGCCCCGAACCCACCGATATTCAGCATGAAAAAGGGTTTCAGAACTCTGCAAGAATCGATCCAGCTCTCGACACACACTTTCCCGGTCTTCCGGATAAATGTTCGATTTCCACCATTCTAAATTCGCCGGCAACGTTTGTCCTTCAGTTCCGAGAACACTCGATGAGTTTCCCGTCCAGTGCAAAACGCCGGTATTGATGTTCCAGTCCCAATGTGCATCGCCCGTTGCCTCGGACAGCAAAAGGCTCCGTTCGTTCAAGGCTTGCGCGAGTTCAAGTGCCCGTACTCGCTCGGTGATGTCAACTGCCATTACCAAGCGAGCCTTTCGACCGTCAAACGTCATGCCACAAGACGTGATATGCACGTGCCGCAATTCCCCCGACTTGAGTATGTGCCTCCAGTTGCCTGTATCGGCAAATCCTCGCGGTAAATCTGCAATCGATAAATGCAATTTATAAACATCTTCTGCCGGACGAATGTCCATCAAGGTCAAGTTTAGAAACTCACTCTCCGAGTAGCCATATTGTTCGATCGCGGCTGAATTGACTTTCAAAAATCGGAGAGTGTCAAGTGCATACACCCACATCGGCACACTGCTGTACTCAAAAAACTGAACGAACGAATTCTGCATTTAGACGTGACCTCATCGGATAAAAGGTTAATGCACTACAAACCGTGCCCCTAACACCGAATATATCACGGTTCAGATTTTCGTGAATTACTATTCTGCAATCGTAATTTCCAAACGAAAAAATGACAGAATTCGCTCTTACTGCTTGAACTAAAGCAACTTTAACGTTCCAAGTTTATCGAGCGGCTCGTTGCCACTCTCGCACCGGGAACTGAGCAAACAACTTGGACAGCCGTTCTCGCAAGGGCAGAGCTGAACAAGCTGGCGCGCCATCGCACGCCAAACGTCAACGCTTTCAAACAACTTCTCCGCCAACCCGACGCCACCCGGAACTTCGTCGTAAATGAACACCGCCGGACGGAACGAGTCATGCATCATGCTCGACCAGCTGGAGCCCAGATCTCCCCGGTCGCAGCCGGCGAGCAAAGGCGCAATTGCGAGTAGGGCATGCTCGACGCCATGGACCCCTCCGATAAACATCATGGGATCACCGTCCTCTTCCGGCGATGGTAAATCGCGGCGAACGGCAACCGTCTCAAAGGTCTGAGATGGCAAATCCAGATCGATCACATCCAAGAATTGATCACCGTCCAACATCTTTCGCCGGTAGCCGGTGACGGTCGTGGTTACCTGAACCGCGCAAAGACTCCAGGGTCCGCTTTGCTTAAAGGTCTGTTGCGGCATCACGATGCTGCTCACCACGGCCTGGGTGTAGTACGGCACCGTCGTTGGCTCTAGCCGGGCGATCTTGGCGTCGAGATCGAGCTCAGCAACTTCGAACGTCGCGCCTCGGTGGAGATAGATCGCGCCTACGTGCGCCGAGCGCAGGGCTCGCCACTCTTCCATGCTTCCCAGCTCTTCCCCACCCACCATGAGCAAAATTGTCTCTCCGCCCGCTGAACGGATGTTAACATCGAGTGCCGGAGACTCCTCGCGGGGATAGACAAACGCTCCTTGCCGAAACTCCAACTCACCGCTTCGATCCATGCTTTCGGCAAGGTCCAATGCCTCGCCGCCAAAATGCTGCAACTCACTCATCGTGAGAGGCTTCTCGTGAGCAGCACACTTTAGGTGCGCGCTCAGGATTTTCGGATTTTCCGGATTCGCAACCGCGCTCTCGGATAGACCCTCAATGATTCGCCCGGGATCGCGAATTAGGAATTGCTCTAGCGGCTCATCATGCGCAATGTAAATCGCCAGTCCGTCTCGAGAACCGCGCCCGGCCCGGCCGGCTTGCTGCCAAAAGCTACTGATCGAACCCGGATAGCCATTTATCAACACCGCGTCCAGCTGACCGACGTCCACGCCAAGCTCCATCGCGTTTGTGGCGCTGAGTCCGATCAGCTTGCCAGAATGGAGCCGCTTCTCGATGTCTCGCCGCTCCTTGGCGGTGTAGCCCGCCCGGTACGTTTCGATTTTGTTGGGCTTCACGCGTTCCGCGGCATAGCGCCCGACCAGCTCCGCCGAAACGCGGGTTCGGCAAAACGCCAAGGTGCGAACTTCCCGGTTCACTAAGTCGCGGAGAATCTGAGACGTCGCGACGTTCGGGCTGAGGCGCTTCTCTGGGTTCACGTGGGGTGGATTGAAGAACACCACCGTCCGCTTTCCGCGCGGGCTGCCGTCATCATCCACCACATCGGCCGACTGGCCGGTCAAGTTCCGAAAGTGCTCGCCTGGGTTCGCAATCGTGGCGCTTCCGGCAAGAATCTGCGGTGCACGGCGATACCACTCGGCCAGCCGAATCGCCCTTCGCAACACATTTCCGACGTGCGAACCGAAGACGCCGCGATAGACGTGCATCTCGTCCAGCACGATAAAGCTCAGCGTTCGAAACCACTTCGACCAGTTCTCATGCGATGGCAAAATACCGAGGTGGAGCATGTCGGGGTTCGTCAGCAGAATCCGGCCGTTCTGCCGTAACCGTGCCCGGGCCGCTTTCGGCGTGTCACCGTCATAAACTCCGGCTTCTTCCGGAAAGGCGAGCAGCTCCCTAATCCGGGACAACTGGTCTTGCGCTAAGGCTTTCGTGGGATAGATCAAGATCGTCCGAGAAGCAGGCTCGGCATAGTAGCGATGCAAGACCGGCAGGAGAAACCCCAGCGTTTTGCCCGAGTTCGTCCCAGTTGCCAGCACCACGTTCCGGCCGGCCATGGCGGCGTCATAGGCTTGCGCTTGGTGAGTGTAAAGCTGGGCTTGCTGATCAACGGGAAGTTGAGCGAGGAGGGCCGCCGGCGGACGGGTTTTCGGAACCGCATACCGCGCCTCGCGCGGTAGCTTTTCGTCAACGTGGACAATCTGACCTCGAAGGTCAGGATCACTCAGAACGAAGCTCAGTAGGTCCCTCGTTATCCATATCGGCAACCTCTTCTTCGTTCAACCGATCAAGTTCGGCATCGCGCTCGCGACGCTCGCGATTCTCGAGTTCCTCTCGCTCGGCGGCCTCTTCCTCTCGCTCCTTCCGGCGCTTCTTCTGCGTGAGATTCACGAAGTAGACGCTGATGAGGAAAAGGATGACCATCGGCACGGCCATCATCGCCATGCTGAACGCGTCGCCGCTTGGTGTAATCACGGCCGAAGCGATGAAGATGAACGTCGCCGCTTGCCGCCAATACTTGATCAGAGTCTCGGCGGTAAGCAGTTCCAACATTCCGAGGGCGTAGACCACGAGCGGAAGCTGGAAGCTGATGCCAAAGGCCAGCAACATCTTAAGGACAAAGAAGACCATCTTCCCCGCTTCTTGCTTGATTTCCACATTTTGGAAATCCGCGCTGAAGCTGATGAAGAATGAGATCGCGCTCGGCAAAATCACCCAGCAGAACGCAGCACCCATGATAAAGAGGATCAAGCTGATCGGGCCAAGCTTCTTGAACGGAACTTGCTCGCTTGGTTTCAACGCCGGCGCGATGAATCCCCACAGCTCTAGGACTAAGAATGGGAAACTGAGTACAACGCCAAGCTGGAAACTCAATTTAACTTTGAGCAAAAACGCATCTGCGCTGTTGAAGAACGCTTCGCTATAGGTAACACCCTTGGGTAACGACGCGCGAACCGCGCCATTGACCATATCGTTCAAAAACGTGTAGACCGATGGGAACGCAAACCAACCGATCACGGATCCGATGACAACTAGCGTAAGCGCTCGGATGATTCGGTCTCGGAGCTCTTCTAGGTGCTCAACGAGAGTGAGACGGTATTCGTCTGGATCGCCTAGGTAAGGCTTTGGCGACCGAGTTTTCTTGAGGAATGCCATAAAGCCGTTCCTCTATTGTGGCCCGGAATGCCGGGCCACAATGTGGGACCTTCGATTTATTCGAGGGTGAAGATTCGCTGGAGTCGAACTCGCGTGAGGACCTTGTCCTGCGCGTTGAGCTGACCGATTCGACCTTGGCCGCCACCGAATCCGCCTGGAGCACCTGGTGCACTTGGGAAACCGCCCTGACCAAATCCGCCAGGACCGGTCTGACCGCCGCCCCGTCCGCCTCGGCCACCGCCGCCGGGTCGAACCTGGCGAAGAATGTCCGAAAGGCTGCCTGGGTTTACAAACTTGTTGTCATCGCCCTGACCGCCGCCACCGGGGCCGCCGAAGCCTGGAGGAGGACCACCAGCACCGGGAGCACCAACGCCGGGACCGCCCGCAGCAGGACCAGCCGATCCCGATGCGCCGCCCGAGCCGAAGCCGGTTACGCGTCCGATATCCTGCGTCGTATCAATCGTCTGTTCACGAATGATCTTGACGATCACCTTTCGGTCAAGGTCAAACCAAATCGTTTCGTTCAGCGATCGTCGCTCGTCTTCCTGAACGCCTGCTCGGGCAAGACCGCGAGATTCCAGCGATGCCGTTCCGACTTCGATGATGTTTCGAATAACGGCGCATCGTCGTCCGCGCTCCCATTCGACGCCGACGAATTCTCCGCGGCCAGGTGTCGTTCGAACAACCGAGGTCACGTCGTACAGCTTATCAAGGTCAATCACTCCGTCCTGGAATCGAGCCTGCCAAGAGTCACCTGGTCGAACTCGCTTCTCGGGAAGCGTTGGAAGCGGCAAAGAAGCAAAGAGGTCGAGTCGCGAGCCTTCGCCAGTCGTTCCCTCAAAGGCGATGTATGGCGGAATGGAGCCCCAAACTTGCAGACCGGTTCCGGTCATCTGCATGTAAATCGGCGCCATCTCGTAGTCCATGTAGCGCTTCACTTCGTTATCCGAAGCGACCTGGAGGTCGGCATAGTTCTTGCCTTTCTCCGAAAGTGCCTGCATTCGCACGATGTACTGCAGTCCGTTTGGCGTGCTGACCACGTTGTCGAAAGCGTAAAGCATTCGAAGCGAGCGGCCCTCGATTGGAAGTTCTGCTGGCTTTCCACCGAGCTTTGCCTGGCTCTCCGTGATCTGGCTGATCGCGGCTCGCTCTTGAACCTTGTAAGAAATTTCAGTTCCGGGCTTGAATCCGTACCGAAGCAAAAGACCGTTGTTCGGAACGGTGATGCCGGCGGACTTATCAACCGTGATTCGGACCGAAGATTGGTCTACGATTCGCGGCTCGTCGTTCACTTCGGTGAAGAGAACGGCTTTGAGTTCGATCGGCTCGCCCTTGGTGTCGGCAATGCCTCGGCCCTTAACGTCAAGAACGTACTGGTAGTAAGGTCGGCCAGCGGGCTTGCCTTTGGCATTCTTTGGAACCACGTACGTTGGCTTGGTTGCCTCAATGAGCTTGCCGTTCAAGAAGATGCCAACGTAGCTGTTGGGCGGCATGCTGTTGTTAGGGAACCGGACGTTCAGCTTCTCTCTGACCTTGGTGCCATCTGGTGGGTAAACAATCGTAAAGGGTGCCTGAGCAAATGCTGCTCCGCCCACGATCATCAACGCTAAAGTACCGATACATCGATTCATGAATTGCCGTAACCTCAATTTGGACAAACCGGCCATCGCCGATCAGCCGCAAGCTGTACTTATAAGGACGTCATTTTCCTCTCGAAATGTCACAAACCCCTCGGGGATGTGAGCAAAACGTATACTAATGTCTATGCAAGCGGCGATTGATCTCGATTCTTTAAATCCAGAACAACGAGCGGCAGTTTTGCATACAACCGGCCCCCTGCTCATTTTTGCTGGAGCTGGCTCGGGCAAGACGAGGGTCATCACCCACCGAATCGCTCGCCTGGTTCAAGACGGCGTTCGACCATCGCGAATCCTTGCCGTAACGTTCACCAACAAAGCGGCAAGAGAGCTGAAAGAGCGGGTCATCCACCTCGGCGTGGACTCGACCAAGTCCATGTGGGTGGGCACCTTCCACTCCCTTTGCGCCCGCATGCTTCGCATCGACGGCAGTGCCATCGGCATTGACCCGAACTTTGTGATTTACGATGACGGCGACCAGATGGCGCTCATCCGCGACATCCTGAAGCAGAAGAACATCGACGATAAGGCCATCCAACCCCGCGCCGTCCTCGCCGAAATCTCCCGCGCCAAGGAAAAGCTTCAGACGCCGGAAAAGTACAAGGAGCGCACTGCCGGCTACTTTGAAGGCGTTGTCGCCGACATCTATCCTGCTTACAACAAACTTCTGACCAAGTCGAACGCGCTCGACTTCGACGACATCATCTTTTACGCCAACCGGCTCCTGGAGCAGCGTGACGATGTTCGCGAGAAGTACCAAGAACGGTTCCTCCATGTGATGGTCGACGAGTATCAGGACGTCAACTTTTCCCAATACAACCTTGTCCACCTCCTCGGTGCGAAGCACCGCAACGTGATGGTCGTGGGCGACGACGACCAGAGCATCTATGCTTGGCGTGGCGCCGACGTGAGCCTCATCCTGAAGTTCGGCTCTGACTATCCCGACGCCACCATCGTCAAGCTCGAACGAAACTACCGCTCCACTAAGACGATCCTTGCCGCTGCCAACGCAGTCATCCAGAAAAATCAGAGCCGAGCGCGAAAGGAGCTTTGGACCGAGAACGACCAGGGTGCCCAAATCAAGCTGTCGCAAGCCGGAACCGAGCAAGACGAGGGCATGATCGTCGCGGACCGAATCCAGCAAGCCGTCCGCACCGGCCGCCGACCATACAAGGACTTTGCCGTTCTCTACCGAACCAACGCGCAAAGCCGAACAATGGAAGAAGCCTTCCTGACAAGCCGGATCCCGCACATTCTCGTCGGGGGTCAGCGATTCTATGATCGAAAGGAAATCAAAGACATGCTGGCGTACCTGCGCCTCGTGTTCAACCCGCGCGACGACGTGAGCTTTAAGCGGATCGTCAACGTTCCGACCCGTGGTGTCGGAGCCGGAGCCCTCACGAAGCTCGAAGAGCGCGCCACCGTCATGGGCGGAAGCCTCTACGATGCGGTTCAAGATCAGGAACTGCAAGCCAGCCTGCCCAACAAAACCGCCTCCAGCCTTCGCGGCTTTATCGGCGTCATCCAAGAGGCCCAAGATCAAGCCAGCGGAACAATCACCGCCCTCATGCTGAACCTGATCAATGGCAGTGGGTACCTCGACATGTTGCGAGAGGACCGAAGCCAAGATTCGGTCAGCCGCCAAGAGAACCTTCAGGAATTCCTAAACGTCGCGAGCGAATTTGACGCGACCGCCGACGAGCCAACCCTCGGGGCATTCCTTGAAAGCGTTTCCCTCGTCGCCGACGTGGATGCGCTGAAGATCGAAGGTGGAGACGCCGTCACCCTCATGACCCTGCACTCGGCAAAGGGGCTCGAATTTCCAGTCGTCTTCATTACTGGCATGGAAGAAGGCGTCTTCCCGCACTCCCGGTCGCTCGGATCAGACTCCGAACTTGAAGAAGAACGACGCTTGGCCTACGTTGGAATGACTCGCGCGAAAGAGGAGTTGAACCTTCTCCATGCGCATCGGCGATCCGTTTTCGGCACGCCCAACTTCAACCGCCGATCCCGGTTCCTCGACGAAATCCCAACCGAACTCCTCGACGCAGTCGGTGAATACAACTTTGGCCACGGCGGAAGGACCGGAAATGTCCTCACCGAACGCGGCGGATCATATCGAAGCGCCGGAGCGACCGTGACCCCAACTCCACCGGTTGAAAGCACCGCTCCAACTTGGATTGCGCCGTTCCAAACCGGTCAACGCGTGCAGCATCCAAAATTCGGCATGGGCGTCGTTGTCGCCTGCAATCCCGTCCGAGATGATGTGGAAGTCACCGTGGCATTTCCCGGAGTGGTCGGCGTTAAGAAGCTTGTCCAGAAGCTTGCAAAGTTGGAGGCGGTTTAACTTGCGCGTCGCGTTTCTCCTGGGCGGTGCAGCTTGCCTTGCGCTCACGGGCTGTCGTGGCCAAGACTTGGGCCGCACGCTCCAGCCGGGACAAACGTGGACCTACCGTGTCCTCGCCCCACCCATGCGCTACGTCGAGACCGTCCGCGCGACTCGCAATGTCCCGGTCGCCGGAGCAAATGGCGTCGAGCTCGTTAGCGGCCTCGGCACATCCCGTTTGGCCTGGAAAAACAACGTACTGTACGCATCAAAGCTAGGCACCACCTTTTACGAACCGGCCATCCCCCTGTGGTCTCGCGCCGCGATGAAGCACCACGGCCGCGCCGTCGCGTTTGGCAAAACCACGCCGGTCGCCGGCAATCTAACCCCACCGCCAGACAAGTCGGTGGAGCTGACGATCAACGGACAAAAGCTCAAGCTGGACGAAGCCGTGATCGTCCTCTCCGGTGGTGGACCCACGCGGGAGATTCGAACGTGGATTCACCCAACCCGCGGCCTGGTGCAACAAGAGGAGCGTGTGAACGGGCGTTTACGGCTCCAAACGCAGATGCTCACCACCGAAAGTCTTGCCCAGCTCGAAGCTAGCCCGAAAGTTGAACCTAAAAGTCCAGAATGAAATGATGCAGTCCGAATTCTTATCGGTTTCGCCGCAGAACCCGATCACCTTCGAGCAGATTCGAAGCAACAACAAGATCAATCAGCTCATCATCGGAGCGAACGAAGTGATGCTCTCGATGGGATTCACCGAGCACGGTCACCGGCACGTTGCCGCCGTTGCGGAAACCACGCGCCGCATTCTCACCTCCATGCGTGTTCCCGAGCGTGAGATCGAACTTGGCATGATCGCCGCGCACATGCACGACATCGGCAACGCCATCGCCCGACTCAACCACCCCATGCACGGCGCCGCTATGGCTTTCACGCTTCTGAACGAGTTGAACATGGAAATGTCCGAGATCGTTGCCGTCCTTGGCGCGATCGGAAATCACGAAGAACTGACTGGTGGCCCAGTCTCAACGATCTCTGCGGCGGTCATCATCGCCGACAAGAGTGACGTTCACTTCAGCCGAGTTCAGAACCCGATCTTTGAGAGCTTCGACATTCACAACCGCGTGAACTACGCAGTGCAAGCGAATGAAGTCGTTATCCGAGAACCCGAGAAGCGCATCGAGCTTGCCCTGACCATTGATAGCACGCAGGCCTCGGTCATGGAGTACTTCGAAATCTTCCTTCACCGCATGGTGATGTGCCGCACCGCTTCGGAGAGGCTCGGTTACCGGTTTGCCCTGAACATCAACGGTACGTTCCTCGAATAGGAATCAAGCCCGGATGTTGTCTTCGGAGGGGCCATCGACCACCGAAATCGTTTTCGGATAGTGAGACAGGTCGAGCTCGTCCAGAGCGGTGTCGATGGACTGAAGTTGTGCCCGAGCTTCGGCCATCGCTTCTAAAAAGTCCTGACTAGAGAGCGCCGGCGACTTGTTCACAAGTCGGTATCCAATCATCTTCATCCGCAGCGTATCGACCGTGGTCATAAACACCGCAGCCTGAGCCTCCGTACGCCGAACACCGGACATCACCGCCTGAAACTGCTGGCGATACTCCGCGATGTTCTTGTCGGCGATCCGATACAGCTCTTTGCTCTGCGGATCGTGGCCATGATTTGCCGTGACCGGCGGCGAATCGTAGAGTCCCTTCTCAGATTCAGCGACCTCCACGGAAATCTGGTCTGCTCGTCGAAGCGCAAAGTACAGCCCTTTTGACACCCCGCGGATGGTCTGCGGCATTTCCTGCAAGTCTGCGACTTGGTCCTTTCGCATGCGCTTCAGCGCCTCTTCGAAACGAGCGAGTCGCTCTTCGCAACCCTTCCAAAGTGCCCGCATTCGACGGTCTTTGAATCGGCGCTCAACGCTAGCCGAGAGGGCCATCATGCTGAGGACGAAGAGGAGTACCCCCCAAGTGAGCCCGAGCGAGATCAGGTTTTGATGGAAGATCGGATAAACGCCGATTCCGATAATGATGCCAATAAACAGACGGCTTGGCGCAAAAAACTCCTCGGCCCAGAGTTTTAGATCCTGCTTGCGCAACTCGTCCATACCGACATGCTACGGCATAGGGGGACGACCGGATGCACCTGGCAGGGCTTTTTCTATGGCGTATGCCGCCTGCAAAACGCTTTCGTCCTCAAGCGGCGCCGCCAACAGCTGCAATCCAACTGGTAATCCACCCGCAAATCCCGCGTTGATCGAAATTCCCGGCATTCCACCCATGTTGGCGGGAATCGTGCAGTAATCCAGAAGCTTTAGCGCTAGCGGGTCCTGGTTCAACTCGCCAATCTTGAACGCGGTGATCGGGCTCGTAGGCGACAGCACAAAGTCGTAGTCCTGATAAACCTGAGCGAACTCTTGCTGCATGATGGCTCGCACTTGCTGGGCGCGCACGTAGTAAGCGTCGTAATAGCCCGCGGAGAGGGCGTAGGTTCCGATCATGATTCGGGTTTTGACTTCCTTTCCGAATCCGGCGCTTCGAGTCTTTTCGACCAAATCGATGTGCCCCTTACCTTCAGCTCGAAGACCGTAGCGGATGCCATCGAATCGTCCGAGGTTGCTGCTGGCTTCTGCCGGAGCGATGATGTAGTAGGTCGTAACGCCGAGTTTGATACTCGGGATGGAAACGCGAGTGAAGACCACGCCTTCCGCTTCCAGCGTCTTCATTGCTTCTTCGATGACGGCCTGCACCTCGGGTGAAGTGGCATCGCCGAACATTTCATCCGGGACTGCAACCTTCATGCCCTTCAAAGAACGACTCTTCAGGGAAGAAATATCGATTGGAGGGTTCGGTAGCGATGTGCCGTCGCGGGGATCCTTTCCGCTAGTGACGCTAGCAAGCAGAGCGGCATCTTCGACGTTTCGGGCAAGCGGCCCAATCTGGTCCAGCGACGAGCCAAAAGCAATCAAGCCGTACCTAGAAGTTCTTCCGTAGGTCGGCTTAAACCCGACAATTCCGCACAAGCTCGCGGGTTGCCGGATCGATCCGCCCGTATCCGAACCTAACGCAACCGGAGCAAGCTCTGCCGCGACGGCTGCGGCCGAGCCACCGGAAGATCCGCCTGGCGAGCGAGTGGTATCCCAAGGGTTCTTTGTGAGTTGGTACGCCGAGGTCTCCGTCGAAGCACCCATGGCGAACTCGTCCAGATTGGTCTTTCCGAGCACAACACCGTCTGCCGCGAGAATCTGTTCGACTACCGTCGCATTGAATGGCGGAACGTACCCTTCAAGAATCTTTGAGGCACAAGTCGTTTCGATGCCAAGCGTGCTGATGTTGTCCTTTAGCGCGATCGGAACGCCGGCGAGTAATCCGGCTTCTCCACGATCAACCCGTTCCTGAACTGCGGCCGCTTGCTCAAGGGTGACTTCGGGGGCAAGCCGCAGGAAGGCGCCGTATTGACCGTCTAGTTCCCCAACGCGATCAATGAAGGCTTGGGCGACCTCGACGCAGGAAACTTCTTTGGCGCGAACTTTCGCCGCAATTTCAAATGCAGATAAACCGGTCAACATCGGATTAATCCTCGATGATTTGGGGAACAACAAAGAGCCCGGCACGATGCAGAGCTGCGTTTCGTAGCGCGGTCACTCGAGGGAGGCCTTCTTCGGCAATATCCTCGGCCCAGACGTTTTGCATTACAACGGCGTGCGAAGTTGGAACAATGCCGCTGACATCGACCTTCTGGATGTCGCTAAAGTGCCCGATCAGCGCGTTGAGTTCGCTCTGAAAGTACACAATTTCGCCTTCGTCAAGATCAAGTCGGGCGAGCTTGGCGACGTGGCGAACCTCTTCCAAGGTAATTGCCATGGGCGTTAAATGTACCTGAGCTTCCCTAATAACGCTCCGACAATTTCTCCGGCCGTGGCAAACCGGCTGCGGACCCATAATACTAATGATGCAACGACCGGCGTTCAACGTGGTGACCTTCATCTTGGTCACTTTGTGCAGCGCGGGAGCCATTGTTGCGATGACGAAGCGGTTCATTCCCCCGCCTCCCGCAAATTCGCTCAAAGATTCTTCGGATGCGTTCCTGACTCAAGCGATGTACCAGCCGATCCAGTGGCAACTGATCGGCGATGCCCCGCTCGCGCAGGCCCGAAGAGAAAACAAACCGATCATGCTGGTGATCGGGACTCCTTGGAGCAACCCCGCCCGCGCCTTTGACCGCGAGGTCTTCCGCGATCCCGAGATTGCAAATTACGTTGGCCGCTACTTTGTCTGCATGCGGGTCGACGGCAATGAGTACCCAGAATGGCTGAACGCCATGCTTCCGCTCAGCCGCATTTCTGCGGGGATGCAGCCGGGATATCAAATCTGGACGCTCGATTCCCAGGCCCGAGTGATTCGATTTATCGGCAGAAGCGAAGATTCACCCACCCTGAACGCAACGACTTTCTATGCAAATCTCCGCCAGTCGGTCGCCGAGTTTGCCGAGTTGGCGGGCGAAGAGCCTTCCCTGTATCGCGCCCAAACCCAGGACTTTGTCCAGCTGACTCTGAATGCGAACGGGGGCAATCGCCTCGATCGGCGTCGGGAGCTTCCGTTGTCGGTTTATACCAACGGACCGTCGATGCTCATTCAATCGGCGGAACGTGCATCCGTGGAGCCCGGGGTCATCCGATACATGCTCGCAGCAGGTCGATTTGAGGAAGCCGAGGTCGTGCTCATGGAGTGGATCACCTCTGCACTGTTCGACCCGGTGAACGGTGGATGGTGGAACTCGGTGCGCGGTGCGCAATTAGACCGCCTGAGCTATGACAAGCTCACCATCCAAAACGCCGAGATGGCGAGTGTGCTTGCGGCCGTTGCGGCCGCTCGTAAGAACCCGCACCTCGCCGAAGCTGCACGGCTTACCTTTGACTACATTTACACCGTAGCAAAAAATGGTGACGGAATCGCCTCCTGCCAGATTGGCGACGAAGAGCAAAACGGCCGCAGCAAGTCCGCCAGTGTCGGCCGCGCTCGTCTCGGAACCTTAACACCGGAGCTCCAACGCTGGGCCGGCGAAAACTTAAACCTCGTCCTCGGCCAAAACTCCACCATGGTGCCGCGGCTAAACAACGCGCCGGCACTCCTTGCCCCGGAAATGGTTGCCATTCGACGGGAACTGCGCAAAGATCGGCCCGAGTCTGCGGAAATGGTCACGGAGCGGTACCTATACGTTGAAGGCACGGTGGCCGCGCGAACCATCGAAGCGGCAAACCTACTGGGAGATGCATCTCGGTTGGATACCGCGCTACTCGCCAACGACCGACTTCGGGAGTTCATCGTGAACGATGTTTGGCAACGGCGCCTCTCGCCCGAGCCCAGCGCGGAGGTCACGTTCAAATGCCAGTTGGCTTATGCCGACTCGGAATTGCAAGCATTCATCGCGACCGGGCGAGTGGTGAGTTTAAGCAACGGGCTGGAAATCCTCAAAACGGCGATGAAGTCTCATGCCTCCGGCGTGAAGGGGGTCTATCTCAACGCGCCGAAGTTCATCGGCAAGCTTCAGATTCCACAAGTCGCCGTGCCAGAAGTCGCAGACAACATTGGTCAGTCGACCACCGCGACGGCGGTTCGTCTTTGCGCGGCGTACGGGCTCGCGCTTGGCGAGAGACCGTTGTACGAAGTTTCGAGACAGATTGTCGAGCACAACGCGAACATTCTCCCGACCCACCCTTTGGCCGCATCGATGATGGCAGTGGCCATCACTTCCACCTCCGATTCGATCCTCGTTGCGGGCGGTTCGGACGCCGTCGAGCGATGTGCTCAACTCATGCGAGAAGATCCGAGTCGAATGGTTTTTCCCGGAATTGGGAAAGTTGCGGGCACAAAAGGCACCGTGCCCCAGGGACTATTCCGAAAGAGTTCAACCGGCGTGCTCACGCCCGTTCGATAACCGCAAGTACAATTTTCACGTGGCCACCTACCGAATCTGTCGAACCTTTACGGTGGAAAGCGGGCACATGCTAAGCCGACACCCGGAGCGCTGCCGGTTCCCGCACGGACACACCCGGACCATCGAAGTCGTGGTTTCTGGAACGCAGTTGGACGAGAACGACATGCTCTTGGACTTCAAGGCTCTGAAACTCGCGCTCACCGAGTACTTCGATCGCTACGACCATGCGATGGCAATCAACTCCACTGATCCGCTGTTGCCGACACTCATGGCGATGTATCCCGAAAACGCGGTTGTGGTTTTTGACAACGCCGAACCAACCACCGAAAAAATGGCGGAAGACCTCTATCGGTTTACCGAGCATGTTTTGGCACAAGGTTTCACTTCCGGCCCGTACGTCATCCGGCCCGGGCAAGTCCAACTCGACCGAGTTCGCGTTTGGGAAACCCCGCAGTCTTGGGCGGAATACAGCGCATGAAACGAGTGCTGCTCTGGATCGGCGGAATCGTGTTGCTGGTCTGTACCGGCGTCGTCTGGCTGAACATTGCAGCAGTCGCGCGCAGCAAACAACGGGTGCAACGCATCGGCGAACCAAAACCGGAGCTTTTACGAGCTATTTCAGAAGCACGATCCCGATTAGCCGAGTTTGACGAGTACCTCAGCAAGCCAAAACCGACCGACCGTTTTGCCATCCGGTCCACGTTCAAGTCGGAATTCGGGAACGAATACCTCTGGGTAAAAGACCCGATCCCGTCGCCCAAGGGTTATCTCGGCCTGCTTGACCAGAAGCCGATGGCCTACAAAGCGGACAAGGGCGAGCTCGTGGCCATAAAGCGAGCCGACATTGTGGATTGGATGGTTCGCCGAGACGGAAAAGTGATCGGTGGCTTCACCGAAGAGGCATTGAAAGGCAGAACGGTACAATAGGAGGGCGGAAACGCACCGAGTTGCGCCAATGAAGTCGTCCCCTCGAGCCGTGATTTCTATGCTGTCCCTAGCTACCGTTGCCGACGTCCGGTTCAACCCATCGGTTGAGTCCCTGATCCAAGATTGCGTCGAAACCGACGGCTGTCGCCTCACTACCGAGGGTGCCGTGGTGGCCTATAGCGGCAAATACACCGGTCGCGTACCAAAGTTCAAGTTCACCGTCGACGATGAGAGCACTCACGATCTCGTTTGGTGGGACAACAACCACGCGATGTCTCCGGACACGTTCGACTCACTGAAGGAGAAGCTCGTTGACTACGCCAAGGGTCACCGACTCTATGTCATCGACACTTTCGCAGGAGCGGATCCGGCATATCGAATTGCGGTCCGATTCATTGTCGAGCGACCGTACCATGCCCTCTTTATTCGGCAGCTTCTGATCCGGCCAACCGCGGAAGAACTCGCAACTTATGAGCCCGATTGGACGGCGCTAAACGTCGGCAAGCATGAACTGAGCCCCGAGGACGGAAGCGGTGGCGACGCCGCCGTGGCGATCGACTTCACCCGAAAAGAGATCCTCATTGCCGGCACCCAATACGCCGGCGAAATGAAGAAGTCGGTCTTCAGCATCATGAACTTGCTGCTGCCAGAAGCCGGAGTTTTGAGCATGCACTGCTCCGCAAACGTCGGTCCGAAAGGCGACACGGCCCTCTTCTTTGGCCTCAGCGGCACCGGCAAAACGACCCTCTCTGCCGATCCCGAGCGCAATCTTATTGGCGACGACGAGCACGGCTGGAGCGACACGAGCGTGTTCAACGTCGAGGGTGGGTGCTATGCCAAGTGCATTCGTCTTTCCGCTGAGGGCGAACCCGAAATTTATGGTGCGATTCGGACCGGCGCGATTCTAGAGAATGTCGTGCTTGACGATGCCGGAACGCCGAACTACGACGACGCGAGCATCACCGAAAACACTCGCGCCGCGTATCCGCTGGAGTCGATTCCGAACGCGCTTCACCCGAGCGTCGGCGGGCACCCAGAGAATATTGTCTTCCTCACGTGTGATGCGCAAGGAGTCTTGCCCCCGATTTCAAAGCTCACTCCAGAGCAGGCCATGCAGCACTTCTTGAACGGCTACACCTCAAAGCTCGCTGGAACAGAAGTCGGTGTCACCGAACCCGAGCTCGTGTTCTCCACTTGCTTTGGCCAGCCATTCTTGCCTTTGCACCCAAGCCGCTACGCAACCTTGCTCGCCGAGAAAATCCGCAAGCACGGCGCAAGGGTTTGGCTTGTTAACACCGGCTGGACTGGCGGGAAATACGGGGCAGGATCTCGAATCAAGCTGAAATACACCCGTGCCATGCTTCGAGCTGCTTTCCACGGCGATCTGGACACGGTCTCGTACGAGACAGAGCCAGTCTTTGGACTAGCTGTCCCGACATCATGCCCGGATGTACCATCCGAGGTACTGATGCCGCGAGGAACTTGGAGCGACCCGGCCGAGTACGATCGAACAGCCTTAGCTCTTAAGGCCAAGTTCGACGCCCAGACGGCGAAATTCGCCTAAGGACTTCCGACGCTTTCAACGCATTCTGACCATTCCAAGAACCCTAATGCCGTAGAATAGGCGCGATGGGTTTCTTCGTAATTGCAGATGATGGCAACAAGTACGGTCCGGCAGACCTCGCCACCCTGAATGCATGGATCGCGGAAGGGCGACTTCAGCCCAACACCATCCTAGAAGAAGTTCAGACCATGGAGCGACGCCCGGCGTCTACCGTGCCCGGACTCAACTTCCCCGGCGCCCCCGGTCCCCAAGCCGCGCGAACGTACGCCAATCCGACCGCCGGACCCAACATTGGCCAGCCAAACGTCGGCCAGCCGGGAGGCTACAGCTATCAGCCTGGTAACTACGGAATGTCCGGTATGGGCGGTGGAATCAGCGCCGAAGCGACAAGCGAGCTCAACAAGGCTTGGATGTGCGCCGTGGTTGGTTTCCTTTGCTGCGGATTCCTTCCAATTTACGGAATCATTTGCGCAAACAAAGCCGAGAGCCTCGGCCATCCCCAAGGCAAGACGGCGAAGATCGTGAACATCGTGATCCTTGTTCTGATCTGCGGTGGCGCAGTGGCTGGTGGGCTCCTCCAGAGCGTGATTCGCTAACGTTTCTACTTAGTCGGAGACTTAACAAGCACCACATCCAACTCGCCAAACGGCAATCGCTGGCGGTAGGTGCAGGAGTTGTCCTTCGGGTCCAACTTAAGTTCGATCAGCGGGCCATTCGTGACGGTCAAGGTAATTTTTTCCGCATCCGCGGTCCAGTTTCCGGAGACGGTGGAAGGTCCAAGGCCCTCCGGCTGCTTCAGGACGAAGGTCGTATCCTTTGAAAGCTCAAGACCGTAGGCGCCAACGGCCTTCTGTACCCGCTCTTCAACGCCTGGAAACGGCCGTTCAGAAACCAGCCGCGACCGCTTTGCATCCACTTTCCAAGTTCCGGCGAGCGGAGATTCTTGGGTGTTTGAACAACCCGCAAGTACAAAAAGCACTGCGAACATCAACATAAACCGCAAAAAATACTTGTCCATCGGAATTCCTTATCGTACTCTGAGGATGTCTTATGAAGCGCACCTTATCCGCCCTCCTACTCATGGGAGGAGCCGCCGCCGTTTGGGCTGGCAACGGCCCTTCCCCTGCCGACGTTCAAGCCATCGTTAAAGAAGGCAAAGAGCGCAATCAAGTCATGAAGCGATTGCGCGAACTGACCAATATCGGCCCCCGCCTTACCGGGTCGCCAAACCTCTCCAAAGCCCAGACTTGGGCGGTCGGCCAGTTCAAAAAGTTTGGTCTGAGCAACGTAGCACTCGACAAGTGGGGCGAGGTTCCCGTTGGCTTCGAACGTGGCGAGCGACAGATCGGCAAGATGGTCGCCCCGTTTGAGTCCGAGTTCGTCTTCACGACCCCGTGCTGGACTCCAGGAACGAAGGGACTCGTCAGAGGCAACGCGTACCGCATGCCAAAGACCGTCGCGGAAGTTGAAGCGATGAAGCCGAAATTTAAGGGCGCGTTCATTATCATGCCCGAACCTGTAGCGATGCGCGGTGCGCCGGTCGCGGAGACCGATGTGAGCAAAGCCCTTGACGAAGCCGGCATTGCGGCCCGAATCAGCGGTTCTCGCAACGAGCTCGTCACCTCGTTCGGGAACTGGCGCGACAAGACTTTTGAAAAGCGCCCAACCCGGACCGAGATCGTTGTCCGAAAGTCGGATCACGAACGAATTCTGCGAAACATCGACCTCGGCCGAGACCCGGTTCTTGAATTTGATATTGAGAACAAGTGGATCAAGGGTCCTGTACCGCAGTACAACGTGGTTGCAGAACTCCCTGGAACCGACCTGAAAGACGAAGTCGTGATCGTTTGCGGCCACCTGGACTCTTGGAACACCCCCGGATCGCAAGGCGCTTGTGACAACGGAACCGGATCGGTAGCGACCATCGAAGCCGCTCGAATTCTTGCTGCTTCCGGCGTCAAGCCACGCCGAACCATTCGATTCATCCTTTGGAGTGGCGAAGAGCAGGGCCTCCTTGGCTCTCGAAGCTACGTCGATCGAAACAAGGCGAGCATGGACAACATCGTCGCCGTTCTGAACGACGATGGCGGCACCAACTACCAGGGTGGCTACGTCGGCCTTGCATCGCAGAAGTCGATTCTCGAAGCTGCGTTTGCCCCAACCGTTGCGGCGTTCCCAGAGCTACCGATGGCATTTGACACCGTGGCCGCTCCGTCGGGCGGTGGTTCCAGTGACCACGCTTCTTTCGCTCAGGTTGGCGTTCCTGCGTACTTCACCAAAGAGTCTGGCCGCGCAAACTATAGCTTCGTTTGGCACACCCAGAACGACCGCTACGAGCAAGCCATTCCGGAGTACATGGTCCAGAGCTCCACAAACCACGCGGTTGTGGCGTACCACCTCGCGACTATCGACGAGAAGCTCGCGCGATTCCCGGTCCGCCAGCCTGGTTCCGGCACGGTAGCCCTCAACCACGCGCTCGCTATGGGTTCCGACCGAATGTACGGCGACCCGCACTTCTGGAATGAAGATCATGGCCACGATCATGATCACGAGGACGACTACATCCTCGAGATTCTGGATCGCCTGAAACGAGCCGGAAGCGCCGCCCTCCGACTCGCTCATCGCTAAGCTGACGACCCCTTAGAGGGTCGGTCGCTTTCGGTGGAAATCTGTCGCCTCTTGCGCCAATTTGGCAATCTGCAAGAGGCGATCTTCTTTGAACAGCCGCCCGATAATGCACTTGCCAAGGCTGTTCCCCTTCCCGTCGTCTCCCTGCGGGATCATGATCTGTGGGTGCCCGGTCAGGTTGACGTGCACAATCGTCTGCCCGATGCCGTTCCCTACAAACGCATCCAGATCGCCAAACTCCGCTTCAAACGTTCGCATGAGGTTCGCCCGAATCCGCTGGGCCTGCAGATACTCCACCGCCGGAACGTATCGCGCGGCGCGGAATGTGGCGGGCCAAGGTGAGTTCTTCAGATCGTTCAGCCGCGGACTTCGCGTCAACTCGTCAAACGCCGAGCCGCATTCGACATCCAAAATCGTCAGAAGCCCCGGATCGTAAGCCGCAAATTTCACCGGTCGAATCGTCGCCCCCAACTCAGCTAAGTTCATGAGGAAAGGATCCTCTGGCTTCAGATCGCTCGTATATCCAATCTTGATGCCCTTCAGGTCCTTTATTGGCCGATAGTTGAACGGCCGATCAACCGTCGCCGGATCGCCGGCATCCGCCCCGCTGATCGAAGCAAACACGAGCGCACAGTCCTCCACCTCGCGGCAGATTGGACCGACCTTGTCCATCGTGTAAGCCAGTTCCATCGCCCCGGTACGACTGACGCGACCGAACGTTGGCCTCAGTCCGGTGGTCCGACAACGAAGACTCGGCGAACAGATGCTGCCAAGCGTTTCCGTTCCTATGGCAAAGCTCACCAGTCCTGCCGCCGTCGCCGCGCAGCTTCCGGCGCTCGACCCGCTGGAGCCCTGCTTGAGGTTCCAAGGGTTCTTGGTGACCCCGCCGTACCAAACATCGCCTAGCGCCAGCGCGCCGAGGGTCAGTTTTGCGCACAGAACAGCACCAGCTTCGCGGAGCTTCTGTACGACCACGGCGTCGTAGTCGAGCACCTGGTTCTGGTACGGGGCCGCCCCCCAGCTCGTTTTGATGCCTTTGGTCGCAAACAAGTCTTTGATTCCATACGGAATGCCGTGCAGTGGACCGCGGTACTTACCCTTTGCGATCTCGTCATCTGCCTGCTTCGCTTGGGTGAGCGCCAGCTCCTCCGTGAGCGTCACCACGCACTCCAGTTTTGGCCCGTAGAGCTTGAGCCGATTGAGATAAATCCTCGTCAGTTCGACCGAAGTGATCTTGCGATCTCGAATCAGCTTGCCCTGTTCCCGGGTGCTCAGGAACGCGATATCTTCCTCGGTCAGCGAACTCAGCGCCGGAGTCTTGCTTGCCGAAGTCTGCACGCGAGCCTTACTTCCAGGAATCGTGCCACCCGCAATCGTCGCAAAGTGAATGCCTGGTGTGACTTGGGCTGCCCCAAGCTGCGCTCGCACCCCTTCAAACAGCTTGACTTGCTGTTTAACGTCGTTTAGGAGAGCCTTTCGCTCCTCGTCCGTGAACGAGATTCCGGCAATCTTTTCTGCAGCCTTAAGATCGTCAAGCGTGATCTCCGCGGCTTGGGCGCCATCGCCGAGCCCAAGGGCACCTGCGCTAGCAGCAGGGATTACCGAACCGAGAGAGGCGAAGAGAGAAGCGCGGAACAGGTCTTTGCGCGAGAGCATAAAGCATTTTGCGCCAAGCCCCGAAATTTAGCGGCCAAAATATCACGTGCACCCTCCGCAGGACTTCGTATCACTTTCCCAGCAAGTAGGTCGTCCCGAGGCAGACCTCGTGATTCTTGCAGAAGGCAACACCAGCATCCGAGCCGATGCCGCCAGTTTTTGGGTCAAAGCAAGTGGCCAATCCCTTCATGAGATCTCCGAGCAAGGATTCGTTCAAGTTGCCTTTGAACCGATCCTGCGGGCACTTGACCAAAGGCTCCAGGACTCCGAGGTCAAGGCCCTCTTAGAAGAGGCTAGCCTGGCAAGAAATGGGTCAAGACCATCGGTCGAAACTTTTATGCACGCGTGGCTGCTACAGCTTGCGAACGTGAATGTCGTCATTCACACGCACCCGACGGATTGCCTGGGCGACCTCTGCCAGACAACTGCTCCGGCATGGATCGAAGAACGCATCTTTCCGGACGAAATAGTTTGCTGCGGGCGAAAAGCCGTGTGGGTGCCCTATGAAGATCCGGGCCTGATCCTCGCAAAACGGATTGCGGAACGAGTGACGGCCTTTATCGAAACGGAAGGGGAAGTTCCGAAAGTCATCGCACTCCAGAATCACGGAATCATCACGCTCGGCGAAACGGGAGCGCAAGCCATGGCTGCTACGCGAATGACAGTAAAGGCAGTGAGAGCGAGGCACCTGAGCACCGCGATTTCTAAGCCCTTGTCAAGAACAGAGATCGACCGGATTCATGTCCGGCCGGACGAGCACTACCGTCAACGAATGCTTTGGGGAGCTTCAGGCTTTCTTTCGTCGCCGAATGAAGGCAGCCGCTCCGGCCAAGACCAACAATGATGATGGTTCTGGAACCGGTGGTCGGTTTCCACCGCCGCCACCTGGGCGGATGATCAACGGCGGAATCGCCAAGATTCCGAGCCATGGAGAAAGTCCTGCGGCGGCGGCAACCGGAATGATGGGTGCTGCTGCTGGTTCGATCATCGATTCGGTGACGCTTGTCACTTCCTCCGCGGTCTCAATCGCCGGGAGGTCCGGCGTGATCGCCGTATCGATGATGCTCATTTCTGGCTCAGTTGCCGATGCGTAAACTTCTTCTGGTGCGACCGTCGCAAGCTCAACAGGCTTAATTTCCGTCGTGATTCCGGCAGTAAGACCGACGGGAGGAACAACCGCCATCGGGTTGCCGCATGAACGCTTCAAGATGGGCTTGCCGGTTCGATCGACAAAGGCTAGGGTCCCTTTCTTGAAGAGGAGCTTTTTCTTCCCAACCTTCAGCTTCGAGTCAACGTTATAGACCTCGTAGCGACGGGTGACCGGAAGGGGCTTGAGGGTAAGGCCGCTGAAGACTCGCTTCAACTGGTTCTTATCCATCATGAAGTGCTTTGAGAATCGCTTCGCGACCAAGGGATCTTGGTCGACCTGCTTCAGCAACTCTTTAGTGGAGAAAACGGGCTTGTTAAGAAAAGCACCCTGTTCCATTTTCTGGGCGCTTGCCACTGTCGTCAAACCTACGACAAGTATCCCAGCGATAAAAATATTGACCGTCTTCAAGCTAAAGCACCCACAACCAAGTTTCTCAACCCGTTGTGGAAACTATAGACCTGTTCTCAACCCCTTTCCGGTCGCACGTTTCAGGTACGACGTGTTTCCGGGACAAGCTCGAGCATCACGAACTGCTCTTCTTCAACCTCGATTGGGCGCACAAGCACATCCCAACCTTCCTCGGGAACGGCGCTAAATCTTAACGAAATCTTCGAAGACTGATGCTGGCTGAGTGCACCCGACATGGCTTCTCGCAAGGCATCCTGGTCGGTCGCGGCAACTTGCCACTCAAATGGATCGGTGAAAACAATTCCGGATTCCCGGTTTGTATATCGCGGGAAACCTTCCGCATCGAGAACGACCACTCGGGTTTGCAGGTGCTGGAGCGCAATCAAGGCAAAGCGCAACGTCTCTGATTCGCTTGGGTGCTGACGTCCGCTCAGCTCCAAAAGCAGGTGGTCTGTGACTTCCCGAAGACACTCATTCAGTTCAGAAATCTCATCAATTGAGGCTTCAGCCTGCAACCGAACAACCTTGGCCACAACTTCGGTTCGGCTGGCCGCAGAATATTTGCTCAAAATGCGGCGCCAGTAGGTACCAACCGTTTCGGGGCTCAGATTCAATCTGGCGGCGATTTCCTTGTCGGTCATGCCTTCGGCCGCAAGCAACAAGATTTGGTCTTGTCGGCTCTTACCTTGTTCTTGGATTGATTCCGGGTTCATAGCGCAGTCTCATTATGGACCTAATAGGAATTTTCTTTAAGCCAGCAATTTAGGCAAAAATCCGTCAATACCCAACAGTTCTGGCGCTTCGTGCCCTACAATTGAGTCTAGGATGAATAGCGTACAAATTACGAGCCACAAGGACGGTGGAATTGTCACGGTGTATTTGAGCGGCCAGGCTCTGGATGCTTCGAACGTGCAGCGGTTCCGACACGACACGGCCACGATGTTTGACAGCGAGAAGTTCTTTGTCTTTGTTCTCAAAGATCTGAAGTTTGTTGACTCGTCCGGTATCGGCGCCCTTCTCTCCTGCTTGCGAAAAGCTCACGCCAACGGCGGAGACGTAAAACTGGCAGAAGTGCCAGACAACGTTAAGAGCCTGTTTGAGCTTGTTCGAATGGACCGCTTGTTCGAGATCTTTCCAACCAAGGAAGATGCAGCCGTAACATTCCGCTCGTAACGCCCGCATGAAAATTCTCATTGCGGACGATGAGCAAGTCTCCCGCATGGTTCTGGACCGCACCTTGCGGGCCCTGGACTATGACGTCGACGTAGCCGTCGATGGGCGCCAAGCTTGGGAGATGCTCGAGGCCCGGCATTACTCAATCGTCATTGCCGACTGGGTCATGCCAGAAGTTGACGGAATTGAACTCTGCCAGCGTATTCGCCGTGCGAATGTCGAGGCGTACACCTACGTCATCCTCCTCACCTCAAAATTCGAGAAAACCGATCGGCTTACCGGCCTCACCGCCGGTGCGGACGACTTCATCACGAAGCCATTTGATCGCGCCGAGCTCAGCGCGCGCCTTGGCGTTGCGCGCCGAATCTTGCGAATGGAAACCGAGCTTCGGGATGCTAAACAGCGCATCGAGGAAAAGCGCCGGCAAGAAATTGAAATTGGTGCGAATATTCAGCGCTCGTTGCTGATGGCGCGTCCGCCCGAAGGCGCGACGGCTTTTGAGTTTGCCGCGATGAACTTGCCTTCAACCGCGATTGATGGCGACTTCTTCGACTTCTTTGTTCACCGCTCGACGGTCGTCGATGTCTTCGTTGGCGACGCAATGGGCAAAGGGATTCCTGCGGCCCTCATCGGCGCTGGAACCAAGAACACTCTCCTACGCAGCATCAGCCGACTCCTTTCAGACACGGGTGACGGCCGGTTGCCATCCCCTCGCGATGTTGTTCAGACCGCACACAGCACCCTTGCTCGGGAACTTATTCGGCTAAACGCGTTTGTAACGCTCGAATACGCTCGGCTTGATAGCGAAAAGAAGATCGCAACCTTCGTCGACTGCGGACACACCAAAGTCCTGCACTGGGTTGCTAAGGACCAGAAAACCCACGAGCTAAGCGGCGGCAACTTCCCCATCGGCTTTGTTCCCGAGGAAACCTACGGGCAGTTCGAAGTTCCCTTTGAAGATGGAGACGTCTTCTGCTTCTATTCCGATGGCGTGACGGACGCTCGCGCGAGCGACGGCGATTTCTTCGGCTCCGACAGACTCGTAGAATTGCTTGGCAAGCACGCTCATGAAAGCCCCAGCGAGCTTATGTATCGACTTCGCGAAGCCATTCGAAGTCACACATCTGACCTCGACTTGGACGACGACTTCACCGTCGTGATTGTTCGCGTTGGTTCACCCGCCGAGCCGTGGGAATCCACCCAGCGAGGCTTCCGTAGCGACCTCAGTTCGCTCACAGAAATGCGGCAGTTTGTTGGCTTCGTCGGACTCGACTGCAACTTGGACGCAAAGGAGATCGATGAGCTTCAGCTTGCGACGCACGAGGCGCTTACGAACGTCATCATGCACGCGCACGAAAATTCGGGCCACGAAGTGATCGACATCGAAGCTGAGCGTCTTAACAACGGCATCCGGGTTCGAATCGTTTACACCGGAGAAGGTTTCGCCCCGGGCGAAGTGGACGAACCGTCCATGAACATCTATCGAGAAGGTGGTTGGGGACTCTTCATCATCCAGCGCTGCGTAGATAAGGTGAGCTACGGAACCTCTCGGCCCGGCGTCAACTACATCGAGCTTGTCAAGCTCACTCCGTAGTTCTTCGGCGTTAGGATACGCACCCGGACGCGCTAAACTATAAAGGTCGGTTGGCTCTCAACTGACCTTCCACTGCTCCGATGGGTTATCACCTTTTTGACGGCGACGACATGGTCGTGCCGGGTCAAGCCGCCCCCATCGTCCTACGGGACTATCAAGAAAAAGCCCGTGCTGCGGTGCTCGCCGCTCGAGATCGTGGACTGCACCGAATCATGGTCGTCATGCCCACCGGTACTGGCAAGACGACCCTGTTTGCCTCTTTGATCGACGAGTTCGACCGAACGTACAAACAGACTTCCCTTGTGGTTGCGCACCGCCAAGAGCTTCTACAACAAGCCGCCAAGCGAATCATCGCGATGGCCCCACGCCTACCCGTGGGTATCGAGGGCGGAGATGCAAAAGCGCCTTTCGAAAGTCGAGTAGTTGTTGCCGGCGTACAAACGGTGGGTCGCCCCCTTACTGACCGCCTCAACTGGTTCAAGCCCGGATTGCTGATCATGGACGAAGGGCACCACGCCCCGGCTGATACCTGGCAAAACGTCATGCGTCGGTTTGGCTCCTACTCGGGGGACTGTTTCACCCTTGCCGTAACCGCAACCGACCACCGAATGGACAACCGCCCGCTTCACGGCAGCGAGTCGGCCATTTTTGAGGACGTCGTGTTTCGCTATCCGCTGCGTCAGGCGGTGGCGGACGGGTGGCTCGTTGATCTTCGTGGCTTCCGGGTTGCGACCGGCGTTGACCTCAGCGGAGTGAAAACCCAATTGGGCGACTATAACACCGCCCAGCTCGCCCGCGCGGTTAATGTTGAAAAGCGAAACTGGATCGCCTTTCAACACTGGGCAGAGATCGCAAGTGACCGACGGACCATCGTCTTCTGTGTAGACGTTGCGCATGCTACTGATGTTGCTGAACTGTTCCGCAGCCAGGGCTTTGCCGCGGAAAGTGTTGACGGCACGATGAAGCCTGAGCATCGCGAGGCGATCATGCATCGCTTCCAAACCGGCAAAACTCAGGTTCTGGTGAACGTAGAAGTTGCAACCGAAGGCTACGACGCACCGGAAGCCAGCTGCGTATTGATGCTGCGCCCAACGCAGAGTTGGGCCCTTTACACTCAAATGGCCGGTCGCGGCGTGCGAACGCTCGCCCGTACTGTCGATGGCTTATCCACGCCATTTGAACGTCTTGAAGCCATTCGTCAATCTGGCAAGCCCGACTGCTATGTCATTGATGTCGTTGACGTCAGTACCCAGTTCAGCCTCACTGGCCCGCCGGAGGATGAAGACATGCCGAAGAAGGCACCTGCCCCGGCAAGTGCAGCCGGGCTTGTCGGCTTGCCGCCCGACTTTGACCTGCAAGGGCACAGCCTGTTTGAAGCCGCCGAGTGGGTGGATGAACTTGAACCTAGACAGCGCGCCGAAATGTTCCGGCGACCAATGTCCTTTGATGATCTCAGCACCGTCCTCAGCGAAGTTGACCTTCTTCGGGAACTCAGCATCCCCGAAGAAATCCTTGGCGTCAGTCGACTGGCTTGGATGAAGACCGGCGAGAACGAGTACTTCCTCCCTTGCGGACCTAGTCGGCTTGACGGCGATCGCCGCGCCCGAATCTTGATCGACGAACTTGGCCGCTATAACCTGAGCCTCGAATCAGACCAAATGGGCTATGGCCAAATGCCACTCGGTGACGACCTTCAGGCGGCCTTTGATGAAGCTGACCGACTGATTCACATGACTTTCCCCGATTGCGGAGAGATCGTAAAGGCGAATGCCGCCTGGAGAGATGAGCCACCGACCGCAAGCCAGCGAGAAACCCTCCGTCGCCTTGGCGCTGACCCTGAGATAATCGGGAGCGTCCAAACGCGTGGACAAGCCAGAGCTTTGATCGAATCGTTTAAACTTGGACGCGTCAGGCGACGACGAACGGGAAGATAGCCATGAACGCACCTTGGCTCGGCGACTTTCCCATCGATCTCGAAACCGCTCGCGCTGTCATACAGAACCAGTTCCCGCAACTTGCCCACCAGTCGATTCGGTTTCTTGGCTCCGGCTGGGACAATCAGGCTTTTCTAGTTGACGAGATTTGGGTGTTTCGTTTTCCTCACCGCCAGTTGGCCGTCGAACTCATCATTAAGGAATGTCGATGGCTGCCGGCGTTGGCGAAGCAACTGCCCTTGCCAACCAGCGCGCCAACATGGATTGGTGAGCCAAGCGAACTGTTTCCATTTCCGTTTGCAGGTTCACCATTTATTCCAGGCGAATCTCTCGATCGGGCTTTGCACGCAGATGAGCGGCTTACCCACCGCATTGCTGACTTTTTGCGGAAGCTTCACGATGTTCCGATCCATGGCGAGACACCAGCGGATGATCTCCGGAGAGCCGACATTCCGTTTCGTGTCGAGCTACTATGTAAACAGGTTTCCTTAGGTGAGTTCTTTTCCGAAGATGAACTCGCAATAGAACGCGCTTTTGAGGCGGCTCAAAATGCACGATTCGCCATGCACCGTACTTGGGTTCACGGTGACCTGTACCCTCGACATGTGATTGTTCAGTCGGATGGGGAGGTATCGGGAATCATCGACTGGGGCGATTTGCACGTCGGCGATCCGGCCCTTGATGTGTCAGTCGTTTTTGCCTTGCTTGAGCCAATCGATCAAGAGCCCTTCTGGAGTGCGTACGGAAGCGCTGATCCGGACCTCAGAATTCGGGCCGCCTTTCGCGCGTTACATTACGGAGTCGTCCTTCGATCTTTCGGCCGGGAAGCATCCGACGAAGCCATCGCTCGAACGGCGGACCGTTATCTACGGTCCGCCCTTAAGTTCTTCGAAAGGTCTTAGGCGTTTTCGAATCGGTTGTCTGCCTGATCCGTTCCACGCGCCAGCCAGATTTTGTGACCCGCGTTTCTCGGCGAATCGTGATAGACCTGCGACGTGAGCGGGAAATACCGCATGGTGTAGCCCGCGCGGCGATGAGGCGAAGTGTTCGCCTTCGCACCGTGGATAATCCGCCCTTCGTGCAAACTGCACTCATTCGGTTCGAGGCTGAAGTAGACCGCCTTATCCTCATCCACGTTCACGATCTCGGTATCGAAGATATTCGCGGTCGCATCGACTGGCTTGTACTCGCTAAAGCCGTTGGAGTGCGATCCTGGGATCACCGCCATGCTGCCGTTCTCGGGAGTGGCGCGATCGATCGCTAACCACACGGTGCAGATGCGCGCCATCGTCGAAACGCGGCCTTCCCAGTAGCTGCTGTCTTCATGCCACGGCGTCGCCTTTCCGACCAGCGGTGCCTTCGAAATCAGGTGCGAAGCCCACAAGCCGATGTTGGGCCCGATAAGGCTCTCGACGATGTCCAGCACTTCATCGGCCATCAGGAACTTAAGCAACCGCTCGTCGCGGGTGTGGATCATATCCAGTTGTCCTTCCGTGAACCGCACTAAGTCCTCTTCGAAGATTCCCTTCAACTCGGCGAACTTTTCATCCGAAAATACTGGTTGCTTGAACAAGTAGTAACCCTGTTCCGCATACTGCGCCGCCGCTTCGCTACCAAGCCTCATTGCCATGACCCTAGTATGCCAAGGTCGCCCAACTCTCGCAAGCGATCTTCAGGCAAATACCAACGCGGTTTGTCCCCAGCGCCAGGTGACCTCGTTGAGCGATGCAAGCTCAAAGGGCGCAGTCGGCAATTCTGGCAAAACGGTTGCGCCTAAGCTGGCCCAGCAATAGCCGCTGAATCCACCGAACGAAGGCACCACGGCTTGGTACCAGCCGGTGAGCGGAAACACGGCGTCGAATTGGCCGCGAATCTCTTCGAGCGAATATGGGCAGAAGACCAAGTTATCCGCCTGAGTGACCACGAATCCCTCGGGAGAAAGCAATCGCTTCACATCGGCATAGAAAGTCGAAGTGAACAGCATCTCGCTCAGGTTCCCTTCTTCGCCCTCATACACGTCGGTAGAGTCCGAAACGATCAGTTGATACGGCTCAATATCTTGCTTAACGAACTCAAAGGCATCGCCAACGTGGAGGTGAACGCGCGGATCGTCGAAGGCTCCCGCGCTAACGGTAGGCAAATGCTCTCGGCAAGCATTCACGACGCCCGCGTCGATCTCGACCATGTCAATTCGCTCGATGCCGGGATATCGGCAAAGTTCGCGAATGACCCCGCCATCCCCACCGCCAATGACCAGTGCCCGCTTCAGCGACGGAACAGAAAGACCGCACACGTGAACGAGCGACTCATGGTATGCCCGCTCATCCATCTCCGTCAGCTGAATATGCCCGTCTAGCAACAGAGCCCGGCCAAAGACTTCGGTGTCGTAAATGTCGATGGTTTGGAACTCGGTCACCGAATGGTGAAGGTGCTCGTTCACCCGAACATTCATCGACAACTTGTCACCGCGAATCGGCATCGTAAAGTGGGTCACCGCCATAGTGAACCCAACCGGATCGCATTTCTCGAAACAAATCGAAAAAATCGGAACCCAAACTGCTTCACTCATGTATAGTTGTTATGTCAACTATCTCAGGCATGTCCAGCGCGACGTGACCCTGGGGGAGAGAGAATATGAACAACCGACTAACCCTCGCCGCATCTTTGCTCGCATTGTCTGCTTTCGGCTTTGCTGCCGAAAAGACCTTCACCGTCGTTGGCGATCGACTCGAATATCGAAACCTCGCAACCGTCGTGAGCGAATCCGAATTCGAAGCCTTTACCGGAAAGACCACCAAGGTCTCGGGCAGCCTGACCTTTGATATGGCCAAGAAGACCGGCAGCGGAACCATCATGGTCGACGTCGCCAGCATTCAAACCGGCATCCCAACTCGAGACGAGCACATGCGAAGCGCACAGTGGCTCGACGCGGAGAAGTTTCCATCCATCAAGTTCGAAACCAAGTCGGTCAAGTCGGCTGGTGGAGACAAGTACCGCGTAACCGGCAACCTGACCCTCCACGGCGTCACCAAGACCATCACTGTCAACGCGACCGTTAAGTACCGAGCCGCTAGCCCAGCCGTGAAAGCTGCCGGATTCGACGGCGACGTTGTGCAGATCGCAACGAAGTTCGACATTAAGCTCAGCGACTACGGCGTGACCATTCCTGCACCTGCGCAGGGCAAGGTCTCGAACGAAGTCACGCTGGGTATCAGCGCCTATGCAACGGCCAAGTAAGTTCCTGCGTCCGGTTGCCATCTTTCTGCTTGTCGTCGGGGCCCTCGGCCTCGGCGCAAGCATTCCGGTGATGAGCAGCTACGAAGGAAAGGCTGCCTTGGCTCAGCGGGTTGAGAAGGACACCGCAGGCGACCTCTTTGGCGATGCTTACCGCAACGTCGGCGAGCCGCAGGAGTACGTCATCGAAGATCAGAAGGCTTACATTGAGCCTGCCGAAGACGGCACGAAGCGCATCAGCGAGGACTACCTGAAGGAAAAGGGAATCTATCCCACCCAACTTCGATCCATTCGAGCAGTAGTAAATTACGCCCGAATCAGCTTCGGAATTGCGTTTCTTCTCGGACTTGCCGTGTTTGCATTCGCCGCAAAACGGTCCATTCCGCCGCAAAGCGCCGCCTAGAAACCCAGATCGCGAACAATCGAAAAGATTGTTCGCGATTTTCACTAGGACCCTTGACGTGAGCGCGAAAATACCGCCATAGTTTCAAAAAGATACTATGCAACTTTCCGAAACTGCACCGTTGTTCTCCACCGTTAAGCTTGGATCCATCGAGCTAAAGAATCGCCTTGTGATGGCTCCGATGACGCGAAGCCGTGCCGACGCGGACGGAATTCAAATTCCTCTTGCGGCCACCTACTACTCTCAACGTGCCGACGCCGGTCTCATCATCACCGAAGCGACCGCCGTCACCAAGCAGGGCTCGGGCTACCCGGTCATTCCAGGCATTTGGAACGATGCGCAAGTTGAAGCCTGGAAGCCAGTTGCCGATGCCATTCACGCCAAGGGTGGGCTGGCCTTCCTCCAGATCTTCCACACCGGTCGTATCGCCCATAGCACCCTCGTAGGCGAGACTCCCGTCGCCCCAAGCGCCATCGCCCCAAATGGCGAAACGATGACCGCTACGTTCGCTCAGGAATCCTTCGAGCTTCCACGAGCCCTTTCCACCGAGGAGATTCCTGGAATTGCCGCTGCTTTCGGCGTTGCCGCCAAGAACGCCATCGCCGCCGGTTTTGACGGCGTCGAAATCCATGGCGCCAACGGTTACCTCATCGACCAATTTCTGCGAGACGGGTCGAACCAGCGAACGGACGCCTACGGAGAAGATCGCACCTTATTCCTTAAGCAGGTTCTGGACTCGGTCATCGGCGCAATCGGCGCCGAAAAAGTTGGCGTTCGGCTTTCCCCTTGGACTCCGTTTAACTCGATGACCGACTCGGACCTGGAAGCAACGTTCCGCAAAGCCGCTACAGCCCTTGCAGGCCGCCGCCTTGCGTATCTCCATATCCTAAACGGCGGCAATGACAACCGACCTGCGGCCGAGAGTTTCTCACTTGAGCTCGCCGAAATTGCCGGCCTCCCGCTGATCATAAATGGCGGCTACGACGGAGCAGCGGCAAACGCCGCCATCGAGAAGGGCATTGCGGCTGTCGCCTTCGGCATCCCGTTCCTCGCCAACCCTGACCTAGTCAAGCGCATCGAAAAAGGCGCCGAGCTAAACGCACCCGACTTCGCCACGTTCTACGTCGGCGGAGAAAAAGGCTACACCGACTACCCCGAACTGGCAACGGCCTGACCGAACAACGGCCGACTGGGCGCACCAGTCGGCCAGATCACTCTGGATCGTAAGGAACCGAACTAGGCATCAGCAGCGCCGACTCTTGCCGTGCCGCATTTAGCAGCCTCCGAATTGGCTGAACCACATGATGGTTCTCGAACTCAGTTGCCGTCAGGGTGGACAATTGCCAAGCCGGACCGATGAGTATCTGGCGGACTGAGAGAGGATGGTCAGTGAGCAATTCTACGTACTGGGTGATACGGTCACCAACTGCACGGTACTGAACTGTTGACACATCCGGAAACACAATGACTCGATACTCATTATCCTGCTGAAAGCCCGGATGCTTAATGAAGCTGGCGGCGGCAGAAAGATATTGCTGAATGAGTAACGGATCGTCTAACTCGGCAATACCTTCAACTACGGACTTCGCAAACCGATCTTGGTCGACGGGCTCATAAATTACGCAACCAGAAATCGCGTTTATGCTGTGGAGACTACTTACGTCAGTCTGGATCGAGCAGCCATAACCGTTTTTTCCGTACCCGCGCCACTGCCCTAACTCGTCAGGACTGCCACTAAAACTCATTTGAAAAGGGTCAGATCGTTGGTCACCGTTTGACGTCGATAATTCTTGCAAAATGCCTTTCACTGCGGTCGAAACCCCGACGCCAGTTGCAGCCCTTGAGAGCGTAGCAAGTCCCAAGCGCAGCTCCTGCCGGTCATTCAAAAACTGAATTGGCGAGGCAAATGCCGACGTCCATCCTTCCCGGGCACCATTCGAATCGAGAACGGGCTTTAGAAAGTGAACGAGCGTATTGATGCTTGTGTAATGTGCAACGAACGGAGTCCCGGGAGCAACGAGATTTCGTTCGATGAGCGAGCGATCAAACAAATTACTTCTCATTTAGCGCAAGCGCAATAATGATTCCGACGTTGTGCGCTTCGTAGCCCATGGCGTTTCTGACCTTGTCGCGGAAGTCTCGCTGCCGGTCCGAGATTGGCATGTTAGCAAATCCACCCCAACGGATCACGCCGCCAATGCGATCTCCCTTGTCCGAGATGTCAATAACGACACCCGGATAGACACTCGCAATGCGTTCCTTAACTTGCTCGACCGTAACCATTGACTGTTAGACATCATTTTACGATCAATCGCGAAGGAAACCAAGTATTTTTGACCCACCGCAGACTAGCCCCAACGGCAGAGCGTAGACTCAACCCATGAAGACATGGTTCATCACCGGGGCATCAACGGGCTTCGGCCGAGTCCTCGCCGAGCAGCTCATCGAATCGGGTGCGAAAGTCGTCGCCACCGCCCGAAAGCCAGAAGTTCTGGCCGAGTTCAAAGACAAAGCCCTTATCCTCCCACTTGACGTCACTCAAGAAGGCGATGTCTCAAGCGCCGTACAAGCCGCAGTCCAAGAATTCGGCGGCATCGACGTCCTCGTTAACAACGCTGGATTCGGCATCGGCGGAGCGATTGAAGAAATCTCCGACGCCGACTTCCACGAGCAGTACGACACCAACGTCCTCGGCCAAATTCGTGTCCTTCGCCACGTTGTCCCCGTGATGCGAGCCCAGAACTCCGGCACGATCCTCAACATTACAAGCGTCGTCGGACACCGATCCCCGGCCGGTCTCGGTCTGTACGCTAGCAGCAAGTACGCCTTCGAAGGCATCACCGAGTCTCTCCGCAGCGAACTGAAGCCTTTCGGCATCAACGTCATCGCCGTCGCTCCGGGAGCCTTCCGAACCGACTTCGGTGGCCGCTCCTTCAAACGCGTCGCAAACATCATCCCCGGCTACGAAGCCACCGCCGAAGGCACCCTCGAGTGGATCAAAACCAACGCCCCAATCATGGACGGCAACCCGGTTAAGGCGGCCAAGATCATGATTCAAATGGCCGAAATGGAGAACCCACCTCAGTTCTTCCCACTCGGAAAAGACTCCGTCGCCGGCATTCTCGACAAGCTTGACCGCGTCCGCGCCGACATCGAGCAAATCCGCGCCCTCGCTGAATCCACCGACTTCGACTGAGCCCCTCAGTAAGGAAGCTTCGCCACGGCCTTGCCGATCAATGCAATTGAGATTGACAGCAGGGCCACCAGGCCCGTCCCGCAGAAGAAACCCGCAAGCAGAACCGGCGCGTACCGCGACCAGGTCTCCGCGCCGAACCGCTTGGCCAAAAACTTCTTCCCGTACCAAGCGCCCAAAAGCTGCGGCAACGTGTTCGCCGGATATAACCCAAGCCCGCCGGCAAACCCATAAAACGCCAGCAACGGGATCTTTAAGAACTGGCAAGCCATGAACGCTGCAACACCAAAAATCGTCCCGCCCGCGATGTACATCGGCTTAATCGCGTTCATGAAGTGATTCCCCGTTCCGTCACCGCGCGGAACGTTTGTTTGCTGAATCACTGCCGCCAGCTGAGCCTGAATCGGCCAGAACTGCTGAGCGTACGGGAACGCCGCGTTTGGCAAGGCATTGCTGTTCCAGAAGAAGCCCCAGAACACGAAGCTACTCACCATAAAGAGCGGGAACATGACCGCCTCCGCCTTCAGGATGCTGCTCATCTTGGTCCCCGTCAGCTCAACCTCGCGGAACCGCTGCGCTACCCAACCATGGTCCACCAAGGGCACCGGGGCGTACCAAATATCCACTTGCTGATAGCCCGAGGCCACAATGCTCCCCTCCTTCAGATAAGGGAATGAAACGCCGCGGCCCGTAAGGCCAATCATTCGCGCCGAGATATAGGAGTTGAACGGACTCCAAACCAAACCGAAGAACACGAGAATCCAGATCGGGAAGTTCGGCACCAAGACTTTGCAAAGGACAATCTGCACTAGGGTCGATACCGCCCACGCCGCAAGCGCCGTCCAAACCGGAACGTCGCCGCGACCCGCCGGCGGAGCCAGACTAAACCGCGATTCCGCCCGATGCTTGCGCGCCGTCCGAACCGCACCGGCGATCAAATAAATGCCAATCAGCGCGATCGCGAAGTTGATCCCGATTCCCACCGAAAGCCAAAAGTCCATGTCCACCGACAACTTGGTGGTCAAGGCATCAGACCCGCGGCGATAGCTCGGCAACATCCCCATCTTATGAAGGATCGGATTGGCCAGAATCATCCCGATCACGCTCGCCACCGCCGCCCCGGCGACAATTTCAAACGGCAAAACGAACCCAACCAACAGATTCCCGAGGCTAAAGCTAATCCCCACAATCGCGGCGGGAGCAAAGTTCTCAACGCTCGTCGTAAAGTCCGCAAACGGTATCGGGAAAAGTGTAATGCTTTCGCCCAGCAACGTTCCGCTCAGCACCGGAATGCCGATGTAGAGCACGCCAAATAGCAGCCCAACCACCGTGCCCGTGCTGAAAATTCCCCAGCGCCAACTCTCTGTCCCGGCCTCCGAAAGCGCCGTCGCGCCGCTTGCGGCGACTGGTGCATAAGGGAATGGCAACTTCTCCACGTCGCTGGTCAAGCGGAAGAGCGCATAGCCCATTCCCATCCAGCTCAAGCGTCCGCAAAGCTCACTGACGACGAGCAAAGCAATCGGCTTAAACCAATCGGGATGCCACAGCTCGCGGCGAACCACAGCTGGACTCGTGATCGCAGGAGTAGCCCAGTCCGGAATCTGCCCCTGAATTGGGGCGGCGGCCGGACTGTTACTAAAATACGCGTTCCAAATCAGCTGAGAAAACGGCCCGCCCGCAAGCCCACGCTCGACGCTGACCACCGCCGTAAGCGAAGCCGCGATGTAGAACAGGATATAGATTTCCTGCTTGCGAAGGGGAGAATAAGATCGTCGAGCAACCTCGGCGAAGAGCACAATCGTGACCCATTCCGCGGCGTCTCCAATGCCTTGCCCGGCAACCAAGCCCAGGTACATCCCGCCCGGCAACATGAACAGCGCGATGAAAATCGCACCCAGAAGCGTCTTGAGCGTGAAGCCTTCCTCGAACTGTGGCTCGGCCTTGCGGGTCTCTTCTGCCGTAGCTTCCGAGGCCTCATCGGGCGGCAATTGGACATCGTTGTCTGCCATCGACGGCCTATTATCACCTACTCCATCACCGTTGAGCAGACCCTATCCGGCTGGTACCCTCAGAAAGTGAGCTTATTGGCCGAAAACGCAGAAAACTCGTCGGTCAAAAGCGATAGTTACACGAAAATCGTTTGGACCTTGGCATGGCCCGTTGTGGCCGTCAACAGTCTCCAAGTCGTCAACATCCTCTTCGATCGCCTGTTCATCGGCTCGCTCCCGGCGTCTGCTTTAACCGGGCACGGAGGCGCTACCACGGTGATGTTCCTGATGTTCTCGCTGGCCGTCGCCCTTGGAACCGGAACCACCGCCATCGTTAGCCGCGCGTTCGGGGCTGGAACCCGTACCGAGTTCCGCCGCGCCAACCGCCAAGGCTTTCGGCTCTCCGTCGTCAGCGGCTTTCTCTTTGCCATCCTCACCTGGTTCGGCGCTGCGCCCGTCGCCGCCGCCGTGCTGCCCGCAACCGACCTCGATGCCCAACTTCAGATGGTGCGGTTCATCCAGACCTACTCCATCGGATTGCCTGCGATCTTCGTGATCCAGTGTTTAGCGGGTTCGCTGCGAGGCGTTGGCGACACAAAGAGCCCAATGGTCATCACGAGTATGCAAATCGTGTTGCACCTGATCTTCAACTACCTGCTCATTTTCCCGCCGCGCCAGATGGGCTTCTTCACTTTGCCTGGCGCAAACATGGGCCTCTCCGGTGCGGGTCTCGCGCTCTCGCTTAGCGCCTGGGTTGCCGCGCTGGTCTACACGCCTTTCGTCGGAAGAACCCCACTCGGGCCGGTCTCAAAGTTTAAATTGCCAGATCACGACTGGGTCGTGCGCATCCTGAAGGTGGCCTTGCCTGCCTGCGTCATGTCGGTTTTGCGTGTGCTCTCGCTGACTGCCTTCACCCTCGCGCTCAAGCAAGTCCCGGACGGCTCTACTGCCATCGCCGCCATGAGCATTGGCTTCGCCATCGAGAGCGTGATGTTCATGCCTAGCTTCGGCTTATCGGTCGCGGCCGGTGCCCTTGTCGGGCAGAGCCTTGGCATGAAGGACCCCATCCGCGCCGAGAAGATTGGTTGGACCGCCGCGCACTGGGCCGGGGCCGTTACTCTCGCCCTTTGCGGTCCCATCTACTTCTTCTCCTTCCAAATTGCGGACCTCCTCGTCGATGGCAAGCTCGGCATTATCACCGAAGCCGCCGCCCTGCTCCGCTGGCTCTGCCTCACCGAGGTGTTCTTTGCCTACGCCATGGTCTTGCTCGGCGCAATGCAAGGCGCGGGAGACACCGTCCGCCCACTCTGGATTACCGTCTTCGCGCTTTGGTTCTTGCGCGTGCCGCTAGCGTTCTTCCTAGCCCTTCCGGCTGGGTTCGTCATCCTTGGACCGATCGTTTCACCCTTCGGCGCTGGAATGGGTGCCGCCGGCGCCTGGATAGCGATGTCCTCCACCCAGCTCGTCCAAGGAGTCCTCTCCGCCATCGCGTGGCAGTTCGGAAAGTGGAAGACCACGAAGGTTTAACGCTGCGTAAAGGAATAGATGCGCCAGATCAAGGCGATTGAGCCGAGCAGAATCCCCGGCAAAGCCTTGTACTTATCGCCCTGCTTCCAAGAGCCCCAACCCTGCTGAATCGCTGTGATGCCCAAGAAGATGCCGCCGATGCCGATAAAGTAGCCAACGACGCAAGCGCCAAGGCCGCAAAGCAAGCTCCACCACCACAAGTTCGGATTGCCCGACGTGTCGGGCACATAAACCGGGTTATGCTGCCCGGTCTGCCACGGAGCCGAAGCTGTCGGCGCGGCGCCATAAGCCGGTCCACCACCGTACGTCGGGGCAGCCGGTGCGACCGGCAACCCAAGTTCCGGCACCTGCGAAGCCGGAATCTGCTCGTTCGTCAGCGCATCCTCCAACATCGTCTGGGGACCAACGCGGTTTTCCGCAATCCAAAGTTTCAGGGTCGCGATATCCGCCGGACCAAACTTGGTCCCATCGGTATGGATGACAAAAAATGCGCGTGGATTCATAGTCGCTCGGCAAACGCCACTGGCATTATCGCCTAAGGTTCTTCGGTAACATCCAAAAATCGCATGCCTGCAAACTCGGGCATAAACATTGCAAAACAAAAGTCGAAGAAGACCATGGAATACACCGCCGAACTCCTCAACAAACTGGAATCAGATTTTTCGGGCTACCTCGAAGGAGACCGCGTGTCGGACTTCCTCAACACCTACGGCATCCGCTTTGCCGCCGGGCACTGGTGCGCCGGAATGTTCGCCGACCGGTTTGCCCCAGCCGGATACAACGCCGACGATCCGACTTTCGACGACTCCGTCGTCGCCCAAATCGCCCGCGTCCGCCAAGCCGGAATCGACGGTGTCGAATTCCACGAAGTCGTTTTCCTCGATGATCACGGCGCGCGTGATTCCGCCAAAATCGCCGCCATCACCGCCGCCCTCGCCCAGCACAAGGTCGCCCCGACCAACATGAACTTCAACACTTGGACCCATCCCAAGTTCAAGTTTGGCGCCGTCACCCACCCCGATCCCGCCATCCGAAAAGTTGCCCTGGAACAAATCCTCCTCGGCGTCGAAATTGCGAAAGAAATCGGCTGCGTCAGCTGCGGCTACTGGCCCGGCTCCGATGGCTGGGACTACCATTTCGAAGTCGATTACGGCCAGCGGCTGCGCTGGTTCATCGATGCCTGCACCGAAATCGCCGCCAAGTGCGATAGCCTCGGCCTCCAGTTCGGCACCGAGCCCAAGCAGAAGGAACCGCGGGAGATGAACATGATCACCAACACCGTGGCCAAGGCCGCCCTTGTGTGTCTGGAAGTCAACCGAACCCTCGGCAAAACCGTCATGGGCGTCGCCATCGACTACGGCCACGAGCAAATGGTCGGCAACACCCCCGCCGATTCGCTCTACACCCTCAAAACCTTCGGCCTGCCGATCGCCAACTTCCACATCAACGGCGCGAAATACAACTCGAACGACGAAGACCGCATTGCCGGCACCGACGACATCTGGCGCCTCGTCGAGTTCTGCTACGCCGCCATCGACACCGGCTACTCCGGCTGGTACGGCGAAGACCAGTTCACCTACCGCACCGAACAAGTCGAATCCATGGCCCTCTCCCGCGAGTTCTTCGCCAACTGCATGAAGAAGGCGCTGATGATCTACGCGCAAAAGCCGGAGTTGCAGGCGGCGCAAGCGACAGGCAACGCCGCACGGACGATCAACCTGGTAAAGCGGGTGATCTATAACGGCTAATGCCGTAGAATGACCCTTACGCTATGGCCGAAACCTTTGCTTTCGACGTCTTCCTGAGCCATAGCTCAAAAGACAAGGACGTCGTGCGCGCCTTGGCGGAGCGGCTCCGCGATGACGGGGTGAGGGTCTGGTTCGACGAGTGGGAGATTCAGCCGGGCGATAGCATTCCGGCGAAAGTCAACGAGGGCCTCGCGAAATCGCGAGTGCTGTTCTTGTTCCTGTCCGGGAACGCGACGGGGTCGGACTATGTGCAGATGGAGCACGGCAGCTTTCTCTTCCGCGACCCGCTAAATCGTAACCGCCGTTTCATCCCGGTTCGGCTCGATGATGCCGACATACCCGTGGCGCTTGCCCAATTCCTTTACGTTGATTGGCAGAACCGACAGGAACAGGCATATGAGCAGCTCCTGAAAACGTGCCTTCCCGTGTCCTTTGCATCGGACGACGACTCGGCCAAAGGGGTTGAGGCTCCGCCACCAAATCTGCAGCGAATTATCAGTTTGGGCCATACCGACTCCGCCCGCTGCGTTGCCATTAGCCCCGATGGGAACTTTGCGATCTCCGGATCAGACGACCGAACCCTTCGCAAGTGGGACCTGAAAAACGGACGATGTCTCAGCGTCATGGAAGGGCACTCTGGAGGAATAAACTCAGTCGCTATCAGCCAAGACGGTAGATTTGCTCTTTCCGGAGCCGGTGACAAGACCATCAGAAAGTGGGATATCGAGACCGGAAGCTGTCTCGGAGTTCTCTCGGGACACACGGACATCGTCTGGTCTGTTGCAATCAGCCAAGATGGGAAATTTGCGGTAACTGGCTCCGAGGACAATACCATTCGAAAGTGGGACGTCGAAACTGGACAATGTCTCAAGGTCATCAAAGGCCACACGAGCGCCGTTTACTGCGCTGCCATTAGCCCCGATGGAAAATACGCTCTATCGGGATCAAAAGACATTTCCATACGTAAGTGGGACCTTGAAACAGGCACATGTCTCAAGGTCCTTACAGGCCACACAGATAGCGTGCGGTCCGTTGCCATCAGCCAAGACGGAAGATCTGCGCTCTCCGCCTCGGTAGACGACACCGTCCGAAAGTGGGACCTCGGAACCGGAAAGTGTCGGAAAGTACTGGATGCACACAAGGGCTCCGTTTGGTCCGTCGCCATCAGCCCAAATGGGAGAATGGCCTTTTCAGCGTCATTCGACAATACTGTCCGAAAGTGGGACACCGAAACTGGGCAGTGCTCATTGGTCCTAAAGGGACACAAGGCCTCTGTCAACTGTGTTGCCATCAGCCAGGACGCAAAGTTTGCCATCTCTGCCTCAAAGGACAATACCCTTCGGCAATGGGATACCGGTACCGGAGACTGCGTCAAAATATTAAAGGGACACACGGAGAGCGTGTGGTCGCTCGCCGTTAGCCAGGACGCACAATTCGCCGTCTCCGGATCATCCGACGGAAGCCTCATCAAGTGGGACCTGGAAACCGGTCAACTTATTAAGGTCCTAGAGGGTCATGCCTATCATGCTCTCTCCGTCGCAATAAGCCAGGACGACACTTTCGCAATCTCCGGTTCAGGAGACCGTACTCTTCGTAAGTGGGACCTCTCGACTGGTCGTTGTTCAATGGTGCTAGAGGGAAACAGAAGTTACGTCCACTCCGTTGCTATCAGTCAAGACGGCAAATTTGCAATCTCGGGAGGACACGATAATACCGTCCGAAAGTGGGACCTCCAAACCGGAAAATGTCTCCATGTACTTGAGGGACATGCCGATACCGTCGAAACCGTGGCAATCAGCCAAGACGGGAAAATAGCACTTTCCGGATCGATCGACAACACTATACGAAAGTGGGATATTGAAACCGGAAAATGCTTGAAAGTCCTGCAAGGACACAACGGCACGGTCCGCTCCGTCGCTATCAGTCAAGATTCGAAATTTGCCATCACTGGAGGAAATGACAACACCCTCCGGAAATGGGACCTCGAAACCGGAAAATGCCTGCACGTACTCGAGGGACATACGGGTAACGTTTTGTCCGTTTGCACCACCCGGGACGGCAGATTCGCACTCTCGTGTGGAGCGGACAACACAATCCGAAAGTGGGATATCGAATTCGGAAAATGTCTCTTCTCCGTGAAAGGCCATGCTGGCTGGGTTCGCTCCATCGTTTTAAGCCAAGATGGAGAATCCGCCTATTCAGCTAGTAGTCACGGTGTCCTGCGGATTTGGCGTTTGCAATCAACAACCCGTGTGGCTCCCGAGCAATTAGCCTATAAAAACGCCAAGGTGCTATTTGTCGGTGATTCTGGGGTAGGCAAATCAGGTCTAGCGCGTCGCATCCGGTTCAAAAAGTTTCAAGACACTGCTTCGACCGACGGAGTTTGGGCTACTCAATGGGAGTTGCCTGCCGAATCAAGCGATGGTACGAAACAAGAAATTTGGCTCTGGGACTTTGCTGGCCAAAATGACTACCGCCTGGTTCACCAACTCTTCATCCGAGATGCTCAAGCGGCCGTATTTGTATTCAATCCGCAACAAGGAAACCCGTTCGAGGTTCTCGGGAAATGGGACCGTGACCTTGAAAAATCCGCACCAAATGACTGCAAAAAGCTCCTTGTCGCAGGCCGAGTAGATCGTGGCGGATTGACGCGTAGTCAAAGCCACTACGATGAGTTCATGGTTGAACGCGGCTTTACAAAACCATTGCATCTCACAAGTGCCAAGACAGAGCAAGGAATCGAGAAACTTGAGGCCGCAATCCAAGAAGCCATCGATTGGAACTCGATTCCAACTAACAGCTCCCCAATCATCTTTGAGCGCTTGAAGTCACACGTTCTCGAACTTCGTGACCAAGGAAAGATGCTCGTACCGGTTGCTGCCATAAAGCAACATTTGGATGTAGTTGGGGAAATAGCTACTCCCGACGATCTTAGCGCAGTGTTAAAGGGATTGGAAAGGCCCGGCCATATTATGCTGCTGTCTGGGGACATCGTCCTACTTCAGCCGGAAATCTTAAGCAGGTACACCGCTGCCGTTGTGCGGAGCCTTAGAGCTCACCCTCAAGAACTCGGCTGTATTTCAGAAAGTACGCTTTTAAGTGGTGTATTAGACTACCAAGACTTTAGCCCGGTAGACAACGAAGACCATAGAACGCTATTAAAGAAACTGAACGAGCTCTGCGTGGAACGGAAATGGTGCCTTAGGCAACCCATCAATGGCGACGTCATCCTATCCTTTCCGAGCTATTTTCGTAGAGAACGCAAGAGTAAACCACGCCATCCTTCGATGGCTGTTACGTTTGAGTTCGACGGTCACATTGACGACATCTACGCGACTCTGGTTGTACTGTTGCATCACACGGAGGCATTTGACACCGTGGATCTTTGGAGAAACGCGGCGGATTTTAGAAACATTACTAACCAGCAACTGGGCATTAACCTCATCAGCGAGAATGAAGGTCATGCGCGGTTAGAGATTCACTTTGACCCTGCGATATCGGACGATACTAAAGCCCTTTTCCAAAAGCAAATTGGCAACCACCTCCTAGCAAACGGCAAGAACGTTTGCCGCGTTCGACATTACGCTTGTCTCAGCCAGAAATGTCGTAAATTTGATCTGCGCATTCCTCAAGAGATTATCGATGAGGCAATCGACAACGGAGACCTCGAGGTTCTTTGCACAAAGTGCGGTTCGGAAATTTTATTAGTGGACACCATCGAGAAGATACTCGGGTCTGATGACTTAAAGCAAAGGGCCCTCGACGAAAGAGCCCTTGCGGCTGTCTCGATCGACAACGAAAGTCGTGAGCTTCAGGCAGTTCATCATGCGGGTCTCGTGGTTAGTAGCGCGGGACAAATCATGCGCCTCTACGCCAACAGCGACCACGGCATCGACGCAGAAATTGAGTTTAGAGACGACAAAGGGAATGCGAGCGGCAAACGCCTTTACCTGCAGCTAAAATCCGGCGACTCCTACCTTCGTGCGCGGAAGCGCGACGACACCGAAATCTTCCAGGTCAAAAATCGCCGATGGGCTTCATATTGGAAGAAACAGGCTTACCCTGTCTTGCTCGTGATTCGAACTTCAGACAAAGAGATCCGATGGATGGATGTCTCTGATTACCTAAAGCAAGAGGCCGCTCGTGGCAAGAACTCGCCAACCCAGATCGAATTCCGCGGCGAGCCCTTCAACGAGCTCAGCATCTTGAAGCTAAGAGCCAAGTATTTGGGACTCTAGGCATGCTTCCGAGTCTTGTAACAAATAAATCTTAGGGTATCGTCCACGAACAATGACGGCCGCGATGCGCACATTGATTGTTATCTTTTGTTGCGTCGGCGTTCTGCTGTTTCTTGGTATCCAGTGCTGGCGCGGTCCTTATCGGTACCGGCCCTTCGCGATCCGGATTAAGAATGATCTGACGAACGAAATGATTGTTAAGATCGATGGCCACACGTGTGGCGGAAAGGTAAAGCCGAACACCTTCCTGCCGTGCGATCCGATCATCTTTGATCCCGTGGATCGGACGATTGAGCTGTCAGACAAGACCGCCGGTATTTCTTACCGAAGCGATATGGAGTTCGTTGTGGTAGCGCATCGTTACAACGATAACAAATTGGAACCGGCTCTGATTTTGATGTCCGACATCATTAAATCAGCGCGAAAATTGCAGCCAAAATGACCTTACTTTCAGCCCTCGAATCGCAAAGCAACTTCTGAGGAGCTAAAGAACTAGAGACAGCATGCAAGTACCAACACATCGACTGAGGACATAGCCGTAAAAGGGCTTGAGCTCTGACGGCTAAGTGGATGCACTCACCGCCACCAACTCCACCTCTTTCTCACGCCCCTTCAACCCAAAGCTCCCCAGCGACCGTAACCCATCCCACGACCCCAGCTTCGCCGAGAGCTCCCCGGAAATCAAGAACTCCTCCCCCAGCCCCGCGCACATGCCTTGGATTCGGGCGGCGGTGTTGAGCACGTCGCCGTGGTACACAATCTCGCTCTTGATCTCTCCGACCTCTGTGGTCACCACTTGGCCGTAGTGCGCGCCCGCTTTGAAGCCGGGCAGGAGGCCGTAGTTACGTTCGTAATACGCTCGGCGCGATTCCAGCCGGGATTGGAACAAGAAAAAGAACCGCAAGCAGTTCGCATTCGCAAGCCCGCGTTCCATTTGCCACGTGATCACCGCTTCGTCGCCAATGTAGTGGCTCACTTCCGCCTTCGTTGCCAGCACCGGCGCCGTGAGGTCGGCCATGAAGTCCCGCACCAGCGCGCTGAATTTCATGTGCCCCAGCGCCTCCGCCAAAGTCGTCGAGTCCTTCATGTCCAGAAACATGAAAATTCGCGTCTCCTCCCGCGGCTCGTGGTAGTAACCGCGCAACCAGTTGGTCAGCACCCCCGGGCCGAGCTTTCGCGATATCGCTTGAATACTAGAAGTCAGAAAAGCAATACAAATCGCCGCCGCACCCGAAACCTGGAAGTACGACTGCGTGACGATGCTCTGAATAATCGACACCACATCCGCCTCCCAAGGCATCCGCTGGGTGCGCAAGGAGATATTGCAAAGCAGCGCGATGAAGAACGCGACAAAGACCGCCGTCAAGTAAGATAAGAACGCGCAGGAAAACCGTGGCGAGATAGCTCTTCAGCCGAAACTCGTCCAGCCGCAACATCGAGACGGTGCCGAAACAGATGCCAAACGGCGTGCCGTACATCAGCACCGCCAACCAAATCGGCGCCCCAATCACGTTCCGCAGGACCAAAGAAGTGATCAGCGACAAGCCGTAAGACAGCGCAAAGACCCGGACCAAATCCTTCGCCCCCCGCTGGCTCCCCTGATTCACCCTTCCACTTTAACCCAGATCAGCCGTCCGAGCCCCTCCCTTTCGCCGTTGAAAACGGCGAGAGGGAGGGGTTGGGGAGGGAGAGCCGCCCCGCCAAATCTCCTAGAACTAGCGAAAAATAAACTTCCCCCATAGCCACGCAAGGCAACACAAAGCCACCCAAGGCCAGGCAAAGCGTTCGCAGGTTCCCCCGAAGTAAAATTGACGGCGATGAAGCAGATCCGGGACAACATTTTCGAAATCTCCCACACCGAGTTGGGCAGCCCGGACGAATATGGCCGCTACAAGGTCGAAGGCCTCGGCACCGTCCACATCGACATCGCCGACGTCCGCTACATCGCCGACCACAAGAGCCAAGGCTACGAGCCCACCTTCTTCGTCAGCCGCGCCCCAGCGATGAATAACGACTTCGTCGTTGTCGCAAGAAACCGAAAAGCCTGAATTTTCGGCTATGATTCCGACTAATGTTGGACCTCGCTGCGCTCAAAAAAACTTATCTGGTCGTTGGACTCAGCGACGCACAAATCGAAGAGATCGCATCTCTCGCCACGATGAAGCGATTCCTGCCGCAGGAAACCCTCATCCGCAGCGGTGAACAAAGCAGCGACCTTTATCTGATCTTGGAAGGCCGCCTCAACGTCCTCACCTCCGACGGTCAAAAACTTAGCGAAGTCGGCCCCGGAAGCATCCTCGGCGAAATCGCCCTAATCGACGCCCGCCCTCGAACCGCCAACGTCGTCTGCACCGGCCTCGTCGACGCCGCCGTCATCCCCGCCAAGGAACTACGGGCAAAAATGAACGCCAACCGAGAATGGGGTTTTGTCGTACTCGCCAACCTCTCCCGGGTCCTCGCCGGCCGCCTCCGCGTGGCAAACGACAAGATCGACGAGCTGTACGACAAAACCACCGATACTTGGGATAACGCGTTATAAGTCCGCGCCGTTGGACGCCATGACATCGCGGTACCAATACGCGCTGTCCTTTGGCGTACGAACCTGCGTCTGGTAGTCCACGTGCACCAGACCAAACCGGTGCCGATACCCCTCGTACCACTCAAAGTTGTCCATGAGAGACCACTGGAAGTACCCCGCAATCTCCACGCCATCTTCGCCCGCCCGAGCAAACGCCTGAAGGTGGCGATGCAGGAAGTCGATTCGCTGCGGGTCGTGAACCTTGCCGTCTAGGGCAACCCAGTCGGATAGTCCAAGCCCGTTTTCGGTGATGATGATCGGCTTCTTGTATCGCTCATACAAGAACCGCGGCCCCCAATACAGGCAGTCCGGTGTCACCGGCCAGTGGTAAATGGTGCGTCCAATCCCCAGCGGGTTCGGAATCTCTTCTGGCCCGTTCTCACTCGCTTTAACGGTCTGGCCGTTATAAATGTTCGCGCCAAAGAAGTCCATCGGCTGAGCAATCGTCTCCATATCCCCCGCCTTCGGCTTCGGAGCCAGCTCGCCATAGGCTTCAAGCCCTTCGGTCGGATACTCGCCAAAGAAGATCGGATCGTTCCACCAAGAGTTGCTCCAAACCGAATCCTTCTGGGTGGCGAACATTGACTCGCGTGCCGCTTCGATGTCTTCGGCCGAGTTTGTCGCTGGAATCTTTGCTGCCCCAACCGGCGCCCAGCCGATCATCGGCGCCGTCTTGGCATGCGCCCGAATAACCTGGCATGCCTTTCCGTGGGCGAGCAAAGCATGGTGTCCCGCCAGCAAAACTTCGGCCATTCCCAGCTGGTCGCCCGGAGCATGAATCCCGCTCTGGAGCCCAAGCCCGATGAAGCACTGAGGCTCGTTCAGAGTCATCCAGTTCTGGACTCGGTCCGAAAGTCGGTCGACAACGATCTGGGTGTAATCCGCAAACCAATCCGCATGGTCCCGGTTCAACCAGCCGCCCTGAAGATAAAGCTCATAGGGCGCGTCCCAGTGGAAAAGCGTCACCCAGGGCGTGATGCCCTTGGCCAGAAGCTCGTCAATGAGCTGATCATAAAACGCCAACCCCGCCTCGCTCGGCGCGCCGTGCCCGCCCGGCTGAATCCGTGGCCAAGATAGGCTGAGGCGGTAATGCTTCACGCCGAGCTCGGCCATCATCGCGACGTCTTCGCGGAACCGATTGAAGTGGTCGCAGGCGATGTCGCCGTTGGAAGCGTCGTTGATCTTCCCCGGGCGTCGGCAGAACATGTCCCAAACCGAATACCCACCTCCCGCCAAATACGGCGCACCCTCAATTTGGTAAGAAGCCGTCGCAACGCCCCAAGCAAAATTTGCCGGAAAACTCATTCCCTAAGTATGAGTCAGCGCGCCACAATACGGCCACGCCTCATATTCCGTTCGGAATATCTGGATCGGCTAGCTCAATCCGCGAGAGCTCGCAGAAGTTCGTGGTCTTCCTGCATTATTCTCGTCAAATCGTCAAGCTGCCTTTTGGACACCGCATCAACCTTTGTCAGCTGAAAACCGTGCGGAGTCGTGGTCAGGATCAGTTCATCGCCAGCGCCCACCTGCAGCCTCTCCAGAATTTCCTGCGGAATGATCACTCCGAGCGAGTCGCCAACGCTTTGAACCTCGACCTTTTCCACACTTTGATTATAACAATCTCCAAACCCGCTCCAACCTTCGGCACAAAACCGCCGATTTCTCGCATATTGAACACATGACCAATCTGGAAATGGCGAACCGACTCCGCGACCTGCGAGATTTCCTCATCATCGCCGGCTACGAGGAAAGCCACGCGACGCGCTACACCCAGATCGCTCGGACGATTGAGAAATTGCCGGAGCCAATCATGGATCTCCACGTGGAGCACCGACTCACCGAGATTCCCATGGTTGGCAAGCTCATCGCGCAATACATGAAAGAGATCATCCGCGACGGAGTCAGTAGCAAGCAGCTTGAGTGGGAAAAGGAAGCCCCGATTTCCGTGCTGGAACTCGTCCGCGTTCCCGGTCTCGGCGCGAAAACCGCCCGCCGACTCTGGCAAGAGCACCAGATTTCAACCCTCGCCCAGCTTCAGCAGACCGTCCAAGAACAAGACCTTCCTGGCATTGGACCCAAGATGAAGCAGGCGATCTTAGAGACGACGCTTTAGCTTTTCTTTCTCGACCGGGAAGTTAGCCCGAAGGTTTTCTGCCGCCATGATTGCCGTGAGCTGCACACGCTTTTGGCGAGTCTCGGCGCCTTTCGCGTTCAGAATCCACTCCAGAATCCCGCGCTTCGCGGAGCGGGGAAACGCGTCGAAGTTGGCTCTCGCCAGAGGTTCAGCTTCAAGACAAGCGGCGAGATCATCCGGAAGGCTAAGCGATTCAACTTCGTCCAGCGCGGTCCAAGTGCCGTCGCGCTTGGCCTGCTCTATCTTCGCGATGCCGGGCGGCAAAAGTAAACCAAGCTTCTCGAGCTTTTCAACCCGGTCCTTGTTCACCTTCGACCATTTGCTTGTCCGCTTTCGCGGCGAAATTAGCAGCATCGATCGTTCCTCATCCAACTTCGCAGGCCGACTATCGATCCAGCCAAAGCAAATGACCTCTTCGACGATGTCGTCGTAAGACACGTACTTTTCTGGAACGACCTTCTTGTACGTCACGAGCCAGACGCTGTCTTTCTGCTCGTAATTCGCCGAAAGCCAATTCCGCAGTTCGGCCCGCGAACTGACTTCAACCTGCTCGAACCTGTCCATCACGCCTCAACGGTTGCCGGTGCTCGATCTGGAATGAATCGAGTCGCAATCAATGATCCCACCGCGATGACAACGCCAACCCAGAACGGCGCTTGATAGTTGCCCGCAACCTTCCAGAGGTACGCACCACCAACTGGCACGGTGACGGCAGCGACGTGGTTCATCGTGATTCCCATGCTCACGCACGGCGTCAGCTCGCCGGGCCGAGCGATGCGGTGAAGATAGGTTGTGAATCCGTTACCGAAAGTGAACAGCACGTTGTCAAGAATGAAAAGGAAGTACAAGACTTCGATGCGCTTGATGGTCGCGTAACCGACGAACACAAAGACCAGCCCGAGGCCGTAATAGAGCAGCGGTCCGCGCTCTCCGTGCTTGTCTATCAACCGTCCCATCTTCGGCGCGGTGATAGCGATCAAGATGGCGTTCAAGAATTGCAGCGCAAGCATGTTCTGCACCGGCACCTTGTAGACAAGGATCAAGGTGAAGCTGGCGAAGATGGAGAAAATCTGTCGGCGCGAGCCTTCCAGGAAGCTCAGCAAATAGAAGAGTCCGTACTCTTTCCGGAAGACAATCGGTTGTCGCTTGCCGCCGGCCGAATGGTGAGAAAGCGTCCCGATGCAACACGCCGCACCAAGAATGGCCACACCCGCAATCCAGAAATACGGCTGATACGTGCCCTTCGGCAGAAGCTGAGAGAGGATGTAAGCCGTCCCGAGTCCGCCAATCGTGGCCACCGCGCCGACGGAAGACATGTTGCCTAAGTGCCGCCCTCCTTCCTTGCCTTTCGCCAAGGCCAGCGTGATCGGGCTTTGCATGGTCGCGTAAAGGTGAAACCCAATCGACCAGAAAATCGAAATCCCAATGATGAAGCCCATCACCGGGAAAGAACCCGTCGCGGCGATTCCAAACGCCGTAATGGCAAGCCCAATCGCCGCAACCCGCGCTTCGGCAATCGCCGCCAGCAGTCCGGCCGTCAGCGCGGTCAAAAGACCCGGAACTTCGCGAAGACTCTCAAGGAGTCCCAGGTCGAACTCCTTCGCTCCGACGGCTTCTTTGAAGAAGTTCTGGAACACGCCGTTATACATCGCGAACCCAAAACCGAAGAGAAACACCCCCGCAACGAACCGTTTCCAATCCTGCCGCAGCGATGCAGCTTCGGCTTCTAGGTTCAATTCAGCGGTTCCAGACACCCGGCTAGCTTACCGGCAGTCTCGGCTATGTCATAATCGTAAGTGGAGAGGTCGCATAGTGGTCTAGTGCGCCGCACTCGAAATGCGGTGTGGGGCAACTCACCGAGGGTTCGAATCCCTCCCTCTCCGCCAGCAGGCTCCGTTTCTCCCTTTGGCCCTGCGAAAACGACCGAACAAATCTCTCTGTTCAGAAGTGACTTTTCGATAACAAAGATAACTTGTGGTCGCGGATTGCGACCACAAGGGTGGGGTTACTTGGCGACGCCGGTGAAGGTTGCCTTCGGATTCCCGCCAAAGCTCACGTTGAACTGGCTGTCAACCGTCACTTGATTTCCAGAGAACTTCAACGTAAGGGTCTGCACGTATGGCGTTTCGTGGTTAGCAATCTTCAGCGTCAAGGTGTCTGAAGCCGTCCAGCCGCCCGAAACGGAGGCTTTCACGTTATCGATGATTTCACCGATGTCGGTCCATTTAGTGCCGCTGAACGCGATCTCTCGGACCTTGCCGCCGATCGTTAACTTCACCGCATTCTCGCCAACGCTGAGGTCCGAATAGTTAAGGACATTTGAGTCGAAGCTGAACTTCTTGCCAACCACTCCTGCCGCAGGCTTGGCCGAGCCTTTTGCCAAGGGCAGAACCAATGACCCCAGCTTTTGCACGAGCGCCTGATGATCTGCTTCTGAAGTCGGTAGTTTTCCGGCGCGAAGCTCTGGCACGAACTGATCCCAAAGGATGCTCATGATCGTGCCCATGTCGTTCGTTCCCGACGTGATCGCCACAACCGTATCCTGCTCTGGCATCACGATGCAGTACTGACCAAACGCGCCATCGCCGCGATAGAAACCGCCCCGGCAGCGCCAGAACTGGTAGCCGTAGCCCTGATCCCAGTCGCTGTTCGGGTTGCTTCCGTTGCTTGCTTGCTTCGAAGTCGCAAGGTCCACCCACGCGGAAGGAAGGAGCCGCTGACCGTTCCACTCTCCACGCTGAAGATAAAGCTGCCCAAACTTCGCAATATCTTCGGTCGTGATGTTGAGGCCAAAGCCACCAAGGTCCACGCCTTGCTCATCCTGGTTCCACTTCGGATTCTTGATTCCTAGCGGTTCAAACAATCGCGGCGTCAAGTACTGCGTCAGCGTGAGGCCGGTCACCTTCTGCGCGATCGCGCTCAGCATGTAGGTTGCCGCCGTGTTGTAGTAGAAAAGCGTTCCCGGCTTGTGCGCCACCGGAAGTGCAAGAAACTGCTTTGCAATCGACCCGGAGTTGAGGAATTTGACCTTATCGACCTCATCCCCGTGCTGTCCGGTAGACATGCAAAGCAAGTCCCGAATCCGCATCGCCTTCAAGTTGTCGGAAGGGTTCGCCGGGGCTTCCGTCGGAAAGTGCTTGATCACGGGATCGTCGAGGCTAATTTTCCCCTCGGCGATCAGCATTCCAATTGCGGACGACGCGAAGCTTTTGCTCAGCGAATAAAGCTCGTGCGGCTTGTTTGCGGCGTACGGCGTCCACCAACCCTCCGCCACGACTTTGCCGTGACGAACAATCATGATGCTGTGAACATGATCAATCCGCTGCTCAAGGGTGTTGACGAGTTTAAGTAGCCCGGCAGAAGAAATTCCCTGCGCCTCGGGAGTGCTTCTCGGCAGGTCTGCCGCAACGCCAACGGATGCAATGCTCATCGAAAGTGCCATCAATAGTCTCTTCATCGAGGGGAACCCCACTTGGCGGACTTTACCCGCCGAGGCAGAATCGAACTTGGATAGCACACCAAAAACAAAGCAGGGTCCTTGCCAATATGGCGAGGACCCTGCTTGATTCAGTTACCGATTACGAAGCGGTAACGGTAAGGAGCGCACCGCGCGTGCCGTCGCCCGGAATGTTTCCGTAGATCCAGCTCGTTGCGGTCGTGGTTCGGGTGAACGTTGTCACGGTTGCCGTGGTCGAAGTCGATCCGGCAGGGATCGTTACCGAGACCGGAACGGTCGCCACTCCGGTCTTTTGGCTGGTGAGGTTAATCACCACGCCGCCGGCCGGTGCTGGTGCAGCAAGGGTTACCGTGAGAGTCGAACTCGTTCCGCCCTGAACCGAGGTCGGGCTAAGCGCAACGCTCACCAGAACTGGTCGGTTTACCGAAACGGTGGTGGTCTTACTCGTGGTGACTCGGGCGGTAATCGTTGCCGTCAGGTTAGACGTACCTACCGAAGTCACGGGGAAGATCATTGTTGAAACTCCCTGAGGAACGGTGACCGTTGAAGGCACCGTCACCTGTGAAGTGCTAGATGTTAGCTGGACGACCTGTCCGCCAACTCCCGCTGGTCCAACTAAAGTGACCGTTCCGGTTGTATTGCCGCCAGCTCGAATCGGGCTCGCCGCGACGGAAACGCTCAGTACGTCAACCGCAGGGACAACCGTTACCGTGCCAGTCTTGAAGCTATCGATAAGCACGGCAATGATGCTAACGGCGGTGGAAGACCCCACCGATCCAGCCGTGGCGTTGAAGGTAACGCGCGCTTGACCGGCCGGGACTACCACCGAGCTTGGCACGGTGATCGCGGCATTATTGCTCGAAAGCGAAACAGTGGCACCGCCAGCGGGAGCAACGGTGTTCAACGTAACCGTTCCAACCACCGTACCGCCGGCATTCACCGTCGGGCTGGCAAACGTGACCGAATTCATTCGGGCAGTTTTCACCGTGATCTGTGCGGTGTCGGTATCGAATCCGGCCGCCGTGGCGGTGACGGTGGCAAGGGTGTCAGCCGCAACGTTGAGCGAAGTGACATCAACGCTTGCCGAGGTCGCACCTTGTGGCACAACGATCGAAGCAGGAGCGGGGAAAGCTGCGCTATTGCTGGCCAGCGTCACCGTAGTTCCGCCAACAGGCGCGGCAGTGGTGAGGGTCACGTTCAGGCTAGCCTTTGCGCCACCCTTGACCGTTGCCGGCAAAGTGAGGTTAATCGCGTCGCCAAACTTGAAGGCATACGCTGCACCCTTAAAGCTCGTGTCGCCCGTTGCGCCGACTAGAGCATAGTCACCCGCGAGTGACACGAAGCCACCGAATCGCTTACTGGCCGCGATATCGGACGGAGTGATCTTTTGGGCTTGCGAGTACACGCCAGCCGTGGAGTTGAAGACATAGGCCGCACCTCGGAAGCTCAAATCGGCAATCGCGCCGATCAAAGCCTTCGTGCCATCAAGCGAAACGCTAAAGCCGAAGCAGATTAGCGCCGGGGCGTCGTTTGGTAGAAGCTTTTGGCTCTGTGACCAAACGCCAGCCGAACGAGTGAAGATGTATGCCGAACCGTAGTTCGAATCGTCTGCATAGGCACCCACGATCGCGGTGTCACCTTCGATATCGACAGCCCAACCAAAGTTATCCTGGGTAGCTCCATCGCTTGCGGTCAGCTTCTGCTGTTCGGTCCACACGCCAGCGGCGCGGGTGTAAACATAGGCCGCACCTTGGTTGTCTGCGTCGCCGAAAGCGCCGATGATTGTGGAGTCTCCGCTAACTGCGACGCGAACGCCGAAGTTGTCGCCGGCTGCGCCGTCAGAAGCAACGAGTTTCTGCTGCTCGGTGAAGGAAGCGCCACCGTCGACGAACACGTAAGCTGAACCCTGGATCGCATTCTCGACCGAAGCACCAACAACGGCGGTCGTTCCATCGAGGTCAACCGCATTTCCAAATTCATCTCCAGAAATACCGTCGCTGGCAAGAAGCTTTTGCGACTGCGTGAAGGTTCCTGCGGCTTCGCGGAAGACATAAGCCGCGCCCTGTGAACTGTCGTCTAGAGGTGCGCCAACGACGATCGTTGGACCGTCGATTGCAACGGCGATTCCGAAATTGTCATCGGCAACGCCGTCGGCTGCGACAAGCTTCTGGGTCTGCGTCCACGCGCTGCCGGTTCGGCGATACACATAAGCCGCGCCACGGGCCGAGTCGTTTTGGTACGAACCAACCACGGCAACATCTCCGTCCAAATCGACGCTGACGCCGAACGCATCGCCGCTATCCCCGTCACTTGCCGTGAGTTTTTGCTGCTGGAACCAAGTTGGGTCAATCGTGACCGGATAGACAGCCGCGCTATCGTCAACCGCGACTTCGATGCTCTGGCCAGAGACTTCAAGGCGAGCCGGGAGCTGGATTCCGCGAGCGTCCCAAACCTTCAGGCCGGCATAAGTCAACGTCGAATTCGCTCCTCGAACTTCGACCGCATCGGTGGAAAGTGACTTCAGTTGAGTTGCTCCGGAAACGGAAAGCCGCACCCAAAGCGAGCCGCTAGCAATCGACGCACCGGGTCGGGTGGAGACTTTCATCCAGTGGTGAAGGCCGTCTGCACCGTTTACGAACCATTCAGAAAGACCGGTTCGTGCAAACGAGGCTACCGGCCAACCGGCCGTATCTTTGCCAAGCGTGGAAGACGTGTTGCCCAGCGCGCCTCGCGTCGAACCGCGACCAAAAGCGGCAACTCGAACGCCGATCTTGTCCGAGCCAGCCTTGAGGGTTAGCGCCCCCTGAGAAGAGAGTTCGCTTGAGTAACCCAAGCCCGGTTGACGAGAAACAACTGATCCAGACTCCTGCAACTCAAACGCGCGAACTGACCGTGCAATCGCATCGTTCAATCCTCCGCTTTGACCCGGACCAAAATCAGCCTGCGCCGACGCCGCTGATACGAGCAACAGCGGTAAAGCGCGCAAGAAAACATTGACGCGTGACATACCAGTTAAATGATGGGCCACGAGCGGACAAAGGATTCCTCTTTTTTCCGTCACACCTGAACTGTTTGATTGATGCTTCCGATTCTAAGGGATTTGTTCCAGAAATCCTTTGCAACGAATCAACGGCTCCCAAGGTCTTTACGTTGAGTTGCCATGCAGTACGCGATCATTGCTTTTCTTGTAATCGTCGTCTTTTTGGGAGTCCGCACCATCAATCAAGGCACGATCGGGGTCATTACTGTTTTTGGCAAATACCGTCGAATTCTCCGCCCCGGGCTTAACTTGGTGATCCCGTTCATCGAACAACTCCAGAGCCGCGTCAGCATCCAAAACCGGTCCGTCGAGATGGAGTTCCAAGCCGTCACGCTGGACCAAGCGAACGTCTACTTTCGAAGCATGCTGCTCTACTCCGTCGAGAATGACGATGAAGAGACGATCAAGAAGGTCGCGTTTAAGTTCATCGGTGAGCGCGATTTCATGCAGGCCCTCACCCGAACGATCGAGGGCACCATCCGCTCATTCGTCGCGACCAAGAAGCAAGCCGAAATTCTCGGCCAGCGCAAGGAAATCGTTGAGTACGTCAAGGACCAAATCGACCAACTTCTCAGTGAGTGGGGCTATCACCTGATGGACCTTCAGATCAACGACATCACCTTCGACCAGGCGATCATGGATTCGATGAGTAAGGTCGTCGCGAGCAACAACCTCAAGGCTGCCGCCGAAAACGAAGGACAAGCCCTCCTCATCACCAAGACCAAGGGCGCGGAAGCCGAAGGCAACGCGATCAAAATCGCAGCGGAAGCCGAGCGAGAAGCCGCCCGATTACGTGGTCAAGGCGTGGCGCTCTTTCGAGAAGAGGTCGCCAAAGGTATGACCGAAGCCGCCGAGCAGCTTCGAACGGTGAACCTGGATACGAATGTGATCCTCTTCACGATGTGGACAGAGGCAATCAAGAACTTCGCGGAGTACGGCAAAGGCAACGTGATCTTCCTCGATGGCAGCCCGGATTCGATGCAACGCGTTCTGGCGCAGATGCAATTGCTATCGAAGGACAGCGAGCATGCGACGATTCCCCCGCGGATTCAGTAACTGAGGGCGCGTCCGACCATCGGTGGGTGTAGCCGAGCTTGGTGAGCTAAGCGGAAAGTGGAGCCTCCGACGAGAATCGAACCCGTGACCTCTTCTTTACCAAAGAAGTGCTCTGCCGCTGAGCTACGGAGGCGGATATTGGTGGGTAGAGTAGGATTCGAACCTACGTAGGCTCTCGCCGACAGATTTACAGTCTGTTCCCATTGGCCACTCGGGCATCTACCCACGGGAATCGAGATGATACCATCAGCCCACGATTTTTCGGAAGGCATGCTTACCAACTTTCAAAACGCGCCCTAAAACCTGGTCTCGTTCCATTCGAAGGTCGGTCACTTTCTCGCCATCCAGGGCGATCGCTCCCGCCTTCACCAGGTCCTTAACCGCCCCGTTACTCTTCGCTAGTCCCAGTTCGACAATCAGCGCCGGAATCGACACGAAGCCGTCCGCGACAGCCGCATCGGGCAGGGTCACTTCCTCCGCCTCGACCGGTTGCTGCCGCTTGCTAAACGTGTCAACAAAGTACTGTTCAGCCTCGGCTCCTGCTTCCTCGCCGTGATAAAGAGCTACGATTTCTCGCGCCAGTCGAACCTTCGCGTTGCGCGGATTCTGTCCTTCGGCCGTTAACTCAGCCACTTCCGAGAGCGGAACGTCGGTGCAAAGCTCAAACCAGTTGCCGATCAAGTCGTCCGGAATCGACATCGTCTTGCCGAACATATCGTTCGGCGTATCCGAGATCGAAACGTAGTTTCCGATCGATTGCGACATCTTCTCTTTGCCGTCGGTGCCAACGAGCAGAGGGCAGGTCATGACAACCTGCGGCGCCTTGCCGTACTGCTCCATCAAGTTCCGGCCAACTAGGTTATTGAAAAGTTGATCGTTCCCGCCGAGCTCAATGTCGGCATCAATTTCTACGGAATCCATGCCCTGACAAAGGGGATACAAAATCTCGTGCATCGAGATCGGTCGTTGCTCAGCCAAGCGCTTGGTGAAGTCATCGCGCTCAAGAATTCGCGCGACGGTGTACTTAGACGACAACCGAATGACATCCGCAAAGGTCATCTTTCCGAGCCAGTCTTCGTTGAAGAAAAGTTGGGTTTTCTCGGGAATCAGGATCTTGTACAGCTTTTCCTGAATCGCCTCGAAGTACTCCATCACCTCTTCTCGGGTGAGTTGGCGACGGGTTTTACTCTTGCCCGTCGGGTCGCCAATCTGAGCCGTAAAATTCCCGACGATGATGCAGCCGGTATGACCGAGTCGCTGGAAATCTCGAATCTTGCGAAGGACGACGGCCCAGCCAAGGGTGATATCTTTTGCCGTCGGGTCTAGGCCCAACTTAACGCGAAGCGGGCGGCCGAGCGAGAGTTTCTTGCGAAGGTCCTCTTCGCTCACAATCGCGCTCGTACCGCGCCGCAAAATCGCAATCTGCTCGTCCACCGTCATGAGCCGAGAAGTTTACTTGGCAAGGCCGCTCAGACACGCCGGCGGCCAGTCAGAAGGGAAACCACAAAGAGGATTAGGAACACGAAGAACAGGATCTGCGCGATGCCAGAAGCACCCGCGGCCAGCCCACCAAACCCGAGCACGCCCGCGATGAGGGCAATGACGAAGAAAACAACCGCGTAGTACAGCACTCCTTGCAGACTACTTTCTTTTTGCTATGTTCGGCGCAATTTGCCGATATACCTACCGTCTTTGCGGTCCGCGCGGCTTAATCAGCAGAGAGCCGACGGCAAGGCAAACGAATAGGACGAAAAGGCCCTGCGCGAGCGCGGTTGCACTTCCGGCAATGCCGAGAAAGCCGAAGGCCGCCGCGACCAACGCCAAGATAAGGAAAATCACCGCATTGTAAAGCATGTTAGTTTGAATTTACGCCTTGAAGTTAGGCGTTATTGCTACCGGGACGGCTATTTTCTGCAGCTCCCAGCAAGAAGGATTCCAGAGCTCGAGCGGCGTTGCCCGTCCCCCAATTCTCTACTACGTAGGTTCGTGCCGAGGCACCTAGGAGGTCCCTTTTTTCCGGGTTGTCCAACAACTCTTCGAGAGCTTTTGCGAGCGCGGCCGGGCTCGGATCGGAAAGGATGCCGTTAATGCCGTTCTTGACCGTCTCGCGAACACCGCCCTCGGCGACCGCCACCACCGGAAGCCCGCACGCGTTCGCTTCCAGAGGGACAAGGCCGAAAGGCTCCAAGCGGCTGGTGTAAATGAGGGCTCCGGCGGTTTGCAGATGCCGCTCAACTTCCGCGTCGGGAAGCATTCGCTCAAGCTGGAAGTCAACTTTGAGGGATTTCGCCAAAGGAATCAGTTCGGCAAGATAAATCTCGTCGACCATGTTCGCGCTCCAAACCAACTTCGGTCGCGGCTCTCGCATCGCACCGATCGCGAGAATGGCCTCACGAACCCCCTTCATCGGGCCACAGGTGCCAAGACCGAAGACATATCGTTCTCGCGGTTTCGGCGCGTACCGGAAGTGGTCAACGTCGATTCCGAGGTAGCAAACGCTTGCTGAAATCCCGAACGCCCGAAGAATAGCCTCGCGGCTGAAGTAAGAATTGCAAAGCACGAGATCGTAGGAACGGATGCTCTCCAACTCTTCCCAGGCTAACTTTCGGTACTGCGGCCAGTAGACGGCATCTTTAATCTTTGCCTTCAAACTCGCGCCCGGCCCGGGCGGCAATAGGGGCAGCTTCGGCATCGGCTCATAAAGCGCCCGAAATGGGTCCTGCAGATAGACCACCTTCGGCATTCGATGAACGTAGCGGCCGATGAACGGGGTGTTGAAGTGCAGAGAGTTGTTTGCAAACAGGAGATCGCAGCCCGAAGCGTCGATCATCGGACCGACCTTCGCGGCGTGCGCCTTGAACTCCTTCATCATCCGCGGGAAACGAGTGAGCGCACTCTTCAGGTCGGGCCGCTCCTCGAATCCCTGCGGAACCACGTGGACCGGCCCGAACTGAGAGAGGTCCAAGTCGTCTTTCGGCAACGCTGGCTGCCAAATCTCAACATGGTGTCCAAGCTCAACGAGCCCTTTGAGGTGATCGAACAAGGCACGCTTCGCGCCGCCGAACGGCAGATAGTGCCAAACGGCGATCTTCATACGCCAAACCACTCGGCGACGGTTTTCTCTTCCATCGTCTCCACGTTCACGAGCCGCGCATCCCGCATCGCGTGCTGGCGCTCTTTGAGCGTGGAGAGGGCAGTGAAATTGAAGTCCTTATCGCGACTGTCTCGATATCGCACCTCGACCCAACTTTCCTTGGCAGTTCGAATCGGCAGATCGCCGCGGACGTCTTGCCGCACAAAGAAGGCGTTGTGCCACCCAGCAGTGCCGACCAGGTCATAGCCCTTCTTCTTTCCGAGGTACTCCATCGCCGCGAGCGAACCGCCGAAACAGAGCCCGGTGAAATGGTTCTTGAAGCGCGAGAAGTTTGAAGAATAGGCTGGTGTGAGCGGCAAGTCTGGACCGAAATGACTCTGGTACTCGACCACCAGAATTCTCGGCGAAACAACGTCAATCGCTTCCCAGACCCAGTAGTCCATGCCGTCGATATCCACCGACATCAGGCCAATGTCCCCCGCGACCGGCTTTAGGAGCTCGTTGATGTTCTCCCGCGTGATCATCGCTTGCTTAAAGTCGATCGTATGGCGAATATGGAGTAGCCGCTCGGCAAAGAACTGCGCCGGAGATGGGTCCATATCGAGGATGTAGCCACGCCAGTTGTCCTTCTGAAGCAAAAACCGCGTGTTGCTCTCGTCATAGTTGTCGGTACCGAACTCGACAAACAGGTCGTTCTCGATGGGCACGTGGCGGATAAGGTGCTGGATAACGCCGTCTTCCCCGGCCTGGGAGAACGCGCGGAAGGCGACTTCTTTCAACGGAGTGTCGGCTGGATAGGCTTGCCGAGACATTTGAACTCCGGCGAGGAATCTGGCTTCCTCTCTCGCCATCGCAATTTCGTTTTTGATCTCTCGGCTAAAAAAGGTTCGTGCCTGTCTGAGTAAGTTCCGCATTACTTCACCGTCACCGTTGTCGGCGTCACCAAAACTTCGTGAGGCTTGCCGTCCCAAAACACATTTCGCAACTTCACCGACTGCCAGCCTTTCGGAAGGCTAGGCGTTATCGAAAGCGTCGCGCCAGAGTTTAGCCGGGTGACGTAGCCTGGCTTTCGGCCGAACCCAGATGTCGGCTTTGTATCCACCCGAATTCCCACAAATCCGTAAAGAACCGTCTGCAGCGAGCCTCCCGCGCCGGTCAGGAAGTAGTTCTTTTCGCTCGCTCTCTTTTCGCTGAAGAGCCCAAGCGGGTTATCCGTAAACGGAACCACGCCGTTCTTCCAAAACTCGTACGCCTGATCCGGCTCTCCCAGTCGTGCCGCAATCGTCGCGTGGACGGAGTCCGTCATTGCCGGACCGTTCTCCGTGACTTTCCCAGAGAATCGATCGAGCATCACTTTCGCCTGCTTCTCGGCAGGTTCGTACTGGAGCGGGTAGATCGCAAGAACGGCCGCGGCCTGCTTATAGCCCCGAAGTGGGTCGCCATCGTAGGTTAGGAACGACGTTTCGTCTTGCGGCAGTTTGTACTTTGCGCCGGTAAATCGCTGAGCTAGGACGTTCGTGTACAGGTCGTTATCGCCCGTGTGAAACTCGTCGGGAGACATCGTCTCCTTGATCTCCGAACCGTTTGGACCAGGCTGGGACCGGGCCAAGAAGAACGCCGCTGCGCCAACCTTGATTGACTTGAATTCTTGATCGCTAACAATGCCGAGCCGGTTGGCGAGCTCAAGGCCAAACGCAACGCTGCCGGTGATGTGGTCTTCGAACTTGCTCGGACCTGGCACAGTTTCTCGACCCGACACGCTGGATTCCCATGCGAACTTCAGACCGTTCTCGGTCGCGAAGGCTGACGAAACTTTGCCGGAGGCCGTTGGTTTTCCGGCTTTCAACCAAGCCTGATAGTTCTTCGCCGCTTGACCAGCCGTATCCAAGCGGTACTTGGCAAGGGCTCTTGCCCGTGCTGGGTCCATGAGCGCCACCGCCGGAAGCATCCAAATGTCGGAATCCCAAAAGACGTGCCCGTTGTAAGTTGTCGAGCTCAGCCCCATCGGCCCGGTATGGCCAGATCGGGTGATTCCCATGTTCAGGTAGGTCACCAGCCGGTCCACGGTTTCCTGGTCCTCTTTCGGCCCATCAATCTCAACGCTGAACGTCGGCTTTGCAAACCCTTTTTGCGCGGATTCGATTTTAATGGACCGCTCGAACTTGGCTGGCGCGCCCTTCTTGGCAATCGCCGTCCGTTCCACCGCGCCGGTGACTCGCCTCGAAACGCCGGTACTTTCTGCCCCGACGATCAACTCTTCCATCTGAACAAACAGCCGCGGATCGTTTTGGGAGACGAGAACGGCGTACGAACTTCCATCCGAACCGGGCCCTTCAATCCCAATTCCCTCCGTTCTCGAGACAACGATCAAGTCTTTATCCGATGCGTTCGAGACTTCCATGATCTCTTTCAGGGCATCGGGCTCCGAGACGTGGGTGATCTTTACCGAGGCTTCGCCCAGCTTCCAAGTCGTGGTCAGGGTCCAGGTTTTAGGGTCGAAGGTCTGGCTTACGTCCGATACGTTTGCGGCGTCCACCACCGTCTCGCCAAGCTTGAGTGTTTGCTTGAAAGGATTGGGTAAGGCAAGGATCTTTTCTTCGCCGCTGGGCTGATAGCCTTGGAAGTGGAAGAAAGGCTGGTCGGTAACGATGCCCAAGGGACCAACTCGGGTGCCAACAAAAGCGTTCGCGATCCATCCGGCCGTCGCGCTCGGGTCCGATGTGCGCTGCGCGACACCGTTTGTCTCCGGTGCCGAGGTCTCCGTCTTTGGGCCGCCGCAACCGAGTGCCGCCACCAGAAGTGCAAGGCCGAGATACCGCTTTTGCATCGCAACCTGTATGATAGCCCTGCCGATGGCCGAAATCGAATCTGGCACCCCATCCACCAGCGCACCAAATCCTTGGGGGTTTGTCCCGAGCCTGTACTTTTTACAGGGGTTGCCCGTCGTCATTGTTCAGACCCTCAGCGTGACTCTCTACAAATCAATGGGGGTGCCGAACGATCAGATTGGGCTCTGGACGAGCTTGATTGCTTGGCCATGGACGGTGAAGATGCTCTGGGGGCCACTGGTAGACAACACTTCCACAAAGCGTGCTTGGATCATTGGAATGCAAGCGCTCATCATGGCCGCGCTCGGTCTGGTTTCATTTGCCGTACCGACCCCGGCGTTTGTGCCGCTAACCCTCGCCGGCTTCTTCCTGATCGCTTTCCTCAGCGCTACCCACGACATTGCCGCCGATGGCTTCTACTTGCTCTCGCTTCGTGAAGACTTGCAAGCCTTCTTTGTCGGTGTGCGCTCAGCATTCTTTCGTCTAGCCATGATTTTCGGTCCGGGCGTCTTGGTGATCATCGCCGGGCGGATTGCTGATCCAAAGACGGCCAGCCGCGCCCAGGTTGCCACGGGCTGGCAGATCGCGCTCTTGATCGGCACTGCAATTTACGCACTCGGCTGGCTCTGGCACATGAAAGCACTGCCGCGCCCAGACGGCGACACGCCCCGGGATCGATTCAATCTTGCCACCGTGGCCCTTCGGTTTGGACAGGTGCTGCTGATGCTGCTGGCTCTGCTCGTAACAATCCAGTTCCTCGTGCTGGCCTTCAACTTTGCCTTAACTCGACCAATAGATTCGGTCTTCTGGATGGCGACGGGCGCCGACAACTCGCAGAACTCGTGGCAAATCCCAGTCGGTTTGGTCCTAGTCATTCTCGGCGGACTCTCCACCCGAAACATGTTTGCGAACATCGGAATGGGTCCCGCGGCGAAGGAGTACTTTGGTCAAAACAGAATCCTCGCTGTGCTCGCCTTTATCTTGTTCTATCGATTTGGCGAAAGCATGATCGGGAAAATGAGCATCCCCTTTCTGCTCGACCCAATCGAAAAAGGTGGACTTGGCGTGAGCACGGAAATGAATGGCTTGCTCACCGGCACCATCGGCGTCATTGCCCTGACGGCAGGTGGCATTCTCGGCGGCACGGTGATCTCCAGGTTCGGCATCAAGAAAAGCATCTGGCCGATGGTGCTATCGCTCAACTTGCCAAATCTGCTGTACGTTTGGGCGGCATTCACGAAGCCCGGAATAGCGGGCGTTGGAGCCGTGATCGCATTTGACCAGTTCGGATACGGCTTCGGCTTCAGCGCCTACATGGTCTATCTGATGTTCATCTCGCAGGGATCGAACTTCAAAACGTCGCACTACGCGATCTCAACCGGCTTGATGGCGCTTGGGGCGATGCTCGCCGGAATCATGAGTGGCTATCTCCAAACCGCGCTCGCGGCGCAGAATCCGAGCATGGGCTACGCCTGGTTCTTTGTCGCCGTATGCCTCTTCACGATTCCCGGAATGCTTACGCTCTTCTTCATCCCGATGGACAAAGAAGATCTGAAGGTCGCTCCGGTCGAGTTGGACTAACGCCTACATTTCGCGACGATATTCGAGCGCGCTGAGCAGGGTCGCCGCATCGGCGTAATCCAGTTCACCGCCAACTGCCATGCCCTGGGCCAGTCGGGTGACGCGGATGCCAGAGGGTTTGAGCAACCGGGCCAGATACAGCGCCGTCGCATCGCCTTCGATCGTCGGATTGGTTGCCAGGATCAGTTCGTGAACGGAAGAATCTTGGAGCCGCTGGATGAGCTCGCGAATGCGCAGCTGCTCGGGGCCGATGCCATCCATCGGGTTCATGAGGCCATGGAGCACGTGATACAGGCCCTTAAATTCGTTGATCCGCTCGATGGCGGCGATGTCACGGGCTTCCGCAACTACGCAGATGATGGAACCGTCTCGACGGCCGTCACGGCAAATGTCGCACTCCGGCTGCTCCGAGATGTTCTGACACTTCAAGCAGAAGCGCAGCTTGACCTTCGCGTCGCGAATGGAATCGGCGAGCCTCTGCGCATCGGCATCCGAGCCCTTCAAAAGGTGAAAGGCCAGGCGTTGTGCGGACTTAGGTCCGACCCCTGGAAGCTTCTCCAGTTCTGCGATGAGATCGCCCAGGGGCCGAGGAAACAGCACTTAGCCGGAAAGTCCCGGAATATCGGGCACGTTTGGAAGGATGCCTTGCACCCGGTTGTTACGAAGCTCGGTGGCGATATCGAATCCAGTTCGGACCGCGCCAACGATCAAATCTTCCAACGCTTCAACGTCCTCTGGATCAACAACGGCGGGATCAAGCTTGATGGTGAGCAGCTGGCCGGTGCCATCAAACAGCGCCTTTACCGGGCCGCGGTCCACGGGGATTCGCTCGTTGGCAAGCTCGGCTTCAAGGGTCTGAGCCTTAGCCATGGCGTCCTGCATCTGCTTCATCACGCCGCCAAAGCCCTGCGGGCCAAAATTCTTGGGCAGTTTCATTACGGTTTTGCCTCCGGGGTATCCGTTTGGAACGTCTCGCGAACGAGTTGCGCCAACTTGTCCCCTTCGTATGGCAATTCTACCGTTGAGTTCACATCTTGGCTGCTATGATTCCGCTTGCCAACCCGAAACTCGACGCGCATCGGCGAGCCAACGAGCTTGGTGAGCTGGTCGTTGATGTAGCCTTCGCGCTTGGCGTTCTCCTTAAACCAGTCCACATCGAACTTGCGCGGATGCTCAAGCACGAGGTTTTCACCTTCAATGGTGATCGCCGACACGCCGTTGAGTTTCTTTTTATGAGCGACTTCCGGGAGGACTCGTAAGAGCTCCGCAAGTAATCCCTCAGCCGAGCTGAGATCAGCCGGCACAACGGGCGCAGTCGGCACTTCAACTTCAGCGGCCGGCTCTTGGACAACCGGAGCTGTCTGAGCGGCCGGGGCCACCTCAACCGGTTTAGCCGCCGGTTTTGTAACGGCCGGAGCAGGAGCAGGAGCAGCCGCCACAACCGCAACCGGTGCCGCACCCGCGTGTTGCGCCAGCCGAACAAGTTCAGATTCCAACCAAAGCCGCGGCAATGAAATATCGCGAATGACCTTGTGCGCCTCAGCGAACGAAGACCGAAGCCAGAGCAGCGAATCGCGCCCAAGTTGAACGCTGACGTCGTGCATCGATGCCTCACGGGTGGCGTCCGGGTCGCGATCAATCTGATAGCTTGCGCGGGTTAGGTCGGAGAGCCGGTAAAGCGCGGATTCCAAAATCGCACGAGGATCGCGCCCGGCACGGGTCATGTCCTCAACGAGCTTAATGACGCCAACGACGTCGTTCGCTTTGATAGCAAGCAGGAGTCGATCGGTACTTTCCTCGGGCACCAAGCCCAGTTGGTCGTAGACCGCTTGAAGCGTGATCTTGCCGTTGGTAGCGACAATCGCCTGCTCAAGCAGCGTCAAAGCATCTCGGTATCCGCCGTCGGCCATTCGGGCGATAGCCGTCACGGCCCCGGGTTCAATTGAGATCCCTTCTTGCTCGGCCACGTAACTCAGCCGCGAAACCAAGTCGGCCATCGAAGCCCGGTGAAACTCGTACTTTTGGCAGCGAGAGCGGATCGTCGGCGGAACCTTGTTGAACTCGGTCGTCGCAAGAATAAAGACCAGGTGCGCCGGCGGCTCTTCGATGGTTTTGAGCAAGGCATCAAACGCAGAGCGGCTGAGGTCGTGGACTTCATCGATGATGAAGATGCGGTACCGCGCGATCATCGGCCGGTACTCGGCGACCTCGACGATCTTCTCTCGGACCGAATCAACTCCCGATTCCGAAGCGGCGTCTAGCTCGACAACATCAACGCAAGAGCCCTCGGCGATGCTCTTACAAATCGGATCGTCATCGCTTGGGTTCGGCGTCGGTCCATCGGTCGCGCAGAGGGCCTTTGCCAGCAATCGCGCGGTCGATGTTTTTCCGGTGCCACGCGGGCCAGTGAAGAGATAAGCGTGCGAGATTCGGCCCGAAGTGATGCCGTTCTGTAGCGTACGAATCACGTGATCTTGCCCAATCAGATCGTTAAAGGTCTGGCTGCGGTATTTGCGGTAGAGGGAAACCGTGCTCAATGGAAGAACCTGACCGAAGGGCTAACGCGAGAGTACCGGGAAGAATGCGTCGCACGGAGAATCGACTTACCGTTGCTACCTTCCGATCCTGGCGGAGTTCACCAACCTGCCGCCGCGCAGTTCCCGGCTCACAGAAGGTACCCCGAACGGCTAAATCCTCGGGAACTCGTACCTATGTTTTCCCGTTACCGTGCAAGTGGCGGAACCTAGTATGTCGACGGCCTAGATTTAGGAATCGTCCCGCATAATGCAAACGGGTTTGTCGTAGAACCTCGGGGAAAGGGAGAACGGGAATTTGGAGATCACAGAAGTTTCGCGTCTAGCAAGCAAGATCGTCGCCGCCGTAGAGACGGCCATCGTAGGTAAGCGGGAAACGGTTGAGCGCTCGGTTCTCACCATGTTGTGCGGAGGGCACTTGTTGCTCGAAGACATTCCCGGCGTCGGAAAAACAACGCTCGCCAAGGCGCTTTCACGAGCCATTGGCGGCGAATTCCGCCGTGTGCAGTTCACGCCCGACCTCCTCCCGAGCGACGTTACCGGAAGCTCCATCTTCAACCAGAAGACATCCGAGTTCGAGTTCCGCCCCGGCCCTATTTTTGGAAACGTCGTCTTGGCGGATGAAATCAACCGCGCCACGCCGAAGACGCAAAGCTCGCTTCTGGAAGCCATGGAAGAGCGACAGGTCTCGCTAGACGGCGAGCCCCGCATGCTCCCGAACCCGTTCTTCGTCCTTGCCACGCAGAACAACCTGGAAATGACCGGCACCTATCCGCTGCCGGAAGCCCAGCTCGACCGATTCTTTGCCCGACTCTCCCTTGGCTACCCCGATAAAGCCGGAGAAATCGCTGTCCTTTCCTCCCAGCAGAAGCACCACCCGGTCGACGACATCGTGCCGGTAGTCAGCCTCGAAGAAATGATCGCGATGCAAGAAGCGGTGCGAACCGTGTTTGTCCACGAAAAGCTTAAGGAGTACGTCGTTGACGTCGTCCGCGCCACCCGGGAAAGCACGCAGTTGCTCATGGGCGCCTCGCCTCGCGGATCGCTGCACCTCATGCGCGCCGCCCAGGCTGCCGCCGCGATGGCCGGAGAAACCCAGGTTCGCCCCGAGCACGTGAAGTCCCTTGCGCCGGCCGTTCTGGCTCACCGAGTGATTGCACGAGCCGAACTTAGAAGTCAGGGCATTACGCCAGAAATGGCGATCATCAAGATGCTCGACAGCGTTCCTGCCCCGGTTCCAGTGAACTAAACAAATGCGAAACGTCGCCGGATTCTCGCTCACGCTGGCTTCCATTTTCCTTGCGGTGGTGGCGGTGCTCATTCAAGCGCCGTCGCTCTTCTACATGGGAACGGCGTTGTTTGCAACCATCGGCGGCAGTAACTTGCAGGCTTGGCTGGCCGTTCGAGGTCTTCGCTTCGAGCGAATCGCGCCGAGTTCGGTTCGGATTGGCGACTTGGTCACGATCGAAATCGCAATTTGGAGCGAACGCCGTATTCGCCGCCCACTCATTTCGGTGCTAGACAAGTTGCCGGGCCGACTGCGGGTGCAGAGCCTGACTCCCAGCCTTCCCGTTGCACCGGCCTTTGATACGCCCATCGTCACGCAGTACCAATTCCGCGCTCTTCGGCGCGGTCGGTATCGCTGGAGCGGACTCACCGTCTCCGGAACGGACGCCCTTGGGCTCGTGACCAAAAAGAAGGATTACGAGACGGAGACGACGGAGATCACGATTGTCCCACGTCCGATTCCGGTCTCAATCGAACTTCCCGTCGCCGCCGGCTGGGGCATAAGCGAAGCCGAAAGTGGCCAGACCCGAGGCGCGGGAATTGAACCTCGCGGTATTCGCGAATACTCGCACGGCGACTCCCTCCGGCACGTTCACTGGCGCTCCACCGCCCGAACCGGTCGCCTGCTGGTGAAAGAATTTGAAGCCGGTACTCACGCCGCCGCCGCATTCCTATTCCAAAGAACTAGGGGCACCGATCTCGCCAGCGATTCTATCGGCTCGCTCGACATGATGTGCGGGCACGTGCTCTTCCTGGCCGATATGTTCATCCAGCAAGGCGCGCGAGTGGAACTTCCGGGCTTGGACAATGCCGCAAGCCACTTGTTGCCAACCGAGCGGATTCGGGAAATCAGCGAAGTGCTCGCCACCATTGCCGACGACTCCGGCTCGACCGTCAGCGAGGAACTCGCTCGAACCGATGGCCAATTGCCGCCGGGCTCGGTTGTGTTTGTACTGCTTTCGGTCGCGGACCCGAACCTAGCCGGAATCATGCCTCGGCTAGCCGTTCGCGGCACGACGATCGTCCCGTTACTCTACGATGCTCACGCATTCGATCCGAAGTTTAAGGGGGTCAGCGCCACCAACCCGGACTTTATTGCCGGTCTCCGCGCCGGCGGGGCTAGCCCGTTTGTGATGCCAATCGACGGAGGGGAATATGCTTAATTTGAGCCTTCGCGCCTCAACCGCGCCGCGAGATCGAAGCAAGATCAACACGTTGGACTACCTGCTCATGACGGTTGGCAGCATGCTTGCGGCCTACTCCGCCGGCATGGGAATCAACCAGCCAGAGGTGGGCATGTTCTTCGTCCGCCTCATTGCCGTCGGCACCGTCTTCAGCTTCTTTGTCCGCCGATTGCTTGGGGATTCCTGGTTAATCAAAGCGGACGGATTTCTCTATGCCGTGCTTGGGCTGATTGCTGTCACCCAGTCTCAAAGCTTGAATAGCCTGCTTCCGGGCGAGCCGTTTCCTCGCGCGCTGTTGGCCGCGAGTTGGCTAGGCTGGATGCTGACCCTCGGCAGTTTTGTGACCTGGCGCGACGGAACGTTGCTCTTCCAGGCCATTCCGGCCATTGCCCTCTTCGGCCTGGTCGGCGTTTACGACACCTACCGAGACGTTACGTTCAACTTCTTCGGATTCCTGTTGTGTCTGGCCACCCTCTTCTCCCGTGCTCACGGCCGAGACATGCTTCGGCTGGTCATCGAGTCCGGTTTTGCGGGTCGTGCCGAGCAAAAGAGCCGCGTCCAGTCGGCCGTGCGGCAAGACCAAGCCCTGTATGAACGGATGCGCATGGGTCCTTGGCAGTGGATGGCCGGGCCAGAATGGGCTTTGCTTTCCGCCCTCGTCATCGTTGGGCTCAGTTTGCTCGGCGCACCGGTGATCCAGGCCACCGTACAAACCGTAGCTTCGAACGTTAAGGTCACGGTTCCGACCTCGGCGGTGCCGCAAAATACACGCGGGAACACCATTCGGGATGTCGCCGAGCTCAGGGTCGGCAACGGCCCCAACGCGGGGCTCACCGCAAGACCGCTTTATGAGTACTCCGCCACCGGCGGAAACAGCTACCTCCGCTCGTCCATCTACGACAACTACACCGGCTCGGGATGGGATCGAGAATACAACGGAGCCTACAACCAAGCCCAGCAATGGATTGCTGAACCGGCTCAATTCACCTTTACAATCACCCGACTCACCCCCGCGTTCACCCTTCCCGCCCCGGCAGAGGTCGTGGTATGGAACGAGTCAGACGAGATTCGGCCTTCGAACTATGGCACCTACAACATAGATGCCCAATCCGGCCGAACGAGCTTCACCGGAAGTGCCATCGAACCTGCAGAAGACTCCGGCTACGAAATTTCGCTTGCCACCGAGTTTGCGGAAACAACCCTTGTTCGGAAGCCGCGAGTTCCAAAGCGGGTGAAGGACTTCGTCGCAAAAGCCATTAAAGGGGCAAAGACCGACCGTGAGAAAGCTGACCGCTTGCGCGTCGCAATCGGCAACCAGTGCCTGTACAACATCAAGGCAGAAGCCGTTCCGAGCGGCTCCGACCCGGTCGATCACTTCCTTTTCGAGAGTAAAGAAGGCTATTGCGACCTCTTCGCCACCACAATGACCGTGTTAGCCCGCGAGGCCGGATTACCCGCTCGCTACGTCCAGGGCTTCTTGCCCGATCCGTTCAACAAGGATGGCGCGAGTCGCCAGTTGGTCCTTGAAAAGGACTATCACGCTTGGTGCGAGATTCTCTTTGAGGACTACGGCTGGGTGGTCTACGATGCGACGGGTGACGCCCAATCCGTTCCCGGCGGAGAACGGGGCACCGCCACATCTACCGTGCCGTTTTATCAAAGCGACGAGTTCCGGCGGTTGGTCGACGGCGGAGTGATCTTCCTCGGCGTAGTCGTAGTCGCAGCCGTTGCTTACGTTCGATTGCGCCCGAGCGGCACGATCGTTCGGCGCCGCGAGATTGACCGTGTGGCCGTTGAGTTTGTAAAAATGCTCGAGCGTCGCACGAAACAGCGCCGCCGGGTGAGTCAAACCCTGGGCGAGTACGTGCGTTCGCTTGGAGATAAACTCACGAACCCAGAAGAAGCTAGCCGCTTAGCCGAGGTGATCGCGATCGGGATGTACGCCCCGGAACCTCCTGCAGACGAGACCGTTAAAACGATCCGTAAGCAGATCGCCGCGCTCAAAGCTAGTCTTCGAAACCAAAAATCGTGAGTGATGTCAAGAAAGCCGCCGCCAAGAGCCTCGTCCTGATTTCGGGCGACGAGCCGACGCTGCGCGACCACGCCCTCACCGATTTGCTCTTTGCCGCCGAAGTCACGAAGGACGATTTTGAGACGGAGATGATGGACGGCGATACGTCTGACCCTGCCACCTGGGCCGCAAGCGCAGGGACCGCACCGTTCATGGCCGTGAGGCGAACCGTTATCGTTCGGCACCTCCTGCGCCGCGATGCTGACCTGAAATCCACCGCGTTGCACGGACTGCCCCCGACCGCGCTGGTCATTTTGATGGCCGACGACGCCAGCGGGGACGAATCTCGCCTTGCCACGCGGCGAAAGAACTGGGAGAAGCTCGTTGTGGCGGCCGGTGGAGCCGTGTTGGCCCCGAACGCGAGTGGAGAGAAGGCAGTCGACGAGCTTAAGGCGCTCGCGGCAAAGCAAGGCAAGCAGATCAGCGGCCCGGCGCTTGATACGCTGCTTGAGATGTGTGGCGGCGGATTCAGCCGAGCGGCGGAAGAGCTTGACAAGTTATGCCTTTATGCCAACGACGAAGCGCAGATCAAGGAGTCCGACGTCCGCGCCATCGTTGTTCCCGCCCGAGAATGGAACGTATTCTCCATGATGGACGGCATCCTCAAGAACGATGTCGCAAGCGCGTTGCGGCAGTTGCGCATTTTGGTGAACAACTCCGACAAGGCCGACGCCGCTATTTTTGGCAACATCCTGCCCCAGACCTTACGAGCGGTACGCCTGCTCTACCAAGCCCGGGTCTGCCATGAAGCGCAGGTTCAGCCTTCGAATGCATCCGAAAGCCTCGCCGCGCAGTTCCCCAGCAAGCCGAACATTTGCCGCGAAAAGCCGTACACCCAGCGCACCTACATGGCGGCCGCGCAAAACGTCTCCCTCGGGCGGATCGAAGGTTGCTTCCAGATTCTCGCCGATACGGATGCGAAGCTGAAAGGCGCCCTGCCTGCCTTCTCGCGGATTGAGACTTTGGAGATGATGATTTTGGAGATGGCAAACCGAATTCATCGCAAAGCGCCGGTTCGTTCCGGTCGCTAATATCCAAAGCTGGCTTATACTTTTTCGGTGGATGCGGCGGACAAACGGGCGCGGAGGATTAAGTTTTGGCGGGTTTTCCTTTCATGCCTGGCCGCTCTTACCGTGCTTGGTTCGATAGGAATATTCACGTATGCTCGCATCGCAAAGAATGAGCGGGATACGGAACTGAAGCTCGCAGCTGAAGCTGGGCTACCCAAATCGTGGGAAGACCTTCGACGTCCGTACAACCCAAACCGCGATGCTCGCGAACCGTTGCAGGCGTTCCAAGATGCCTGGAAAACTGCCAACCTCCCGGCAGCCGGCCAGATGGGCGCAAATTTCCGAGACGAAAGGGGCCAGAGAGTTAAAGTTGTCCGTGCCCATCCAGAGCTGGAGCAATTAGCCGGGAATGTTTTAAGTCGAACCGAACTGAACATGTTCGACGCTCCCGAGCAGGGGTTTCAGGCCGATTTCAGTAGGCTCACGCAGACAAAGGCGGTTATGGATTACTGCCGAGCAAGGGCGACAATCCTTTCTGAGGACGGCGATCCCCTCGCCGCCCTAGGTGTTTTGCAAGAATCCTCTAAGCTCGTCAAACTCACGCGACAAGAGTCGAGCAGTCTAATTGCAGAGCTAGTCGCCACGGCCATCGAAGCCATCCTGATCAAATCTACACTAGATATTCTTAAAAAGCATGGTCACCGGCCAGCGGTTCAGAGCAAAGCCTTATCCCTAGTGGATAACCTGGGCCGTCCGAGCGACGTTAAAAGAGCGCTGCAACTCGAATTTGCGGGTCAACTCGTCGAGGAATACAACCTCGCAACGAAAGGGCCGGAATACTACAATAAGTTCTTTGGACTAGAGCCGATGCCTTTTGAAGACGAGGAAGAACCAGAGGATCGGGACCCCCGAGTAGAAAAGCTTCTTTTAAGGATGCGGATACCAGGAACCAGAGACGTCTTGTTCAAAAACTTGTTCCGCGCCTTTCGCGAACTGTATCAAGACCTTCCCGACGATCCTTACGATGGATTCGCACGACTGCAGGTAGCGAAGAAACACTCGAAAATCGCTGACGAGAAGATGGGAGAGATGGAGTACCTCATTCCAATCATGATCGACACCGCTTGCAGTGAGGTGAAGTCTGACCTTCGCGGCATCGCTGAGCGACGAGCTTTGAAGGCGCTGATTCTCTCCCTCCAGATTCGGACAAAAACGGGTCGCTTCCCAACCGAGCTTCCATTATCAGGAGCTGAGGCGATCGACCCGTTCTCCGGAAAGCCTCTAAAATTTAAGCAGCTTGACGGTTATCTCGTTGCCTATAGTGTTGGTTACGACGGCGTGGATGATGGAGGCCAGAACACAATCACTTCAGGTCTCCTTCCGAAAGATATAGGCTTCGGAGTCCAGTAGACCTCCCCATGGCAACGCGGAAAGCCTCTAAGCAAATTGCGTTGGCATTATCTGGCCTCCTCGCCGTGCTAGCCGGCATCTCCGCATGGGTCTTCATCGACCATGCCCGTACCTTTAAAAGTAAAGAATTGGCGAAAGGTGCCCAAGTCGGACTACCTCGCACCTACCAAGAGCTCCGCCGAGAAGTGATTGCTGAAAAGGATGCTAGGCCGTTACTCGTTCAATTCGACACGGAGTACCAGAAAGCAAGAAACACGCTCCTGGGGCAAGAACTGGCAGAGGCCAGACGAAACTTGCCAACGACACATCAACGCTACTCTGAGCTGCTTCCCAAATTTGTTGCATCGAATATAAGGCTTACACAGCTATCGGGTCGCATCCGAACCAAGACCGAGCTCGTGACGTACACGCTGCCCCAACTCGGCTCTGATCCACGGATTTTCAATTTCCGGCCCGCCTGGAACCTGATTCGCTTCTCAGTGCAACGTGCGACGATGCTGCGTAATCAGGGGCAACCGGATACCGCCATGCGGGTTCTATGTGAATCAGCACCGATTGCCCGACTCGTCAAACAGGACCCCACCTATCTCGGAAACACGATGTCAATTGGCATCGAGCGAGCGATCCTGCAAGCCGCGATGACAATCCTTGAGGAGCACGGGTCATCACGGTCGGTGCGCGACCAGGCACTACAACTGCTAAGGGAATTTCACGAGCCGGTCGATTTTCGCGCTTCGATTCGGTACGAGTACGCCACTCTCTTGGCTTTCGAGAGCATGCTGAAAACGAATCCAAACCAGGCAATCAATCAGTTTTTCCGGATGCGAGAAGACTCCAAAAATCCACAACTGGTTTACGTGAAGCTCTTACTTTCAACTCCCGGGATACAAGACGACATCTTGGCTTTTCCTTTGAGCCAACTTCGGCAAGCGTTTGTAACTTTGCCAACTGACCCAAACCAGGCAAAGCAACGCATTCAGCTCATAAAGAAACTTGAGGTCGGTCAGCTGAATCTTCTTTCGAGATACACCGTCCTCAATGACCTATTGAGCCCCGTCCGAAGCGGACCGTATGAGGAAGCGGCCGCCCAAATTGCAGGACGCCGCGCATTTGAAGCGATTGTCGCCGCTTTGGCGCATAAAGAAAAATTCGGCTCGTACCCAAGGCAGCTCCCCATCACCGGTGAAACGGCCCTGGACCCATTTTCGGAGAAGCCATTAAAGTACATTGCGACCCCAACATCCGTAAAAATTTACAGCGTCGGCAAGGACCTAGCCGACAACGGCGGCAACTTCACCGCGACTGATCGAAACAGAAGAGACATCGGATTTGGTCTCCCGATCCAGCGCTGGACCCCTCGGCGCACAAACGAACAATCCGCCTTTTCGCAGCAAAATCAAGCTATCAAGTAGTGCCGAGCCGCAGAAAAAGGATCAGCTATTTTTCCGGCTCCGAATTTCAATCAATGCCTTATAATTTTCTCATGGATCAGTTCAAGAAGCGCCCGAGAACACCGAGTCACCTCATTCTTTCCGGCCTTCTTGTCACATTTGTCCTTGCGACCGGCTGTGTTTCGGGATCAAAGTCATCCACCCGCAACGAGGAGTTCAAGCTCGCAACGGCGGCCGGGTTCCCGAAATCGTGGGAAGACCTACGCCAACCCTACAACAGAAAACAGGACATGCGTGAACCGTTGGCCGAGTTTGGGAGTGTGTGGAAACCGGAATGGGCGAATGCAGGGCGCACGTCTCCTACGTCAGGGGCAGGCTATGGTGACCAGACTCCTGTCCGTATCGGTGAGCCCGGCTATAACCTAAGACCACTGACCGAAAAAATCCTCCAAAGCACGGAACTCACTGTCTTTGAAAAGCCGGAACAAGGCTTCGATGGAACTACCGACTTCGTTTGGCAGACCTGCGCACCATCGGATTACCTCGCAGCCAGAGCGCGGGTTCTATGCGATCGAGGCCGACCTGTTGAGGCGCTCGAAGTACTCACTGCCGCAACCAAACTCGTTCGAGTACTTCGTCCAGAGGTGAGCTTAATGGACTCCGAACTGGTAGCGAAGGTGAATGAACGACTCCTGATTGGAGCGGCAATTCAAGTTCTCAACCAACATGGGTCCAATCCGAAGGTACAAACTTTATCACTGAAGTTTTTGGAAGCGCTCGGACGGCCACCGGACGTTAGACGCACCATGCAGGCCAAGTTTGCCAGTGTCCTGTTAGACGAGAACCGTCTCAATACGAAAGGCGAAGCCGAAATCGACGTGTTCTTGCGAGTCGAAGAGACCCTTGACGAAAGTTTCGAAGGGAAGCTAGATCCAATTGTTGAGCAACTTCGAACAGAGTTGAAAGACCCGGCCAAACGGGATTCCATGTTCGAGCGATACTTCCGCGCTGCGCGACTCCTCTACCAGGATCTCCCAGAGGACCCGAACGACGGCTATGGGCGACTACAAGCAGCCAAAAAGCATGATGCCCTAAACGCAAAACGAACTGAGCCGCTGGACTACCATGTGTCTTTCGAGATACGTGAAACCTACGCGAACGTTGATGGCGATCTCCGCGATCTGGTTAATCGACGTAGTTTGAAGGCACTTGTGCTTGCGCTACAGGCTCACACTAAGACTGGAAGTTTTCCTCAGGAGTTGCCGTTGTCAGGACTGGAGGCCATTGACCCGTTCTCTGGAAAGAAGTTGATCTACAAGCAAATCGATGACCGTCTCGTGGTCTACAGCATCGGTCCCGACAACGAGGATAATGGCGGGGCCGATGTCGGCTCCATCAGTAACAACCCAACGGACGTCGGACTTCGCGTAGTCGCTCCTCGCTAAGCTAGGCCCGGGCTTCTCGAATCAAAACTCGTACTAGCGCAGAACCTCAACCGACACCACGCTCTCCGGGGCGGCGGTGAAGTTGACCGTTGTGCCGACTTTCACCGGTACGGCTCTCGCGATCTCAAAGGTCGGTGCGCCAAACGCGAATCCCCTCGCTCGTCGTCCCTTGAAGCCTTTGGTTGCAACCGCAAAACTCATCGGCTCCTTTGTTTTGTTGATCGCGACGAGGGTGAGTCGTCGTGAGTTTCGCTTGTCCACTGCTGCATACACTGAGTTCAATTCGGGCCGCTGACCGGTGACCGCGAGGGCGGTGTCGCCGAACTTTGCGCCTTTGCCATCAAAGTTGATGTAGGCCCGAAAGCCGCCAAGCTGCGCGGTATCCGTGGCGCTCATTCCCCAGTTGCATGCGGCGAATACCCCGTATCGGCCAAAGAGCCCGAGCACGTCGGCCTGCGCGACGAGTCCACTGGCAACCTTTCCGCCACCGTAGTTGTACTCAGAGATGCCGAGCTTAGTACCCGGATAGTTCTTCGAAATCTGCGCCTGAACGCGAGGAAGCAGCACGATCGGCTTCTTACCCAGCACGTCGGCAATCCAACTTGTTTCCACGTAAGACGCGTCCCAAAGCGAACGGGGGGCTTGAATTCTTGCCGCCGGGGTTCCTGGCTTGTCCTCTCCCCAAGCAATGCGAACATCGTCCCCGCGAGCTTCTGGGTACCAGTGTATGTCGACGACATCAAGGAGTCGCTTGCCGGCTTTCAGCTCGGCGCGCCGCATTTCCTGCAGGTACACGTCTAGAAAGTCGCGGCCGTTGCCGTCCGGGGCACCTTGGAACGTGCGGAAACCCTGCCAGCCATAGTTCGCAGGTCCAAAGACAAGTGCTCTTGGGGCGACCGCCTTGATGGCGCTTGCGTACTCCTGATTGATCGAAATGATTTGAGCGTAGGTCGGGTTCTTTTGCCAAACCCGCTGGTGGGTGCTTCCCCAAAGGTCCGGCTCGTTATCGACGCTGTACCAAGCGGCCGTATTCCGCGCCCGCGTTTTCTCGACCCAAGCGACAAACTCATCCTGAAAGACCAGCTTATCGTCCAAATCAGGTGGGTATTGGAACTTGCCCGGCTTACGGGCGAACGACTTGTGGAAGCGCACGTTCAAGTAGTCGGGCGTTTTGGCGACATCACCATCGGCGTTCTTATCCGCGGAAACATGGCCCATGGCGGGCACGGTGAGAAGCAGAGTGGCACCGTTTGCTTGCGCAGGTCGAACGAAGTTACTGACCGTCCAGCCGGGCTCGTTGCTGGTGCCCATGTAGCCGTCGTTCTGGTGTTGGTAATCGTTGCCGGCGTTGCTGGCGTTTGTTTCCCAGTTGTACGCCGACATCCGGTTTCCGCCCTGTCGCGCCAAGGTGAAACCGCGGCCCATCTTTGACCAGTCCGGGAAGTTCAGCCCGTAAATGTACGGCGAGATCGGCTTCTTCACCGTCGCATCAACGGTGATCGTCGCCGTAGTCTGGACGGCGGGCAAGACAACAAGGGCCGAAACTAGATTCAACATCGACATCTATTTCGTCACCATACCCCCGGCTTCAGTCGCATACTAATGATATGTTCCTGCTCGCTGCCGTCTCCGCGATGCAAACGGGTTTCCCAACCCAGATCGATTCGAAAACGAAGATTCCCCGTGGTGAGTTCATCGTTTCGAGTTCCGCCGACGAGCGCGGAACCTCTGCGGCCGTCGTGATCTCCGGGGACAACATGACGGTTGACCTGAAGGGAGTCGTGCTTCGCGGAGGGCTATCGACCACCGAGCCAGACGAGCGCACCGGAATCGGAATCGAAATCCGCGGCAAAAACATCACGCTCAAGAACGCTCGAGTTCATGGCTACAAGGTAGCCGTCTTTGCCCGAAATGCTCCAGGGCTGAAAATCCTAGACTCCGACTTCTCCTACAACTGGAAGCAACGCCTGAAATCCACGCCCGAGAAGGAAGACCTAAGCGATTGGCTGAGCTATCACAACAACGAAGCGGGCGAATGGCTGCGGTACGGCGGCGCGATCTACCTTGAGAACTGCGACAAATTTGAAGTGCGCGGCAACCGCGCGGTTGGCGGTCAAAACGGCCTTATGCTCACCGGCTGCGACGACGGCCTCGTTTGGAACAACAACTTTTCGTACCTGAGCTCGCTTGGCATCGGCATGTATCGCTCCAGCGACAACCGGATCATGCACAACCGACTGGACTACTGCCTCCGAGGTTTCAGCTACGGCGTCTACAACCGAGGCCAGGACAGCGCGGGCATCCTCATTTATGAACAGTCGAACGACAACGTTTTTGCGTACAACTCGGTGACCCACGGAGGTGATGGGTTCTTCCTTTGGGCCGGGCAGGAGACCATGGACTCTGGAAAGGGCGGTTGCAACAACAACCTGCTGTACGGCAACGACTTCAGCCATGCCCCGACAAACGGCATCGAAGCCACGTTCAGTAAGAACACCTTCGCCAACAACTTAATCTTGGAGTGTTGGCACGGCCTTTGGGGTGGATACAGTTACAGCTCATCGGTCATCGGCAACCTGTTTGGTTACAACGCCGAAGGCATCGCGATTGAACACGGCCAGCAGAACGTGATCCAGGACAACGCGTTCTTCCGCGACGGCACGTCGATCCGGCTTTGGATGAACGAAAAGCAAGACCCAACCTGGGGCTACGCGAAGGTCCGCGATACCGTGAGCAAGGGCTATCGCATCCTTGACAACACGTTTTCGCAAGTGACTCAGGGCATCACGAACTCACCCGATGGGCTGGTGGATTACGGCGCCGTCTTACAACTCACCGCAACCTCGGACGTGGAAGTTGGGAAGAACCGCTTCGAACCCAGCGGAACCTTGCTCGACCTGCGCGGCCCATTTAAGAACTTCACCTTTGCCGGAACTGGACCGGTCCAGGCAGTCAATCTTCCCGCTTTCGGCACTGGCTTCGCAAAGGAGTACCAGGGGCACTATTTCGTCGCCGGAAACCACGAAGGGCTACTCGCACCGGCGTCCCCACTCTTGGGCGCGAAGCTCCCCGATGACCCAGCAGACCCGTACGCCGACCGGTTCCTGACCAACTGGCACCCCCTCAAGAACAAGGTCGGCGACTACCTGAGCCTCGGCAAGCGACTAGAAGGGATGAATATCCTTCAGGTGCAGGCCGAAACGCTAAACCTTGCCCCACGTCCGCTCCCGAACGGAATCGATCCGTTCCTCAAACCAGGCACGCCGCGTGGCTGGCGAACCATGATCGTTGACGAATGGGGACCTTATGATTTTAAGCGCCCCATTCTTCGTGTCAAGCCGATGTCCGACACCTCGACCGGCCTTGTGCTGCAGTTGCTTGGTCCAAAAGGGACTTGGAAGATCAAGAGCAGCAAAGGCGTAACCGCCGTGCTCAACTCCAAGGTCAGCCCCGCCGAGATCACGCTGCAACGCGATGCAAAGGTGCCAGACCGGAATCTCACCGTCACGTACAACGGCGCGGAAACCGTGGACTATCGTGGAGTTCAGACGCCAAAGAACACCGACGTCGACGTGACGTGGCGCGAGTTTCGTGCCGAGGCCGAGTGGGACGTAAACTTTTACCTCTGGGATCCGGCCACCCAAGATCCGCGCAAGGACGACCAAGCCTTCCGCCGCAACCCCGTCCTGACCAGCGAGAAGTTCAAAGAACTCGACTTCGCGGGCTACGGCAGGTTTGCGAAGGGTGTCCCAGCAACGCACTTTGCCACCACCGCCGAGACGGAGATCGAGCTTCCATCTGGCCGCTACGAGTTCTCCGTCGTCGCCGATGACGGCATTCGCTTGTATGTTGATGGCGAACTAGTCATCAAAGACGGTTGGAAGTACCAAGGACCGACGGAGTACAAAACCGTGTTCTCGGGCGGGAAGCGGAAGCTCAGGATCGAACACTTTCAGATCGACGGATATGCGTCGTTAAAGACAAAAATTCGAAGACTGTGAGCCGGAAAGACAAAACTGTGCGGGGAATTGTCAACTCCTTTGTATAATGCGGCATCTCCAAGGCGCGCAACGAGGCTCGCCCGCGATTCTTCCTAATGCAAAACGAGTCTCCTTCGCTGTTTGACGCCTACGATCGAGGCGGGTTTTACGATGAGATGCTGACCGAAAATGGTCCGCGCGCTCATTACCAAAAGCTGTTTCAGAACCTTTCGGCGATGTCCCCGCACGACTTCCGGGCGCGGACCGAGTTGGCGGATTTGACGTTGATGAATCAAGGAATTACCTTCACGGTGTACGGAGACGAGGAAGGTACGGAGAAACCCTTCCCGGTTGACTTGGTGCCCCGCATTATCCCGGCAAACGAATGGGCACACCTCGAGCGAGGTCTCGGCCAGCGCGTTCGCGCATTGAACCTGTTTCTCCACGACGTTTATCACGAAGCCAAAATCCTTTCGGACGGCCCCATCCCTCGCGACCTTGTCGTCAATGCGCCGAACTTCCGGCGAAACTTCATCGGCGCAAACGTGCCGGGCGATATCTATATCCACATTTGTGGCTCGGACTTGATCCGTGATGGGGATGGAACCTACCGCGTCCTGGAAGACAACTGCCGAACCCCGAGTGGTGTGAGCTACATGCTGGAAAACCGGCTGATCCTCACCCGAGTATTTCCGGGTCTGTTCCGGGAAAACAGCGTTCGCCCGATCGATGACTACCCGAGCGTGCTGCTCAACAACCTCCGATCGTTTGCCCCGCCAGGACGCGAAGAGCCGAACGTTGTACTGCTTACACCGGGTGTCTATAACTCGGCTTACTTCGAGCACGCTTTCCTTGCCCAACAAATGGGCATCGAATTGGTCGAAGGGCGCGACCTGTTTGTGGACGACAATATGGTCTTCGTCAAGACCACCCGCGGACCGCAGCGGGTCGATGTCATTTACCGCCGCATCGACGACGATTTCTTAGATCCGCTTGTCTTCCGCCCCGAGAGCGCGCTTGGCGTTCCCGGCATCGTGAATGCCTATCGCAGCGGCAACGTCGTTTTGGCCAACGGAATTGGAACCGGCGTTGCCGATGACAAGGCGATCTACCCGTTCGTGCCCGACATGATTCGCTACTACCTTGGCGAAGAGCCGATCTTGGAGCAAGTTCCAACCTATCTCGGCTGGCGCGAAAGCGATTTGCAGTACATGAAAGACCACGCCAAGGATCTCGTTTTCAAGGCCACCAACGAGAGTGGCGGTTACGGCATGCTCATTGGTCCCCAAGCCAGCCCAACCGAAATTTCGGACTACCTGAATCAAGTCATGGCCGACCCGCGCAACTACATCGCCCAACCACTGATTGCCCTTTCCCGAAGCCCGTGCTTTGTGGAGGATAAGTTTGAAGGGCGGCACGTCGACCTTCGGCCATTTATTCTCTGCGGTAAAGATTCCGTCACGATCATGCCTGGAGGGCTCACGCGAGTGGCGCTTCGAAAAGGATCGTACGTCGTCAACTCAAGCCAGGGCGGCGGCAGCAAAGACACATGGGTCTTGGGAGAATCGCGAAACGCAATGCAGCAAAGCATGGGCTCAATGGTCCAGCGCATGGAGGGAGGATGCTAAGCCGACACGCCGACTGCGCTTTTTGGATTGGTCGCTATATCGAGCGTGCGGAGGCAACCGCGCGAATGATCGACGTGCACTATCACTTCGGCCTAGAAAGTCCACTCGTGGGCCGAGCGCTCACGTGGGAGGCGATCCTTGCCATCTCGGGCCAGAAGAAGAAATTCAACTTGCGCTACCAAGAGATCAACGAGCGCAATATCCTGCATTTCTTCGCGTTCGACCAAAACAATTCGAACTCGATTCTGAACTGCGTCCGTTTGGCCCGCGAGAACGGGCGAGCAATCCGAGACCAGATTTCCAGCGAAATGTGGGAATCGCTCAATCGCTACTATCTCGACTATCGGCGTTGGAACGTGGATCGGGTCATCTCCGAGTCGCCGTTTGCGTTCTTCCAAAGCGTCAAGAACGGCTCTCACCTTTTCCAAGGCATCACCAACCGAACGCTCATGATGGGCGAGACCCGCGACTTTCACGACGCTGGACGATTCTTAGAGCGAGCCGACCAAACGGCCCGAATTCTGGACGTGAAGTACCACGACTTGCTTCCACGATTTACTTCTGATGTCTCTATTCCGGCACCCACCGATCCGGCGGTTGTAGATCCGTTCTCGGTTGGCGGCACGGTCGATACCCACGGCTGGACGGCCGTTCTCAAGTCCGTTGGCGCTTTCGAAGCCTTCCGCAAGACTTATCGGCAAGGGGTCACCCCCGCGCGGGTCGCTGAGTTTCTGATCCTCAATCCGCAGTTCCCGGCCTCGGTTCGGCACAGCATCGGTCGCGTCGAAGGCTGCGTTCGGCGAGTAAGTGGAAATCGCGACCTCAGCCCGAGTAACCCAGCCGAGCGCGCCGTCGGGCGCCTTTACAACGACCTCAATTATCTGCGCGCGGATGAGATCATCGCTTCTGGACTTCACGAGTTTTTGGAGACGGTCGAGAAAAGGTGTGCGGAAATCGGCTTTGCAATCGGCGCAACCTATCTAAAATATTAGTCCTTTTGGGACCAACGCTCGTCCGTATTTCACCTTTACCATGTACCTTCAAATTCGGCACCAAACGGAGTATCGCTACTCCGGAGTGTGCAGCGAGAGCCATAACGAAATTCGAGTGCAACCGTTCGACAATGAGTTTCAACGGCTTCTTGAGTTTAAACTCCAAACCTCACCGGCCGTACGCATCTATCATCACCAGGAAATTGGCGGCACGGTTCACCACTTCAGCATTCGGGCGTGGCACGAGCGGCTCGTCATCGAAGCCAGCGCGACTGTCGAAACCCTCGCGTTCAATCCATTTTCGCGGGTCAATCTGGTTAACCTTGATTTCGACTTCTACAAGACTGACTTCGTAAAACAAAACTACGCCGAGTTCCTTGTTCCGTCCCTCTACGTTCCACACTTGCCCGAAGCGCATCAACTCGCCGTGCCGTTTCTAGACCCTAGTAAGCCAACGGCCGTTGGCCTGCTGGACCTCAATCGACATTTCCACGAGTGGCTCTCATACGACACGGACGCGACTCACGTGCAGTCCACCTTGCCCGAGGTGCTCCACAAGCGGGCGGGCGTTTGCCAGGACTTTGCCCACCTTATGCTTGCGGCTTGTCGGAGCCACGGAATCCCCGCGCGCTACGTCAGCGGATACTTGTACATCGGTAAGGATTCCAGCATGCGTGGAGAGCAAGCCACGCACGCGTGGATTGAATGCCTAATGCCAGATGGAAAGTGGGTTGGCTTTGACCCTACGAACAATCTGCTCGTGAACAATCAGTACGTGAAAATTCACTGGGGCCTCGACTACGGCGATGTATCACCCACGAAGGGCGTTTACATCGGTCCGAAAACCGAGAGCCTCTCGATCCATGTTGGAATCAAAGAACTCGTGCCGTCAGAAGTCTCGGTTCTAAACTACACGCCTATCGCTTGACGAGTTTCCAAGCCGCCGGCAACATGCCCCAAGCGATCACGGACTTCGCAAATGCGCCGGAAATAAAGGGCGCGACGCCAAGGTTCCAAGCCTGGCCGGAAGGAATAAAGAAGCTCAGCCAAGTGGCACCCACGGCGAGAATCACGACGTTGGAAATCACCAATCCGATTCCAAGTCCCCAGACATTCTTGGTCCAACCACGCTCGGTTGCCCAGCCAAGAAGCCAAGCTGCCATTACGAAAGCCACGAGGTATCCACCCGTTGGCCCCATCAACTTTGCCGGTCCACCCGAGAACTCTGCAAAGATCGGTAATCCAGCCGCCCCGGCAAGCACGTATGAAACCTGAGTCGCTGCCGCCAAACGTGCTCCATAAGTGAGACCGCAGACCGTAACCGCGAGCGTTTGCAGCGTAAATGGCACCGGCTGCCACGGCAACGAACATTGCGCTGCGAGTGCGGTGAACAGCACGCCAAAGATCACTAACCCGATGTCTCGAACCAAAGTCCGGTTCGGCAAGACGTGTGACACCAAGGTCGCCTCTGAGTTCATATCAAGAGTTTGTACCCGTATGCAGGGTTGGGTAACTTCCCAGACATGCCTTCGGTTTCGTTTTCCGTGCTATCCCTACAGAAGTTGTATCCATTGGCGATCAGCCGCGGAGTGATGACATCGTCGGACAACCTCTTTGTCACGGTTCGAGATGGCCATCTGGAAGGCATTGGCGAACTTTCTCCCGCAACTGGGTCGGCCTGGACCGCCGTCTCCGGCCAAGCTCAACTGACGGCCTTCGTTGATCGCTGGAGTGCGGACCCAGATTTTCTTTCGCCCCACGTGACGTACCAGCGCATGTTAGGGGCCAATATCGATCCTCCGGCCATTGCCGCCTTAGATGTTGCGCTTTGGGATCTCCTGGCAAAGCGAGCGGGACTGCCCTTGTACCGCCTTCTGGGCTTGCCATTGCCGACCGTGCCGACCAGCGTCACGATCGGCATCAATCCACCCGAAGTCACTCGCGAAAGGGTGCCAGACATTCTTCGCCGAACCGGCGCGAAGTGCCTAAAGATCAAGCTCGGTTCGCCGGATGGGCGCGAACACGACCGCGCCCATTTCCTCGCCGCTGCTGAAGTGGCAGCACCCTTCAACGCCGCCCTCCGGGTTGACGCTAACGGCGGCTGGACGGTGGATGAAACCAATGAGATGATTCCTTGGCTTGCGGATCGCGGTGTGGAATATGTCGAGCAGCCTTTGCCGAAGGGAGCGGAAGCAGACCTTCCACGCGTGTTTGAGAACCGCAAACTGCCCATCTTCGTGGATGAAAGTTGCCGCACCAGCCACGACATTCCGAGCTTCGTCAAATACACCGACGGCGTAAACCTGAAGCTCATGAAATGCGGCGGAATAACGGAAGCCTTGCGAATCGTGGGGACGGCTCGCGCTCATGGCCTACAAACGATGATCGGCTGCATGAGTGAGGCATCCATTGCGATTGCCGCCGGAGCCGCGATCGGGGCGCTCTTCGACTACATCGATTTGGACAGCCACTTGAATCTGAATCCAGACCCCGCATCTGGTGCTCCGATCATCGATGGCGTTGTCATTCCAACCGAGGCACCAGGTCATGGAGCTCAACTCAATGCTTCCAACTAACGCCAACCTCGCGCTATACATGGAGCAGAGCCTCACCATTCCCGCCGGGAAGATGGGGCACGGCGTTCTTCGGTACTCGCCAAACGAGATCAGCGCCGTGATTGACTCCGAATTCGCCGGAAGATCAACCGGCGAGTTCGGTTTCCCGCGAGATGTTCCGATTGTCGCATCCGTTGAGGATGCCGCCGCCCTCGGTGCAAATGTCTTCGTTCTTGGGATTGCACCTTCTGGAGGCGCAATTCCTGCCGAATGGTTTACGGTCATCGATCGGGCAGTTGAACTCAAAATGTCGCTGGTGAACGGACTTCACGACCGTCTAGGCGCACGCTATACCGACCTCCCACGCCTTGAAGATGCCAAGGGCCGTGCCCAGTGGGTTTGGGATATCCGAGTTGAGCCAAGTGGATTAGTGAACGGCACTGGGCTCGCCGCAAAGTTTGAGAATCGCCGTGTTTTGATCATCGGAACCGATATGGCGGTGGGCAAAATGACCGCCGGTCTAGAGATCAATCGCCTTGCGCTTGAGCGAGGCATCAAATCCGCGTTCGTCGCTACTGGCCAGATCGGAATCACGATCACCGGTGGCGGAGTTCCGCTCGATTGCGTCCGCGTGGACTTTGCGAGTGGCTCCATTGAGCGAGAAGTAGTCGCCGCTAGTTCAGCTGGCGCGGACTTGGTGATCATCGAGGGCCAAGGCTCCCTGGCACATCCGAGCAGCACGGCCAACCTTCCACTTTTGCGGGGCTCTTGCCCAACGCATCTGCTGCTTTGCGTTCGAGCCAAGCAAGAGCACTTGAAGATGCTTGAGCACATCAAGGTTCCGGACCTGCGTGAGTTCATCACGTTGTATGAGGACCTTGCGGAGGCTGCTGGAACCTACCTACGCCCGAAAACGATGGCGGTCGCCGTGAACACGGCTCATCTTCCAGAAGCGGAAGCCATTCCGGCGATTGAGGAGATTGAGGATCGGCTGCAGTTGCCTGCCGCCGATCCAGTTCGTCAGGGTCCAGCGCGATTGCTGGATGCCCTCGTCAGCCCATAGGAGCAACGTTCCACAGGGCTGCCATCGGCAAGCCGATGATGTGCTTGTTAATGCGAACCGTCCGAGTGCCATCGTACAAAATGACCCCGCGATGGAATCGGTCGGGATCGAGCGACTGGAGGTACTCCAGCCCGTGCGAGTCACTCGGACTTAGGCTTCGAGACGACTTGACTTCGATTCCAACAATCTTTCGATCACCGACTTCCAGAACAAAGTCGACCTCTTTCTGACGCACCGTTCGCAGGTGGTGCAGCCATGGACGAACATCAGAGTACGTCTGTAGCCGAGCAAGCTCATTCGCCACAAAGCCCTCCAAAATCGGCCCAAGCCGCAGTCGATCCTGCTTCAGATGACTCGCCTCGATGTGCAGGAGGTGACTCGTCAGCAACGAATCACACAGGTACACCTTCGGTGACTTGACGAACCTCGTGCCGATGTTGCCGGACCACGCAGGTACCTGCTGGACCAAGAACATCTTCGCCATGAGATCGATGTAGCGTCGAACCGTGGTGGACGGAATCCCGGTGTCTCGCGAAAGACTGTCGATGTTCAACGTGCCGCCGTTTCTTGCGGCCAGCAGGCGAAAAATCTGAGGAAACTGACGCGCCCCTTCGATATTTGCCAAGTCGCGAACGTCACGATCAAGCAGCGTTCTAATGTACGAATCTGCCCAGTCCCTACGCCGATCTGCCCTTCGAGCGAGGGCAGGCTGCGGAAATCCGCCCCGGACAACGCGGTCGATGAGATCGTCCTCCTCCGGCCAGGTCCCGGCCTGAATCGGATCATCCGAAAAGATGCGGTCGATGAAGTTTCCATCATAACCGTCAATTTCAGCCTGAGTAAGTGGAAGAAGATCGAGCACCTCCATCCTGCCTGCAAGACTTTCCGAGACCTTCGGTAGCGTCAGTACGTTCGCCGAGCCGGTGAGGAGGTAGCGACCCGCTGTCCGGTTTCGATCAACCCGAAGTTTGATCGGAAGCAACATCTTCGGCGCGCGCTGCACTTCGTCGATGGTCACCGCCCCCGGAAAGCTATCCAAGAAATCGCCGGCGTTCGTGGTGATCTGCTCAAGAATGACCGGATCGTCAAGCGTGACGTACTCGCGGTCGGTCAGCTCCTCGACCAGCGTGCTCTTGCCCGCCTGTCGGGGACCAACGATCATCGCTACCGGATTGTCCGAGAGCGCATCACGCAGCTTCTTGATAAGTCTTCGCCTGACCACAAGAATAATTTACCTGACAGCCTGCACAATTCCACCATCAAGTGGCGGATTTTACACCACTAGATGGAGGATTTTACGCCAATTGCAGACGATGGACATCACAACTCGTGGCGCAGAATTCGCCGATCCACGAAGGATAATCCTCCCCTTGGTGGCGGATTATCCACCATCAAGTGGAGGATTGTGACAAATTTTATCAGAAATCAAATTCGATTTCTAAGAAGGAACTGAAAAGTCAGCGACGAGCGGCTACGAGAATTTTCCGCCAGCGCTCAGACAAAAAGTCGGTCGAAACGCCTTTCTTGCCGCTCGAGCTATGAACAAAGTAGCCATTGCCCAGATAGATACCGGTATGACCAATCTTCCAGCGTCGGTTCTCCCAGAAGTACAACCTATCGCCCTTCTGCAAATCCTCTAAACGCTCGATTGGTTGCCCCACCATGGCTTGCTCAGAGGCCGTTCGAGGGAGCTTTAAACCGATCTCGCCGTAAAGTTTCTGAACGAAGGCGCTGCAGTCGATTCCATTCTGGATATCGTTTCCACCCCACTTGTACGGCGTGCCGATGAAATTCAACGACCATTGCGCCACCGCGCCACGAGAGGTGGTGCTTGCCAAAGGCAACCCTTTGGATCGCGTATTCGACGCGCGAGACACCGTGACTTCATACGGGAGTACGGCAACTTTTGCGGATGGAACGTAGCCTTGGGTGCCGTTTGACATCAAGACTTTTAACCATTTCGGGTTGCTGTACCAATTGACGCAGATGTACTCAAACGCCTTGGCGGTGTAATAGGCGCGACTCTGGCTGTTGGGTGCGCGATAGATTTTGGTCGTTTCGACGGTTTGGCCATACCGGCCGAGGACCGACTTGGTGTCAGCCGCAAGTACGCCTTGAGCAATCGCTAAGGCGGTTACGGTTAACACCAACGTTTTCATTTCGCCATCACCAACTGAAAGCCCTTCAAAATCCCAATACCGTCCGTTCCACCCAAGATCGATCGCGTTGCTCGTTCTGGGTGTGGCATTAGGCCAAGAACGTTCCCAGCCTCATTCAATACGCCCGCAATTCCGTCAACGCTCCCGTTCGGGTTTGAGTCCTCATCAGAGGCTCCAGAAGCATTGACGTATCGAAACGCGATTTGTGCACGATCTTCCATGCGTTTCAGATCATCGGGCTCGACAACGTAGCGACCTTCCCCGTGAGCGATTGGGATTCGAACGATGTCGGCGGCTTCCGCGGTCCACACAGACCGGCGGGTTTCGGTCTTTAAAAAGACATCGCAACATACAAACTTCTGCTGCTCATTTAGCAGCAATGCTCCCGGAAGCAGACCTGCCTCACAAAGAATCTGGAAGCCGTTGCAGGCGCCCAGCACGGGTCCGCCTTCTGCCGCAAAGCGAACAACTTCTTGCATCACATTCGAGCGCGAGGCCATCGCGCCACATCGAAGATAGTCGCCGTAGCTGAAGCCGCCCGGAACAAATACTCCGTCGAACCCCTTAATAGAAGTCTCTTCGTGCCAAACGTACGCGGCATCAATTCCCATGTCTGCGGTCAGGGCGAAAAACGCGTCCTGATCGCAATTTGAACCGGGGAATCGGAGAACCGCGACTTTCAAGGTCAGACAATCTCCTTGATTTCGAACCGCTCAATGACTGGGTTTGCCAAGAGCTTCTCGCACATTTCCTTGACGCGAGCTTCCGAGTACTCAGCAAGTTCGATCTCGATCAGCTTGCCCACTCGCACTTCGCTCACTTCGGTGAAACCAAGATTTTGGAGCGAGCCGGCCACGGTTCTCCCTGCGGAGTCAAGCAATGAGGGCTTTAGCGTAACGAGAATTTGAGCGCGGGCCACATCTATAGTTTGGCTTATTCTGGCCACACCGGTAGACTTCCGCCAATGAAACTGAAGCTAGGATTACCGAAAGGCAGCTTACAAGAGGCCACATTTGCGCTTTTTGCTCGTGCCGGCTATTCGATCAAGGTCGACGGACGATCCTATCAACCTATCGTTGACGACGAAACGCTGGAGCCAGTCCTCCTCCGTCCGCAAGAGATTCCGCTCTACGTTGCCGACGGCGTGATTGATGCTGGCCTTACAGGTAAGGACTGGATTGAGGACACGGGCGCGGACCTCCAAGAGATCTGCGAACTGCGTTACAGCAAGCTCACGAACAATCCAATTCGCATTGTTCTCGCCGTTCACCAGGACAGCGACATCCACTCTGCTGCAGACCTCGCCGGAAAGCGATTGGCCAGCGAGTACGTTCGTCTCACGCAGCGATACCTCGACAAGCACGGTGTCCAAGCCGAAGTCGAATTTAGCTGGGGGGCCGATGAAGTAAAGGTACCGACGCTCGTTGACGCGATCGTCGTAAACACCGAAACCGGAAACTCCCTGCGAGCCCACAACCTCCGGATCGTGGACACGCTGCTGACTTCCACCACTCGCTTTGTGGCTTCTAACCAAGCTTGGGCCGATCCTTGGAAACGAGAACGGATCGAGTCGCTCCAGATTCTGCTCACCGGCGCAATGAACGCTTCGAAGCTGGTGGGACTGAAAATGAACTTGCCAAAAGCGAGCCAATCTGAAATCCTATCGATTCTCCCGGCGTTGAACACTCCAACGCTATCCACCCTGTCCGATGAGAATTGGGTGGCGGCCGAGGTCATTCTCAGCGAAAAGGAAGTGCGAGACCTGATCCCGGCTCTAAAGCGCGCCGGCGCAACCGGATTGGTGGAGTACCCACTAAATAAGGTCATCTATTAGGTCACACTAAACACTAGATGACCACTCCCCTCGATCTCGGAAATCGCCAAGTACTGACCGAACTTGACCCGCTCGGCATGCTCGCCTTGATCGAGGACTTTCCTGATCAGTGCCGACGGGCCTATGCGATCGCATTGGCCGCCGAAGTAGGCAGCCTCAACTTCGAGCCATCGTTCGCCGTGCTGAGCGGCATGGGTGGATCTGCGGCAGGCGGAGATTTTGTCAAAGCCGTTTTCGAAGCGCAAGGCACGATTCCGTTCCAAGTGATCCGAGATTACGACGTTCCGAACGGCGTTGGACCTAACACGGTTGTGTTCATCGCAAGCTATTCGGGAAACACCGAAGAAACCCTCAGCGCATACGAGCAGGCAACCGAGCGCGGAGCGCACATCGTTGTCGTGAGCAGCGGCGGGAAGATTTCTGAGCTCGCAAAAGAGCGCAATCAAACGTTGATCACGGTTCCCGGAGGCCAGCCGCCTAGATCGGCACTGGGCTACATGTTGATTCCCGTTCTCGTGGCTTGCGAAAAGCTCGGACTCATTCCGGCTCAGCCGTACGAATCAGCTTTCGCTCTGCTCGACCAGGTAACGGCCGACCTTGGTCCAGACGCACAAAACAACGAGGCGATGGCGCTTGCGAACCAGTTCCACGGAAAAGTTGGCCTCTGCTACGGCCTTGGCGGATACCGCGGCTACATCGGAAATCGCTGGCGATGCCAGTTCAACGAGAACGCGAAATACCTGCTGTTTGCAAACTCGTATCCCGAGCTTTGCCACAACGAAATCGTGGGCTGGGTCGAGGCGAAGCAACAAGCCGATGCTTTCTTTGGCGTCGTTTTGCAAGATGGAACTGAGCCGGAGCGCATGAAAGTTCGGGCACAGGTTACGGCCCAGGTCATCGGCGAGGACGTGGCCACGTTTGCCCCGGTTTTTGCTCGGGGAGAAGCCTTGCTTGAGCGCATGTTGACCCTCACGTTCATCGGTGACTGGGTAAGCATTTATCTGGCGCGACTAAATGGCGCGGATCCAACCCAGATTGCCAACATCGACACCCTGAAGACCGAGCTGGCCAAACTCGGATAATGGCAACGCGTAGCCATTCCGAGATTCGCGAACGGTTTCCGGCCTTGGCTTCCGGCTACGTCTTCATGGACAACGCCGGCGGGTCACAGGTCCCGATCGACGTGATCGAAGCGACGACCCGCTACTTCCACGAAACCTATGTACAGGTCGGTGGGGCGTATCCGGCGTCCATCGCGGCGACCGAGAACATTCAACTCGCACGAGAATTCCTCCGCCAATTCTTTGGGGACGATGTTGCTCAAGCACAGGGTGAGGTGATTCTCGGTTCGTCGACGACCGTGCTCATGAACCTGCTAGCGGACGCGATCGCAAACCAGCTGCCTGCCGGTGCCGAGATCATCGTTGCAGAAAGCGGTCACGAAGCGAACGTTGGCCCCTGGGTGCGGCTTGAGGATCGTGGGTTCAAAGTGACACTTTGGCCGATCGATTCCGAAACGGGCCACTGTCGGCCCGAGACCCTAGCCTCGCTCGTGACCGAGAAGACGGCCATCGTTGCCTGCCCGCACGTTTCGAACCTTCTCGGGTCGGTCGAAGACATCCGGACCGTAACGGCAATTGCTCACAAGGTCGGCGCGCAGGTGGTGGTAGACGGCGTTGCCTTCGCTCCGCATCTTCCGCTTCAAGTTCTGGACTGGGGCGTCGATTGGTACGTGTTCAGCACCTATAAGGTTTTCGGGCCACACATGGCCGCGCTTTGGGGCAGGACATCTCACCTTCGAGCACTGAAAGGTCCAAATCACTTCTTCATCCCGCAGGACGGAACGGCGTATGCATTCGAACCTGGTGGACCGAACCACGAGGGTTGCGCCGGAATTCGCGGACTTGAACGCTACTTGGAGTGGCTCGCTCCCGGCGGCAAGCAAGCCGCCATGGCCCGAGTTGGCGAGATTGAAGCACCCCTTACCGAGCAGCTTCTGACGTTTCTAAACTCGAAGCCGAATGTCCGCATCATCGGGCCAAAGGACGCATCTTCCGAACGGCTACCGACAATCTCCTTCATCCACGCTAGCCTAAGCAACGCTCAAATTGTGGCTACCGCTGCCGAGCACGGCATCGGAATCAAGTCGGGGCATTTCTACTCTTATCGACTGTGCAAAGGGCTCGGACTTTCACCCGAAGAAGGTGTCTCTAGAATTAGCCTGTCGCACACGACGAGCCAATTCGAGTTGGAAAAGCTGTTCGACGTGCTCGGACCAATCCTGTCGGCTTAAGCCGGGACTGAAATCCGGTCGTCGATAAAGTTCAGGACCGCGGCGACGTTAAGGTCGGTATCGACTTCGCCACTGACCACGACGTCCGCAAGGTCGCGGATCGGCTGTACGTAGCGATAAAACATCGGCGTGACCTGGTTTCGGAACCGGGCCATGACTTCTTTCTCGTCACGTCCCCGCTCGCGAACGTCTCTGTCCAATCGGCGGCGTAGGCATTCTTCCTCTCCGGTGTCAACGAAGATGCTAACGTCGCAGATTTCGCGAATCGGGGAATAGCAGAGGGAGAAGATGCCTTCAATCATCACCGTCTTGCGAGGAAGTACCTTGTGACGGCGTGGGCTGCGGGTGTGCTTCGTAAAATCGTAGCGTGGCGCATCGATGGCTCGTCCGGCGCGGAGGAGTTCAATGTGCTGTTGCAGAAGCTCGTGATCGATGGCCTCCGGGTCGTCAAAGTTGACCCGGCATCGCTCTTCGAACGGGAGATGGTCCAGCGGACGGTAGTAGTCGTCCGTGCGAATAATCACGGCTTCCAATCGTGCCGCAAGCGCGTCGGCAAGCGTAGTTTTCCCGCTCGCTGATCCCCCTGCTATTCCGATTGTTGTACGATACATCCCCGTCGGTGAGGGTACCAGCAAAGGGCTGGGGGTATCCAAGCTTGGCTAATCTTGCGGCTGGAAGCACAAAATCGTTTACTGCCAACTTCGAGACTCACACACGATCGACGGTTGGTGAACTCAAAAGATCTTCGCACGCCGTGGGAGACGCCTACTTTGAACTGAGCTTCAGAGAATGGCTTATGCGGATCAGAACATCGTCCACCGAAATCCCGCTCAGCGACTCGGCATTGTATAAGCAGTTCTCGACTTGGCCATATGGGCAAGATCGCTTTGGACGCGTGATGCTGTAAAGCCCGATGGCAGGAGTGCCAACAGCAGCGGCAATGTGCGTGCTGCCCGTGTCTCCCCCGACGTGGATGGACGCCATTCGGATCAGTGCTACCAATTCACGAACATTCGTTTCACCGATAAGATCAACAAACGTGCCTCCGGCAGCGGCGACTTCCGCGCCGGCCGCGCGATCAGCAGCCGCTGGGCCACCGACCAGAACCGTCGGCAGATCTTCGGAACGGCAAGCCTCAATAAGCTTGGCAAAGCTTTCTGCCGGCCAACGCTTGGTCGCCCAGCCCGCACCCGCGTTCATTACGGCGAACCGACCGACGAGACCGCGCTCCTTAAGCTTCTTTCTTACCGACAGCACGTCGGCTTCCGGGGCTTTTAGCCGAAACTCAGCTTGATCAACTTCAACCCCATAGGCTCGGACCACGTCAACGTACTGATCAACAATGTGGAACGAGGTCGGGTCTGGCTTAACCGCGCCAGAAAAGAGCCAACTTCCCTCTCGCTGCCAGTGGTAGCCAAGCTTGACCTCCGCCTTTGCACGCGCAAGGCAAAGGCCGCTCTTTAAAAGCCCTTGAAGATCAAACGCCGCATCAAATCGTTCTGGCCAACTAGGGATCGCCGAGAGCCCCGGCTTCACGACGGCCACTTCGTCCACCGCATCACAGCACTCGACGATGCCCGCAAAACGACGATCAACCGCCCACGTGATGTGGCAGTCCGGATGGGCCGATTTGAGGGCACTCGCCACCGGGAGCGAACAAACAACGTCTCCCAGCGCGGAAAGACGAGCGATCAGAAAGCGTTTCAAGCGTTCACCGCTTGAGACAATTGGTGAAAGGCAGCGAGAACTTCATCTGCAGAAACCGAGGACGTGTCCTCCCCGTGCTTGAGAACAATGCCATTTGTCGCGTACGGACGAAAAGTGTTCGGGTCAGTTGGACCAAACACGCTCACCACCGGGGTGCCAAGCGCTGCCGCCATGTGCCCGGTACCCGTGTCCGCCGCTAGGTGGACCACGCTCCTTGCAACAACGCTCAACGTATCTTTCAATCGCAGTTTCCCGACCTCGTTCGTAACGCCCGGCACATCAAAGCCTTTGTCGGTTCGACCGCCAAGCAGCGTCACTTCGTAACCGGCAGCGACCACTTGTTCTGCAATTTGCTGCCATCGCTCCAAAGGAAAGGCCTTAAATTCTTGCCCGGCGGAAACCGAAATGCTCACTAACTTCGGATTTGTCTCGGACGAAACAGCGGGCATCACCGGCATCTTGGGAAGACTATAGTCCCCCATTGTTTGCAGGACACGCTGAAACCACTCGATTTGATGAAGCCCTTCCGGGCGATTGCCAAGGACAGGATTCAACTTCGCCGCGAAGCCATCTGTTGCCACCGCAGAAATACGTCGCTTCGGGGAGGCAATGCGAAGGCAAATGGCAGTTTTAGAGTGTCCTTGAAGATCGATGCCGAAGTCGAAGCCGATCTTCCGTAATCGGGTGTGCTTTAAAACTTGCTCCTGCCAGGTTGTAGGAGACCATTTTTTCAGCCGCCATCGATCGCGCGGAAACTCAACCCGCTGGCTTACGAGCCGGTGCCGATCGATCACCGGAGCGCAACGGCCCTCAACGGCCCACACCAAGAATGCATCCGGATGCCGTTCTTTTATCGAGGTCGCCGTCCACGCCGCCATCACGCAGTCACCGATTGCGCTGAAGCGAACCAACAGAATCTTTGGCCCCATGTACTTTTAGTTTAACGCGATGTGATAAGTCCAGCACGTTTTGCGCTTCGCCAACGATCGTGGAGCCATAGATACTGCTCCGGATACTCGCGAATGACTGATTCAAGGACTGCGTTCATCTCAGCCGCGATCTGGGTCGGATCATCGCACGTATTGTCCGGGTCGATCATTGGTTTCACGATGCAGTGGAATTTGCCGACGCCAACTTTTGCACAATACACCGGGACCAGCGGCGCGCCGCTGCGCTTGTGAATAATCGCTGGACCAAGGACCGTGCCGCAGGGGTAGCCGAAGAACGGAACGAAGCACTCAGAAGAGTTCTGATCCGGTAGCACCGCCACCAGCCGCTTGGATTTGAGCGCGCTCAGCATCCCGCGGGCCGCGCTGCCTCGGCTCAAGACTTCAATCCCGGTGCTTTCCCGAAATTTCAGAACCTTGCTCTGAAAGCCCTCATCCTCAACGTCGCGAGCGACCACCGTGATGGGCCAATCCAAGGCCGTGCCAAAAGCCGCAAACCGCTCCCAGTTCCCGAAGTGCGCGGTGAGGGCAAGGATGCCTTTGTCTTGCTCTTTCGCAGCATTGATGTACTCCTCCCCTTCGTAGGTGGTGCTGGCGATCATCTGCTCCTTCGTTCGCAGTCGGCTACGAAGAAAATCCGCCATCAAAATTCCGAAATGCTCAAAGGTTCGTGTCCCCAAACGAAGAACCTGAGCCTCGTTGAGTTCTGGAAATGCCATCGAGACGTTAGCAAGCGTTTGGGTGCGGTGCTTTTTGTCCAGGCGCATGAAGAGACGCCCTAATTGAGCACCTCGGCGCTCGGCCTCTGCTTCAGTTTTCTTCTCAAAGTGCCGGACCGCGTGGTCAAACACGTTGCTTGCCAGCTTATTAAGAGCTTGCTTCTTAGTGATCATTCAACCGCTCTTCGATCCAAGACAAGAATCCTTCAGAAGGCTCAATGCGAACGGAATGCCTCGCAACAAGCACCTTCCGGTCCGCGATGTCGGATCGCTCGCGAAGTTTGACCCAGTCCTTCTGTGTGGTGATGATGGGCATATCGACCGGCACGGGAGCCAAAAGGTTACCAGCCTGCAAATCGTCATGGTCCGGTAAGCGAAGGTCTAGCGCCGGGGGGCCGGAAACCTTACCGCTCGCCAGCAAACTTTGTAAAAAGCGCTCGGGTTGCCCGATTGCGCTCAGAACCGCGTACGCACCGGCGACAGGGTCAACTGCGAGCGGATTGGCAACCACGCGAAAGTCTCCGGGGATGACCAAATCCGCACGTCGCTTGCGCCAGCGGGGCTCGCGGTACGGCCCGGCCGGAAGACAGAATCGATTTCGTCTAGGCGGATCGAGCACGACCGAGACCCGTTTGGCCACGGGCAAGTGCTGAAAGCCATCGTCCATCACCAGAATCGAATCCGCAAACTGCTCTCCGGCAATCGTAGCCGCCGCGAGCCGGTCCCGCCCCACGATGATCGGGACGTTCGGGAGTTCTTCGCGAAAGAGCGCTGGCTCATCTCCCCAAGCAGAAGCTAGGATGGGGCCATCTGGGGCAAGCTGGGCCCCGGTCGACATGGGCCCACCGTATCCGCTGCTGCTGATCACAACCCGATGTCCACGAGCCAAGAGTTGTTGGGCTACGAACACTACCGTCGGCGTCTTTCCAACCCCGCCGACTACCAGATTGCCGATGCACAAAGTCTTTGGGTGAGGCATCTTCGCCCGCTTGAGTCCGAGCTTGTACCACGCTAGATAGCACTCCCATCCGATTGCATAAAGTCCGGCGAGCGGAAGGAGCGCGATCCGCCCTAGAACCGGGCCGATGGCACGTGATTCCCAGAACTCCTCGACGTGCATGGGACTCATTCTGGCAAGGTTCCATACTCAAGATATGGCGACCCTCTTCACCAAGATCATTGCCCGCGAGATACCGGCCGAGATCGTGTATGAAAATGAGCATGTCGTGGCGTTTAAGGACATCGCGCCACAAGCACCCGTGCACATCGTCATCGTGCCGCGCCAAGAGATTTCCGGGCTCGCATCCTTACCCGAGACAGGTGACCACCTGGCCATCTTGAATGCGGCAAAAACTATCGCCGAACAGTTCGGGCTCACATCCGGCTATCGGCTGGTGATCAACCAAGGCGAAGACGCCGGACAGTCGGTGCCCCACCTTCACGCGCATTTGCTTGGCGGACGGACTTTGAGTTGGCCTCCTGGCTAAAGAGTGCGATATAGTGACGCGTATGCGTCGTCTCGCCATCGCCCTAATGTTCGTTCTCGGTGCAGCCGTTCCGGCCGATTACCCAATCTTCGAGACGGACTTCATTCCCCCCGCCGAGCATAAAGAGCGGAGAGATAAGGTGCGGACGGCGATTGCCCCGGGCGGGGTTGCGGTCTTCTTTAGCAACCCGGAGCGAAACCGCAACAACGACGTTGACTTTCAGTTTCGTCAGGACTCAAACCTCCTCTACTTGACGGGTTTCAACGAACCGGACAGCGCCCTGGTCTTGATACCAAATGGCATCGAGGTGAACGGCAAAACGGTCAAAGAAGTTTTGTTCTGCAATGTTGCGACTCCGATGTCGGAAACATGGCTCGGCTACCGCATGCAGCCCAAGGGAGCTGAATCGATCCTGAAGATCGAGGCAGCGCTTCCGAACACCGACTTTGCGAATTTCCTGAACCGATTGCCGACCGGAAGCGCAGTAAAGGCGACTCTCCCAGATGGTCCAACCGGGCAACTGTCTCGGATGGTAGACGCTTACCGGACTTGGGAGGCAAAGACTTCAGCGCCAAAACCAAGCCTGAACGATACGATCGCGAAGTACCGGGTCATCAAATCTCCCGATGAGCTGCGACTGATGCGCCGGGCCATCTCCGCTTCGGTTGACGGACACATTGAAATGATGCGGAGCGCGGAAAAGGGCATGAACGAGTACGACCTTGGCGCGATCTTCCACTACGTGATCGGGCGTCGAGGGTGCGAGTACGTGGGCTATCCGAACATCGTCGGTAGCGGCCCGAACGCTTGCACTTTGCACTACACGGCGAATCGCCGAAAAGTGACCGGAGATGACCTCATCTGTGTGGATGCCGGGGGCGAGTACCACGGCTACACCGCCGACGTCACCCGAACCTGGCCCATCGATGGCACATTCAACCCGGAACAAAAGGCGATTTACGAACTCGTGCGAGAGGCCCAAGAAGCTGGAATCCGCGAATGCGTCAGCGGCAAGCCATTCAGTGGTACCGATCGAGCCGCGCGATCGGTGATTGCGAAAGGGTTGGTCAAACTTGGAATCATCAAGAAGGAGAATGAGGCCGGGATGTACTTCATGCACGGCACCTCGCACTTCCTGGGACTTGACGTCCACGATTCACAAGGCGCCAACGTGCTGGCACCGAACATGGTGCTCACGGTGGAGCCGGGCATTTACATCAAGGCAGGCAGCCCGTGCGACCAAAAGTGGTGGAACATTGGCGTGCGCATTGAGGACGACATTCTGGTGACGAGCGGCGCACCCGTGAATCTAAGCGCCAAAGCCCCACGTACGATCGCGGAGATTGAGAAGCTGATGGCACAGACCGGGATCGGAAACGTCCTCTTCGGCACGGACAAGTAAAGCCACGGTCCCTGGCAAATTTTGCCAGGGACCGTCAACTCAGGCGAACTGGAATTCGGGAGTAGCGAACAGAAGTCGAGAAACCGATGAGCCGACCTTCTGCGCCATCACGCGGTTCATCGGACCGGTCATTTCTTTTTCGGCATTTGCAACCAAGATCTTTCGACGATCTGGATTCAGCTTCGCGTCGAAGAGGGAGGCAAGGCGATCCACGACTTCAGACGGCGTTGTTGCACCGTTGAAGAGGGCTTCATACGGATATCCATTCCCAATTCGTCGACCTTTGCCGGTACCGAAGAGCGCCGCAGACCAGCCCATCCTCTCCACCATCGTCGCCGACGAAATCCAACCTTCGCCGCCCTCCCAACCCGCGACGTCCGGCGGATAGAGCAGTTGCATTCCCATGTTTTTCATCGTTGTTCCTGCTCCATAAGCTGGGAGGAGCGCAACGCGTTTGTCCAAGCCTCGGCTCGTGGATTCACGCATGATAGGCCCGAACCCGAGTTGCCGCAAGGTGGGAACGACAAAGTCAACGGGTGTCTTCACAACCGCACGCTCCGCCTTGTCCGAGTAGAACTCGCTCGAACGCATGATCGCCTTCAGCGTGGTCTTAATGTCGAGGTTCGAATCACGGAAAACCTTTGCGATTCGGGCGACGAACTTGGGCTCGGGCTCCGGATAGACAAACCAAGCGAGGAGCTTTTCTGTGATGTACTCCGCGGTTCGAGGCATTTCGCAAAGATGATTTAATACGTCTTCACCGGTGAGCGGGCCGGACTTGCCGAGGACGACCTTCATGCCGGCGTCGTGTAAGCGCGGACGGAAGAGGAATTCCCCCTTGGGCGGTTGTCCGTCATCCACGTTTCGGCGAGATCTCATCACGGACCATCCCGTAAATGCCCTTGCTGCCTCCTGTACGTCTTTTTCCGAGTAGTTTCCGACCCCGAGGGTGAAAAGCTCCATGACTTCTCGCGCGAAGTTCTCGTTGGGCTTTCCACGGACGTTCTCCTGGTTGTCGAGCCAGAACAGCATCGCCGGATCTTTGCTCATGTTGGTGAGCAAAGAGCGGTAGTTCCCCGTGGCGTACTGCCGAAGGGTCTCGTTCTGCTGGAGCATGAACTCGGAGGCTTTGACCTTGCTCGCGCTCGTGGCGAAATGGTCGTGCCAAAACAGGGTCATTTTCTCTTGCAACGGACGGCGAGTCGCGATCATGCGAGCAATCCACCAAGCCGTGAGAATCGGCATCGGGAGGTTTTTTGCCTTTTCTGGCTGCAAGTCGTACGGGTTGATGTTGAACCCTTCGTCGACCGATTCGTACTCCGTCAGGCGGTCAACGGCTCCATTGAGACCATCCTTCAAGTAGTAGTCCAGTTCGGCCTCGCTTGCGCCAAGGCCAAACCTCCGTAGCAAGTGGGCTCCCTTTTCTCGATCGGTCTGAAGCGGCATGAAAGCTAATGACGGTCAAACGCAGATGAGGTTCACCGCGGAGACACGAAAAAGGTCAGCCGATTGTTTCGGCTGACCTATGGAAGCGGCTTGAAGAAAGAAGCGAACTCGCTTACTGAATCTCTTCGCCGTCGAAAGCGGTGTAATCCTTCTCGGAGCACAGCTTGTACAACGGCGTGCCGTTCTCTTCGGCAACGAACTGGTAGCGCACCTGCTCAGCAGACTTGGTCTTGATGAACACTTTTCGCTTCTTGACTTTGCTGTCTTCTACCTCAACGTGAGTACGGGTCTTAAGATTATAAAACTTCATCTATCCCTCGGGTGAACCAAACCAAACCTTTCATAGGTTCACTATAGTCGCTCACGATCATAACACACTCTTAGCTTCTCGGGAACACTTTTTTGACATTAACCCCGTGCTAAAAGTGTTTCCGAAAGATAAATCTACCTTCTAGCAAGATCATGAACCCGCATCTAACACTTTCATCACCATTCCGGGTAGTGTTAAGTACACCAAGTAAATTGCCGTCAATCACAACGACGCAACTTACGCCGCTTGCGCGGCAAGGGAAAAAAAGTCGCCTATTGGACCCAGTTCTTTCCAGGTTGGGATCATCCGTCCAAAGCAGGCGTCATAAAACTAATCATGAGACAAAGAAGAAGTAAAGAAGCTAAGGTTGCCCCAGTGGCACCCGTCATGAACGAAGCACGGCTTTACGAGGAACATGCCCTCACAGAACTCAAGAACGCGGGCTACCGAATCACCATGCCACGAGTTCAGGTCATCCGAGCGCTTTCGGACTCGGAGATCGCTCTGAGCGCGTACGCAATTCACGAGAAGATCGTGACTACCGGTGGCAAGATTGACGTCGTCAGCGTTTATCGAATTCTGAGCACCCTCCAAGAAGTCGGTCTAATTCACCACATCGGCATTGTTGACGGTTACTTCCCGGCTCGGACAACCAAGCCGGATGCAACCGCAACCGAAGTTGTCGTTGATGTCGACACAGACAAGGTTCGAGAGCTCACCCTCCCGTCCGAAATCATCGCTGCCATCGACAAGCAGGCCAAGGCACAGGGATTTGAAGCCCACTTGCTGAAGGTCGAAATCCGCGGCAAGTTTTCAAACTAAAGCCCACGATATAAAAAGCCCCGCTCACCTGGTGAGCGGGGCTTTTTTCTGTCTCTTCGTCTAGGGTTAGAACGTGACCGTTGCTTCTACCTTTGTCGTTGCTCCGTCCGAGAATCGGCTGTAAGCAACCGAAGTGCTTTCGCCCGACTTCATCTTGCTCACGACCTCTACGATTTCGTTCGACGAACTGATAGCTCGGCTGCCGATCTTCGTGATCACGTCACCAGGCTTCATGCCGAGGGTCGCCGCAGGGCTTCCAGGGCTTACGCTGAGCACTACAGCGCCCTTCGTTCCCTCTGGCACACCGAACTGCTTTCGCATCTCGGCGGTCACATCCGCAACGCTGACGCCAAGCCGTGGCCGCGAGGAGTCTGGCGTGATCGGCTGGACTGGCTTTTCCTCTGGGATCATTTTGCGGAGCTCCTCTGGAATCTCCATCCCGAACGGCGACTCAAGCTCGTCCGACTGCGGGCTGGTCATCTTAGGCGGTTCTGGTGCGGCTCCTAGCTTCACCTTAGCGCTCGCCGATTTTCCGTCACGAACGTACTTGACGTCCACTTCGGTGCCCGGAGCGTAAACAAGCATCGAGTTGCGCAAATCAACCGAGGAGTCGATCTTTCGGTCTCCGATCTGGACGATAATATCGCCCGGTCGCAGACCAGCTTTTCCGGCTGGCGTGTCGGATGCGGTGAAGCCAGGCATGTCTCGGCCCGGATCAACCACTTTCGCGCCACCAGACAATTTCATGTCTTTCTTCTCAAACTCTTTGAGAGATTCCATTCGGACGCCGAGATAAGCCCGGGTGACTTTGCCCTTCTCGAGCAGAATGTCTCCGATGAACTTGGCCTGATTGCTCGGAATCGCAAATCCGATGCCTGCCGATACTCCGCTTGGGCTGAAGATCGCGGTGTTCACCCCGACCACCTGACCATCAATGTTGATGAGCGGTCCGCCCGAGTTTCCTCGGTTGATCGACGCATCCGTCTGAATCAAGTCGGCATAAACCTTGTCTTGAATGAACTGCTCGCTTCGGTGCAGCGCACTGACGTGCCCAACCGTGACGGTGTTTTCGAGACCGAACGGCGCGCCAAGCGCCATCGCGAACTGCCCCGGCCGGACTTTGCTCGAGTCAGCGAAGCTAAGCGTCGGCAAGTCCTTCGCGTCAATCTTGACCAGCGCAATGTCAGCGAAGGGAGCGCGGGTAACCGTGCCCTTGAACTCTCGTCCGTCCTTCAGTGAGACGGTGACCTTGGTTGCATCGCCCACGACGTGGTCGTTGGTCATGATGTAGCCATCAGCGCGGAAGATGAAGCCGGAACCTTCGCCTTGCGAAATCGGAACGCGTCGTCCGTCTTTCCCTTGGGCTCTCTCTTGGACCGCTTTAATGTCCACAATTGCCGCACCGGCGTATTCCGCCAGGTTGGCAAACGAAGTGTCGAGGTTGCGAAGCTCCGCCATGCTTTCGGCAGAAGTTTCGGCGACAAGTCGAGGCGCGGCTACGGCCGGCTTTTCTTGCGCAATGACTTGAGGGAGCGCCTTGCCGCTAAAGACCGCCGCCATGCAGACGGCTCCCAAAGCAAACCCGGCTCCAATGGTGAGATACACCGACTTCGGTGTTCGAATGGATGGTTTCATGATTCTGTTTCGATTTAGGGTCCGGCGCAGATCACCGTGCCCGAGTGCGATTTAATCGCGGTTAGCACGGTTAACTGCATTGGCGAGAAGTAGGGTTCCCAGCCGGTTAAAACTAGGTCCTGTGCCGGGTCAATCGGCTGGAAACACCACCCTGCAGGCTGCAAAGTGCCGATTTCGCCCGAGCGCGTGAAGGCACGAAGAAGGTCGCGACGAATGTCGTTGCTCATCTCGGAGACCACCAAGAGGCGCACGTCTCCGACGGTGCCCGAGGATCCCATCTCCATGCTCCGAATCTTCACGTCATTGGAACTCAGCCACTGATAAACGGTTGCTTTCACAAGGCCATCCGAAATGCGGACGGCTAGCGCGCGCCACCGGTCGCTGGTGGTCAACTGCATGTCTTGGACCTTGAAGCCCATCGGCAGGTTTGGTGGCAGGATGGGTGCAAACCCTAGTTTGCGCTTGGCATCCGGGGCTTTGAGGCTCTGCGGCGGATCGTATGACAAGACCCTTGCGCCGCCGACTGGTTTCATCTCAAACCGTTCCGGATCAATCTCCGACGGAAACTGGATCTCACGTGTATCGTAAATGATCCTTTTTCCCCCTTCGGGCGAACTCGTTTCCATCCGTAGTGGGTAACCCGTTTTTCGGTCAACGTAGTACCGACGAGTGTCCATTCGATCGTCATGCGGGGACGCAACGATGCAGTGCGTCTCGCGCCCCGCGATCTTTACACTTGTTCCGAACTTAAGATCGTAATTCTTCCTCGCTAGTTTCCAACGAGCCTCAGCGTCGTCCTCCTGCAAATGGGGAGAGGCCTGATCGATCATCACGTTTTGGTCGGGCAAATACACCCGTAAGCGTTTGCCGTCGTCTACCGACTCGGTGCCTTGGCGTCGAAGCGGCTGCGTTACGACGTGGTGAACCTTTCCGTCCTTCGAGCGCTCAACACGAACGGTTTGATGCTGATCCTCGCCCGCAGGGTCGCGCTGGATGATCACGGCCGTAACGTGCGATGAGAAACTGCGCCGCATGCTTTTCAAAAGCCAAGCGTCCGCGTCGTCGCCACAGGTTGGCACTCCGGGGCCAGCGGCAACCGCAATTGGAACAAGGCTCCAAGCAACGATCGGAAGCGCAAAAGCGGCTCGTTTAGCGATTCGGGTCAGATTGAACATTGATCACCGGGATGCCCCCCATCGGATCCGTGCCGACGGAATAGATCTGATCACGCTGAATGTCAAAAGCGATCGATCGATCCGGGGTCGTCTGCGTTACCGGGGCGGAGTCCGCCTTTAAGACGAATTGTAAGACCAATAAGGTAGCAACCATCGAGCAGGCAGCGATTCCGGCAAACGTGAACGCTGGTCGGAATTGGAAGTTCCAGTGTTTGCGCGGTGGTTCAACTTGGCGCATCACGTTCGCGATGAGGCGCTCTTCGAAGCATTCTGCTGGCTCTGGGGCAGCGCATCGACCGAGCATTTGTTTGATCGTCGCGAGCGAATCCATCTCTTCGCGGCACGATGCGCAGTCAAAAACGTGAGCCCGAACGGCCGTATGTTCGTTGCCTGGTAGCTCCTTATCCAGGTAGGCACTCAGCCTTGCTTGCACGGCTTTACAGTTCATTTGCAAACCTTCCAAAGAAATCTGGGGAGTTCTTGAGTAAGTGATCCCGAAGCTGCTTTCTACCCCGATGGATGCGGGACCTCACGGTGCCAACGCTTGTTTTCATAATCTCGGCGACTTCTTCGTACGCCATGCCTTCTACGTCCGCAAGAATAACGGCCGTTCGAAAATCCTCGTTCATCGAGAGCAAAGCCTTCTGAACTGGCTCCGCCATCGAGTCATTCATGAGCTCTCGGTCGGGCGACGACTCCTCGTCAGCAACGTCCCAAGTCGTCGTTCCTTCTGGTCCCGAGTTGTCCAGGCTCGTGGTTTTGAGCCGACCTTTTCGGCGAATCAGGTCGATGTGGGTGTTGCTGATGATGCGATACAGCCAGCTGGTAAATGGCAGGCGGTCATCGTATTTATCGAAGAATCGGAACGCACGAACGAACGACTCCTGAACCAAATCCTCGGCTTCCGACGGATTTCCGGTTAGGCGATATGCAAGGCCGTAAGCCTGCTTGTGGGTATCACGAATGAGCCCCTCGAACATTCGCGCTCGATCTTTCACAACCTCGGTCCTTTCTCTCAAAGCTGCAAACAGCATCGCATTACACTCCCTTAATGAGTACGAAAGGTGTTACGCATGATACGCGTGGTTAGGTTCCCGTTCTTGGGCCCTTCTTAGGTCGCAGCAGGCGCGCGAACAGGGCGTCCGTTACGATGGCCTCGTGGCCATTCTGCTTGAGTCGACGGTGACTCTCAATGATTGCTTGCGTCCATTCGCCTGGAACCCGATGATCTTTGGACAGCAACGTGCCGAGTCTTTCCAGCGTTTCTGCCGCGGCATAACGCTCTTTTCCGGGGAAAGCGGGTTCAAGCCGTTCGGTCAGGTCGCGAAAGTCCTCTGCCACCGCCAAAGCCGACGTGTGATTCTTGGTTGGCAATGCGCGCGCAAATTCAATCAGCTCTGAGTACCGGTCCCGATGCTCAAAAATTTCACGCAGCCGGCCCGGGGTGTTTTCAGCCAGGGCAAGCTCAGCGGGCGTAAAGTCACCCATCTGGCTCACGATCTCTTCGACGGTTGGTAACTCGCACATCACGGCAAGACAACGACTTAGAATCGTTGGAAGAACGCTGCCCGCGCTTGGAGTGGTCAAGATGAATCGGCCATGCGGCAGGGGCTCTTCGAGCGACTTCAACAGCGCGTTTGCCGCGCGGTGGTTCATCCTGTGAGCGTCCGTGATCGTCACAACTTTATGGCGAGACATGAGCGGCATCGAGCGGAGGAAGGTGTCGACGGCTACCGGATCATCTTTGTCTGGATGCTCATCTTCCCGAATCTGTTTAATCAGAATCTGGTCCGAGCTTGCGCTCGGTGTGATCGACAGAACGTCGGGATTGTTTCCACGCTCATAGGCTCGGCAAGCCCGATCGGGTTCGCTAGAGATCGGGTCGTTCGAGAGCCAAGCTTTCGTCAGAATGCGCACCAGTTCTGACTTCCCGCTACCAGGTGGGCCATAAAACAGAACGGCGTGTACGCCGAGGTCTCCTACCGCGAGCTTGGAGACAAACCGCTTGGCGCCAGCGAGCCCGACAAGTTTGTCGAGTTCAGAATCGATGGAATTGCTCAACGTCAATCACAAACATTACCGCTCCACCAACTGGGACCTTTACCGGGCTCGGAATGAAGCCGCCAGGAGTTGTGGCGTCAAAAGGCATCACGTTCACGAGCTGGTCGCGAGATTGGCAACTTTCCTTGAACAGTTTTTTGAGGGCGGGCAGATCGTTCTCTTCCGAGCCGATGAGCATCGTGGTGTTTCCTTCCCGAAGGAAACCGCCGGTCGAACCGATGATGGTGAACTTGAACCCGGCTTTAACGAGTTCATCGGTCACGTGGCCCTTGTCTCGGTTGTGGACAATGCAAACGGCGAGTTTCATTAAGCCTGATTATAAAGGAAGCGCCGAACCGCGTGGGTTGCGGATTCAAAAACGCATCACAAACTCAAACTCCGATTGCCAGACACAAAAAAGCTCCGACGCATTTGCATCGGAGCGTTTTTCGTTATTCGCCCTGGCTCGTAGGCTTTTCGATGGTTTCGCCTCGCTGTTGTGCGAGAGCTTCTGCCTTCTTTTCTTGGTTCTTGTAGCTCGCCTCGGCGCCTTCGGCCGAGACGTCTCCCCCACCGGAACATCCGGCAAGGGAGAAGATCGCTAGACCAAGTGCCAGACACTTAGTCCAGTTGCTCATCAGTTCTGGAGGCCCCAGAACGGATAGTTAAGGTTGGTGATCGGCGTTGGCTGACCGGAGATCGTGCCGCTCGAAATTCCGCACTGCTGCGAAGCGTTGAGGGTCACACCGTACTCAGCGGCGGTTGGCGTGTTGCCAAGGAACGCCTGTGGCTTGATGCTCTTCGCGTGGCCGTCGGCATATCCGACAACGATGCTCTCGGCGAAGACTCGGCTGGAGTCGATTCGACCGGTGTTGACGCAGCTAGCATCGGTGACGAAGAAGTTCGCTGCCCAGAATTCTCGGATGGCGGCTGGGTAAACGGTCTGCTCAGATGCCGAGCTCTGATCGGCTCGAAGAACGACTGGCGCGTAGTTGATGAGCGGGTTGCTGAATTCGAACAACAGCATTGCGTCAGCGACGGCTGGAAGAGCGTTCTGGCTGCCACCGAAGATGGAGTTTCGAAGTCGGCCTGCAGCCGTGTTCGATCGAAGGTAGGTGTTGACGGCACCGGTGATACCGAGGTTAAGTGCGAAGCCGCCCATGATCTGGCCATTGTCGCTCCACTGTCGAGGCGTACCGGCGTCAATCTTGGTTCGACCTGGGTGCTCAAAGAGGCCTACGTTCTTGGTGTATGGCAAGACCCACTTCTGCCAAGAGTAGTGGTTCATTCGGTATGGGTACGGACCTGCACCCGAGCAGCCGTCGCCGTTCGATGGCGTATAGCTAGCTGCATTGAGGGCTGGGTTGAGCGCGGATCGAGCGATACAATCGTCGTTTCGAGGATAGATATCGTCGTAGTCGCTGGTGTACAGGAACATGCTGGTAGAGATCTGCTTCTGGTTGGAGAGAGCAGCAGTCTTCTTTGCAGCAGCCTTAGCCTGTGCGAAAACTGGGAAAAGGATAGCTGCGAGAATCGCGATGATCGCGATAACTACGAGCAGCTCAATGAGGGTAAATGCCTTTTTCATGAGTTTGTTGGATGCGAAACTTAGTTTCGCGACCTCAACAAAATTATGAGAAGGAATTGTTAAGACTTTGTTAACAATTCGGAAATTTTTGAAACGGAGGTCAAATTTTGCCCGTCGTTGCCAACAGGCAAAATCTAAAACCGGGCCAAGGCTCGAAACCACCTTGGCCCAACTTTATGTATCAGTAGGCGTTCTTGTCGTCGCCGGTTTCTTTTCGCTCTTTTTCGATCGCGGCTTGAGAGTCTTGCGCTTCCTTTTGGGTCGGTTCGCCGCAACCGCTCAATACAGCGGCGCTGATGATTCCGAGCGCTAGAAAGATCGCAAGTCGTCTCACTGTCCGAGGCCCCAAAGTGGGTAGTTGACGTTGAGGTTGACCGCTGCACCGAGTCGCTGGGTCGAACCGGCGATTCCGGCAGCCGTCGAGCTCATTCCTGGCGAGTACTCGGCGATGGTCGGCGTTGCGCCGATCATGGCCTCGGCCTTCATGTACTTCGCGTGGCCATCCGCGTAGCCAATCGTGAATCCACCGTTTTCGGTTCGAGCCTCAATGATCTTCTTACCAGCGACCGTTCCGTCGTTGGTTCCGTCATAAAGGTCGTTGATCAAGTGCTCTCGAACAACTGCTGGGTAAACGGTTGCGGTTCGGTTGGTGAACTCAGCATCCAGGAATCCGTTTGGAAGGACCGAAGTCGTTGGGTTCGAAGTGACCCAAAAGAGCATCGTGGAAGCAGGCTGTACGAGTGCAGTCTGAGTTCCACCGGTCCAGCTGTTTCGATAGATTCGGGAGCTAGCACCGATCACGGCTTCGTCATAGGTGTTCAACGATCCGGTGATCGCAAGGTTGATTGCGTAGCTACCGAACATCTGACCGCAAGATTCCCAAGCGCCGTTTGGACAACCGAAGGTTGCACCGGTGACGCGGCCCTTAACTGGGTTGAAGAACATGTCAACGTTCTTAACGTATGGCATAACCCACTTTGGCCAGCTGAAGTGGTTCAACCGGTTGTAGAACTGAGTCGATCCATCTGGCGTGCATCCCTGACCGGCGGCCGAGTTGAGCGCCGCAGTCTTGAGAGCTGGATTCAGCGAGCTGAAGAGCACGCACTCGTCGTTTCGAGCATAGACGTCATCGTAGTCGCTGGTGTACAGGAACATACTCGTCGTGATCTGCTTCTGGTTGGAGAGCGAGGAAGTGCGCTTCGCGGCGGCCTTAGCCTGGGCGAAAACTGGGAAGAGGATTGCCGCGAGAATCGCGATGATCGCGATGACGACGAGGAGCTCAATCAGGGTAAATGCCTTTTTCATGATGATCCGTTCCTGCAGGTGCACGAAATCCCGAACGACCTTCACACCCACCGTCCATAGGGATTTTAGGAATGATATGTTAAGAGTGTTTTAAGCTTCTTTGGGTTTGCAAAACATCGCACGAAAACCGTAGTTTTGCTGGCACAAAAAAGCGGCCACGGATTTCTCCGTGGCCGCTTCCGTTTCGGGATTACTTCCCGCTTACTGTTGCCCTTCAACTTGACCGTCGTTGCGAGCGGCTTCCCGAGCTTTCTGCTCTTCGAGCTCTTTCTCTTTTCCGGCGGCTTTCATGGCCTTTTCGTAGTTCTCCTGAGAGAACTCCTGCTTCATCTTTTGTGAATCAGCTTCCGTCACCTCGGTTGGTGCGCAACCGAGGCTACAGACTGCAATAACGCCCAAAAGCAAAAGTCCAAGCTTCTGCACTAGTTCGCTACCAGTCCCCACATTGGGTAGTTGATGTTCAAGTTCGGCTGCACAAAGCCGAGGTTGCCAGAGGTCAGGAATCGGCAGTCGTCCTGGAAAGTCCAGCCTGCGGTGTGGCTACCCGTCACGCCCAAGTACTCGAGCTTCGAAGGGGTTCGGCCGAGGAAGTTTCCAGCGTTGAGGAACTTCGCGCTACCGTCGGTGAAGCCAACGGTGACTCCGCCCGAAGCGATCTTTGCCGAGTCTGGCTCGGTTCCGCTGGTTCCTGCGATGCAGTCAGCGATGGTGCCCTTCATGAGCTTGTAGCGCCAGAATTCCCGGATTGCTGGTGGGTAAATCGTGACGGTCGGAGTGATGCCCTGCGAGTCGACCGATCCGCCTGGAAGCATTGGAACGCCGGAGTTTGGAACTTCGAGCATGATCAACGTTTCGGATGGCGATGGAACCGAGGTGGTGGAACCGCCAAGCCAGCTGTTTCGAACCTGTCGCGAGAAGGTCGGCGTTCGGTTGTAGGTGTCCAACTGTCCGGTAACCGATGTGTTCAGTGCAAAACCGCCAACGATCTGGCCGTTGTTGTTCCAGTTTGCGCTGTCCTTAACGCGAAGTGGGTGCTCGAAGAGAGGAACGTTCTTGATGTACGGGAAAACCCACTTCTGCCAAGAGAAAGCGTTTCGTCGGTACTTGAAGTTGCCGGTGGTGCAGCCGACGCCGATACCGTTAGCCGGAAAGTCGTTGAGGTTCAGAGCTGGGTTCAGCGAGCTACCAGCAACGCAATCGTCGTTTCGCGGATACAGGTCGTCGTAGTCGGTGGTGTAGAGGATGATGCCGAGACCGATCTGCTTCTGGTTCGAAAGTGCAGCGGTCTTCTTCGCCGCAAGCTTAGCTTGCGCGAATACAGGGAACAAGATCGCCGCTAGGATCGCAATAATCGCGATCACGACTAGGAGCTCGATAAGGGTGAATGCTTTTTTCATGAGAGACGCTCTTCGTTCGAACCGAACAATGAAATTTTGCCCTTTTTTTGTTAACAGAATGTTATTGGGCCGCAAAAAGTCTAGTCCGGATTTGGTGCCCCGTCAAGGTCGCGTAAGGCACGTGCGTCATTCCGCCCCCTCCTATTCTTCGTAGAGTCGAGCTTGTTCCCGGAAGCCAGCAAACTCTTGACTTTCACGTTCCATCCGACCGGTAATTTCTGCAAGTGAGGTTTGGCTTTCGATGACATTACGAAGCCAGTCATTGCCCGCAAGGATGTCGATTGGCATTCGATCGTGAACATATTCGTACGGTGGTTGTTTCCAGGAGAATCCGTTTAGTTGAGTTTCCGCCGACGCCGCTTCAAACATGCTTGGGCGTTCAACTTTGCTGGAATCGACAAGGCCGGTCTGACGAATACAGGCTTGAAGAATCGCAATGTAGGTCAGCACCGGACGAAACGTCAAGCGATCCGTGACATGGACAAAACATCCCTCGCACAGCTTCTTTGCGTGCTTGTTGAAAGTTGGTTCGAACTGGATCGGGCGGAACTTCACGCCTTCCAAACCAAGCCCGTTGAGATCTTCTGCCAGCTTCCAGCCGTCCAAGAACGGCGCGCCAAAGGTTTCAAACGGTCGGGTAGTACCGCGGCCCTCGCTTAGGTTTGTGGCCTCCAAAAGGCAACCACCGGGATAAACAACCGCCGTTTCGACGGTGGGCATGTTTGGGCTTGACATTGCCCACGGATAGTCGAGCGTATCGAAATACTGATCCCGGTGCCAACCCTGGACTTCCACGATTTCAAGTTCAGCTCGACCCGACAAGTAGCGGGCATTGACGTAGCGAAGCACCTCTCCTGCGGTGAGTCCATGGCGAGTTGGGACCGAGTACAGACCCACAAAGCTCGAATAGACCATGTCCAAAACCGGCCCTTCCACCTGAGTGCCACCGATTGGATTGGGACGATCCAGCAGCAGCATCGGAATCCCCAGCTCGGAGCAAGCCTCCATGCAATGACAGATCGTCCAGACGAAGGTGTAGTACCGGCTGCCAATGTCGGGGATATCTGCAACCAACAGCTCGACACCGGTGAGCATTTCGGGGGTCGGCTTTCGATGATTGCCATAGAGCGAATGGATCACGAGTCCGGTCCGCGAATCGGGCAAACCTTCCCACTCGATCATGTTGTCTTGGGTGTGCCCATACAGCCCGTGCTCTGGCCCAAATACCGCCACGATGGTCAAGAACCCAGATCGGTGAAGCGGCAAAAGCAGATCCAGAATGTGATCTGCATTCACATCGATGGTCGCTTGGTTGCACACGACGCCGATCCGCTTTCCACGCAGTTTCGCGAAGTCCGAGGCGACAAGCTGATCAAGTCCGGTTGCGATCACCGCTGAACTTTACTCTCCGGAACGACCGCCGAAAAAATTTGTCACGGCAACGTCACGGAGATGTTTCGGGACGGTTGGAATCATGTATCCATCGCTCACAGAGAGCGAGAAGAGAAACCATGAAAAATTCGCAAATCCTCGTTGCTCGTGCTTTGTTCATTTCCGGCGTAGCAATGGCGCTTGCGTCGGGCGCCCATGCCCAGTTTTCCTTCACCCCAAAGGCCCCCCAGCACTTGTTCCGCGCCGAACAGATGGCGCTCGGGATCTACGAACAAACCTACTATGGCCACTTGGGTGAGCAGGTGAACGGAGCGTACGTCTCCCACAATCGATACGGGGCCAGTTGGGCAAACACCGTCGTTGAGTTCGGAACCTCGATCTACACCAAAGACAAGCCGGTGTACGCGACCTATTACAAAAACAATACGGTCTGCGGAAACTTCGTCACGCGGATGCTGGGAGTCGCCTACAACTGGGATTGGACGCAGTACAGCATTCCTGGCGAAACGGCAACGAACAGCCCAAACAGCCGACAGTACGCGAAGCTGATTCAGAACAACGTCGGATTCACGCAAGTCACCGACATTGCGACCGTGACAAAAGGCGACATCATGGCGATCGACTACAAGACGGATCCCGACAGTGACGTCAATAGCGGTCACACGATGATCGTCCGCAGCAACAACGGCTTCTTTACAACTCAAGCAGATGCGGTTGAAAGCAAGGTGTACCGAGTTTGGTCGTTCGGGATCGTCGACAGCACTTCTTCGCCCCACGACGACACGTATGACCGTGCCGATAGCCGTCGAATCACGTTGAAATCTGGTGCGACGCACTCGGCCAAGGGTGCCGGAGTTGGGACGCTCTTTGTGATCACAGACACGGCCAACACCATTCAGGGATATGCCTGGAAGTTTACGACCGCTTCGTTTAGCAAGTCGTACACGAACATCATGAACAATAGCGGCCAGACCCAGACGGCACGACCGATCTCCATTGGTCGGCTGATCCTGCCAGCACAACCTTAAAGGCGTCTATCCAACGCTCATGCCATCGACAATCGCCTGGAAGGCTGATTTCCAGGCGGTTTCAACTTCTGGTGTCCATTGCTCGCCTAGGGTAAGCGCCATTTCGGTCAAAAGGACCTGCCCCATCGGTGCGTAATGGTCCGGCTTCACGCCGTACGCCTCGTGCCGCTTTCCGAGCCCGGAGAGCATTGGCTCCAGAATCTCCGGGTGTTCGATCTGTTCCACAAGAAAACTCAGCATCTCCATCAGACGAGCTTTCTGCCTCGTCATGTCGGTGCCAAACATCGGTCGGGTTTCCGGCAGCGCAGCAAAGAGCGCGGAATAGAATCGCTCGGCAAAATCCGACTCTGGTGCGCCGAGAAGGGTCACCGAACGGTTTAACTCGCGAATCTGATTCGACGTCATAACACCACGCTATCAAGTCGTCGGGACATTTCCGTGACAAATGCCGGTTCTCGAACAAATTCTTCCGCGGCGGCGTTTGCCATCGCACATGCCATGTCTTTCGAGTCGCAAGTCCAGAGCGAGGACCAGACCGGATGCGCCGGTCCATCGGATTCTTTTCCACGCCAGTGGGCCGCCGCTGCTTCTGCGGCAAGGGAGAGGCTCGGATTGGCTTCACGCGCGTACGTTGAGAACAATTCAAAAGAGTTGGCAAGGAACAAGTCGCTGAGCTGCGCGCAGCCGGTGAACAGCTTAGAGATCGCGGCTCGAAATCCGACAAGATCGCCCGTGCGATGTGAATGAGATGCGCGAACCCGATAGGTTTCCCACAGCAGGCTTCGATTGCCACCGCGCTCGGCAATCTCGTCAGCCTCGCGCATGATGGTTTCGAACTCACTCGGTTCGATTTCGGCATATGCCAGAAGCGCGCCACACAGGAAGTCCTGCAGGCCAATTTCCCGTAGCCGCTGCGTCCCCTGGCGCAAAAGAGGACGTGCGGCTTCGGATCGGCCAGCTCCCAGATAGATCCGTGCAAGGTCGGCATAGCTGCGGGACATCTCCGCTAAATCGGGAGATCGTAATCTTGCCGCGAAGACTTGTTCGGCTATCTGAACGGCACTCGCAACCTCGCCTTTTTTCAGGAGCAGGTTGCTGATTCCCGATCGGGCAAGGTCCCGGCCGTTAGGCTGATTTAGCCGGTCGAACGTATCTGCCGCGCTTTGCGCGAGTTCGATCGCGCGATCCACGTTTGTAAAGGCGAGGGTTCGGGCAGACCAGTTCATCTGCACCCAAGCGACTCCGCCAGCGTCGCCAATGGCTGCAAAGGCTTTTTCGGCTCGGGCGAAGGCTTCATCCGCTTCCGCATCCTCCCGCAGGAGGGAGAGAAAAAGGGCCAGACCAAGTGCCGCCTCCGCAAACGTGATCGTTTCCGTTTCGGTCGCGTATCGTACCGCTACTCGAACGGGTTCGACGAGTTTGGCCGCGTTGCCCTGAGCGCATCCCCAACGCCAAATTCCGACCACAAACTTGGTCGCGATCGAAGGAGCAACCTGATTAGCGCGTCGAATGGCCCAGTCGAGTAGGTCCGCCTCTTTGGCCATCTCCGCGTAGGCCACCGCTTGCTCGGGTCCCGTCTGCTCCCGGCTCAGGCGATATGCCCAAGTGGCGATCCCTTCCAAGACTGCGGTCTCTTCCGCTTCGAGTTCGGAAGCGTCGCCCGCTGAGCGGATCGCGGCCCGGATGGGTTCAAGCACTCGGAATCTACGCCCTGCGCTGGTCGCTTCGACTTGCAACAAGCAGCGGCGGGCGAGTGATTCCAATAGCTCCGGGGCACCGGAACCCAGAATCTGGTCCGCCAAGCTGCGGTTGGTGCCGTTGGGCAAAAACGCTAACCTGGTCATCGCGGTGCGGAGCTCGGGGTCAAGTTCGGCGCGGATTCCAAGCCAAGCGGCTTCCAATCCCGGTTCGCGCTGCGCTCCCGAGCCACCCTTGAGAACCCACTCTGTGAATCCCTTGTCCCATTGCTGCAGAATCTCGCTCGGGGTCAGGATTCGGAGCCGGCTGCCGTACAGCCGGAGCGCTAGCGGCAGGCCATCCAGCTTCTGGACGATCATGCGAATCGCCGACCAATCGGATTCGGTAAAGGCATCGACAATCGAGGCGTCAAGTCCGTACAGTAGAAGCTGTACCGATGCGTAGGTGCGCAACTCGGCAGGCGATTCGTTCGAGGCGGGAATGGGCAACGGACCGAGGTAGATCGGGCTCAAATCCTCTCGCCCTAAGTTCGCGCGCGAAATGGTTAGCAGTCGATGCCCAAGACGCCGGGCGGATTCTGCTGCGTGGCCCAGTTGCTCGGGAGTCAGTTCTTCAAGCCGTAGCACCAGCGAACCCTGCGGCGTATTGCTCTCGATCCCATGTACAACCGGTAGCCCCGTTTGCTGACGGAAGTGCCAGGCAATCTCGCGCGCGAAGTGGGATTTGCCAATGCCGATCGGCCCAATGAGGTTCACCCAGGCTTGCGGATTTTCGAGGGCAGCCAAGGCAGTCGCGAGTTCGCTTTCTCGCCCGAATGTGGTTGGCGGACGCAACACCGGCTCGGTGACTACAGCAACCGAGACGGGCGCGCGATCTGCGGGGGCTTCTCGCAGAATGGAGCGCAGTTCGTCGCTTGGCCGCCGACCAAGCTCGCGTTGCAGCAGTTCTTCGTAGTTCTGCAATGCTTGTCGCGCCCTCGGGTGCTTACCCCGCGCGACCAATCGCCTCAGAAGGGCCCGTTGAGAATCTTCGTCCAGCGGGTCGTGTTGAACAGCTTGGAGGCTGGACTCGATGGCCTCATCCAGAAGGCCACCCGCTTCTTGAGCTTCGGCCAGGGCCAGCCATGCTTGGCGAACACGCTCAGCGTACGACTGTCGAACGGAGAGAGTCCACGGCTCAAGGTAGCCCGCCAAAAACGGACCCGTGACCTGCTTTGTCGCGAGATCGTATTGCTGAATTCGGCGCTCCGAATCTTCGGCGATCGAAGCATTGCGCATCGCCACATCAAACTCCCAGACATCAACCGCAATGTCCGTTGCGACCAGTGAGACCCATTGTCGATCCGCGTCGATGATGTGCCCGAACGGACCAAGCGATTCTCTCAGGCGCCTAAGCTCTTGCCGCAGCCGGACTCGCGTTACATCGAGATATTCGTCGGGCCACAACTCTTCCGCCAGTTCGTCCCGGCCCATGCGTCGGTCGCGCGCGGTTGCTGCGCGGGCCAAGATGAGCGCACTTCGACGAGTTGGAAACCGGGCAAGGCTCCCCTCGGCGTGTTCAATTCGGAGTGGCCCGAAGAGATGCAAACGGGCCACTAAACTCACGCCGACTATTATTGCAAAGTGCGAGCAACACTTGGCAAAAATGCCTAGTCCGCGGTGGCGTAGATGGCTTCGTCTTCCGCCGTAAACGGCAAATCCACCCTTCCACCGGTGCGGCCAGAATGGTAGGTGGCAAAGATAAGCTCCGTTGCGCGCAGGGCCCGGCGAGCCGAGAGTTCCGACTCTTGACCGGTTTCGAGGCTAGCTGCGATATCGGCGAAGGCCAGAGCAAACGCGTCGAGTTCGCCCTCCTCGAGCTTGGTCGAGATTTCTTCCCAACCATTTGTCCCATCTGACCAAACGCGAAGCGAATCCCAACTGGTCGCGCCAATCTCAATGAATCCTTTTGAACCTACAACCCGAATCTGCACCTTCCAGCCGTGATCGCCCTCGGTTGGCATGATCGCTCGGACGCCGTTCTCGAACTTGATGAGACTGACGCCTTGGCCTTCCAACTGGACGCCAAACACTTTATGTCCACCCGATGGCTCAACTTGTCCCAGCACCGACACTGCCGGTGATTCGGCATTGAGGAAGAACGCCATGTCGAACCAGTGGGTGCCCCAGTCGAAAAGGTTATGCGTCGGTAGCTCAAGCACCTGAAGTTCGCCAATCCTTCCGGACTCGATGAGGGATTTCGCGATGGTGTAAGCCTTGTCGAACCGGCGCTGGTGGTTAAAGGTGAGTTGCGTTCCGGATGCCGCACAGGCTTCGACCATTCGTTTTGCGGCGGCCCAGGTTGGAGCCATTGGCTTCTCGCAGTGGACGGCCGGAACCTTTGCCTCGGCGCAAGCAAGCACCATCGACTCGTGAAGGTGGGGCCAAGTGCAAATGCTCACAAGGTCCGGCTTCACCGTTTCCAGCATTTCTTTGTAATCCGTAAAGATTTCTGCTGGGCCGTGTTCCTCCGCAAATGCTTCGGCGTTTTCGCGAACAATGTCGGCCAGCGAGACCAGTTCGGTATTGGGACACGCGATGTACCCACGCGCATGGCTGTGGGAAATGCCGCTACCGGTTGAACCATCAGCTTTCCAGGGCTTGCCGCAACCGATGATAGCCGAACGAAGAATCCGCGATGATCCTGACATTTGGCGAGTCTACAACGGCGGCATGACGAACGAGATCGCTTTCGGGAGCACCCGCGTTCTAAATCCGCCGGGAGCGGTCAGTTCTCCGTCCATGAGCACGGGGGTGTCATTCGGACCAATGACTTCGATGGATTCGGTCTGCCAGGTTTGCACTTTCGGATGACCGAGGTGCGCGCCTTTGAAGACCTTCGGAAACTGCCGAAGAAATTCCGACTTGCTCATTTCGCCAACAAGAACGACTTCAAGCTTGCCGTCGTTGATGTTTGCGTTCGGGGCGATGCGCATTCCGCCGCCGTAGCTTTGGCAGTTTGCGACCGCGCATAGAACGGCGAGGGTTTCCAGCGACTCTTCCTCGGTTTTGATCTTGAGTCGGATAGGTTCAAAACGGCGCAGTTCGCTGATCACGGCAAGAATGTATGCAGCGGTACCGGTCGTGAAACGAAAACCTTGATTGATCCGATTTGCGACCACGGCGTCAAATCCCATCCCGGCCACGTTGATCCAGAACTTGTCTCCCGCGATGGCGATGTCGATTTTTTCCGTGTGCCTTTCTGCAAGCACGTTGAATGCACTTGGAAGATTGAGTCCGATTCCCGCGCATCGAGCAAAATCGTTTCCGGTACCCACCGGCAGAACTCCAAGGGCGGGGAGATTGCCCTTCCTCCGCATGGCACCGTTAAGTACTTCTCGCAGGGTGCCGTCACCGCCGGCGGCAATCAGCACATCGCAATCTGGCGCGGTCGTGGCCAGTTGCGTGGCGTGGCCGGATCGCTCGGTGAACATGAACTGGGTGTTCCAGCCGACCTGTTTGATCCAGGTCTGGATCTCAGATATCGCGCGTTGGGCTCTGCCGCGACCTGCCGACGGATTGAGAATGATGACGGCGTCCAGCAACTATCCGGACCTCCAGGAGCATAAGGAATCGCCGCCCCGAGTACGCTCGGAGGCGTTGAAAGAAATCGGAATTTTGGTCGGCCCAACTGGTCGTGGTAGCAATATGTCGGCCATCGCAAAGGCGTGTGCTGATGGGAGTTTAGACGCCCGGGTCAGCATAGTGATCGCACCCCGAGAGACTACCCCCGCAAAATCGCTGGCTCAAGCGCTGGGAATCCCGACCGCAGTTGTTCCGTACGGTGAGGACTACCCCGTACGACTCCTAGATGCTCTCGCGCAGGTTCAACTGGTGTGCTTAGCTGGATATCTGAAGCTGTTGCCTCAGGATGTCATTGCCGCCTTTCCGGGACACGTTTTAAATATTCATCCTGCACTGTTGCCTAAGTTTGGCGGCAAGGGGATGTATGGTCATTTTGTGCACGAAGCGGTCATTGCTGCTGGCGAAACGGAGTCTGGTTGCACCGTTCATCGCGTGACCGGGGCATATGACGAGGGGCAGGTTCTGGTGCAGATGCGTTGCCCGGTATTGCCGGATGACTCTCCCGACACGCTCGCCGCGCGCGTTCTAGAATTGGAGCACCGTGCCTACCCGGAAGCCATCCGTCATGTCCTCGCCGAAACCCTATAGCTGGCTGCCTCGGGCGTTGTTTCCCCTCGGACGCTGCCTGATTCGATTGCAGCTTCGGAAGTTTGTCGGTCGAAAGCCGTGGGAACCGGTGCCTCTGGAAGTCGTGGGGCCGTCGGAGATTCCCTCCGGTGGGCTGCTGATCATTGGGAATCACCGCAGCGACATCGATCCACCTTTGGTGCAGTACAACTTCCCGCGCGGGATTCACTTCATGGGGCAGGACTACCTGTTCGAGATGAAAATTTGGGGACCCGCGATTCGGTTCTTTCACGCCTTTCCGATCTCGCGTGGGAAGGTGGACCGCGCCGCGCTGCGGCATGCAGTTGAGCTCCTGAAGATGGGTGAAGTGGTCTGCATTTTTCCCGAAGGCGGAATCACGACGGCCTACGGGGTTCGGCCGTTGGAAGCCGGAGTCACGCTCATTCTTCGTCAGACCGGGGCGACCGTGCTTTGTTGTGGCTTGCACGGCACCGCCGAGTTCATGAGCGGAGGGGACTTGAACGTGCGGGTGGAAACCGGAGATGTTAAGGTGGTTTGGGGCGAACCTATTCGTTTCGCGAAGGACGCCGAGCCGGACGTTGTGCTGGACACCTTGCGGTCAGAACTGATTCGGCTTTCTGGCATGCCGGCCGTCGAATAAAAAAGCCGCTCAGCGTCTGCTGAGCGGCTTTTTGAGACTTCGGAGTTAGCCTCGCGGTCGGAAGTTTTCGCCGACTTGCTCTGGCTTCTTCTGCGGCGGCCATTCGCGTGGGAAGGCCGATCCTCCGTTGTTTGGAACATTGGTTTCCCAACCACTCACCGGCTCATACTGCCGCGTGGCGTAGTCGCCTAGGATGCCGAACATCAGGAACAGAACACCAAAGCCGGTGACCACCCAGATCTTCGCGAGCTTTGATGCATGCATCACGCCCATGAATATCCAAATGACGAAGACGGCTTTGACCGTTGCGATAAGCATGGCGACAACGTTGTTGATGATCACATTGCCAAAGTCAAATTCGCTTGCAATGAATGTGATCACCAATAGGAACATCAACCAAAGCATGTTGAAGAACAACACCCACGGATTGATGATATGGGAATGCCCGCCGTGCTTGGAATCTGAAGAAAGAGGAGTGCTTGCCATGATTGATCAGGGTTTCGGCATCAAGTACATCAACGGGAACAGGAAGATCCAGACGAGGTCGACGAAGTGCCAATAGAGACCGACGAGTTCGGTTGGGATGTAATCCTTGGTGACCATCGGTGAGTTTCTCCACCACTTTGCCATCAGATATCCGATGACGATCATGCCGATGAGAACGTGAAGGCCGTGAAGGCCAGTCATCCCAAAGTACAAGCCAAAGTAGAGTTGAGCAAAGTTGGGAGATGCTCCATTCAGATAGCTTGGGCTGGAACCAAAGCCGGGTCCAGGGTACAGATGGTGCCCGAACTTCTCTTGGTACTCAAAGTACTTGATCACCATAAATGTTCCGGCACAAATCTGTGTGATCCCCAACATCGCAAGCACGCCCATTCGATTTTGTAGTTGAGCAAAACGAACGGACATTGCCACTGTGAACGAGCTAAACAACAACACAAAGGTGTTGATCATGCCCATTCGAGTATCAAGCACTTTGTGCGCTAAGTAGAAGTCCAGCTGGTACATGGAGCGGTACAGCGTGTAGATGAGGAACAGGGCACCGAAGAACATGACTTCGGTGACCAAGAACGTCCACATTCCAACGATGTAGGAGTCGTTCTGCTGCTCCATGTCTTCGAACTGGTGGTGCAGGGCCTCGTCGTGCCCATGGCCATGTCCGTGATCGCTTGCGATTGCCGCCATTATCGTTTCTCCTTCTCGCTTTCGATCGACTTAGCTTCGTTCGAAAGGTAGCTTGGCACTTCCAGAGCTTGCGCAGCCTTGTCTTGCTCGTGCTCGGTCACCGGATCGAAGTCGTAGACTTCGTCGAGGACAACCGGGATCTGGAGGAAGTTCGACGTTGGAGGTGGGGACGAAGTCTCCCACTCAAGACCGTGCGCTCCCCAAGGATTGGCACTGGCCTTTGCTCCCTTCGTGAGGGAGCGGGTCAGGTAAAGGCCCGGGATGATGAAGGACAACGCGAGGACCGTCGATCCCAGCGTCGACATGATGTGGTACGGCTGGAACTCCGGCGCGAAGTAGTAGTAGTGGTATCGGCGAGGCATTCCCATGAAGCCCACGATGAACTGTGGGAAGAACGTAAGGTTGAAGCCGATGAAGACCAAAACCGCGTTCCACTTCGCAATGCTTTCCGGATAGAGTCGACCCGTCATCTTCGGCCACCAGTAGTGGAGGCCACCCAAGAACGCGGTCACCGCACCACCAACCATCACGTAGTGGAAGTGAGCCACGATGAAGTAGGTGTTGGTGAGGTGAACGTCCGTACCAAGACAACCGAGGAACAAGCCGGTTAGACCGCCGATGGTGAACAGGCCGATGAAGCCTAGAGCGTAGATCATCGGCGTTTGAAGCCGAATATTGCCCTTGTACAGCGTCGCCGTCCAGTTAAACACCTTAATCGCGCTCGGGATGGCAACAAGGAAGCTGATGAGCGAGAAGACGACGCCTTGGTACATCGACTCGCTGGAGATGAACATGTGGTGGCCCCAAACAAGGAAGCCGAGACCTGCGATCGCCAACGATGAGAAGGCGATGAGGTGGTAGCCGAAGACTCGCTTTCGGGCGAAGTTCGCGATCAACTCAGACTGGACTCCAAACGCCGGCAAGATCATGATGTAGACCGCCGGGTGGCTGTAGAACCAGAAGAGGTGCTGGAAGAGAACGGGGTCGCCGCCGAGTTCGGCGCTGAAGATTGGAAGGTGGAAGACTCGCTCGAAGATGATGCAGAGCAGGGTGACGGCAACGACGGGCGTACCGAGGATGATGACGACACCAGTTGCGTACAGCGCCCAAACCATGAGCGGCAGTCGGAACCAGGTCATTCCCGGGGCGCGCATCTTGTGCGTCGTGACAATGAAGTTGATACCGGTCGTAATCGAACTGAATCCGGCAATGAAGATGCCGGTAAGCACCATCGTGACGTTCGAGTTCGCGTACATGCTCGAGTACGGAACGTAGAAGGTCCAGCCCGAATCGACTCCACCGTTGATCATTCCGCCCATGATGCAGGCGCCGCCGATCATGAAGAGGTACCAACTGAGAAGGTTAAGACGCGGGAACGCCATGTCGCGCGCTCCTATCATCAGCGGTAAGAGGAAGTTCCCGAGAATGGCCGGAATGGCCACGATGAGGAACAAGAAGACCATGATGATCCCGTGAGCGGAGAAGACCTTGTTGTAGGTTTCAGACTCAAGGATGAAGCCAGCAGGTGCGGTCAGCTCGTAGCGGATCAAACCCGCCGCAATGCTTCCCAGGAAGAAGAAGAAGGAAACGGTAACGAGATACAGGATCCCGATACGTTTATGGTCCCCCGTGAGAAGCCACGACTTAATCGACCAATCGGCGTTTAAGTAGTTTGTCTCGGTCCGGGGCGTGGCGCTAACGGCGGTCACGTTTGGATCTGCAGGAATTGCACTCATTTTTAGTTTCCTTTTGCCTCCTGTTGAGCGGCGATTGCATTTACTGCCAGTTCCCCAGATCGGGTGGTTGGCGTTGAGTCAACGCGTCGCATTGAAGAATTTTGATATTGGATCGCGTTCGCCGCGAACGGGCTCATCGTGCCCTTGGTTCCGTTCAAAACGGCAGCGGCAGTGTCGGTACCGCTTGACGATGGACCACCAACGGACGAACCGATGACTTTGATGTAAGCCATTAATTTAAGTACGTCTTCTTCGTTGATCTGACCGTCATAAACGGGCATCGTATTGCTGTAGCCGTTCGTGATTTTGTTGTGCGGCCGCAAGATGGACTCTCGCAGGTAGCTCTGGTCGGCAATCACACTGCGACCACCGGTGAGGGTTCGCTTTTTGCCCCAGATTCCGTACAGGCTTGGAGCGCGCATGTTGTCTTCCGCGCCGTGGCAGTTGTTGCAGGCAAGCTGCTTGTAAAGTCTTTCGCCGGACTGCTCGAGGGTGAGAGTGGCTTGGCTTTGGCCGCCATTCTCAATCCAGTTCGCCCATTCGCGCGGTTCCATGACGACAACCGTGCCGCCCATTTCGCTGTGCTGCGTTCCGCAATACATCGAGCAGAAGAGGTGATACTTGCCCGGCTGGGTCGGGGTGAACCACATCGTGGTGTAGCGACCGGGCACAACATGCATCTGCGCTCGGAAGGCCGGAATGTAGAAAGCATGGATGACGTCTTGCGAGATCATCGTGAGCTTGAATGGCTTGCCCGCGGGAACGTGGAGAGTGTTGTTCTCTCGAACGCCGTTGCTGTGCTGGACGTGCCACATCCACTGCTTACCAATGACAAAGATTTCCTGTGCATCGGCGGGCGGGACTCGCATCGTGATGAAGAGCTTGGTGCCGAAATAGAACATGATCAGCGCCAAGATGAGCGGAATGACCGACCAAGCGGTTTCCAAACGTGCATCTTCGTAAATTGGCCGTGAGCGGTCCGCATCTGACCCGCGCTTGTACTTGATGACAAAGTAAATGACACCAATGCCAACCATCACCGTGAAGATGATCGTTAGCGCCAAGAGGGCATAGAAGATAAGGTCGTGCTCTCGGGAGAAGCTCGACGCTTGGGGCGGGGTTGCGGGGAAGTTTGAGAACATAAATTTTCTCTGCACTTAAATGCCTGACCAGGTCAGGCTTTGGGCAGGCCTCCTTCTGGGACAGCCGGCTGTCGATACTTAAAGGATAGGAATCCGATCCAGCACATCATGATGAGCGCGAAGCTAACTCCGGTGATCTTCAAGGCATTCTCGACCACAGGCCGATACTTTGAAGCCGAAGGGGAAAGGCGAATACAACCGAACATTCGGGTCTGGTCAGCTTTGAATCCAACGACATCGTTCTTCGCGTTGTCGAGGTTTGACTCAAAGATGATCGACGGTAAATCGTTGCCGATGGTGTAGCCGACGATCTTTCCTTTTGGAGTGATCGTGACGGTCCCGGTTGGGTGGTTCAGCACGTTTTCCATCGGGCGGTATGCCCAGCGGAAGCCCAACGAGTTGGTGACAGCTTTAATGTTATCGAGATTGCCAGTGAGAAGGTGCCAACCGTTTGCGCTGGACTGATCTTCGAGCCCACGCAGGATTTGCGCCTTCTTCTTCGCCGCAACATCCGGGGTTTCGGTCGGGTTGAGGCTCAGGAAAATGACATCGAAGTCTTTGCCAACTCGAATGTCGGTAGTGTTGCCGATGTTAATTCGGTTAGTACGGCCGGAAGCATTCAGCTTTCCGACGGTCTTCATGAGGTTTTCGATGATGACCGGGCAACCTGATGGGCAGGTGAAGTAGACGGGAAGGATCACCACCGGACGATCTTCGAGGATCTCGCCGATGGATGTTGTCGCCCCGGTTTCGTCCTTAAAGGTCGTTTTCAGGTCAACGGATTCTCCGAGCTTTTGCATAATGCCCATGTCGTCCGCAAGACTTGGTGTCTTCGGAGCTTCGGTTTGGGCGTTCGCAAACCCTGCTCCAAGGAGAGCAGAAATTGCGAGCAAAGGTCGGAGATTGAGATTCATTGTCTTAGTGCGCGGCTCCGTCTCCAGGCGCTGGAGTCGAGGTCTTTCCGGCTGGGCCGAACTTCTCGACGGCAGCATCTTCGGCTGCTTTCATTCGGCTAAGCGCGGCTTCCTTCGATTCGGTGAAGCTCACGTTCATGTCTGGCTGGGTTGTGCCCTTCGAGACGGCCGGGACGTTTGCTCCCGTCGAGATGCCTCTTTCCACGAGCTTCTGGATTGCGGCATTGATCGGAATGTGAGCCTGCGCATCCTGAGGACCGCTGTAGTTGTTCAGCCGCTTGGCCTCGTTCTGCCGCATGTCGGCGATGTCCGTTCGGGCGCTGACGTTTGTCTGCAAGACCGGATTCGGAGCCGTCGGAATGACGCGCATTTTGTTGTAACCCGATTGCTTGTTCGCATACATCGGGTTCATTCCGATCATGTTGATCGGCCCGATTTTAATTCCGAACAGGACAACCCAGCTGATCGCGATCATCGCCGCCGCAAACGCGAAGAAGATGATTACAGCTTTCGTGATCCCTTTCAGGTTAATGTCGCGGACTTCATAGCCCATCTCGACTAATGGATCTTCACGCTTTTCAGTGTGCATGTGCCTTTGCCTCCTGGAGTCGGGTGTCGTAAACCGGGAACAGCGCTGCCTGCTTCGTTTGGTGGGCGAACATGGCGAGCCACAGGCAACCAACCGAGACGCAAGCAAGGATGTCGAAGAAGGTCTGCCCACTGAGCGGACCCATCTCGGCACGGCCATGAATCGCCGGAATCACCAGCATGTACATGTCGAAGAAGTGCATCACCAAAATCCAGCCCGTGATTTTCGCAAGGTTCATCACGTTGGTCTTCGATCGCGGTGCGATGAGCAGGAAGAACGGGATGAAGAACCGTCCGATGATGAGGAGCAGGCCGAGGATTCCCCAGTGGTTGCTCTCCATGCCTTGCGGATACATCGCGCTACTTCGTTTTGCAAAGTAGGCCGTGGTTTCTGGGATGTTTCCGTTCCAGATGATGAGGAACTGCGAAATCGTGGTGTAGCCCCAGAACATGGTCAGAGCGAACATCATGTTGCCCTGGTCTCGGGTGAGCTGAGGTCGAAGAATATCGGTGAAAGGCTTCTTGCCGGCTTCGGTGCACTGCAGGAGAAGGCAGAAGGCGAGTGCCGCGCCGCCACCAGCGATGATCTGCCAAGGGCCGTACATCGTGCTGCTCCAGTGCGGTTCCATGCTCATCACCAAGTCGGTGACGAAGAGCGTGGAAGCAAGGAAGAAGAAGACCAGACTAACGCCCGCCCAGCTAGAACGGCCGGCTTCGAGCTTAAAATTGAGGTTCTTGTCTTGCCGAACCGTTGAGTGTCGGAAGAACGCAGACAAGGCAGCGAAAAGGACGAGGACCGAGATGACTCGAATGGTCCAACCTGGTTGGTTCAAGAACCATTCCTTTCTTCGGAGGACCGGATCGGCCATGGTGAACGCTCGGTCGGCCCACTCATAGAGATGAATTGGCTGCAAGAGGACCGGGACGAGGAGGACACCCATGAGGGCGAAAATTTTCCAGCCTGAACCGGCTTCCAAAAGTCGAAGGATCGCGAGCGACCACTGACCGCGAACAGCGTGGTGGAGGATGGTGATTCCGAACATGCCGATGGTGATCGACATCCAGAAGTACCAGCCAAACATAAACGATCCCCACATCTTGTCGTTGCCGGAGAGCATCATGCCGAAGCAAGCAAGGGTTCCTACGAGCCCAACGACTCCTGCAGCGGGGGCCAGCCTTCCAAGGTTAAGCGTTTTCTGCTGTGTCTCTTCCATAACTAGTGCGCGGCTCCTTCTGCATGACTTTCTCCACTGTGCGATTCCCCGCTATGCGAGCCCCCGCTATGAGAGTCACCACTGTGTGAATCGGCTCCGGCGGCCGCCTCGTGCTTCTGTCGAGCAACCTCAATTTCGGTCCGGCTGACTCCAAAGGCGCCGGGGGCTTGGCTGACTTGCAATGCCTTGATGTAAGCAACGATCGCCCAGCGGTCCGATGGCTCCACTCGGGAAGAGTAGGAGTACATCGCGCCGTAACCGTTCGTGATGACGTCGTAAAAGTGGCCAACCGGCATCTTTCGGAGGCGGTCCGTGTGGTAGTTGCCCACGGGTCGCTTCAGCGTAAATCCTCGGTTCGCGATCATTCCGTTGCCGTCTCCAATCTGGCCGTGGCAAGGGGAGCAGTAAACGTTGTATCGCTCCTGACCTCGCTCCAACAGCGCCTTGGTTAGCGGAACGGGAAGGGTGTCAACCCATTTACCGTTTACTGCACCGGTGAAGAAGGCATCGTCCTTTCGGATCTTGCCTCGAGCGATCGTTCCGGTAAGGAGCGGTCGGCTCATCTGGCCATCTGGGAAGAAGTCATTCTCACCAAGAGGCTCTCCCTTTGGCTGTCGCCACATGTCGGTGTGGCATCCAGCGAGCGAGATCGCTGCGAGGGCAAAAAGCGGAATTCGTGGGTTCATGGTTCCACCTCACTTACTCGGATCGGCTCATGGTCTTGGAGGAAGCGCTTGACTTTCTCCGCATCAAAATGAGCGTCCGCGGATTCGATGGCGAGGAAGAACCGATCTTGGGTTGCTCGCTCGAAGCCAGGCGTGTTAAAGATGCTGTGGTACGGCTGAGGCAGCCGATTGAGCGCGATCATGCTGAAGAACGCAGTAAGTCCTGCGAACAGGATCGTTGCTTCGTAGGTGACCGGGATCATGCTCGGGAGCGAGACCAACGGCTTTCCACCCACGTTCATTGGATAGTCGAAGACGTGAACGTAGTATTGGAGCGTGTAGCCAAACAGCGCTCCGGTCAGTCCACCCGCGAAGCAAAGGAACGGTACTTTGACGTCCTTGAACCCGATGGCCTCCGAGAGGCCATGGATTGGGAACGGCGAGTACGCATCCATCTTCTTAAACCCAGCTTTGCGGGCACTTTCGGCCGCGCTCATCAGCTTCTCTGGCGTGTCGAACTCGGCAACGACGGCGTAAACGGTGCTGGTTTCTTCAGCTACGGCGTGGCTCATGCTGGCACCTCCTCTTTCGATGGTGTCGGATTCATCTTGCTGTTCATCGCCTCGACGGTTGGTTCAACCTTGGACTCGTCGTTGATGACCTTGTGGAGAAGGTCCTTCATTTCGAAGATGTTGATCGCCGGCAGGAAGCGCAGGAACAGCATCATCAAGAAGATGAAGAAGCCGATCGTTCCGCCGAACATCATGAAGTCCCACATGGTTGGGTAGTACATCTTGTTGCTGGCAGGCAAGTAGTTGTTGGTCAGCGAGATCGGGATGATGACGAATCGCTCGAGCCACATTCCGATTCCGACCACGAAGGAGACCAGCCAGACGACCAGCAGGTTCTGCCGCATCTTTGGAATCCAGAAGATCTGCGGAATGATTCCATTACAGAGGATCAGAGCCCAGTAGTAGCCAGAGTAAGGTCCGTTGAATCGCCAGTCCTTGGTGAGTGCCGTCTCGAATACGTTGCCGCTGTAGAAGCCATAGAAGACTTCGAGGATGTATCCGTAGAAGACGATCATTCCGGTGGCCAGCAAGATCTTGCACATCCAGTCGATGTGGCGAATCGTGACCAAATCCTTGAGTCCGTAGTAAGCGCGGACCGGGATCAGGAAGTTCATAACCATCGCGAAGCCAGCGAAGACGGCTCCGGCGACGAAGTACGGAGGGAAGACGGTGACGTTCCAACCAATAACGGTGGAAATCGCAAAGTCGTAGCTAACGATTGTGTGAACCGAAAGAACCAGCGGAGTCGAAAGTCCAGCAAGCAACATGTTCGCTTGCTCGTACCGGTGCCAGTGTTGGTTGCTACCGCGCCAGCCGAGGGAGAGGATTGCAAAGGCGATCTTTCCGAACGTGTTGCGGCTTCGGTCTCGCATCGTCGCGAAGTCAGGGATAAGCCCCATGAACCAGAAGACCAGCGAGATGGTGAAGTAGGTCGAAACGGCGAAAACGTCCCATTCCAGAGCGGACCGGAACTGCGGCCACATACCCATGATGTTCGGATACGGGAACAGCCAGAAGATCGCGACCCAAGGTCGACCGGTGTGCAGCAGCGGATACAGACCCGCGCACATAACGGCGAAGATCGTCATCGCTTCCGCGAAACGGTTAATCGAGTTACGCCATTGCTGTTTGAAGAGGAGCAGAATGGCCGAAATCAGCGTTCCGGCGTGGCCGATACCGATCCACCAAACGAAGTTGACAATGTCGAACGCCCAAGAGACGGGCTGGTTGTTTCCCCAGATACCAACGCCTTGGTAAACGAGCCAGGTGATCGAGACACCGAGCAATCCGGTGCCCGCGAGACCGATGAAGAAGAAGATCCACCAACCGCGCTGGTGCAATTGGGGCTTAAGAATAAGCCGACCAATCGAGTCTTCCACGCTCGCATACGAGTTTTCACCCGTTATGAGAACGTTATTAAGCGTTTCCTTATTCGCCATGAGCAGCCTCCGTCTTCACCGTTCCAGTTTGTCCTTCTGAATGAGATTCTTCTGAGTGAGCTGCGCCCTCACTGTGGGATTCCTCGCCGTGCTTTTCCTCACCGTGCTCTTCGCCGTGCTTCGCCTTCTTTGGCTTTGGCGCCGGAATCGGAGTGATCTCCGGATTCGGGTTGCGGAGCTTGGCCAAGTGGCTGGTGCGAGGTCGCGTTTGCAGTTCTTCAAGCAGCAACCAAGCTCGTGGATCGTTTCGAAGTTTCGAGACTCGGCTGGACTTGTCGGCGATGTTTCCAAAGACGATGCTTTGGGTCGGACAAGCTTGCTCGCAAGCGGTGATGATCTCGCCGTCCTTTAGGTCCCGACCGGCTTTCTTGGATTCCTTTCGGGCGTCGTTGATTCGCTGCACGCAGTAGGTGCACTTCTCCATGATTCCTCGGCCTCGGACCGTGACGTCCGGGTTGTTCAGCATCTTGACGAGCTGAATTCCGTTCTGTCGTTCCTCGGTCGTGTTTCCAAGCACGGCCGCGATGGGTCGAACCTTGGTCATGAAGTTCGGCTGGTTATCTGAGTAGTTCAGATAGTTGAAGCGGCGAACCTTGTAGGGGCAGTTGTTGGAGCAGTATCGCGTTCCAACGCAGCGGTTGTAAATCATTTGGTTCAAGCCTTCGTGGCTGTGAACCGTTGCGGCAACCGGGCAAACCGGCTCGCATGGAGCCTTTTCGCAGTGCACGCACATCAGCGGCTGCCAAGTGACTTCCGGATTAACATCGTCGCCCTTAAAGTAGCGGTCGATTCGAATCCAGTGCATCTCGCGGCCGTTCGCGACCTGCTGCTTGCCGACAACCGGAATGTTGTTCTCCGCTTGGCAAGCGGTAACGCAGGCGTTACAACCGATACAGGTGTTGAGATCGATGGCCATTCCCCACTGAGGTCCGTTCCATTCGAAAACTTCCTCAACGTAGAGGTTGTTCTTCTTGATTTCTTCCTCTGGGAAGGCGAACTCCGGCACAACCTCTTCTGGGTCGCGCAGGAACTGCTGAAGGGTGACTTCTCGCAGGATGTCGCGCTCGTCAACAATTCGGTCGCTTTGGAGTGGCCGGTGACCCTGGGTCGTGACCAGTTGCGCTCGTTCTCCGAGCTTCGTAATCTTGACGCCGGTTGAAACGTTGAGTGCAGAAAGCGTTCGAAGTCCGAACACGTTGACGCCGCCACCTTCCGTTGGGTCTGGGACGCCACCGTTGGTGCTCGAAGTCGCCACTGCTCCGCCAACCGTTCGGCCGTAGCCATAGTTGACAAGGATGGAATCGTCCGCCTGTCCAGGCTGAAGGAAAACGCCGATCTTGACCGACTTGTCGCCGACTTCAAGATTGATGACGTCCTCGTGGGTGAGACCGAGTTCCTTCGCGGTCGCCATCGACATGATCGCGGCGTTGTCCCAAGTCAGCTTCGTGACCGGCGCTGGAAGCTCTTGAAGCCATCCGTTGTTCGCGAAGCGACCATCAAAGATCGTTGGGTCCGGTCGGAAGTTGACTTCAATTTCCGTGCCGCCGAGCGGCAATTCAGCAGGCACCTGAACGTTAGGCAACGCCTTCGGAACGAAAGCGGTGTTCTTGATGACGCCGTCGTGAACGAAGTCACGCCATCGAGCTTCGAACTCGCCCGTACCCGGCATTCCTGCCTGTTGCCAATAGCCCTTGAGGATGTCGTATCCCGCAATCGGCTTTCCGGAGAGCGAGCTGAGAACTTCAATGGCACTTCGGCCCTCGAAGAGAGGCGCGATCAGCGGTTGAATGATCGAAACGGTGCCATCGTAGGCACGGAGGTCACCCCACTCTTCAAGCGGGTGAGTCATTGGCAACGCCCACTCGGCTAGAGCAGCCGTCTCGTTCTGATCTCGACCGAGATAGATCACGTGCTTTGCGAGCTTCGCATTCTTCTCGAATTCAACGTCGCCAGGTGCATCGAATGCGGGGTTCCCACCGACCACGAGGAGCACATCCACCGAACCGCTCGAAAGCGCGTCCTTTAGATCGCCAATTCCCGAAGTTGCGTATGCAGCATTGACCGGACTGATGTACTTAACCGCGATGCTCTGCAGCGCAGCATTGATGCTCGCGACGAGCGCGTGGACTTCCCAAGGCTGGTGTGGACCAGCGATGACAAGCGCATTTGGACCCGCGAGCTTGAGGTCCTCGATCATCGCGGCGAAGTGGGCCCGATTGACGTTCTGAGGAACGGCGGTGCGGATCGTATTGATGCCGAGCGCCTCGGCGATCGCACCGGCAATTCCGGGGACCGCAACGCTCTTAACTGCCCAGCGGTGATCGGCCATCACGCCAACGAGGGTTGGCGTGCTTTCGAAAGCGTAAACCCGGTTCATTTCGCCGGTGAGGCCGACAACTCGGCGACCCGCGGCAAAATCTCGTGCGTACTTCAACGCGCCCGGCTGCTCCTCAGGGGAGAGGAAGCTGCTATCCAGCGAAACGATTACTTTCGCTTGGGTGAAGTCGTAAATTGGTTCCAGCGGCGTACCGCTCGAGTTCCGAAGTCCGTTGATAACATTGCTTCGATCCTGCGGCTCATAGCTGTACCAGGTCGCCTTTGGATGCGCGGCCTGGAATGCCTTGAGCTGCGCGAGCAAAGTTGGCGAGGTCACCGCTCCGGTGAGAACGGCAATGTTTTTTGCGCCAGCGATCAGCTTGGTCGCGGTCTTGTTGAAGAGCTCCCAAGTTGAGACGTCGCCGTTGTTGATGACCGACCGCGCGCGGTCTGGATCGTAGAGACCCAAGATTTCGGCCTGCGAGAAAACGTCTAGCGCGCCAAGAGAGCCAGGGTGAAGTGGATTCCCTTCGATCTTGGTTGGGCGACCTTCATGCTGCTCAACCAAAACGCCCATTCCGAATCCGGCGAGCGGAATCGAGGATGCGTAATAAAGCGGAACGCCCGGCACCAGCTCTTCTGGTTGCTTGACGTACGGGATGACCTTGTCTTGAGGAAGGAAGACGCCTCGGCAGCCCGCAAGTCCGGCGAGCGCCATCGAAGCGCCCATGAACTTGAGCAGATCGCGTCGGTTCATCGTAAGCAAGGTGGACCGGTTCGGGAACTCGTCGTCCATCCACTTGCGAAACTCCTTAGTGTCCGCGATCTCGTCTAGGCTCTGCCAGTAGTGCTTGCCTGACTTTCCGGCGAGCTTTGCCTGAATGGCATCAATGTCCAAACCGCCGTTAGCGGCCGGCTTCTGCTCGGTGAGCTCGACCGCGTCTTCTCTCTTTTCCATGCCGTCGTTTGCTTCCATATTAGTAGTGGCACACCGAGCAGTCTGCGAGCTGCTGAACCTTAATGCCGTAGTCCTTCACGAGTTGCTTTCCAGCCTCTCGTTCCTTTGGATTGTCCGTTCCGTTGAACGTGCCCAAGATCAGGGCGCGCTCTCGATCACTCAGCCCATCTAGGCCGGTGGTCTGGTACTTCCAGTACAGATTGAAAACTTGCTGGCGAGGCTGCAGGTCTGGCCTGGTCTCGTCCTTATAGATGTGTCGATCCGGCGCGCGATGGCATTCCAAGCACCATTGCATCTGGAATGGGTTGCCCTTGTAGGTGATCTGCATGTGCTGCACGGGGCCGTGGCACGTGTTGCAGTTCAGACCTCGGGAAATGTGAATGCTGTGGTTAAAGTGAACAAAGTCGGGGACCTTGTTGACGAGGTTCCACTTGATCGGCGTTCCCGTCTCGTAGCTCTGGCGCACTGGCTCAAGAAGCGGCGAGTTAGTCCAGATCTGCGAGTGGCAGCTCATACAGGTCTCGGTTGCCGGAAGGCCCGCATAGCTCGATTTCTCGACGCTGGTGTGGCAGTAACGGCAGTCGATTCCAAGTTCCCACGCATGGTGCTGGTGCGAGAACGGAATGGGCTGGTTGAGCGGGACGTTCACCTTGGTATTGGCAGGTGATCGGCTCAACGCCGCGATGGCAAGCCAAACCGTCGGAACGCCGATGGCTAGCCCCATAAGGGTCGCCTGCGTGATATGGTTTGCACTCGGTTTAAAGATCTGCGCCATTAGGACCTCTCATTTGGAAATCGGATTCATGCAGAACCTTCTCAGGTTCAGTCACGTCTCCGTGGATAACGAAAGCTTGTCGACTCTGACGAACGCCCCCAACCCCGATCAATGGTACCGAGATTCGATTCGAACGTGCTGAAGAAACCATCATGCCAACACCACCGAGCGGGAGACCGCAAACGCCAAGAACAGCAGGGCGAGATAGAGCATGGAGTAGTGGAAAAGTGAACTTGCGTGAGGTCGATCTATGTTTCGCCATAGCTCGATGCACTTGCGGACAAGGAGAAGATTGAGGATCGCCGCCGCGATGCCATAAATCCAGCCGACTTGCGGCATCAGGAACGGAATCATGGTCACTATGACCGTCACCACGGTGTAGATGCCGATCTGCTGAACGGTGACCTTTTCGCCTTTCACAACGGGCAGCATTGGAACGCCGGCCGAAGCGTAGTCGTCCTTCAGCATCAGAGCCAAGGCCCAGAAGTGAACCGGGGTCCATACGAAGATGATCGCGAAAAGATACAGCGCCAGCGGCGGCAAATCGTTGGTCACGGCGGACCAGCCAACGAGTGGCGGGAAGGCACCGGCGGCTCCACCAATGACGATGTTGTGCCAGGTTCGGCGCTTCAACAGCATCGTGTAGACCACAACATAAAATACGAGTCCACTGAGGGCCATCACGGCACTCAGCAGGTTCGAACTGAGCCAAAGAAGCAGGAACGAACCGGCACTCAGAACGAACGCAAAAGTGAGCACTTGGCGCGAGGTGATCGACTGCGTTACTGTCGGTCGAGACGCCGTTCGCTTCATCGTCAGGTCGATGTCTCGGTCGATGACCATGTTGATCGCGTTCGCCGCGCCAGCCGACATGTAGCCGCCAAGCGCGACGGCAAGGAACTGCCAGATCGGCGGAAAATGACCTTGCGCCGCGACCATGGCGGTTAACGTGGTGAACAAGAGAAGGCTGATGACCCGTGGCTTCGTGAGCGCAATGTATGCGTTGACCAGAGCGCGACCCTTGAGTGGTTCACCCGCCTCGACGCTGTTCGGCGCAGGCCGCCACTCCACTCGCTCGACATTGTCCGCGAGGGCAAACATCGCCACGCCGGTCATGGTGACCACCAAGATATCCGCCATCACGAGGTGGAACACCTGCATGAAAATCGGAGCGTTGAACCAGATCGTGATCCCTCCGACGATGCATTGGAAAATGTAAACGCCGGACATCAACTGAGCGGCCGCCTTCACTTGTGGACTCGGCCTCAGGTGAATGATGAGACCGGCATACAGGAAGATGTAGAGCCCGACGGAAGCCGCGATGAGCGGATGGAGGGGCTGCAGCTGAACCATCCAGTGGCTCGTGGGATCCTTCGCAGCTTGAAGAACGTTTTCTGCACGGTGAAGCTGATGCGCGAGGGCCGAGACGGCTCCGCTGAAGCCAAGCAATACGGCCCCAACGAACCCCATCACGATCATGGTTCCGGCGGTGCCCTGACCCTTCCCAACCATATTTGGCGCTCCACCAGCGCTCAATGCCGCCATCGCAAGAGATGCCAGCAAGGAGTACGTGGAAACGACGTGGAACGCCATGACCGCGGCCCGCAGCGGCGTGTCGTTTACCGTGACGAGCTGAAACTTGACAAGCGCCGCGCCGATGAGACCTTCTAGGGCAGTCAGAACGAAGGTTGCCACCGCAGCTTTCCGGACAAGGTGGCCCTTCGGAAAAGCGCGGAAGGCCCAGATAACGAGCCCGAGAACGAGTGGCCCAAGAATCGCGGTGGAAAGCCGGTGCGACAGTTCAATCACGCGCCCCATGGATCCTGCCATCGGGCTGTGCGACTGATCGCAACCTAGCCAGATATCTCCACATCCGTCGCCGGAGAAGCTCGCCCGGACAAAGACTCCCCAGCCGATGGCAATAAGGGTGTAAACAAGAAGGCCCCAAGCGAACTTCGCAAACGGCGGAAGCAGCTTGAACGATTCACTGTACTTTCTGAAATTATTGAAAGTTGAGAATACTCCCTTCATTGAACTACGCTTGGAGTATATCCCTCCGCGCTTCAGAAAGGGAACCTAACCGCGTAGATTTGACGTTAATTACGCGATTCTCGGGAAGCCACGCTCGTTAAAGACCTGGGTCGCGTGTTCGAGCTGAGACTTCATCGCATCTGGGCCAGGAGCTCCAAGCGAGTTTCGGCGGGCTACTGAACCCGCTGCACTCAGTACCGAAAGCGCGGTCTCGGGGATCTCGGGAGCGATCTCCTTGAGCTTTGCAGGCGTTAGGTCTTCCAGGACGATGCCTTCGCTCACGCAAGCAACGACGATTTGTCCGACGATTTCGTGAGCTCTCCGGAACGGGACACCTTGCGATGCCAAGTAGTCAGCCAGGTCAGTGGCGGTCGAGAAGTCTCCGTAAGTTCCCGCGGCCATGCGCTCAAGTTGCCAATCCGCCGACTTGAGCATCAGGTTGATCAGCTCGATGCTGTCTCGGCACTTGCGAAGGCTATCGAATAGGGGTGGCTTGTCTTCTTGGGTGTCTCGGTTGTAGCCAAGGGGCAATGCCTTCATGACTCCGGCGAGGGTGGTCCAGTTGGCGATCGCCCGCGCAGTTCGGCCACGGATCAACTCCGCCATGTCCGGATTTCGCTTCTGCGGCATGATGCTGGAGCCGGTGGTTACGCCGTCGGCTAGCTTCACGAAGCCGAATTCCTTGCCGCTCCAGAGAATTAGTTCTTGAGAAACGCGGCTCAAGTCCAGCATGATGAGCGCGCAAAGGTGGAGCGCATCGAGGATGTAGGACCGATCGCTGGTGGCATCAAGGGCGTTGGGAATCGGAGCAATGAAGCCAAGTTCGTCGCTCGTCATCTGCCGGTCGATGGGGAATGAGGTTCCGGCCAGCGCCGCGGAGCCAAGCGGACAGTGGTTCGTCACGGTAAGGATGCGCTCGGCGCGGCAACCGTGGCGCTGGAGGGCCCAGAAGTGAGCCAAGAAGTGGAAGCCAAGGGTGATCGGCTGGGCACGCTGCTGGTGGGTGTAGCCCGGCATCAGCGCGGATTGATACTCTTCGCCAAGCTCAAGTAACAGTCCCTGAAGGTTCTTCAGGTCGTCTTGGAGCGAAATGAGTTCGTTGACGACGTACATTCGCGTGTCGGTCGCGACTTGGTCATTTCGAGATCGCGCGGTGTGGAGCTTGCCTGCGACATCACCGACGAGTTCGTAGAGTCGTGTCTCAATGGCGGTGTGAATGTCTTCGACGTCGAGCTTGAGATAGCTCGGCCCTTGTTCGTGGATTTTTTCGAGTCCATCGATGAGTTGCTTGGCTTCATCTCTCGTCAAGATGCCAACTTCGCCAAGCATCCGCGCATGCGCAACGCTGGCAATGATGTCTTCTTGCCAAAAATTCAGATCCGAGTGGATCGTTTGTCCAAAACGATCCACCAGTTCCGATGTGCTCTCTGTAAACGCTCCGCCCCACAGCTTCCGCATGCCGAGATTCTTTTACCCGCCAATCGAGATTGCCGGGTGACCTTCTTTTGATTCGGAAGTGAATTTTCTTGCCGATTGCGTTTTCGTCATCACAGTTCTAGGCCGTTCTCTTTGCGAGTGTGTTTTCGTGCACGGTCGCAAAGCTCTCAATCAAAGCTTGCGCAGGAACGCCTTTCGAGACCAGGAAGGAGGTCGCTGCAAATGCTCTGGCGCCAGAACCGCAATGCACGGCGCAGGGTTGCATTTGCTCAACCGTGCTGCTCAACAGCCGGAAGATCGGCAAGTGCTTCGAACCTGGTACCTGCATTTCTGCCCGCTCGGCCCCAGTTCGAACGTCGACGATTGACATGTCGTTCGGTACATCCTGAGACTGAACTTGTGGAAATGCCTGCCAGTCAGCTTGAGGAACGCTTCCGGAAAGCGAAAATCCGCGGATATCCCTGAATCCAATGCTTTGTAAGGCAGCCACGGCGGCTTTTGCATTCGTGTCCGAATCACTTAGCACGACAATCGGTCGGCCGAACTCAACGAGTGATCCTGCCCAGTTCGTGAACGAGCGGCCAAGAGGAATCGTCAAGCTGCGGTAAAGGTATTGATTCAACACTGCGGGTCGTTGACGAGTATCGATCACTTGAAAGTCTTGTCCCAACAAATCCTTCAGGACGTTGCCGGCATATCTGCGAAACGGAGTTGCGTAATCCTCGGCGGTGAGACCAAGTTTGTTGACCCGTTTCATTTCGGCGAAATATCCCGGAGGCTCGGGTTGGTTAGCCAACGCTGCGGTGACAAATGCTTCTTCGGTTTGCGGTTGCAAACCCCAGTTATGCTTGCGCTCTTGGCCAAGCGTCGTTTCTGGGGTGCCGCCCAGGCTCTTGCCGCAGGCTGATCCTGCGCCATGTCCTGGCCAAATGAGGATGGAATCGTCGTACTTGGCCAGCTTCTGAACAGATTGGTACAGCACCTTCGCGCTGGCTTCCATCGTGTTCGCCATTCCCGCTGCCGTTTCGAGGAGGTCTGGCCGCCCGAGGTCGCCAACAAAGACGAAGTCGCCGGTGAAGAGCCCCAGCGTTTCGCCATCGCCGGTTTCTAAGCCGAAAGTTAGGTGTTCTGGGGTGTGCCCCGGAGTGTGGATGGCTCGAACAACGATCTTTCCAATCTGGATGGTGTCGCCATCTTTGAGTAGGCGCGCGGAGTCTGCAAAGGCGTACTTCCATTCTGCAGGGCCCTCGTCTGAGACATGGAGCTGTGCGCCCGTCCGAATCGCGAGCTCTCTCGATCCCGATACAAAGTCGGCATGAATGTGAGTTTCGGTGACGTGGCTGATCTTAAGACCATTGCGGTCTGCGAAGTCCAGATAGCGATCAAGGTTCGTGGTCGGATCGATCACGATCGCTTCTCCAACTACCGGGCAGGCGATGAGGAAGCTAGCCTGGGCAAGCATGTCATCAAAGAAGCGTTCGAAAATCATGCTCGCACCTCCACTGAATTCTTCTGCTTTGGCTTATTCCAAGGCATCGCTCCCAAGAGGATGGCGAAGCCGCAGATATCCGTAAGACCCGCAAAAGTTAGCCCGGCTCCAACGAAACCAGCAAGACCAAACCATCCCGGCGCAACCGTTACACCAAGAATGGTGCCGGTAAGAACCATGAGTCCGGCACCAAAGCGAACTTGACGTTCGAGCGCCCAGGTTGAATTCGCGCTTGCGACCACGGAATGTCCGGCCTGCTTCCAAGCCTCCGTTCCGCCTTCCAAAATCACTGAGTTAGTAAGATCGGAGGGTATCCGCGCACAGGCCATCGTTGCGCGGGTGCCTGATTTGCAGACCAGAACGACATCCGACTGAAGGTCGGCATGCCGTGCTTCAACCTGCTCCAGTGGAATGTTGATTGCACCGGGGATGTGGCCGACGTTGTATTCGCCGGGACTACGGACATCGACGATTTGAAGTCTGGATCCAGACTTCAGTTGCCGGGACAGCTCTTGTGCGCTGATGGTTTTGTTCATTCTGTTTAGGAAGAGTGCCGTCCGCGTGGCAAGGATTCATTTCCACTCCTGAATCAGTACAAAGATCGCCGTAAGAACAACGGTGACAGCAAAAGCCTGCTTGAGTTGTGGAACCTTGAGCTTTGATCTCACGAGGATTCCCACTACCATTCCGATGAGGGCGACCGAGGTGACGCTCCAGATGGTTGGCCATGGATAGGTTCGGCCACCCATGACATCTGAGCTTATGCCCGCAAGGCAGTTGATGGTGATAATCCCGAGGGAGGTGCCGAGCGCCACCGGCAATGAAAGTCCGAGGCCAAGAACGAGGGCCGGGATGATGAGGAAGCCGCCACCTGCGCCGAGAATGCCGCTGAGCGTGCCCACGACAACCGCACTAACGATCACTTTCCAGGGGGCAATCTGAGCCTTCTTTTCATCAACGGGTCGAGTCATCGCGTACGCGGCAAGAATCATCAGGGCAGCGAACGCCGACATCAACAATTTGTCGATCTCAAAGCCGAAAACTGTTTTCGGCACGAATTGAAAGAAGAGGGTCCGCGAAAGGATTGCTACGGTTAACGAGATCGGGGAGAAGATGAGCAGGGTTTTGTAGTCAATGTTTTTCTGCCACGCACTGGTTGCGGTGCCGATGGCGCTGAGAATTCCGACCACTACGAACGCGGCCCCGGTTGCAGCCTGCGGGCTGATGCCGAACCCGTAGACGAGCAGGGGCACGGTCAAGATTGAGCCTCCGGCGCCAACAAGGCCCAGACTCAGACCCATAAGCGCGGACAATAGCCAAGTCACGGTGTTAAGAGCGGCGACCGCTGGTAAAGGATTCAGCCGCAGGCATGCTGGTCTAAGTAGTCGCGAACAATGTGGCGGGCGCGATGGAGTCGCGATTTCACTGCCGCAATAGATATTCCAAGCTCGCTTGCTGTCTCCTCGGCGGAAACTTGCTTTAACTCACGCAGTTCGTAAACCTCTTTCATTTTGGGCGGAAGGGAGTCCAGAGCATCAATGACGCATCGATGCATTTCGGCAGCTTCGACCTGCAGTTCTACATTGATTGACGGGTCTACAGGCTCGAATCCATCTTGTAGGGCCAGGATGGGCCGAAGTGCTTCGTGCCTTTTTATCCTGGTGCAGGCGCGCCTCGCGATCATAGCCAGCCACGCTTGAAATGCCGCAGGATCTTTGAGGTTTTCTTGGAATCGATATGCGTTCAGGAGCGATTCGACCAGGACATCCTCGGCATCATCGATGTTTCCGCAAACGCGGACCATCTGTCGATACACCGCATCTTTGTGCTGCCTGACGAGCCGCTCGTACTCCACGCTTGTATTGTGCTTCACCCCACTAGAAAGTCCGCGACGGCAACGGGGAGTTTGATTTTCCGATCTTGCAGTAGCTTTGGACGGTAAGGGAAAACGCGATGGGCCAAGAAGGCCATGTGACCATCTCGGTCTTGCGCCTCACCGATGATAGTCACGTACGGCGAACAGACAATTGCATGCCCGTCTCGCTGGTAAACAGCATCAAAGCAGGTGACATTGAGGAGCCCAGCTTCATCTTCAAGATCGAAGAAAACCACGCGCTTTCCGCTCGGGGTCGGGGGAAAGCGGAGTCGGATGGGATTGCCAACGACGATTGCCTTTTGCCCAGGTTTGAGGGATTTTGCCCGACTGCTGAGCACTCCCCCTCGGGAGGAAATGCGATCTCTTTCGAAGGCCATGAGGTGATGTTCAATATCAAGCCCCATCACGCGGCGCTCGTGAACGGCTTTCTCGGCTTCGGAAAAATCCTCAATCTCATTCGGAATTTGGGGTTCCGGGACGTCGAACGGTAGCTCAGGGTTTGCCGAAGGTTCGATTTCCGCCAGCGCCATTGCTTCTGGAATCGCCCAGAGGAGGGCTCGACGGTTGGGATGCAAAGAATCAAAAGCTCCGGCTAGGATCAGATTCTCTAACTCATCACGGTTGGGCCGAATTCGGGAACAGAAATCGAAGATGGACCGAAACCGAATCTGCTGGTTTGCGGGGTTTGCGTGGAAACCCGTGCCCTCTGGTGCGGTACCGAGGTTGATCACGGTGGGGGTTTGGACGATTCGCTCACGGGTGTCTTCCGACAAGCCCGCAATTTGGGCGAGTCCCACCCGTATGGCCCCATTCGGAACGATAACCTTCGGGTCCATCGCGCTTTTGGCGTCTTCGACGCTGAATTCCGCCCCAGATCGATTGACATCTGGGTGAAGGATTGGCACTCCCCGGACCCTTGCCTCATTGACGATGGTGCACGGGCCGTAGTAGCCCGCCGGTTGGGCAGAAAGGAGGGAGGCGAAGTACTCCGCCGGGAAGTTCTGCTGGCAGTAGACACTTCGAATCGAGACTTCGGCGAAGGCCAAAGCGTGACCCTGGGCGAAGCCGTAGCCTTTGAATCCCGCAACGTACTCAAACACCTGCTCAGCCACCGCGGGGGAGAATCCGTTTGCGGTCACCCGCTTGAGAAGTTCATCCCGAATGGTCTGACCAAAATCTTCCCTTCGGCGCTTATGAATCGCATCCCGTATGTCTTCTGCTTCCCCACCGGTATAGCCACAGAAGGTCTGTAAAAGCTGGTCAACCTGTTCCTGGAAAACGATGATTCCGTACGTGTGGCCTAGAATCACTTCGAATTTGGGATCGAGAAAGGTGTAGGGCTTGCCTCTTCTTCGGGCGATGAGTTCGTTGATCTTGACCGCACCACCGACACCGGGTCGGATGCCAGCTTGGACAAGACTCGCATCTTCCAGATTGTCGGTCTTTAGGCGAACGTGGGCTTGGCGCATGGCGGGAGAAGCGGATTGAGGGATGCCAATCAGCTCTCCCGAGCGAAAGGAACGATAGATTTCTGGATCGTCGATCGGCACCGACTGGACGTTAAAGCTCTCATCGTGCTGACGCATTCTCCTCTCGGTGCCTGAGAGCACATCTTGCCCACGAAGACAGAGGATGTCGAACTTGTCAAAGTAATACTTTGCCGAACGCTTGTCCCATTGAATAAGGCGGAGATTTTCTTGTTGCCCGTCATATTCGCAGTCCGAAGCGCTCCACATGACGGGGACCGTTTCGGAAAGAGCCCGATCTGAAATGACCACCCCAGAGGAATGGCATCGCATGTCACGAGGAACGTCCATAAGTAGCTCGGCGAGTCTGAAGACCCATCGGAACTTGTCTTTAGGAATGCCGCTGCCCCGAAGCTCGGGCTTCTTTTCGAGGGCAGACAGGATTTGGTCTGGCGCAACTCCTCCGTGCATGCGTTTCGCCAAGAAGCTGATGGACTCGCTGGGTAACCCGAGCGCTTTACCGACTTCGCGAATGATGCCACGGCTGCAGAAGGCGCCGATCGCGGCTACTTGCCCCACCCGGTCAACCCCGTACTTTTGAATCAGATAGTTCCGAATATCGTTCCTTCGGTGAGCCTCGAAATCGATATCAATATCCGGTCGCTTGGTGCCATCGTCGGGCAGAAATCGGTCGAAGTGGAGCTTGTGGCGAATCGCGTCGATTCGCGACATTCCGAGCACATAAGCAACCGCAGAATCCACAACCGAACCACGACCGCTGAGTTGGATATTCCGATCTCGAGCCCAATCGCAGAAGTCGGTTGCCACGAGGAAGTGACCCGAAAAACCAAGCTTCGCGATCCGAGCGAGCTCGAAGTGCAAGCGTTTTTTGTGCTTGACCGAATCCAGTCCATACACCGCTCTGGCGCGCACATCCACGATCTGCTTCAGGGCTTCGTCATCATTCTCATACAGGGCAGGGAGTCGGGTTCGGGAGGGCAAGACATCTTCATCAATCGCCTCAGCAATTCGAAAAGTGTTTTCGACCCACTCTGGTTCATCCGCATATCGAGCGCGCATCTCGATTGCGGTCAGGAAGAATCTTTCGGCATTCATTGACCGCGCTGGCATGTGAGGCACGGCGGGTTGGCCGTCGGCTCTCTGCGGCTTGCGGCCGACCACTTCTTCCACCAAAGAAAGAGAGTGCGAGCACATCAGCGCGTCTTGCGCGGGAAACTGGTCGCGCCGTGGGTGGGTAATCGGCCCGCCAGCAACCTGGAGAAGTTGATGTCGCTCGGCTAGTTGATTGAGTCGAGACTCGACGATCTGCTCCCAAGGGTGCCAGGACCGCTCCATTTGAATGTAAACCTGCCCCACTCCGTAAAGCTCTTTCAAACGGGAAACGATCTCATCCGCCCGGTCTTGTTCGTTAGCCATAAGAGCACGATTGACGGGACCCAGGTCACCACCGGTGAGACACAAAAGATCGCGAGAGTAGCGTTGCAACAAGGACCAATCGGCAAGGGGAAAACCTCGTGGCTGGTTCAAGTGGCATTCGGTGATGAGCTGCGAAAGTCCGGTGTATCCCCGCTTGCTACGGGCATAGAGGACCAAACTTCCGCCTTCCGGAATCTCGATGGACGCCCCGATTAGCGGCTTGATTCCTTGGCGATTGCAGGCTCGTTTGAATTCCACGCAACCAATCAGCGAGAAGGGATCGGCGATCCCTACGGCGGTGCAACCGCATTGAGCGCCGTAGGCGGCTAGTTCCTCGGCGAGGATGATGCTTCGACCAAAGCCGTACCCCGACATGCCGTGAATCGCCACGTAAGGGCCCGATTGAGATGGGGCGTAGGCAATAACCTGCCCTGCTTCCGGCCGAAGATCGGGGCGAGTCGGAACGGCTCGGTTTCGTGTTCTTGCTCCTAGACGCTCTTCTCGGACCCGTTCGTAATAGGTTTCGGGGAGATCACCACAAGCGGCCGCGCACTTCTCGTCGCGAACTTTTCGCTCTCGCAGAACCCAGTCCTCAACATGGTTGTCGTTGAGGGGCTTTTGACCTGGCGCATCTTTGATGGCAAAGGCAGAGAGCTCTTCAATGTGCTCGCGCCATCTGCCCTTCGGGTCGACGAAGCGGGTGACCTCGCGCTGGGGTTTGAACTCCCACCATTCGCCCGCTTCTCGCCACTGGGAGAGAACCTTAGACCCAGCCGGTAGCATCTTGATACGCTCGGAGCAGTTGCTTTCGGCGAGGGGTCGGCATCTCTGCCCCGGTCTTAATCGACTCATCGCCAAAGACCGACTTGACTCGATCAATCGCCACGTCCGCAGCGGTGGTGCGCATGCGCTGATCGAGGTACGCCCCGAATGCCGACTGAACCCTCTTTGTTCGAATCGTGCGGGGCATTCGGACTCGAATGCCGACCACGGACTTCACCGGAATGTCTCGCATCATGAGGATGAGTGCGGCGTAGAGGGAGGTTTCCGCCTGCATTGAGCGCGCAAAGGTGCGCTTTCGAGCAATCGGTGGCCCATCTTCCTGATCAAATAGAAGTTCTAGCGTCTTGCCCTGCCGATCTTCTTCAATGAGGGTTTGGGAAAGCCGGTCGGCAAGCGTTTGCATCGCCTCATCCAGCATCGTCAGGTCTTCGACCGCGCCTTCGAACATCAGGCGGTCGGCGACGGATTCCGGTGGATAGGCGTCTTCTACATGGGCATCTCCCCCGCCTTTGGCAAGGATTCTGATGCTGTCTCCAAGCTCTCCAAACTGCTTGCGAAGGACGGCGGCGGACAGGCTGGCCACTTGGCCCATGGTCTCGTAGCCGAGGAAGACGAGTTTGTCCCGGACTTCCAATGGCAGAGACTCCAGTTGCATCACGGGATACCGCTTTACAAACTCGAGACTTGACGCCGTGACGTCAAAAATAAGCTGGGCCATGCTTGCCTCATTGGCGGCTGCTTCGGCAGTCCACCTGGTTACCCCTGCTCCACCGCGTCCGCCATCCAAGCGCAGCACAAGGGAATCGGCCAGGTTCCGGGGATTCGGATGCCGACTCAGATCGAGCAACGCACGATGCATATCGAACGGCTCCACGAAATCGGTGTATTCGGCGCAGATGTTGAGCCAGCGCTCTTGGGCGTCTCGGAATTCCTCCTCGCGGTAGGCATAGAAGTTCCCCCCTTCCGCAAGCAGTTTCGCCTCTGCGAGGCCCATTCCGACCTTGATTCCGAGCGATCTTGCCTTCAGATTTGCATCAAGCACCTGCTTATCCCGATGCACCACCAAGGGGCGCTTTGCCAGATGGGGCTCTCGGGTTTCCAGGGTTCGGGTGTAAAACCGACTGATCCGGACGCAAAGCAAATATCGCATGACTGACATGATTATAGTAGACATACGTCCACATTGCAAGGAAAATTTATGACCCAGGAAGAATTTCGGAGCCTTGCCGAACGGGATGTCTTACTGGCCTCCCACCGACTGCTTGGTGCGACGAAGCGGCTGGGCGAACTATCTGCCCGGATTGTCGAAGTGGAGGCTTACCGCGGCATCGATGATGCGGGCTGCCACGCCTACAACCGCCGAAGCCCGAAGTGCGAAACCATGTACAGCCGGCCCGGACATGCCTATGTCTACTTCACCTATGGCAACCACTGGATGTTGAATCTGGTTGCCTTGCCCGTGGATGAGGCGGGGGCGATTCTGATCCGTGCCGCCGAGCCGCTGACCGGCTTAGAGGAGATGCAAGCACGACGGAAGCAAACCGATCCGCGGCAATTGCTTTCTGGCCCGGGGAAGCTGTGTCAAGCCTTTGGGATCGACCGCTTGTTTGACAACTCTGACCTTCTAGATTTGGCGGACCTGAGCATTGAAATTGCCCCTGATCCAGTTACCAACATGGTCGTCGGAACTCGGATTGGACTTGCCGTCGGGAAAGGTGACGAACTTCCCTGGCGCTTTATCGACGGCGACCGAATGGCTTGGATTTCCCGTCCATTGCCGAAGCCGCTCGTTCGTACTTGATCCGATTTTCCCGGGCAGATAGATCGAAGTTCACGATCTCGGGCAAGTTCTCTGAGTGCCAGTTTGGGAGCCAGTGCTTAACGAACTTGCCATCGGGATCGTACTGTTGAGCCTGGCGCTTGAGGTTGAATAGGCGAAACTCGCGCGCGTCGTTGCCAACTCCGGCGGCATATTGCCAGTTTCCGTAGTTCGAGCCGACCTCGTAATCCACGAGCTGACTTTCAAACCACTCCGCTCCCAACCGCCAGTCTAGGCCGAGGTTCTTGGTGAAGAAGCTGGCGACGATCTGACGGCTTCTATTACTGGTGTATCCGGTGGCTAGCAGCTCACGCATCGCGGCATCGACTAGGGGAAAACCGGTTCTTCCAGTTCGCCACGCTTCCAAGTGCTCCTTGTTACGAGACCAAGGAAGGTCCAATCCCTGAAGGCCGGAGCGGCGGAAGAGCTTGGACCCGAATTTCTCTAGGGTGAAGCGGAAAAAATCGCGCCAGAGCAGTTCGAAAATGAGCCAGTAGGTGGAGTCGTTTGCGCCGCGATCCGCCTCGTATCGCTTGATTTCCCAGTAGATGCTTCGGGCCGAGATGCAGCCATGAGCTAGGTAGGGCGAGAACTTTGAACTGTCGTCAAGCAGCAGCATCCCGTTTCGCGTTTCTTTGTAGGTTCGCAGCCGGTTGGTGTCCCATAGGTAGTGCTTTACCCTTGCCTGAGCGGCGGATTCACCACCCGGAAAGGGCGACTTCGCGAGGTCGGCGCTGGAGGGAACATCACCGAGATTGAGATTAAGGTCGGGCCAGGGTTGAGGTTTCGAAAGATGGGTTGCGGAGCGGATTCGCCAATCTGATTCCACGGCTTTGCGGAACGTCGTGAACAGGTTCGGTAGCTCTTCGATCGTGAACGGGAGATCCTTGGGATGAATGAGCGTGTAGTTCTCGTGTCGATAGCACTTTCCACGGTGGAGAGCCTCCACCGGCGCTGCCTCGGTTTGCTCCTCTGGGGCAGGTTCGGCTGAATAGTGGATAGACCGGATTTCCACCACGTTTGCAAGCTCAGTCATGGCTTCGGTGACTGACCCGTGACGGATGACCAAGGGGATTCTGAGCTTTTTGAGCTGAGCCCGGAGATCTTCGAGGGACTCAAGGATGAACCGCTTTCGGATATCCCCGATCTTGGGGTGGCCTTCGGAAGTGAGCGCATTCCAGTGCTCGTTCATCACGTAGAGACCGACCGTTACGCCCTGTGCTGACATAGCGGCGGAGAGCGCGGGGTGGTCTTGCACTCGCAGATCGTTCCTGAACCAGACAACGTTAACGCTCACCACGTCATATACGAGGATCAGCCGGAGTATGGTTAACCGTGCCAATTGCTGCTGCCGACATCAGCGGGTTTGCCGCTTCCCTTGCGCTTCTTGGCGTGGTTCTACTTTTGGCCGGGCTGTTTAGCGGCTGGGTAGAGCGTAGCGGGACGCCTCAGGTGGCGGTCTTCCTCGCGCTCGGAGCGATCATCGGGCCGTTCGGGATGAAGGCGTTTGATATCCCGATTGATTCGGAAGCGCTTCGAATTGTCAGCACGCTCACACTTGCCCTGATTCTTTTCACAGAAGCCCTCACGCTCGACTTTCGCGAGGTGAAGAAGAACGCGAAGCTTGCCATGCTGATCCTGGGGCCGGGGACGGTTTTGGCGATGCTGGCGATCGCGGGCGTATCGCACTCGCTCTTGAAGATTGAGCTACCGATGGCGCTGATCCTCGGGGCGGCATTGGCGAGTACGGATCCGGTTTTGCTGCGGCCGCTACTTCGGTGGACCGGGTTGCCGAAGGATACGCGGTTGGCTCTGAGACTTGAGAGCGGCCTTAATGACGTGGTTTTGCTGCCGGTGATCATCGTTTGTATTGCCACGATGATGTCGGCGGGTGAGCCGGTGAACATTCCAAAGACCATTTTTCAGGTCCTCGTGATGAGCCCGATTTCGGGTGGGCTGGTTGGGCTTTTGGCGGTGGCGACGCTGACTTACGTTCGGCGGGCGATTGGAATCAAGCGGGAATACGAGTCGCTTTACAGCCTGGGAGTTTGCTTTGTGTCGTTTGGCGTAGCGGAGGCGATTCATGCCAGCGGGTTTGTGGCGGCGTTTGCGGCGGGGGCGGTGATTGCGACACTGGACGTTGAACTTTGCGACTGCTTCCACGAATATGGCGAGACCACCGGCGAGTTGGCGGTGCTTTCGACGTTTGTTTTGCTCGGGGTTTCGGTGGTTTGGTCGGGGTTTGACTTCACCGGGTGGGATTACGCGCTGGTAGTGGTGTTGGCTTTAGTGGCGCGGCCGGCGGCGCTTTGGTTTGCGGTGAGTCGGACCGGCATGAAGCGGCGGAGCAAGATCACGCTGGCCTGGTTTGGACCGCGTGGGCTTAGTTCGATTTTGATGGTGCTGATTCCGGTCTTTGCGGACGTTCCGGGAGCGGCTTACTTGTTCAAGATCGCCTGTTCAGTGATGCTGGTCAGCATTGTTTTGCACGGCGGAACGGTCATGTGGCTGGAGCGGCAGAGCCAGATTCAGAAGGGCGAGAAGATGATCATCCCTACAACCGGGCCGGGACCGGTGGTTTCGGTTTCCGAGGTTTTGCAGCGGGTCGCGGATGGGGAGGATTTGATGTTTATCGATGCCCGGTCGAATAAGGGCTATTTGGCTAGCTCAGAGACGATTCCGGGATCGATTCGCGTTGATCCAGATCGGGCGGTGGCACAGATATCGAGTCGAGACATAGACCAGGACACGATGCTGGTGGCTTACTGTGGGTGTCCGAACGATCGGACGAGCCGGATTGTGGCGGGGCAGTTGCGCGGCGGCGGATTTGAGCAGGCTTATGCGTTAGAAGGGGGCTGGGACGCTTGGATTGCCGCCGGCCAGCCCCTGGTTTCAAAGGACGCTTAGTTCGTAGATTCGCCGTTTCGGATGGGGATCTTGATGGGCTGCGGAGCCTCTTCGACGATGCGCGGGATCGTGATGGTCACGAATCCGTGCTTGAACTCGGCATCGATGGCGTTTAGGTCCATGTTCTCGGGGAGCCGGATGCTGCGGGCGAAGAGGCCATAGCTGACTTCACGACGATAGACCTTGTCGCTTTCCGTCGACGTTTCATCTTTCGATTCGCCGCGAATGGTGAGGACATTGTTCTCAACCGAGATGTCGATCGCCTCTGGGGCGACGCCGGGGACGGCGGCTCGAATGACCAGCTTGTTGTCTCGCTCGATGATGTCGACGGGCAGTCCGCCCACGTTGCTGACTGGGCGGGCGGGGTGGGTGAAGAGTCGCTCCAGGACCTCGTCCATGGCGCGGAATTCGTTGAGTGGGTTGACGTTGACTAGAGTTCTCATCATGTTGTTTTCCCCCATTGATGGGTTACACCATAGATAACGTGAGTTAGACAGGCTCAAGTTTCATCTAGCCGGAATTATCAAGAAAGGTCCTAGGACCCTTCCCAGTGATGGATCGTCAACTACAATACAGATAGCAATGTTCGCCGCAAATCCCGTGAAGCAATATCCGAACTTGGTGGAATACATCAACTTCGCGTGCCGGCCGGAACCGCAGACGCCTCAGAAGATGACCGGCTGGGGTTTGCTCGGCCTGGGAATTGTTGGATCGATCATTGCCCTCATTGGCGGTGCGCCGATCATGATTGCGGCGGCAGCGGTTCCGGCTTTGGCGGGGACGACGATGATCGTGATGCAGCCGAAGCAGAAGCTGAACGAAGGTGAGGCGCAGCGGCGCGAAGAAATTCGGAAGGTCGCCCATGCCATGAAGGGGCTGATTGAGCATCGGCGGCTCCACCGCGATTTGGACGCGAGCAGCCTGCTGATCCTTGAAGAGTGCGCGCATTATTGGGCGCGGATTCGCATTGCCTTCGGCACCGGGCAGTGGCAAGAAGAGTCGTTGCCACATTCCTACATTTCGGCCCGTGCCGCGGCGCGCTTGGCAGCCGACGAGGGGATGTCGGACGTCCTCTTGGCCTATCGCAACGTCTTGCCGGATTCGGTTGACGGCCGAAATCCGCTGGACTACGTGGACGAGGCGCTGGAGTCGTTCGGGATCAAGGGCAAGGGAAACCCGAGCCAAGTTCCGCCCGGCTTCTACGTCGCCCGCGCGGTGGCGGACAAGCTGCGCGCCTTGGCCGAAGAGGCGGAGCGGCTGGCGTTCCAGACCGCGAAGGAAATGGACATCCGCCCCGGCAAATCGCTCGACTCCGCGCTCAGCAATCTTCGCGACCTGCGGGTTGCGGAAGAGGAGCTGACCGAGCATGTTCAGCACAAGAACTGAACCTGAGCCAGAATTAATTAACGTTCCCCCTCAGGCAGATTAATTAATTACAGGGCGGTTTAGGTTCGGGTTTGTTCGGGGGTTCGGGTTTGTTCGGGTTTGTTCGGAGGAACTTTGCTTTTGAACAATAGGTCGTGAGAGGGCGAAAAGTCAATCAACGAATTTTCGGGGCGGGGCAATTATTGATGACCACACTTGAAGAGCTTTCGAGAGCGCACCGCTGGTTGCAAGAGCTTCGCCCGTTGCCGGTTGCGGTGCTTGAGGAGTTGCGGCATCGGTATGAAGTCGGTCTGACGCACCATTCCACCGCGATTGAGGGGAACACGCTTTCCCAAAGCGAGACGCAGATTGTGATTGAGAAAGGGATCACGATTGGCGGCAAGTCGCTCGTCGAACACTTGGAAGTTATCGGGCACAAGGAGGCGCTTGACTTTGTGATCGAGCTTTCGGAAGCGACCACGCCAATTGGTGAGCGAGAGATCTGCGAGATTCACGCTTTGGTGATGAAGGGGCAGGACGCCGGGGATCGCGGACGGTATCGGAATCTCGATGTGAAGGCGGCGGGTACGGAATACGTTTATCCATCCCACCTGCACCTTCCGGAGTTGATGGAGGCGTTCGCTGCTTGGCTTGGGACGGCAGACCTTCATCCGGTGGACCTGGCGACAGAAGCGCACTTGCGGTTCGTCACGATCCATCCTTTTCGCGATGGCAACGGGCGGGTTGGGCGGTTGCTGATGAATCTTCTGTTGCTGCGGCATGGATATCCCATCGCGATTCTGCGAGTTCAGCAGCGGGCGGAATACATCGCGACGTTGGAGTTAGCGCAGTCGACCGATGACCGAGGTGCGCTCGATGACCTGATCCAAGCGGCGGTGAAATGGTCGCTTCGCGAGACACTCGTGACCGCATTGTCCTCATCAGCGGTAGTCGTTAAGGACGATCTGAGGCTTGCTGCCCTGGCGTGGATCGGTGAAGGAAAATGAAGCGGTTGCTCAGTGGAAGCAGCCTAGCTCAGATTTTGGAGGAACGGCGATGAGTGAGATTTTGATCTACCAAACCGACGATGGGCAAACGCGCCTGGAAGTGCAGTTCGGCGAGGACACTGTTTGGCTCAGCCAAGCACACATGGCTGAGCTCTTCCAGCGCGACCAATCAGTCATTGCACGTCATCTCAAGAATATCCAGGAGGAACGAGAGCTGGATCTCGAAAGCAATATGCAAAAAATGCCTATTGCTGGCTCGGACAAGCCGGTGACCTTTTACAATCTCGACGTCATCATCAGCGTTGGCTACCGCGTGAAAAGTCAACGAGGGACTCAGTTCCGACGCTGGGCCACTCAGCGACTGCGCGAGTTCCTCGTGAAAGGGTTCGTTCTAAACGACCAGCGGTTTAAAGAAAACGGGACCGATCGTCACTTCGAAGAACTTCTCCAGCGAATCCGAGACATCCGGTCGTCGGAGAAGGTGTTTTGGCGTAAGGTGCTCGATATCTATGCCACGAGCGAAGATTACGATGCCAACGCCGAGACCTCCAAGCTCTTCTTCGCGACAGTGCAAAACAAGATGCACTGGGCGGCGCACGGGCATACGGCGGCAGAAGTCATCGAAGCCCGAGCTGATCACACGAAGCCGCTCGCGGGGTTGACAAACTTCCCGGGCAGCCGACCACTGGCGAAGGACGCGAAGGTCGCAAAGAACTACCTCGATCCAGAAGAGTTGAACGCACTAAACCTCATCGTCTCGCTTTACCTCGATTTCGCAGAGCTCCAGGCTCTTAATCGCAGATCGATGACGATGGCGGCTTGGATCAACAAGTTGGATGACTTCCTGCGGATCGCTGATCGAGAGATTCTCAGCCACGCCGGCACCGTTTCCCGGGATCAGGCCGACGCGAAAGCCGAGCTTGAATTCACGAAGTGGCGAGAGTTGGAATCGAACCGCGAGAGTCAGGTCGAACGTGACTTCACCCAAGCGGTTCAGCGAGCAAAGCGGTTGGAAAAGGAGAAGAAGCCGTGAAGGCGGAGTCGGTGCACTCGGACGACGAAACTTCTTCGTGCATATGCTGGCTATCAGAGCACGAATTCAATTCGTAAGCGCATAAGTTTCAGATCACGGTTTTTCCGCCGTAGACTAGCCCCATGGACGTCGTTAGCGAGAGGCTCCAATTGCCGAAGCTCTCAGAACTTTGCCGTAAGTACGGCGTGATACGGCTTTCGGCATTTGGCTCAGTTGTCCGGGACGATTTTGGCGACGAGAGCGACGTTGACCTGGTTGTCGACTTTGAGCCGGTGGGAGAACTTACGGCTTCGAAGCAGTACTTTGGCTTCATGTGCGAGCTGGAAGACCTATACGGTCGGAAGGTTGACCTCGTCGAACGGCAAGGCGTCAGGAATCCTTTTTTCAAGGCGAGTTTGGAGGAACAAGAGGTGAACGTTTTTGCAGCGAAGTGAACAATTAAAACTTCGAAGCGCGGTGCTGGCTCTCATCCTTCTTATAGGCAGCGTAATCGTGGTGCACTTGACTTTCCGAACGCGTTTCATGCGACTGGATGACGCGGTCACGGACTTGGAGATCCGGGCGGAATCAAAGTAGATGGTTAAGCACCCTGGGGAAAATTCACCAAACGAAAGGATCACTTACCAAACGATCATTTTCGGTCTACTTCTGGTTTGCATCGTCGCCATTTTCGGGTGGCTGCTTGTCGTTTATCCCATCATGGAGCGCCGGGTTGGACAGATGGAGGAGTTCATCGCAACTCAGCAGGCCCGATGAAAGTCAACTTCAACATTCTGAATATCATCTGCCTTGTCATCTTGCTCACGATTGCTCTGCCGCTGTTTATCGTCAAGAGTCTCCAGTTGCACGAGCGATTTCAGCGGATCGAAAACAGCATTCAGGTCAAGCCTTAAGCGGCGTTAGTTCGTTGTCCCGCCTGGGCTTAGTCCAATCGTCACGGTTCGTTTTGTTCCGTTCATCTGAAGGCGGAACTGCTTTGCTGAGAAGCCGGCGGCGGGGTGGAAGCGGTATTCACCGGTTACCGTCGAGCCGGGGCGGATTTCGTTGGCCCAGTCTTTAAACTCTGGAGAAATGTAGAACTCGGGGTAGCTGGTGGTTGCGGCGGTTCCAGATAGCAGCGTCGCGGTTGCGTATTGCCAGCCCCACCTTCCCGGACGCGCCATTGGGTTCGAGATTTCGACTCGCACCGCGATTCCGCCGCCTTCAATGGCTGTCTGTCCTAGGACCTTAAACCGGAGATCATCGAAATCGAAACTCTTTCCGACCTGAGCTTGGGCGCTGGGTAAGTAGCTCATGTTCGACTCGGCGAAGATCGAGGTCGGGGGAGCTAGCTGGGAGGTCAGGTCGAACTTTGGCGCTTGGCTGGCGATGTAGGTGTGGTAGTAGATGCCCACCCGCAGATGGGGCGTTTTGGCGGGGAATTCGTAGATGGCCACGATATCGATGCTCTCGCCGGACTTGAGCGACTTGTTCAGAATCGACAAATCTTTCCCGGCAGCGCCACGATACTGAACGTCGTTCGCGGTGAACTTGGTGTCGTAGACTCGAAGCCCAAAGGTCTGGCTCTCGCTGACGGAAATCGGCTTCTTCTCCGGATTCCGAATGTTGGCTTCAATGATCACCAGCTTCTTGCCTTCGCCGGCAACGATGGATTCCTTCTTGGTTCCAAAGGCGATAGCGGTATGAGCCGACTTGATCGTGACAACGCGGCTGTTCCCGAGTTCGGAGACTTGCTTTTCACCTTTGGTGCGGCCGACGGTTCCGATCAGATAGGGCTTGCCCAACTGCGCCGGTATCTGCGCGCTGAGCATTGCAATGATGCCGAGGAACAACATATTTTGGGAATCCTACCGAACCGCTGAGTCAGGATCGAATGTTGCTGCTCCGGCGTTTGGAATAGGAGCCTGGCACTTTAAAAGAGTGTTGTCTGCGGCGTTTAGACCTTCGGATCGGGCGTAACGGGAAGCTATGTGAAGTTGTCAAAGAAGTGCCAGGCAAATGGAAGCAGCAAGCAGCATCCGGCCTGGTCTGAGCAATCAATCCCTTTTTTGACATGATTCTGCACGCCGCACTCCTTCCCGTCTTCTACTCGCGCGCAGCGGAGTTTTCTTGCGTTGCGATCATCGGCCAGAAGTACTCGCCTTCGGATTCCCAGCGGCTTGATTGGGTTCGAATTGATGCTTACGGAACAGTCTCACTCATTCGGAAGATCGAGGTGCCGGCAAACTCGTCTGCTGATTTAAGCCCGGATGGTTCGATGGTGCTCACTTCGAGCGGATCGGACGGGCTTGCCCGACTTCTGCTTCATGGCCCGTCCGGCCTTCCCGATTCAGCGACTTTGGGGCGGATTACCGGAGAGACGTTGCATACAGAATTCAGCCCGAACTCGCGCTTTATTCTCGTTTCATGGGCGCTATCGACGGAGACGAGAGCATTTCACGTTTATTCGCGCTCCCTAAAGCCGATTGGCAAGGCCGTTGCTTCGGCCGGGTCACGGCATTCGTGGACAAGAGATGGACGCTTAGCTTTAAGCGGAGAAGTATTCAAAACCGAAGGCACGGGTTTTGCTCGGGCCCCGTCCAGTTCGATATCCTCAAAGCATAAACCTGGCATCTATCCAAACCAAGATGGGTCGATTACCTATTCGGCCACCGAGAATTTGTTCTCGACTCGGTCCGCTAAGCGGATCCCGTTCCGTCCGTATTCTGGAGTGTCTCACCTTTTGTGGGCGGACAAGTATACGTTCGTGTTCAGTGGCTCAGACTATAGTGGCGTGCTGAAGCCTCGCCACTACTCGGTGTTGCAGCAGATTCGATGGAACCCCGAAAGCGAGTCCTTTGGGCCAGCCGAAGTCCTGTATCGGGGCGGTAGCGGTTTTCCAGAAGGCGATCCGAGTCTCACGTTTCCTTCAACTCCGATTGGGGTTCTTGATGACGGCGTTGTTGTCGTAGACACTCGCCAGGATGGAGACAAGATCGTGTGGTTGAAAGATCGACTTCCGTATACGCTCTGTAGACTTCCCGCAGGTGATCGGGGATTTAGAGCGGTTCAATTGATTGGCACGAAGAAATAGAGAGGTTCTGCTGGAGCGTGATTCTCGGCTGCGAACAGCCTCAACAGATCCCTTGCTGTGCGTCCGACGTATTGCAAAAGGTAAACATCGGCGATCCGAGAGACAAGTTGCGAATCATCTTGGGATACAGCTGCTACCGGACTAACTATGGACAAGTCCAAATTGACGGGCATTTTGATAGGCTTCGCCCTATGCTGCGTCTTTCCTTTACTGCTTTTGCCAGCCATCGATTTGTTCGTACAAGTCCGCGAAGTACGTCGAGTAACAAGCCCGGATGGCCTTAAAGATGCTTACGTTGTCGAGACGGATCGGGGTGCGGTTGGTGTGCTGGTTCAAAGCGTTTACGTCAGTACCCGGGACGGTGATGATAGAAGTAATCCAGTGCTGGTGGTCAGTCGGGCCAAGGTCATTCGTCCCAAATGGCTCACTTCAAATCTGGTGGAGTTAACGATTGACGCAGATGCTGGAGTGCGACTTCGAAAAAGCTCCACAACGGTCAATGGTGAAACCGTCACTTGCCGCATAACATTTCGATAAGAAGGTATCGGTACTTGAATGAAGCTCAAAGTGGTTCTACTCAGTTGCTCGAACCAGCTTTTTGTGGACAGTTCCTATTGTTGTTACTTGCTCACCGAGGGTGCACGGAATCTGCTAGAGTTTTCCCCACAGGACGAGGCGCACCATTCTTCGTTGAGGAAGCGCAGCTAGAACTGGAGCGTTGAGTAAATCATGAGTAGTGCTTCTGCGATCTTAGCCATGACAGTAAATTTGATGTCTCCTAAGCTAACGGCAGTCCAGTTTGTGCCTTGGACGGCGGACACGCTGTGGCCGATCACGCCGGAGATCATTCGAAAGTACAAAAATATCCAGTGTCTGTTTGAGGCAAGCAGCACAGATATCCATCGTTTGCTGACCAGCGCCTCGATTCCCGGCGACTTTGATGCAGGAGCAGTTCGGTTCCGCGCGGCCTTCGGCAAGGAAGAGTTCCTCGTCGATCGCTATGGTGTCGTCTCCCACAAGGGAAAAAGCAAGGTGCTGTCCGTAAAGCAATTCCATGAACTTCGAGTGACCCTGCAAATTGACACTCCCATGACGGCGGCGGGGCAGCCGCATGAGCATCTGAATAAAAGGCTGTTCTGGAATCTTCGATTTCGTTAGTTTTGAACGTTCATAAAACGCGCGAACCCTACTCTTGTCGCAACACGGTCAACTTCACCGCATCCCAGATCGCGCGGCCGGTGGCTCGGGCGCGTTCTCGGTTGCTGTTTCGTATCTCCAGGGCTTCGGCGTCGGGGCTGCCGACCATGGTTCGGCGGTTGGTGGTGCCGAAGTAGGCGCCTTTGGCGGTGCCTTTGAGCTCTTGGAACGGGCTGTCGTTGAGGCTCAGACCCACCGTGACTTCGGTCATGCTCGCGCCGCCGTTGGGATTATTCAAGAGCTCGGTACGAGATCGGTTTTTCTGGCTGACCTTTCGTAGCTCGATTTTCACCGTGCGTTCCGCAGACTCGCCCGGAGCGACCACGATCCTCGCGTCTAACTCCAGCGAAGCGCGAAGGATGTACTGCACTTCCCGGTCAAGAAGTTCGGAGGCTTCGGCCTTCTTGAGTTCAGAGAAGGGCGGGAGGGCCTTAACGACGATCGGCTCGAGCCGGTAGGTTCGAGCCAATGCGAGGGTGAAGAGGGCGGCAAGGATCATCAGTAGTGCCAGTCGACGTTGTGGGCTTGCTTTGCGTGCGCTTCGATGAACTCTCGGCGCGGTTCGACTTTCTCACCCATCAGACGACTGAACATCTGTTCCACTTCGATTTCAAACTCAGGATCAAGCTGGATTTTCACGAGCTTTCGCACGGTTGGATCCATGGTCGTGCTGCCGAGTTCGTCGGCGTTCATTTCGCCGAGACCCTTAAATCGGGTGACAGAGAAGTTCTTCTTCTTGAGGCCCTTGATGATCTCGTCGCGCTCGGTTTCCGACATGGCGTAGTGCCGTTCATTGTTTCCGACCTTGATAACGAAGAGGGGCGGCTGGGCAAGGTAGATGTTTCCGGCCTGGACCAGCGGCTTCATGTACCGGTAGAAGAAGGTGAGGAGCAGGGTTCGGATGTGCTCGCCGTCAACGTCGGCGTCGGTCATGATGATGACCTTGTGATAGCGCAACTTCGTGATATCGAAGTGGATATCGTCTTGCTTCTTCTTGTTCTTGTTGCCGTTGTCTACGGTCGAGATTTCGATCTCAATGTCTTCTTCTGACACCTTTGACGCTTGGTTCCGGCCCATGCTGAGGTCGATACCGACGCCGAGGGCAGCGATGAGGGACTTGATTTCCTCGTTGTCCAGCGCGCGGTCGAGGCGGGCTCGTTCGACGTTTAGAATCTTGCCTCGGAGCGGAAGGACGGCCTGGGTGTGGCGGTCTCGCGCGCCTTTGGCGGAGCCACCAGCAGAGTCACCTTCTACTAGGAAGAGTTCGCTGATGCTGGCATCTTTGCTGATGCAGTCGGTGAGCTTTCCTGGCAATCCAAAGGAGTCCATCGCGTTTCCACGGCGAATCTGCTCGGCGGCCTTTCGGGCGGCTTCGCGCATTCGCTGGGCAAGGATTCCCTTGTCCACAATTCGCTTGGCAACCGATGGGTTCTCTTCGAAGAAGGTGGTGAGTCCGTCACCGACGAGGCTGTTGGTGAGGCCCTGCACTTCTGGCGTGACGAGTTTGACCTTGTCTTGCGAGTTGTAGGACGGGTTGGCCAGTCGGAGCGAGATGACGGCGGTAAGGCCGTCGGAAATGTCGTCGGAGGTGAGGTTGGCGTCCTTCTCTTTCAAGAAGTTCATCTTGCGGGCGTGGCTATTAACGACTCGGGTGAGCGCAGTGCTGAAGCCCGAGACGTGGGTGCCGCCATCTGGGTTGAAGATGTTGTTGCTGAAGGCGAGCACGGTGGCGTTGTAGCCATCGTGATACTGCAGGGCAATCTCGACTTCGGTGAGTTCCTTCGCGCGGCGGAAGAAGATGCAGGGGTGAAGGGTGTCCTTCCCTTGGTTCAGGTCTTCGACAAGCTGCGGAATTCCGCGTTGGAAGAAGAAGGTCTCGTTTTCTTCCGGAATCTGCTCGTTGATGAATTCGAAGCTGACCTTCGAGTTCAGGTACGCCAATTCCCGCATTCGGGTCTTGATGATGTGGGTGTCGTACTCGATTTCCGTGAGGATGCTTGGGTCGGCGTGCCATCGCTGGCGGGTTCCGCGCTTGCCATCGGGCGCAGGGCCGAGGTGCTTAACGTCGTGCTGGGGGATTCCCTTCTCGTACCGCTGCATGTAGGTTTGGCCGTCTCGCCAAACGGTGGTTTCCATCCAGGAGGAGAGGGCGTTGGTGCAGGAGACGCCGACGCCGTGGAGTCCGCCCGAGGTTTTGTATCCGGAGGCATCGCCGCCGAATTTTCCACCGGCGTGGAGAACGGTCATAACGACCTGAAGCGCAGAGACGCCCATCTTGGCGTGCTTGTCAACCGGAATTCCGCGGCCGTTGTCCTCGGTGCTGATCGAGTTATCAGCGTGGAGGGTGACGTTGATTTGCGTACAGTGGCCGGCGAGAGCTTCATCGACGCTGTTGTCTAGGACTTCGCGGAAAAGCTGGTGAAGGCCGCGCTTGCCGTTGTCGCCAACGTACATTCCAGGTCTCTTTCGGACGGCTTCAAGCCCCTCCAAAACTTGGATCTGATCGGCGTTATAATCGCCCTCGACAACGCTGCTGATGATCTCTTCGACGTGTTCGAGTTGATCGTCTTGTGGTTCTAGGGATTCGTCGGACATGCGGATCAATAAAAACAGACGTCAGAGACTGACGTCGTTAATATCACAGGATACCCGCGAGCCCGGAATCGGCTAACTTAGACTCAGCTTCATGAATCTGTACTCTGGCTTGCTCCGCCCCCTTGCCTTCCGGTTCGATCCGGAATGGGTGCATGAGCGGGCGATGGGGGCAATTGAACGGGGGCTGATCTCCGTTGGCGTTCCGGAGGACCCTCGGCTGGTCACCACGGTCGCGGGGATTAAGTTTCCAAATCCGGTCGGCTTGGCGGCGGGTTTTGATAAGAACGCGGTGGCGGTCAACCAGTGGCACCGGCTGGGCTTTGGGTTTGCCGAACTCGGGACGATTACGCCTCGCCCGCAGCCGGGGAATCCGCGTCCGCGCCTGTTTCGCTTGCCGGAAGACAAGGCGCTGATCAACCGGATGGGTTTCAACAACGACGGCGCAGAAGCGATTGCCGCGCGGATTGAATCGTCATTTCCGAAGATTCCGCTGGGGGTGAACCTGGGCAAGAACAAGGACACGGAGGCGGCGGATGCGGCGAGCGATTACGCGAAGAGCTTTGAGCGGCTGAAGGACCTTGGGGACTACTTCGTGATCAACGTGTCGTCGCCGAACACGCCGGGATTGCGGTCGCTGCAGGAGAAGGGCCCGTTGCTGGAGATCGTGGATGCGATGCGGGCGGTGCATGCGACCAAGCCGATTTTCATTAAGGTCGCGCCGGACTTGGAGTTTGAGGCGGTGGACGACGTGATCGAAGTCGTGAACGCGCGGAAGCTACAGGGCGTGATCGCGACGAATACGACTCTGGATCGAACGGGGCTGAAAGGCGATCCAAACCAGGCAGGTGGCCTTTCCGGCGCACCGGTGCGCACGAAGTCGAATTTGATCCTACGCCACTTGCGCGAGAACTGCGATCCGACGACGTCGCTGATTGGGGTTGGAGGGATTTTTACCGCCGCCGATGTGATTGAGAAGTTCCGACTCGGGGCGGATTTGGTGCAGCTTTATACGGGCTGGATTTACGGCGGGCCGGGTTTGATTCCGCAGATGCTGACCGAGATTATTGTGGAGATGGACCGGTTGGGAATGAAGTCGGTTCGGGAATTTCGAACCGCTTCGTAGTGCCTCCTAGTCCCACCCAGGACCCACAACGAGCAAGGCTCTGAAAGCGTATAACGAGAAGTAGATGTCCCCGATCCAGTGGTTGAAAAAGCAGGACTCGCCCGTCGTTCTTTCGATCTGCGGGCTGATCGTGGCGATGTCGGTCGTGTTCTTTTTCGTGGGTACGGGCGCGGCCGACGTTCTGTCGTTTGGGCCGACATGGCTGAGCAAGCCGTGGAGCATTTTCACCTACCCGTTTGTGTACTTTGGGCTCAGCGGCCCGCTGAGCATCCTGTTTCTGGTCTTTCTGATCGCTTGGATGCTGTTTGTCGGTCGGAGTCTGGAGCAGGTTTACGGAAGCGCGAAGTTTGCGGCGATTTGGGTGATTGCAACGGTGCTTCCGGCGGCGCTGCTCTATGCGGGCATGCTGCTCCTCAAGAAGGGAGATTTGGTTTACGGGCCGATGTTGCCGCTGGGTGCGGTTTCGGTGATGTGGGCATGTCGCAATCGGGCCATGCGGATCATGTTGTACGGCCTCATTCCTCTGAATGGCCGGATTTTGGGCTGGCTGACGGCGCTGTTCGTGTTGGTGAGCTACGGTTCGGCTAGTCCGGTGCTCGGCTTGCTCGCAATATTGCACCTTGGTTTGGCAAGCTTAGTGGCCGATGACAAGATTCCGGGCATCCGGCTGATTGCGCCGTTGCACGTTCGAGAGGTATCGAAGGCGGAGAAGATTCGGCAGGAAACGGTGCTGGCGGATGTGGCGCGGCGCGAGTTTGAGCGGAGCGAAAAAGACCGCTTGCGCGAATTGTTTGAACGAAGTGGCATCGAAGACAGGTAGCTTTCCGTTGTGACGGTAGAAGGCTTTCTGGTTCGCTTGCGCGCTTGCCCCCTTATTGCTTCGGTTCAGGCGAGCGACGGATCCCCGCTGGATCACCCTGATACGTTGCTGCGGTCTGCCCGCGCCAGCGTGAAGCAGGGCGTGCGCGTGTTGCGGATTGAGGGCGTCAAGAACGTTCGCGTGATGCGGCCCGAGCTGAAAGGCATTCTTATTGGCCTTTTGAAGCGGAAGTATCCAGGCAGCGACGTTTACATCACGCCAACCAACCAGGACGCAGACGCGATGATGGAACTCGGCTGCGAGATTATCGCGATCGATGGAACGGGGCGCGAGCGACCTAAGCGAGCGAATTTGGAGGCGATGATCGCCCACATCAAGAAGCGCCGAAAGCTGGTTTTGGCCGATATTGACACGGTAGAAACGGCACTGGCGGCGGAGGCGGCCGGGGCTCATATGTTGAGCACGACGCTTGGCGGATACACGCCCGATCGGATTGCTACGACCGGGCCTGACCTGGAGTTGTTGCGCGCCGTGATTCAGGCGGTGAAGATTCCGGTGATTGCGGAAGGACGATTTACGGAGCGCTGGCAGATTGAAGCGGCACTCCGAATTGGTGCGGTGGGAGTCGTCGTTGGCGGAGCTTTGAACGACCCCGTGAAGCAGACTCGCGCGCTTTTGCCGCGCTCGGTGGATGCGGAAGCGAAGATCGGCGCGGTGGATATCGGCGGGACTTGGCTTCGGTTTGCGCCGTTTTCTCAGAGTTGGGAGATTGGCGAAGTTGAGCAGATTGCTTATCCAAAGACTCGTGATGAGCGACTAGCGTGGATTCGAGAGCGGGTGGAAGCTCACGGGATTACGCAGCTAGGAATCGGCACGGGTGGAATCGTAAATCCGGCGACGGGCGAGGTTTGGACGGCGAAGGAGTACTTGATGCCGGACCATGCGGGGATCGTTTTCAACGAAGAATCTCTGGGCGTGAAGACGTTCGCGATTGGCGACGGTCACGCTACGGCTTGGGGGCATGCATGCTTGCCGCAGTTCGCCGGGCTTCGAGTGGCGACATTGGCGATTGGCACCGGGCTCGGGGCAGGGTTTGTTCAGCACGGCCGAATCTGGGCAGGTCGAAAGGGTGAGTACCCGCGAATCAATGACTTGCCGACGCGAACGGGACAGACCTACGAAAAGCTGCTTGGCGGGATCAATCTCGGCAAGGAACCAACTTTGGAGCAGCAGACTCAGGCGGTTGAGGCTCTGGAAGATGCGGTTTTGGCGGTGCGGAATTTGTACTTCCCAGACGCAATTTTGATTGGCGGCTCGGTCGGCTTAAGCGACTGGATGGCGCCGCATTTGGCGCGACTTGAGGTTGTTCCGAGTCCGTTTGGAACGCAGGCCGGGCTGTTTGGCGCGGCGGCTACGGCGCTATTTCCACCCGAAACTGACCCCGTACTCTTCTAAATATTAGTAGTTCGCGCTATGCTTTTTGGATGTCGAGCGCCGCGCAATATCTGACCGAGTTTGGTTTCACCGGACTGGAAGCCGAGATCTACGCCTTCTTGCTGATCGAATCGCCGGCAAGCGGGTATCGGATTGCTCAGGCAACCAAAAAACCGGCGGCAAACACGTACAAGGCGATCGAGACCCTGGATCAGAAGGGGGCGATTCTCATTGAAGAGGGCGACAAGCGGCTGTGCAAGCCGGTGCCTTTGGATGAGTTGATTGAACGCTGGTCGCGCGAGCGGCAAGCTTTGACGACCAAGCTACGCAGTGAACTCCTGAGCACGGTGAGCACCGAGTTGGATGCAAGGATCTATACATCGCGATCCCGCGCATTTGCGATTGGGCGAGCGCAGGCGATGTTGCAGGCAAGCAAGAAGTCCGCACATTTTCTGGCGGATTCCCAAACGCTAGACCAACTTTCGGAGGATTCTCATGCGGCGATTGAGCGCGGAGTTGACCTGGTGTTTGCGGAGGTTCCGAGCGGGATTCGCATGGTTGCAGATGGCAGACTGAGTTTGTTGGGCCGAGGCGAGCTGTTTTACTTTTCTGAGAATCCTGGGTTCGCCGAAGAGGTGAATGCCGGTCTCCGCGCGGAGCTGGCCATCGACCGCATTCGCAAGCTGCTTGCTGAAGGGGCAGGCGGAAAGCGGATTGCGAAGTACCTTTCTAGCTTCGAATCGAACCTAAATAGCGAGGAATAGGGGTGGAGTCAGGTACCTTGGAGAGTCCAGATGGTCGCCAAGCTCCCCTTAGTTGTTATTGTTGGCCGACCAAACGTCGGCAAAAGCACGGTTTTTAATCGCGTTGTCGGCAAACGAATCGCTGTTGTCGAAGACTCCCCCGGCATTACTCGCGACCGACTTTATAGCGAAGCCACGTGGAACGGACGGACGTTCCAGATTGTGGATACGGGCGGAATTGTCTTTCAGGAAGAAGACCCGCTGGTCGAGCAGATCCGGGTTCAGGCAAACATTGCGTTGTCCGAAGCGGACGTTGTGTTGTTCATGGCCGATGGTACGGCAGGCATTACCGGCGATGATTGGGACCTTGCCAACCAGCTTCGTGGCATCAAAAAGCCACTGCTCGTGATCGTCAATAAGGCGGATAACCCGAACCGCGACGATTACGCCAACGAGTTCTATGCCTTGGGACTTGGAGACGTTTATCCGGTTTCTGGCCTGCATGGTCGCGGCGTAGCCGATGCCCTTGACGAGATCGTAAAGTTGCTGCCTCCTGCCGATGCCGATTTGGGCATGGTGAAGGAAGAGATCAAGGTTGCGATCGTCGGACGGCCAAACGTCGGCAAGTCCAGCATGATCAACGCTTTCACCGGCGAGCAGCGGATGATCGTTTCGAGCATTGCCGGCACGACGCGCGACGCGATTGACACGGTGTTGGATTACAAGGAAGACACCTTCCGACTGATCGATACGGCGGGCATTCGCCGAAGCGGAAAGATTCAGGGAACGGTTGAGTACTACATGGTCAACCGAGCTCAGCGCGCGCTTGAGCGAGCGGACTGCGCGATGGTGGTTGTCGACGGCAACGAAGGTTTGACTGACGGCGACAAGCGAATCATGAAACTGGCGCACGATGCCGGTAAGGCTTGCGTTTTTGCGATCAACAAGTGGGACCTGAAGGAGCCGCCAGACGGCCTTCCGAAGCGAAGCTCGCTGATTAAGAAAGACTTCCTTAAGATCCTTCGAGACCAGATTCCGGAGCTTGCCTACGCTAACGCGGCGTTTACGTCCGCGGCAGAAAGCGCGGGGTTGGAGCCGGTTTTGGACGAGATTTTGGCCGCAGTTGAGAACTACTCGTTCCGCATCTCAACGGGGCAGCTGAACAAGATCATCGGCGAAGCGATGTTCGAACGGCCTTACACTTCGAAGGGTAAGCGGCTCAAGATTTATTACGCGACGCAGGTGAGCACTCGCCCGCCGACGTTTGCGCTGTTCATGAACGACCCAGAGTTGTTCCACTTTAGCTACGAGCGGTACTTGCTGAACAAGATTCGCGCGGTGTTCCCGCTGGGCGGAACGCCAATTCGGATCCTGGCGCGCGAGAGTCACAAACGCGAAGAACGGTAACGATGCAGTTCCTTGAGGCTTCGAAGCGGCTGAAGTTGCAGCGGATCTCGCGGGCGGATGACCAGGTTCGGGTTGCTGCCCGGCTCGATGCCGTTTGGTTAAGCGCAGCCGTGTCAATGCTGGTCTCGGAGGATGAGATTCGGAATGCGGCTACTAGATTGTCAAAACTAGAGGAAGAGAAAGCCGGGCACTTTCACTGGCTACTCGACAATGGCAGCCTTGACATCATGTTTGCGATGGCGAAGAAGGACGAGCTCCACGCGACGGTTCGGCTCCGATCCGAGCCTGACTTCCTGGACCAAGTTACGATTCTCTTTGTCTTGTCTCAGGCAGAGCTTCCTCGCCTTCAAATTGAGCTGCTGAATCTAGCGAAATAGGAGCTGGGCGAGCAGGAAGTTGCTGATATAAATCAGCACCATGGAAATCACGACGGTGTTGGTAGTCGCCTTCCCGACGCCGACCGCGCCGTTATCGGTGCGTAGGCCCTGTTGACAGGCCACCAACGCAACGATCAGGCCAAAGAAGGGGCCTTTTATCATTCCCTTGAGGAAGTCTTCTGGCTTGAGGAATTGCTGGAGCGACTGGAGGAAGGTCGCAATGGGCACGCCTTCACTGTACGCAATGAGCAGACCGCCGACAATGCCCGACCACATGCAGACCAGCGCAAGCATCGGGAGCATGATGACTCCCGCAAGGATGCGAGGCACGACCAAGTAGTTGCTTGGATTTACGCTGAGCATTTTGAGCGCGTCGATTTGCTCTGTGACTTTCATGGTTCCAAGCTGGGCGGCCATGGCGCTGCCACAGCGCGCGGCGACCATGATGCCTGCAAGCACGGGTCCAACTTCGCGCGTAACGGTCAGACCGACGGTTCCACCAATAAAGGGCGTGGCCCCGTACTGGGTCAGGAACTTACTGAGATAGAGAGAAAGGACGGCGCCGGAGAAGAAGCCGGTCATCGAAACGATGGGCACGGATGAGAGCCCAACGAATGACATTTGGTCGAGCGTTTCTTTTGCTTCGAACGGACGGCGGAACAGGCCGCGAATCGCATCGCCGAGAATAAGCGTCGTTTCCCCAACAAATTCTAAGAACGCTTGCGCCGCGGGCCAGACCAATAATCCACGGCGATCCACAAATTGATCTTAGCAGGTTCAGAATTTTTCACTCAATTCCGGGACTACTGCCCTAGGTACCCTCGGTTTATGCTACGCAGTGTTCATGGCGCGAGTAGAAGTGGCCCGGTCATCCAGGTTCTTTTGCTTTTGGTGCTCGTGGGAACACTTGCTTTGTTTTGGATTTGGCCCCGACAGCGGCCGGCTCAACCTGTGGAGATTACAAGTTTTCCGCAAACGTCGCGCGATGCATCGTAGGCTAGGATACACTTCTCTTTTTTGGGGACTTTGGCAGATTTACGAGAAAATCCCAAATAAATCCCGATCACTTAGATACCAAAGGACTAATCTTGAGCTACGCTTGGAGCAATTACGCGGTACTTCCCATCCTCAGCGGAGTCATTCTGCTGATCGTTGGGATCGCTGCAGCAAGCTACCGTAGCCAGCGTACGTCCGGGCCTGTCTTCTTTCTCGCCAGCTCGGCAATGGTTTGGTGTTTCGGCTACGCGCTGGAACTTTGTTCGGGCAATAGTACGACCGCCAAGTTTTGGGCGAATTTTCAGTACCTTGGACTGGTTTTCCTTGGGCCCGCGATCTTACTTCTCGGCATCTACTACAGCAACGCGTTCGAAACGCCGCCCAAGTGGCTGAAGTATGTGCCGTACATCCAAGCTGCGATCTCTCTCCCGATCATCTTTGCTGATACCCGCAACCAGTGGTTCCGCCGGAATCTGAGCTTCAACAGCCTCAACGGATTCGGGAACTTGGAGTACGACAAAGGACCTTGGTATCTGATCAACCTAGGTTTAACGTACATCCAGATCATCGTTGGCGTTTTGCTGATTGCTCAGTTAGCCCTGAGCAAGAACAACCTGTACCGAAAACAGACCCGTATCATGCTCTTCGGCGTTTTGGCGCCAGTGCTTGGAAGTGCGGCCTACGTTTGCGGATTGTCTCCGGTGGAAGGGTACGACCCAACTCCAGCCCTAATGGGGATTGCGGGAGTTGCACTGGCCGGAAGCGTCTTCCGCTGGTCGCTTTTTGATCTCGCTCCGATTGCTCGAGACTTGGTGGTTGAGCAGCTTCCGATGCCGGTTTTGGTCACCGCGGAGAACGATCGGATTATCGACGTGAACGAAGCGGCCCGAAGGATGTTTGGTCTCAAAAGCCCTCGCATGCTTGGCCAGACGGCACTCACCACGATCAACCGCTGCGGCAAGTGGCAGGATCCTTGGTTCCTGACCGACGACCGCACGTACCAGCTTCTTCGCTATCCGGTTACGGATGCCATGGGGGACAACGTTGGCGCGGTCTATCAGTTCAACGACATGACCGAAGTTCTAGCCTACGAGCGCGAGCTGTCCTCGGCAAAGGAATACGCCGAAAACGCCAGCGCGGCAAAGTCCCGCTTCATTGCCAACGTCAGCCACGAAATTCGAACCCCGCTCAACGGCGTTATCGGTATCGCCGAGCTGATGCAGGCTACCGAGATGAGCCGGGAGCAGCGAGGCTATGTTCAGGCCATTCAGGGCTGTAGCCGTACGCTTCTGCACGTTGTAAACGACATTCTGGACCTCAGCAAACTGGAAGCCGGAAAGTTCGAGCTGGAACGAAAGGATACGGACCTGCGCCAGCTTGTGAAAGACGTGGTTAAAGGGCACGAGGCGACCGCCACAAGCCGTGGAATTGACTTCGTGTACGAAATGGCGAACGACGTTCCACACTTCGTCAGCACAGACCCGAGCAAGCTTCGCCAAACCCTCAACAACCTTGTCAGCAACGCAGTCAAGTTCACCGAATCCGGCCGAATTGCGGTCATGGTTCGCAAAGTCGGATCGCGCGTTGAGTTCATTGTCGAAGACACAGGCATCGGTATTCCAATTGACAAGCAAGGCCGTGTCTTCGATCCTTTCCAACAGGCAGACGCCAGTGACTCACGCGTTTATGGAGGCACGGGGCTTGGTTTGGCCATCGTCAAGCAAACGGTCGAACTGTTCAACGGCACCTTGTCGCTAGAAAGCGAGCCGGGGGTTGGAACGAAGATCACGATTTTGCTGCCGCTGGATGAGATTGAAGGCAAAGTCGAACAGGTGCCGGAGACGCCAGACATTCACGATACGCGGGTGCTGTTGGTGGAAGACAATAACATCAACGCCCTCGTGGTTCAGCGCTTGCTGGAGCGCACGGGCTGCATCGTTGTCCACGCAGAAGATGGCTTCCGCGCGCTCGATTTGTTGCAAGAACATAACGGAGAATTCGACATTGTCTTGCTCGACTTGCAGATGCCTGGTCTCGACGGTTATGAGACCTATCGCCGCATCGCGCAAAAGTGGAAGATCCCGGTGGTTGCACTCACGGCGAACGCGAACCAGGACGACCGATTGCGATGTATCCGGCTCGGCATGGTGGAATTCCTTACCAAGCCAGTTGCAGCGCACGACCTGTACAAGATTATCAAGCAGTTCCGTGCGCCCGCGAAAGCACGCACTCCGGTGTAGTTTCTAAGTCCTACTTGCGGAACCTGTACCCCTAGGTAAATGTCATACTGAATTGTAATTGGGGGCGAACGGCTTCGACAGGGCCGGTTTGACTTTCTGTTGCGAGCCGTGGATTCTCGTGGGCCACGTAAAAAACGAGAAAAAAAGTAGCTGCGAACAACAACTACGCATTCGCGGCCTAATTTAGGCCCGACGTCCGCCTCTCTCGAGCCCGTAGGGAGAGTTCCGGGTGTAAAAAAATCGGGATCGACTGGTGAGCTTCCGTCTGTAGCAAGCTAGTCTAAAATAACCAGACTGGATGATTGCTCAGGCGGCCTCGGCAGAGAGTGACATCGAGATAAAGTACAGAGGAGACGCTCGTGGTTAATGGGAGGGCCGACGGTTTTGGAAGGGAGTTCAATTCTCCCCGCCTCCACCAATTTCTGTCTGGCATGGTTCTGCCTAGTCATCCGGCGACCTGAATTTTTCCTGAACAAGAGTTTGTTCAGGCTATGCCACGCACGTATTCGTAAATCGGCGCGTCTAAACTAGACCGAGCAACGGTGCTTGCGATGAATACCCACGTTACACATTGTTTGTCGTTTGCGACGATTGGCCTAGCCAGCCTGCTCATCGGCCGTCCACCGCAAGAGCCTCGGGAAATCATTCGCTTCGACCGGCCGTTCCTCTTCTCGTACCTTTCCTGGGAAAACAAGGTGAAGGTTGAAGGCGGACGGGCGGTGCTCCGAGCAACTCCTCGCGGCGGAGCGGGGACGAACATCCAGCCGCCGATTGATCTAAGTGCCGAGACTGACCTTGTGCCCACGTTGCAGGTGAACGTTGGGACGAACAACAAGGCAAACCGAATCAAACTGATGTTGGTTGATGATGCGGAGCGTTCGGGAGCGTGGACTTTTGCACTCCCGAAATCTGGAACCGCATGGATTACGCCCATAAGTGGCGGCCCGCTCGGCGAGCCAGAAGAGCTTGGAAAGGACGCGGCAGGAAAGTCCAAGGGCACGCCAAACCTAAAGAGCCTCATCCAGTTTCAGCTACTCGGTGACTGGTCATCGGACGATGCCCTTGAGGTGGACGTGCTGAAGATCGGTGTAAGAGTGCCTGACGCCGTAGCGACAGCAGCGAGAGAGAAAGCTCGACAAGCGCAAGCTGAAGCTGCCCGACAAGCGGAAGCGGCACGGGCAGAGTTACGCACCAAATACGGAACGGTCTCAGCTCAATCACCTCGATTTTTGTCGTACTCCTTCCTTGGGCAACAGCTTGTTTGCTTGGAGCTTGAATCCGGAAAGGTCTCCGGTGCGGGTTTAGCAAAATACGTTCCTCAGGCGGGTGACGAAGTTCAAAAAGATGGGCCGAAGGTGTTCTTGGTTCGGGGCGGAAATCGGATCGGCTACCTCATTGGCCCCAAGCGCGATTGGCTTGCGAACATCGAGAAGTTTGAAGGCGACCCGCTGATTGAGGAATACGCCGCCGACCGCAATCAGTACACGCTTGAAGGAAGCGGCGTCACGATTCGGCCGGTCGAGGTTTATCGCAAGTCTCGCCCCGTGAACGCGGCCATGCCGAGCTATGAGATGGTGCTTCGGCATCGGGTGTATCTGAAGCTGCCTTCCGCGCTTTCGCAAGGTGCCGAATACACCCTCAATTGGGGCAAGGTTAACGTCCAAGGCGGGCCGCAGAAGATCCGTTACGCGCCAGATAAAACGCAGAGCCAGGCCGTTCACGTAAACCAAATCGGATTCCGCCCGAGCGATCCGGTGAAGCGGGCTTTCTTGTCGGAGTGGCTCGGAACCGGCGGGGTTCACAGCTTTGGTGACGCACCGAAATTCCGCGTTGTCGAAGCGGTAACGGGCGCAACCGTCGCAACCGGCACAGCCAAGTTCACTAAGAAAGCCACCGAGAAGGAGCTCATCCAGAACAAGCAGGTGAACTACAGCCTGACCGATGTTTATCGGATGGACTTCCCGCAGATCACCAAGCCGGGAACCTACAAGGTTGTGGTTGAAGGCGTGGGAACAAGCGATCCGTTTCCAATTGCCGAGAACGTTTGGCAAAAGGCATTTCGCACCCAAATGCGGGGGCTGTATCACAACCGTTCGGGGATGGAGCTCGGCCCTCCCTACACCACCTACCGAAAGCCGCGCGACATGCACCCCGCCGATGGGCAACTTGTTTACCAATCCACTCACTCCGTCCTAGATGGGAACGAAGCGTTCGAAAAGTTGGAGAAGACCAGCACCGGCAAGCTTGTTCCCGAGGCTTGGGGTGGCTATCACGATGCGGGCGACTGGAACCCGAGGCGCGTAACACACCTGAAGGTGACGATGGCCCAGATGGAGCTTTTCGAGCTCTTCCCGGCGTTTGGCGCTGCGGAAAGTCTGAACATTCCAAAGCCAACGAAAGCTCCGGACATCCTGAACGAAGCGCTGTGGGAGCTTGACTGCTTCCGGCGGTTGCAGCTTCCGCATGGCGGAGTTCGGTTTGGCATTGAGACGAACGGGGATCCCATCGAAGGGGAAGTTTCTTGGCTTCAATCCATGCCGGCCTACGTGTATGCGGCCGATCCCTATAGCAGTTGGGTTTACGCGGCGGCAGCAATCCGGTTCTCGGATCTGGTCAAGCCTTATGACCCGGCGCTGTCCAAGACTTACCGGGAGAGCGCTCTCAAGGCTATGACCTGGGCGGAGGCGAACTTGGCACCGGTGCGAAGCAAGATCGCCTGGGAGATGTGGGACGCGCGCAACCTCGCCGCGTTGCTTGTGTACCGTTCGACCAAAAACGACAAGTGGCACAAGGTGTTTCTTGAGAACTCTGTCCTGACGAAGCCGGAGCCAAAACTGTTTGCGTATGGCACGGCGGTACAGACGGATTCAGCGTTTGTCTACGCACGGCTGCCACAGGGTCTCGGTCAGGCAGAACTCAAACTGCGCGCGAAATTGGCCTTGGAAGCGGAAGCCCAAACGGCGCTGAAGTATGCAGAAAGCAACGGATGGAACCTAACCACCAACGACGTCGGTAAGCCCGCGTTTTTGGGTTTCTACAGTTCGCCTAACGCGATTGAGGTGGCACGGGCCCACTTTCTCACTGGCAAACCGGAGTATCTGGCGGGGACGGTTCAGGCTTGTCTCTTTTCGGGTGGCGCGAATCCGAACAACCTCACTTACACATCCGGCCTTGGCGTTCGAAGCGCGAGACCGTTTAAGATTGACTACCGAATTCCGGGCCAAGCAATTCCAGAAGGGATCACGATCTATGGGAACTGTGACTACGTTGGCTGGCCGGATAACGGGTTCTTTACCTGGCCGATTCAGTGGCATGTGAGCCGGGTTGGAGTGCCGAGCCCGTACAACTGGCCGATCCATGAGGCACTCTTCGAGACGTACTTGTATCCGGCGACCGAGGAATACACGGTGGATGCCTGGACGCCGAACGTGTTTGTTTGGGGGTACTTGGCGGCGCGGAAGTAGGGCTCAGCCGCCGATGCGCGGGTTGCCCATCATTTTCATGATCAGTACGACATCGATGAGAACGATGGGGACAATGAACCAGATCTGGTACTCGGCAAGGAAGATGAAACCGAGAATGCAGGCGACGAAGGCTAGGGTGTACCAACCGGCTTCTTGCCAGTAAAGTTCGCCATCCACGAGTCCCCAGATCACGAGGATCCAAAACAGGATGAACGCTAGCCCCATGGAGCTAATGTTGATCTACTTTTGGTGTTCTTTTACTTCGAATTAGGACCGACATAGGACCTATCCAGCATTGGCATTGGGCCTAAGATTATGTGTCATGCGGAAGTTCTGGATTTGGTTGCGGATAACGTTCGCGGGTTTGATTGCGATCTATTGCGCGGTCGATTTGGTTCATTCCCTGTGGATCGTGGCGACGTACCCGCAGGCGATTTGTGTACCACTCGGCGGATTGTGGTTTGCCTATTGCCTGTTCCGATTTCCGGACAAACCGGTGGAAGTCCCGACCTTTGCCGTGCGGGTTTCCGATGAACAACCCGTGAAGGTTTGACTTTTCGCGGAACTCATTGAAGCGACGGAGGCTTCTGAGATTCATGCGCCCGATGCACTTTGTTCTCTCCCTTCCCGTTCTTGCTGCCGTGGTTGTTGCCTGCAATCGCGCGGACGGGATCAGCGATGCTGGACTGCCGCGTAGCCCGGAGGAAGTGAAGCCGATTGGCAAGGGTGGGCAAGCGCCTTCGGCGGTACTAAAGGGTTCGGACGGGAAGGCAACGAGCTTGAAGGAAGTGATCTCCGGAAAGCCGACGGTAGTCATTTTCTATCGAGGCGGCTGGTGCCCATACTGCAATATCCATCTCAAAGAACTGATTCTGGTTGAGGGTGAATTGAGGAAGATCGGCTATCAACTGATCGCGCTTTCACCCGAGAATCCCGGGGACGTGAAGGGAACGATCGATCAGAACGAACTGACTTACAAACTGTACTCGGACGTCAATGCTGAGAACAGCAAGGCCTTCGGACTCGCTTTCTCGAACAACGGGCAGGTGCTTCCCGTGCCGGCGGTTTACTTGCTCGACAAGGCCGGGAAGATCGTTTACGCACACTCGAATCCGAACTATACGGACCGACTGAGCGGTGGCAGCATTTTGAAGGAAGCGAAAGCGAACCTCTAGGCGATCGCGGTCTTGAGATCGCTTTCGCGGCGGATGATGCATTCAAGTCGGTCGATGACCATGGAGGATTGCTTGTTCCTTAACCTGTCGTACTCGATGGCGCGTTGGGTACTTACGAGGGACATGCCAAATGTTACGAGTGGCACGCATAGTGAATTCGGATGCAGCTGAAATATGCACACATAGAACGCCGCGACATAGAATAAGAGGAGAACAATCGTTGATCGGACGTTGAACTTGTTTTGTGGGCTGGGTTCGGCGAGGTGGATTTGCACGAAGCCGTTGGCTGAGCGCAAAGTACAGGTTGTCATGGACCCATCCATAGAACTTGCCCACTCGGTCTGTTCCTTGGTAAACCAGAACTTGCCGTGACAATCATGTTGCCGGTTGAGATACTCGATGACTTGAACGCGAGCCTCGTTGTTTAGCTCCCCGGGCACGGTGCGAATCCATTGCTGCCGTCGACGATTGCCGGGCACTGGTTGAGGCTTGTCGTCAGATGTAAGCCTTGGAGGAGCCGCGATGCGGTCAGCCCCAACTTCGGAAATGGCCTCGGTGACGTATTCCGCTGGGACGCCGAGTTCGGCCGCCATGTCGATCAGATTTTCTTCGTGGAGCGAGGTCTGCTTTCGAGACTCGGCAGCAGCAAATTTTTCCGCGGCCAGCCGCAGAATCTCCTCCGCCTCGTTGTCAGAAAACTGTCGCTCCATCCGATCTCTAATCGATAGAACGGGTCTGGAAAGCTAAGCGTTCCAGACGTCAATCAAAAAGGCATTAAGAGACACCCTATCGGAGAACTTCAGCTCGCCATTCGGCAAGGTTTAGCAATCGGCCGGGACCGGGTTCGGTGGCTGAGAGGAAGGTCGTGAGGTTGTATTCACCCGGCGAGATCGCTGGCCATGGCGGTTGACGGCTCGGGTCTTGCATGTTCCGCCGGTCAGATCGGAAGTCGCGCACATACTCGCTGGCATCCACGACCCGGAACCGGAGCAATTCGTCATCCACCGGAAAGTTCTCCTGGGTCCATTTGATGGCGCAGCCCGGGAAATCGCCCGTGTAGCTGTCGTCATAAATGACGTCGCCATCCGGAGTTCGGTCTAGCAGCACCACGTGGTAGTCCCAAATCACCGCTTCGGCCGAGGGGTACTGCGGAACTTGAGCGTGCATTTGGCAGCGCCGGTTTTCGCTCACCACGAAGACCGCCCATCGCTCGTTTTGCGACGGCAAGTTCGCCAGCATCCAAACGTTTTCTTCGCAGTAGTTCGGAACCGGAACAAACGGAATCGGCTCGGTCATTCTGTTACCGACGCTTCGAGCAAGGAGCGATAACTCTCGACGCTTGGCACCTGCAACCCGACTACTTTGGCTTGGTCGTCCCACCGCCGCGCTTGCACTGCCTCCCGAAAGTGGGGTTCTGCTTCAAACTCGGCGACTTCGTGCGCGGTCATTGGGCCACCTTGGAGTTCGAGGCTCCGCTGCGAGACCGGAGACAAGCCCGCGAGATACTGGGGTTCGACGGCGCAAAGGTAGCGCTTCGCGGGAACGTGAAGCCGTACACAGTCCACGACTAAGGGCGGAAACTTACCCGCGAGAAACTCGGCCCCTTCATCTTCATGCTTTGCATCCACGCCATGGTCGGCGATGTCCTCTCCTTGGCTGTGTAAAAGATGCCCGATGTCGTGCAGCAGGGCGCCGAGGATCATGGCGTTGCTGGCTCCGGCTTCTCGTGCAAGGTGGGCCGCCTGCAAGGCATGTTCGGTCTCGGTGACTTGTTCACCAAAGTACAGTCCGTTGCCGCGTTCTTCAAAGAGTTGGATGATCTCGTCGACGATCGTCATTTAAGTGTGGTGTTCGTACCGGATGACTGTTACCGGAAGGTTAAGGGCACGAAATTCCTTTAGAAATCAGGACCTTACCGGAAGAGATTGGGAAATGCATAGACCGCGTACGCGCCGAGACGGGCTCCTTCGGGGGTCGGATGCAAACCGTCACGGGTCAGGACGCGAGTGAGCCGGAAGGTGTCGCCGGAAACGACCGGCTTCCCGAACATCGCGCGAAGAACGACTTCTAGGCTCGATGTGCCTGGGTAGCTCGTGATGGTCATTTGGGACGCGCCGGTGTTTCCGCCGGTCAATCCGGTCACGGAAAAGCCATCGAAATAGCCGGGCTTATCGTCGCCGGTCACGCATTTTGAGATGAGCAAGTTCGAGTTACCGATCCCTTGCGACACGGTTTGCGCAACTTGCGTGCCATCGCGCCAAACGCCTCTCGTATCCGACACGTACTTCGCCGGATCGAGCACCGCAAAGAATCCAGCCGGAACGGTGCTGCGCAGAGAATCATTGTAGGTGAGCCAGTTGGCCACCGGGAAGTCGTTATTCTTTGTTTTCTGACCGGCCGCGGTCGCCCATTGGTCGGTGCTTGTTGTGTACGGATGCAGAGTGGATAAATACATCCGCTTTATTCCGTTCTTAACCAGGATAGCGGCGAGGGCTTGGTTTCGAGAAATGATTTCACTGGCCGGACATCGCCCACTTCCGGTCGAGGCGAAACTGGCAGCGTCGTTGATTCCGTGGGTGATGAGGCCGTAGTCGGCGCCAGAGTCCCGAAGTAGGGCGAGGCGGCGGGTCATCGTTTGTTCCGTATTGATCTCGCTTCGGTCACCCGACACCCCGAAGCTTACGACGGGAATTTTTAGCCGGGCGAAGCCCCGACCTACCCAGCCTGGGTTATAGAATCCATCGCGGTTATAGTGCGAGCCGCTGTCATTTCCAGCATTCAAAACCGAATCTCCAAAGGCGGCAATGCTGTGAGCGTTCGGATCCGTAGTTCGCGTTTGAATCAACGCTGGCATGGCGCAAACGCGTGGCCCGAGGAATTTGCCGTTGTCGTACTTGAACGCATTGGCCGAGAAGGTCGGGACATCAACCGCCGGCGTGGAAGCTCCGGCAGCCGTCTTGAAACTGGTGTAGTCGTAAGCAGCGAGCGTGCTACAGAACAATTGCTGTTCCCGGTCTATCAGGGTGTAGCGTAAACGAGCTTTGATCACCGTTCCGGCCGTAACGGGAATGTTGATCCAGTCGGTAAACATGTGGGTGCCAGGCTGCATTAGTCCGACCGTTTGCCCCCCAAAGGTGGCCTTTTGCCATGTACCACCGACGAGAACGGCGAACTCCGTTTTCACCGGGCCTTCTACAACACGCGACTCCTGAAAGCCCGGATACTTATCGGTGTTGGCGTACTTGTGCCCATCTGGGTAAGGGTTCCAAGTAATGTCGCCTTTGCCCCACCCAGTAACCGCGATGCGCAGTCCCTGACCACTAACAATCGGGTGAATGTTGAACTCGGTTAGAATCGAATCTACGGTTTCGCTAGCGCCGCTTGCCTGTGCCGCGCCGGCATTTGTGTACGATACGCACGAAATCGGCCTCGGTGACGTTTGCGCGAAGGAGCTCGAAATGAGCGCACTCATTACCACAACGGACAACGAACTCCAGTATTTCATGGCCTACAACGTATCTTGGCCCATTGTAGAAAGTTTCCACCCTAACGTCAAGCGTTCCTCCTCACCCGTTTCGCGCACAGATTGCGCCGGTCAGCCACTTACCATATGCCTTTCGAGCCTTGTTTGTTTGGCTTCGGAAGGTTCCGATTCACGCAAAAATCACTCGAATTCGTTCAAGATGGCTTACAGGAGCACCACAGAACGCGAATGAATTTGTTTACTCACAGCGGCAATCCAATCCCACAACTTGGGCTAGGGACATTTGGTTCAGACAACTACACGGCAGATCAAATCTCGGCGGCAGTGATCGGCGCCGCTGAGGTGGGATACCGCCACTTCGACTGCGCGTCGATTTATGCCAACGAACCAGAAGTTGGAAACGCGCTTCAGTCGGTGATCCAAAGCGGTGTGTCGCGTGAAGACCTTTGGGTTACGAGCAAGGTCTGGAACAACATGCACAGCGCCGTTGAGGCGTCTTGCGAGCAGTCGCTGCGAGATCTTAAGCTCGACTATCTCGACTTGTTCTTGGTTCACTGGCCGTTCCCGAACCATCATGCTCAGGGTGTCGATGTCAATTCTCGCGATCCTCACGCCGTGCCCTACGACCACAACGCGTACATGGCGACTTGGGCGCAGATGGAGCGGCTGGTCGAACGCGGGTTGGTGCGGAACATTGGAACGTCGAACATGACGGTCCATAAGCTTTCCGCTCTATTGCGTGATGCGGCAATCCGTCCGGTCGCATCGCAACTTGAGTTGCATCCACACTTTCAGCAGAAAGGGAATTTCCAGTTCCTGTTGGAGAACGACATTCAGCCAATCGGATATTCACCAATCGGTTCGCCGAGCCGGCCGGAGCGGGATCGAACGCCTACGGACACGGTGGATGTTGAAGACCCGGTCATCGTTGCGGCCGCGGAGCGACTTGGAGTTCATCCCGCGGTCGTTTGCGTGCTCTGGCAGGTTCAGTTGGGTTCGATTCCGATTCCGTTTTCGGTAAAGCGGCCGCAGTATGAGGGGATGCTGAAGGCAGTTCAGGAGCTCTCTTTGACCGAGGCGGAGATGCTAGAGATCGGCAAGATTGACCGTAATTGTCGGCTGATCAAAGGCCACGTCTTCCTTTGGGAAGGGGCGAAAGACTGGATCGACCTATGGGACGACGAGCCCTAAACGGCCCGTCGGTACTGCGAGCCGTCGAGTTCGCGATCGAGTAATCCAAGGTCGAACATCTCGCGGCGGAGCAGAGCGTGGTCGTCGAACGCGTGCCAGTTTTTCAGCACGATGTTTACTTCGACTTCGCGATAGGTTCGGTTCGGCAGAAATTTCGTGGCCAGGTAGCGGAGGAGTTGCAACTGCACTTTTCGCTGCTTCCGGCTTGGCCACGCCAAGACCACGCCGTTTTTGTCGAGCCATTGCGAGGGGATGGCTTCCTTTTCACCGTCCAGGTTCGTGAATTCAAACAACGGCATCAAAAATACCACCGACCCCTAAGAAGGTCTGATTTCGAAGTGAATTCGATTCCGTTGAGCATCCCTTGTGTGATTGGACGACTCTTGACCGCGATGTGCACCGGTCAGTCTTGATTAAGTTGTCGGGTTTTCGTATCGCCAACCGCGCACGATAGCATCGACCAGCGCTTCCGGTTCGATGAAAACCTCAGACGAGTAGAGCGTACTTGCGCCATCGTTGGAGATGGTCGCCATGCCGTGCAGGCCCGACCAGAGCGCAGTGGCCATCGTGGTCCAATGGCGCAGGCCAAACCCAGGTGGATGCAGGTCGCGCGCAACCGCTACGAGTTGCTCAAAGGCGATCATTGCCGTGCCTTCGGGTTCCAAGCGCTGTAGCACGGGACTAAACATCAGTCGAAAAACAGCCGGATGTGCGCGGGCGAACTCGACATAGAGGCGAGCCATCCGGCGAAGTCGCTCATTCGGTTCAGAAACTGCCACGTCACGGAACTGTTGGGTTAGGGTCTGAAATCCCTCGGCGGCGATTGCGGCGAGCAACGAATCCTTTGATTCGAAGTGTCGATAAGGTGCTCGGGGAGAAACCTTTGCACGGCGAGCGATCTCGCGAAGCGAGAGGTGATCCGGACCGACTTCGATCAGGTGATGGCGCGCTTCCGTGAGAAGCGTCTGGCGCAGGTCGTCCTTGTGATAGCTCGTCTTTGTTCGTTCCAACTTGGCCATATTACCCGGAATGTATTCAGTGCATACATTTGGGTATACACTGCATACATGAGTAACGTTCATGTCGTCTTTGGGTTCGGACCGGTCGGTCGCACGTTGGCAACGCGCTTGGTGGCCGCTGGAAAAGAGGTGCGGATTGTTTCGCGGAAGCCAGTAACTCTTATGGGCGCGACGCACGTTTCCTCCGATGCCTCGATAACCGCAAACGCGGTTGCCGCCTCGAAGGGAGCAGATGTTATCTATAACTGCATCAATGCAGACATCACCCGCTGGACCGAGTTGTTGCCGCCGGTCTACGATGCGCTGCTCAGTGCCGCAGTCACGCACAAGGCGAAATACGTGGTGATGGACAACTTGTACATGTACGGGCCCGTGCAGAGCTCGATGAACGAGGACTTGCCGTATCGTCCCAACGGGCCGAAGTCTGCCCTGCGCGGCAAGCTCGCGGAGGAAATTCTGCAGGCGCACAAAGCGGGGCACGTGCAGGCGGTGTTGTTGCGGGCTTCGGACTTCTTTGGACCTTTCGTGGAGAACGCTATGATGAGCCGCTCGACTTTGTTGGCGATGAAAGCCGGAAAGCGATTCCCTACGCTTGGAAACCCGAGCGCGCGGCACACCTTCTCCTACATGCCAGATGTCGCGGCAGCACTTCAGATTTGCGCAGAAAATCCAGCGGCACTCGGTCAGGTTTGGCACGCCCCTTCGTTACCAGCGATTTCTGTGCAGGAGTTTCTCCAAGCATTTGGCGACGAGTTGGGAGTTAAGCCGAAACCGATGAATGCGAACCGGTTCATGCTCAATGTTCTCGGACTGTTTAATCCGGTGGTGGCCTCTCTGAAGGAGACCCTTTATCAATGGGAATCTGACTACGTGATGGACTCCACGCGATTTCAGACCACATTTGGGCTGCAGCCGACACCAATGAAAGTAGCGGTGCAAGAAAGTATCCGGTCTTTGTAGTTCCGGCTGGCATGTTGACTTAGAAAGCGGGCAAACTCGGGGTGCGGCCATGAAGCAACACCCACCGATCAATTCGCACTTTCCTACCCTGTGGTTCGGCGGGGACTACAACCCAGAGCAGTGGTCGAAAGAGACCTGGCTGGAAGACGTCGAGTTGATGAAGCAAGCCGGTGTGAATGCTGCGACGGTTGGAGTGTTCTCGTGGGTGTCGCTCGAGCCTGAAGAAGGGGTTTACACCTTCGAATGGCTCGATGAAGTGTTCGATTTGTTGCACGCAAACGGAATTCATGTCGTGCTTGCGACTCCCAGCGCCGCGCCGCCAGCTTGGCTCAGCAAGAAATATCCGGAGACCCTTCGTACGGATGCTAACCGGCAGCGACGGCACCATGGCAACCGCGTCAACTTCAACTGGTCGAGCAAGATTTATCGAGAGAAAGCCGCCAGCATGGCCGAGATGCTCGCTAATCGGTACGGAAATCACCCGGCCCTCGCGCTGTGGCACGTGTCCAACGAGTACGGAGGCGAGGATTACAGCGAAGAGTCTCGACTGGCTTTCATCGACTGGCTCGGCACGAAGTACGGCACCTTGGATCGACTAAACGCGGCATACTGGACCGCCTTCTGGGGTCACACCTACACCGACTGGGACCAGATTGACCTTCCGGGGTACCCAATTGCGGATACCAGCATTCATGGTTTGACCCTGGACTGGAAGCGGTTCTGCTCATACCAAATGCTCAGCTTTTTCCGAGAGGAGAGCGCGCCGCTGAGACGGATTACGCCGAACGTTCCGATCACCACCAACATGATGGGCACCTACGAGGCGCTAGATCCTTGGAAGTGGAAAGACGACCTGGACCTGTTTACTTGGGACTCGTACCCTGGGTTCCAATCGCACCCAGTCGGCACTTGGGAACTGATCAAAGTGGCGTTCGTTCACGACATGTACCGCAGCATCAAGCAAAAGCCGTTCTTGCTCATCGAAAGCACGCCGAGCTCGAGCAACTGGTACAGCAGCATGCGGCTGAAGCGGCCGAATATGCACAAGCTTGAGGCGATGCAAGCGATCGCGCACGGAAGCGAAGGGTCGATGTACTTCCAATGGCGACAATCTCGCGGATCGCAGGAGAAATGGCACGGCGCGTTCGTGGGGCATGCGGGCGGAACGGGAACCCGAGTCTTCACCGAGGCCTGTGAAGTTGGGGCTCAGGTCAAGGAGCTCGCGGATGTCGTCGGTTGGACTTCCGAACCGGAAGTCGCAATTGTTTACGACTGGGAAAACGCCTGGGCGCTCAAGGATTCCTGCGGCCCCGTTGTCGGCGAAAAGGACTATCACCGAACCTGCGTGGAGCACTATCGCGGGTTCTGGGAGCAGAGCATTCCGTGCGATGTCATCGACAGCGACCAGCCATTTGACCGGTACCGGGTGGTCGTGGCGCCCATGCTTTACATGCTGAAGCCCGGAGTTGCCGAGAAGATTGAGGCGTTCGTCGCGGGCGGCGGCGTGTTTGTGACCACGTACCTTTCGGGCATGGTGGACGAGAACGACTTGGTCTTCGACCGGCAGAAATCTTGGCCGTTGGAGAAAGTGCTTGGAATCGTGCCAGAAGAGATCGATGCGCTATTCCCGGAGGAGCGAGTGCATCTTGCGCTCGATTCCGGCGAAGGCTCAGAGTCTTACGAAGGCGAGCGGTTCTGCGAGCTGTTCTGGGTTACGGATGCCGGAGTGCGCGGCTACTATACGAGCGAGTTCTATTCCGGAAAGCCCGCCCTGACCCAGAAATTTTTTGGCGCGGGGGAGGCTTGGTACATCGGAGCCCGAACGCGGGATTCGTTCTTAGAAGAGCTTTACGCGGGGTTTGCTTACCGGCTGGGCTTGCGCAAGGACCTCACGTCATCGACATCTCGCGGCGTCATGGCGGTTCAGCGTGGCAACAAGCTGTTCGTATTGAACTGCACCGAAGAAGTCGAGTTCGTTGCGGTCGGTGAGCAAGGGATCGAAATCCCGGCCTTCGGCTCGATCGTGCTACCGGCGTGAGGCGTCCCTCGCCGGGGATTCCCGGCGAGGGGGCTTTGGCTTAGACGAGCTTCTTGAGTGCCGCTTCGATTTGGTCTCGCGACGGCTCCAAAAATGGAGCCAAGGCAAGGTGTTGGCCGAGAGTTTCAAGCGGTTCGTCGGTCGCGAAGCCGGGTTCGTCGGTTGCCAGTTCGAGCACGAGTCCTTCGACACTGCGGAAGTAGATCGACCGGAACCAGTGGCGGTCGACCGGGCCGCTGTGGCCGATGCGGTTCTCGGTGAGCCAAGTCAGAAACTGATCGTAGGTTGCGTAATCGGTGATGCGGAAAGCGACGTGATGGATGCCCCCATGCCCGAGGTAGCCGCGAGACCGGGCGCGGTCGTGAATCACATGCACTTGGCGGCCGGGCTGGCCATCGCCGGCCACCAGCACGGTCGTTTCTCGCCCTTCTCGTGAATAGGTCCCCGAGATGCGGAAGCCGAGGGTGTTTTGGAGCATCGCAAGCGTCTTCTCTGGCTCGCTGAGCGCGAACGCGACGGCGAAAACACCACGGATTTGGTGCGGAGCAGGCACGGGACTCTCCGGCCAATCGGAACCGCCGCGAGGCGAGTTGCCGTCGGCGACGATCTCCAGCTGAACGCCATCGGGGTCTTGGAAAGCGATGGCGGCGTAGCCGTTCCGGTCGAGGCCATCTCTCACGTTTAGCCCTAGTCCCCGCAATCGCTCAGCCCACCAGGCGACGGATGCTTCATCGACCACGCGGAGCATCAGGATGTCGATGGTATCGCTGCCGGGTCGGTTTGGCGCGGTGGTCGGCCAGTCGAAGAAGGTGACCTCGGTCCCTGGCGAACCTTCGTAGTCGCCGTAGAAGAGGTGGTAATCGCTCGGCGAGTCTTGGTTGACCGACTTCTTGACGAGACGCATGCCGAGGGTCTTGGTCCAGAAGTCGTAGTTGCGCTGAATGTCCTTCGAAACCAGCGTTACGTGGTGGATTCCGGTCACGGCGATGGGGGGTGCTTTCGTTTCGGTGCTCATAACTCTCACGCAGCCTTTTTAGTTGCTATGACAATTATACGCATTTCAACTACTTTTGGTTCCCGGGAATCACTGCGGTCGCTCCGAAGCCTTCGGCGAGGTATCCAATCTGCTTTAGCTTCAGGTCAACGAGATAGATTCGACCGTCCTTCTCGGCGATGCACCAGCCATCCGGGAGCTGAATCAGATTGCCCCATCGCCATTGAAAGAACGGCGACTCGAGTCCAAATGAAAAGCTTTCGCCGGTTTGTTGATCGGTGATCTCGAAATCGTATCCTGGCCACAAAAATGAAGACACCTTAAAGCTAGGCAGTTTTGAGTGCTCCAGAGACCTTGAAGGGCCCATTGCGTACAACCCAGGCGCTTGCAAGCCGTTGACCTCCCTAGTGCGCTCCAATGTCGCTTTGGGATCGAAGCCTTTCATGAGGACGGGAGAATCTGATGGAGTCGTCGAAAGAAACTTGAGGTACCGCATACCAGTCGGCGAAGTTACAACTGCCAATGCTTGAGGTGAATTAAGCTTTTCTGAGGGCTTTAGACGCGGCCATTTCGGGTCCCGATAGTCATCAATCTCCAACTTTCCCTTTGATGGATCGAACGGCTCCATTTTGAACCGGGTCACGGTCGTACCATCCGGCCTGACGTACCAAAGATCGAACGTCGGCATCGGTCGAGTCATCTTCATCCAGATCGTCCGAGACCTTAAGTTAAGTGCACCGCCGTAGCGTCCGGTGGCGCCGGCGATCATGATGAGGCAGATGTAGCTGGCAAGGTTGATCCAAACGCTCGCGCGCCAGGGGTGTACCTTGAGACCAATTCGGCGAGACAGGATAGAAAGCACGCCGGCTTCTATGATTGCCGAGAGTAGGAATGTGTAAATCCAGGCAACCACGAGGGTCGGTAACGCGGCCCGAATGGGATCAATCAAAGAGAGCCGCTGCCAAAGGCCGGTGAGCCAAGGAAGACAAACGAAGCCAATGCCCGCGGTCAGGAAATTCGCGCCGAGCATGATGCCAAAGGAGGCTTCCGGTCGGCAGCCAAACTTGCGATCAAGGATGGTTGACTCAACCCAGGCAATGATGACGTTGCCGATGGTGAGCACGAATACGCTGCTCCAAATGAATGGCGTGCCGGCGTTTGCGAGGAGGACCGGGACTAGCTCCAATTACGGATCCTGTTCAATAAGTACGACGGAATCCCAGGGAATAAAAATGGGCTTGCCGAGCGAACCGGACCGACCCCGGTTCTCCACCATCACCCCAAAGTCGGTGACCTTTATCAGCGGACCGTAGACCTGGATCGTTGTAAGCGAATCATCCCTGCTGCCACTTGGAAGAACCGTGCTGGAACCTTGAATATCCCGTCGGATCAGCACAGTAACTCGCTGCCCAATCAAAGAATCGGCCCCAGTTTTTGATGACCCCTGGCAACCGAGCAAAACTACGCTCAAAAGCAAAAGCATCACGACCTTGGCCCTCATGCGCCCATTCTATACTGACTTCTGCCATGGCGCGGAAAACATTGCAAGAAAAATTCGATGCGCGAAAAGACGCTGAAATCGTGATCTTGGAGAAGCCGATGTCTGGCATGCCGGCCGGCAGCAAACTTCTGATCTCCACCCCCGCCGAGATTGATGCTTGGGTTCGAGCGGTGCCAGTCGGGGAAACCCGGTCCGTGGCACAACTGAGAGAGGAACTCGCAAAGAAGCATGGGGCCGATGGCACGTGCGCGCTGACGACCGGGATTTTCCTTGGAGTGGTTGCGGAACGCGCTTTAGAGCAGCTGGCAGCGGGCGCGTCGGATATCGCTCCGTTCTGGCGGGTCGTTGAACCACAATCGCCTCTCGCGAAAAAGCTACCGAACGGCCCCGAGTTCATTCAATCTCGTCGATCAGCTGAGTCCTAGTAGTCCCAGCAGGCCGAGATTGAGCCTGGCTATCGGCTAATCTATGGCCAACTCGTATGACCCCGTTCACCGTTCTGCTTGCCCTGAGTTCCCCTCAGTCTTTTAATCCTGGTCCGAATCCGATGATCCTGCGCGATCCGGCGGTGAACGCGACGACGATCGTTTTCCAGTTCGCGGGTGACCTTTGGAAGGTTCCGCGCGCCGGTGGCGCGGCAGTCCGCCTCACGAGCGCACCGGGGACAGAAAGCATGCCGAAGTTCTCCCCCGACGGAACGACGATTGCGTTCTCTGGTCAATACGACGGCAACACCGACGTGTTCACGGTTCCTGTTGACGGCGGAACCCCGAAGCGACTCACCGCCCACCCGGCAGCAGATGAAGTGAACGGCTGGACACCCGACGGAAAGAGCGTTCTGTTCGTTTCCAGCATGGCTTCGGAGAACGCTTACACTCGGTTGTTCAAGGTGAGCTCGGGCGGCGGCGTTCCGGCGCAACTACCGTTTCCGGCGGTCGACGAAGGCTCGCTGAGCCCAGATGGCGCGCAACTCGCATACATCCCAAATCCGAAATGGCAAGCCGCGTGGAAGCGGTATCGCGGCGGACAGGCCGGGCCAGTTTGGATCGGCAACCTCTCCGACTCGAAGATTAAGACGATTCCTTGGAAGGGCACCGGCGACGAGAATCCGATGTGGGTCGGCGATTCGATCTACTACCTCTCGGACCCGAAAGGCGAGATGACCCTGCACCGCTACGACACCAAGAGCGGAAAGACCAACGAGGAGATTGCGCCGAACGGATCCGACATTAAGAATGCCTCGGCTGGTCCGGGAGTGATCGCTTACGAAGAGTTCGGTTCAATCTGGCTATACGACGTAGCTAAGAAGTCGGCTACGCGAGTACCGATCACGATTGATGCAGACTTCCCCGAGATTCGATCTAAGTACGTGGACCTTGGCGATAGAATCCAGGGCGTTGACATCTCTCCGACCGGACAGCGAATCGTCGCAGATTCCCGAGGATTCATCTTCACTTCTCCGGCGAGCAAGGGCGATGCAAAGGTTCTGCATTCCGAGCCCGGCATTCAGCGCCGAAATCCGGCATGGTCGCCAGACGGCCGAACGATTGCCTACTTTACGGACCAGAACGACAAGGAAGAACTGGCCCTCTATGACACGACGACGGGCAAAGATCGCATTCTCAGTATCGGCGCCGGTCAGGGCAGCTTCGGAAACATCGCCTGGTCCCCAGACAGCAAAAAGCTGATCTATAGCGATTTCTCGCTAGGACTCTGGGTTCTTGACATTGCCAGCGGAATCAGCACCCGCATCGACTCCCTTTTACGTCGCGGACGCGTTGGATTCGAGTATTCGTGGTCGCCCGATAGCAAGTGGATTGCTTACACCCGAGACATTGAGAGCACGTTCGGTGCGCTGTTCTTCTATAGCCTTGAATCGGGCAAGATGACGCAAGTAACAGACGGGCTTGCCGACGTTTCGAGCCCCGTGTTTGACCGCAGTGGCAAGTACGTGTACTTCTTGGCATCGACAGATGTTGGACTCGGCGGTGACAATCAGGACATCGCTTCCTATGCTTCGGCGAACGTCACGCAAAACGTATATTGCCTGGTTCTCAAGAAAGGTGTGCCGAACCCATTGGCGCCGGAGAGCGACGAAGAGAAAGTCGCACCAACCGAGGCACCGAAGACACCAGAATCAAAGCCGGCTGAGAGCAAGCCTGCGACCTCGCTCATCGATCTCGAAGGTCTTGAGTCGCGAATCATTACGCTTCCACATCCGAAGCAGCCATACGGTGGATTAGCCGCCGGAACGCCGGGCTCCGTGCTCGCGATTGCGTTGCCCGTCCGCCCAAGCGCGATTGATGCTCCGCGAGGAACGAGCAGCCTCATTCGGTTCGCTTTCGCCGATCGTCGCCCGACGGTGATTGTCACCGGAATTGGTGGGATCAACGTTACTCCCGACGGCAGCAAGGCGCTTATTCAGGGCCAGGGTGGATTGAGCATCATTCCGACCAGCGCTCCCGCAGCCCCAGGACAAGGCGCAATTTCGATCAGTGCTCAGGTCAAGATTGATCCTGCGACAGAATGGCGCCGGATGTTCTTCTCCGCTATTCGGCAACAGAAGATTCGCTTCTACGACCCGAAGGTTCACGGAGTCGATCTCGATGCGCTCGGCAAGCGGTACGAGCCGTTTCTTGCGAACCTGAAGTCGCGATCTGACCTTAACTATCTCTTCACCGAGATATTCGGCGAGATCAGCGTTGGGCACATGTTCATCGGCGGCGGCGACATTCCGGGTACGCGTGGGATTCCGGGCGGATTGCTTGGCGCGGATTACACCTTCGACAAGGGCCGTTACAAGCTGGCGCGCATCTTTGATGGCGAGCGCTGGAATCCGAACCTGTATGCCCCGCTGGCTCAGCCAGGCGTGGATGCCAAAGTTGGCGAGTATGTGCTCGCAATTGACGGCGAAGAGCTGACGGAAGTCATGGACTTGTACGTTGCGCTGGAAGGCAAAGCGGGCAAGCAGGTGAAGCTCAAGCTAGGACCAAATGCAGACGGTACGGACTCGCGAGAAGTGATTGTCCTCCCGATTGCCAACGAGGGCCAGCTTCGAAACCGAGCGTGGACGGAAGGCAACCGCAAGCGCGTGGAAGCCGCTACCGGGGGCAAAGTCGGGTACGTACACGTGCCAGATACGAATGTAGGCGGCTGGCGAGAGTTCGTGCGCTACTACTACTCGCAGACCGGAAAGGACGCGATGATCATCGACGAACGGCACAACGGCGGCGGCGCGATTGCCGACTTCTTGGTTCGAGAGATGCTCAAGCCGATCGTCTCGGGTTCGAGAACGCGCTACGGAAAGGACTACAACATTCCGGTGATGGGCGTGTTCGGACCGAAGGTGATGATTGCCAACGAAATGGCAGGATCAGGCGGAGACATCTTCCCGCACCTCTTCCGGTTCCATAAGGTCGGACCGATCATCGGCAAGAAAACCTGGGGCGCAATGATTAGCAACTACGGGTTCAACCTGGTGGATGGCGGACGCATAAGCTCGCCGGACGACGCGATGTACAACCCAGATGGAACTTGGATGATTGAGAACCGCGGAACTCCGCCAGATATGGAGGTGGAACTTGATCCATTCCTTTGGCGACAAGGCAAGGATGCCCAGCTTGAAGTGGCTATCGCCGAGATTCAAAAGCTGATGGCCAAGAATCCAGTCAAGCCGCTGAAGCGACCGGACTACCCAAGCATTCCACCGTTCAAATCGACCGGCGGAAGATAACCGTTAAAGCCCCGTTTGGCTGGCTCGACCGAGGTTGAGTTGGCCAAACGGGAACATCGCGAACACGTAGATGAGGCCAACGACGCCTAGGGCGATGAGCACTTTTTGGAGTCGAGTTAGCTTCGAGCCATTCTCTGAGAGATACGCCGCGACGAGGATTCCGACGAGGTCGAGGCAGACGTCGCTGAGGCGACCGCCGCGACCCGGAATGTAGGTTTGGTGAATCTCGTCGGAGACCGCGATCAGAGCCGCTATCGCGATCGGCGGCCAGATCGATTTCTTAAACGCCAGACGCAACAGCAGGAAGAGGGCCGCGAACTCGGCGACGTGCCAGCCCTTGACGACGAACCACCAGATTTGCAGCCAAAACTGCTTGAAGCCCTCGGCCGGGACTCGCCCACCAGAAATCCAAGCCACGGCCTGACTCAACTCCGCTACCGTAACCAGCCCGTTCGAGGTCAAGAAGATGAGCCCGAACCAGACGGCAACGACAATCCACGGAGACTTCAGTCGGGCCATCGCGGGTTACCTTGCGGCGGCCGGGGAGCCGTAGAAGCCAGCGCGCAGGAAGCCCTCGGCGTCAATCAGCGTCCAGTCCGGATAACTCACGCCCGAGGTGAAGATCGGCAGTCGGTCCGTTCGGCGCATTGCCTTAAGGTCCGTACCGCCGATTCCGACCGCGCCATCCCAATGAATGAGCGTTGAAACCCCAGGTCCAAAGCGGAAGTTCTGGAACTCACCGTAGTTTCCGCGAACCACCACGGCTTTCGACAGCTTCGACTTCCAGACGGCGTTGGTATCGGCGTTGCCGTAAACCATCAAGCTGCGGCCGGAGGTGTTTTGCTTGTCCGTGAGAATATCGACCGCCCCATTGCCGCGGACGTACCACGTTTCGGCATCAAATCTCGCTTTATTCGCCGCCCACTCCCGCTCTTCCGCGGATCCTTTTGTGCCGACGACGAGGGCGAAGCGGTCGGTGAGCATCTCTTTGAGCGGCCCAACGGGGGACTTAACGGTGCCTTCGCGCCACTTGCCTTCCGCGTTGACGAGGGTTGCCAAGTGCTTCTTGCCGACCATTTTCGGGCTAATCAACACGGCCTGTCCATCAAGGACCACGGACCCAAGTTCGTCATCCGTTTCGAAAGTGAGCGACAGCACGTTGGTTGTCTTGCCGATAACGGTGTTGCCTTCTTTCGTAAGCACGATTCGGCTCGGCTGAAGCGGTTCGATTTGGGTGTTGATACTTGCCCACCAAGCACGACCGGAGATGCGCGGATTTGGCGTGGTGAAGTCGATCTTGTTTGGTGCGACGGTGAGCTGTCGTCGGCGCATCATGTCGAAGAGCGGTGGATAATCCACGCTTTCTCCACCGAACCAGTGGGAGCCACCGGGTTTTTCGCCGTATCCAAGATCGGGGTGTCCCATCTTTTCTAGCTCAGCTTTCATGGTTCGGGCCTGGGCAACGGGAACGGTCTCGTCGGCATCGCCGTGCCAAATATAAACCGCTTGGGCTGAGGTGTTGGTGAGGCGGGCCAAAGTGTCGTAGTTCGTCATGCTGCGGCGAACCAGGCTCTGCACCGGATTTGGATCGCGAGGGGTCCAGCCGCCCGCGTAGGTCCAGAACGAGACCCAACTCGCGCACGGCGCGATGCTGGCGAAGGTGTCGGGATATAGCGTGCCTAGCGCCCAGGTGCCGTGTCCGCCCATCGAGTGGCCAGTTAGGTGGACTTTGAGTGGATCGTGCAAGATGGATTTCTTGGCTTCGGCAAGGACCTCAAGCGCATCGAGGCGGCCCCAGTCTTCCCAGTCGAAGCCAAACGGTCGTCGGTTGGTGGGGCAGACGATGGTGATATCGTCCTTTGATCCGTAGGCATCGGCTTGACCGATGGCTTCGACCGATGCGCCGTGGACGCTGATCACGAGGAGGTTCGACTTCGATGGCTTCTGGGCGGGGTTAACGGCGTAATACTGCACGCTGCCGTCGATTTGGCTGATGAAGGTGCGCTTGTGGGTCTGCTTCTCCGTTCGCAATCGGATCGGGACGGTGGTCTCGTCGAGAACTTTGCTTCCTTGGGTCAGCTTGACGGCGCAAGCGGCCGTCTCACCGGCGATCGTGCGCGGCATGGTTAGGGTGACCGGCACTTTGCGGATGGTTTCGGCGGGGATCGTTGGGATTGCCTTGCCGTTGATCTTCAGGCCCGTTAAAGGCAGTTTGGTGGAGTTTCGCACCACGATTCCCGCGAGGATTGGACCCTTGTCGGTTGGAAGTTGGTCCGGCAACGTCGCGTCTCGGATGTCGAGCTCAACCGGTCTCACGACGGGCTTCACCTCAAACTTTAGGCGCCCTCGCCCGACTTGGAACAGCAGTTCGTTTTTGCCCTTCTTCACCGCAATGGGCAGCGTGAGCCAGCCCCACGAGTACGGGTCGCCCGCACGGGGTGCGCCGTTCACATACACCATGCTGTGCCCGGAAGCTTCAAGAAGGACGGTTCCATCGGCAGATGCTTCGAACGGAACGTACACGTAGCCGCCGGAGAGTGGTCTGCCGGAATAGACGCCGTCCTTCGGCTCGATCGCCGTCCAATCGGTCCCGAGGATCGGCGAAACCCAGGTGCCATCAACGATGGATTCCAGCACCGGATCGGTCGGGAGCGGAGTGCGCCCTCCGGACGCAAACGGTCCACGGGCGAGCGCTGGTTTGAGTTCGATTTCTTGAGCCGAAACGACGCCACAAACCAGGACGAGAGCGAACACGGAAAGCCTACGCACGGAATCAAGATAGCAGAGCGATCCGATCTTTTGGGGACGAAAATGTGAACTTGACAAAGTCCGGGCGCTGGCCCAAACTCATGCGGTGACGAAACTAGGGGTTGGCGTAATTGGCGCCGGAAGTATTGGAATTCGTGCGGCGCTCGCGCATCTCTCTCTTGAAGACGTTCAACATCGGGTCCACCTTGCGGCGGTCTGCGATGCGGTACCCGGCCGAGCTCAAGCCGCGGCAGAGCGGTTTGGTGTCGCAGCAGGCTACGACTCGCTGGAAGAGCTACTCGCTGATCCTAATGTCGATTTGGTGACCATCGGAACGCCGATCGGACTTCACTTTGACCAAGGTCTCGCCGCGATCCGGGCAGGCAAGCACGTCCACTTCAACAAGACGATGTCGATTACGGCAGATGAAGCGACGACATTGATCGACGAAGCGGCGGCGCACGGAGTGAAGATTAATGCCAGCCCGGGGAACATGGTTCGGCCCGTAAACCGCGCGATCCGGGACTTGGTTCGTTCTGGCGAGATCGGAAAAGTCGCCTGGGCAGCCGTGGGAGCTGGTTTCGGGAACTACCACGAGAACGAGGACGTGCGGTCGGGCAACGACCTCTTGAGCAACGTGAACCCATCTTGGTATTGGAAAAAGCCGGGCGGCGGGCCGATGTACGACATGACGGTATACGGCCTCCACACGCTAACGGGCATCCTCGGATCGGCGAAGCGTGTGACCGCGATGTCGGGCATTTCGGTGCCTACACGAGAGTTCAAGGGCGAGCCATTCCAGACGGAAATGGACGATAACACGTTCCTTCTTGTGGACTTTGGCGATTCCGTTTATGCCTTTGTGTACGGTGCGGCGCATGGCCTCATTGAAGCGGAATGGGGACAGCCGAACATCTACGGCAGCCGTGGGACGTTGCTGGGGACGAAGCTGAACGGTAATCCGGTAGCGCACGTCGGCTCGGATGACCCTCGACCGCACTCTGCCCAGGGCCGCCATGCCGTGGGTGAACACTTAAACCTAGAAGAGATTCACGTTTACGAGGACATCATGCAACTGATCGACCTCGTCCAGACCGGAACGCCGCTTTACGGCACCGCCGAGCATGCCCGCCACGTGATCGAGATCTTTGAGGCGGGCTATCGCGCGGCCGAGACGGGCCAAACCCAGACGCTCACCACGACCTTTGAGGACGTAGCCTGATGTTGCTGGAAGGCAAGGTTGTTCTCGTGACCGGCGCTTCGAAAGGGATCGGCGCAGCAACCGCGCGAGTGCTGGCAAGGCACGGGGCCAAGGTGGCGGTGAGCTATGCCAGCGGAAAGGAGCGCGCGGAAGCGGTCGTGGCTGAAATCGTGGCAGCAGGCGGAGTTGCAATGGCGGTCGGCGGGGATGTTCGGGACGCCGATTCCGTCTTGGGCCTGGTCGAGGAGGTTGTTGGCCGGTTTGGGCGGATTGATGGACTTGTGAACAACGCCATCGGCGGCGATCAGCACGGAACCTTTGCCAACGCGACCTGGGACGGCTACCAAAACATGATTGACTTCGGAGCGAAGGCGGTCGTGAATACGATCAAAGCCGTCCAACCGCACTTTCGGGCCCAAGGCGGAGGTTCGGTGGTGAACATCGTGACGGAGCTTTGGAACATGGGCTCCGGCGACTGGTCGATGTACCTGGCCGGAAAAGGAGCGATGGTTGGAATATCGCGCTCGCTTGCGGCGGAGCTTGGGCCAGAGAACATCCGGGTGAACATGGTCGCTCCAGGCTGGATGGCGACGGAGACGGTGGACACTTCAAGCGATGGATCCAAGGGCTTTGCCGCTTCGTTGCCACTTCGGAGACACGGCTCCGCCGATGAGATCGGAAACGCTTGCGTGTTCTTTCTGAGCGATCTATCGACTTACTGCACCGGGACGTATCTTCCGGTCTGCGGTGGTCGGATTACGCAGTTGAGTTAAGTGGCAGGCCCGGCTGCACTAGAAGGAGCCGGGCCAATCCAGACGGTTACTTGATGTTGCCGTTCATGCCGGCCGGATAGAATCCGCCGCTGGTGGTGCCGCCGAGGTAGACGATCTTCAGCACTTCGGCCGTTGTTCGCGAGTACGGGATGGCGTTGCTGTCGGTTGGGACGAGGTTGGCGTTTCCGGAGACCACGATGCCTTGGTCCTTTTCGGATCCGGCGGCGGAGTCTCGGAGATCCGAGATTCGCTGAGCGTTTGTGATCGCCGCGCCACCGATGCTGAAGAGCACGGTTCGGACGATTCCCGCGTGGTACGCCTCGACGCCGAGAATTCCTGCAGCAGCTTCGAGGAAACCCTTATCGGAGATGAGTGGCGACGCGCCTTTGTAAGCGGTAACACCGACGTCCTCGAAGATGAAGGCTCCGAGCAGGAAGCTAACTTCATCGGCAAACGGGTTGAAGCTGGGTCCAATTCCGGCCGCAGCTGCGGCCGCATCGAAAGCGGTCGAAAGGTTGATGGCCGGTCGGGACACGGCGTTTGAACCTAGCGCGGAGCGGAGGAACCGCACGTGAGCGAGTTCGTCAGCGGCGATTTCTTGGGCGTACTGTCGGAACGCGGGAGTGGCGAACGGGACAGCGCTTCCACCGGAGACTGCGCCTGGGGTACCGCCAATGTCGGCCACCGGGAGTCCGCTACCGTTCACCGCGCGCAGATAGTATTCCGCTTCGAGGTATTCGAGGTTTAGTGCAAAGTTCAGAACATCGGCGTCGAGTCCGGCGCCGCTGCCATTGTTGTCGTCGTTTCCGCCGCAACCGGCGAGGAGGGAGGCTCCGGCAAAGGCCATGCTACCGGCGAACACGGTCTTGATGAGAGATCGACGTTCGAACCTCTTCTCCATCAGTTCTTCTTTCGCCAATTGAATCTCGTTTGTGATGCTCATGTTTGTATCCGGCAGCAACGTCACCATCGAGTTGCTACGGGTTCACTATACTCTCGTATATTGCTATTCAGATAACAAATTTTACGAAATCATCAAACGACAAAGCAAATTACGGATAGTAGATTAACCAACCTTCGGAAACAAGAACGGCCCAGGCGCTTCTCTCCGAAGCACCTGGGCCATTCCTAAGTATCCGTTGGTTCAGCTCTTTCGGCGTCGGCGGAGAACGGCGACGAGTCCGCCGCCCAGCATCAGCATGGTCGCTGGCTCTGGAACCGGGGCCTGGGTCACGCTAACGTTGTCGAGGCCCCAGCTTTCGTCGTGGATGCCCTGAAGGTTTGCACCCGAGAAGGTTAGGGTGAGCGTGGTGCCGGTGCTGAGGAAGGTGAAGCCTGCGTTCTTTGGTCCACCGAATTTGTAAACCGAGTTCCCGTAGAAGTTGAAGCCCAGGGTGTCGATTTCGTCAGCATCCGTCCCGGCGGCAAAGCTGCCCGAGCCGCTTGCCGAGTACGACTGGTTGTAACCCGACTGTTCGACGTTGCTGAAGGTCTCGTCAAGGAGCGTGTTACCGTTGGCACCGAACTTGAACCGGTCTGGACCGACGCCCGAGTTGCTACCGTCCCAAGAGTCGATGACGAAGAGGTCGAAGTTGACGGTGGTCAGCGAACCTGCAGTCAGACCGTTCAGGGTTAGGGTGATGGTGTTGTTATCGAACCGGCCCAGGAACTTTCGGTTAGCATCAGCCGGGGTCGCGGTGACAAGAGACGAGGACCACTCTGACCCAACCATGCCTTGAAAATCTTCGAAGTAAGTAAAAGCATGTGCCGAAAGTGGCAACGCAAGAATGCCAAAAGCAATAAATTTCTTCATGAATTCAGTCTATCGAGTCACGCAAAAGCGGTAGGCACCGCTTTTGCGTGACGGAAGAAATACTTGGCTCGTTTGCTCAACTACGAAGGAGCATTTGCGCTAGCGCCGGTATCGAGGGTGAAGAATTCGAGCACCTCATCCAGGCGGTTGGACTCCGCGTCGCACTGGCCCACCGCGGCCGAGAGTAGGCTCTTCGTTCGCTCAATCTCTTCTCGGTGAACCGCAATCTGGGTTTCTAGCTCCAGGATTTTCATTTCCAGACTGCCGACGTAGGTGCTGGATTGGTGGGTGAGGAGATCTTCGTAGGCGGAAAGGGCGGCAACCTTTCGCCCGGCATCGGCCAAAACTCCCGCGGTATCGACGCCCATGGCCTTGCCCATAGCGGCAATGGTGGCGTTGACGGTTGCTCGCCGAACGTCGATCGGGAGCGAGACTGGGAGCGAGTGAATGACATCCAGGGCTTGCTCCGCCGAAAATGCCACCGGGGTCAGACCGGCGCGCTTGTAGACGAGCTGATAGTCGACTTTGCCATCTGGCGCAGTGGGCGATGGAGCGGGCTCTTCGGCAATTTTAATCTGATCCAAGTTGGGTCCGGGGGTTTCTTGAATGATTTGCTCGACCGATTTTGTCGCCACGGGCGCGGGGCGAGGTGCGGCAGGCAGGTCCTCCAAATCGGTCTTGAATTTAAGTGGCTCGGCGGTCAGATCCGCGACGGGCTCTGGCGGCAGTTCGACGACTAACGAAGCCGCTTTTCTAAGGATGTTTTTAATGCTCATATCCGTCTCTCTAACTCAAATTTGCCACAACTTCGGTCATCGGCGTAATCTCGTCAATCGCTTCGGTGAGCGAGGTTGCCTGAATGATTACGTCGTCAATGTCGCTTAGAACCTGCTCAGGCGATCGCGCGCGGATTTCGTCGTTGATCAGCCCAAACGTGTCGGCCATGAGTCGCATTTGTAGGCCAAGGTTCGACATGATCTGGCTGACCCGGGTGATGAACTCCTTTCGTCGGTTCAAGATTTGCTGCCGCTTCGACATCAGGTTTTGGTTGGCGACGACCGTCTCTGACTGAATCGATTCATCCAGGGTTCGAAGCTCGTATTCGTAATAGCTTGAAATCGTGAATGCGACTTCTTCCACCCACTCAGGGGAGGGATTGAGGGCCGCGCTATCGGGGGTCTCGTCGTCGTTTCGCTCCCCTTTTCTCGTTTTTGGAGGAGCAGAACCCATCATCATCGGCGGGGTCACCGACCTTCGGTCGGCGGCCGGAATCTTTTCGTAAACCTCGGCATAGACCGACATAAGGTAGCTCGCGAACTGGGCTTCCTTTTGCGCGAACTGCAAGTACTTCTCCATGAGGAAGTCAAGTTTGCGCATGGCTTCGCGGAACCAGCCTTCCTCGCCGCGCGATTGACCTTCTATCTGGCTACGCACTTGCTCTAAGCGCGAGAATTCCTGCCGAATTTCCTTTCTAACGATCGGGAAAGTTTGGGCCTTGAGGGCCTCGCGGCGCTCCACGACTTCGCCATCAAACCGAGATTGAAGGCGCTTTTCGTACCAGGATGTATCGGGCACAAACAGCAAGTAAACAGCTTCGGCAACGAGCCCAACCAGGAGGGGAATGGGGTTGAGGGTTGCGGCAGAGGCGGCGACAAAGCCTGCAAGTGCAACCAGGTTTGGCCCCTCTTTAAAGGCCTCGCCGAGTCGGTATTTCAGGCTCTTGTAAATCGGTAACGAAGGGTCAAATTTCACGACGGTTAGCTTCGAATTACATTATGGCCCGGGAACCTGATCTACAAATGTTCGAATAGATCTTTCACCTCATTGACCGTGGCATGAAATTCTGGGGTCCGAGAAATGTTCTCGTGCCAGGCCAAGCCGCGGGCGATGAGATCGATGGATTTTTGAATCTTTGCGCCGGGAATGAACGCGCCAGCCTCGTCCCGGTCTCGTCCGAGAAGGATGAGCGTGTCGCAGACTTCGATGGCGGAAGCGATGTCGTGGGTGACGATGATGAACGTTTTGTGCTCGTCCGTCTGAGCGACTTCTTTGATGAACTTGCACATCCTGCCTAACGCCAGCGGGTCGAGGCCACTGAAGGGCTCGTCCATCAGCATGAGTTCGTTGCTGCACATGAACTGCTGAGCGATGGCGGCGCGTTGGCGCTGACCGCCCGAAAGTTGCACCGGGTACTTATCGCCGTGATCGGCTAAGCCGAAGTTTTCGAGCAGTTGCTTCGCCCTGCCTTCCGCTTCGGCAGCCGACATTCCGGCTTGCTTTCCGGCGACCACGAGGTTGCCGAGGATTTTGCGGTGGGTGAGGAGCGGGTAGTTCTGCGCGACAACGCCGACGGTTCCCGGCTTGACCGGCTCGCCGGGCTCACCGACCAAAACCGTTCCGGAGTCAGGTGGGTTCAGGCCGGCGAGGATTCGGAAGAGTTGCGTCTTGCCCATGCCGCTGGGGCCGAGCAGCCCTACAACCTGGCCCTGCTCAATTCCCGGACGAACAATGTTTCGAACCTCAAAGTGGACGTCGCGAAGGATCTTCTTACCCCCAAGGGTCAGATGGATACCCTCGACCAAAAGGAGCCGCTCCTTAATGTCGTAGGCGATCGCAGGTCGGGACATCATTTACTTGCGCTCCAAGGTCAGCACTGCATATGGGCAGACCGCACGACGGACGAAACCGATGATCACGTCTTGGAAAAGACCAACGATGAGAATGATGATTTGAATCCCAAAGACCTCACTCATCTTAAAGAACTTCTGCTGATTAAGAAGGAGCGCGCCGATACCGCCTTCGCCGCGATAAATCCCTTCAACTAACGTGAGCATCATCCAGCCGATCGCGGCGTTTTGACGCAATACTTCAAAGGCTTTGTCCGCCGTTCCAAGAACGACGACCTCCCAAACGACGCGCCATTCGCTCATGCGAAGCGTTCGCGCGTAGTCAAAGTCCGCTTTCGGGATCTCGGAAACCACCGCCGCCATAGAGGTGACGAAGAAGACGGTCATCGCAAACACGAGGAGCGAGAGCTTGAGGGCATGGCCGCCACCGACGATGAGGGTGAAGACCAACGTGAACCCCGCCATGCTCAGGAACCGCCCTTTGCCAAGCGCATTCACAAGAGGCCGGAAGAACGGCAACACGGTGAGATAGGCCAGACCAATCGAAATGACGGCGGAGATCGCCACCGCTTCGAGGTTAAGGGATACGCTCGTGATCAGCTCTTGCCCGAGCCCTTGCTTAAACCACAGCTCCCGAATCGAGTTCAGGACTTCAAGTGGCTTCGGCAGGACGGCGAAGGCGGAGAAGGTCCAGAGCAGCAGGAAGATCGCCACCTGAACGGCGATGATGATGTTCATCGCCGTTCGGCTGAGAATTTTATTCGGCGAGAATGCTTGAAGCAATCCCGCCGCTTGTTTGGTGACCTTCGGCGTTTCCGCGAGCCCGGTCGGTGCGTTCATCGGAGGGCTTGAACCTTGATCTCTACGCGGCGGTTCTTGGCTCGGCCTTCATTGGTCGTGTTTGGCACGATCGGCTGAGTAGAGCCGTGGGCGCGAACCGGGACGCGTCCGGTCGGGAAGAGTCTTGGGGCTCGCTTATTCAGCCATCGCTGAACCGCAAACGCACGCGCTTCGGATAGCGCCATGTTCGAAGCCGGGTTTCCGACGTTGTCGGTGTGTCCGTGGACTTCAATGCTGGTCGTCGTACTAACCGCAAGCTCTTGAACGAGCTTTTCCAGAACCGGCTTAGCCGAAGGCTTGAGCACGGCTCGTCCGGTTTCGAATTCGATGTTCCAAGCCCGCGAGCTGATTTGCCGCTTGCTGGTCACGGCGCCAGGCTTTGGCGTGGTGACGGCCATTTCGCTGCTTCTCAGGGTCTGCTCGCTGAAGTTCTGCTCCTGAGCGACGGCCTTGATGTACCGGGTGTCCAAGATGTCCGACGCAGCCGGGTAGCTCGGCATGAGTTCTGGATACTGGGCTTTCACTATTTCGCCGAACGTGGTGTAAACGCTAGAGAAGATGTTTGCCGATCCGCTGACCAGTCCAAAGAGCAGCATGTTGTCCGCGATGTTGTTGACCGACGATCCGCCAAGCTCGACCATCATGCCGGTCTTGTCCTTCTCGTAGGTTCCTTTGTAGTAGCGCTCCCAGTAGCTGGCGTCCTGCTCGCCGTAGTTCACGGCGCTGATTTCGGCAGCCTTTCGAAGGGCAGCGGAGCTACTTCGGACGGCTTCTCCGCCGACCAAAGCGCCATCGAGCATCTTTACAACAAGATCCTCGTTCTCTTTCATCCACTTGTCAATACTGATGACCACGCAGGGCATCTGCGCGTTGTATTCCTTGGTGGAGACGATGGAGACGAGGCCACCTTTCTTGTCGGCAACGTTAACGTCGCCGGGGGTCCAGGTTACAACCGCGTCGACCTTGATCGTCTTGGTCTCGCCCGTTCGCTTTCCGTTTCGAACGACGGGTCGCTTTTCGGTGTAGCCAGAGATGTACTTTTCGCCGGCATCCAGGTAATCGTTCGCGGCCACCCAGTTCAGAGCATCAGGGTCATAAGTCTTTTCGTCCGGGTTGTTCTTGAGGCCGTTGTCACCAAGCCACTTCATGGCGATGTTCCAGTCGCCGTCTCGCAGGTAGCCGGAAACTACGCCGCCTTTACTGGCAGCGGGGTTGGACGACCAACTCTTAGGGCCCATGAACTTATCTTCTCCACGCGAGAAGCCGATGGCGCCGACGACTTTCGCCTTGTACTCGGGTCCGAGTTTGCCAAGAGTGTCGTTGAGGCCAGCGAGGAAGGCGGCACCGCCGTCACCCATGATGGTGACGAAGTGGGTTCCGCGCTCGGGCTGCTTGTTCCCCCGGCTAAGTTCCGTTGCGAAGTCGACAAGCGCTTCTTGCATCTTCGAAACGTCGTCTTGGCGAGTGAAGTCGATCGCCACGCCGCGCTCGGCCATGAGCGATCCGGTGGTCGTCGCCTTGCCACCGTTAGCAAAGAAGATGCCCATGTGCGCGTTCCAGGCCCAGTGCATGAAGCGGATGCGGGGTGCGTCGCTGGTGAACTTGTTGGTTCCGGGCAGGGCCAGATTCTTCACCGAGACCGGAGTTGGCTGGTTGTTGATCTGGGGCAGGTCGGCCTTAATGGGGACCACGGATTCTCGAACGGGAGCCGATGGCACGAGATCGCCAAGACCTCCGCCGGTGTAGACCTTGTAGGCACCAGCGGCAACTCCAACGACCAAGATTAGAGCAATTACTTTGCCCAAGGGTTTTACTTTAACTTCACTCATTGTAACTGCGGCCCCCACCTGGGTGTCCGCCCAATATACCAACATACGAGTGACCGACCATCGGGGATTCAGTTGAGATAAACGGCGTATGAACTGCCGCAAATGAAGGCGAATACATACATTGCATGGTAGATAGCTTTTGGATATTTATCTTTTGCGTTATTTGTGGCAAAAAATGCAACCCGTGATGCTTTTGGCGCGTGATATCAACAGGACCTCTTTTGACTTCAAACAATCAGCGCACCCTTGCCCAAATCTTCCGTCACCCCATGACGCACAACCTCACTTGGCGAGATGCCATTTCCCTCTTCGAGCACCTTGGTCAAGTGGAGCAAGAGCACAACGGCAACCTGAAAGTCACGATCAATTCTCAACTGACGGTTTTTCACGGCGTTTCCGCTTCGGATGTCGCAAGCCCAGACCAGGTGAACCAGATGCGACACCTGTTACGGGAGCACGAGAGCCACGACGAGCGGCAGAACGGCCGGCTGCTTTTGGTGCTGAACTTCCACGAGGGCCGGATCTTTAACCTTGCCGTGGAGACCGCGGAACCAATCGTCGTGCAGCCCCTCGATCCAGACGGCACCAAGGCCCACGTGCACTCCAACAAGCACGAGGACTCCGGACGAAACGTCCAGCCGAACCACGACGCGTTCTTTGAAGCGGTCTCCGTTCCCCTAGAAGGCGCGAAAGAAGTGATTGTCTTTGGCTCAGGAGAAGGCGCAAGCGGCGCGATGCTGCAGTTCTTGCCTTGGCTAGAGCAAGCCCACCCGGCTACTCACAAAGTCGTTTCACGGTCTGAAACGGTGGATCAAAGCCACATGAGCAACGGCGAGTTGCGGGCGAAAGCGCTCGCTCAGCCCAACGCCTGAGAAGTGTTCCGCGCGGAGTCAGGAGTGAGGTTTTTTGCCTTATCTCCTGACCCCGAACACTATAATGGCAACGGGGCCGGAACCCGAAGGTAAGCAAAATGAAACTTGATATTCGAATCGTTGGAACCTTTGCGGTGGCTCTTGGCCTGGCGGTCGCGGCTGATGCGCAACTGGACTTCTACGATACGAACGTCGTCTTCACGGGGAACCATGAGCGGCCGCTTTCGGGGTACGGAAGCGGTGCGTACATCTCACCGGATGGCAAGTTTGTCGGGTTCATGTCCTCGCGACATGGCCTGCGGTACGGCGATCTCCCACTAACCAATGATGTTTTTGTGCGCTCATTAACCGGCGGTCAGATTTACGGGATTAGCAAGTTCGCGGGCAAATACTTCCCGGTCCGAATTAATGAGCAGGCACCGGACGTACGGGTAATGCCCTCCAATGTGGCCGTGGTCACCTTCTTTTTGGCGGAGTATCCGGTCGCCGGATTGAGCCCCGACCGATACCAGATTTATGCCCATAACCGGGAAACCGGGGAGACAAGCTGGGCATCGGTTCCTCCAGCCGGGACCGCAATCTTCGGTTTTTGCAACCCGATCGCCATAGACAACCTCGGCACTCGCCTGATCTTCACCGCAAGCGAATCGCAGGGTCGGTACGGTATCTATGTTCGCGACTTCACAACCCGAACAACCGTAAGGGTGCACGAGACCGAACGACATGAAGTTCCGGTATTAGGAGCCAGCGCCAACGGGCTGAACATTCTTTATCGCGACAACTCGGGACTGTCGCTATTCCAAAACGGAGCGACGAAGTCGATTTTGCCCGCCAGTGGATCGGTGCACAAACCGCACTGGGTGAGCGATGACGGCAAGACCGCCATTTTGGAATCGACCGCCGCCCTCGATCCTCTCGATACCGGTGGCAACGACCTTTATGTGCTGAACCTTGAAACCAAAATCGGCGTACGGTTGCCGCGCCCGGACACGGAAGTCAGCTTTTGGGCGATTCATGTGAGCAGAAACGGGCGCTTCATTGCCGCGGCACCCTACCCAAGTTCCTTCGTGAAGGTTCTGGACCGGACAACGAACAAGTGGACCGACTTTACGCCCTACAACCTTGGCCAAGAGCATCCCACGTCGATTGCCGTTGATGATTCGGGGAACAACGTGGTAGCCAGCACGTACCCAGGCAACCTGATTTGGCTGAGGCGATCCTCGCGGGTGCTCCGGAATCTGGACGACATCGGCCAGCCGAACCTGCCGGACGACCTGAATCAGTTTGCGGTCACGCCAGACGAACGGTTTGCGTTTGTGCAAAGCCGTGACATTTTCCGCGATGGAGTTTTCCGATCAGTTCGGCGCGACTTGACTACGGGCGCGGATGTAGTGGTGCCAAACACGCTGGTGCCCATCGCGGTGAGCAACAACGGCCGATACGTGCTTGGTCGGGCGGGTTCCCTTGGTGCTCAGCACGTAGACCTGAAACGAGGAGCGATTACACAAATCCGGGGAACTGCAGTTGGGATGGATGGATCCGGAAACTTGGTGGTGTTCCAAGCAAACGACCAAGTGTGGGTTCGGAATATCTCGCGCGGCGAAGAGTATCTGCTTAGCTACACCACAGCGGGCTTGGGAGGAAACGGGCCATCTGGCTCGGCAGTAGTTTCCAACAATGGACGTTACGTCTACTTCACATCGAGTGCCCGGGACTTGGCGGCAGGACAACAATTACCGCCGTTTCCGGAAGATTACGTTGACAAGTGTCTGTACCGATGGGATCCGCAAACGAGGCAGACCGAACTTGTATTGGTGCCCCGCTGGAATGGAATATGGTTCTGGGGCGTTGAAGGACCACAAGTATCGGCAGACGGGCGATACGTTGCATTTTCTTTTGTTTATTCCGGTCCCGACACGCTCTTCTTCCCAACCATTTTGGATACCCAGTCCTATCGTTGGAAGCAAGTATTTGGCGGCAGAGACACCCGAATCGTGTCTATTTCACCTGACGGTCAACATGCGCTGGTAGGAGACGAATATTACAATCCGCTGAAAATCTTCCGTTTTGGTGACGGCAAGATTTCGGAGTTGTTAAACGACTTAACGGATTGGCCTTTGACAGCCGGTCAAATGACCAACAACCGAAGGGTCTGGCTCGCGCGCTTTGGCGCGATTATTCGGGGCCGTTACGAGTTTCGTTAGTTTGGAGTTTGGTGGGTGATAGCAATATGAAATTTGTCTGTTGGAAACTAGGGGTGCTTCTCGGGGCGCTGGGCGTTTTTGCCGTTGCTGATGCGCAGCTGGACTTCTACGATACGAACGTCGTCTTCACCGGTTCGCTTTCGCGGCCATTGGTGGGGCAAGGGAGTGGGGCGTTTATTTCACCGGATGGCAAGTTTGCCGGATTCACGACGACTCGGCATGGCTTGAAATTTGGAGATATTCCGCAGACGACGGATGTTTTTCTTCGGTCGTTGGGCGGTGGTCAAACCTACGGTTTGAACAAGTTTGCGGGCAAGTACTTCTCGGTTGAATCGGAGTACCAGCACCTCGCGGTCATGCCCTCGAATCAGGGGCTGGTGAACTTCTTTGTCGTCGAAAACCCGGTGGCGGGACTTAGCACGGCTCGCACGCAGATTTACGTTCACAACCGGGAGACTGGGGAAACTTCGGTTGCTTCGGTTCCGCCAGCCGGCACCGCGAGTCTCGGTTATTGCGATCCCGTTGCCATTGACAACCTGGGAACGAGACTGATTTTTACCGGGGCCAAGCCCCAGGATCAGTACGGCATTTACGTTCGTGACTTTGCGACCGGGGCAACCACCCTTGTTCACGAACCGATTCGCGGCCATCGACCGGTGCTTGGGGTTAGCGCCAACGGGCTCAACATTCTGTATCGAGACGGATCGGGGCTTTCGCTCTTTAAGAATGGGGTCAAGACACCGATCTTCTCGGCGAGTGCGTCGGTTTACACCCCTCATTGGGTGAGCGACGACGGCAAGACCGCCATTTTGGAATCGACGGCGGCGCTTGATCCGCTAGACGTGGGCGGGAATGATTTGTACGTTCTCAACCTTGAGACGAAAGTTGGAGTGCGACTGCCACGCCCCACCAACACGGAAGTCAGCCTGCGGGCCGTGCACGTGAGCCGGAATGGGAGATTCATTGCGGTGGCTCCGTACAGCACCGTGAAGACCCTAGTCTTTGACCGCACGACCAACAAATGGACGGACTTCACGCCGTACAACATCGGTCAAGAGTTTCCAGAATCCATCGCCATTGATAACTCGGGGAACAACGTGGTGATGAGCACGTACTACCAAAACCCGATGTGGCTTAGCCGATCTACGCGGGTGGCACGGTACTTGGACGATGTTGGTCAGCCGAACCTGCCCGCTGACTTGCAGAATTTCGCAGTGACCCCAGACGAGCGGTTCGCCTTCGTGCGGAGCCGGGACATTTTCCGCGATGGCGTTTACCGGTCGGTGCGACGAGACATGACCACGGGTGGGGATGTGGTGGTGCCGAACAACCCGATGCCGATTGCCGTGAGCAATAACGGGCGGTACGTTCTCGGTCGGCCGGATTCCCTCGCAGTTCATCAACACGTGGACCTGAAGCGAGGGGTGATCACGAATCTGGTCGGCAATCCGGTCGGCATGGATGGAACCGGAAACCTGGTGGTGTTCCTCGCGAACAACCAAGTTTGGGTACGCAACATCTCGCGCGGCGAAGAGTATCTCCTTAGCTACACCGCAACAGGCTTAGGCGGAAATCGTCCTTCGGGCTCGGCGGTGATCTCGAACGACGGACGCTACGTGTACTTCACTTCAAGCGCCCGAGACTTGGCGGCGGGTCGGGAGTTACCTTACGAGCCCGAATTCGACGAGGTTGACAAGTCTCTGTACCGCTGGGACTCGCAAACGCGCACAACCCAGCTTGTTCTGGTGCCTCGCGGAGAGGATTTGACCTTTGATGGGGTCGAGGGTCCGCAGGTTTCGGCAGATGGCCGGTTCGTTGCGTTTACTTATCTGGTGTCTAGTGCGGACAACTTCTACTTCCCGATGATTTTGGACACGCAAACCGGCTCGTGGCAGAAGGTCCCCGGCGGGACGACACGAATTCTTTCGATCTCACCCGATGGGCAATATGCGTTGATTACCGACGAATTTCGGCTCCGAGTGCTGCGACTGGGTGACGGAAGAGAAGGAATCTTGCTTACGGATGAGTACTACGGAACCACGTTTTCCCAAGGACAAATGACGAACAATCGCCGTGTTTGGTTTTCGTTCGCCGGAGCAATTGTGAGAGGTCGTTATGAATTTCGTTAAGAGCCTGCTAGGTTTGATCGCGTTGTTGCCAGCGGTAGTAGCCGCGCAGAGTTCGTTGCCGGTGCTGATTTCGAAGCGGTTGCCTTCGGCGGGCTTGGGCGAGAGCCTAAGCGCGCGGTTTGCGACCAACCGAGGGGCTGCGGTGCTTTTCTCGGGCGGTGGCACAAACGCTTCCCTCGACAATGGCAACGTTCTGAAGCAGGACCTGTACGTCTGGGACCGGATCGCGGGGACGACGGAGCGACTTGGCCTGAAAGAGGCGAGCGGGACGGAGCGTGGGTTCGGCGGAGTGCGCGCGGTTTCTGATGACTTGCGGTTCATCATTGTCGGTTCGGATGCCGAATTTTGGTCAAGAGATCGGCTTTCCACCGGTTGGAAGCGCGAGTCCAGTCGGACCACTTTCCTCAATGGCAAAGACTTCCCCGGAGTGATTTCGCGAGATGGTCGCGTGGCGCAAACTGAGCGCGTCACGCTTGCGAATGGCTACACGATCAACCGGCTGCGCATCGGCACCGTGCCCGGAAGCTCGAACGTCGTCCGAATTCCGCTCGGGATCAACGGGGTTCAGCTATCGATTAGATTCGCCCAAATTTCGAGCGATGGACTCTCGGTTGCCGGGCTTGCGATCGTGCCCGGAAACGAGCAAGTCCGCGCGACCGGATACGTTTTCTGGTACCCGCTGAATCAGCAAGGGGTCGGAAGACTGATTCCGGTCGAAGCGATGCCGGAGTATCAATCCACCCAGTGCCTTTCTCGAAATGGTCGGTACTTCGCGTTCTACGGCGCATTCGGAACGCAATCTCCTTGGCTGCATATCTATGACTTTGTCGAGAACCGCTGGCAGCGCCTTTTCCGCGAGAACCCTTGGGCTTATGACGTTAAAGGGATTCACGCGATTTCGGACTCCGCGAACCTCGCGACGATGACGTTTTCGCTGAACAGTCAACCGGCCAGAACGTGTACCCAAGAGTTGGCGACCGGTAAAAACTACGGCAGCACTTACCTTTATGCCGCATGGCCAGATATTCAATCGAGCCCAGCGATCATGAGCCCGGACGGAGAGTACTTGGCCTACCCCGACTACTTGCCACCACGCACTGCGCAAGGGTTCATCCTGAATCACCGGCGATCCAACAAGTGGTGGCGTTACGAGAAAGAGTTTGGCGAAGGCGGAATTCCGGGCTACAACCCGATCGCAAAGCTGGGTCAATACATTTACGCAACGCCCGAAATGTCGGAGGACGCGACGAGGTTTGCTTGGATATCGAATGCGGATGCAATTGCTCAGGGCGACACCAATCCGCTGAGCGGAAGCGGCGGGTACGACATCTTCTTTAGCGATACCAAAACCGGACGACGAGTCTGCGTCACTGCGGGAGTTACTCCCAATGCAGAGCTACCACAAATGCGGATGGACTACGCCGGTCGAAAGATTGTCTACAGCACCAACGGATTCTCGCAATTGGCCCGGACCGATGTTTACGTATACGACACAGCGACCAATACGCGAAGCATTGTCGCGCTCGATGCGCGTGAGCCCGCGATCTCGGGCGATGGGAAGGTCGTGACTTACGTGCGAGAAACAAACCTTGCCCGGAAGGTTTATCGGCAGGACCTTGCCCTGGGCATCGAGACATTCGTAGCCGATGGTTGGCGTCCGGAGATGGATGGCACCGGGCTACACATTGCCTTCCTTGCCCCGCTCGACTCCAATTCCGGTTCTCCTGCCGTGGGTCATTTCCGAGATGGAACCAATGGCCGAGTTTCGAGAATCTTCAGCAGCTCTGCCGGTAACTTCAACCGAAGCCTGTTCATCAGTCGAGACGGCACTAAGTTCCTCACTCGCTTCGGCGACTACTACGACCGTCGCGCTCAGCGACGCTTTACTCGGACCAGCACCTCCTTCGGCTATGCCGACCCGGATCTCAATTACGCCGTTGGTTACGATTACAGCACACGCGAAACGAGCGCGTTCAAAGTCGCCACCGGTCGCCAGTTCCCGCTCACGGATGCCAAGCGGAATCCCTCGGAGGGATTCAGCGAGCAACCGATCAAGTTGCCGTACATTCAGTACACGACCGACTTTGGGGACTTCCTGCCGCCGAACATCTATCGAGTGTCTCTCTTCACGACCACCAAACCTTCCGTAGAGTTCTTTGATGTGCCGTTCAAACTCGGCAACACTTCCACAAGGTTCCGCTGGCGCGGCTACGATGAAGTTTCGTTGCCGGAACGGCTTCTGTACCGATCTCGGTTGAACGGCGGAGCGTGGACCTCTTACACCTACGCCAAGGAACTCACCATCGGCCCGCCACCATCGGGTCCGTTTTCGGTGGAAGTGCAATCGAAGGATGAAGCTGGGAATGAGTCGGTGCTGGCGAGACTGACTTACGGCTTCGGCTAGGAGAATCACGGGGCCCAGCCCCGGTTGGCCCCGCAGAACAATTCTCGTACAATGCCGATGTAAGGGCAGAGCAATGGGCAGACAGGAATTGGTGGTTCGATGGGCGGGGGTGGCTTTCGCATCAGGAAGCGTCCTCTGGGCGTCAACGCTATCGGTTTCAGCGCAAGCGCCGTCCGAAGAGCCGAAAGTTTCGGCGGATCAAGCCGCATTCTTTGAAGCCAAGATTCGGCCCGTGCTGGCTGAGAACTGCCTCAGTTGCCATGGCGCAAAGGTTCAGATTTCCGGCTTGCGTCTGGATACCCGAGCGGGATTTTTGCGGGGGACGAGTTCGGGAAAGAAGCTGATTGGAATGCCCGCCGATCAGAACCCATTGCTCGAGGTGCTGCGGTACGGCGGAAAGATCAAGATGCCGCCGACTGGCAAGCTAAAGCCAGCCCAGATTGCCGACTTCGAAGCATGGATCGCGATGGGTGCGCCCTGGCCCAACTCAAGTGCGACAAAGGAAGCTTCGACCGGTGAGTTGTGGTCGCTCGTGCCGGTGAAGAAACCGGCCCTGCCGGCGGTGAAGGCGAAGACTTGGGTGCGGAACCCGATTGATGCTTTTGTGCTCGCCAGGCTCGAATCCAAAAAGCTCACTCCCGCCACCGAGACTGATCGACGAAGCCTACTGCGCCGTCTGAACTATGACCTGATCGGCTTGCCTCCGACCGCTCAAGAGGTCGCGGAGTTTCAGGCGGACAAGTCCGCGGACGCTTACGAAAAGGTGGTCGACCGACTTCTGGCCTCTCCGCACTACGGCGAGCGATGGGCGCGGCACTGGCTCGACGTGGCGCGGTACGCCGACACCAAAGGCTACACCTTCGAAGAAGATCGCAACTATCCGAACGCGTACACCTACCGCAACTGGGTGATCAATGCGCTGAACCGGGACCTGCCGTATGACCAATTTGTGATCCAACAGATCGCGGCAGACCGGATTCCGGCCGTGGCCGAAGGCGATGATAAAACTCCGCTTGCGGCAATGGGATTCTTGACGCTGGGACGTCGATTCCTCAACTCGGTGCCGGACATCATCGACGACCGGATTGACGTGACCACGCGTGGATTCCAGGCATTTACCGTGAGTTGCGCTCGATGCCACGACCACAAGTTCGACCCGATTCCGACGCAGGATTATTACTCGCTGTACGGAATTTTCGATTCTTCGCGGGAGGAAACGATGCCGATTTCTCCGAAGCCGATCCGCGCCCCGTGGAGCCAGCATCAGGCCGCGGTTTCCGATCTCGAGACCAAGATCCGAACCACCGTGATGGGCCAGATGGCTCGGTTGCGAAAAATTGCCGCCGATCCGGCCCAGGCGAAATCACTCTCGGCCGAAATCAAAGGCATCCTGCAAGGCATTCGCCCGGAAGTCACCCCGGCTGGGGACAACTTGAACAAGCTGTTTACGGTCTTTGAACCAGCCGCCTTGGAGTCCATCAAGTCGATGGCCCCGAGGCTCGATAAGCTCCGCGCTTCGGCACCGCAAACGCCGGAGTTCGCGATGGCAATGGTCGACAATAACCCGCATGACGGAGTTGTTTTCAAACGCGGAAACCCCGGTAATCAGGGCGAAAAAGCCCCGCGCCGATTCCTTGCGGCGCTGCAGAAACCGGGAGAAGAGCGGACGGAATGGAAGGGAACGAGTGGGCGCTTGGAATTAGCGAAATCGATCGCCTCTCCCTCAAACCCGCTCACCGCACGCGTCTTTGTGAACCGCGTTTGGCACCACCATTTCGGAGCAGGAATTGTCCGAACGCCGTCCGATTTCGGCCGCCAAGGGGAAAAACCAACCCATCCGGAACTGCTTGATTATCTCGCCGCCACGTTCGTCGAGAACGGCTGGTCGATCAAAAAACTTCACCGGATGATCGTGACTTCGGCGACCTATCGCCAGAAATCGGAAGTCCCCAAGGCGACCTTAAACGCCGACCCAGATAACCGCTGGCTCGCGCGATTTAGCCGACGGCGGCTCGATCTCGAGCAGACTCGCGATTCACTTTTCCTTGCTTCGGGTGAGCTGGATTTGAAGCAAGTTGGCGGCAAATCCGTGGACCTTTGGGCGAAGCCGTTTGCTCGCCGACGGGCGGTGTATGGCTTCATTGAGCGCCAAAACCTGCCGGGCGTTTTCCGGACTTTTGACTTCGCCAGCCCAGATAGCACGAATGCTCGGAGATTCCAAACGACCGTCCCCCAGCAAGCACTCTTCCTAATGAATTCGCCGCTGACGGTGGAGCAGGCAAAGGTTTTAACCGCTCGCCCCGAGATTGCCCAGGCGAAGAGCCCGACGGAGCAGGTGAAGCAACTTTACCGACGGCTCCTTAGCCGGTCGCCCGAACCCGAAGAGCTAGAAGCCGGTCTTCAATTTTTGGCGTCCGGACCGGCAATTGTCGCGCAGCCGCAGCCAGTGTGGCAATACGGCTACGGTCGAATCGACGCGACCACCCAGCGCGTTCAAGACTATCGACCGCTACAGGCGTTCCGGGAAAACCGCTACCAGGCGAGCGAGAAGCTCCCGGACCCGGCCCTTGGGTACCTCTTGCTCAACGAAGTCGGGGGGCATCCCGGTAACGACGACAATCACGGCATCATCCGCCGATGGATTGCGCCAGAAACCATGACGGTCTCAATTACGGGCGACCTGAACCACCCGGACAAGAACGGAAATGGCGTCCAAGCCAGAATCGTGAGCAGTCGATTGGGCCTGCTGGGCGACTGGATAGCCTTCAACAAAATCGTCAAGACAGAGGTACCTCTCGTGATGGTTCAGAAAGGCGACTTCATCGACTTTGTCGTGACGCCGAACGGTTCGACCTCGAACGACGGATTCGGCTGGGCGCCGACGCTGAAGAAAACCGGAAGCGGCCAGCTATGGAGCGCAAACGCAGGCTTCGTGGCCCCGCCGGAGGCACCGATCAGCCGATTGGCTCTTTTCGCCCAAGCACTCATGCTGACGAACGAGTTTATGTTTGTGGACTAGTTCGGTTACTGCTTCTTCCGTGTGTCGTCACTGTAAATGCCAACCGACGCGGCGAGCTCTTTCGATGTGCCGAGATCAAGACGCTGAATATCTACAGGCGTGGAGGATATCGATTGATAGTTGTTCGGCGGCTGTAGCGTCTCTGGCATGTAGGCCGTGGTCCAACGGGAATCGGCGGCGCTACGCAGCCACAAAGACATGGTGGATGGAAATGGTGGCGCGGTCGGTAGGAGAGCGTACAGAACCTCTTCGCTGACAATTCCCTGCCAAGCAGATTCAGTCAGCGCTTCGCGATACCGTGCCTGTGCTCTTGCATTAAGCGACCGCTGCGGCAAGATTTGACCAGCGTAAAGACGCTTGCGCTCGGCTTCTGAAAGTGTCCCGATGAGTCGAAAGCCTACGATTCCGGTGCGCAACGGAGCCATCAGAAAATTGACGTTGTAATCTCTAGAGTCCGCAAACGAAGCCGCCTGCTCGTCGGTTAGCCCGCCCGCAAATTTTGCGTAGCTATCGGTTGAGAGCATTCCACTTGGCTTCACCTCGGCGTTGGCAGCCAGCACCAGATCCTCGGCCGGCTCAATTGGCAGATAGGTCCATCGCGTCCGCTTGCGCCCCATGAGCCAGCCATCACTCGCTCGAACATGGTAGCCACGGGTTACGAAGGCTACTGGTTCCAACTCACGGCTCTTCAGCCACTCCGCCACGGTCGCTCCATTTGTCCAGCCCCAATGGGTCTCGGGAATGCGGAATGCCTCCGCGACAACGGGCAGCTTTGTTCGTCGATGGAGCTCCTGAAGCTGGTCTGCCATCGTGAGGGTTCGATTTTTCGGCGGGTCGCTGGGTAGCGGTCCGGGTTCCGTCAACTCGGTTTGAAGGATCTCAGGAGACTGAGTGCCCTCCCAAGCCGCATCCCTTTCATTCTTTGCGCCCACGCGAGGGGTTCTGGCCCAGTCTTGTCCCATCGAGCTGCCGCTGGACTCACCACCCGATTTTTCTAGCGTTTGTCGCTTAAATTCGATCCTGTCGTCCTTGAACCGCAGCATTAAGACGCCCCTTGTTCGGGGTGGATCTTTGGGATCGTAGGATTGCGTAACAAGGTCGGGAGGCAATGCGGGCAGACCAGGCACCGGCGGGCTGAGAGCAAACACGGTTTGCCCGGTGAAGAACCGATCAGCTTGTTGTTGACCCAATTGAGCAAGCACGGCTCCGGCAGCCTTTTCGACGGAAGCAGATCGATTGTCCTTGGCAATTGTCTTCTTGATCAGATCAAGTACCCGTTGATTTGAGTCCGAATCCGGCCGCTTTGTCTTTGCCGCGGCGTCACGCTGTGCCATCTCTGCCTCGAGCGCACTGGGGCTCAATCGCGAGATTCTGGCGAGCTCAGCGCAATACTCGCGCAGTCCTTGCTGCTGCGCCTTCGCTTCGGCGAGGCGGATTCGTTCGTCGGCAGCGGCAATTTCGGCTGGCTCGACCAGTCGGTACCTCTCGCCCACCGGTTCCCACTTCAAGAGGAGCGCATCGGCAGCACGGTCCATGACCTCATTGAGCGGGCGATCGATGCAAAACACCGCCATCTTCCGTTCTTGTAGCTTCGCCTGAACCAGGATCTCGACGCCTGTTTTGTCCTTGATCAATGTTGCGAACTGCTTTACCGGGAGATATTTATGATTCAACGTGACCAGCGGGCTAAGGCGCGTGTCGGTGCTCACGGTTGGAACGGACTGCACCGTAAGCACGATCGAGAGCAAAGCAATGGGCGACATGGTCAGTGTTCTGATGTTCCGGGGCCGGTGGCGTTATGCCCGCCAAGTGGGTTTGTACCTGGGTCATGCAAAGCAATCAATCGCGAACTGTCGTAAGATGGAACGCGCGAGGAGCCAATGTCAGAATTCGATCACCAGCCGGCGATATCCGACCACTTTTGCTCTCGTCGAGAGTTGCTCTCGCGAATGGGCAACGGGTTTGCCGCGCTCGGGCTGATGGGCGTTCTCGGGGAATCGGCCTTTGCAAGTTCGGTTCCGCAAGGTGCGGTTCGACTCAATCCGCTGGCGCCGAAAGCGCCCATGTTCGCGGCGAAAGCGAAGCGAGTGATTTTCCTCTTCATGAACGGCGGCCCCTCGCAGGTGGACACCTTCGACCCCAAACCGATGCTGGCAAAGTACGCGGGTCAGGCGATTCCTTTACAATTACCCACCGAGCGTCGCACCGGGGCGGCGTTGCCTTCGCCCTATAAGTTCCAAAAGTACGGACAATCGGGCATCGAGGTCAGCGAAATATTTCCAAACGTGGCGAAGCACGTGGACGACATGGTGGTCATCCGCTCTATGCACGCGGACGTGCCGAACCACGAACCTTCTTTGATGCTCATGAACTGCGGCGATGCCCGCATGCCGCGCCCGGCGATGGGGTCTTGGACGTTGTACGGCCTTGGGACCGAAAACCAGAATCTTCCCGGCTTTATCGCAATGTGCCCGGGTGGATTTCCGATCCAGGAAACGCAGAACTGGCAGTCTGGCTTCTTGCCCGGCGTGCTCGCCGGTACTTATATCGATCCGAAGAACCGAGATATCGAGCGCCTGATCGAGAACGTTCGGAACAACTACACCCTGCCGAGCGAGCAACGCGCTCAGCTTGACCTAGTACAAAGACTCAACCAGAAGCACCTTGCTCGGCGACAAGGCGATGCCGCACTAGAGGCGAGAATCCAATCGTTCGAACTTGCCTATCGAATGCAAAGCGAAGCTACGGACGCCTTTGATGTTTCGAAAGAATCGGTCGCAACCCAGGAGATGTATGGCCCGGGTGACTTTGCGCGGCAATGCCTGATGGCCAGAAGGTTGGCCGAGCGCGGTGTGCGCTTCATCCAGCTTTATCATGGAGCCGGTCAACCGTGGGATAGCCACGATGATCTAGAAGTAGCCCATCGCAATCTTGCCCGAGAGGCGGATCAAGGCATTGGTGCCCTGCTCACTGACCTGAAACAGCGCGGAATGCTCGACGAGACCCTGGTGATTTGGGGCGGCGAGTTCGGGCGAACGCCGACGGTCGAAATGCCAACACCAGGTTCCAATGCCGGAAAGATGAACGGACGGGACCACAACCATTACGGCTTCACCATGTGGATGGCCGGCGGCGGCGTAAAGGGCGGAACGGTCTATGGCGAAACCGATGAGTTCGGCTTCCGCGCGCAAGATAAACCGATGCACGTGCACGACCTGCACGCGACAATTCTGCACTTACTTGGGTTCGATCACACTAAGCTCACATATCGTCACGCTGGACGTGATTATCGGCTCACCGACGTTCACGGCAACGTCGTCCACGACATCGTGGCCTAGCCAATCTTTCTCATAAGGTTTTCCCAACCTGGCTGAAGCCCTTTATAAGAACGAATTTCCGGGGTCATCCCATAGAGGGTTGTGCGCAAGGCATCCATTATCGCCGCGTCTTTGTGAATATCTGCCGCCGGGACGAAGCCCACCCGAATGAAGAACAAAGCCGCGTTTGCTTCGGGCAAGCCGATCATGACCTGTCGTTCGTACCGTAGCCAGAACTCGTCGCCGGTGAATATTGGTGACTTAGCGTGCACCGGATGGTGATTCAGTTCCGTGTCATCGGTCAGGGTCCAAACAAATCGTACAAACGGTCCTTTGTGGATCATGCCTTGCACAAGGCCCGCCGAAGCCGGGTTGATTTTCTCAAATCCGGGCACCGGCGCGTGAACCTGGACAAACGAGTTTCCTATCTTAGATTCGGGCGCCCAGTGGCTCGGCGAACAAACATGGATGTATGCCGTCCAATCCCGCACGCCGTCCCAGGCTACGATCGCCACGTCTTCTTGCACGTTGCGCATGAGGAGATCGAGGTTCGCTTTGGGGTCTTGATCGAGCCAAATAACTGGTTCGAAAAGCGAAGACCTGAGCCCAGCGTCCACGAGGCTGAACCACTGCGGGTGCTCCAGAACCAACCGATTTGCCATGGCCCGGAGCGCAGTAGTGGCTACCTCATCACTCAGGTCAGACTCCATCACGCATCGCTCCGGAGCATCGGCCAATGAGCAGGCTTTGCTGGCAACAAACCTGGGGTACTCAGAATCGATCTGGAAGGCGTGACCATCGGCCGCGCCGTTGCCAAAGTCCGTTCCGAGCAGCTTTAGGTTCGGGTTGACGTCATACGATCCCCGAAGGAAGGGGAAATAGACCGCTGGCGCCGGGAATTGCATGCGAAGATTCTAACCCCTTGCACCAAACCGCTGATCCCAAGTAACGTGCCAGAAAGATGGAATACATAAACCTCGGGAAAACGGGTCTTAAAGTCTCTCGAATCTGCCTTGGCTGCATGACTTACGGCGAGCCACTTCGCGGAGCTCACCCGTGGTCGTTGCCCGAGGACATCAGCCGCCCCTTCTTCGCCAAGGCACTCGAGGCTGGCATCAACTTCTTCGACACGGCCAACGTGTACTCCGATGGCACGAGCGAAGAGTTTCTGGGCCGGGCAATGAAAGACCTTGCTCGTCGTGATGAAGTCGTGATTGCCACGAAAGTCCACGGACGAATGCGCGCAGATGCGAACGGCGGCGGACTCAGTCGCAAGGCGATTTTCACCGAAATCGATGCGAGCCTTTCGCGACTCGGGATGGATTATGTGGACCTGTACCAAATCCATCGTTGGGACAACAACACGCCAATCGAGGAAACTCTCGAAGCCCTCCACGATGTCGTGAAATCCGGCAAAGCCCGTTACATTGGGGCAAGCAGCATGTACGCGTGGCAGTTCTCCAAGGCGCTCTACTTGGCAGAGCAGCACGGCTGGACGCGGTTTGTCAGCATGCAAAACCACTACAACCTGCTCTATCGAGAAGAGGAGCGAGAGATGCTCGGACTCTGCGCAGATCAAGGTATCGGTGTGATTCCGTGGAGTCCACTGGCACGAGGACGGCTCACGCGGGACTGGAATGAGGCCACCGAACGTAGCGAGACAGATGCCTTCGGAAAGACTCTTTACGTGCCACAAGACCAAGAGATTGTTGAAGCGGTTTCGCGCATCGCAGCGGCGCGGGGCATCTCGCGGGCACAAGTGAGCTTGGCTTGGATGCTCAGCAAGCCGACCATTTCCTCTCCGATCATCGGTGCCTCCAAGATCGGTCACTTAGAGGATGCGGTGGCTGCCGTTGACCTGAAGCTCGACGCTTCGGAGATTCAGGAACTTGAGGCACCTTACGTTCCGCACCGAATTGCGGGCTTCTCGTAGATCGGGTCCTTACGATGGATGAAAGAGAGCTGGCGGTCCGCCCGATTGCGTACGTGCGGACCAACCGGCGATTCAAGTTTGATGCCCCAAGCCAACCTGAGCTTGCATCGGAGGAACGCAATCACATTGAGTTTCTTCCGGATGATCGCTTGCGCGCCGGACTTCAAGATCTAGAAGGCTTTGACCGAATCTGGTTGATCTCCTGGTTTGATCGAAACACCACCTGGCGGCCACGGGTTTTGCCGCCGCGTGGACCCGCAAAGCGGCGTGGCGTATTCTCAACACGAAGTCCGCACCGTCCAAATCCGATTGGCTTAACCGCCGTCACGTTGTTCGGAATTCAGGGAGGAGTTCTGGAAGTTGGTCCCCTGGATCTAACCGACGGAACGCCGATTCTCGATGTGAAGCCATACCTTCGCACCGTCGATGCCCATCCCGAAAGCAGTCTTGGCTGGCTAGAGTCGGTGCAAGCGCTCGAGAGCGAACGCGCCCCGTACGAGCTCGAGCTCACCGTTCAGGCGGAGACCGAGCTTCGGTGGTTGTTGACGCATTGGCATGTTGACTTCACGGCCCGGGCGTTTTCTATCCTGGCAAGGGACCCTAGCCCACACCGGACTCGCCGCATTCTCCAGCTAGAAGAAAACCGGTATCGCATCGCATGCGGAGCTTGGCGGATGTACTTCCATCTGAGCGAGAGCCGCGTCATCGTGGAAGAAATAGAAAAGGGGTATTCAGACGAAACGCTGAATACCCCGGGGAATGAAGAAGCAATCGACCGTGAAGCGCAAATTGCCTTCCATGCTTGGAAGCATGGAGGAAACGCTCCGGCGTAGTATCGCCGGAGCGGCATCTGCTGTCTCAATCAATTTCGAGCTTTAACTGCATCGTCGTCTTGGCATTGACTTCTGGCTTGTACGGGAAGAATCCCGTGAGATAAGCATTTGCCTGAGCCTTTATTTCGGGTGCCATAAACGGGATGGTTCGCTTCCATGTTCTAAGCCCTTTACCGCTCTTCACCAATATCCAGCCGCCTTCAAAGCGAGTAGGGTACTCGCGGTACACCTTGCCTGAGTTCATGCTGATCGAGAGGGGCCAGGCGCCGGATGGATAGTTCACGTTGTACGTTGCGGCGGAGCTATCATTGATTCCATGCCCAATTCGGGAATCAAACTCCAGATACCCAGAGTTAGGAGTACCGCTACCACCAGTCGTCGAGATTGATCCGAATACCGATCCTTCCACAACTCGGCTGAGCAAGACGAGTCCGGGCTGCCCTTCGCCTTCGACCGTCTCGCTAAAGAAGACGTCAAACTCGTACGACATGCATCCAACCGCATGGGACAACTGGCTTCGATTTGAACCTGGAACCAAGGTAAACGTGGCCTTCGACGTGGCAACGGCTTGCGCAGTATTGGTGCCCAAAGTGTTGCTCCAAGTTGAATCGCCGGAAATCGTATAGTCGGTCTTCGATAACCGAGGACTTCCGAAGAAGAATCGTCCCGCGCAGGCAAAGCTCGTAAGTCCGATAAGCGCAATCGAGATGGCGACTCTCATGGTTTCACCTCTTCGACTTTGCCGATGATGACATCGTACGAGAGCTTCGTTGGTGCGACTTCATTGTTACGAGTTACCGCAAGCTTAGGGAACTGGAAGTTGCCATAAGCGACATACTCGCCATTCACCTTCTGCATACTAAGGTTTTGGTGAACCTTCGGAAGCACCATCGTCATTCCGCTAAAGAACGTGTCGCTACTATCCTGTCGATAGATGCTGGCGATTCCTTGGAAGGCTTCCGCTACGCCGTTTTCGACTGCGGCACCGTTGATGTACGGAGATAGCTTGACGCGAATCAGGGTCGGTGCCTGTGAGTCTGGCGTTGGTGGAGTCCAAGTAATCTTGTACTTCATCGACGCGCGATACTCGACCTTCTCATTGGTCGGGTGTTGAATCAGTTCGATTCGGCCGTTGATTCGAGTCATTTCCTTCGAAACGAGGTCGGTGCCAACCGCGGAGCCCATCTCGTTTTCGAAAGCTAATACCTTAGCTTCGAACGGCGAAATGAACATCGCGGAATCGGACACGCGGGTCGGAAGTTGCAGGGCTGCTACTCCAGAAACCGATAGGACGAGAATTGCTGTGACAGAAAAGTGTCTCATCAAAACTAAGTCTACAAGGTCTTTTGCAGCCCGCCTTGAATTGCCGAAGCGAAACGGTCAATTGCTTCGTCTTAGGCAAAATGCCCGGAAACTAGAAACTCTTCGACAATCCGACGGTGAAGGTCAGCGAGTTTCGGCTCTCACTAACAGCGGATCCGAAGCGCATTCGCAGGCTGTAGTCCAGAACGGTTGTGACGTCAATCTGCCGGCGAATCCCGATTCCCGCCCAACTGTTCTGCCAAGAATCCATTCGGCTCTGCTCGATCCCGAGTTCTGCCAGGAAAGTTGTGTCGAAGTGGTTGGGGTACCCGAGCGGCAACGAATAGCCTAGGATCGCGCCAAAAGCAACCTTACCGGTCGCCGCAACTCCAAGGTTCAAGTGAAACTTATCGTAAGTCCTCGCTTGCTTTGACAGGATCAAACGGGCTCGGACATCCGCGTTGCGGGCGGAACCGGTAGTTGGAGCTTCCATCTCAACGCGGTAGCCAATGGCAGGAGCGTTCCCAATCTCACGGGATAACCCTTCGAAATAGCTCAACTCCAAATTGTTGCCTCGGAGCCTAGCAGAACCAGAATCGTAGACAGGGTCCCATCCAATCGAGAGGTCCCGATTCTTGGCGAATCCGTACTGAATTTCGGTTCGAAGCCCATACTGCGGCCGACGGTTCAGGAATGCGAATGCGCTCAAGCCTGTTTGGAGTTCGTAGGATCGATACGCGATGGAGTAGGCGTCCTCGAACGTGAGCGGACGCTCTTTATCCAGATTGTTGTGGTCGCTTTGGGCCAGAGCCAGGGATGCCATCCCCAAAATTCCAAGTGCGACAATGGCTTTCACTTGTTTCCTCCCCGTTTGTAAGGATTGGGGCGATCTATCCTTCGGTAGGTATCTGGTTTCCCTTGATTCAACTTACTCCACGCCGAGAGATTGAGTCCTGGCATCCCCGCGTACTCTGGATTAGCCACTAAGTATTGTTTCAACGCAGAGTCGTTCGTAAACGCTCTCGACCATCCCGAGCAGTCTGGGTGCTCACCAAACTTTTCGAGGAATACCACGTTGGGTAGGTTCGGCTTCCAATTACCTTCTTCGTCTGAAACCAGGATAAGAAGCTTCTTAGGGTCCTCGGTTGCGGCACGGATGATCGCCCTGCCGGGAGTTTCGCTGGCCATGTCTCGGGCACACATGAGGCACCGGACCGACATCGTCCAGCCATCGGCCGTGACCGTGGCTCCCCAAGGCTCTTCCTCTGGCATCGGCACGGAGCAGTGACCGCACTCGGACATGTTCATCCAGCCCATGCCGCTCATGTACATCTCATCCTCGTCGCTGCCAACCATCATGCCCATTCCCGGCATGCTTGGCGGATGCCGATGATCGTGGAGAGAATTCGGTCGTAACGTGTCCTCGGATTCTCCTCGGTGCGTGGAATCCAGAACTCGATAGATCGCAATCTGAATCTGTTGTTCACGCTGAAGATCGGTGAGCCCAGGCTGAGACAAGATGTCGTTCACGTTGTCATGGAGCATGTGCAGGTTGTCAAACGCGTTCGCCAACTGGGGGAACCGTTTTGCGAACCGCGGGCTCAGCTCAGCCGTCATGGGCATGAAGTCGCGCGTTTCGTCGTAGAGCTCCACCTCGCGATATCGCTCACCAATGACTTCGTATTGCGCCGCCTGATCGGCGGTCGGAACACGATAAAGCATGTCGTAGTTCACGGTTTGTAACCAGTGGTAACCCCAAAACAGACCGTTGACCTTGGGGTACTTCTGCCGAAAGCCCTTCGAATACGGAAAGCTATCTAGGTATTCCATGTTCATGGGCAATCCCGTGAGGGCATAAGGCTCGGATTGATAGAAACTCCACAACTCCTCCAGCTCTTGTTCCTTTCGAGAATCAGACCAACCTGGATAAGCCAGTACATCGATCGTCTGAAAGTGCAGCGTGTGCGCCCAATCAAAGACCTTTTCCAGATAGCCATACTTCCGCACAAAGGTCGGCGAAAGCGCCATCTCGTCAACCGGCAAGCGCGGCGGATTCTTCAGGATCCGATTTATCCGTTCGAACGTGGTTGTCTCAAGCTCGGCTTCCCGTCCGCTGGCGAGTGCCTCGTATGCCATTGAATGCCCAACGCCCGTGGCGTACATGTCTCGCGCGAACTTTGGAATTCGGTTGATCGACCAGTTGTATGGGGCAGACTTGTAATACAGCTCGTCCATCCCCTTTGCCCGAATCCAGCTTGGCAAATCGGGCGGAACGGGAGGCAGCCGGTCCTGACCGAAACCAGCCGATAGTACTAGGCCCAGTAGCGCGATCATTTTGCGGGCTTCACCACGAAATCAATGAATTCCAACAGCGTAAACGCCTTGGTTTCCTTAAGATCGTTCTTCTTGACGTACGCCTCGTAAGCAGCCGAACTCGAGAAAGCCCGCGAAAGCGCAGCGCAGTCAACGTGCTTCTTGAACGAGTTCAGGAAGACAGCGCCTTCGGGAGCGGTCCACTTGCCATCCGTTCGCTTCAAGATGACGGGCTCGCCAACCTTCTCGCTTGGGGCGTACACCACTAGGTCGCCCTTGTAGCGCTTCTGGTCCTTGAAGACGCAGAAAATGCATCGGTACTCGATCTTCTTGTTCCCAAAGCGGAGCACGACCTCGTTGTCTTGCTCCGGTGTGTTCTGAACAAGCTTCAGCTTGCAGTACGGGCAGTCGCCCTCATGCGCCGATGTAATCGACGCGGTAAAGAAGCAAAGAGCGACGACGAATAGGTTATGAAATTTCATTCTTGCACCTTCAACGCAAAGTTCAACGTTCGAATCGAGCCGCGCCAACTGAATTGACTATAAACCTTGTAGGTCCCGGGCTTGGGGAAACGGGCAGAAAATCGCACGATTCCTTTCCGAACCAGCGCTTCGCTCGCGGCATCCTCTTGTGGATGACTGTGCACGACGGTTTTCCCATCGGTGTGGAAGATCATCATATGCCCGGCCGCACCGAGCCATGGCTGCGTGTCACCAGCTGGCATTCCGGTCTTCGCGTCAAACAGCTTCACCTGCAGCGTCGCCGATCGCGCAGTAACGATTCCCCCGGTTGGGCTCAGAATTCCCTTGAGGCCCTGATCCACGCTTCGCGAGCTCAGCGAAATGCGCGTATTCCAGGTCGGCTTTGTCCCATTAACCGAGATGCTCGAAGCCAGAATGCGCGAACCTTGACCTTGGGGAGCAACATCGCCGAATACGAGGTAGTCGGTTCCGGCCGGGAAGGTCATCGAGTATTTCCAGGTTCCGTCTGGAGCCATGACCGGGTGCTCATGCCGGAACCAGTTCAAGTCTCGACTTGCGATAAGCAAGTGGAACTTCTGGGTGTGAGCTTCGTCAAAGGATTTCTCGACTTGGCCGGTCTTCGTGTTGATGACCTGCATCTGGAGCTCGGTCGTATTACCCATCACACGCGGTGACTTTGGCGGCAGAACACGGAGCTTGAACGGCGGAACAACCTTACTGCCCGCTGGGCGCTCGTCTTTCACCTCAACGGTAAATGTCGCAGATTTCGGCGATTCTGAGCCCGGAATTTTCAGCGATAAGTCGATCTGATAGACGCCACCATGAGGGAAAAATAGTTCGAGGCCGTAGTCTCCCGGAACGCCTTCGCGGTGAACCTTTGGCCTCATTTCTGGCATTCCCTGCATGCTGGGCATCGTTACGCGGGCCGTCGCTGAGATTCCACCGACGCCCTTGAACCCGTTCTCGATCGGGTCTTTCTGGCGAGTGTCGGTGACCCGAAATTCGAGGTCGAGTGGCTCACCCGCGTAAACACCACCTTCCGGTAGGCGGAGCTTTACTTGGTAGTCGTCAATGCGCACTTGCGAGATGGCAAGCGACTTGGTTGTCTGATGGTGCTGCGCTGGCAGCAAGGGTATGAACGCGAAAATTGGCATTTGGTGCAATCGAATTGGGTCGGCGGCAAGCTACGAATTCGCCTGTCACCGAAGCGCAGGCGCATTTATCCCAAGACGATTGGCGGAGCACGGCCCAGCCAGCAGCCTGCATGGCCCGCCTGATCCAAGGCGAAACAAGGCTTCGCAAGCGGACTTTCTGTTCTCTCTATTGCCTGCTCAAGGGGCGCCGGCAATTCGACGCTGGCAGCCAGCAGAAAACTCAGGTCATTGCTGGCGGTTCGGACAATGAGGGTGAGATCAAGTTCCTGATCTGGCTCGTCCGAGCCTAACGAACACTTGCAAGAATCGGAAACGACGGGTTCTGCAGCCACGCGGTGGCACTTCGGAGTGGTCGCCTCGGAGGGCTGCGATGGGCGGCAGCACTTCATCGCACAAGCCTTCTTGGCGGTCGTCGGCACAACGGCCGACACCGGAAGACTTGGGAAGAAGAGGCTGAACAGCATGACTAACGCGAGCCATGCGTTCCGAGTGCGCATATCCTATTAAACTCCATCCTCTGCCACTAGGTTCCGAAGGCTGAATAGCCGCTAGAATCTGAACGGCATGAGCACCGCGAGTACCGTTCTGCTATTGGGCCTGATTCAGGGCGCGATCGTGGTCGGGACTCTATTGTTTGCCAAGCGGGACCGCGCGGCTCACCGTTTTTTGGCGGCGCTCATTTCCCTTGTCTCGCTCAAGCTGGTGCCGTACGTGCTCGGGTTCTCCGGCTTTTACCAAAAGCACCCTTGGCTCAGCTATGCACCCTTTGAGCTCGAGTCAGGCTTTGGGCCGCTCCTGTACTTTTATGTGCTGATGCGCACGGGAGCCGGCTTACCGAAAAGGTGGCAGTGGCACTTGCTCCCGCTGGCGATCGAAGCAATCTACTACACGGTCATGTTCTTGCAGCCACTGGCATTCAAGGACGCTTGGCACGGGCGAGTTCAGGTCTACGTAGACTCGTTTGACACCTATTTTGCCTTCGGCTCCCTCTGCGTCTATCTATGGTTGGCCTTGCGCCGAACCCGGGAGTACGAGTCGTTTACGCAGGAAAACCTGACTCAGGCTGCGCCCGTGACGGTCCGATTCCTTGGAATCACCCTAACCACGTTTGCCGTTTTTCTCGCCGTAGATGTCATTTTCCAGGTGCTTTCCGAGTTCCGTCCGAACTCGACTTATTTCGACAGCTACCCGCTATATCTGTGCAACGCTGCGGTTGTTTACGTCATCGGCAACGGGGCCCTACGGCTATCTGACCCCGTGCCGCAAATTTCGATTCCCACCCCGAGCGACGCGGCTCCCGCTCCGAAAGACTGGGGGAAGGTTGCCGACCAGATTGAGGCAAGGTGCCAACAGAGGTTTCTGTGGCGAGATCCGCAACTCACTCTCGCGATCTTTGCGGAAGCCGTCGAGTTGTCACCGAGTTACGTTTCAAAGGCGTTGAACAACGCTCGCAACGAGAGTTTCAACGCTTTTGTCAATCGACTTCGGGTCCAAGAAATGATCGAGCTTTTGAGCAATCCCGCCGAGAGCCGAGACCTGATCGAACTGGCTTTCGAGTGTGGATTCAACTCGAAGGCCAGCTTCAACCGCTGCTTCAAGCAAGTTACCGGCCAAACGCCGACCGCGTTCCGCCAGCAGATTCTGTCTGCTTCAGCACCCAATCCATCACCGAATCGCGACCCGTAGCAATGTCCGCACGAGTGTCTCGGATAACAACGTCAGGGACCAATCCTTCGTCTGGCTGATTGGAAGTTGGGACGTAGGCGATGATTGGGATATCAATCTCGATGCGCGAATTCGGCAGCGTGGTAAAGAAGATGGCACCGCCGTTGATTCCCCTTCGGTTGCCGCCCGTCGGCTGGCCGACCAAGGTTCCGACTTTGAAGTTTCGCACCTGCTGTGCAAACTGGAAAGTCGCCGAACTGTTCTCGGCGTCGACGAGCACAAACACCTTGCCACTAAATCGTGGGGTCGCCGGAAAGATCGTAGCGCTAAGCGTTTCAGATCGAATCTGATACGCACTCGTGTTCAACATTTTCACTGGCTGAAGTGGCTTGCTGACACGCGACCAGTCGTAATAGGAAGGATCCCAAGTATTTAGGTGTGCAGCCAAGTCTTTCGGGATTTGCTGATACTTAACAAAGGTTTGGTTCGCTGGAACGCTCTGACGGTCCGAAACCAGATACCGCATGATCTCGTCGCCACACTCGTTACCACCTGCGTTTCCACGCACATCCAAAATCAAGGTCGAAGCTCCTTTGGCTTGAAGTTCCACGAACTTTAAACGAAGATATTCCTGCCAATTCCACTTGCTGTTGTAGAGCGCCCATGTTGGCATCTTCAGAACCGCGGTGTCAGGACGCGCCCAGCTAAACTGCCACAACTCTTCGTTGTTATTCACTTTCGGCGTTTGCTCAGCACGGATTTTGCGACGTGCCTCTTGGTCAATGGCATCCACACTCACCGATTGTTTGCTTCCATCCAACTGAGTGATCTGTAACTTAAACTTATCCGACGGACGGTACGCGAGCGAGTAGTAGATGTCAAAAGCTTCCCACGCTTTGGGTCCCTGAAGCTGCAACTCTGCAATTCGTTTTGCGTCGTTTCGACCATCCGCCTTCACATATTGCAGAAGCGTCTTTAGAACGACCTCGCTCGGAACATCGTTGATCTTTGTGATCATCGTGCCCGGACGAAGGTCTGGGGTTTTTGAGTCGTTTCGAGTCACGATCATCTTGCCGCCAATCCAGCGAAACGCGATCGGAAGCTTGTCCTTTGTCATGAAAAGATTCGCCTGCGTCTCATCCGGCTGGTTCCAGAAACTAGGGAAGGTGTGCCCGCACCGAATGTTTGCGGTGAACTTTGATAGAGCAAGAAAGACCTCAGCCTGCGTCGCACCTTTCGAAAATTTCCGCTCAAGTCCGGTGAACTCAGCCTCAATTTGGGCGGGCGATTGGTACCGGTACAGGCCCGGATGAACCGTCATTAGGGCTTGCCGAAGGACCTGTAAATCGGCCCGCAGCGCGGCAGGATCGATCATTGGACCCGAAGGAAGGGCGACCATTTGAGAAGCGAGGAGAAGCGAAGTGACCATCTGCTTCATGTTCTCCTTTCCCGTGAAACCGGCCGGTCTCAAAACCCTCCTCAGGTTCAAAAGTGCGGGATTTTGAGACCTTCCAACCCGGACCTCACTTGAATCCGCTTGTCGCGATGCCTTGAATGAACAGCTTCTGGGCAAAGAAGAACACGATCAGGATCGGCAGAATCACGAGCAAGGTCGCGGCCATAAGGAGGTTCCATGGGGTGCCGCCGTGCTGGGTCTGATAGGCCGAGAGACCAAGCGCCAGGGTGAAGGTGTTTTGGTCGACCAAGTAAATCAACGGCCCGAGGAAGTCGTTCCAAGACCCCATGAACGTGAACAACGCCACGACCATGAGCGCAGGCTTCGCGAGCGGGACGATCACGTCGGTGAAGATTCGGAACTCGCTGCATCCGTCCAGCTTCGCCGCTTCGCTCAACTCCATCGGAATCGTACGGAAGAACTGTCGCAACAGGAAGATCGAGAACGCACTCGCAAAGAATGCCGGTACCCACAACGGCTTGAACGATCCCACCCAGCCGAGGTAGCGGAACAACGTAAAGGTGGGAACCATAAGCACCGGGAACGGGATCATCATGGTCGCCACGGTGAGGCCGAAGAACGCATCCCGACCGGCCCAGCGCAAACGAGAGAAGGAATAAGCAACGAGCGCGTTCGACGTCACCGATCCAACAATGCACAAGATCGTCACTACGACGGTGTTCCGCATATAGACGAGGAACGGGATGTAGCCTAGCTGCTTACTGTTATAGTTGATCGCATCTGGGTAGTTGCTCCACATCACCTGAGTCGGAATCCACTTCGGTGGAGTCGTCAGGGTCTCGCTTATCGGTTTCAACGACGTCGAGAGCATCCAGAGCAAGGGAAGAGCGAAGACCACCGATAGCAAAATGAGGGCCACGTGGGTGAGGGCGGTTTGAATCTGCTTACGTTTTCCCATGACTTACTCCGTTTCGTAGTGGACATGCCGATCTGACATTTTGAGGGCAAGCAGCGTTAGAACCAACGTGATGATGAACATCACCCAACCAACCGCGCTTGCATATCCCATTCGCTGATATTGGAAGGCGTTGTCGAACAAGTAGCTTGCAATGAAGTAGGTGGATCGAGCCGGGGCACCACCTGGGAACATCACGTAAGGCACCGCGAACACCTGTAACGCGCCGATGATCCCCATGACAACGTTGAACAAAATTACGGGCGAGAGCATCGGCAGCGTGACGTTCCAGATCTTCTTGCCGAGCTTTGCGCCATCCAAATCTGCCGCCTCATACAAAGAGACTGGCACGTTCTGGAGTCCGGCAAGGTAAATGACCATCGCCTGTCCACAGCCCCACATGGAAATCAGCATGAGCGTCGACTTTGACCATGCCGGGTCGCCGAGCCAGTTTGGCGGTTCTAGATTCGCGGCCCGAATCCCTTCATTGAGCAGCCCATAGTCCCCGTTAAATATCCACAAGAACAGCGTGCCGAGCGCGACCATCGGCACCAACGAGGGCAGAAAGAAGATGGTCCGGTAATAGGACATGCCCTTCACCTTTGTATTCAGCAGCATGGCCAACCCAATCGCGACCACGGTGCTCAGCGGAACCGCGCCGACGGCATAGATCAGAGTGTTGATCAACGCTTTGTGAAACACCGTGTCCGAGGCCAGCTCGGCATAGTTGTCGGCTCCCACGTAAGAAGGCTCCCGCAGAATCGAGAAGTTTGTGAACGAATAGTAGAGCGACGCCAAGACGGGATAGGCCAGAAAAATGATAAAGCCCAGAATCCACGGCAAGGCGAAGAGCAACCCAATGCGTAAGTCCTTCTTCACTGGGCAAGCACCTGCTTACGGTAGGTCGACCAAATGATTTCTGCCCGCTGTTGCGCGTCGGCAAGCGCTCGCTCTGGGGTCTTTTGCTCGGAGTTCACTTCTTGGAATGCCACGTTCATTTCGTTGCTGATCTGCGGGAAAACGCCAACCTTCGGAATGTTGAAGGCACCAGGTGACCTTGCCAGTTGATCGAAGAGCCGAATGTACTTGTTGGGATGGGTGTCGAAGAACTTCTCACTTACCTTGGCGAGCGGCGAATTCTTTCCGTGGGCCGAGCACAGCCCCTCCATCACATCCTGCTTTTGCACAAAGCTAAGGAACTCAAACGCCTCTTTCACGTGCTTGGCTCCCCTCGGAATACAAAGCACATCCTGCGAAAGGTTTGAACGCCCTTTCAGGTCGGGCCGATCGGCTGGGTACGGCATCGGGACCGCAAACCATTCCAGACCAGGCTTGTAGACGTTGATGTAGTTGGCTTTCCACACCCCGTTCTGTTCGGCAGCGACCTTGCCACTCATGAACGGATCTTGTGGGGAGGCGAAGTTGCCGAAGCCACCTTGGAAGCTTTGGACTTCCTTCGAACCAAATTTCTTCGTGTATTTGGCAATCCAGCGGAAAGCTCGCAGGTTCTCGGGAGTATCGATCGTCACCTTGTCGCCCGTAATCAGCTGTCCGCCGAAGTAGTAACCCCATGCCCAGTTCCACCAGCCGGGATTGCTCGGTAGGAAGCCGGCCAGTTTCAAACTGCCATTTGGGCCCTGGACCGAAATCTTTTCCACCAAGGCATCCAGCGCTTCGAAGGTCTTCGGGAACGTTTCCGGCGTTGCAACTTCAGGCGGAAGGAGGTCGGGGCGGGCGTGCAATGCAATTGCGGCTGGCGTGCTGGGCAGAGCCCAAACCTTGTCTTTGTAAACATAGCCGTCCCAGTACGCCGGGATGTAATAGTTCTCGTCGAGACCCTTATCGTTTGCCAGTTCGGTCAGATCGGTGAGCGCGTTTGCATCCGCAAACTGGACCACCTGATCTCCCCAGATTCCGGCGACGTCCGGCGGGTTCCCACCTGCAATCGCAAGGCGGGTCTTGCTATCGATCCCGGAGATGCTGAGGTACTTCACAAAAATCCGGTCTTGACTCTCGTTGAAGGCGTTCACCACCTTTCGCATTTCCTCACCTTCCGAACCCGTCCACTTTTCCCAGTAGATAACGGTAACCCGGTCGGTACGGTCTTGGCGTGAAATTACGCGCTCGCCCGTAACAACGGCACCAACGACCAATGTGGCGGCTAAGCCAAAGATTCCAACGGAGGTCCAGTTCATCGCCGTTTACTGTTCTCCCAGCACGTCAACCGAAGGCAAGGCGTGCCCCTGTTCGTCAAACGTTGCCAAGTTTGCGTAAGGAGAATGCTCCTTTGGCGTCGGAATCCAAGTTGGCGCCCAATACAAAAGGCCCTTGCCGCGACCTTCTGGCATCTTTTTGATGATCTCCTTTACTTTTGCGAGGAACTTGGCTTGCCCCTCGGGAGTTTGTGGATAGCCCGATTCGGTTTTGTCACCGTTATACACGTGCGGTCCCGGCTTCTTATCTGTTCCCCACGGGTACGCAACTTCGACCACATAGATGTCCTTCTTGTATCGTCGCGAAAGGTCGATTAGATTGCTTTCGAACGCAGCTAGGGTGCCGTGCCACCAGGGATAAAACGAGAGACCAATGGTGTCAAACGGAACCTTCTCGGCCGTGATGTGATCGAGCCACCACACGGCCGTCTTGTTGTCTCCACCTCGATCCAAGTGCAGCATGGTGATGACCTTGTCTTCCCCTGCCGTGTCCTTAACTGCCCGAATACCAGAGTTAAGCAACTTCGCCAACCGCTTCCACTGCTCGGGATTGTTGGAGTCGGCCTTACCATCGGGCCAGAGCATTCCTCCTACGATCTCATTCCCAACCTGAACCATGTAGGGAGGGGTTCCTTGCTGATTCATCGCCGACAGCACGTCTTTCGTGTAGTCGTAAACCGCCTTCTCAAGCTGCTCGAAACTGAAATCCTTCCAATCTGCCGGCTTGGTCTGCTTGCCCGGATCAGCCCACCAGTCGGAGTAGTGAAAGTCCAAGCTGATTTTGAGTCCCTGTGCGTGGGCTCTTTTGGCGAGCTTGAGGGTCTGGTCTTTGTCGCACCAGCCCGCGGTCGGTTTGTTCCAGATTCGAAACCGGACAAAGTTCCAGCCCGCCTTCTTCATGATGACGAACGGGTCTTCCGCCTTTCCCTGATAAAAATACTTGCCGCCGCCTGCCTCGACCTCGGCAATCTCGGAAACATCGCCGCCACTAAGGAACGGCAACTGCGTCGGCGGAAGATTCGCCGACATCATGGCACCTGCAACAATGAAGGTCGTCATATGGGTTCTAACGAGAGAGAATGCTTGCCTAGTATGCGGCCCCCATCACCGATTCGTCTAGCTCGCTTCTGGTGCAGCGTTAAGAATTCGACCAGAAAAGAGGGGCACCAGCGCAATCAAGAGCGCCACAACGCCGAGAGTCGGAGCCAGACCAATGCCTTTGGCCAAGAATCCGATCAGCGCCGGTCCGACTAAGATGCCCGCATACCCTAGCGTAGTGATGGCCGCAATGGCAAGGTTCGGTGGCATTTGCTTCTGTTTTCCGGCGGCGGTAAAGAGGACCGGAACCACGTTTGACGCGCCCAGTCCGACCATTCCAAAACCCACAATTGCGACCCAACCGTTCGGCGCCGTCGCAGCAATCATGAATCCGATCGCCGCCAGCAGCCCTCCGCCAATGAGGATGGTTCGGCTCCCCAGCATCGCCACGATCCGGTCCCCGGTGAGCCGGCCAATGCTCATGGTGGCCGCAAAGGCGGCATAGCCGTAACCGGCCTGACTTTCGTTCAAGCGATGCCGCTCGCTTAACAACACGCCGCTCCAATCGAGCGTTGAACCTTCGGAAAGGAACATCACGAAGCACATGAAGCCGATCAGGAGCACGGTCCCTTTCGGAAACGCAAACACCGGCGCCTCCGAACTTCCGCCCTGCGTCAGCAGCCCCGGCCTCGCCAGCGCGATGATCAACGCACTCACGCACGCCATTCCGAACATCAGGCCAGATGGAGCGAGCTTGAAGCCAAGGAGCAACGATGCCAAGCCCGCCCCGAAGATTCCTCCGACGCTGTACAGGCCATGGAACCCAGACATCATCGGCCGACCTTCTTCTTGCTCAACAAGGCTCGCCTGAATGTTCATCACCACATCAAGCGTCCCGATCCCAGCTCCAAAGAACAACAGCGCCGCTCCGATGCCAATCGGCGATGTGAAGGTCCCGAGTGCCGGCATGACCAGGCAAACCACCGTGGCCGCAACCGAGATCACCCGCCGACAACCAAACCGAGCCGCCCACCCGCCAGATAGCGGCATGGCAATCAGGGACCCCAGCCCAAGACAAAGCAGAATCAGCCCCAGCTCCGCCTCCCCCATCCCTGCCCCACGAGACTTCACCACCGGCACCAAAGGCGCCCAAGAAGCCACCGAAAACCCGACCATCAAAAACACAAGTCGAGTTGCAACGGCGGGAGAAATCATAAGACCAGACCGCAAGCTACCCGGATGCAGCCTTAAAGCGAACCCAAGTGTGGTCGGCTACCGGGGTTTCAAGCTCCCATACGAGCTTTATCGGGCGCTCACCCTGATGGGAAATTGGGTTGGCAAATCCAACGCAGGTGAATGGCACCGGTCCCACGCCTCCAAAGCTAGCCTTCTCGCTCCGAACAAAGAAAAGATGCCGCCCGATGCCGAGGATGAGTCGTTGTCCAGTGGCTGAATGCGCCGATGTTGTCGACTGACTCTCCCAGTGAAGCGTTTTAGGATCAACAAAGTAGTCCTGGTACATCGTGGATGGCGAGAAGTTCCGCTCCGTTTTCTTAAGTGTAACAAGATGGATATCTAGCCCAGCCTCGCGCACGTAAAACGTGCCTTGGCGCATGGATTCCGGATTGTCGCGGAACGGTGCCACGATCTCGTCGCGGGAATACTCCATACCGACTACAAAAGGAAGGTCTGCCGCCAGAGCCGGCCGATGCAATGCGTATGTCGCAAGGTAATCCAAGAGTTCGAGCATCTCTCGCCGAACCCTTGGCGTAATTTTCGAAACATCCATTGATCGTGATAAAGGGAAGGAGACCATCCGCGACCAAGCGGACTCCTGTGACTTGAGCAAGGCATCGCGGTAGTTTTCAATCCTTAGGGTGTCGTTCAAATGAATAAAGCTACTCACCCGCTTCACGGCTTCGTCCTCGGCGTTTTCGACGCCCGCGCTAACGAGCAAGTGGTGCAAAGAGTGCCCGCGGTAAAGATCTGAGAGCTCGACTCCTGACTCGCGAATGAAACTGGACACCGTGATCTCTTTGCCCGCGGCAACAAGACGACGAATCTCATCAATCATTGCCCGTTTGTTCGTCGGGATACCATTCTTTATCCCGTCGAGAATATGGTTCTGAGTCTCTTTGTCTAGCCTAATGTTGCATCCAGCGGGCAACTGGGGAAACTCATCAGTGATTGCTCGCTGCAGCTCCATCCGAGTCTGGCCCGTGATGGCTCGATAACGCAAATCCCACCGAAACTTCCGATTCTGCTTACCAACGAAGTCGAGCACGGTTAGCGCGCCCTTGTCAGCGTGCTTTCGCAGTCCTCGACCGAGCTGCTGGATGAACACCGTCGAACTCTCGGTAGGGCGCAAAAAGAGAACGGTGTTGATTTCGGGCACGTCAATACCCTCGTTGAAGAGATCGACCGTGCACACGATTTGGATCTCGCCGTTCCGAAATTGGGACATGATCCGATCTCGATCCTCCGCCGAGCGTCCGGAGTGCAACGCTACGGCATTGTAACCAGCCGAGACAAACTGCTTTGCCATGTAATCAGCGTGACGAATCGTGGCGCAAAAGGCCACGGCACGAAGTCCATCAAGTTCCGGGGCTTTCTCCTGCAGCTCGTGAAGGATGATCCGAACTCGTTCATCGCCTCGTTCAATAAACTCCTTCTCTAACTCGGAATCTACATACTTTCCGCTGATAAAGCCTGCGCTACTTAGGTTTGTCTTATCGTCAATCCCATAGTAGTGAAATGGGCACAGCAAGTTTCGCTCCAGTGCATGCCAGAGTCGCAATTCAAAAGTTGGAACACCAAATCGATCAATCACCGATCTGCCATCAGTTCTCTCGGGAGTAGCCGTTAAGCCGAGCAACTGCGACGGCCGAAAATGGTCTAGTAGTCGCTGGTAGGTCCGTGCTTCAGCATGGTGGAATTCGTCGACAATGATAACGTCAAAGTGATCTGCCGAAAACTCACTAAGCCTCTTTTCGCTGAAAGACTGAATCGAGGCAAATACATACTTCCAGTTGTCTGCCTTGTCCTGCCCGACGTTCAGTTCGCCAAAATCTTTATCGCGCATAACCGCGCGAAAGGCTCCTAGCGACTGCTCCAAAATGTCGCCCCGGTGCGCAACAAACAGAAGCTTAAGTCGTCCTTTCGCAGCCTCGCACAACCGCTTGTAGTCAAATGCGGCAAGAAGTGTCTTTCCTGTACCGGTCGCAGCAACGATAAGATTCTCCTTCCGACCCTCAAGCCGTGCGTACTGAAGTTCGGCGAGTGCCTCCGCCTGATGAGGATGCGGCACGAGGTCAGCAAAGAACATCGCTTCGGACGTACTGCTTCGTTGAGCCCTTAGCGAGAGGGTCAAGCGTTCGGTGTCTCTCGCCGGATCAAAATCCTCAAACTGCGGATCGTGCCACAGACGCTCAAAAGTACTCTTTAGCCCTTCAAAAAGCTGCGGCGATTCGATTGCGCTCACTCGGACATTCCATTCAAGACCATCGACAAGCGCGTTTGGCGAGATATTCGATGAGCCAATCGTCGCGGTGTTGGCCCCCGAGTCCCGGTGGAAAATCCAGGCTTTAGCGTGCAGGCTCGTCTTTTGATCTCGACTTTCGTACGCGATTTTTACGCTCGCATTGGTTTCTGCAATCCTGACCAATGCTCGCGTGTGCGTTCCGCCGAGATAAGTCGTCGTCACGACACGTAGTCGACTTCCAAGTTCCTGGAGCTCTCTGAAGATCAGGTTCAGCCCCGCAACGCCAATAAACGGACAGATGACGTCGACGCGATCTGCCGAAGCTAGTTCCTTACGGAGGATGTGCGCGTAATTGACCTTGCTTTCGTTTGTAACGAGTGCGTTGTGTGAAAGCGGAATTTCCGGAAGGGCGACCGTACCTTGCTTCTTTTTAACCGCGGCAAGCACGCATGCCTCAATCAGCTCATCTTTGCCAAGTTGCTGAATCGCTCGTACCGTTTGCGAGATTGCTTGATCCACGTCATCCGTGAATCTCAGCTGCTCCCGCGTGCGAAGCAGAATCTCCCTTGCCAGGTACTCCGCGAGATCCCCGAGTTCCAGGGAATGCACGACCGCTTCAAGATCCGACGGAAGCGCTTCAATTTTCGCCCGCACAGTGTCGGTTACTAATAGATCGTAGACTCCCTTAACTAGCGACATCGAAGCCGGCAGCATACCAAGCGATCATGAGGTCGCGAATCACTAGCAAGTTTTATGCTGACCACGACAACGCCTTCCGGTCGGCGGATAACGTTTCGTCCAGTACCTTAATCAGCGGATCGATTCGCGCATAACCTTGCGCTCAGCCCTCATTTTGAAACCGAGCCGCTCGACGGTTCCAGCTTCGCCGGTAGATGCTTGCCGAGTAGGACGCCATCGCAGTCGCGACCACTACGACGAATCCAACGACCGAGAGAATATCTGCCGCATTCCGAAAGTCAGAAAGTGAGTCGGACATCGTGAACGCAAGGACCACCAGAAGCACCGTCAGAACTCCGGCAAAGATAGCGAAGTTGAATCGGAAGATCATCGCAATGACCCAGCGGGGCAGCTTTTCCGATTCCGCCGGTTTTGGCCGACCGATCCGCAGCCAGATCGCCTCATCATCCATCTGCGCCAAGCACTTGGCCTCCCATGCGTCTCCCATTCTGGCCCCAGACTACCGAAGTCATACTCAGAGCACCATGTCAAACATCGCCTGGAACGCTGACGACTACAACCGTAATGCGCGCTTCGTCAGTGACTACGGTCACCAAGTTGCCGACCTTCTAGGTGACATCCGCGGACTTGGAGTGCTAGATCTGGGGTGCGGAGACGGCCCACTGACGAAGGAACTCGAGAACCGCGGCGCCGATGTCATCGGCGTCGACGCGAGCCCGACGATGATTGAAAAGGCGAAAGAGCTTGGGCTAAACGTCGCCGTGATGGACGCGCGGGAACTCACCTTCGACAACGAGTTTGACGCGGTCTTCTCGAACGCCACGTTGCACTGGGTAAAGCCTCCCGAACTGGCCGTCGCAGGCGTTGCCCGAGCCTTGAAACCCGGCGGAATCTTTGTCGCCGAAATGGGAGGTCACGGCAACGTAGCCGCTATTGTCACCGCGCTGATCGCCGCCACCCGCCTTCACGGGCTACCCGAATTCGAAAGCCCCTGGTACTACCCAACGCCTGGCGAGTATGGCCAGCTACTTATCGAGCATGGGTTCGAAATCGAATCCATCGCCCTCATCCCACGTCCGACGCCGTTGCCCACGGGGATGCTTGGCTGGCTCAAAACTTTTGCCCAAACTAGCCTTGCCGAGTTTCGCCAAGAGTCCGTGGCAACCGTTCTCGACACGGCCGTTGAACTTTTGAAGCCGAGCCTTTGCGATAGCGCCGGAAACTGGACCGCCGACTACATCCGATTGAGGTTCCGAGCAAAAAAGATCACGTCGTGAGGACTAACCTCACGACGCGATCGCAACCGGTTTAGGCTAGGTCGAAGCGGTCAAGGTTCATCACCTTGTTCCAAGCCGCGACGAAGTCGCTGACGAACGTCTCCTCGGCATCGCTAGAAGCGTAAACCTCGGCCAACGCTCGCAGCTGTGAGTTCGAACCGAACACGAGGTCGACAACCGTTCCCGTCCATTTCAGCTCACCCGTGTTCCGGTCGAGGCCGTCCAGAACACCCGCTGTGCCGCCGGAGCGCACCCATCGGGTGTTCATGTCGAGCAAGTTCACGAAGAAGTCCGTGCTCAACGTTCCTTCCCGGTGCGTGAAGACGCCGTGCTTTGCCTGACCAAAGTTCGCGCCCAAAACGCGAAGACCGCCGATCAAGACCGTCATTTCTGGAGCGGTCAAGGTGAGCAAGTTGGCCTTTTCTAGCAACAATTCGGCACTCACGCTCTCGCAGCCAGTTCGAACGTAGTTGCGGAATCCGTCGGCGGTGGGCTCCAGACTCGTGAACGAGTGGGCATCAGTCTGCTCTGGCGTTGCATCCGTTCGCCCGGGAGTGAACGGAACGGTGACGGCGTATCCCGCCTGTTTCGCCGCCTCAGATACTGCCGCGCAGCCGCCGAGGACGATCAGATCGGCGAGAGAAACCTTCGTCCCGTCGGTCTTCGATGCATTAAAGTCAGACTGGATCGCCTCAAGCGTTTCAAGAACCCGCGCGAGCTGGGCTGGCTGGTTCGCCTCCCAGTCCCTTTGAGGCGCAAGTCGAATGCGTGATCCGTTCGCACCGCCGCGCTTGTCGGTGCCGCGGAATGTTGACGCCGAGGACCACGCGGTGTAGACCAGTTCGGAAATGGTCAGGCCGGAGGACAAAATCTTGCCCTTGAGTTCGGCAACATCCGCCTGATCGATCAGCTTGTGGTCAACCGTCGGAACCGGATCCTGCCAAATCAGCTCTTCGCTTGGAACCAGCTTGCCGAGGTACCGATTGATCGGCCCCATATCGCGGTGGGTGAGCTTGAACCAAGCCCGGGCAAAGGCATCGGCCAGTTCATCTGGGTTCTGGTGGAAGTGTCGCGACACCTTTTCGTACTCTGGATCGAGACGAAGCGCAAGGTCGGTGGTCGCCATCATCGGCGCGTGTCGAACGTTAGGATCGTGGGCGTCGGGCACGAGTCCATCGCCCGATCCGTCCTTTGGCGTCCACTGGAACGCGCCGGCTGGGCTCTTCGTGAGCTCCCACTCAAATCCGAACAAGGTATCGAAGTAGCTGTTGTCCCAAGTGATCGGGGTCGGCGTCCATGCGCCTTCAAGTCCGCTGGTGATCGTGTGAACTCCCTTTCCGGTGCCAAAGCTGTTCTTCCAGCCAAGTCCCTGCTCGTCCAGATCGGCACCCTCAGGCTCTCGACCAACGAATTCATCCGGATTTGCCGCACCGTGAGTCTTACCAAACGTGTGGCCACCGGCGATGAGTGCAACCGTCTCGTAATCGTTCATCGCCATTCGGGCGAAGGTTTCGCGAATGTCGCGAGCAGAAGCGAGCGGGTCTGGCTTACCGTTAGGGCCCTCTGGGTTCACGTAGATCAGCCCCATCTGCACTGCGCCAAGCGGATTGTCGAGTTCGCGATCGCCGCGATATCGCTCATCGCCAAGCCACGTCGTTTCGGGACCCCAGTTGATGTCCTCTTCTGGTTCCCAAACATCTTCTCGTCCGCCGCCGAAGCCAAACGTCTTCAGGCCCATCGAGTCAAGCGCAACGTTGCCGGCCAAGATCATGAGGTCGGCCCAGGAGAGCTTTCGTCCGTACTTCTGCTTGATCGGCCAAAGGAGTCGTCGTGCCTTATCAAGGTTTCCGTTATCGGGCCAGCTGTTGAGGGGAGCGAATCGCTGCGTGCCCGATCCGGCGCCACCGCGGCCATCGCCAATTCGGTACGTGCCCGCGCTGTGCCATGCCATGCGGACAAAGAACGGACCGTAGTGGCCATAGTCCGCAGGCCACCAATCTTGCGAATCCGTCATCAGCGCGGTCAAGTCCGCGACCACGGCGTCTAGGTCGAGGCTCTTGAACTCCGCCGCGTAATCGAAGTCGCTGGGCATCGGGTTTGCCATCGGGCAATTCTTCTTCAAGAGATTTAGATTGAGCTGATTCGGCCACCATCCCGCGGTCGTCCGCGCACCGGCGATCGTGTGGTTCAGCGCGTCGCCCGAGAACGGGCACTTAGATTCATTTGACAAGACGTTTTCCATTTCCTTACCGTGCGGCTCAAGTCGCGACAGGCTCCGTCACACCCTTGAAAGGTGTAAAGCCATGAGTGTCTACGAACCAAACCACGTCACCCTCATCTCCATTTTGGCCGGAAAACTGGCGCCCACTTGACGCATCAAACGCGATCGGTCTAATATGCAACTGATATGTTGCATATCTCCGATACGATAGAGCGCACTCTCGTCCTTCCCGCTACCAGATCGACCGTCTGGCAGAAGTCATTCGCCACGCCGGAGGCACTGGCGTCGTGGTTTCCGGAGCGAATTGATGGCACTTTTGAACTCGGAGGAACCTACACCATGATCTGGGGCGAGTTCCACTGCCAGTGCCGACTCGTCGAGCACATCGAGTCCGAGAGCTTTGTCTACCAGTGGCACCCCGGCGCGGCTTGCGAGATCTCCAAATACCCAGAAGACCAGCTTTCAACCGTTCGCTTCACCCTAAGCGATCATCCCGAAGGCACCCAAGTGCTCATGGTCGAATCCGGCTTTATGCGGATTCCGGAAGATCGACGAGTGAACGCCTTCACCGAGAACAATGGCGGCTGGGACTCCGAACTGCCAAAATTGCAAAAGGCACACGCAATTTGACCACCCAAATCTTCTTCGCGCTCTCCGATCCGCACCGACAAGAAATCCTCCTCCGGCTCGCCCGGGGAGGACCCCAAACGACGTTAACCCTGCTCAAAGGGATCGGCGCAACGCGCCAAGGTGCAACGCGTCATCTCTCGATTTTGGAAGAAGCCGGGTTGGTGAAGAGCGAAAAGCGCGGAAGAGAGATCATTCGGGAGTTCAATCCCGAAGCCGTGACCTTGGCCCAGCAGTGGTTCGCCGACCTTGAACATGCCTGGGATTCGCGGCTAGACCGGCTGAGACAGCAGTACGAGCAGGAGTAGCGGAGATCACCAAACAAACAAAATCCCTTCAGCCAAGCTAAGACAGGCTGGGCAGCCAACCAACAAAAGTAGATTCGGCAATCCTCCCGGAGTAAAGAACCGTCCGTGGAAATGGCTTGGGTGTAAAGTGGATAGCGTGAAGCGCGTAGCGATGCTCCTAATATGGGTGCTCTTGTTTGGCCAGGCCCACCTGTGCCAAGCCGCCTACGAGCTGCCGGACGGGCAAAAGTGTGCCGTCTGTCCGCAACTGATTGACCCGACAGAATCTGAGCCTCACTTCGAAGCCGAAACGGTCAAGAGCAGCCATGGCGATTGCCACGACTGTTGTGAGTTGGACTCGTGCGAAGATCATGGCCGAGCGGAACAAAGCAAAAGTCAGGCGTCGTTCGAGTTCATCGACGTTCCCCTTCCGCTAAGGCAGATCCAATTCCAGCGATTCTACGTGAATCGGAGTCAACCGGTGTACGTGGCGTCTGCCCCTGCCACCGGCCCCCCGAGTCCGCACTCCTCCCGTGCTCCACCAGAAAACACGAATCGAATCCGTCCGCTGGACGCAAGATCGTGCCCTTTCTAAGTCGTCGCTTTCTTGCTCCAGCCACACCCCCGTGTGGAGCAATCAATGGAAGTTTTACATCTCATATCGATCGTATTCGCGTTTTCGAGCCATGCTCAAGCGCCACTCAGCGCAAACGACGCGCTTAAACTTGCCGCGCAAAATCGGCCGGCTCTGAAGTCTGCAAAGCTTGGAATTGAACAAGCAAGAGCGACATCCAAAGCGATGGGAGCCTATGCTCCGACCGTTTTTCTAGCCGGAGCTTCAAGTCGAAGCGAACTCGGTTCAAACGACCAAGACCTTCAAATTTCTCAGCCGCTCGACATTTTTGGACGACGTAAGGCCGGTCAACGAGCCGGCGAAGCGGGCATTGAGTTCTCACTCGCCGAATACGTCGCGCTGGCAACCGACCTTCAAAGTGACGTGCTCACCGCGTTTGCCGAGGCGGTCGCAAACCAACATCAAAAGGAGGTCGCGGCTGAGCTTCTGAAGATTTCAGAAGGGTTGCTCGTGGCAACGAAGCGTAGATTTGACGAAGGCAAGGTAGCCGAAACCCAAGTCACGCGAGCCTCAATCGAGTTTGAGCGAGCGAAGCAATCGGCCGAACTGACGAGCGCAGACCTAAACGCATCCCTCCAAACCCTTTCGGGACTCCTCGGCACTGACGCGTCAGATCTCAAGATTGAATCAGACGCAAAAATCGAGCCGCTTGAAAACCCAGCGATTGACGGAAGGCCTGACCTATTGATCCTGAAGTCTCAAGTCCAGATCGCTGAGGCAGAAGCCGGATTGGCAAGGGTTTCCAACCGACCCGAGCTGAGTGCTCAGCTATTAAGGTCTCCTTGGAACAAGGAACCCGGCTACTTTGCGGGCAGGTTACAACTCAGTTGGGCACTGTTCGACCATGGCAAAGCTAAGAACGAAGCCAACGCGGCAAAGAAACGAGCAGAAGCCGCTCAAAAACTGCTTGAGGATGCAACCACCAGAGCCCGGGCGGAAGTAAAAGCCGCTCAGTTCGCCTTAAAACCCAGGCAAAGTCAAGTCGTACGGTACGAGGTGATTCTCGCATCGGCCAGAGATCTGGTCGCCAAATCTCAGAAGGGTTATTCCGAAGGGTTTGGAACCCAGATCGATGTGCTGGAGGCCACTCGCGCCCTGCGCGAAGTTGAACAGGAGTTGGTGGCTGCAAGGCAGCAGCTCTCGCTTGCCGTGATCGCCCAGTACCGCGCGTCGGGATACCTCGCGGAAGTGCTCAAGTGAGAAACCTGCTCTTTGCCCTTCTCATCTGCTCACTACTCGTCGCATGTGGAAAGCCTGTCACCGAAGCAGCCGAGGACGAGCACGGCCACGAAGAGGCTGCCCATGTTGAGGGGCAAGTAAAGCTCTCCCCAGAGGGTTTGAAACTCGCTGGCATTGAGACTTTCACCGCTCAAACCCGCAAGATCCAAACCGCCCTGAGAATTCCAGGCACCGTGACGAGCACGACAAATGGAAGAGCCGTCGTCACTCCGCCGATCGCCGGCAGAGTCATCTCCATTTCCGTTCAACTCGGCGACACCGTCCGGCAGGGCCAAACGCTCGCGATTTTGGAATCACCGGAGTTGGCACAGGCCTGGTCGAGCATCGCCGATGCCACTAAGATGCGTGACTCGGCAAAATCAGACCTTGGTCAAGCAAAGTCTGAAGTCGAGCTCTCCAACGCCAAGCTGAGCGCGGCGAAGGTGAGTCTAGTTCGTCAGAGGGAACTCGCGAGAGCCGGTGCATTTAGCCAGGCGCCAATTCAGCAAGCGCAAAACGAACTCAACGAAGCTCAAAGCGAATTGCTGAGCGTTCAGAAAGAGCAGGCAAGCCATGCCGAGCAACTTCGTCGACTCGAAAACCTATTCAAGGACGGCATCGTCTCGAAGTCCGAGCTTGAAGCGGCCCGGTTAGAGCTACAGCAAGATCAGATTCGACTCGATCGAACTGAAGCCAAGATTGAGAACGCGAAGGCAACGTACGACCGCGAGCGCAACATCGCATCCCGAGGTCTCCTAAACGCGAAAGAACTTCAGACTGCGGAGGCAGAAGTCCGTGTGAGTCAGCTGGAGCTAGACCGCGCAAGGCTCCGAGTCAGAGCGGCTGAGTCCGCGCTTCTGAGTGCAAACAAAACGATTGCGAACGCCAACGCTGTCTACTTGTCAAACACCGGAACGGGCGGTGGTTCGGTTGGCAGAGTGACCCTGGTTGCTCCAATTTCTGGAACGATTACCCATCTCGATGTGACACGTGGGCAAGCCGTAGATCGCACGCAAGTGCTGCTTGAGGTCGAGAACCTTCAGTCCGTTTGGGTGACCGCCAATGTGCCAGAGCAGGACTCTGCAAAGGTTCGCAAAGGTTCCACGGTGCAAGTGACGGTCGCCTCTCTCCCGGGACAGGTGTTCCAAGGGGTCATTCAAGTCGTTGGGTCGAAAGTGGATCCGAAGACGAGGAGCATCCCAACTCAGTGCCTCATCACCGGAGCTGCAGGACGGCTAAAGCCAGACATGTTCGCCACGATCAGGTTGGGAGTAGGACCAGCCGTACAGGCGGTAGCCGTACCCAAATCGGCGATTCTCATCGAAGACAAGAATTCGTATGTGTTCGTAAAAGACAGCGATAGCTTTGACAAGCGCCAGGTTGAACTTGGCCAACAGGACGGCGAAATGGTTGCGATCGTCTCCGGAGTCAAGGCGGGTGAAGTCGTGGCTTCCAAGGGCGCCTTCGTGTTGTCGAGCGAAGAGAAGAAATCGGAGCTCAAGGGGCACGATCACTGATGCTGGACAAAGTCCTTCACTTTAGTCTCACGCAGCGGTTCTTTGTCATCATCGCCACGATCCTTATGGTCGCGGTTGGGATCGTCTCCTGGCAACAGCTGACCCTCGATGCCGTTCCCGACATCACCACCAATCAGGTCGCGATTAACACCGAAACCGGAGGGATGAGTCCAGAAGAGGTCGAGAAGCTGGTGACCTTTCCCATCGAGACTGCGATTGGGGGCATACCTGGAGTCGAGCAAGTTCGCAGTCTTAGCCAATACGGCCTTTCACAAGTGATCGTAACGTTTCGCGATGATGTCGAAACGTACTTTGCCCGAAACCTAGTCAACGAGCGGCTAACGAACGTCAAAGAGTCACTTCCGAGCGGCATCGAGGCCCCGCAGATGGGTCCAGTTTCAACCGGTCTTGGCGACATCTACATGTACGCCCTGGAAAGCAAGACACGAAGTCCGATGGAACTTCGATCGCTCCAAGACTGGACCATTGCACCGCAACTTCGGACCGTTGCTGGCGTGGCGGAGGTTAACGCAGCTGACGGTTCGGTCAAGCAGTATCAAGTGATCGTTGAACCGAGTGCGCTTCTGGCGCGAGGAATCGCGGTCGACGAAGTTGTAACCGCACTCCAGAAGAACAACCAGAACGCGGGCGGAGGGGTTTTGGAGCGCAACGGCGAACGGGTGCTTATCCGAAGCGTTGGCCTGGCTACAAAGATCAGCGACATTGAGAAAATCGTCGTCAAGACGGAGGCCGGAATTCCGGTTCTCATTCGAGAAGTGGCAACGGTTCAACTCGGAATCCCAGTCCTTACCGGAATCAGCACCAAGGACGGCAAAGAGGCCATGACGGTAACCGTGATGATGCTCAAGGGAGCAAATGGCCGAACCGTGGCAGACGCGGTAAACGCTCGGGTCAATGAAATCAGAGCCCAACTTCCAGATGACGTGACTTTGACGACGGTTTACAACCGGTCAGATCTTGTGGGGGAGTCTGTTCACACCGTTGAAAAGAGCCTTCTGGAAGGAGGCGTCCTGGTTATCGCGGTTCTGCTCTTACTGCTCGGAAACTGGCGAGGTGCGATGATCGTTGCGATCGCTATTCCGCTCTCGATGCTGTTTGCGATCATCGGGATGAACCGATTCGGAATATCCGGCAACCTAATGAGCCTCGGCGCGATTGACTTTGGCCTCATCGTCGACGGTGCGGTCGTGATGATCGAGAATGCGGTTCGTCGACTTGCCGAAGCACGAGAGCACAAAGGGTCAACCCTTGATCGAAAGGAGGTTCGACATTCCGTCTGGGAATCGTGCCGAGAGGTCTCCAAGCCAACGGCGTTTGCCGTTACGATCATCACCGTGGTCTACTTGCCGATTCTTGCCCTTGAAGGTACGGAAGGCAAGATGTTCAAGCCCATGGCTTTCACGGTTGTGTTTGCGCTCATCGGCGCGCTCATCTTGACCATGACTTTGATTCCCGTGCTTGCTAGCATGCTCATGTCTGGCGACACTAAAGAGGGCCGAAACCCGATCATGGAGTTTCTAAGCCGGATATATCGTGTTGCGTTGGGGTTTGCCCTGAAGCAACGCGCGGTCACCGTTGGATTCGCCCTTGGACTGCTCGTTTTGGCCGGAGTCCTCTTCACAAAACTCGGATCAGAGTTCATACCGCAGCTCGATGAAGGATCGATCGTGATCCAACCCGTTCGAGTACGAACCGTTGATGCCGAGCAGACGGTGAAACTTGTCACGGCTTTTGAAAAGAAGGTGCTTGAAGTACCTGAAGTCATCACCGTCTTCTCGCGTAGCGGAACCCCCGAAGTCGCCACTGACCCGATGCCGCTCAGCCTCACCGACTCGTTTGTGATGCTAAAGCCACGTGAAAAGTGGCGGGATGGAATGACGAAGGAGAAGCTGATTGAAGAGCTAACGGAGAAAGTGAATCAAGTTCCGGGACAGGGCTACAACTTTTCGCAACCGATCCAAATGAGGTTCTCCGAACTCGTATCGGGCGTCAAGGCGGATATCGGGATCAAGGTCTTCGGCGAGGATCTCCGAGAGCTGAAGACAAAAGCTGATGAAATTGCGGCAGTAGTTCGGGCGCTGCCCGGTGCCCAGGATGTTGAGGTCGAGCAGGTCGATGAGGTTCCGGTGCTTCAGATCGACATTGATCGAGATGCCATCGCTCGCGTTGGAGTGAGCGTTGACGACATTCAAGAACTGGTCAAAGTTGCGCTTGGAGGAGAACGGGTTGGACAGATCATCGAAGGTGACAAACGATTTGCTTTGACGGTGAAACTCCCGGACCGGATTCGAAACGATGTCAATGAGATCAAATCGATTCTCATCGAGACCCCGGAAGGCGGTGGTGTTCCACTCTCGTCCCTTGCCCAGATTGAGATTGCCCCGGCATCTGCGCAGATTTCGCGAGAAATGGGCAAACGTCGTGTTGTGGTTCAGCTCAATGTTCGAGGAACCGATCTTGGCAGCTTCGTGCTCGCCGCACAGAACGCGATCAAGGGCAGCGTTCGGCTGAAAGAAGGCTATTACATTACTTGGGGAGGTCAGTTCGAGAATCTGCAAAAGGCTTCGGCTCGGCTCACGTTAGTGGTTCCGATTGCCTTATCCCTCATCTTCGTTCTGCTCTTTTCAACGTTTGGCTCTCTTCGACAAGCGTTCCTGATCTTCACCGGAGTTCCATTGGCAATAACGGGGGGAATCATCGGCCTATTTAGTCGTGGAATGCCGTTCAGCATCACGGCCGGGGTTGGGTTCATCGCGCTATCTGGGGTCGCCGTTCTCAACGGGGTCGTGATGGTTTCGGCCATCAACCTGCTTCGAGAGGAAGGAAAGCTTGGAGTCGCAGACGCGGTGCGTGAGGGTGCAGCCCAAAGGTTGCGTCCGGTTTTGATGACCGCCCTTGTCGCTGCATTGGGGTTCATCCCCATGGCGATCAACACAGGAATCGGCGCAGAAGTTCAGCGCCCCCTTGCTACGGTCGTAATCGGCGGAATCATTTCGGCAACGATCTTGACTTTGCTCGTTCTGCCGGTCCTTTACACCTGGTTCGAAAAGGACGGATCGCCTTAGCTAATTCAGCGTTCCTCTCCCGTTACCGATCGGCAACGGGAGAGGAACGCTGTCATCTGGGCGAAGCCGAAGCCGCAATACGTGGCATTCGTTCTCGATTCCCTACCTTCCGAGATGGCTATTTTCATAGTAATCTTGTCTCGTTGCCGTCAGTGGAGATCACAATGTTGTCACCTAACCGCTCCGTCAGTTTCGCTCTGGTGCTCATGCTCTGTCCCGTCATCGGCAACACCGAATCCGCTCTTATGTCGAACCCTCCTACCGTCGCTCCGAACTTGCCCGCGCAGCTCTATCCGGTCACGGCGGTCCGTCTGCTGCCCGGGCCATTTGCAGACGCGGTCCGTGCCAATCGGGAGTACGTTCTGGCGCACGATGCCGACAAGCTTTTGGCGCCATTCCGCCGTGAGGCCGGTCTCTCGCCGCGAAAGGAGTCTTACGGAAACTGGGAGAACATCGGCCTGGACGGGCACACGGCGGGGCACTACCTATCCGCCCTCGCCAGCCTGATCGCCACCGGGCAAGACACGCCAGAAGGGGAGTTGCAGCGGCGCCTGACATATATGGTGAGCGAACTAGCCGAGTGCCAAAAAGCTGGTGGCGACGGCTATGTGGGCGGAGTTCCGGGCAGCAAAGCGCTTTGGGCCGAAATCGGAAAGGGCAATGTCGATGCGATCAATCGAAAGTGGGTGCCTTGGTACAACATCCACAAAACCTACGCCGGACTCCGCGACGCCTACCTGCTCACTGGAAATGAGCAAGCCAAAACCGTGCTGGTCGGCATGACCGATTGGGCCCTAGCCTTGGCGGCAAAACTCTCGGACGACCAGCTACAACGCATGCTCGCCCAAGAACATGGCGGCATCAACGAATCGTTCGCCGACGTTTACGCGATCACCGGCGACGAGAAGTATCTCGCCCTGGCGCAGCGATTCAACCACTTGGCCCTTCTGAAGCCGCTAAAGGACCGACAGGATCGTCTGACCGGACTTCACGCGAACACACAAATTCCCAAAGTCATCGGCTTCTCTCGCATCGCCCAACTCCAGGGGTCCGATGAAGATGAGAACGCCAGCCGCTTCTTCTGGGAAACGGTAACAAAGACTCGCAGCGTAGCCTTCGGCGGCAATAGCGTCTCAGAGCACTTTAACGACCCGAAGGACTTCAACGGACTCGTTCAGCACCGCGAGGGCCCGGAGACCTGCAACACCTACAACATGCTCCGGCTGACCGAGGGCCTCTTTGCCGGCCAGCCTGATGCAAAGTACGTTGATTTCTACGAGCGCGCTCTCTTCAACCACATCCTCGGCTCAATCAATGTCCAACATCCGGGCTATGTCTACTTCACGCCGCTGCGCCCCGGGCACTACCGCGTCTATTCGCAACCCGGCGAGGGCTTCTGGTGCTGCGTTGGCACCGGGATGGAGAACCCCGGACGATACGGTCAGTTCGTCTATGCCAAGTCGCAAGAAGGCGTTTACGTAAACCTGTTCCTGGCTTCAGAACTCACCGACGCCTCGCGCGGACTGACACTGCGGCAAGAAACCAAGTTCCCCGATGAAGGCCGAACCCGGTTGCGATTGTCCCTGAAGGATTCTCAAAGCTTCACCCTCTTCCTGCGGCATCCGAGTTGGGTTGACGCGGGCAAGTTTGAGGTGAAAGTGAACGGCCAGAAGGTTCCGGTTGAATCTGCTCCGACAACTTATCAAGCCATCAAGCGGCTTTGGAAAGACGGCGACCAGATCGAAGTAAGCCTGCCGATGCGCACGACCGTCGAAAGACTGCCGGACAACTCAGACTGGGTTTCCATCCTCCACGGCCCAATTGTCTTGGCATCAACCACCACCACGTCCGACCAGCCGGGACTCTTCGCCGGCCCTGGACGCGGCGACCATATCGCCCAAGGTCCGCTCGTGCCAATCGACAACCTGCCTTCCTTGCTGTCCACTCCGGATCAGCTGCCGAAGCAGATCGTTCCCGATACAGCCGCTGGTCCCTTGCACTTCAAAATCTTCGCCCCTGTCTCGACCTCAGAACAGAAAGAGATCAAGCTCATGCCGTTTTTCCGACTCCAAGAGTCCCGGTACCAACTGGTCTGGGACCTCACGACACCGGAGAAACTCGCAGCCAAAAAAGCCGAGCAAGCGGCCTTGGAAAAAGCAAAGATCGAACGCGATCGAGCGACGATCGACCGCGTCGCCGTTGGCGAACAGCAGCCAGAAGTGGATCACGAAATGGACGGCGAAGGGCTGGAAACCGGTTTCCACAACGGCCGCCGGTGGCGACACGGGCGTTCGATCCAATACACCCTGAACCTCCGCGGAGCCAAATCAGCAGAGCTCGAAGTCACCTACTCCGGTGACGATGCCAACCGAACATTTGACATCTTTGTAAACGATCAAAGGCTCACCACCCAAATCCTGAAAGGTGAGAAGCGTGGCGGCTTTATCGAGGTGAAGTACGTCCTGACCGCGGCATTGATCCAAAATGCTAAGGACGGAAAGTTGGTGGTTCGGTTTGTGGGTAAGGACTCCCTCGCGGGTGGCTTGTATGATCTACGCTTGCTTCGAAAGACAAGCGGGAGCGAATAGAAATGGCTGAATTGACTCGACGCGACCTGATCGCTGGTACCGCCGCAATTGCCGCTGCTGGCCCGCTTTCTGCTCTTGACCTTGGTGCCCTCGTGAAAGAATCGAATCTCGAACTCTGGTTTGAAAAGCCCGCTGCAACCTGGACCGAAGCATTGCCGGTCGGAAACGGACGGCTTGCGGCGATGGTCTTCGGAGGTGTGCGCGAAGAGCGCCTCGCCCTCAACGAAGGCAACATTTGGGCGGGCGGACCGCGTGAATATGACAATCCGGAAGCGCTTGCTGCTCTGCCAGAAATTCGCCGCCGGATTCTTGCGGGGCAATACCGCGAGGCACATGAGCTCACAAACGCCAAGTTCATGGGCAAGCCGATGGGGCAGGCACCTTACCAGCCGCTCGGGGACCTAATTCTCAACTTCGAGCACCCTTCCGAACCAACAAGCTACCGAAGGGAACTCAATCTCAACGACGCCGTCGCCCGCACCACGTATACGGTCGATGGGATCCAATTCCAGCGGGAAGTCTTTGCGAGCCACCCTGCAGGTTTGATCGTCTGCTCCTTGACCGGATCGAAGAAAGGATCGCTCTCGTTCTCCATTCAATTCCGCAAAAGGGACAGGGCGAAGACCTCCGTCACCGGACAAACCCTCAGGATCGAAGGAACGAGCGGCGAGCATGCCGGAATTCCGGGCTCCATTCGATACGTGGGACTTGCACAACTTCAAGTCAAGGGCGGCCAAATCAGCGTCAAAGACGATGTCATCACCGTCAAAAATGCCGATTCGGCAACCATCCTGTTTTCAGCCGGATCGAGTTACCGAAACTACAATGATCTCACCGGTAATCCCGATAACATCGCCACGGCGCCGCTGGAGGCCGCAAAAGGAAAGACCCTCGCCAGCCTGAAGCGAGAACACATTCGAGACCACCAACGTTTGTTTGAGACAGTAGCGCTAGACCTTGGTCCAGCTCGCAACCGGCCGACAATCGAACGAACCAAGGACTTTCAAGAAGGGAGGGATCCTGGCTTAGCCGCGCTCTATTTCCAATATGGTCGCTATTTGATGATCGCCGGCTCGCGACCAGGCGGTCCGCCGCTCACCTTGCAGGGGCTGTGGAACGAAAGCTCCACACCACCTTGGGGGAGCAAGTACACGATCAATATCAACACCGAAATGAACTACTGGCCCGCAGAAACGTGCGGGTTAAGTGAATGTCATGAACCCCTGTTCGGGTTAATCGAAGACATCTCCAAACCCGGGGCAACGACCGCGAAAAAGCATTACGGCGCGGGCGGTTGGGTCGCTCACCACAACACGGATGGTTGGCGCGGAACTGCGCCAGTCGACGGTGCCACGTGGGGGATTTGGCCGATGGGCGGCGCCTGGCTCTGCACCCACCTTTGGGAGCGCTACCTCTTCACTGGCAACAAGGCCGAGTTGGCGAAGCACTACCCGCTCATGAAGGGGGCAGCCAAGTTCTTCTTGACCTCAAACATCGATCTTCCGGGCACCAATTATCGCGTAACTTGTCCGTCGATCTCGCCCGAAAACGATCACCGTCCCGGCGTTTCCATCTGCGCTGGACCAACGATGGACAACCAAATCCAGCGCGATCTCTTTTCCGCCTGCATCGGTGCGGCCGCGGTTCTAGAAAAGGACGCCGGATTCGTTCAGGAGCTGAAGGTGGCCCTCGAAAAGCTCCCGCCAAACCAAATCGGAAAGGGTGGCCAACTCCAGGAATGGATTGAGGACCTCGACATGGAGGCTCCGGAGCGAACCCACCGCCACGTTTCTCACCTGTACGGCGTCTTCCCCAGCGCACAAATCTCCCCGGAAACCACTCCGGAACTTGCCAAAGCCGCGCGCCGGAGTTTGGAACTTCGTGGTGACGAAGGAACCGGCTGGAGCCTGGCCTGGAAGATCAACTTCTGGGCACGACTACTAGATGGCGACCGCGCCTACAAGTTAGCGAAGGACGCCCTGAGGCCGACCAACGGTCGATCGGGCGGCGTGTATCCAAACTTGTTCGATGCCCACCCGCCATTCCAAATCGACGGCAACTTTGGATTCACATCGGGCGTCGCTGAAATGCTTCTCCAATCGCACGCGGGCAAGATTCATTTGCTCCCGGCCCTGCCCAGTGCATGGCCAAAAGGCAGCGTGAAGGGGCTCCGGGCGCGGGGTGGGTTCTCCGTCGATATCGAATGGGAAGACGGCAAGCTCACGCAAGCAACCATCCGAAGTATCTGGGGAACCAAGGCGACAGTTCAGTACGGCGATGCCAACCTTAACGTTGACCTTTTGCCCGGCGGACGCAAGCTAGTCCGTGCCCGAGAACTACAAGATCTATGAACTCAGCACGATTGGATTAGCCACCGCGCACAATCTTCTCGGTGAACATTCCAACTGGGCCCGACTCGGCGAAGAAAGCCCAGTCGTTTAACTCGGACACCGGCAACGAGACCTGATCTCCTTGCTTCATTCCACGGACTTTAAATGGCGAACTCATCAACTTGCCGTGGATCATGTCGTCCGCCACACGCTCAACCGCGATCCACATAAACTCAACGTTGTGCCCGTCACCAAGGGGTCCCTTGACGATCTGGAGTTCCGGGTCACCGCCCTTGCCGAGAGCCTCGACGAACTCTGGCCATCTGCTTCTGGCCTCCGCAACGGCCGCCGCCATTCGGTCATCACTTGGGTCCACCAGCATGACTTCATCGCCCTGCCCTTCCGCAAAGAGTTCGAGAATCTGCCCCGCGATGAGTTGTTCCCGCATCTCCGGCGAAAAGCGGATGCAATGGTTGTTATCTGTCCTCCACAGCAAAAGCGCCTCATCGTCCGCATATTCGGCCAGCACTCGCCCAAGGCTGATCAGCACCTGATTCCAGCGCTCCTCTTCCAAGGGTGTAGGACTGAAGAAGGACGCAAAGCTCTTGTGCTCCAAAATCGCTTCACGCAACCGTGATTCCGGTATCTGCTCGGCCATTTGCTCCGCGGTCAATTGCGGTGCGCCGTAAGTCATCGGAGCCTGCATCACTTTCAACGAGGCTCCGTTGATAAGCAAGGACAATTCGAGCGCGTTCCCCGACACTTCGATCTCAACGCCAGCACGCTCAGCGGCCGCCTTTAACGGTTCAGGCTGAACAAGGGTCGGAGTCCGATAAAGGAGGATCAACGCCCGGAACGGCCCGCGGCTGCGCCGTCGTATGACAACAATCGCGCCGCCGGTCAGTACTATCGCCGCAATGACCCACCAAATCACGAGCCGATTCTACAACTTCGACAAAAGCCATTTGCCTGAAGAGTAGAATCGCGCGGAACATGGACGAGATTCAGACCGCCAGAGCCGATCTTCAGCAAGCCACCGAACGAGTACTGCACCTCGTGAGCCTCACCCCAGATGAGCACCTATTCTGGAAGCCAAGCGCGTCGGCTCGATCGATCGGAGAAATCGTCGCCCACACCGCCCATGCCCTCAAAAACATCCTCGGTCAGCTACAGGGCACGCCCTTTCCGCCTGCAAATAGCACCGAAGCAAATCCGCTCTTCCTGGAGCACGACCGGCAGTTCGCAGATCGGACAACCCTGCTCGAGTATTTCCGCACCCATCGAGACAACTACGATCAGTACTTAGCTGCCCTCACTTCCGATGACCTAGATGTTATCGCGACGTTGCCGTTCGGTCTCGGACAAGCCCCGGTGAGATTCTTCATGAAAGCCGGCGCGGACCACACCGCCAGCCACATCCCGCAGATTGAGTACATCCAGACCATCTACGGCGACCACGACTGGCACACCGGTTTCTGAAGCCAGAACCTGCTCGACGCTTGACTAACCGGCTCGATCCCTCAGTTTCTATTGGTTCCTGCTGCACATTACGCACCGATTCCCAACTCCCTATTGTCGTTTTGGGCCGTTTTCGACAATAGCGGGGTGAATTTGGGCCCAAATCGGGCGAATGAACGGATCAAACCGCGCCTGCGTCTAGGCAATGCGCAACACTACAACTCGCAAAACCATGAACCCATTCACCCCAAATCCAGAGCTGGACCTCGTCCTGGTACGAGAATCCGCCGTTCCGCCCGAGCTCGTTTATCAGGCATACACCACGCCGGAGTTGCTCGAACAATGGTTTTGCCCGCGCCCATACAAAGCGGTCGACTGGGAAATCGAGCTCACCCCCGGAGGCGCCTTCAACTCGGTAATCGTGTCGCCCGAAGGTCAGCGATTCCCGGGCGCCGGTTGCATTCTCCAGGCAGTGGAGAACAAAACGTTGATCTTTACGAATGCGGTGACCGCCGGCTTCCGACCGGCAATCAACGAAGGCGAAGACGCTTTCTCCTTTACGGCAATCATCCAGCTCGAACCGAGCGGAACCGGGTCCAGATACACCGCTACCGTCATGCACGCCGATGCCGCATCAAAACATAAGCACGAAACGATGGGCTTCTTCGACGGCTGGAACGCCGCTTTTGACCAGCTTATTGAACTGATGTCGAACCACACCTAGGCTGATCCCTTGGCACGAATTTGCTCGTCACGTTCAATCTTGCCGTCGTTGACCCGAATAATCCGATCGCACTGATCGGCGGTGCTTTCGTCGTGATTAACGTTCACGAGGATGGTTTCCCGCCGTCGGCGGCGCGTTAGCATATATCGGCATTCCAAACAATTCCGTCGCCTGCAACGAGCGTGATCTGAACGCTGGAAGCTTTTTGCTCGTTCTTCAGCGAATAGAAGTGGCGACAGAGAAAGCATTACCGCTTGAAGTGACCTCGCCAAGAAGTATTGACTCCTTTGGCGGCAATTACGCCCTATCCACCAACTAAGAATGGTCAACCGGCGGCGTATACGAAACTAGAGGAAACATAAATGCCGAATAAGACAAAGAACGAATTAATTCACCCTTCACTTGCGGTGGTCAACGAGAGTCAGCGAGAATGGAATCAGAAGGTGCTTCAACCCGTCCTGTACGACCTCATCGCGCTCGGAAGGGTTTTAAAGCAGTTGCACTGGAACGTGAACGGACCAAATTTTCGGGCACTTCACCTGCATCTAGACGAAATCTACGCCACAGTCGAGGAGGCCATCGACGACGTTGCAGAACGCCTCGCATCGACCGGACACAGTCCGAACGGCCGAGTGGCGGACGTCAAAGAGCAGTCTGAGATCGAGGACGTTCCGGCAGGTTTCGCTTACGAGACGCAGGTTCTGCTCCTCGCCGAGCACGCCGTGCATCAGATGGTCGGTCTCATCCGGTCTCGTAGCGAAGAAATTGAAGACATCGACACGGCCTCGGCCGATCTGTTGCACCAGATCTCGCTCGGGTTGGAAAAGCATCATTGGATGCTCGCCGCCCAGAAAGTTCGAGCCAGCTAGGTTCATCAGACAAGAGCAGGACGAATTCCGGGAACTTCCTCCACTTCGGTAGGCCTCTCGGAGTTCGTCAATCTGTGCGTTATCCCACCTGCTCACGCGGCCATGCGCGGGTTACTGTCTTCCAGCAACTGCACAATCTCCCTATTGGGGCAACTCGCTTCCGCGCCGAAGCCGTCGATCCAGTCTGATCCAGGGCGCCCCGAAGAGTCGCTTAGTCAGTAATTTCTAAATCGGACTTCCCAAGCGCCAGCTTGGCGACTTGGCTGATTGCACGAGCTCGCTCGGTGTCATTTGCGGTGGAATCCCCAACAAAGGCAACGATGACGACCCAGTCTCCATTTGCTCGACGAGCAATCCCAGCGTCATTGGTCGCACACGAAACTCCGTCCATGGTCGAGCTCGTTCCGGTTTTGTGCCCCAGCTTCCATCCCTTCGGCACTCCCGCCGAAAGTCGATCGGTGCCGGTTTTTGTACGCTCCATCACCCCAAGCAAGTAGTCAGATGAACGCTTTGAAAGAAGTTGGCCCGTTACGAGTTTCTTCAGCAACGTCGCCATTGCTTCCGGCGTCGAAGTGTCTCGTCGGTCCGCCTGATATCGCTTGTACGCTGCGCTCTTTTCCGCTTTTGGAACCGCCTGAATCGCGCGATCTAGCTTCGCCGAATCAACGTATTCAGGTTTCCAAGTCAAACCAACGATCTGTGTTTGTAGGTCTCGCTCTTGGCGATCCACCGTTAAACCCGTGATTCCCTTCTTCCGCAAAAATGCGTTCACGACCTGAACCCCGCCCATTTTGCGAATGAGAAAGTCCCCGGCGGCACTGCAACTTGCAGTGACGGTAAGTTCGATGCAGTCTTCCAGCGAGACGGTCATCGAGTTCCTTTTGCGTAACCTTTCTGCAAGCGGTTGAACCGAGAGACTGAAGTCGGAACGACGGAACGTGAACTTTTGACCGACCTTCCACTGTCCGCGGTCGACCTGATCCAAAGCTGCCATCGACACAACCAGCTTCATGACGCTCTGAATCGAAAACCGCTCGGATTTTCGTGAATAGTAAGCCGCTTTGGGAGTAATGATCGCTGCCCCCAACCGGCCCTGAACCGCAGATTCGATCTCTGCAAGCCGTGCTTCGATCGGTCGAACCTGAGAAACGCTCTGCACAAACAGCACGGAAAGGAGTATCAAAGTCGCAAGAAGGTACCCGGACCGAATTCCCTCGCTCCCCAGGTAACGTGCCTCCATGAGAAGCAAAGTTGCTTACGGATTTGGAATCGCGACTGCCCTCGTCGCGGGCGTGGCGATTGGCCAGGTCGCCCAGAAGGAAAGCCCAGATTCCCACTACCACCTCGGTCCAGATTCGCTGGTCGAACCCGGCGTGCCAAAGGGCGAAATCCAAGGTCCGTTCGTCATCAAAAGCGACGTCTATCCCGGCACCCAGCACACCTATTGGGTTTACGTTCCGGCGCAATACGACCCGAAGAAGGCGGCCGCCCTCATGGTCTTCCAGGACGGACAAGCCTTTAAGCAAGAAAACGGCGGCGTTCGCGCGCAGAACGTGATGGACAACCTCATCTATCGCCGCGAAATCCCGGTGATGCTTGGCGTTTTCATCAATCCAGGCCGTACTCCGGAGCAGGATGAACCGTCCCCGCAGCGTGGCTGGGGCGATGGCTTCACCAACCGTGGAGTCGAATACAACACGCCCGACGACAAGTACGCGAAAGTCATCACAGAAGAGCTGATGCCGGCGCTCGATAAGTCCTACAACATCTCGAAAGATCCCGAAATGCGGGGAATTGGCGGAGCGAGCTCGGGAGCCATCGCCGCTTTCATGGTCGCTTGGGAGCGGCCGAACTCTTTCCGAAAGGTCCTAAGCATCATCGGCAGTTTCACCAACATTCGCGGCGGAGACGTCTATCCCGAGCGAATAATGAAGAGCAAGAAGAAGCCGATTCGGGTCTTCCTCTGCGACGGCCGCAACGACAATCGCGGCATCCGAAACGGCGTTTACGACCCCCGATGGGACTGGTACCTGCAGAACGTTCGACTGCAAAAAGCGCTGACCGAGAAGGGCTACGACCTGAACTATACGTGGGGAATGAACAGCCACGGTCAGAGTTTTGGCGGCCAGATCATGCCGGAAATGATGCGTTGGCTATGGCGCGACGCAACGCCGATCATCACCGACCCCAACGATATGGTTGAGCGTGGTTTCTATCAGCCGGCCAATCGATAAAGTCATGAAATACCTCATTGCCATCCATCGTCCAAACGACTTCGCCCATGAAGACATGCTCGGCGCAGAGGTTCGAGAAGCCATCGACCGTGTCAATGACGAAATGGTCGCGGCTGGAGTCCGCCTGTTCGTCGGCGGCTTATATTCACCGAGCTCTGCCACCTCAATCCGGCTTCAGTCCAATGGGGACGCGACGGTCTCCGAAGGCCCCTACCTGGAAGCCACCGACTATGTCGACGGACTTTGGGTTCTGGAGTGCAAGACGAAGGCAGACGCAATCGAGTGGGGCCGCAAAGCGGCCCTAGCTTGCCGAGGTTCCGTCGAAGTCCGACCATTTGCCGGCGCCGCCATGAAGGAGTAACTCCCGCAGAACTTACCGCTGAACCGGGACGAGCTTAACTTCAGTAAGCCCCTGGTTCAACGGTATCGAGTACGCCAGCGCGTCCTGCTTATAATCTCCATCTGGCCGGAAAGACCTCGTCTTTGCGAGCTTCGCCGGCACATCGATCCGCAATCTTGCGGTCGTGCAGTACTCGCTCGCCCCAGAAAGGGTCACGGCGACCGAACCCGTCTTTTCGTTGTAGCTGACGGCGTCAAACATTCCGGCTTCCAAGGTTAGGTAGAGCCCCAACGGAGCAAGGTAGACCCGCTTTCGGAACGAGTCCTTAGGAACTACCTTCACCACTCCGGACGAAAGCTCAAGGTCACCCCCAAACGCTTGCCAGCCGAACTCCTTGGTCTTAACGATGTAGGTACCGGTGTTCCAAGCATGGCCAAAGAAGTTCGGACCATAGTCACCGGAGTAAGCATCCCACTTGAGGGTCGAAGGGAAGGAGTGAAAAGCCGCGGAGGCAAAGCCATTCTCATGAATATTGGATAGCGCCCCCATTGTTCCGCCGTACCCCACCCGTAATAGGAACAGGTCCTCCGGGTGCTCTCGATACTCGTTGAGCAACGGAATCGCATTCATTCCCGAACCGTAATGGTGAATCTGGCGCTCGATTCGACTGAGCTTTGCGCCGTAAATGAAGTCCCAATATCGGCGAGCGTTCCCGTTATAACCCCAGTGCGGAATCGCAGGATCATAAGCGAGAATGGAGTTGAGGGTGACTTGGGCTTTCTCCTCGTGTCCGAAGAATTTGCACCAACCGTAAACTTCCTCCTGCCCGGTCGAGTCCCACGCCATCTCGCTCCCAAATGGATACGGCTCATTCTTCCACCGATCGGCTCGCATGGCCATCTTAGATTCAATCAAGCGCGCTTGATCGGTCCAGCCCTCGGCCTTCAAATCGTTCAGCAGCCCGATGAAGACCGAACCTTCCATCAATCCAAGGCGCCAATATCCAACAACGTCTTCACCGTTCTTTCCAAAACTAGTGAGATACTCCGTCGTCCGAAAGGCTTGGTTTAGATACCACTTCCAATCGTGCGCCTTCGCTAGGCTCGGATAGTTTCGGGCAATCTTGTACAAAGAATAATAGGCCGCGACCACGTGGGGATAGTTGTATCCCCGCCCAATATCGTTGCTTGCCTCTTTGCTCCAACTTGTCCAACTGGTCCAGTTAAACTTCTTGTCGTATGGGTAATCCGGCAAAGCTTTAGGATCATAAAAGAACGTGCTCTTGCGAACGCCGTACTTTTTTGGGCCATCCTTAAACTGCAAGTTGCCCCAAAGCACCTTATCCACAAACGATTCAAGCTTCGCTACCTCCTCCGGATTAGGCTGCCCCATCTCCTTCATTGCGAGGGCTAACCAGTTTCCAGACCCGCCCTCGTCGCCAAGGCCCGCAATCCAAACCCGCGAATCCTGAAGCACCTGCGCCTTGGCCTCATTGTCATAAGTAATTGCCGAAGGTGCACGGCCAAACGGATCATTTACGTCCGTAAACCACGCTTCGTTTGTCAAAAACCGCCCAAGATCGGCAACCGCAACCGCCGCTGGCTTCGTGTTGTAGTAATTGATCGTTTGCAGCGTGCCGTCTTGATACTTAACCGACACGCGAACTCGGCCCCATGCCTTCGGCTTAACGTCAAAAGCCATCCAACCTTTTGCCCCGCGCGCTGCCTTCGAAACCTCCGCCGCATCGCGCGGATGCACTTCAATTGCTGAAACCGGCTTTCGATATTTCAGGAACAGCTTCCCGGTCTGATCCATCGGCAACACATATCCCGGCAGTCCAACTGCCACCGGACGGCCAACCCCCGCAAGCGTGTTTTCAATCTCCCGAATGCTCTTCGACGGCGTGAACTGAACCCCATAAGTCCGCGATTGCCGCGGTTTCAGCACGCCCGAAGTCGGTTCGTTCCACTGCTGCACCCCATTCCACTCCGACTCCGCATGAGCCCGGGTGTGCACCATCCACTCCATCATCCCCTCAAAAACTTGGTTCGGCCCAAGTGGCTCCCGCACATAGTTCCAAGCCTCTAGTGGCGTCGAGCCAACCGGCGTCACAACCATCGTCGGCCCCGTTCCGTTCAGCTGGGTAACCCGCAAAAATCCCGCATCCTGCCCAATGTAAGGATCAGTAAATGAGCACTTGGCATGAGCTTCTTCCAAGCTCCGGTCCATGATGATGTTGTTAAACGGCATCGGAATCCCCAGCGAGCCAATCTCGACGTTGTCCGTAGTACGATTTGTCATCGTGAACAAAAGTTGCAATCGTCCGTTCCTAACCTCCCACCGCCGCGAGACCGTTACCGGAGACTCAACCGAAAGACAAGGCGTAAGATCATGCTCGCTCAGCGCCTTGGTTTGAGAAGCGACCGCCGACTTCCGGTTCCGATAGGTATTAAACGACTTGTACTCCGCCGCACCCTGCGGCCGAGCCCGAAACGAAATGTCTCCCAAATGAACAAAGCCATCCGCTTTTCGAATGCTCAGCCGGTCGGAGGCAAGAAAATCGAACCCAACCGAATTCCGAGGCACAAGCCCAACCCCGTTCCCACCGTCCGCCGTCAGCCTCAGCTCATAGTCGGGCGTGCTAATCGTGCGGAGCCCTTTGTCTAACCCGATGGCGTCAATAACGGGCGGCTTTTGCTGAGCCACAAGGGCCCAAGTGGTTGCAAGAACGGTGGCGTGTATCATCGAATTCCCAAAATCTGCCGACGGAAATCACGTTCGAAACCGTGAACAATTAAGCATGACATTCATGGTCATCGAGAGATTCCGCAACGGCGACGCCGCCCCCGTTTATGCCCGGTTCCGAGAGCGCGGCCGCCTCGCTCCAGAAGGCGTGAAGTACATCACCAGCTGGGTGGACTCGACGTTCCAGGTCTGCTTCCAAGTCATGGAAGCCGATTCGCGATCATTGCTAGACGAATGGATTGCCAACTGGGATGACCTCGTCGATTTCGAGGTCATCCCAGTTGTAGATTCCGCGACCGCCCAGGCGCGATTCTCGCCCTAGCTTTGCAGTTCTGCCAAAACCACATCCAGCACATCCATCGTCCCGCCCCAACCCTGGCTCATACTTGGCCGACCAGCTTCGAAGGTCTGAAGCTGCACCGGGTCAGAACCGATAACCGACATCTCAAGGCGAAGCAACGTTCCGCCATCAACATCCGAAAACTGATTCTTTGATAACATCTCAAGTGGCCAATCCGGCGCCATCGGGTGCCGCGTGATGCCGCCCCCTTCATCCGAAAACGAGTGATGATTCACGATCAATTCCTGGTCCAAGATCTCGCGATAGATCCACCGGCCCCAAAAACCGCTCTGGTTCGGCGGAACGATCTCGTAGTGAAAAATGCCGCCCGGTCGAAAGTCCATAAAGTTCCGCCCCGGCGCCATCCCCTTTGGAGACATCCATTTACCGAGATGCTCGGCCTGCGAAAACGTCGCCCAAACCAGGGCGCGAGGGGCTTTGAAAGTGCGTTCCAGCACGAAAGGTTCGTTGTTCATTCTTGTTCTCCAGCTTGAAGTTCTTCTAGGTAGGCATCCAGCTGGTCAAAGCTGGTTTCCCAAAATTGTCGATACTGCTCAACCCAACTGCTCGCCTCGGCAAGCGGCTGAGCATTCAGGCTCCGCGGACGCATCTGGCCCTTCCGGTCCGTTTCCACCAGACCGGCCCGCTCCAGCACCTTCAGGTGCTTAATCACCGCCGGCTCCGACATATCGAACGGCTTGGCAATTTCCCCAACCGGCATCGGCCCCAGGGCCAGCGCCGCAAGAATCGCCCGCCGCGTAGGGTCGGCGAGGGCAGAGAAGATGAGACTAAGTTTGTCGGACGCCATTGCTAACCGCTTGATTATATAACCAATTGGTTTTCATTTGTCAAGAGCGCGCCTTCATGGAAAGGCTCCCGGCTGAAGCCCCATGTAGCTACCGCAGAAGCTCGCCGTAATAGGTGGTGACGCTGGATGGCTCCACGGAACCGGAAAGGCTGGTAATCGGTCCGGGCGTGGCGCCCACCAACTTGGTGTTTTCGGATTCGCTGGTCCGGAAAACGTTGACGTTCCGCAGCCGGCGCGCGCCCTTGATATGGAGGTCTAGCTTGGTCTCGACCGAGTTTGTATTCACCACCACGGCGGCAAATTTCCGCATGGATGGGTCGGCAAAGGTGGTGACGAAGACCCCTTTCTTGGGTTGCCCCTGGGTACTGACCACCCGCCACCCCGGCCGAACGAATCGGCTGTACTGAGCCATCGCCCACAGCAACTTGGCGGGCCGATTGTCTTGCATGAGCGAAGAACTCCACCAGAAGACGAACGCGTTCAGGTTTGACTGGGTGAAATCTTGGTGCATCACTTTGGCAACCACCAGCGCTCGATTCATCTCGCTGGTGCCGTTGAAGGCGGACATATTCCATTCCGTCATCCAAACCTGCTTCCGAAGCGCGGCGGAGGCCTCGAACCGGTTGGGCTGATAGTTGTCTTGATCGGTGAAGAGGTTGGCGATGTTCCCGCCCATGCTCCAGGGACCGTATTCGTACTGATGCCCGGCGGCGATCTGAACCAGATTCCGCGTTGCTGGATCGGCGTAGACCTCGCTCAAGTGCGAATCCTTAAAGTTGTTGTCCTCGGCGGCCATGATCTTCAGCCTCGGATTCAATTTCCAAACGCCTTTTCGCGTGAACTGCTTGTTGAGCACGAGCAGGAAATCGTGAAATTGTTTGGGCGTCCAGTCGCACGACTCGTAGTCGCAGTCGAAGCTCGGTTCGTTTTGCAGCGAGAGTGAATAGAGCGGGAAACCCATCTTGGCCTTGAACCCCAGCACGTAGTCCGCAAGTAGATCTGCGTAATCTTGATAGTGGGCGGGGTCCAGATAACCGCCGACTTCTGGCTTGGTCGCGTAAGAAGCTTCGGTCAATCGGTTTTGGCTCTTCTCTTCCGGGGGAGTCGGACTCTTCCACCGGTCGATCGGATTATTGGGCGGGGTCCAAGGGCTGCTGAAAACCTTGGAGAGTTGGTAGTCCGGATTGGCGGTGACCTCGGCGAGCAGTTTTCGGGTCGCGACTAGATCCCAGTTATCCCAGTTCAGCTTGAAATTTTTGTAGGTCCCCTGCTTGTCCTTAACCGTGGTGAACACGTACGCCCCGTCTAGCTTTTCGAGAAACTGATCGTCCAGCTTTGGGTTCTCGCGAAAGGGGATGCGGTTGCGCAGAATTGAGAATCCCGCCCCTTTCGACACGCTGAAAAACGCGTCCATCGTGCCCGCTCCGACCGGGAGATTGCTCCATGCCGAGGAAAATCCAAACCCATCCACCGTCTGCAATGGCTGGCTGAAGTCGATGGTCACGCGCTGGCTCTGTCCAGCGGGAACGGCGTCTGCGGTAACGGGAGCCAGAACAAAGAGGAGAGAGGTCAGAAACATGGGTGATCCGATTCGATTTACCTTCGAAAAGCGTGATGATAATCTACATCAATCCTGGAGTTTGTTGACCGAAAAACAGCGGATGCAGCTGGACATTGCCCCTACCACGCCGGATTTCCGATGGCTCAGGTCTCCGCTATTTGCAAAGATGGACTAGCTTTGCCGTAGTCGATCCCTTTGCGTTGCTTGGCCCAATCGCCGAGCGAAGCCCTAATGCTGCCCTGGTGGAGGGTGGATCTAGTGGCGGGCTAATTACGAGTGCGAGCGCCCACAACAACGCCTGGGTCGTGGATGTTACATACGGCAAAATATAACGCAAGATGACCCTGCCAGAGCCCGTTGAGTTTGTCGAGTTTCTTGCGCCCTATCCCGTAGCCACCCAGACGTTAGCGCGGGCGCTACGACAACGCTTGGTCGAACTTCTGCCGCCCTGCATCGAAACCATCTGGGACGCCACCAACACCGTCGGCCCTTCCTACGGCTTCACCGAGAAAAACGCCGACCACTTCATCCACCTGCCGGCCTACACCAAATACGTCAACATCGGCTTCACCCAAGGCGCGTCGCTTACCGACCCAGAAGGTCGCCTACAAGGAAGCGGCGCAAAGATTCGCCACATCAAACTCACCCGCGCCGAAGATCTAGATGACCCATATATCCACGACCTGATCCGGCAAGCCGTCGATTCCGCCGTGCAAGTCCCCGAGCCCGTCGAGGCGAGGACGATTGTCCGAGTAATGGACGGCCCTAAACGCCGACCAAAGCCGAACTAAACCACGCTCCAAGCCCACTCCAAACCGCCCGGAAGCACCGCGCTGCTGTACTCAATGTGCAGCACCCGCCGATGATCCACCCGCGTCGCCCGCGGCGACCCGTGGAAAATCAGCGGCCGCATCCAAATCAAATCGCCCACCTCCGCCGTAAGCGTCACCGCCGTCGCAATCTCGTCTTCGGAAGGATAATCGCGCAACCCCAGCCGATAACTGCCCGGAATGCACTGAAGCGGCCCATTATCCGCCGGACAAGGGTCGAGATGGATTCTCAACGCGACGCAAGATTCGAGAACCTCCACCGGCGGCAACGTGTGAACCACCCCTTCCTTCACGTTCCAAGCCGAAAACCCCGGCACCTCTGGCTTAGCCACCCGAACCGCAATCTTCGTGTCCTGATGCCACCCCAGATTCCAATTCCGCCCCGCAACCTTATCAAACAAAATCCCCCGCACCGGCCGCGCTTCTCCATTCACAAGCTTGTCCGCCAATCCCTTCAACCGAGGATCAACTGCCCGCGCCGCGCACCACTCAAACTCCAAAAGCCCCCGAGACCCCGCCTGCCCGTCCAAAGCTGGAAGTCGCCATTTGATCCCTTCGCCCTCTTCAAGGCTAAACACCCGAGGCACCTGCCCGAAGCCAACATCCATCTAAAAAGGATAGCCGCGAAATACCGATGGCCAAGTGTCAAGCGGTGTCGCGCCGGCGGCGGCGACCCAGTGAGCTCAATAAAGAATCTGCTGAACAAGCCGTCGCGGGTGGGATTTCACAAAACGTAAAGCAATTGTCAATTAGCCAGACAAGAGCAACCCCTTATACTCAAGCCATGCCCGCGCCGACGGATCCGAAACCACGCGAAAAGTCGTCATCGGCAAAGTCGTCGCTTCGGCTGGGATCGGTTTGCCTCCTCGTTTTACTGGCGGCGCTCTATGCCTTTCGGCCCGCAACGACAACCGCGATAACAACGTGGCCCGCCGCCGTGGGCATGTTCCTCGGCATCGGCATCGCCATGTTTGCCCGCCGACCGCGACGCTGGCTCATTTTCGGCTGGCTCGCATTTGGATTGATCTTCGTCGAAGAGTTCCGCTCCCTCCCCCGAGGGCTATTGCCGGCTCAAAATCGAGATTTTCGTGTCGTAACCCTCAACTGCGCTGGAGGATCGGCCCTTGCCGCCGCCGAGGTCAAAGCGCTCCAACCAGATCTGGTTCTGCTTCAAGAATCCCCCTCTCGGCCAGATCTGGAACGCCTTGCCCAAGAGCTTTTTGGCGACTCCACGCTCGTCACTTCGGGGCCCGATGCCGCCATTCTGGCTCGCGGAAAGCTCACCGCCCTCCCGCGCCCTCGACGTATCGGAAACTTCGTGGCCGCCCGATGGGAACCCGCCCGGGGCCAAAGCATCGACGTCGTCAGTCTTCGGCTCGCCCCGCCGGTTCTCCGCTTTGACCTTCTCAATCCCGCCGCGTGGCAGGAGTTCTCGCGCAGCCGAGACCAGCGCGGAGAAGAGATGAACCAGATTCAGCGCGAACTGCAGTCGCTAGGCGCCAAGCCCGTGATCATCGGAGGCGACTTCAACACTCCACCCGATGCCGCCATCCAAAAGAATCTCCTTGCGAACATGCAAGACGCCTTTAACGTCGCCGGAGTCGGCCTCGGCGCAACCTGCGTCAACCCGTACCCATCCATCGTCCGCATCGACCAAATCTGGACCACCTCCCGCGCCGAGTGCGTCCGAGCCTGGGTAGCCACCACGCAAAACTCGGATCACCGAATGCTCGTAGCCGACTACCGCTGGCGCTGAAGTGCACGATTTAGGGTTTGCGGAGCGTGCAATCCATGGCACAGGCGATCGTCGAATCGCGCGGAATTTCTGGCCGATCAAATGCTACAATGAACTATTCTGTTTACCGACTACGTAAAGAGAATGAGGAACTCGTTCATTGGAAATCACGTTTGCGACTGCCAAGCTGGCGAAATCCATGAACAGCGATTCCAAGCTGAGCCAAGCCCACGGCGCGGAATTGGCCAAGCAGATTCGAAAGCGCCTCGACGACCTAGACGCTGCTGCGAGCCTGGAGGATATGCGCTCGTTGCCCGGCAAGTGTGAAGAGCTCTCCGGCAACCGAGCCGGCGAACTCTCAGTTCATTTGAACAAGAACTGGCGACTCATTTTTAAACCTAACCACGATCCGAAGCCGACAAAAGACGATGGTGGACTCGACTGGACGCAGGTGACGGCGGTCCAGATATCCGAGGTGGTTGACTACCACTAAGCCACCAAAGACCCAGGGAACTGAAACCAATCATGCCGAACCTAGAATACAAACCAACGAGCGTCTCGCCACCCGGCGAAACGTTAAGTGACATCCTTGAAGAGCGCGGAATAACGCAAACGCAGCTGAGTGTCCGACTCGGTCGTTCTGGAAAGAACCTAAGCCAGATAGTGAACGGCAAAGCCCCCATCACGCCTGACCTTGCCGTGGATCTTGAGCGGGTGCTCGGCACTCCCGCTCGGTTCTGGCTGGCGAGAGAATCTCGGTATCAGGAATGGCTTTCTAGGTCGAGTATTCCCGAGCCAACCGACGCCGATTTAGAGTGGGCGAGAAGTTTCACGTATCCGAAGATGGCCGAATACGGATGGGTTCCGGCAACCTCAAAAGCGCGGGAGAAGTTCTTCAACCTCCTGAGCTTCTTTGGCGTGGTCAACCGAAAAGCCTTTCAGGCCTGGGCCGGAAGTCTCAGCCCCCAGTATCGGCGCTCCGAAACCGCGATCGACAAAGATCACCTCATCGCCGCTTGGCTTCGCCAGGGTGAGCTACAAGCTGAAAGCGTGGATGCGGGTAACTACAACGAAAAGGGGTTTGCTGCCGCCGTTGACCACGCAAGAACCCTAACTTGCTCTCATCCAGAAGACTTTGTGCCCGAGATAAGGAAGGCGTTTGCCGCCAACGGAGTTGTGCTGTTGTTCGTTCCTGAGCTGCCGTCAATGGGCGTTTCTGGAGCCACACGATGGCTGACGCCATCCAAGGCGCTGATCCAGATCACCCTGCGCTATAAGACTAACGATCATCTGTGGTTCACGATCTTCCATGAGTCGTGCCACATCCTCAAGCATCAAAAGCGGATTGTCTATCTGGAGACGAATGGAGCGAAGAGTCCCGAAGAGCTAGAAGCGGACGAATTCTCGGCCAACCACATGATTCCGCCTGGCCCATTGAAAAGATTTGTGGAGGCAGGTGCATTTGAAAAAGGATCGGTAGAGGCTTTTGCCGAATCCATTGGCATCTCACCAGGCATCGTGGTAGGAAGGCTCCAGAAAGAAGGACTGATTCCTTGGGACAGCCTCAATAGTCTCAAGGTCAAGTTCGAGTGGTCGAAGGACTCCTAACACTTATCTATGCTTAGCAAATCGGATTTCACAACGGCCCTGGATTGCCCCAAGAAACTTTGGCTCTCTCGTCACATGCCTGACGTGAAGGAAGCAACTGCACCGACCGCTCTGCGACGAATGCAAATCGGAACCGAGGTTGGCTTGCTGGCGAAGCGCCGGTTTCCTTCTGGCATCACAGTTCCGGTCTGGGAATTGGGAAACGAGGCGGCAGCAGCGAAAACTGAAGAGTTGATGGCAGCGGGACAGGACGTGCTCTTCGAAGCCACGTTTCTGCAGGACGATTTAGTGGCGAGAGTTGACGTGCTGAAGCGAGAGGACTCCGGTTGGCGAATTATCGAGGTCAAGGCGACGACCAAGTATAAAAAGCCAGTCCACCTCCTGGACGTAGCTTTTCAAGCATCGCTGTTTGCGCGCTGCGGCCATACGCTATCCGGGGCATCCTTAATGCACATTGACACCAATTACGTCTGGGACGGCGGTGATTGGGATGTTGACAACCTCTTCCAGATTGAGGAGATCACGGACGATGTGGTGAAGGTCCTACCCCAGATTCCCGATCAGGCAGCCTCGATTCTTAACTCAATCAACCAGGCCGAATATCCGCCAGTCGATGGCGAAGCACCTTACTATGACCCGGTCATTCATTCGTCGTGCAAGGGTTGCGAGTTTGCCAAGCATTGCACTCCCCGCGTACCCGCCGACCACATTTACTATCTCGGACTCCACCATTCTCGGAGTAAGAAGCTCTTGGCCAATGGAATTCGAGCAATCGGCGGTGTTCCGAAGGACCTCAAAATGTCGGATACAGAGCGGCTGCGCTACCAAGCGTTCGTCACTCAGAAGCCAGCGGTTTCGGGCGATCTAGACTCTCGACTTGCAGAGATCCAATATCCTGCTCACTTGATCGACTTTGAAACCCTTAGGCCAGATCTGCCCCTCTTTGCTGGGCATTCTCCATTCCTGATGCTGCCCTTTCAATGGTCTTGCCACACCTTGAACGCGGCCCCGGATTGGTCCGTGACTGATCAGTCAATTGGACACAGTGAGTTTCTCCACCAGCATCGAAGCGATCCTCGCGAGGCGTTCATCCAAAGTTTGCTCGCCCAGACTTCGACTGGCGGAAGCATCCTTCACTATCACGACTTCGAGAAGCAAGTGATCAATGAAATGGTCAAGGATGGAGTCCCCGGAGCAGATCAAGTTCAGGCAATGTTTGACCGCTTCATTGACCTTAGGAAGATCCTTGAGGATTGTTACGCCGACGCCAAGTTCCTTGGCAAAACATCCATCAAGAACGTCCTACCTGTAGTTGCTCCAACCTTGAGCTATTCCGGTTTGAATATTCAGAATGGCGATCAGGCGCAAGTCGCCTATGCGAGGATGTTGGCCGGAGAGCTTGGCGATGACCAAGCCAAGCAGTTGTTCGCCGATCTACTTGAATATTGCAAGCTGGATACTTGGGCCATGGTGGAGATACTCAAGGCGCTATCGGCAGTTGCTTAATCGCGCTCACTACACATTGCCCCTCTGGATCGGCAAAAGTCGCTCAAGTCAGACAGATTAAGCTTGATGCATTTTCAGCTTGAACATCACGAAGTGTCCATCGTGCCGCTGAGTTCGCGTAGGCTCGGTATATTCCGCAAAATGAACCCAAGGAAACTCGCCCTCGACGAAATCCAGTCAATCGTCGATGCCGAAACGAACGCCTGGAACAACCTCGACGCTGACGCCCTCGTTGCCCTGTTCCACCCCGATATGGTCTGGGTTTGGCCGGCGGACGCGCAGAGCCACGACCCCGAAACCTGGGTCATGCCGATGGGACGATTCAACGCCGACCGTTGGAAATCCGACTGGAACCGCCTTTTCCAAGACTTCACCCTGGCCCACAACCACCGAACCACCGTCCGCATCGAAGTCTCCGACCAACTCGACGGAGCCTTCGCCGTCGTCGACGTCGACACCCTCTGGGTCAACAAACACGACCAATCCAACTTCCACTGGCAAGGCCGCGCCTGCAAGGTTTACGTGAAGGTCGAAGACCGCTGGCTCTTCATCCACCAAACCGGCCTGCTCCGATACCATTGACTCTTAGGCAAACAGTCCAGAAAAACCCAAAATCCCAGGTTGACATCCGTCCGTTTCGCCGCCTTAAGGAACGTGAACCAACCGCCTGCGAAAATTTAATTTACTCTCGCCCCCAACGCGGGAGCATTTATAAATAAATTTTCGCCCCCTCAGAACAAACTTGGCCCCCGAACAGACGCGAACAAATCCGAACCTAAAAACCCGTGTAATTAATTAAGATCCCTGGGGGGGAACGTTAATTAATTCCACCGACCAGGGTGATCGCAACAATGGATTGCCCTGCCGCATCTAAGGCAAAGTCAGGCAAACAAACGTGTCCGAAGTCGGCCCCCGGTCGAATCCGAAAAGCTTCGCATACCCGCCGCCGCTGGCCGCAATGACCAAATACTGCTTGCCCCGCACGGAGAACGTAGATGGAGCCGCAAAGGCCGAAGCGGGAAGCCGGTATTCCAGCAGCGTCTTCCCGGTGCGGCTGTCAAAGGCGCGAAGAGTCTGGTCGCAAGTGGCTCCAACAAAGACCAGATTTCCTTTCGTCACCAGGGTCCCGCCGAGGTTCGGAGTCCCGGTCAGCGGAACGCCTCTCCGGGTCAGTTCTCGATACTCACCCAAGGTCGCTCGCCAACGAAACTTCCCGGTATTCAAATCGATTGCGGTCAAAGCGCCCCAAGGCGGCTTAATGCCCGGGTAACCCTCCCGATCGGTCAGGTGAACATAGTTCGCCGGATTCGACATGATGCCCGGAAGGTCATTCGTGTTGACAAAAAGCGTGTTGGATCGAGGATCGAACGATGCTCCCGACCAAGGCGACCCGCCAAAGTAGCCCGGCACCACAACCGTGCCTTGTCGGGTGGGCGGCAAGTAGGCCCGACCGTAGCTCAAGCCCTTCAGATTCTTAAGCACGTCCAAACGAGCTTCCGCAGAAATGTCCGTAACGTCATTGTCGGTGAATACGGTGCGGGAAAGCGCTGGCGGCAAAACCGGCTCGGGCTGAGTTTTCGCGGCAACCTCACCTTCGATCACGGAAGCAGGAACATCGACTTCCCGAACATCAAACAAGGGCTTCCCGGTCACTCGGTTCAGCACGTAGCAGAAGCCGGTCTTGGTAACAACGGCAACGGCATCAATAGATTTCGAGTCCCGTCTCACCTTGCACAGGACAGGGGTAGAGGCGTTGTCGTGGTCCCACAAGTCGTGATGAACAGTCTGAAAATGCCAGAGTCGGCGTCCGGTTTTCGCATCCAGGGCGAGAACGCAGTTAGCAAACAAATTGTCGCCGGGCCGTCCCGTTCCGTCGAAATCAGAAGCCGCGGAACCGGTGGCGGCATAAAGAACATCCCGCTTCGGATCAGAAACGTATCCGCTCCAAGCACCCCCCGCACCTAACTTCGATTTCGCTTGAGAATTCTGGGAAGCTGGAAGAACGTCAAAGCTCCACACCCGCTTTCCCGTTTGAACCGAGAAAGCCATGATCGTCCCCGGCGCCGAACCGGAGTCTTCCCCCCCAGCAATCCCAACAAGCACGAGATCTCGATGCACCGTCGGCGCCGCCGAAATCCCGACATAAGTGCCGGTCCACTCCGACCCGAGTTCGGTTCGAATATCCACGGTTTTGAACGCACTATCTGGATTCCCGGTGTTTGCATCAAGACATAGAATTCGCCCATCCGGAGTGCCATAAAGGATCCGTCGCTTTCCACCCGCTTTGCCGTCGCTCCAATACGCCACGCCCCTGCTCGACCGCGAATGCCCACTTTTGGAGTCGTTGTTCTTCGAATCAAACGTCCACTTTCGGCGCCCGGTAACCGGGTTCAACGCCAGCACTCGGTGCCCCGATGTCACCAGGTACATCGTTCCTTCCACAACGATCGGCGTGCACTGAATCGGCGTATCGCCCTTAGCGTCCCCGGTGTGAAAAACCCAGGCTTGCTTCAGCTTCGCAACATTCGAAGTGTCAATCTGATCGAGAGTTGAGTACCGGGCGCCGCCCGAATCGCCACCGACATATGCCCAGTCCGAATCTGAAGCCAGGGGCAACGGAATCGCTGAACGAGCGATTGCAGCGAGAACAACGACGGATGTCATCTTAAGTAGGCTCCGAGAATACTTGAGGCGACCCAAGACTCAGCGCAGATTCGAATCTGACCGAGAAGTCCAAATTCGCCGGTGCCTAGGTAAGGTTCGCAACATGCTTACCGTGTGCTCGTTGCTTGCCACCGCGATCTGCATGTCGAGCGATTATCACGGCTTTGCGCGCACCGACTTCAAGCTCGATCGCTTCGACGCCATTTTGGTCGCCCCGAAGACCCCGGCAAAAGGCAAGCCTTGGATTTGGCGCACGGAGTTCTTCGACCATCGCCCGGAACTTGATCTTGCCCTGCTGAATAAAGGTTTCCACCTGGCATACGTAGATATCCAAAACGAGTACGGGTCTCCAGGGGCGATTTATCAATACGACCGTTTCTATCGGCTCCTAGTAAACGAGCATAAGCTTTCGCCAAGAGTCGTATTGGAAGGCTTTAGCCGAGGCGGGCTGAGCGCCTACAACTGGGCGGCCGCGAATCCGGACAAAGTGATAGCGATCTACGCCGACGCGCCGGTTTGTGATTTCCGATCCTGGCCCCGCAAAAGCTCCGCCCAAGACTGGACCCAGCTCAAAGCCGCTTATGGTTTCCCGAGTGAACAAGATGCTCTTGACTACCCGTTCGGCCCCATCGGCAAGCTAGAAGTGCTAGCCAAGGCTCGCGTCCCCTTGATCCACGTTGTCGGCACCGCAGATGATGTCGTACCGGTGTCGGAGAACACTGATCTCCTGGAGCAAGCTTATCGGCGACTCGGCGGTGAGATCAAAGTGATTCGAAAGCCCGGAGTGGGTCACCACCCTCATAGCCTCGAGGATCCTCGCCGGATCGTGGAATTCATCCTGAAGAATCAGGGCAACTCACGCAAATCCCCACCCGCAACCCTTATCCCAGCACCCAACCCAGAGTCCCGCTATCTGAGCGCCGGTTGGCGCTCAAGTTGGCTACAACAGCACGCCGACGCGATCGAAGCTTCTCGTTCGAACCCACGATTGGTGCTCATCGGCGATTCGATCACGCAAGGCTGGGGAGGGCCGGGCAGAAATGTTGGAGCAGTGGCGGGCGACGCCTACGGCAGATATCTCGCTCCGTTTCGCGCGGTGAATATGGGAATGAGCGGCGACCGAACCCAGCATGCTCTTTGGCGGATCGATCATGGCGCGCTAGACCACAGTCGCCCCGAGGCAGTCGCAATCTTGATCGGAGTCAACAACCTTAACTCAGATTCGCCGATGGCCATCGTTCGGGGAGTTGAGGCAGTGGCGCTCAAAGTTCGGCGAAAACAACCGCAAGCCAAAGTGGTCCTGCACGCCCTTTTCCCCGTCGGGGCAACGCCCAGCGATCCACGCCGAGCGCTTGTGAAGGAAGTGAACGAGGGCCTCGCCGCAATTGCTAAAAGGCACAAGTTACTTTGGCTGGACCTTACGACCGACTTTACGCTTCCCGATGGAAGCGTGAACTGGGATCGAATGTCCGGCGATGCCCTACACCTGCGCCAAGGCGGCTATGAAGTTTGGGGCAAACGGATTTCAGAACTGCTCAGGCAAACCGAGCTTCGCTGAAATCGCAAAACCAGTTCACTGCAAAAAACAGCGACACTCGGTACGATGCGAGCATGATCGCGTCGGCAATTCTGGCAGCAAGCGCCCTGAGCGCTACCTCGTGGACCGAGCTGAGAGTCAAACTCGAGAAGAAGTGGCCAAGCAACCACGAGGTTAGGATCGTTTGCCATGGGCACAGCGTTCCCGCGGGTTACTTCCTCGATGGCAAGGTTGAGACGTTTAATGCCTATCCGCACTTGCTTCATGTCGCTCTCAACCGGACGTATCCGAACGCTGTCATCAACGTAATGACCACCGCCATCGGTGGCGAAAACGCAGTGCAAGGTGCTAAGAGATTTGAGACCGATGTCTTGCCTCTGAAGCCCGACGTTCTTACGATCGATTATTCGCTCAATGATCGTGGTCTGGGCGCCCCAGCGGTCCGATCTGCTTGGAAGTCGATGGTTGTTTTGGCCAAGAAGGCGGGAATACTCGTCATCCTGCTGACCCCGACTCCTGATCTGAACGAAGATATCCTCGATCCAAACGCGCCTCTGGCTGCTCACGCAAAGCAAGTTCGAGAACTGGCCAAGGAGTTGGACGTGAAGCTGGTCGATTCCTACCAAATGTTTCTGGATCTGAAGGCGAAGGGGACGGACCTGAAGCCGTACATGTCACAGAACAACCACCCCAACCGCGCGGGCCATCTCGTTGTCGCCGCGGAACTCGAGAAAGTCTTCGCTTCAGATTAGGCCCTTGAGCTCACAATGCTCAGCCGCAAAAGAGCATTGAATTTCAGTTACATAAACCACAATGTAATCGATGGTTATTGTCCCGTACGTCTTACAAACAACCATGAGGCGGAAGCTCTAACACCCTAGGCTGGTCAAGAAAAGGGTACTAGCCACAAGCAATTCGCTGAGGAGTAAGCGTGCTTGCCAAGCATGGCGAAAATCATCTCAATCACGGCTCACTCGCTTCAAATTCCCCCTATTGGCTTCAAAGAAATGAAATCGCCTGTTCATTAGACCGGGTTGATGTTGCGATAGATATGTCGCGGCTCGGTTGCCGCTTGATGGGGTAGTTTCACGAAATGGCCGAGCCCTTGTCAAGACGCTCCTTCGTCACTACGGCGGCAAGCGTAGCTGGCTCCTCACTCCTACCGGTTCTCTCGCGTGAACCGGACGTTCCACTGGTGAAGGCAAGAGCAATGAAGCAAGCGGAATTACTCAAGAGAACGCATGGAGAGGTTTACCGAGGCGACGAGTTACGATTCATCGGGATGCCCATCGGCGGCTTCTTCGCTGGAACTGTTTATCTTGCGGGCGATGGCCAACTCTGGAACTGGGACATTTTCAATCAAGATGTGCTTGGGGCAGTCACGCGACCGAACGCCACATTTATGGGCGATTCCCTCAACGCAATGTCGGGCGCGAACTACGTTGAGCCGTCCCGGGCCATCTCTCCGTTTCGACAAGAGTTCAGTCTGTGGGAAGAGAATGAAACGCCACGCCGAGTGCGATTTGGCGAGATCCTCTTTCGTGGCGAGTACCCAATAGCGCGGGTGAGTTATGGGCAGGCGGATGCCGACGTCGAGATGTCCCTCGAAGCATTTTCTCCGTTCTGCCCACTCAACGTCGATGACTCGTCGTTCCCAGCAACAACAATGACCTTCCGTGTGCGGAACACCGGAACGGCGACCGCCCGCTATCGCATCGCATATGCGCTAGAAAATCCTGTTCTCACGCACTCGAAGTCTCGTCGGAATGGCTTCGTTCTCAAGTCGATCAAACGTACGGATTCGTTGCAATTCATCGCAGAAACCGCCCCCACTGAAAAGGCGGCGCAGCCGGAAATTCGGTTTGCGGATTGGTCCGACGGGACCTACGGCGGATGGACACCGACGGGTTCCGCGTTCGGTACGACACCACAGCGGGTGACCGAGCTCCCCGGCTATATGGGCAACGTTCAGGCAGAAACTGCTTTTGTCGTGAACTCGCACCAAACGCGTAACGGCGAAGATCTACTCGCCGGAGATGGCCACCGGGGAAGGCTGACCTCACCAGAATTTCGAATCTCGCACTCGTACATCAATCTGCGCGTAGGCGGCGGACCTCACGCCAGGAAGACATGCATCAACCTGGAAATCAACGGTGAAGTGGTTCTTTCCGTTACCGGCAACGCATCTAACGTGATGTCTTGGCAGACGATGTCGGTCGCTCGCTTGCGAGACAAAACGGCGCGGCTCACGGTGGTGGATGAGGAAACCGGTGCCTGGGGCAACATCAGCCTTGGAGAAGTGATCTTCGCGGATCAGCCCGCGAGTCTCCGGCCGCTGACAGAAGAGACTGACTTCGGCACCTTCTCCGTGTCCATACCTGGCGGGGCGGATGTACAAGCGACCGATGGTAAGGAGGCCAGAATCTCTCGGCAACTGACCCTCGCCCCTGGGGAGACTGCAGAAGTCACGTTCATTGTCGCCTGGCACTTCCCAAATACATCACCGCAAATGCCCGAGCGACTCAATTGGTGCGCTTCGCGCTGGGAGGATTCCGAGGCCGTTGCGAACGAGATCGCCCGACGATGGAAGTCTTTGCGAGAGACCACTCAAGCCTGGAATCGGACATGGTACGACTCGACCCTGCCTCACTGGTTCTTGGATCGCACGTTCCAAAATTTGAGCACGCTCGCAACGTCAACTTGCCACCGCTTTGCTAGCGGACGGTTCTACTTCTGGGAGGGCGTTGGCTGCTGCGCCGGCACTTGCACGCACGTGTGGGGTTACGCCCAAGCGATCGGACGAGTGTTTCCCGAAGTTGAGCGCTACCTTCGGGAAAAGGTTGATTTCGGTCGTGCATTCCATTCCGACACCGGAGCAATCGACTATCGCGGCGAGTATGGAACGATGGTGTTTCACGATGGCCAGTGCATGTGCATTCTGCGGGCTTATCGTGAGCATCAGATGAGTCCCGATGCAGAGTTTCTAAGTCGAATTTGGCCGAGCGTGAAACGGGCGATGGAGTATCTGATCTCGCAAGACAGCAACCAGGACGGCGTACTGGAAAACGCTCAGTTCAACACGCTAGACACTGCCTGGTATGGCAAGATCGCCTGGATTTCGGGTCTGTATGTTGCCACACTTCGGGCATCCGAAGCGATGGCGCATGTGATGAAGGATGAAATCTTCGCCGCTCGCTGTCGCGCGCTCGCAGAACGGGGCGCGCAGAATCTAGTGCGCGAACTCTATAACGGCGAGTACTTCATTAACCTCACCGACCCCGCGCATCCGGAGGCGAACAACACCAACGTCGGCTGCCACATTGATCAACTTCTCGGGCAAGCATGGGCACTACAACTTGGCCTGCCGCGAGTGGTTCCCGTTGCTGAGACTCAGAGCGCATTGCAAGCGCTCTATCGACACAACTTCTTTGACGATGTTTGGGAATACCGGCGAAAGATGAAAGCGATACCGGGTGGCCGCTGGTACGCCACTCCAGGTGAAGCAGGACTGATCATGTGTAGCTTCCCTAGGGGAGGCGCGAAGGAATCTATCGCTAAGGGATCGGATGCGTGGGCGGTCGGGTACTTCAACGAATGCATGTCTGGCTTTGAGCATCAGGTCGCGGCGCACATGATCGCCGAAGGGATGGTGCGTGAGGGTCTCTCGATTGAGAAAGCCATTCATTCTCGATACTCGGCCAAACGTCGAAACCCGTACAATGAAGTGGAATGTAGTGACCACTACGGTCGCGCGATGGCATCTTATGGTGCCTACGTCAGCCTGACCGGGTTCTCCGTCGACGGATCAAACCATCGAATGAGTTTCCGACCCAAGACTGGTGCCGGCGCGTTCCGATGCGCTTTCATCAACGAGCAAGGATGGGGAACGTTCGATCGATCTGCCGGCGGAAAAGAGACCGTCACCTACCAATACCGAGTGAACGAAAAGCAATGAAGCTAATTGTAAGTGTCATTTGTTTCGCCGTGAGCGTGACTGGGCTAGCCACGCCAGGAGGGGAAAAAACACCTTCCGTCCAGCAACTTCTGGCCCGGCGACTGCCGGGCCTTGGGCATCGAAACTGGATTGTGGTGGCGGATTCGGCATACCCCTACCAGACCGCTCCGGGGATCGAGACCATCACGGTTACGGACGCTCAGTTGTCCGTCGTGAAAAAGGTTTTTGCAGCCCTACGCCAAAGCCGCCACGTTCGTCCGATCGTTTACGTCGATTCAGAACTGAAGTTCGTTCCCGAAGATCGCGCTCCCGGCATTTCAAGCTATCGGAAAAGCCTAAACCAGCTGCTTGTCGGACAAAAAGTCGAACGGATGCTTCACGAGAAAATCATTGCAAAACTGGATGAAGCAGGTAAGTCCTTCCGCATCCTGCTGATCAAAACGCCGCATACCCAACCGTACACTTCGGTCTTCTTTCAACTCGATTGCTCGTACTGGTCAGCAGAGTCGGAGCAGGCGCTCAGAAAGGCGATGTCGAAATAGCGTTGTCGTAGTCAGATACGTCGAACGTCTACTTTCGCTTCAATGTCACCCTTCCAAAAGGCGAGGATTCCCCAGACTTCTCTAAGTTGTCGATTTTCCAGGACCACGAATTGCTGGCGCGGTCGTACGCAAACGTGTTGTGAATACCACTCCCGTCGGCCAGTTTCCAGATAAATGGAATCCGATCGCCCTTTGGCTTTCCGTGTCCGACGCCGTCGGCGGAAAAGTTGGTAACGCCCGTATTGTCCAGCCACATCACCACAAATTCCTCGTTTGCTTTGTCCCAAGCAATGTGAATCCAAGCTTCGTAGGCTGGCTGCCCGCTAGCATCCTTTTCGCGTGCGATCTCATGGATTCGGACATATTGCCGATTCAGAATTCGGTCGACGGTAACGTCGTGGGTCACCTTGTCGCCACCGATGGTTCCCCGCATCACCCATTTGCCGGTCATGTTTTCCATGAGAAAATCAGGATTCGGCTTTGGCGAAGGTTTCTTTGACGCTTGAGTCAGCGCGAACCCCTGGAGGGTCAATCCTGCGGCACATCCCAGGACAGTGGAAACAAAAAGAAAGTTACGCAGCGCTTGGTGGGTCATGAATATTCCGCTCGGTCATCAGGATACGTCAGCAACTAGCTGGTTCCCCGTAAAAATCGTGGAGTGGTCGTATTTCCGCCCTCACTTTAGTGACGCACTCGAGCAACGGCCAAAGGCCCCACCAAAGAACAAATCATTGAGCCGCAGAAGGAAATCCACGCAGGGTGCGGGATGCTTCCGAGACCAGAACTCATGGCCGCGGCACCCAGCTTTCCCACACTCGAAGTGCAGCGGGAGCTTAAATCTTCTTATCTAAACCTTCGCATTCCGCACCAGGGGAAACACATCGCTAGCAACCAGGTGCAGACCGACCCACAGGGTGAACCAATCTGGATTCAGCAACACCTGCAATCCGGCCAGCGCCGAGTGATTGACCGTGAAATAGCCAAGCGCACCAATGCCGAGATTAACCAGCACAATCGTGATTGGAAGCAGCCACCGATCACCTGGCTTCCTGCGCGCTACTGCCACGAAGTACGCCCCGAGGTAGTGATAAAAACTGCCCAGTGCAACGTGAAATATGTACACCCCGACCAGAAACTCGGGAACGGTGAAGCCGCTTAGCGTGCCCCAAACCGCGGCTTCGGCAACAAAGAAAAGTGAGATGAGCGTGCCGCGCTTATCCCCAGCGCGAAGGTCCTGCCAACCACCCAACAGTAGGACCATGGCAGCCATTGCCGCAGAGACTCCCCAAATGATCCAGCGAAAGCCGGAAATATCGCCAAAATCCAGCAAGACCACACTGAGCCAACCGAAACATAGGATGGGCTGGTACGAGCGAATCCACCGCGCGATCAGTGGCTCTTTCTCCACTTTTCCCAACGCAAAGAACTGTTCCGCTTTCAGGAAATGATCAATGAAATAGACCCATACGAGCGCGCCGAACGCTTCCGGACCAACCCATAGCCAGAGGGCAACAAGGAACACGAGCGAAACCACCAGAGAACCCACAAACAGACCAAGCTTCTTGGCTTGGTAGATCCCTGGCATCGGCACGATGGAACGCAGCTGACCCACGTATGCGAACACAAAATGCGCCCAACCAGCCCACGCGGTGCAGGCGTAAAGGTTCATGGCTTCGTTGGAGATGGCGCCGTACTTGGAAGATGGCACCAAGGTGAGCGGGAAAGCGAAGCTGAGGGCGATGATGACGGAGGAAAGTGCGAGAACGATCTTAGCGTTCGATCCAGATGGAGCGGCCTCGCCGGTCATGGCGATATGTTAGCCGAGACTTGAGTCGGCACCCCCAACCTGGCCCGTCTTGTACCGGTAGTTTTTACAAATTGTAGATGCGTTTAATATTTTCCAAAACGGTTCGGAACAATTGAAATTCGGTCTAAGTCATATGGTCTCGGAACGATCTGGCTATAGAGATCTTTGCCCCATTGGAAGAACCAAAATGAAGAAATTGTCCTCTCTTCTTTGCCTGTCCCTCGTTGTTGCCTCTAGTCAAGCGTATCTAGCATTCAACACATTCGGCGCAGGGGAATCCGCAAAAGTCCAGGGATGGGGCTTCGGCGACATTAAAGATACGCGGATTGCCGCCCAATTCACTGCGAGCAAAACTGGAGTCTTGAACTTCATCAAGATGAAAATGCAAAAGAGCGGTGACGGAAAGAGGCATTTTGCTACGATTTCCCTCTTCGAGGATAACGGCAATGATATCGGCACCTTGATGGCCACATTTACCGTTGACCTAAGGACAGCCGGGGTGAAGACCTTTACAAACAACGACCGAGGAGTCCGGCTCATCGGTGGTCGTAAATACTGGATCGAAGCGAAGGCAGCAGCTGGTTCTACTGTTTACTCAGGTTGGAACGAAAACGATCAGGGCCGGACTGGTTTGATCAAATTTGGTCAGGTGGAGGCCAAACCAAATTCCACCTATCGCGTGGGTGGCGGTGCGTTGCCTGCCTTTAGCGTGGACGTCATTGCACGCCCGTGGGGTCGGACTCCGTGATTTTGATAACAATCTTTCGCTCCAGAGACTGAAACGCGACGCTAGACCGATCAGACTTTCGCGAAGAACACTTTTCGTCGGCCCGCTCTTAGGGAACACGTTGGGTTCGTGCCGCGCGGTAAGACGCATTCCAATACTTCTTACCGTCGTGGATTCCGCCGATTGCGGTTCGATCCTCGAAGCTACTGCCGGTCAAGGTCGGAGAGTTTCAGCCGCACGGAGATCACGTATGGAGACTCGTCCGCACCGGCCCAATGTCCGTAACTCGTCATGAAGAACGTGCCGTCCGGAAGCAGTTCGACCCCCGAATACCCCGAATCCCACGAGTTCTTGTTGTCCTTGAGCCGGACCTTGTACTGACCATCGCGGCCGTTCACGAGATCGTCCCACGTCCCAACCCAAGCGACCCAATCTCCTTTCCAGTCTCCGACCGGCGGCATGTCTCGAAATGATATGAGTAGGCGGCCATCTGGGCCGTACTTGGCAACGTGGCGGTCTCCCGTTAGCGCCAGAGGCAAGGAGCGCGGCACCGACCAAGTGCGACCTTCATCGTGCGAAAACACCACCTGAGAGTTGAACTTGCGCGCGTTCTCTCGAAGGAGCATGGCCATCGTCTTACCGTCGGGAGATCGGATGAGGCCCGGCTCGCAAAGCTGCATATCGGAACGAGATAGCACCGCCTCGGGGAAGCTCCATGTGCGGCCCCCGTCGGCGCTCAAAGTCTTGTAAAGGGTGAAGGTGCCAGCCGTCTGTGGTGTTGAGTAGAAGAATCGGCCATCGTCGTGAAAGAGCGCCATGTAGCGTCCGTCCTTCAGTCTTTCCAAGGCAGACATCACCACGATCCCTCCCCACGTGCCAGCGGGCTGCAGTTCCGTCCAAGTTTTCCCCTCGTCGTCGCTGGTGGCATAACGGGCAGGGTTGAGCCCCGACCAGAGGATCAGCCGGTCCTTTCTCGTCTTCGGATCAACCAGCCGGTGGATTGTTGGGGTCTCAAGACTGGTCTCCCAAGTCTTCGGGGTTGGGAGTCTATCGCTCCAAGACTTACCTCCGTCCGTACTTCGCTTCAAAACGATCGCGCCCTTACCATGGCCCTTGGGATACACCGCAAGAATCGTTCGCCCATCGCGGAGCAAAACGGTTGTTGGGTGCCCCAGGTACTGCCCCGGCTCCCGGTCAAGAACCGTTTGCATTGCCGCTACGCCGTCAAGATCAATTCGCGCAGGCTGGGCGAAAGTCTGAGCCAAGAGTAGGCACATCACGCGCCGAGGTTACCATTCGGCCCGGGCTTTCGCTGGCTTGTTCGGTACAGCCGATTCAAATCTTGGCGGCCCCGGACGGACTCGCACCGACCCGACGTCATCGCTTAGGACTAAAAGCATATCTGCACTTTTTTGAATATTTCAGAGCGTTTGGGAGTGACAGTTCGAGGGCTATAAGGGGGCCTCGGGGTGCTAGTTCGAGCATCTGTTGTTACTCAAGAAAGTTAAGCATGTGAATCGCCAACAACTCGCCCTAAACAAAAGACCAATATCCTCACTCGACGCCATCGCCGATCGGCAGGGACATTTTTTATGAAGAACTTGGCGTCGATGTAACGTCTAAGGTCGCTTGAGAGCAGGTACATACTATCCGCGCCGTTCAGCCCGCTTACTCATCCGTTGACCGTTTGTGCGATGAGATGTAGTCCGAATTTGCTAGTTCTGTTTACTGAGTTTGAACAGAGCACAGTCCATAGGGGCTAGGTTGTGGGAGAGAATGTTGGTAACGGTGACGGGTGTGTTGGTCCAGAGGTCGTGGCCGGTCCAGGTACCTGTTAAGCCAAGACGGGCGGCGGCTTCTTTAATCAACTTAGAATGCACTTTATCGAAGTTAAAGAGTGCAACGTAGCAGACGGTGGCACTCTGGTGGTAGACAAAAACTTCTCCGCCAACACTGCCGATGTTGCCGTAGGCGGGACGGAACTCTGGAGAATTTTTTGCTAAATTCAAGATGTCGGCATTTGAAAAGACCTTCTTAACTCGAACTTTCGCTTGGTCGCTGGTCAGGTTATCTCCCTGTAGTATTAACCCACCGCCGATCACGGACGCGGTGAGCCGGCTGCGCGCTTCAGCTTCGGTGGTAGCGTCCTCACTTTCGGCCCGGTAAACGCAGGCATGGTCGGGGTCATTGAATTGATAGAGACGACCAGCGGACCACCAGCCGTAGTTGTGTGAATTGAGCAAATACTCGGTGGATCCGATGTTTGCGAAGACATCACAAGAAACTCGGCGGCTGTGTCCATAGCCATTCGGGAACAGGGGTGCTATGCTTAGGCTTACGTAGAAGGGCCGCCCTCGGGTGTGCTGCTTTATACTCTTTAAAAGCTGTTTCATGCCAAAATTGTAAGCGGCCGTGCCGGTTTGGACCGCAGGATTATGGTGTTTCCCTTCGAGAGCTCCGTGAGTTAGAAAATCAAGCTTAACGAAATCGAAACCATTTTCTGCGTACTCCTTAAGTTGCCGATCTATCCGCAATAGTGTGCCCGGGTGAGTTGGATCGAGAGGCCAGGCTCCGTCGTGTTTGGGCAGGAAGTCCCCACTGGCACCTTTTAGTTGGAGGTCTCGAAAGTGGAAGTTGCCTACTGTCTTCCAGTCAGGCTCGCCCCAGTTTACAAATGGGGACCAATAGATCCCGGCCTTGAGCCCGGAATCATGAGCTTTCTTGACGAACGCTTTAAGCTGGTCAGTGCTGAGGTTGTCATAGTAGGAGTCTAAGTTGATGTATGCAGTGCCATCGTTGCGCAGATGAGGCAGCTCGTCGCGAACGAACTCTATAGCAGCGTCGGCGTCCGAAGCTTGGAGCTTCGACTTGTGCCCGGACCAAGAGTTCCAACCGAAGGGCACCTTGCCGCTCCATTTCAGTGGCGGAACAACTTTGGCACTGAGTTCGCCATACCTTTCGAGCCCCTGCCGCCAGTCGGCATAGAGGCCCAGCGTGAATCGGGGCGAGCGAACTTCTTTGCCCGTAACCGCACCGTGGGGTTGAGTGTCGTGGGTAAATCTGCTGGTGACTCCGGCGGTTAGCTGGAGACCGCCTCCCTTGGAGAATTTGACGGCTGACTTCCAATGATCGTGATCAATGGAGCCGACGACGAGTCCGGCTCGGGTCGTGTCGTCGTAGAGCGCACTAACTTCGTAGCTACCGGTTTCGGCCGTTTCGCCGGTCCAGGCCTGACTGGAGTAGCGAACGTAGCTGTCGTTGTCGTAAGGCACGAATAGGGCTTGAAGACTTCCTCGTGACAAGAGCTTCACGGGCGCGGTCGTCACTACCGGTATGAGTTGGTTTGAGGACTGTCCTTTGACGTCGATGAGGTCGAGTCGGACGGCAACCTCGGCGTTGCGGTGATAGAGCCAAAAAGTGTGCTTGAGCTCGGGCTTGCCACGGGTGAGATGGCGTACAGTGACCACTGTTGCTTCGGCGGTTTGCTCAGACTTTATTTGGTGCGTCGCCCTGGTGTCGGTGCGGTCCTTTACACCACTGGCAAGGGTCGCAAGACCGGAGGACTGCAACACTGCTGCAGTTTTTCCCCAGACTAGATCAAAACGACCAGTTCGCTTGGAGATCGACAGCGTCAGTTTTTTGTCTTTTGAGACGAAGACGACATTCCGTTCAAGCGACTGAAACGTTACAAGACCAATAAAGAGCGACGCGAGCATTGAGTTAAAGGAAGACCCGGCGTGGTAGCCGGGCTGTCGTGGAGGACTTACTGTCCCGAGGTCTGGTTGCCCTCTTTCATTGGCGCGCTCAGTGGAGGCGGTCCGTTGCCTTCTTGAGGGACGGCGATGCTACTTGCCTTCATGTCGTCCTCTTCTTTGGCCCCGCAACCAGTGAGGCACATCAGAAGCAATGCCAGGGCTGCGAATCTCAACGCCATTCTCCGATCTGGGACATGTAGAATGTAACGGCAGGAGCACCGGGCCAGTTCGAGCCAGGTACTCGGACTCGGTACATACCATAGACGTCATCAGCGAATGTCTTGAAACCGTTCATAGACTTCACGTGACCATCGAAGAAGGAAAGGCCGACTTGCTTTGTCCCCATACCGCGCGCATAACTCAACTCACTATTAGCATTTCCGCACCAGTTCGTATCACAGCGATATGCGAAATATCGAGAGTTAAAGTTTGGATAGGGCGTTCGGGTACCAACTACCATCGCGGTTCCCGCGGCGTTCTCTAGGGAACTTGCACTGCCTGATCCGCCTCGGACGTATATTGGATTGTTGTCCCAAGTATAGGCACGTTGCCAGACTGTAGCGTCTTCACTTTCAACATCACTATCGCCGAGATTTTCGTTCTTGCCCGCGTCAGCGTTTAACGCGTACGCTCGGGGAAATCGGCTCGTCATGTCGCCCCGGTAGTTGTTTCCACTATCCGAAAAGCTTGTCCAGTTGCCATCATAGGTTGGGGCGCCAAAGATGCCACCGTCCGACTGTTCCGTAGCGGAGTAGAAACCACCATCGTTTTTGGGAAGCCGCCCACCGTTCTTGATGTATGGCAGAACCGAATCTTTCCACTGAATGATCTGGTGCCGAGGGCGACTCCAGTTGGCTTGGTACGTTAAGACGAGTTGGTCGTCTGCATCGGCGGAGTACATGATGACTCCGAGGGTGATGTTCTTCAGGTTGCTAATCTCAGCAGTTCGCTTTGCGGCAGCTTTTGCTTGGGCGAAGACTGGGAAAAGAATGGCAGCGAGGATAGCGATGATGGCGATGACCACCAAGAGTTCGATGAGGGTGAATGCTCGTTTCATTTTGTTTTCTCTGCGTTGAGTTACAAATTGCGATAGACGTCCTTATCAAACAGTCCCAGAGGATTCCCGGATAATGAGCCTTGGAACGAGGACTTGCTGTTTCGGGACAGCGGATGGTTCGGTGATTTGGGACTGAAGGAAGTCCCACGCTAGTTTGCACATCTCCTCATAGGGTTGACAAACAGTCGTAATTGGAACTGGTGCGTACTCAGTTTCTTCGATTCCATCAAAACCGACAATCGCAACATCGCTCCCGACTTTAACACCAAATCCCTGAAGCACCTGAGAGGCCGCAAGAGCCGCTTCGTCGTTCAGACACAGGATAGCTTCAGGAAGCGATTTGGCTTGGACCAGATCTCCGAGCACTTCCTTTATCTGCTTGTAAGCAAAGGTTTCTACTCTGATGATTCGGGGCGTTTGCCCCTCAGACTTCATGGCGTAGTCGTAGCCTTCAAAGCGAGGGCCCGAGTCTAGAAGATCTGAAGATGTCGGCGCGAGGTAGGCAATTTTCTTTCGTCCGGTAGAGAAGAGGTGGGCCATGGCTTCATCAGTTCCCTTTCGCAGATCAACGCCGACATAACTCTTTTTTGAGGACCAGTAGGCTCCCATGCTAACGAACGGAACGGATGGGGCAAGGATGTCTGATTCTCTCGCGAAGGCATCGACCGAAGCTGACGTGTCGAAAGCGATGATCCCATCAATGGGGACCCGCAGGGCGCGTTCGAATGTGTGTGCGAAGTGGTACTCCTCGTCGATATCCGTTACGGAAGTCGTGACTTCGACGCCTTGAAGAAGAGTTCTCATACTGTCGAGAACTTGGCCCCGGTAGCGAGAATAGGCGAGGCTCATCCAAAGTCCAATGATTCCCGTCCTGCCGCTGGTAAGTGCTCGGGCTGCAGTATTTGGCATGTAGCCAAGGGCTCGGGCAGCTTCTAACACCTTGGCCCGGGTCTCTGGCAGGACGGTGACATCAGTTCGTCCGCTAAGCACTCGCGATACCGTAGCCCCAGAAATCTGGGCCGCTCTGGCAACATCGTCCCGCGTTGGACGGCCGGTACCACGATGATGAACGCGCGTACTGTACACGCGTTCATCATACTACATATTTTTCTGTCAGTTCAATTTTTTAGGGATTTCCTTTGAAGAGACTGGGAATTTTTGGGCGCGATGAGTTCGGTGATCTCGGCGCCTTTTCAACGCTCGGAGACCGTGAGCTAGCTAACCAGCACGAAAATGCCGCTTCCAAACTCGGACATTTCCGCAAGTGGGAGTCCAAAGGACATCAGTTGGGCTCCCGTGAACGCGCCAAGTGATCGGTCATCTCCTGGGAGATTGATCTCTTTAATCAAGTACGTTTGACTTGGACACAGACCTTTCAACAGCAATGGACTGGTGGCGTGACCAGCGATTGAGTACGCGAAGACGACAGCCCTGCCTTGATTGGTGAACATCAGCGCAGAGCGCGAGCTCGCGTATGGCGATTCTAGGCGGTGAACAGTCCCGAACTGAACCGTTTCTCGAATTTCCTTGTATCTTTCGATGGCTTTCGTGGCAAAGTCGCGATCTTCCTGGGAAAAGGAGTCGACATCAACGTCCAATCCGAGGCGACCGCTCATCGCGACATCAAAACAGAATTTTAACGGTCTGTCACCCCACCTAGTAACGTGGGCAGCCATAGCAATCGCGGGGATGAAGTGTGAGAAACCCCATTGGATGAAGATTCTTCGGACTGGATCGGTCATGTCGGAGGGCCAAACCTCATGGGCGAAACGGAGGGCACCATAGTCAATTCGCCCCCCACCACCCGAGCACATCATGATTTCGACGTCCGGATGGGCGGTGACGACGCGTTCCATCAACTGATACAAGCCACGCGTGTACTCAATCTGAAGATGAGACTGCTTTTCCACAGGAAGGCAGGTCGAACCCGGCTGCGTGAGATACCGGTTACAATCCCACTTGACATAGCAAATGTCAGGATTGTCGCTTAGCGTCGTGTGTAACACTTCGAAGGTGAAGTCACGAACCTCCGGATTCGAAAGGTCGAGAGTCAACTGATTTCGTTGAAGCTCAAGTTCTCGATGAGGCTGTCGGATTGCCCATTCAGGGTGAGCTTCAAACAATTGACTTTTAGGGTTCACCATTTCTGGTTCAAACCACAGCCCAAACTTCAGGCCTGTTTCTCTCGACTTGCTGGTCAGACCGCCGATTCCGTTTGGTAGTTTTACTGGATCGGCGACCCAGTCACCAAGTCCCTGATGATCCCCATCTCGTGGAAACTTGTTCCCGAACCAACCGTCATCAAGAAGAAAGAGTTCCATGCCGAGATCTTTAGCACCTTGAAACAGAGACACAATCTTGGTTTCATCAAAGTCAAAATAGGTCGCCTCCCAGTTGTTAAGCAGGATCTTGCGGATCCGATTCCCATCTCGGAGAACGTTTTCCCGAACAAACGTGTGAAGCCTCTGACTCACTCCCCCTGCACCATCGCTGCCGTACGCCCAAAGCATTTTGGGAGTCTCAAACACCTCGCCGGATTCAAGTAGATAGGTCGAGCCGAACGGGTTGAATCCGGCAATAGCTCGCGTCGAGCCGCCGGGAAGTTTCTCGAACGAGAATTTGAAACTACCTGACCATGCAAGCGATCCCGCGAGTACACAACCGGCGTCTTCCATTAGCTTGCCCTGGCTGACCAAGAACCACGGGGCGCAGAACTGATGAGACCGAACGCCGAGTTTGGAGTCAAGAATCTTGATACCCGGAGTCAGCTTTTCCTCAATCATGTTCGCCTCGTTTGCCCAATCGCCGCTGAATTGGGTCAGATGTAGCTCGCTCGAACCAAGATCCAACGAAGAGGAGGCGATTATCTCAAGTCGGATCGCTCTTGGTTCACGAT
>CAMCWC010000003.1 GCA_945882415.1 Chthonomonas calidirosea
CCAAGATACCGTCCGAGGTTAGAGAGCCATCCGACCCTCCACAATCTCTCCAACAGGCTCAAAGCCTAGGGGGTCACGCGCGTTTGAGAGAGCCGGATGCCTCAGCCAAGTAAATCCCGATTCACCTGGCACATACAAGGGGGTTCAAAAGACTGTCCATCTTGCTATTCGCCAATGGGATTGTGCACCGGTGCGCTATGCTTCGGCAAATGATCGCAGCCGTGCTTGCGCTTGGATCGATGGCTATGCAAAGCGTTTACGTTGGCACTTACACCGGCTCGGAAGGGAGCAAGGGCATTTATCGCGTCGAGTTCGACCCGAGTTCGGGGCAGTTCTCGGAGCCGAAGTTGGCGGCGGAGGTGGCGAACCCGAGCTACCTGGCGCGGCACGGAGACCGGCTGTTTGCGGTGACGGAATGGGGCGGGGCGGCGGACTTGTTGGAGTATCGAATTGCGTCGGATGGCAGGCTGGATCCGAGGCATGCGCAAGCGGCGGGCGGTGGAGGCCCGTGCCACATCGGCATCGATCCGGCGGGCAAGTTCGCGGTGGTCTCGGCGTACGGCGGCGGCACGGTCAACCTGTTCGACCTTCGCGAGCAGAAGGTGATTTGGAAGTTCCAGAACGAGGGCAAGGGGCCGAACGCGCAGCGCCAAGAGCGGCCCCACATGCACTTTGCGACGTTCTCCGAAGATGGCAAGCACCTTTACGCTTGTGACCTTGGGACGGATGAGGTTTTGAAGTTTGAGGTCGGAAGTTCGACGCCGAAGCGGTTCAAGATTCCGGCCGGCGGCGGGCCGCGGCACTTGGCGATTCATCCGGGAGGCAAGTTCGTTTTCGTCGGAAACGAGATGACGAGCGCGGTGACGACTTTCCGGCGCGATGCGGCGGGCGACTTGACTCAGTTGGGGACGGTGAGCACGTTGCCAGAGCCGTTTGAAGGCAATTCGACGGCGGCGGTGAAGCTGCATCCAAACGGGAAGTGGCTCTACGTTTCGAACCGGGGGCACAACAGCGTTGCGGTGTTTTCGATCGCGGACGATGGGACGCTGAAGCTGCGGCAGGCGAAGCGGCTGGACGTGAAGACGCCACGAGACTTTTCGCTAGATGCTTCGGGCAAGTGGATTTTGGTGGCGGGTCAGGATAGCGGTGATGTAGTGAGCTACCGAGTCGATCCGGCTACCGGCGAGGTCGGGGCGGCGGTCGGTCGGGCGAAGATTTCGAGGCCGGTTTGTGTTTTGGTTCGGTGAATAGTGGCCCTCAGCATCTCCTTGGAGAAAATGAGGGCCACAACTAGCTTTATCGCTGCAAAGTGAACCGATAGATCGGGCTTTCCACGGTAGCGGTTCGTACCTGGCCCTCGATTCGGTAGTTCCCGTTCGCGTTGCTTTCGGGGCTTGGGGCCTGATTGCTACTTGACCATGTGGACCAAGCTCGACCGGCGTACCGGAATCGATATTGAAGATCAGCCTGCGGCGTGCCAAGCCTAGCAGCCGCGAGACCAGTTGGGGTTTGGGTGATCAAGAAGTCGTTCTTTCCATCGAGCGTGATCTTCTTGCCACCAAAAGCGGAGATCGCGGTGCGCCCTTTATCCTCAACGCTTGAGTACTCAAATCCGGATTGATTATTCACTTGCAGCGTTCGGCTAGAGATATCGTAGAACGTCTGGAAGATGGTTCCTGACCTGAAGCCCGGTACGGCAATTTGCGAGTACAGGGTGACGTATCTTCCATCCGAACTTACTCTGGCTTTCGACATTTCCTGGCTACCATCGAGGTAGACGCCATCTCGAAGCGCAGGAGTGGATAAGTTCTCAATTTCTTGGCCTGCTGGGCCCACAACGGCGAATTTTAAGCTCGGGGTTGTGCCGTAGGAGATCAGAAGAACATCCGCATTACGCGACATTGAGATCAGCTGATTGTCGACTGGTTCGTACAGCGAGGGAAGGATCGTCGTTCTGCCACGAAAAACATCTAGCCGGACAATTCGTCGGGTGCTAGATGCCCGGCCGGTAGCGTCGAAGTAGGCCAAGGAGCCATCCGCACTAATGTGTAAGTTCTGAATATCGTAAAAGACATTGAGCCCAACGTCATTGTTGACACGTTTAAACGCGCCGCTATCCGGGTTCCATATAAAGATGCCATTGGCAAGTCGCCCCGACGGTTGATGTACGTAACCTCCAATGAAAATTACGTACTTGCCATCCGCCGAAATTTTGGGCTTAGCTGCATATAACAAATCATCTGGCAAGTCCAAAACTTTTAGCCGTGCTTTGGACCGAGTGTAGACATAGAGGAATCCATTTATGCTTGCGGGTGTGCCTGGGACCAGGTTTGAAGAAGAGGAAGCGAAGGTCGCAAACCTGCCGTCGGCAGAAATGTTGACCGAATGGGACCAACCGTTCTCCTGTCCTAAAAGTGCCTTAGACATTCGGAGAGCCTTCCGAGTCGTGAGATCGAGCCAGAAGGCCGATTGCGTTCGTGGTCCTTCGACGGCGCGGTCGTAGTCTGAGGATCGAGAAACAAATACCGCTGACTCACCGGAGGGCGCGAGATCGACTTCGTCGTTATCGAAGTAGGCACCTTCCAACGTGTTCGCGTTAGGTTTGATCAGGGTTTGAGTTGTCTTTGTGGTCGTATTGAATCGGTACGGCATTGACGGACTGAGCCACCATTTCTTTTCGCCGTTGTATTCGTCCTGCTTGTAGAGATAAAGATGCACACCATCTTTGCTCCAGGTTATTGGGTCGGCGCCATAGTTGCTGAGTAACGTACTAACAACGCCGGTTTCGATATTTCGGACGAAAATGCTTGAAGTATTTGAATCCGTAGTAAAGGCGATCTTTGACCCGTCGGCCGACATATCCCAAGCGACGGTATCAAGGCTTAGTTGGGCACCACTTGTGCTCACAGAAACTCTGGACAACGAATCCGAATTTCGATCGAAGAGGTACACGTCTCGCTTGTTGTTGGTGTCGGCGAGGACGTACGCGGCGGTGCTCGAGAAGGTAACAAACCTGCCGTCGTCACTGACCTTAACGTCTTGAATGGACGCCTCGGTCGTTACGGTTGCGCCCGGACTGGCGATGTTGAGGACTTCGTAGGCTCCGGTGTTTAGGTCGGCATACACTACCGCTTGACGGGTTGTTGATCCGCCAAAGAATGAGCTTGTAGAAACGAACACGGCCGATGGCAGGTCTGGGACGAGCCGAAGCGCGCTAATGACATTACTCGCGTTTCCTGTCTTGAGCACCTCTTTTCCTGTGCCGGTCGACGTGTTCATTAAGTAGAACCGATCTCGATTGAGATAGCCCGCAACCAAAGCGGATTTGCCGTCCCCGGACAGTCCGGCTAGGTACCGAGTGCTGAAAAGACCGTTGACGACGGGATTCAACTGGCGAGTTTCGTCCGTTTCGGTATCGATGAAGTAGGGATGGCCACCGATCGGTGCAAACGCGAAGTCGAGGACTTCCGATTGACTGGTGAAGCACACGAAGCGCCCGGAGTGATCGGTGGCGATACGGCGCTTGCCGGGTACTACGTCAACCTCGAGCGGAAGAACGGACTCCGGCGTTGAGGTTCCGACTTGGCGGAGGAGTGACGGGTTTGGACTGGAGTCCGAATCGATACTGGGGAAGGTGGAGAGGAAGTATCGCTTGCTTCCGTCACGACTATCGACGATATCGAAAATCTCTCCGGTTTGGGTGCCGTTCCGGTCTCGCAAAATGGCCGAGACAGTGTCCGTAACGCTGGCCGGAACGCTTGGTGCAAAGACTGCCGAAGCGGCAAAAATGGCGATCAGATGATATATGGACCGATTCATGAAGTGGCTCCCCGTTGACCCCAACATCTCAGCTCAGTTGAACAACTGACAACATCGTGAGATATTCACATTAATGACTCGGTTTTATGTCTTGATCGTTCATGCATCTTCGTCGACTTTAGTCCGGCATTCCTTGCAGCGTCACCGGCCGTAGGAAGCGGTCGATAGCGTGGGTGCCGACACTGGTGGTTCGGGTGTCGGTGCTGGCGGGGTAGGGGCCGCCGTGGGTCATGGCGGGGCTGACTTCTACGCCGGTCGGCCAGCCGTTGGCGACGATTCGGCCCGCGATTCGGGTGAGGGTGGGGAGCAGGCCAAGGGCGAGGGTCTCCTCGTTTTTGTCGAAGTGGATACTGGCGGTGAGCTGGCCCTCGAGGATGTCGGCGATGGCTTCGAACTCATGAACGGAGTCGCACTTGACGACTACAGCAGAAGGACCGAAGACTTCTTGGCGAACCTCCGGGTGGGCAAGGAATTGGGCGGCAGTGGTGCCGAAGAGCGCGGGCTTTCCGGCGGCATCTGACTGAAGAAGGGTCTCAAGGTGCGCGTGGGACGCGAACTCGGCGGTGTCTTGCACGTAGCGATCGGCGATGCCGTTGTGCAGCATGGTTGCGGCCGGTGCGGATTCAAGTTCGGTGACGAGCGAAAGCAGGAACTGGTCTAGCGCGGCGGACGCCACGGCGACGAGGATTCCGGGGTTGGTGCAGAATTGGCCGACGCCGAGGGTGAGCGAGCCGGCATAGCCTTTGGCGAGCTCGGCGGTTCGGGAGGTGAGGGCATCGGGGAAGAGGAAGACCGGGTTCACGCTGCCCATTTCGGCGTAGACCGGAATCGGTCGCTCTCGACGGCTAGCGAGATCGAAGAGGGCGCGTCCGCCGGAGTGAGAGCCGGTGAACCCAACGGCGCGGATGTGCGGATGCTGAACCAGGTCTTGGCCTTCCTCGAATCCGCCGTGGACAAGCGCAAAGGTTCCGCTGGGCATTTCGCAGGCTTCGACGGCGCGGGTGATGGCGGCCCCGCAGAGCTCAGAGGTTTTCGGGTGGGCGGGGTGGGCCTTCACGACGACCGGACAGCTGGCAGCGAGGGCGCTGGCGGTGTCTCCGCCGGGGACGCTGTAGGCGAGCGGGAAGTTAGAAGCACCGAAGACGGCGACCGGACCGACGGGGACCAGGTAGCGGCGAAGGTGGGGCTTTGGCGGGGTGCGGGTTGGGTCAGCCGCGTCGATGGTTTCGGCATTCCAGCCTTCGGCTCGAATGAGGTTGGCGAACATGCGGAACTGGCCGCAGGTTCGGGCGCGCTCGCCGGTGAGTCGGGGGAGGGGCAGGTTCGTTTCGGCGCTGGCGGTTTGCAGGAGTTCATCGCCCAGCAGCTCGATTTGGTTCGCAATCTCGTCGAGGAAGGCGGCGCGTTCGGCGTTGGTTTTGGCTTGGTAAACGGGGAAGGCGGCCCAAGCGGCGTCGCAAAGAGAGTTGATCTGCGGGTTCATGTTAGTGCGTGGAGAGGTCGTGTTGAACGGGTCGGTTGGCGATGAGGTCGGCGACGTACTGTCCGGAAACCGGGCCAAGGCTCATTCCCATCATGGCGTGTCCGGTCGCCAAAATGAGGTTTTCCAAGCCATTTCCTCGGCAAAGATAGGGCAAGCCCGTGGGCGAGCAAGGCCGCAACCCGCACCAAGTTTCGCCCTTTAGTTTATCGGGGGTGAAGGCAGGGTAGTACCGCGAGATGCTCCTTTTCATGCCATTGATTCGGGGCGAATCAGCCCTGAGCACGGCGCGGGCAAGTTCCATGGTGCCTACGAAACGGATGCCATCGGGCATGGGAGTGACAGCGACGCGGGCCTCGGTGAGGATGGCAGGGAGATTAATTGCTTCCGGAGGGTTTTTGACGGTGAAGCCGAACCCGCGACCGGCAACGATTTTGATTTGGGGCTGGCGGAAGGTTTGGGCGAGGTCTTGGGTCCAGGAGCCGGTGGCGAGGACGAATTGATCGGCCTGGATTCGCGTTTGTCCATTGCCGACGGATTCGATTTTTGCCCCTTTCACGTTCGCGGTTGTGACTTCGCACTCTACAAACTCGACGCCGTTGCTTCGGAGATCGGCGCGCAAGGCAGACATGAAGACGGAAGGGGAGAGGTGGGCGTCGTCTTTGAAGTGGACGGCTCCGGCGGCGCGGAGGGTGAGGTTGGGTTCGAGCTTCTGGAGGTCGGCTGCACTTAGGACTTCAGTGGCGAGGCCGAGCTTGTTGGCGTCTGCGGCAAGATGCGCTTCTTCGTCGAGAGCGGTTTGCGTCTCGCAGATCATCAGGAGTCCGCGCTGGCCATAGCCGACTTGGACGTTGAGGTCTTGGATCATGGCCTCGTAGAGGGCGCGGCTTTGGAGGTTGAGGTCTCGGATGATGGGGCTGGCGCGTTCGACGTGGCGGGGAGTGGCGCTGCGGAGGAAGTTGAGCATCCAGGAGATGAGTCGCAGGTCGGTCCAGCGCTCGATTCCGAACGGACTCTCCTTGTCCAGCATCATTTTTAGGCCGACTTTGATCATGCCGGGGGAGGCGAGAGGGACAAAGTGGCTGGGGACGATGATGCCGCCGTTGCCGTGGCTGCAGCCCTGGTTGGTTTCGCCGGGGCGGTCGATGACGGTGACGTCGTGGCCGTCTCGCAGGAGGAAATAGGCGGAGCAGAGGCCGATGACCCCACCGCCGATGACGGCGACTTTCATATGGTGAGGCCCCATCGAATGGGGTCTTCGCCGTCGAAGATGAGGGTGGATTCGGCGGTGACGTGAGCACGGCCGGTGATGGTGGGGATCACGCCGTTTTCGGTCGGGGTCACGGTTCCGGTGAACACGCTGCCGGTGACGCTTTCTTGGCGATAGGGGGTGGCTTCGGCGAGTTTTCCAGCGGCATGGAGGGCGGCCATTTTCGCACTGGTGCCGGTTCCGCAGGGGCTTCGGTCATAGGCTCCGCCGGGGCAGAGGACGAAGTTCTTTGAGTCAGCGATTGCGGATGGTCCGGTGAGTTCGACGTGGTCGATCTCGGCACCGTCGGCTCCGGTGATGCCCTGCCGGTGCAGCTCGTCGCGGATTTTCAGCGTGAGGTCGGTGAAATGTCTCGTTTGGGATAGAGCGATTTCGAACTCGGGGGAGTGCACGACATAGAACCAGTTTCCGCCGTAGGCGACATCGCCGTGGTAGGTGATGCCGTCGACTTCGACCGAAACATCGGCGAGGTGGCGGTAGCTGCGAATGTTGGTGAGGGTGACTTCGCCGTTTTCGGCAACGGTGATCGAAATCTGGCCGACGGGGGTGTCGAGCTTGAGATCGCCCGAGCCGATGTGGCCGAGGTGGCGGAGGGTTTCGACCACGCCGATGGTGCCGTGGCCGCACATGCCGAGGTAGCCAGCGTTGTTGAAGAAGATGACTCCCGCGTAGCTTCCGGGTTCGACGGGGGCGGTGAGGAGAGCACCGACGATGACCTCCGACCCGCGCGGTTCGTTGACGATTCCGGAGCGGAAGTTATCGAACCGATTGCGGAAATCGTCGCGCCGCTCGGCCATGGTGCGACCGAGCAACGGGAGTTGTCCGGCGAGGACAACGCGGGTGGGCTCGCCGCCGGTGTGGGAATCGATGACGTTGAGTTTCATCCGAGGTTCGGTCGGTTCTCGATTCCGGTGCGGATGGTGGCGAGGGTTTGCTCGCGCTCGACGCCGGTGAGGGGTAGGCGGGGGAGGCGCAGGTATTCCTTGCCGAGACCGACTTCTTGGATGGCGAGCTTGATTTTCTGAACGAACTTGGTGCCGACGTCGAGGTGGAGGAGCGGGGTGTACCAGCGGTAGATCTCGCGGGCCTTTTCCCATTCACCGGCCATCGCGAGGTCCCAGAGCTTTTGATTTTCGGCCGGGAAGGCAAGGCCGATTCCGGCGATCCAGCCGGTGGCGCCAAGAAAGGCGCACTCGAGGGCGAGGTCATCTACGCCGGCGAAGAGGACGTAGCGGTTGCCGACTTGATTGATGATGTCGGTGATGCGGCGGACGTCGCCGGAGGACTCTTTGATAGCGACGAGGTTGTCGACTTCGGCCAGAACTTCGAACATTTCTGGGGTCACGTCGGCGTGGTAGGCGATGGGGTTGTTGTAAACGATGATCGGGAGATCTGTGTTGTCCGCGACGGTTCGGTAGTGGGCCAGGGTCTCTTCTCGATCGGGCCGGAAGGCCATGGCGGGCATGAGCATGATGCCGTCGGCTCCAAGCTCTTGGACCGATTGCGTGTAGGCGACGGCGGCGGCGGTGCTGAGCTCGGCGACTCCGCTGAGAACGGGCACGCGGCCGTTTGAGACTTCGATGGCGGTCTTGAGGACGTCTTGCTTTTCTTGCGTGGTGAGGGTGACGTTCTCGCCGAGGGATCCGAGCATCACGAGGCCGGAGATTCCGGATTGGATGAGGGTTTCCAGGTGCGCGGCGGTGGCCTCCAGGTTAAGGGAGAGATCTTCGTGGAACTGAGTAGTGACCGCAGGAAAAACGCCGGACCAAGAGACGTGCATCGTTCGAGTATCCCATCTTCGAGGAGCTATTGCTGGAACGGATTGATACTGCGGCGGAGCCGAATGTTCGGTTTGCAGCGGCTATCGTGAAAGCGCTTGGCTCTGAAGCGCGCGGCGGCTATGATTTTGGCGTGGGAGGTGCAATGCACGAATACACGGTGGAATTCGATCCGGAGGCGATGCTACGGGCGCAGCGTGCCGCCTTGTGGACGTACAAGAGGGACTGGATTAAGTTTGGGTTTGTGCTCTGGTTTTGGAACTCAGTTCTGGGTGGACTGTGCTGGGCCCTTATTTCGAACGAAGTCCGGATTTATTCCATCCAGGCCCTGGTTACGACGCTACTCGTGGGTCTGCTTTTTGCCGTTTCTAGCGTCGTGGACTACATTCTCAAGATTGCAACAAGAGCAGGCATGAGGGCTCAGGAAGGAACGGTCTGGGATTGCTCGTTTGACGATCTTGCTTGGTCATTTACCAAGCGTGGAGGCTCTACGTTGACCATTCCGTGGTCCCTGATGACCATTTCATATGAGCACGAGGATGCTTGGCTGGTGAGTTACGAGGAAACGGAGATTTGGATTTTCAGAGGAGCTCTACGAAAGGCGGGGCTGGAAGCGGAGTTTCTGAAGCGGCTCCGGTCTCCTTAAAGACAATGAGCATGTTTCCGTAAGTGTCCGGTATGGACACACCTAAATTCTGGTCGGGGCGGCGGGATTCGAACCCACGACCTCATCCACCCCATGGATGCGCGCTACCAAACTGCGCTACGCCCCGATACGTTTCCGGCTCGGAAGATTTCAGGATACCCGTACTTAGTTATCCGACCGGAATACGCTGAGGACGTTGGAGTAGTCGTCGGTCCAGGCTTTGGTGCCCGCGAAGGTGTCGACCTCGGACCACCAGCTCAACTTGCCGGACATTTTGCCTAGGTCCGACTTCTTTCGAACCACGAGCATCCAGTTGGAGGAAGTTTTGCCTTCCAATTCTTCTTCCTTCGTGATGCCGTCGACTTGACTCCATGCGAGTAGGCCAAGCTCTTTGGCGTTTTGGCCAACCACGGGTTCGAGGTCGAGGTAGCGGTTGGAGATGTGGACGGCGAGAACGCCATCCGGGGTGAGTTTCCGCATGTACATCGCAAACGCCTCTCGGGTGAGGAGGTGGACCGGGATGGCGTCGGAGCTGAAGGCGTCTAGCACGATGATTCCGTACTTTCCGTCCGGTTGCTGCGCAAGCGTCAGGCGGGCGTCGCCGAGGACGTAGTCAATCTTCGCCTTGCTTTCCGAAACGTAGGTGAATAGCTTCGGATTCGTGGCGATTTCGACGACCTTCGGATCGATTTCGAAGAAGGTCATGTTCTGGCCGGATTCGCCGTAGCTGGCGAGCGAGCCGACGCCGAGGCCTACGAGGGCGACATTCTCTTTTCGGGTCGGACCGGAGAAGTTTTTGAAGACCTGACCAATCGGGCCGGTGGGGTGATAGTAGGTCAGCGGCGTTTTCGAACCGACGAGGTTTTGCTTTCCGTGAAGGGTGTTTCCGTGAACGTAGTAGCGGCTCGTGGACGATTGAGACACGCGGTGAACGCCGAAGAAGCTGCGGTCTTGGACGAGGGTCTTTCCGCTGGAAACGGATCCGGCGAGGATCGAAACGGCGAAGAACAATCCGAGAGAACCGGCCAACCGGAACGGTCGGTCGCTAGCGACGAAGCAGAGAACTACCGGCAACGCCAGCGTGAGAACGGTTCGCGTGGGTCCAAATTGAAGCCGGAGCTGTTGGGCGATAGTGATCGCAACCAGTGTAATCACGCCGACGCCGACGATCCAGATGTAGTCGAACTTCTCTGCGTATTTTCCTTCCTTGTATGGAACCTTGACCGCGGCAACGGCGAGAAGCGCAAGCGGATATTCCCAAAGGTTGTTGAAGATTGACGGGGCCAAAAGGCCATTGAAGGCACCGCCAACGAGACCGCCGACGGAGACCCAGACATAGAATTCGGTGAGGTGCTTGGTGCCTGGTCGCTCATCGTAGAGGCGGGAATGGCACATCCAGGCGGCGACGAAGAATGCCGCGAGGTGGACGAGGGCCGAGACGGGCTGGTGCTCTTCGAGAACGAGCATCACGAACAGCGGACATATGAGAAGCGGGGCGGCCCGGGACAGTCCGTGGGTGGTGACGAACCGCTTGTTCGTAAAGGCTAAGTTAAACGTGAAGAGATAAAGCGCGAGGGGAACGACCCAGAGGAGCGGGATTGGGGCGACGTTGGTGGTGACGAACTGGCTGACGCCGGTAAGCAAGCTGCTCGGAATCGCGGCAAGAAGCACCCAGAACGCGCGCTGTTTCCAGGTTAGGGCGGTTTCTTCGGTAGCGGCTTGGGCTTCGGTTACTACCGCCGGGGAGCGGAGCATCATAGCGGCGCAGCCGAGCATTCCTATCACCATTACTCCAAATACCGCGGTCCAGATTTGGCTTTGATCGATGAGGCGATATCGCGGTTCAAAGAAGAACGGATAAGCGAACAAGCCGAGCATCGAGCCGAGGTTGCTAGCCCCGTAAAGGAAGTAAGGGTCCTTCGCGCTCGGGTCGTTGGTTTCGCTGAACCACCTCTGAATGAGCGGGGCACCGGCGGAGACGATGAAGAACGGAATTCCGACCAATCCGGCTAGGGCTGCGATGACGAGCAAGCTGGGATTGGCATAGCCGACCGAGGCTTGGCTTTCGACCCATTTCCAGATCGGAGTGTTGAGGGTGAAAGGAAGCGCCAACCCGGCGAGGGCCATGAGGGGCAGGTGCAGAAACGGCTGCTTGCGTCCGAGCTTGGTCGTGCTGAAGTGCGCATACCCGTAGCCAAGGAGAAGGGCGGTTTGGAAGAAGACCAGCGAGGCGTTCCAAACCGCCGGTGCTCCGCCGAAGGTCGGCAAGATGAGCTTTGCGGCGAGCGGCTGAACCAGGAACAGCAAAAAGGAGCTGACGAACAGGGTGAGGGTGTACAGCGCGCGCACGGAGGTCAGTTTGGCACGGACGGCTTACATTGTAGTTAGCCAAGGAAGCTGTCGCAGGCGATCATCCGCGGTGGCCAGTGGGCAACGCAGTTGGTAGGCCGTGGCGGCGATGAACCGGTCAGCAGGATCTTCGTGAAGAAACGGCAAGGCTCTCGACAGCAGCGCGATCTCATGGTCCAGCGGAATCACGCGTAGCGAGCTTTGGGTTAACCATGCTCGAACGGTCAGTTCGGGGCTCGAGGTGGTGTGGATTCGGCCCTTTTGCATGGCTACAATTGTTTCCCAAACTGAGACCGAAGAAAGCGCGATCTCCGACTCCTCGGTTAGCGCCGCTTGAACACTAGGGTCAATTTTCTCGGGTTCCAAATTTGCCCAAATCCAGATGTGGGTGTCCAGCAAGATCAATCGAGGGCCTCCCATGGCTCACTCAAGGGGGAGACGATGTCTCCCACGATTTTTGCCGAGTCTCGGAATCGACCCAACTCGAATTTTGCCGGTGAAGTGGTCGGCGGCGGGACCACCATTGCGGTCGGTTTGCCATGCTTGGTCAGCAAAACGGGTTCACCCGTTTGGGAAACCTCGTTGAGCATTTCCAGGCAATGTGCCTTGAAATCAGTGACCGAGACTGTTTTCATAATGACCATTATGCATAGTCATTTTTGAATTCTATGAGGAAATTGTCCTCTTTTTTGTTCTGACGTTCTCTCGTTACCGACGCGTACGGCGAACGTCGAACAGTTGCGATGCCAAAGCTTCGGCGACTCTGGGGATTGTTTGCCATCTGTGCCGGATCGACGGTGACCGCTTTTGTTGACGAACCCATTCGGGTGAAAAACGTGCTTGATCAGCCGGGATTTCCATTCGTCCGAATTCTCGGAGCTTGCGATATCACTTCTCGAGGCGCAACATGCTGGGATACAGAGGGGAAGCCATTTAAGTCGTTAGGTGAGTGGATCACTGCCTACTACATCACGAATCAGCTCAACGACCTTACGATCAAGCCAGGGGCAAAGAATCGCTGGGTTGCCATTGAGCGGGAATCGGGTGACTCGATTGGAAGCTTTGATCAGTCCGCCCTCCGTAGCGGTTATCTTGGAGGCTTTGTGAAGAACTGGAGGACGAATACGCGTCTCGAATGGGTACGTGCGGATATCGTAAAGGATAACAAGTTTACATCGGTACCCATGAGTTTCCGAGAAGAGCTTCCGCCGGTTCGCCTTGAACTCAAGAGGGGAGCCACGGCGCAGGTCGGTGATCATTTGATTACGGTCATCGACTTTGGTTTGAGAAAGAAATCGAAAGAGAAGCAAAAGATCGACGCGATCGGAAACCGGGAAAAGTATTTCGTACGCCTGAAACTCAACAAGTCCACCAATGGTGGTTATCCATTTGATTGGGCTGTCGTACTCGCACAAGATGGATCTCAGATTCAACAAGTTGATGAGGCCGGAAAACCAGCTCGGTCAGGCGCGTCACAACGTCTCCTTCAAAGCGTCGAGCTCTCGGATGGCAGTAACTCATCGTTCGATCTGGATTATAAGACCAACGTTCAACCTCGATTTATCGGTAGCCTTGAATTCAAACGCAGTCTAACTCGTCAGGTTGTGTTTGAGGGAATTCCGATTGATCCGAATCCTTAGCAAGCTCTCAAAATTTGTTCATAAGGCCGACGTTAGTTGATAGGAGCTAGAAAAAGAAACATAAATGGTTACTCGTAAGTGGGATATTGTAATGACCAGACTCATCGATTTTGTTCTAAGTCAACAAAGGGGGGCAGTGTTAGGAGTCTCTGTGATTGCAATCATGTCAACGGCGCATTTGACTCCGAGTCAGTCTTCACTTCGCGACATTGAGCCGATCGTCGTGACGAATGTTCTGGATCAGCCAGGATTTCCGCTTACGAGAATTCTTGGCGTTTGTGAAATTACCGCCGAATCTGCGAAATGCTGGGATTCTCTGGGTAAGCCCTTGAACCCGCTCGCCGACCGCATCATTCGATACCACCAGGAACAAGAGTATCCGAGTCTTTCTATCCGACCTGGAGTAAAGAACCGCTGGGTTGTTATGGAGAGTGCGAATGCCTCAGAAGACGATTACCATCTAGCGTACACGGAACCTGGGAACTACGCTGGAGCGATTTCGGATTGGCGGCCCGGAACGACGCTAAGCTGGAAACGGCTAGATGCTCCTTACGAGGATAAACACTCCAGACTCATTTGTAATTATCGAAAGCGAATGCCACCTGAACGATTGGCCGTGAAAAAAGGAGCAAAAGTAGATGTTGATGGAACTGAGATTTCGGTGACCGCGTTTGGGCGCAGGACGACCGCTCAGGTGAAAGCTGATCAGACTTCGTTTATGGGACCATTGCGGTATCAGATCACTGTTAAGCGGTCAGAGCGGGACCCGGCACGAGCGCGGATAGACGAACCCATCCCGATAAGCATGGCGGGAAGGCAGATTGTTCGAGTCGATGGTAACGGTAAACCGATGGCAGCAGGATGGGAGCGAACGGACGCGGGCGTTGCCGTTTACGTAACATCCAACGCAGGACCGTTGAACGCACAAACGTACAGCCTGAACGTGGATCCGCAGTACGTTGCGCATTTGCAGTTCAGCATGAGCGCGGCGCGAAAAGTGATCTTCGAAGAGATTTTGCTCGACCCAGCAACGGCATTCTCGGGCAAATAGATTTGCTGAACGGAATCGATCTGCCAGCAAGGTCCGATTACACGGCGTTACTACGGCCCGGCGAGTGCGTCCAACCTCTGGCATGCGAGGGACTCGGCAAGTTTTGGGATTAACGGCGATCATGGTGGTAGCGATGACCCAACTGGCGGCGGTGTATCTGGCGCAGGCGGGTGACGAAACGACCATCCGGGTGCGAGAAGTTTTGGATATGCCGGAGTTTCCGCTGGTGCACGTGGCTGGGGTTTGCGACATTACCGCCGACGGTGCGACTTGCTGGGACAATCAGGGGCGGCCGTTTAAGTCACTTGGCGAGCGGATCACGGCTTACTATCTGACGCAAAATTTCGCTAGCTTGGCGATTCGTCCGGGAGTGAAAAACCGCTGGGTGGCCTTCGAACGGACAGACCCGGCGCCGGATGCCACCTATCGCTACGGGGGATTTGAGTTTGGAAACACGGGCGGATACGTGAACGGTTGGCGGTCTGGGATGACGCTGGAGTGGGCACGCTTGGACATGCTGAAGGAAGACACGACAGCGCAAGTGGCGATCAATTTTAACCGCGAACTTTCGCCGGTCAAACTCGCGATGAAGAAAGGGGCCAGTGCAGATGTTGGTGGCTTGAAACTCACCGTTGCAGACTTTGGCCGCGCTGCGAAGCAAAAGCTAACGGAGCGAAATACGTTCAGATCCGAAATTTTCAAGTACTTCGTCTCCATTAAACGCACCGAGCTTGCGGGCGCGGAGCAAAGTTTCACGACTCCGATTCCGCTGGATAAGACGAGTAAGGCGATTCAGTGGGTCAGCGAGAACGGCAAGCCAGCCGCGAGCGCGAGCGTCATGACGACCGGAGGAATGCCATTGCAGTTCTCTATCTCGACCGTCTCCGCGCCAGAAGTCAGATTCTCCACGAACGTCGATCCTTCGTGCATTGCCGAATTGCAGTTTGGACAGTATCAGCGCCGAAAGGTGATCTTCGAAAACATTCGGCTAGATCCAATCTCAAGCACCGGCGATCGTTAACTCACCGGATCGCTACAGGAGTTACGTCTCAGAGTCCGGTTAGAGAGCCATAGACGTCTAGGCCGCCCTGACCCAAGTTTGGATCGGACAGCGGTTGGCTTCGAGACAGCGCACTCTGGAGGTCGCTGTACGTTGCCGTTGGCTTATAGCGGAGGACCTTGAGGGCCAAGCCAGACACCAATGGCGCGCTGAAAGATGTGCCCCAGCCTCCGGCCCAGCGATTTCCGGGGAAGGGCAACATCAACCCTTCGCCGGGGGCGGCGACCCAGGTGAGGTCGGTGCCAGCATTGCTAAACAAACTGCGCGTGGAGTTTGGAGTGAGAGAAGCAACGCCGGTTACCTTCGGTAGGGCTGCGGGATAGCTCAGGGTGTTGATCCGTCCGTCGTTACCGGTCGAAGCAACCAGGATGACCCCAAGGTCTGACAGTTCATCGGAAGACCGAGCGAGCTCTGGCGAGTAAACGTAAGTGTTCAAACTCATGTTGATCACTTTTGCGCCGCGAGCTTGGGCGGCGTGCATTCCGCGGATCACGTCAAAGAGTCGGCCGGAACCGTTCTGGCTGAAGGCGCGAATCGGAAGAATTTTTGCGTTTGGGGCAACGAGCCGAATCGCGCCGGCCACCATTGTCCCGTGTCCAAGCCCTTTCGGAATGGCGCTATACGCTGGGTCGTTTATGGTGCTTTCGGGGAACATCGGGGCTGTTCCGTTCGAGAGCCAAGAGAGCTTGGTGCGCAGAAGGGGCGTGGTGGTTGGGTTCACCTGCGCGAGAACTTCTGGAGTCAGGCCGGTTAACTCGGAGCCTTGACCCGTGGGTGTGATGTAATCGTAACCGCGGAGTACGCGTCCGGCAAAGAACGGGTGTGTTGCATCAACCCCGGTGTCGATGACGGCGACGGTTCCATTTCCGAGGCTATGGGCCGTCCATGATGAGCCGATTCGAGCCTGCGCTACGGTGTATTGAGTAACCGCACCTTGAGGCGTCAAGGCCCCATAGAAGTTAACGTTGGTGGCGCGCAACAGCGCTTGCTGCAGCAGATTCAGCGACGAAGTTTGTGGTCGCTTGAAAGAGAAAATGGGTAGCCGAATGGCCTGGTCTCTTTCGATCGTGACGTCTCCATCCGTTTCGCCATCAATCTGTTGGATCAGCATTTGCGGATCGCGATTGAGTGAATCCTGGATGGAGTAGATCGGTTTGCCGGGCACCGTCGCGCGCAGTCGGAGGTTGTAGCGGGCCAGAAACGTGCCGATCGGTTCGGTTTCCGTGTACCGGAGGATGTAGTTCTGATTCGCACTTGAGAGTGCGCAGAGAAGGGCAGCCATGCCCAGGGTTGCAACTTGTCTTTTCATAACTCAACCTCGTAAATGTCGCCGGTCTGGATGTCCTCAAACGTCAGTTTCTTTACTGCCGACTCAATGGTCAACTCGAACTGACCGCCTTCATCGCACCAAACGGGCCCTGACTTGGTGGCCGAAACTCGAACATTTGAAGCCTCTATGGTTTGGAATAGTCCAACCACCGCAACGGATTTTGACTTTGGAATTGGCTCCAAGCGGAGTTCGACTTGCGCAGTGCCAAACTCAAAACGAAGGTCGCGTGCGGTGGAGGCGGCACTTCGCATTCCTACCCCACTGCTGGAGAAGGTCAGAATGCCCTTCCATATTTTCTTTGGCGGGAGAGAAGGCTGCAGGGCCTTAGCTCGGTCTAGCATCTCTTCCGGCACGGCCGTGGGTTTCGCGCCGCGAACGCGGCGAAGCATCATCGCCTGCTCAAGCGCAACAGGGTCAGATTCGATGCGAATGGCTTCTGGCTCAGTCGCCAGACCCAAAGCGTAATTAACGATCTCTTCCCAGTTGACTTTCATTCGACCTCCGTATTCTATGGGCAGCGGGCACGGGAAAGCATCACAAGTTTTTTTGAAGTGGTTTTCCGAATAGGGCAAACGGTGCCCAGTCGGCGGGATGCGGGTACCGATCTCTCGTTGCCGCGATCGCCAGTTCGTATGCCGGGAAAGGGCCCTTTGGCAGTGCCGCGTAAAACGCGGACATGAAGAAGCTGGTGGCTTCATCCGAAACATCCCAGAGGGTTGCCAACACGGCGGTTGCGCCGGATACAAGAAATGCTTCGATGAACCCTTCGGAATCTAGGTGATCGCCAAGGTTAGAGACTCCGGTCGAGCAGCCACTCAGGGTCACGAGTTCGGCTTGCAGTTGTACGGTTGCAATGTCTAAGACCGTCAGGTCCTTGTCGCCTAGCTTCATTGCGCTTAAAAGGGGCTGGTCTTCCTTTGCTACCCCGTGCGCGGCGAGATGAATCCAGCGGGCAGTGGGAGCATGATCCAGAAAGGCTCCGGCCATCACAGGCTCAGTTCCGAGGGATTTCGCGACGCTGGCGACTTCGGCATCAATGAGGGGCGCGTTTTCATCACCTTTGCCGCAGACGAGGGCGCCGCTACCGTTCCCGGTGCGATCTGAAAGTGCCGCAAACACGGAGGCGCTTGGGGCGTACGTGACTTTTGCGTCCGGAAAAATGGCGTGGAACGGGACGGATCGTAACGGGGTCTCGCGACCGATGATGAGTCTTGTCTCGCCCGCGGATATCGGAAGGAGGGCATCTCGGAGTTGCGAAAGTACTTCGGTCGCACCTTTTCCTCTCTCGATGCGCGCTCGCCCAAGATGAAACCGAAGGAGCCGCGAGAGCCGTTCGAACTTTGCAACCGGTCCGAGGCGGTGTTCCGTTATCCCTTCTGCATCCAGGACAAAAGCGATAAGTTCACCTTCATCAGCGAAAAGTTCAACGAATCGCTTGCCGGGTTCAACGATGGGTAGCTGCACTTTCGACACGGCACCCTCCGTAAGGTTTCTGGCCTCACGAAGTTCCTGCTCCGAGGTGATGGTTGGGATGGCTTCGGGAGATTGAATCAGTTCGGCCAAAGCGTGATTCTTCAGGCGAACTACGACCTGGAGTCTCTCTTTCGGGTCGCTAAATGCGCGGAATGCTTCGCGTAGCCGCAGAGATTGCGCTTGCGCGGTGGCTTGCCGCAGCCGGGACGCGCCGAGCTTGGTTCGGGTGCGGTCATATGCTTCTAGCCCCTGACGAGCAAATGCTTGCGCTTCAGACGGGTTGTGCCGTAGCCGATGGAATTTGGTGAGCAGGAAGGGTTCGGGCGGCATGCGCTCAAAGGTGGCAAGCTCGCCGAGGTCGAGGGCGAGGTCGGCAAGTTCGGATTGAATGTGGGGCAAGCGTTCGGGGGCGGGTCCAGCAGATTCGGCTAAGGTTAGCTCGGCAAACGCCCGCCGATCGCGGCCATGGGCCCTCAATAGCTCCGCGAACCCAGAGTGAAGCAGCGATCGCCAGTTTGCATTTGGCTCTCGTTTCAACAGCTTTCGCGCTTCCTTTAGCGCGGCTTCTCCAGCGGGCAAGTCGTTTTTGCGAATGAGCGCCGTGCTTTCGAATAGCTTAGCTTTTCCGGTTTCGAACCTGGCTCCGAGCTTTTGGAAGACGTCGGCGGCTCTCGATGCTGCTTGGTGGGCGTCGGTCCAGAGCCCATACTCGAGCATAAAGTCAGCCTGATCCAGGAAGCAGTGCCCCAGTTCGAACCCCATTTCAGCGGGCAGATTTAGTCGAAGGTCTCTGTATAGCTTTAACGCTTCCTGAAGGTGACCTTGGCGGCCGAGGAGGTAGGCCCGGTTTAGGTCGATCTCGAAGACAAGAGAGTGCTGTTCGGCAGCTTCGAAGACCAAGCGCGCTTCGGCATACATCCTTTCCGCGGATTCGAAATCGAGCAACCCCATCAGGCAAACGCCGAAGTTTCGCGTCACGATCGTGAGGTCGGCAATCGCTCCGGCATCGGACAAGACGGCGCAAGCTGATTCATAGTGGGTCCTGGCTTCTTGGAGACGATCCAGGCGATGGAGCGCGTTCGCCAGATTTGCCTCGACCCGAGCGGCTCGGAAGGTGTTGCCTGCCTCTCGAAAGAAGCTGAGCGACTCTTGGGCGATGTGAAAGGCTTGCTCATATTCTCCCGTGTAGGCCAGCGCCTGGAGCATGGCGACAGCGGTGGCTGCACGCTCCTCCGGCGAATCGACAAACGCTTCTCGTGCGCGGAGGTAGCAGGGCACGGCACGTTTGGCTCTGCCTGCCAGCAGGTGCACGTGCCCTTCTAGGCGCGATGCTTGGCCAACGGAAACTGGGTTTTTGAGTCGTTTTGCCAGCCGAGACGCATTGATCGCAAGTTGGCGTGCGGCATTGAGATCTTGTCGGATCACCGCGAGGCCCTCGGTGGTCAGGGCAGTGACCGTGTCGGCCGTCACCAGATGGCGTGGGGCGGATGTGCGGGCCGATTTGGCAGCAACGATGTATTCCGCTAAGGTCAACCGATACCCCGGGCGCGCAGCGACTTCTCTAGTGCCTCCAAGCAGCGCTGCCGGGTCATCACGATGGACGCCGGTTTGAGGCCCATCGCCTGCGCCACATCGGCGTATCTTTGCGGCGTTTCGTCAAAAAAGAGCCGCATGATGAGCTCTTGGCATTTTGGAGATTGCGTTTGGACCGCGTCGCGGATGGTTTGTGCGGTTTCCGTTTGCTCCAACTCCGCGGCCAGATCGTGGTCCGAAACAAAGTACTCGACGTCCTCGAGCGAGACTTCGCCGGAGGCTACTTTTTTCCGCACGCGAACGGCGTGGCGCAGGGTGGTTTGGCGGAGCCAGGGGGTCAGCAAATCCACGTTTTTAAGTTGCGGGAGCGCTTTGAAGAGCTCGATGAAAACGTGCTGAAATGCGTCCGATTGATCTGATTCTGGAACGCGAAACGTTTTTAGCAGGCTGTAAACGTAGCCTGAGTATCGATCAACAAGCGCCCCCCAAGCTTCGGGGTTTCCAGCTTGCGCAAGTTTAATGAAGTCGGCATCATTTCCGCGTGGGGCACGCAACGGAGACTCCGACATAGCTGAATGATACGTCTTGCCGCGAAGAATTATTGTTATGGATCGGTCAGTGCCTTGCCCTAGATGGTTGTAGCCGGGTTTTCCGGCCTCAGGAAAAACAATGAAGAACCTTCTTTTGCTTGCACTTAGCTTGTGCTCTGTTACTGCCCTCGCGAACAACGTGAGCGCCGAGATCTCCAGCAGCGACCTGAACATTCAGGGCGACGAGTTTGGCAACCAGATCCGCATCGACCGCACGGTCAACGGCGTTCGAGTCGTCGGGCTCAACGGAACGCTCGTCAACGGTCGACCTAGCGTCGCTTTCGTTTCGGGGCCACTCGTCAACATCACCATGTTGATGGATGCTGGCGATGACGCGGTTACCTTCCGCAATGTGACAAACCTTGGAGACGTGATCCTCTCTGCAGGCGATGGCAATGACACCATCACGGTTAACGGCAGCGGATCCGAAACCAACCTCGACCTCAAGGGCGAAGCTGGAAACGACCGCATTTTCGTGACGAACAGCACGGTTCTGGGAGATTTGCGAATGGATGGCGGCATCGGCGCAAACACACTTCGAGCAACCAACTCCTCGGCCGGAAACAACTTGAGCGCATTTGGCGGAGATTTGGCGGACCGAATCGACCTCAGCGGACTGCGGATCGGCGGAAACTTGGAAGTATTCGCGGATAAAGGCAACGACGTGGTCAACATAACGACGGCGGCGGTGGGTCTCAGCGCAGTTGTCAGCACCGATGAGGGCCTCGACCGACTTGCGCTTTCGGGAATTCAGACTGGCCAGGACTTTGTGATCGAAACCGGAGCGCAGAACGATGTTGCGTCGCTCACCAACATCCTCAGTGCCGGCTCGATCGGAATAAGTTTGGACTCTGGCAACGACCAGCTTACGGCAACCAACGTGCAGGCACAGCTTGATGCGGTGGCGATTGGCGGCGCTGGCTCTGACCGATTCACCCGAACCGCCTTTGGTGGGTTCAACAAGACCGAAGTCGTTGAGTTCGAGTTCTGAATTTGACCCTTGCTTTGCCTCCCGCAGTTTGCGGGGGGCTTTTTTGCGTCGGCCGTTCTCTATTGCGAAGCGCCGCGGCTGGGGCTAGCTGGGTGCTCGAGCGGCGAGGAGGGTGTCGATCGGAGCATAAAGGCGCATGGTGTTGCCTTTGAGGGGCAAAAAACCACGGCGTATGTAGTAGTCGTAGGCGAGCTGATCAATCGCATGGAGTTCAAGTGCGTGCACTCCCACCGTGGCGGAAGCGGCAATCGCGAGATCGGCGGCGTGGGCGAGGAGCATTGACGCGATACCTTTCCCCGCGAATCGCGTGTCGGTGCCCAGGCGCGCCACGTGGAGAACAGGCATTGGGTGCTTCGGCAACCTTGAAAACACGGACTCATCTGCGTCCTGCAGCAAAACACTGCCCATCGCGACGGAAAAATAGCCGAGGACATCGGCCTTACCTTCTTCTACGGCTACGTAGGTTTTTGTAAAGTTGCGCTCTTGGTGCTGGCGAGCTAGGGTTTTGATGTAGGCATCAATCTCGCTATTCCCGCATGAAAAGTTCTTGCGGGAATGGCGCTTTTCTAGAACCTCAATCCGTACGCTTGCCAACGGTCTAGAGAATCACCTTACGGGTGTTTACGGTCCGTTTGAGTGCGTCGGATGGTGACGGAGGGTTTGTCATCAGCTCAACAAACGAGTCTCGGGCTTCGCCGCTGATTAGCGTAAGGTTGTACTGTTGCTTTACCTGTCGAGCGCGTTCTACGAGGGCCTGGGTGGCAAATGCAGTGAACGTTGATCCGAGCATTGCCGCGGCTTCTTCAACTTCAAGCTTCAGTTCTTTAGACATCCGAAACTCCACTCGTGGACTTGCTTCGGCGATGGAGAGCTTGGTTCCGGGCTGGTTCATGACTAGATTATACGGCAATTCGCCGTAAGCAGATGGCCAGCCTTCCTCGGGTGGGACCATCCGCTTCCTGACTGGCAAACTAAACATTTCCCAGCAACGGCCAAACGCGCAATTCTGGTACATCTCAAACGTTCAGCAATTTTAATACTGCAACTCCTTGAAGTCCTAGCTCTTTCCCCGTTATGCGGAGCTAAGTGAGACGTCACGAATCATTAATGCGGCATAAACGTCAACTCCTCTTTGGTTCTGGCTTGTTTGGGCTTGCCTTGGCGCCTGCGGCAGTGCAGCAATTCTCCTCCGTCGGGATTGACGAGGTTATACGGGTTCGAGAGGTACTGAAAGTACCGGGGCTTCCGGCGGTTCGGGTTGTGGGGGTGTGCGAAGTTTCGCCAGATGGCGCTACGTGCTGGGATGGCAAGGGCAAGCCGTTGCGGTGGATTGGAGAGCGGATTACGGCGTATTACGCGGAGCAAAGTTCGGCGACCGTGGCGATTCGGCCGAAGGTGAAGAATCGATGGGTAGTCATCGAGCGGGAGGAAGTGACTCCTAGGTCGTTCTTCTACTTTAGCCAGTGGACGGGCTCAGGCCGGGCGGGCGCAGTCAAAGGTTTGACCGATGGGAAGGTGCTGGAATGGTATCGGCTGGAGGCGGGAAAATTTGATGTGGTTGCTTCCTTCGATGTCCTTCTCAGGAAGGAGCTTCCGAAAATTGAGATGCCACTCAAAAAAGGGGCGGTCGTTGAGGTTGACGGGCTTCAGTTAACTTTGTTAGAGTTCGGAGAAATTGATGGCGAACTGATGGAACTCGATAGATTCTATTGGCGTGCGGCGCCGACAAAGTACCGTCTGTTGTTTAAGAAGGCTACGGCAAATGCGACAAGAAAGGCATGGACCTTGCCGTCGCTGGTGCCTAGTCAGGACCGCGCGAGTGGGAAGGCGGCGGTTGACGGAAAACCGCAGTTCAGAGACATCGTTTTAAGCGGAGATACCGGGGTCCACACTTGGATCAACTACCCTTCTGCAGGAGAAGTTGAGTACCGGATAAACGTGGACCCGCGCAATTATTCGAGTCTGCAGTTTTGGCCCGTTGAGGAACGGACGGTTGTATTTGAGCAGATTCCGCTTGATCCAATTGCTGAATCCACCAAAAAGTAAAAGGCTATTCGGATATCAGCTTTTGGCTCCCCAGACCTTCGCGATGACGGCGAAGGCTTCGGGGTCGTGGGTTTTGAGTTCGGCTTTGACGAAGGGGTAGAAGTCGTTTTGGCCGAAGTAGGCTTCGCTGGCTTCGGCGAAGTACTCCATCGGGTTGGTTTTGGCGTAGTGGGCGGTGGTTTTGCCGTCCCAGTGCAGCACGGCGTCGTAGCGCTTGGCATCTAGGTTGAACCGGTAAGCGGTGGCGACTTCTTTGTTCTCGAATCCGTTGGGCAGAAAGCGGTGGTGGTAGGCGTGGGCCAGCTCGTGGAGGACCATCCACGGTTGCTGTTCGGTCCAGCTGAGGAAGTTATCGGCGTTTCCGACTTCGATGGCGTGCTCCATTGCCGGGTTCATGCTGTGCTCGCGCAGCCACTGCGCGCCGGGGTGGTAGGCCATGCAGCGGGTTTCGGGCGAGGTGTTGTGGATGTAGATCGGGACCTGGTTCAGCTTTTGCAGGGCGGGTTTCGGGATGACGCGATTGATGCCGAGGAGTTGGCGATGCAACTCGGTCCGCACCGCCGCCCACGTCTGCGCACGCGATTTGATAAGGCTGGACTCGACGACGAGGGAGAAGCCGTCGAGCTTGAGATTCGTGTAAGCGGGCGGGGCGATTACGGTCAGGCAGAGCGCGGCAAGCATCCGCCTGAGTTTGGCACTTACGGGTTAGTTCCGGCGCTTCCGGACGAGCGCGACGAGACCCGCGCTCAGGGCGATGAGGGTTGCGGGTTCTGGCACAGGCGGTGGGTTCGGGTTCGTATCTACTCTGGCGGAGAGAGCAGCGGCAGCATAGTAGCTTTCCTGACCGAGAGTGCTTGCCTGAAGAAAGCCGATTCCAATCAAGGCGTCTGCAGGATAAAGGGTATGAGGGTTGCCGATAAATTTGATTCGCGCAATGGGACCTTCGTATACCAAATTGCGGTCGAACACGGGCACAAACCACTCCTGGACTTCCAAACGGTAGTCGTAGTGCACTCGAGTGTAAGCGTACCAATCAACAAGCTTAAGTTTGCCGGTGCTGTAGCCATTGTTATAAGACTGTGTCCAACCTAGGCGACCAGAGATCAGTATTGTTCCATCGGCATCAAACGCTTTAGGTCCAGTGAGGCGCACGCTTTGGGCAGTTGCGCTGGACACGACCACTAGTCCAAAGGTAGCGAGGGTGAGTATTCGAGTCTGCTTCATATTGTTCCGGACATGATGACATTCCATTCGGATGTTGTTGCTGCTCTAAAGGCAGCAAATCGGCCGCCGAAGAGTTTCAAGAACGTGTTGGTATCTATACGCTGATTCGTGACAGATGATCCACTGAACGCATAAATTTCTCCCGTAACTGATTGTGCAGAACAGTTGCGCACAATGAATACTGTTCCAATCGGGACCGTGAGCAAGTCTGGGAGGATTAGACGGTCATTTGGAGCTGGAGAAATCGCCAGCGGTTTCCAACGAATGAACGGTTTGCTATTTGCCGCGAATGGGTCTGACTGGCCACCCGTGATCTCGTCCGCTTCAGCTGTTAGGTACGACAAGCCCTGAATTTCTGTTCGGTAGGAAGCCCTTTGTGAGATTGAGAACGGCGCATTTCTATTCAAGACCGGCGAAAATGCAGTGATTTTTATTTCGTCGCCGACGTATTTGGCGAGATCGCCAGCTTGATCACCGGTTGAACTGGTAACCGTCTCAATATCACCCATGTGGAACTGCCCGGAGCTGCTCCGAATACTTAACTCAATCACGTTGGCACCGTTTGACCGGTTCATCCAGAGACCAGCAAATTGAGTGTAGTCTACTTTGCCGCTTATTCTCCAGTTCTCCGGATTTGTGTAACCACCAAGAAGAACGCCGGAGGCTTGCGTGGCCCCGACACCGCCGTAGCCAAGGGCATCTCCACCGGTGTTGTAAATCCACATTTCGTCGACGGTTCCATTGGACCCTTCAGCAGGCCCATAGTTATGCGGTCGAACGCGGCTTGCGACAGAGATTCCGCAGTGGGCCTCGGCTCTCGTTGACCGATGCCGTTCTGGCGGAGCGATGTCCATCGGTCTAGCCGTCATAGATAAAGTCTATTGCAAAGGTGTCAAATGAGACCTGTCACGTATTTCTGCAAATTCCTGGGATTTTTTGTCTGGTTTCGGTCCGGTTCGCGAAAATCGGCAATCCATCGTTAAGGCGGAATATCCTCCGACCCTTTGCCCGATCCTGCACGGCCACTGATAGCTTGAGACGGTGAGTACGGTTCAGGACTTTATTGCGGCGGCGAAGGCGCGGGCGCTTTCGGATGAGGTGATTCTTGGTTTGCTTTCGGCGGCGGGGTGGTCGCCTCGGGTGGCCCAGCGCGAGATCACCCAATACTATTCGAGCACGATTGGGCTCTCGGTGCCGGGGCGGGAGGGGCCGAAGGAATCGGACCCGCTGGACGGCTTTCTTTACTGTCTCGCCCTGGTGACGCTGATTGCTTGGGTGACCAGCGCGATATTTCTGGGGAACGGCCTGATTGACCGGGCTTTTTCTGCGGGGGACAACGGCGGCTGGCGACGGGATAGCGATTCGGTGGTTTGGCTGTTGTCCAACATCCTCGTCAACGCTCCTCTCTATCTGTGGGTGATGCGCACGTTGGAGTATCGGTTGCGCGCCGGGGTGACTTCCTATACGTCTTCGGTGCGGCTGTGGGTGTTGAGCGCCACGTTGCTACTCAGCACGGGGGTGGTGCTTGGCGACATTGTGGTTGCCCTGGCGGAAGTGTTGCGCGGGGAGCCGCTGATGGCATCGCTCTATAAGTACTTGTATGCCGGCTTGGTTCTGGGCGGGGTGGCGCTGTTCTATTGGAGGGCGCTGAACGCGGGCCCGAAAGAGGGGGCGATTTGAAGCATCTGCCGTTGTTTGCCGTGCTGCTCTTCCTCGGGACCTTGTTGACGCTCTCGTTTCAGCGCCTCGGGACGCCGGTGGAGATGGGGAAGTATCGGCGGGACGCTGAGCGGTGGGACCGTTTCCGACAGTTGATGACGGACATTGACGAGAAGATGCCGCTGCCATCCAGCGGTAAGCCGAGAGTTTTTCCGAAGGTGGTCTCGAAATGGACGCTGGAGGGCCCGAACTATTTGCCTCGCGTCGATCCTTTGACGGGTTTGCCTTTCGAGTATCGGTGGATTTCGGCGGACCGGGTGGAGGTTTGCATCGACTTCGAGCTGGCTTCGACGGAATATCGGAGGCGTGGGGACCGCTTGCCGCCGTTGTTTTTGAAATATTCGGCGGGTCGAACGTGCGTGCCGGTTTTGATTGGAGATCTTTCGGTGGTGAAGGAATCTTGGTGAAGTGGCCGTTTTTTGGGGGAAGGTTGTGGATAACTGGGCCGCAAGAGATACAGACGGGGCATTTTCGGGGTTCGAACGGCTTTTTTTGACTTTTTTCGTTAAGGGCCTTGACAATCGGTAGGGCGCTCTGCTTAAATATTCCTTGTCCCCAGCCGAAGGGCGAAGGACGAGCACCTTGAAAGCTTCATAGGTAAGTAAGCGTTCAGTTTACAAGACGGTTAGAAATAACAGTCAAATCGATGGCCTGAATCCTCCGAGCTAGTCTCGATGGAGGAGGGTACCCGCAAGGGAAACATCACAATCAAATGAGAGAACAATCCCGCATTATGCGGGGCAAACTTTCTTCGGAGAGTTTGATCATGGCTCAGGACGAACGCTGGCGGCGTGCCTAAAACATGCAAGTCGAACGAGAACTTCGGTTCTAGTGGCGAACGGCGGAGTAATACATGAGCAATTTGCCCGGAAGACGGGGATATACAGCCGAAAGGCTGGGCAATACCCGATGTGGCTTTATCTCGGCATCGAGATGAAACTAAACAGTTTTTTGCTTCCGGAGAAGCTCATGGCCTATCAGCTAGTTGGTGGGGTAATGGCCTACCAAGGCGACGACGGGTAGGGGGTCTAAGAGGATGATCCCCCCGAGTGGGACTGAGACACGGCCCACACACCTACGGGTGGCAGCAGTTAGGAATCTTGCCCAATGGAGGAAACTCTGAGGCAGCGACGCCGCGTGGAGGACGAAGGATCTAGGTCTGTAAACTCCTTTTTCAGGGAAAGACTTAGGACGGTACCCTGAGAATAAGCACCGGCTAACTACGTGCCAGCAGCCGCGGTAAGACGTAGGGTGCAAGCGTTGTCCGGATTTACTGGGCGTAAAGAGCGCGTAGGCGGCTTGTTAAGTGTGAAGTGAAATCTCTGGGCTCACCCCAGAAACTGCTTCGCATACTGACAGGCTTGAGGGATGAAGAGGTGAATGGAATTCCAGGTGTAGCGGTGAAATGCGTTGATATCTGGAGGAACACCCATGGCGAAGGCAGTTCACTGGTCATCTCCTGACGCTGAGGCGCGAAAGCGTGGGTAGCAAACAGGATTAGATACCCTGGTAGTCCACGCCCTAAACGATGGATACTAGGCGTTGGAGGTATCGACCCCTTCAGTGCCGCAGCAAACGCATTAAGTATCCCGCCTGGGGAGTACGGCCGCAAGGTTGAAACTCAAATGAATTGACGGGGACCCGCACAAGCGGTGGAGCATGTGGTTTAATTCGATACTAACCGAAGAACCTTACCCAGACTTGACATCGAGGGCAAGCCCATGAAAGTGGGCCCTTCCCACAAGGAACCCAAAGACACTTGTTGCATGGCTGTCGTCAGCTCGTGCCGTGAGGTGTACGGTTAAGTCCGCCAACGAGCGCAACCCACGTCCTGTGTTACCAGCGAGTAAAGTCGGGCACTCACAGGAGACCGCCGGTGTAAGCCGGAGGAAGGTGTGGATGACGTCAAGTCAGCATGGCAGTTACGTCTGGGGCTACACACATGCTACAATGGGCGAAACAAAGGGCAGCAATACCGCGAGGTGGAGCAAATCCCAAAAATACGCCCCCAGTTCAGATTACAGTCTGCAACTCGACTGTATGAAGGCGGAATCGCTAGTAAACGCAGGTCAGCTATACTGCGTTGAATACGTTCCCGGGTCTTGTACACACCGCCCGTCAAGTCACCCGAGTTGTTTTCACCCGAAGCCCGTGGCCCAACCGTAAGGAGGGAGCGGTCGAAGGTGAGGGGAGCGAGGGGGACTAAGTCGTAACAAGGTACCCGTACCGGAAGGTGTGGGTGGATCACCTCCTTAAGGAGACGTACTCTAGAACTGCAAGTCAGTACTAGACATCTCTAGGTCGACTGAACGCATTACTTACTTGTGGAGCTTTCAAGGAAAGCCCGAGACTCACAAGGTCTCGGGCTTTTTTGCGTTTACAAGGTCTCTGACGCACAAAAATGCTGGGGCAGCAATTCTGCTGCCCCGGCATTCTGTTTGATTAGTCGATCACTTTGATCGTCTTCTGATCGATTTCTACGTACTTGCCAACCCGGAACTTTGCCGGGGCCTTACCGCGGAAGGCCAGGGCTTGCTGGTTGCCGCTAATCTTTACGCCGCCCGAACGGCTGCCGCCACTTGCCGCGGCAAAGAGCACGACTACCGGGTCTGCTCCAACCAAGTCGCCGATGGTATTCCCTTCGACGTTAACGTTTAGCGCGTTCAGAATAATGACCGCCGCTCCACCGAGTTTAGGATCCGATCCGACCCGCTCAAACGTGTTGTTGCGGATGTTGATGTTCTGAGTTCCCCGACCCTTCTTGCCGAAGCCGACCATAATCCCGCGCTCGGTATCTCGAATGGTGTTGCCAATGATGTCGATTCCCTGAATGCCTTCAATGGCGATGGGGATTGGCGTCTTCTCAATCACGTTGTCCTGAACGATCACTCCCGACTGGGCCGCCGTAGCATCGAATTCGCTGAACTGGTTGAGAAGGATGCCGCGACGCTGCTGGTTGCGAATCTTGTTTCGCTTGAAAATCAGCGTGTTCATCGGCCGCTTCATTTCGCGCTGCGGAGTGGCGACGTCCACCACGATTCCAGTACCTCCGTTGTCGTTGAAGTCGCAGTCAAGAATTTGAATGTTCTGGGCGATGTGATAGTCGTTTTTGTTCTGCTCGATATCAATCGTGCCCGGCGATTTGTCGCTCGTGGTCCGGGTGAACTTGCATCGGCGAATGATTACGTTCTCGCCGTCTCCGACGGTGATTCCGTTTCGGTTCTGCTTGTTGACGCCATCAAACTCGCAGTCTTCAATGATCAAGTCTTTGTTATGCCGAATCACGCCTTTATCGGCCAGGCCGTCTCCAATGTAGAGGCCATCACCCCGGAAGCCCACAAACCGAACCTTAGAGACCGTTGATGTCTCGACCCCGAAGAACCGAAGGAGGTCGGTGTGTTGGCGATAGCCTTCCTTCGCAGTGTTCCCCATGAGGGTTAGGTTCTGAATCTTCACCTGCTTTTCCGCGAGTCGGGCGGTTGCTCCAGCCCCGGTCACCGGGTTCACGGTGATCATTGCGCCCATGCCGCCATCGGATGTCCGGATGATCGAGCTCGGTCCGACACCTTCCAGGGTCGTGTTGCTCCAAAGGAAGAGGCCATTGCCTTCGAACGTCCCGGCGGGAATCTTTACCGTAGAGCCCGGGTTTGCCTTGGCTTTATCAAAGGCTGCCTGAATGGCCGCGGTGTCGTCGCCGGCCGCGGCCGAAGCACCGAACTCGGTGATGTCAAAGACCTGACCTTGAGCCGCTAACCCGGGGGTAGCGATGAGGGAAAATGCGAGCAGCGAGACCATCACCTCATTTGACGTCCGTCTCGTGCCAACGGTCATCGCTCTGGGCGCAAATCCGGAGTTTTTGCGTGTGTCAGAATCTCGGTGGCATGAAAGCGTTGACGTACCTCACCGTCCAAGACATTCTGTGGACAAACCTGCGGGTGACCGGCAACGTCCAAACCTACCGGTTTGCCGACCTCGAAGAGGCGACTTATTACCAGTACGCCTATGGCGGCAGCTCCGATGTACTGCGACAAGCGGAGCGGTTCCTGACGGGGTTCGTGTCAAAGGCGCCCTTGGGCAAAGCGAACACGGCGACGGCATTCGTGGGGTTCGTCGCTTTTCTAAGACTGAACAGCTTTGATCTGAAGCTGACCGACGGAAACGCGGCGAGCGTTTTTGAGAAAGCACATGGCACGGGCTGGATCAGCGAACTGGTTTCGCCGGTTGAAGATCATCATGGCGAAGGGAAAGCGAACGTGCGCGCGGCAATCACCAGCGTTCTGGACGACTTCGCCGGCACGATCAAGACTTTGTCGATGAATTCGTAAGCGAAGTCTGTAAGTAGCGTGCAGCGAGGCGCTCGATGGTGTGCTGAAGCTCCTCGAAGTTAGTAGGCTTCACGGCGTATTCGGCCGCGCCAAGGCTGCGTGCCCGGTTGAAGGAGGTCGCGCTGTCTTCCGAACTGAACACGACGATGGGGCACTGCTCGGCAAAGCCTCGTTGCTGAAGCTGCAAAAGCACTTCGAAGCCATCGACTTTCGGAAGCTTGAGATCGAGCAAAACGAGGTTCGGTGCCTTAGACAATCCGGCAATCATCTCGATCGCTTCCTGCCCATCGCGCGCGACCGCTACCTCTAGAACTTTAATCTTTCTTAGAGCCCGAATGATAAGCGATTCGGTGTCTGCGTCATCCTCGACCAGGAGCACCTGCGGGTCAACCATCACTAGTTTGTTATAGAGCACGGAAGATGATTAAAGGTTCGATTCTTCGCAAGAATCGCAATTTCTCACTATCACGGCCAAGAAAGCGCAACGACCGGGAAAAGATTTGGAGCGGGTGGCGGGAATCGAACCCGCATAGCCAGCTTGGAAGGCTGGAGCTTTACCACTAAGCTACACCCGCTTAGATCATTTATTGTACTTGATCATTTTGTTCCGCGCCATAGCCAGCGCAGAGAAGTGGGCAATGTGGCCTCGCCGTGGGCATTCGAGTGGTAGCCATTGCCGGGTTGCCACATGAGGTCGTAGCCCATGAAGTTTAAGGCGCGCTCCATTTGCAGGTTGCTGTGCCACCAACTGCCGAACTGGTTCTCGATGTCTTGCTTTCCGTCTTGAAGCCAAATGCGCAGGGGCTTCTTGGGGGTTTTGCGGATGAAGGCAGGATAGTCGTCGCCGCCCGTTTCTTTTCCGTGCAATTTCGCAAGATCAACGTAGCTGCCGATCCAGCTCAGGACCTTTCCAAATTTGTCGGGGTGGTTCCAGGCCACGGTGAAGGCGCAGATGGCGCCGCTGCTGCTGCCGGCAATCGCGCGTGAGTCGGGAGTTTGCCGCAGCTTGTACTTCTTTTCGACCTCCGGGAGGATCTCGGTGAGCAGGAATTCGCTGTACTGGTCACTCACTACGTCGTACTCGAAGCTGCGGTTCGATCCGCCATCTGGCTTGGTGCCAGGCTCGAGGAAGATCGCGATGGTGGGCGGCATGTCTCCGGCGTGGATCAGGTTGTCAAAGCTCGTTGGAACGTAGTTTTTTGACCACTGGCCGTCTTGCCAAACCATGGTGCATGCGGGCTTGGCGGGGTCATACTGGGCCGGAACGTAGATCCACCAGTTCCGCTTCACGCCCGGAAAAACTTTGCTTTCCCACATCGGCATTTGGGTGAGGGTGCCTTTCGGCACGGTCGGCTTGACGTAGGTGTCGGGATGGCGAAGATAGGCCTCTACGGTGTCGGGCGAGCCGACGAGAGTGGCGTCGTCGACGATGACGGTCCAACGAAATGCAGCGCCGTCGTATAGCCCAACTGGTCCGGCCCAAAGGTCACTTGAGCCCGGCACCTTCTTAAGGCTGATGCTGACCGCTTTGTCATCGGAGAAGACGCGTACGGACTTCGCGGTTGCGGATCGGTAAGAAAAAACAGCGTCAAGCCCTCGAACCCGCACGGTCGGCTTTGCGACCGGGCCGAGGAGTTTTTCGATGCGGGGCAGGTCGGTGGCGGTCCAACTCTCGGATTCGATCATTTGGCGCAGATCGAAGGCGTTAAGGTCTTGGGTCTGCGGAGTGGAAAGGGCCGCCAGGGCGACAATCATGGCGGTAGCCGACATCATAGCGATGCCAGCTTAGTTGATTTTTGCGATTTGCTCAAGTCGAGGCGGCTTCGCTTTGCGCCATGTGGACGATGATCAGTGACCAACCCGCCTCGGCAAACAGATAGAGCAAGAACTGCAGCGCGGGGTTTGGCATGGCGTAGATGGCGCTTACGGCCGGTAGCCAGAACGCCCAACAGGTGACGAGCATCGGCATGTAGATCGCTAAGAATCCGCCGTTCCGAAACGCGGTGCGCGTCCGAGCGAGGCTGTAGTCGCGTTCGTGGAACGCAAACATTGCCGCACTAAACGGGATCGTCACGAGTGGAGACGAGATGAACATGTCGGTGCAGACCTTCTGGATGAGAGTGACAAGGTTCGGCTCTTTGCCAAATACGCGGTCTAGCACCTGATACAGCAGGTCGATGACCATGCCAAGGAAGCCGAAAAACAAGATCTGGAACGGCACGTCCCGCCGGGCGAGGAGCGGCGCTCGTGATAATGCCCTCGCGGCTTGCGGGATCACGATGCTGGCGATGATGTTTGCGATTGCCGCGCCCATAAGTCCGGACCGGACTTTCGTTTGCGCGAGGTTCTCGGCAAAGGATTGCACGCTGGGAACGCGGTAGTAGGCCACCGCAGCCGCTACAAGACAGACCTGGATGATCAGGAACGGCCGAAGATTGTTCCGGACTGCGGAGATTCCGGGGGAGGTGAGCTTTTGCCAGGTGCTCCGTGCAGAGGTCAACCGTGTCTCCGCACAAAATCATCCATTAGCTCGGCGAGCGCGAGGCAACCGGCACGGGGAAAGGCGTTGTAAATGCTGGCGCGAATCCCGCCGATGCTTCGGTGCCCTCGAAGCCCGGACATTCCGTTTGCTTCCGTTTCTGCCAGGAATGCCTTTTCTAGTTCTGCGCTCGGCAGCCGGAACGTGATATTCATCTTGGAGCGTGAGCCGGGTTCGGTGTGTCCTTGATAGAACTCCGGCGCGGCGTCGATTGCGTTGTAGAGAATCTCGGCCTTTGCCTCGTTTTCGGCTTCGATCGCGGCGAGTCCCCCGTTGTTTGCCCAATAGTCAAGGGCAAGCCGAAGAACGTAAATGGACCACGTGGTTGGAGTGTTGTACAGGCTTCCGCTCTGCGCGTGGACGCGATAGTTCAGCATCGGCGGTAGGCCGTCTTTGCCCGTGGCAAGAAACTCTTTCGAAGCGATCACGACGGTTACGCCAGCTGGCCCCAGGTTCTTTTGCGCTCCGGCATAGATGAGAGAGTAGTTTTGGATCGGGATGCGGCGGGAAAGAATGTCGGAACTCATGTCTGCGACGATCGGCACGTTAGCGGCGATATCCGGCGCAAGTTGTATTCCCTCAATCGTTTCGTTTGAGGTCACGTGGAGGTACGAGCCGGTGGCTCCCGCAAAGTCCTCGGCGCAGGGCGCGAAGCTGTAGCTGCCCTTAGTTGAGACGATGTGAGCCTGAACTGGCCCAACGGCCCGGGCAGATTCCTCCGCCTTCTCGCCCCAGGTTCCGTTGATCACGTACGTCGGGGTTTCATGCGCGAAGTTCATTGGCACCATCGCGAACTGCAGACTGGCGCCGCCCTGGAGGAACAGGACTTCATGTGACTCCGGGATGCTCAACAGGTTCCGAAGCTGTTGTTGGGCCGCCTGAATGATCTCCTCGAATTCGGCCGAACGGTGGCTCAATTCCATGACCCCGATTCCACAACCGTTGTAGTCGTGAATGCCGGCTTCGGCGGCGGTCAGAACCGCATCAGGAAGGGTTGCCGGTCCGGCGGAAAAGTTGAAGATTCGGGCCACGGCGTAAGGGTACCGGCGGGCTTGTTCACAATGATGGGGTGTCTGTTCACTTCGAACTTCTCGCCACATGCCCGGTTACCAAAGCAAGGCGAGGAAGGCTCCACACGCCGCATGGCACGGTGGAGTCGCCGTTTTTCATGCCGGTGGGTACGGTCGGATCGGTCAAAACGGTCGGCAGCGAGGACCTTGAAGCGATCGGGTTCGAACAGATTCTTTCGAATACTTATCACTTGAATCTTCGCCCCGGTGCGGACCTGGTGGAGAGATTTGGCGGCATCCACAAGTTCATGTCTTGGCGCGGTGGGATTCTCACCGACTCGGGCGGATATCAGGTGATGTCGCTTTCGGATACGCGGAAGATCGATGACGACGGGGTGGTTTTCAAGAGCCACTTGGACGGCTCTTTGATGTTCCTTTCTCCCGAAAAGTCGATCCAGATTCAGGGGCAGCTTGGCGTCGACATCAGCATGAGCCTGGACGAGTGCCCGCCGTATCCATGCACCCGAGAAGAAGCGGCCGCAGCGATGGCCAGGACGCACCTGTGGGCAACGCGCAACCTAAGCGCCGCAAAAGAGGGTCAGGCGGTTTTTGGCATTGTGCAAGGCGGCGTTCACGAGGATTTACGGACCGAATCGGCCCAGTTCTTTAGCGAGTTGCCGTTCGCGGGGTTAGCGATCGGCGGCGTTTGCGTTGGCGAACCGACGGAGATGCAGTATCCGGTAGTTGCTCACACCGCTCCCCTTTTGCCCGCAAACAAGGCGCGTTACCTCATGGGCGTCGGCCACCCGCAAGATATCCTGCACGCGGTGGAGTGCGGTGTGGATATGTTTGACTGCGTTCTCCCAACCCGCATGGCACGACACAACGTGATGTACACGCTCCAAGGTCGGCACAACATGCTTAACGCGAAGTTTGCCGAGATGCAGGACTGGCTGGACACAGAAAGCGTGTTCTCGCCGTTGGATCGATACAGTCCGGCGTACGTGCGGCATTTGGTCCGCGCCAAAGAACCTCTGGGAGCGCGGCTTTTGACTCTACACAACCTCAACTTTTACGCCCGCCTAATGCGCGAGATCCGAGAAGCGATCACCGAAGGAACTTGGCGAGAACTTCGATCGCGCTACGCAAACGCATAACAGGAGTTAGTACTTCTTGAAAAAGTCCCACAGCTTGGCGGTCGCGTCTAAATGGCGGGTGTCCGGACCAGTCATGCTGGCTGGCAATCCCGATGCTTGGCCTCCCGGCCAGCCGTGGCCCTGCCCTTCGATGGTCAGGGCAGTAAACGGCGCACCGCCTCGCAGCGGTCCGAACTCGTAGCGTTGAACGGGGCCGGCCATTTTGGGGCTGATTCCGCGTTCGCGACCACCCATGCCTTTCGCATACTTACCCAGTTCATGCACGATGGGCGACATGTCTTGCTCCGTTCCCCACGGGTTCTTGCGACGGCCGCCATTCCAGGGGACCAGAGGGTCTTCGAGGCCATAGATTGCGAGGACTGGCACCGGGCGCGACTTATCGGTTGGCATCACCCAAGGCGGCGCCATCACGGGGCCGATTGCAGAGAGAGCAACATTGCCCTCGGCGGCGTATCTCCAAGTCATCCCCGCCCCGTTTGAGTGGCCGGTCATGTAGATCCGGGCCGGATCTACGTTGAGGTTTTTCACCGCATGTCGAAGCAGATCGTCAAGAAAACCAATATCGTTGACGCGGGCACGTGGGCTAATGGCGTTCAGTTGCCCGCTGTTCCATAGGTTCGGGTTCGTTCGAAAGTTGCTTGCGGCACCGCGAATGGCCGGCTGGCCGGTTGGTGCGAGGCAGAGAAAGCCTTCCTGCTCCGCCAAAGCTTGCCACCCGTTCTTGGTGAGGTACTGATCTCCCCGACCGCCCGCGCCATGCAAAACGACAACCAGTGGTTGCTTCTCGCTGCCATCCCGCCTGCCGGCCTGGTGCACCGTCCATTCGCGCCCCTGGCTTTCAAACTTAAACTCAACCACGGGTAACGAGGGCGAAGACATCGGCAACATGGCGAACAGCATCGTGGAATAGACGGAGTGCTAGGAGAGTAGTTCAGGCTGGCTGGGCCCTTCCGCGGAGAAATCCTTACCAATCATTACCGGATCGCTGAATAAGTTCGTAAACTGTGGGCATGCCTGTTGGTCGCTTCCTTCTGTGCCTGCACTCGCACATGCCGTATGTACTGAGTCACGGAAAGAGCCCGCATGGGACCGACTGGCTACACGAGAGCGCGATCGAGTGCTACCTGCCCCTGCTGAGAACGCTCAAGCGCCTCGAGGCCGAGGACATTAGCCCGCGCTGGACGATCAATCTCACGCCGATTCTTGCCGAGCAACTCCTCGACCCAAGTTTTGCCGATGGCTTTGAGGCTTACTGCAAGGACAAAATCGCCTCCGCCAAGCAAGATCTTGAACGTTTTGGACTGAGTGGCGAGCTCAACATGATCGGACTCGCGAGCTTTTGGATCTCGCTGTTCGAACGTGGATTAAAGGAGTTCAAAGAGGATTGGAACGGAAACATCGTTGCTGGCTTCGGCGGGTTTCAGGAACGCGGACGCATCGAAATCATCACCAGCGGTGCGACTCACGGATACCAACCGCTGCTTGGAACGGACGAAAGCGCGCAGGCGCAAATCGAGCTTGGCGTTGCGGCATACGAGGGGTACTTTGGCAAAAAGCCTCGCGGTATTTGGTTGCCAGAGTGCGCGTACCGGCCGCGTTACGACTGGAAGTCGCCGGTCGACGACAACGAGACGCCGTGGGCGAGGCGCGGAACCGACGAAATCTTGGCGGAGAACGGGATCGAGTACTTCTTCGTCGACTCGCACATGATTCGCGGCGGAAAGCCACTTGGGACATACGCGAACCAGTTCCCGCAGCTGGCGGAAATGTTTGCCAGAAGCTCGCGGTACTTCACGCCGCCGGAAGAGTTTCGCAGCGAGTACGAGCACTACGTGTTGCCGACCGGCCTCACCGTTTTTGCCCGCGATCCGGAGACGACGGTCAAGGTTTGGTCCGGCGACGTCGGGTACCCAGGTGATCCGTACTACCTTGAGTTTCACAAGCAGTTGTATCCGGGCCGTCACCGCTACTGGCGCATCAGCGAGAACAAGGCCGACCTTGGTCAAAAGCAGCCTTACGATCCATATGAGGCTTACGACCGAATCGTGCGGCACGCCAACGACTTGGTGAACGTGTTGAAGAACACCCTTGCCCAATACAAGGGGCTATCGGATCGCGTGGGCACTTTGGTGGCGATGTATGACACCGAGCTGTTTGGCCACTGGTGGTTCGAAGGGCCGGAGTTCTTGTATGAGTTGGCAAAGGCTATTCACCGTGACGGAACGCTAGAAATGGTGAGTGGTGGCGATGTGCTGGACACCGATCCGGCAAAGCACTTGATCCACTTGCCGGAAGGCAGCTGGGGAGAAGGTGGCTACCACTCGGTTTGGCTCAACACGGATAACTCTTGGACATGGAAGCGGCTTTATCCGCTTGAGCGAAAGCTCCGCCAGCTTGTTCGTGACCATGTTCCCGGTCCGGCAGATGAGATTATCGAGCAAGCCGCCAGGGAGCTTTTGCTGGCTGAAGCCTCCGATTGGCAGTTCCTTATCTCGACCATGTCGGCGAAGGACTACTCAGAAGTTCGCTTCACGGACCACGCGGATCGCTTCGAGCGACTAGCGGCGTTGGCGGAAGCAAAGTTAGCTGGGCGCGAGCTTGACGGTGAGGAAGCCGCGTTCCTGTTGGACTGCCAGGAGAAAGATGCGCCGTTCCCCAAGATCGATCTTCAGATTTGGGCCCCGAAGGCGACATCGGGCCGGAAGTAGACTCAATCCGTGTCGCTATCGCTTGTCGCCGCTCTCGCCGTCACTTCGGCTATCCAAACTAAGGTAGGTCCGGTACCCAAGCCGACAAAGACCCAATCAACCCGATTGCCCGCCGAAATGATCATCGCGGTTTCGGGCACTGCCGGCTGGTCCAAGACCAACTTAACTCCGATCCAGATTGCAAGCAAGATGGATCAGAGTCTGAAGGTCCTCAAGCAGACGAAAGGGCAGTACCGGTACATGATCGACACGCCAAAGGGGAGGGGCCTGGCCTTCGGAGACCTTTGGGTTCCAAGTCAAACAAAGTATCGCTTGGAGGTGCCATTCATTCCGACAGATCCGCGCGATCTCTCGAAGCAGACGATCGTGTCAGATGGCAATCGGTTTGGCATGATTGGGGCCGGAGGTTGGCAGAACGTTCGGCCACGCGCGCAGCGACCCAATCTCGTTTCTCGCCCTGTCCGGTCGAAGTGGCTTTATCAGATGGGTCGAATCGGTGTGGCGGGCATTGGTTCGACCGAGCGCCCATTTGCCGATTTAGTTCGCGAGCTTGGGCCAAACGGTTACCGGGTGACGGCGGAGCAACGAGTTTTGGTCGCTGGAACTGGGAAAACGACTTTCTACCGAATTCTTGCGACAAAGACCGGCTCGCTGCTTGATTCCATTGAACTCACAACGGTTGGGACAAGTTGGCTGCCGTTGAACTTGCGGGGGCGCCGAGCCTTGGCGGCCAAGAAGGGCCAACCCGCGCCAAAGCCAGTGACTGCACTTTGGACGGCACGTTGGGAACCGGCTCGCCCGCTGGAGTTCGACCAGAAAAAATTCGAAGTACCAAAAAAGTAGACAAAATGTATACCGATTTGTTAACGAGTGTGATATAGTAACCACACGTGCAAGGGAGCATTGAGAGTGGCGGTACTGGGTACCGAGAGATCGCTGAGGAGCTGAGGCAGAACATCGGCTCCGGAAGGATCGAGGTTGGCAGTTTGTTGCCGACGGAGCGCGAACTTTACTCTCAATTTGGTGTCAGTCGAACGACCATCCGGCGCGCCCTCCAAGACTTGGTTCGAAGCGGATGGGCGGTCAGTCAGCCGAACCGAGGACACATTGCGAGCCAGCCATCACCAGCTCGAGAGAGTCGACTAGTAGCTTTTGTCGACCACGCAAATTCGATCCATCAGTCGCTCTTCTTCAAGCTCTCTCAATCCTTGGCGACCCAGGGTTTTCACCTCGTTCATATCGATAGCGAACAGCTCGGAACCGTTGGCGCAATGGAACGCGCAGCAGCTGAGGGTATGTACGGAGCTATCGTATGGTCTAAGACAAGTACTCCAGATGTACACCGCCTTCAGAGGCTCAAGTCGTTACTCCATGTGGTCACGATCATGCATCACCTCCCGGCGGTTGGCGCGGCGCATGTGCAGCCGAAGCTCTACGAGGGTGCGCGCATGGCGGTCCGGCATCTGCATCGAATGGGGTGCCGACGTCCGGCGGTGACCGGCATCATGGACGGATTCCGTGCCCACCACGAAGGTTTTTCGGGATTTCTTGCGGCTTGTCATGAGCTCGACATTCATCCATCGCCGATGGACTTTTTGTTCTGCCGCACGAGTACATCGCAAGAATTAGAACTTCGGCACCTGGAGCGCAGGCTGAGAGACGAAGATCGTCCCGATGCAATCGTGATGTTGCAGGATATGTGGGTTGAACCGATAGGGCAGGTCATTGCGAAAGCTGGACTCTCGGTGCCTGGCGACATTGCCGTCGTTGGGATGGGGAATGACTTCCCTTACTCGTTTAGCGGAACTGACCTCACGACCGTTGCTTACGATTGGTCTATGGCCGCCCAGCAGATCGTAGAGCAACTGCTCGAACCCGAGACTTCTGCCCTCCGCCACGCCCGTTCGCGGCAATTCGATGTTTCTCTTGTCATCCGCGGAAGCGCTGGAGAGCCCGTTGACCAGTGGTCAAACGAGCCCTACACGCCAAACCGTGCCATTCCGTTCCTTTCTGTACCGCAACGATCTGCGGCACGACCTGGCACCATGGCGGTGCCATCTACAGTGAAGTAGATCTCATGAAAAAAGCATTTACGCTAATTGAACTTCTTGTCGTTATCGCGATCATCGCGATCCTTGCCGCTATCCTCTTCCCCGTCTTCGCTCAGGCCAAGGCTGCCGCGAAGAAAACCCAGTCGCTCAGCAACGTCAAACAGCTTGGTCTTGGCACGCTCATGTACAACAACGACTACGACGGCTCCTTCACCATGGGCACGAACTCGTGCTGGTGGCAGCCAACCGACGGAGGTTGGACTTACAACGTTCTGCCTTACATCAAGAGCGTTCCAATGTTCGTGAGCCCAGGGGACCCTAAGAGCAAGGCTTCTTGGCCAGGCTGGATGACCGGTGTTACCGAAGCAATCAACATCTCGTACGCAGCAAATGGATATATGGCTGATAAGGGATCAGGCTGGGGCGTTTATGGCGTTATCGGTATGAACCAGGCCAATTCGCAGACACGACCAGACGGAACGTTCTGCGGAGCATGGATGAGCCGAGGAGTGACCGCCGAAACTGAAGTCACCAACGTGGCTGAAACGGTTATGTTCGCCGAAGCTTACGGCGGCTACCCAGTTTGGGGACCATCGAACTTCTTCACCGGCGTTAACTGGTGGGACTTCGTCGGCTTTGGTGGCTTGACGCCAAACCCTGCTCGAAACGGTACGGCCTACCAGGTGAACGGTGTTACCTTCACGAAGAACAACCGAAACGGTGGCGTAAACGCTGACTGGACCGGTAACAGCAACTTCGTCTGGGTGGATGGACACGCTACGGCGAAGAATCCGCAGTCGACGTTCCGAACCCCAACCGACAACACGACTAACCAGTGGGACGCTCTTCGCTGAGCTAGTGCATAAAACAATGACCGGGGTGCAAACCCCGGTCAAAGGAAATCCATGAAGAAGACGACTACTTTCATCTCAGCGCTGGTGCTGACAGTTGCATTGATCGGATGCGGCCCTTCCGATGCGACCTTGTCGAAAAACGAAGAAGAATCGCTCAAGAACCCTGGGAAAACCATCCCACCCGAGGCCGCTGCCGGGATGAGCAAAATGGGTGACCTGGTCAAGAAACAGCAGGAAGCCAACAAGGCAGCTGGCGTTGACTCACGTGGCCTGCCCATCGAGAGCTCTACCGAAAAAGAACCGCCAAAAGTCGGCCCGAACTGAGCTCGCTTAACCGGCCTTAACTGACCGCCGGGAGCGCTCAATATCGATCGTTTCTGAACAGCACGTTCAGAAACGACTTTTTTCCCTCACTGACGTTTAATTAGGTGTATCCTCAATAACAACTGAAGGAGTGTCACTTTGAAAAATCGCTGGCTAACATTTCTAACCACAGGCGCGCTGGCATTGTCCGCGTCGGTGTTCTCGCAAACGACGACGGAGATTAAACCGCTCCGTAAGATCAACGTCACGGCGGCGCCGAAGATCGACACGCGATCCTTCAATCCGCAAATCTCGACCAGCTTCAATAAGAAGCCAAAGATCTCGGAAAACCCAATGATCTTGCCTTGGCGCAAGACGGGTACGAAGAACAGCCTGAAAGCAGGCGTTTCTGACTCGAAGCTTGACCATGGTGCTCAGCCGAAAATCACCTTCGGTGGCCCAGGATTCAACGGCGGCATTCCACCAGACTGCGACGTCGCGGTTGGACCGAAGCACGTTGTTGCCGTTGTCAACACCGTCCTCGCGTTCTACAACAAGACCACCGGCGCAAAGACGTTCGAGCAGAGCTACGATGCATTCTTTGCCGGAATCGGAGTCACGGGCGAAGTCATCTCCGACCCTAAGGTCATATACGATCCCGTTAGCAAGCGATGGTTCACCCTCATCATTGAGGTCGGATTTGCGACCCCTTTGAGCAAGCAGCTTGTTGCCGTGTCGGATGATGAAGATCCCAACGGAACCTGGTTCCGCTACCGTGTGGACTCAGAACTCACAGTCGGTAACGACAAGTTCTGGCTGGACTACCCTGGCTTTGGCGTTAACAAGGACACGTTGGTCATCACTGGCAACATGTTCGGCTACACCAGCGGATTTGCCGGAAACCTGTTTATCGTTTTGCCAAAGCAGCCGTTCCTCACCGGAGCGACCGCGACCGCAACCCAGTTCCACGACCCTCAGGGAAGCACGACCAAGATCGTTACGACCTACGACGCGACGGTCAACGCCGTTTACTCGCTGGGAGACTTCAACACTTCCTCGGTGAAGGTTAATGCCATCACGGGTGGCGCCACCCCATCGCCACGACTCTTCCAGAGCTTCGTGACCGTGCCAAACATCACCTATTACGGCTCCGGCGTGGTCAACGGCGCGGGCGGTTCGGTCCTCGACGGATTTGACGGACGCATTTACAATGCTTCCTACCGAAATGGTTCGATCTTGGGTGCTCATGGCATTCAGGTCAGCGATAGCGACACCCGACAGAAGGTTCGCTGGTACGACGTTCGAACGAACAACTGGCCATTTGGCGGAACTCCTTCGCTTCGACAAGCTGGCGATATCGTTGGTGGCACTGGAGAGAGCCTCCACATGCCGGCGATCAACATGAACTCGCGAAACGAGATCAGCGTTCTCTACACGCGAACCAGCCCTGGCATCGTTGCTGACTTAGTCTTCTCAACTCGACGAGCTTCGGACCCATCCGGCGTGGTTGGACGACCTACTTTGGTTGCCCGCTCTACCGCCAACTATCCGTTCTACCGATGGGGCGACTACTTCGGCGTTGCGATTGATCCTGTCGACGACCGAACCTTCTGGGGCTTCGGGATGGTTTCGACGGCCAACATTTGGGACACGTTTGTAAGTAGCTGGAGAATTCCATCGAACGGCGAAGGCGCGATTGCGTACAACGCTCAAACGGCGAGCATCTTCAGCGCACAAGGAACCTTTGTTTCTGGAACCCTCGCATCGGTCTTCAATGCCGATAACAATCTGTATCGAGTGAACTCCAGCCGAGTGGCTGGCTTTGGTCAGGTGACGGCAGTCGAAGCGGCCTACGGAACGACCTTGACGCCAGAAACGGCTCAGTACATCGGCTTGAACCTCAAGTCGGCAGCGCCAACCGGAAGCACGGTGCAGGTGTACTTCTACAATCAGGTCAAGCGAGCCTATGAGCTTGTAAAGAGCTACACCTCGACGACCACGGTGACGAAGATTGACCTTGCCGAAGCGCAAGCCAAGCTGTACCTCGCCGCAAACGGACAAGTTAAGGTCATGGTTCGAACCATCAACCCGGTCCGATCGGGCAACATGCCTCCAACCTTCACCCTAGGCTTGGATCAGCTCCAGCTCTTGGGCGAAGCAAAGCCGATCAACTAAGTTAAGGTTCGGCTTCAAAAAGGTCCAACGAAGAAATTCGTTGGACCTTTTTTTGTGCCGTGTGCTACCTTTCTAGCGATGTCGCTCGCGATTTTTGCCACCCTCCTTGCCGTTTCTTTACCGGTGCAAGAACGCACGGTCGACCTGACGCCGATTGCGAAAGTAGAACTTCCGGCGCTGGACGAAATGAGTGGCATCGTGAAGAGCCGCCGCTACCCGAACACCTACTGGGTGCACAACGACTCTGGCGATGCGGCCCGAATTTTCGCGATTCAGCCATCCGGTGACGTGCTCTTCAAAGGCTGGGAAAACCGAAAGGCAGACGCGGGCAAAACGCCGGATGCCAAGCCCTACGAAGGCATTTCGATTCTTGGCGCATTCAACCAAGACTGGGAAGACATCGCCATCGACGGCGACACGCTGTACCTGAGCGACCTTGGCAACAACGGCAATGCGCGGCGTGATCTCGGCATCTACGTCGTCGATGAACCCAACCCGCTCGAGGCACGCGAAGCGCACCTGATCTCGCGTATCCCGGTTCGGTATCCCGAGCAGACTGACTTTCCGCCGAAAGCCGGGTACCGGTACGACTGCGAAGGGATCTTCCTCAAGGCCGGAAAGCTCTACATAGTGACGAAAGAGCGAACGCCGGGCGGAAAGTTGCCGGTGGACACTACCGTTCTCTATCGGCTCGATTCTCGCCGGACCGACGCCGTGAATCCGCTGAAGCGGCTTGGCGAGCGCAAGGGCCTCGGCGGTTGGGTCACCGCGAGCGATTTGTCGCCGAACGGTAAGTATCTTGCGCTACTCACCCAAGCACCCTTTGCGAGCGTTTGGATTTTTGATGCATCCGGTCCGGACTCCCAGTGGCTCAACAAGCCGATCCGACAGATTCGGCTGAATAAAGCGCAACAGTGCGAAGCCATCGGGTTTGAAGATGACCGCACGGTTCTGATCACGAACGAGCAGCGCGAAATCTTCCGGGTCCGCGTCGACTAGTTGACGTTGATCGATTCGATGGTCAGGGTTCCGCTGGCGTCTCGTGGGTTGACGTAGATGCCGGTTTGAACTTGCAGAACATCAATCCGGTCGGGCTTGCCGAAGCCGAGATTCGTGTTGCCGCCGTTACTGGGGCGGGTGTGCTGCAGTTGGCTCAGGGGGAACTCGTACTGCTTTGTCACCGGGTTCAGGGCCATCGGGGGCGTCAGATAGCTATCGGTGCCTTGCATCAGGCGAAGTCGGAATTTCGGCAACGTTCCGCGGGCCTTGACGACGACCTTGCTTAGGCCGCGGGTTTCGATGGGGTCGGATGGGTAGCGAAGGGTGGCAAAGTATCGTATTTCGTTTCCGAACTTGATCACGTTGAGCTCGGTGAAGCCTTGGGAGTCAATGGTCGTAGTCGCCTCGGCCCCGGGGCTGGTCTCTAGCAACCAGGCGGTTTGCTTCGGAATCACGACGGGCGGCGCGGGTGCGGGAGGCTGCCCAATGAGCATGATAGACGTTAGGGCGAGGGCAATTGCGAACGCGATCAAGATCGCGACGACAATTTGGTTTTTGTTTCCAGCCTTTTTGGCGGCGATCTGCGTCCGCGCCTTCTGCAAGTATTCAACGGGAACTTCGATTTCGGCGAAGGCAGCTTCCTCCGCCTGCTTCTGCTGCGCGGCTTCGCGGTCTTGCTCGTAGAGCTTTAGGGCCAGCTCCTCCGCAGATTCTTCCTTCTTTGTTCGCAGCATAAGATTCAGTACGGAGGAGAGGCGATCGGGGTTTAGGCTCAGACCTGAACGGTCAGGTCGAGGGTGATGTCGAGGTCGAGCACGCGGCTGATGGGGCAGCCTTCTTCGGCGGCCTTAGCGGCTTCTTGAATGAGGGCTTCATCGGCGCCGGGTGCGACCACGGTGCAGGTGAGCACGCTTCGGGTGAGGGTGAGCTCTTCCATGGTGACGGCGGCAGTGGTGGAGATGGACTCTGGCGTGATTCCGCGCTCGCCGAGCTGGGCGGAGAAGGCCATGCTGAAGCAGCCCGCGTGAGCGGCGGCGATCAGCTCCTCCGGATTCGTGCCGGGAGCGTCCTCAAATCGGGTTTTGAACGAGTAAGGCGTGCCATTGAGAATGGTGGATGGGGACGTGAGCGTGCCGTGGCCTTCTTTTAGGTTGCCGTTCCAAACGGCCGATGCGGTTCTAATCATGTTGCTCTCCAAAACGCGTATGCGCAACTCAGTCTTACCCGCCGTTTCTGTAGAATGACGGCATGAGTCCCGAATTTCTGGCAAGAATCCCGAAGGTAGAGCTTCACGTACACCTAGAGGGGTCGATTCGGCCAGAAACTGTCCTTCAACTCGCGGCGCGCAACGGCATCTCGCTCCCGGCCGACACGGTGGAAGGGCTCCAGGCGTGGTACGCATTTCGAGACTTCCCGCACTTTGTCGAGGTGTACGTGGAGGTTTCGAAGTGCATTCGGACGGCGGACGATTTGGAACTCCTCGTGCGGGAGTTTTTGGAAGAACAAGCGCGGCAGAACGTGCTGTATTCCGAATTCACTTACACGGTCTCGACGATCGAAAAGTACGCCGGGCTCGCTTGGAAGGATCAGTTTGCCGCGTTGCAGCGGGGATTGGCGTATGGCGCGGAGTTGGGGACGGAGGCGCAGATCATCATCGACATCGTCCGTGGCGACTCGCTGGAGCGCGCTCAAGAGGTTTTGGGCTGGGTGAAGGAAGGTTTGGGGCACGGGGTTTGCGCCCTCGGGATTGCGGGGGAGGAACGACTTGGGACGGAAATGTATGCGCCCTTGTTCGAAGAAGCCCAAGCGCTCGGCATTCCAGTAGTCGCCCACGCCGGCGAAACGGTCGGGCCGGAGTCGATTTGGGAAGCGCTTCGGTTAGCCCACGCCACGCGCATCGGGCACGGCGTCCGGTGCGTGGAAGACCCCGAGTTGGTGAAGTACTTGGTTCAAAACCAGACCCCGCTCGAAGTTTGCCCGTCCAGCAATGTCTGCCTCGGCGTCTATCCGTCGCTTGCCGAGCACCCGCTCCCGCGGATGCTGGACGAAGGTATGAACGTCACGATCAACTCCGATGACCCGCCGATGTTCGGCACTTCGCTCACGGAGGAGTGGATTCGGGTTTGCCGCGAGTTTGAGCTGACGGAAGACATGGTGTTTAGCCTCATGCAAAACGCCGTCAACGCCGCCCTCCTCCCGGCAGAGCGAAAGGCGGAGTTGCGAACGGCGTTACGCGAAGGGTTCGCGGAAGCGGCGGAGTAGACGTTAGATCCCAGAATCTTTGTAAAGTTGCTGTTCATCCGTGAGCAACATAGATTGCTCCCGAGACCGAACTCGATTGGAACAGAATCGTGGTGCGGTCTTTTCGCTCAAACGGGATGGTTTTGATGAGAGTGTTTGAAGGTTTGCCCGGTCTAGTTGTCCATATGACCCAGCTGCCCGTAGCAGCGGGGAAGTTCTGTGTGAACGGTATTTCCTCTTGGAGTGTGGTACTCGTGGCGAACGGAACTCCGTCGGCGGGTTTTTGTCCCGCTCGCACCAGATAAAAATCCATCGGACCTTGATAACCAGTGAGCCGATCCGGTGTAAGTGGACCAAACGCTTGTAAACGAACGCCAGACGGAGGTGGTTCGGGCACTTGCCGAACAGGAAAACGGGTTGCGAAATCCGGAGGTCCGGAACTGGTAAAGAGTGAATCGAACAGGATGAAAGATGAGTTTCCGGGTGGAATAACTACTGTCACGGTGTTAGATTCGACTGCTCCGTTATAGGTTACCGTGGTATCGTCACTAGTCAGGCTAAACGGGCCGAGGATGTCGTTGAATCCCACATCTGAGTAGGAAATGCCGTCAAGGGTTACGACGTTGTCAGTACCTAGGTATCCGTTAACAACGAACATGGTACGCTGTGGTGGAGACGAAAGGGTTGTGTTATTACCTCCGCATCCCACCATGATCGCACTAGCGAAGAGACTAACAACAGGGATGATTTTCATAATGATTTTCCAATGACGATTGTGTTCGTAGGATATGGGGCAAGTGGCCCTGGTACCGAGCCGTCTGTAGTGTAGATGCGAGCACCGCTAATAGCGGTAGGTAGGGCACTTGGGTTGCTACCGGCCGGCCGTAAGTTCGCTGTGTACAAAGACGGTAGTCCGGCCGGACTAGCATACTTAAAAGAACAAGCCGCTGACCCAAGTCCTCGGATCAGTAGCGTTGTCTTCTCCAACCGTAATGTCGCTCGGGTAGCTGCCACCCACTCGGGCGGTGGAATCTTAGCCCCACCACCCTTACATTACGCCGATTGTTGAATCATGCTCGAAGAAAGTGAGTTTCGGATGTTAAGGTTGCGTTGCCGCTAAGTTCTGCATGCAGCCCAGAATCTAGGAAGCTGCCTTCGAATGCTCCGCCCACAGTTCTTCGAACGTGCTCACAAACCGCTCGATCACCGCGAAGCCGCCTTGCCAGAACTCGGGGGAGTGGAGGTCTACGCCGACGATGGCCATGAGCTCGTCGGGCGATTTTGAACCGCCGAGGCGCAGGACTTCGAGGTACTTCGCCTCAAAGCTCGGGCCCTCTTGCTTCGCCTTTTCGTATAGGGACAGCACGAGGAGTTCGCCGAACGAGTACGCGTAAACGTAAAACGGAGCGAAGAAGAAGTGGCCGACGTAGCTCCACCACTGCTTGTGCTGGTCGCCCATGGTAACGCTGGTACCGAACATCGCCTGTAGCTCGGCTTGCCAGATTTCTCCAAACTGCTCGGACGACAACTCGCCGGTTTCTCGCCGCGCGCGGTGGCACTTTTGTTCGAACGAGAACATCGCCGCTTGGCGGAATACCGTAGCAAAGATTCCCTCGGCCTTATCGGCGTAGAGCGCCAACTTATCCTCTAAGTTCGCCTTCGCGACTAGCTTTTCAAAGACAAGCATTTCGCCAAAGGTACTGGCGAGTTCGGCGAGGGGCAGGGTGCCGTGGAAGTTGAAATAGCTTTGTTCCCGGCTGAGGGAAGCGTGGACGCCGTGGCCGAGTTCATGGGCCAGGGTCATCACGTCGTCCATTCGGTTCATGTAGCTTTGGAACACGAACGGGTGGGTATCTGGGGTGACGTAGGAGCAGAACGCTCCGCCCTGCTTGCCCTTGCGCGGCTCCGCATCGATCCAGTTTTTATCGAAGAATTCGGCGGCGCGATCTTTGAGGGTCGGGCTGAATTGACCAAAGGCATCGAGGACGATCTCCTTTGCTTCGGGCCACTCTACCGGTGCTTCCGATTCGAACAACGGGGCGTAGCGGTCAACGTGGGTGAGTTCGGGCAGGCCGAGAGCGTCGCGCTTGACCAGGTAGTACCGCTCAACGAGGCCGTAGTTTTCGCGACAAAGCCGCATGACGAGGTTGACGGTTTCGGAGTCGAGCTCGTTGGAAAGGTGCCGACTGGTCTCGGGCTCTTCCATCTTTCGCAGCCGGTCGTCGACGGCCTTGTCTTGGAGCAGGTTGTTGTAGATAAACGTGATAGTGCGGTTCAGCTCGTGAAGTCCAGTGGTGAGGGATTCCGCGGCCGCGAGTCGCTTGCCGCGATCGGCATCGCGGAGGAGCGTTAAGACTTCTTGCTCGGTGGCCGACTTGGGCTCTTCGCCCGGGAGTTGCAGCGTGAAAACGTGGTTGGTTGTGACCTCTTCAAACAGCCGCACCCACGCGCGGGAACCGGTGTTTGCCGTTTCTTCGAGGATCACTTCCTCCGCTTCGGAAAGACGGTAGGGCTGGTAGCGACGGCTGGCTTCGATGAAGTGCCGGTACGGCGCAACCTCGGGATCATTGAGCAAAGGATCGATGATCGCGGAATCGACCTTCTGAAGTTCGAGTTCGGCGAAGAGGGTGAGGACGCTCAGCTCGGTGGCGAGCTCGCGCTGCTTCTGCATGAACGCGCCAATCTGGGCGTTTGCCGAATCGGTGCTGAACAGTAGGTTGGCGTAGGAAAGCGGCTTCGCGATTTCGTTAGAAATTGTTTCAAGTTCGCGGATGGATCCGGCGAGGGTTGCGGCGGTTAGGCTCGGGTCGTTGATCTTGCCGCGATACCGTTCGGCGTACGCTTCGCACTTGGCCCGCGCTTCGGTCCAGGTGGCTTGAATAGCAGGGTCTTCTAGGCCAGAAAAAAGCACCGATAGGTCCCAACGAACCTGTGGAAGCGGCAATGACGCAGCGTCGCTCATTCCTGTATTAGACCCCAGCGATTGGGCCGCTAAATGATGGACCCAGGGTGCCGATTGGAATAGTAGTCCACCGCGTCCATGGCATCCTTCAGTCCCAGACCCGTGATCTTCCGCAGGTAGGCGATGGTGTCGACTTTAGGCGCGGGCGTGTACTGAAGTTTGTACGTGCTCACGAAATCGTCGATGACGGCTTCGACGTTATGGCTTACGTTGAGCTGATCAATCTTGGCTCGGGTTTTTCGCCAGTCTTGGAAGGCGGCTTCGACGGCAGGACCATTGCCCAAGGCGCTTGCGGCGTGGCTCACAATGCCGATTCCCCAGCCAAATAGCGGAAACAGGAACCAAAAATCTCCCTTGCGAAGGCTGAGGAAGGCGAGAAAAAGGTTAACCAGTACGAACGGCAAGAGGTGCTGAAGGAAACCGTTTCGTCGCTCGGCATCGAAGAGGGCGCGTTCTTCTTTCGAGCTTTTTGTTTGGGCGTACTCCAGCTCGGCCGCTTCTAAATCGGCGGGAGAAATCCCGAGCTCATCGGCCATGGCCAGCAAGCGCTGGCGATTGTCGGCTCCGGTGGCGGTGGGCATGCGGCGAGAGGCGATCTTTAGAATCTGCTCAAGATCATCTTCACCATATTGCTCAAGGCGTGACACGGGAATATTTTAGCAAGGTCTGGTTCCGAGTCCAAGATTTTTGGGTCTATCGCGTCTCGGATAGGCTCAAATGGCGCCCGTGTCCGGGTCGATATCCGACTTCCCGATGAAAGGCGCGCGAGAACGCGGATTCGGATTCGTAGCCAACCTCGGCGGCAACGGCGCTCACGGTGAGGTTACGCACTTGTAGGCGCTGAACGGCAACGTGCATTCGCCAACTGGTCAGGTAGCTCATCGGCGCTTGGCCGACGGTTTTCTTGAATCGATCGGCGAAGGTAGAGCGCGAAAGCCCCGCGAGGTTTGCCATGTTGACAAGCGTCCAATCGGCGCCGGGGTCGGCATGAATTCTTGCCACCACCCGACCAATTTCCGGATCGCCTAAGAACCCAGCCCAACCACCATCGGATAGGGCATAGCTTCGGATGGCGTGCATGATGACGGCGTCGAGAAGGCGGTTGACGATTGGTCGGCTGCCCGGGCGGATGCTTTCGGTCTCCTCCGTGATTCGCGCCAGGAGTTCGCGGATCGGTTCAGCGCCGGAGTCTCGGCGGACGATGATGGCATCGGGCAAGCTGCGGATCAGCGGGTGGCTCTGCAGGTTCCGAACCTGGACCAGCCCGGTCAAATACTGGTGAGTCGGTACGGTGTTGCCCACTTGATACACGAGGCCCGAACGGCACAGTTGATTGCTCTTGGCGAGTAACTCGGAGAACGGGATGGCGTCGATTCCCGGCTCCGTTCTGACGGAGGTGAAGATGGGCGCAAGACAAAGAGCGAAGTCGCCTTCTTCGAGAACGTGGAACCTTCCAGTAGCTTCCAGCAGGACGGAGCCCTGGAACACGAACATGATCTTCGCCCGGTCGACTTTGGGGTCGAAGGCGATGCCGAGGGGTTCCGACGTGATCACTCGACCGACGACTTCGCTGTCGATTTTGAGCGAGGTCATAAGTTGGTCGAGCAGAAACAAGTCCGGATGATCGGCCATGTTGTTCGGTTTATCTGACGTAGATCGTCCGGGCATGAGGGTTGATAATACTTGAGATGAGTATTGTTGTCACCACCCCAACCGGCCAAATTGGCAGTCAAGTTGTTCGCGGTTTGATCCGCGCGGGCGAGCGCCCATCGGTCATCGTTCGCGATCCTTCCCGCCTCGCGGCCGACGTTTTGCCATACGTCCGAGTCTTTCAAGGTGCTTCGGATGACGTGGAAGTTGTGTCTCGCGCGATTGAGGGAGCTTCTTCTATCTTCTGGCTGACTCCGCCGAACTACGGCTCGCAAGACCCATTTGCCGATTACGCTCGGTTCGCGCAGACGCTCGTAGACGCGGCGAAGCGGACGTCGGCGCCGCACATCGTGCACTTGAGTTCGGACGGGGCCCAGTTCCGGCATGGCCTTGGGCTGATCGATGCCGTAGCGGCTTCGGAGCTGACCCTCGACACCTTGGGTGGAAACGTGCTTCACCTTCGCCCCGGGTTCTTCTATGAGAACTTCCTATGGCAGGTCGAGCCGATTCGGAGTGGCCACATCTTCCAGGCCGTTCCGGGAGAAACGGTCACGAACTTTGTAGCGACTTCGGACATCGCGGAAGTTGCAGTGCTTCGATTGCTGGCGCGGAATTGGACTGGAACCGAGACTCAGCTGATTCACGGGCCCGAGCGGCTCTCGTTCCTTCAGGCAACGGCGGCTATTTCTTCAGGGATTGGTAAGTCGGTTCAGTTCGTTGAAGCTTCGGACGAAGATACGAAGGCGGGCTTCATGTCGACGGGTGGCAGCGAAGCGGTGGCCGAGCCGTACGTTCAGATGTTCCGCGCCATGCGCGGCGCACCGTCGATTCCCGACCCCCGGAATCCGTTTACGACCGGGAAAACGACGCTCGCCGAGTGGGCGTTCCGGGTTCTGCGCCCGATCGTCGGCTAGGGCTTTCCTGGGCTCCCTCCGGGGAGCCCAGCTATCTGGCCTTAGCTTTTTCAACAAGTTGGTGCAGCTCGGAGAGCCTGTTTAGAGTTGGCACTGGCAGACCCGTGAACCGCGGAAGTTCTCGGACGTCACCATTAGTTTGCCGCGACCATGACGTGGAGTGGGTGTTTTCAGCAAAGAGCGCATCCAGTAAAAGCCAGCGCAAAATTCGCTGTTTCCAGACCCGAAATCCTTGACCAAAAAGCACTTTGAGAAGTCCGTATGTGAATGGCACACTAAATAGTGCCAGCAGTAAGCCTTTAGAACTCGGATCCCAGTTTGATCCCCAAATGATGTACACGTGCCCTCCGAGGAAAAGGAGCCAGATAACTGAACAAAACAAAATGGCCTGAGCGAAGTCTCTGTCGTATCTGGATTTCATGCTCGCCTGGAACTGTTGCGACTCGAAAAAGGCGATTAACTCATCGACTCTTTGTGGTTCGAGTCCGAGCGCAATCGCTGTATTGACGGCATCTTCAGAGCCCGCTTTCAATTCTTCCAAGCTCGGCTCGATCAGCTTCCTAAGCAACTCCTTCGGAAAATCGTCTACGTGCGGCACACCGAATTTTAGCTTTGAACTTTACGGAACACTCGAGTTTTTAGGTGGTTGGCGCAAAAAATTGAAGTTGTCGGTGAATCTCAGCACAAGCGTGGCCTAAAGAGTCTTTGGGTTTCCTTCGGGGAGCCCAACTCCACCAGTGTCAGATGTCCGACTAAACAAGTCGTACAGAGAACTAAGTTCGCCGAGGGTCGCCAGTGGAAGGCCTGTGGACCGGCGAAGCTCTCTAATCTTTTTGGCATGCGGCTGGCCAGGATTTTCCCGAGACCACGCAGCGAATTCGGCATTCGTTTGAAAAAGAGCTTCGAGAAACATTAGTCTTAACTTGCGCTTCTTCCAAACCTGAAGACCCCTTTGCATGCCGAACATGCTCGTGACTCCGTACCAGAGTAGCAAACCACTTGGTCCCAAGATCACTGATTCTGCAACGTTAGGAAGTTTTAGGATGATCCGCATTAACAGATAGACAATAAACAGGATGCTTCCGCTGATCAGGTAAAGATTTCTTCCCAGTTTTATACTGCTCTCAAAACTGCTGGTTAAATTCGCCTGGACGTTCGGTGTTTCGTACTGCCGGGTCACATCTTCCGACTGTTGCTGACTGAGTCCGAGTTCGATGGCAATTTTTGCCATTTTGTTAGGATCGGACTCTGGCTCACGCCAGCCCGATTCGATTAGCCGATTCAGTTCCTTCCGGGGAAAATCGTCCACATGCGGCACACCGAATTCTAGCTCTAAAGACTTAGGCTTCGATAGGCATCGCCACACTGCTGGCCTATCGTCTTTCTAATCGTCGGATTTGAATCCCGGCTTGAACCCAGTTCCGAAACTCGTCTCGGTGTCGTAGGCGGAACTGGGCAAAGAGATCTGTGACGGCTGCAGAGGGCAGTCCCGTTGAGTCCCTGATCTCTCTACAGGGGTCGGCTTGAAAATTGCCCGGGTTTCGCGAGAACCAGTCGCTAAACATCCGTTCGGTTTGAAAGATGTCTGCGACTAATCGAGTTCGGAACTCCGACAACTTCCAAATTTCGAATTTTGCCTTCGAGCCGAGTTCATCCTTAACCATGGCGCTAGCGACGCAGACAGCGACAACAAACAAGGACAGCTCCCAGAGGGTGAACTCATTCTTGATTGCCCAAGCTAAGGCGGCGATGGCGACGAGGATTGCGACAAAGATGAACGAGAGCGTACGCATCGTGGACCGTTGACTTCGGAATTCTTCGGCCAGGAGGGCCTGCATTTCCTCGGAGTCAAACTCCCGCTGTAATTCGACGCAGCGATTGTAGTCGTGACCAAGAAGCACCGCCGTGTGGATGGCGTAGCTGGGACCGCCTTGTAAATCCTCGACGGTCGGCTCGATCAGCCGATTCAGTTCCTTCCGGAAAAAGTCGTCCACGTGCGCCACACCGAATTCTAGCTCTGAACTAAACTGAATTCATGCGTTTTCAGGTGGCGTGTGCGCAGTTTGCACCCAAAAAGGCGGAGGTTTCGGCGAACCTCGATACGATCTCCGAGATCATTCTCCAATGCCAGGACGAAAACGTTGACCTGGTGCTGTTTCCAGAAACGGCCACGAGCGGATACTTCCTTGAGGGTGGCGTCATCGAGGCGTCCCTCTCGGCCGAGGCCCTGGCCCGAGGGCTGCGAGAAAGGCTGCAAGGCAAGCTGACCCGGCAAATCGACGTTGCGCTCGGCTTCTATGAGGCGGCGGAAGGGATTCTCTACAACAGCGCCTGCTACCTTGAGATGACCAACTACGGAACCCGCCCGGTGGCGGTTTACCGAAAGTTCTTTTTGCCGACCTACGGCGTTTTTGATGAGGAACGTTTCGTCTCGCGCGGCCGAGACTTGTCGGTTTTTGAAACGCGTTTCGGCAAAATGGCGATCCTCATTTGCGAGGACATTTGGCACTCGATTATGCCTACGCTTTGTGCGGTGAACGGCGCGCAGGTGATCTTGGTTCCGGCCGCGAGTCCGGCTCGCGGCTTCCGGGGCGAGCGGATTGAGAACCACGAACGGTACGAGCGGCTCTTCCGAGGCGTGGCCGAAGAGCATTCGGTTTACGTGGTGAGCGCCCAGCTTGTTGGGTTCGAGGGCGGGAAGGGATTCATCGGGGGCTCGATGGTTATTGGCCCGTTTGGCGAGACGATTGGTGCGGCGCCGGTGGCCGATCCGCACCTTTTGATCGCGGATTTGGACCTCGATCAGGTGACAATTGCCAGAGCACAATCGCCCCTCGTAAGTGATTTGCAGGGCGCGTGGGAAGATGTTCGGAGATTAGTCACCCGCGCCGCTCAGTGACTTGCCTTCTTGATTTCAATCGGTTATAGTAGACGCATGTCTGTAAGACTTGACATGATTGGGATCGTGGTGAATGATATCGCCCGATCTATTGCGTTTTACCGAGCGTTGGGATTAGAGATTCCGGACGGCGATGGCAGTCCGTACCACGAAGTGACCTTAGACGGCGGAGTTCGGCTGAGTTGGAACCACATCGACATGGTCAAGCAGATTGATCCTGATTGGACGGCGCCGACCGGTTACCGAATGGGGCTTGCGTTCCTCTGCGATTCGGTTGCCGATGTTGATGCCCGTTTTGAGAGCGTAATGGCGGCGGGCTTTGAATACCACAAGCAGCCATGGGACGCCTTTTGGGGTCAGCGGTACGCGCAGGTTTTGGATCCAGACGGGAACATCGTGGACCTGTTCGCGCCATTGCCAACCGAGTAGGCGCAAAAAAGCCCGGCAAGGAAGAATCCTTGCCGGGCTTTTGGATTTCGAATTAGGCGGCGAGCTTGCCGGCGAGGGTTGGGTCCATTGGGACGCCTGGGCCCATCGTGCTGCTCATGGTGAGCGTTCGGATGTAGCGACCTTTCGCGGAGGAAGGCTTGGCCTTGATCAGCGCACCGAGGGCGGCCTTGAAGTTCTCAAGAAGCTGCTCGTCGGTGAAGTTCACCTTACCGATGGCCATGTGGACAACACCGGCTTTGTCGGCTCGATATTCAACACGGGTAGCGGCTTTGATTTCGCGAACGGCGGCGGCGATATTGTTCGTAACCGTTCCGTTTCGCTTGTTCGGCGTTCGGGGGCCGAGGATTCGTCCGACCTTACCGATCTGCGGAGCCATTTCTTCCGTTGCGAGAAGGACATCGAAGTCGCGGAATCCGCCCTGGATCTTAGCGATCAGGTCTTCGTCTCCAACGGTGTCGGCGCCTGCATCTTCCGCAGCCTTGGCGAGGTCTCCCTTGGCAAGAACGGCAACCTTTCGGACCTTTCCGGTTCCGTGTGGAAGGTTGGTGATACCGCGAACGTTCTGGTCGCTCTTCTTCGGGTCAATTCCGAGGACGACGCTAATGTCGACGGTTTCGACGAACTTAGCGGTTGCGGTCTGCTTTACCAGAGCGAGGGCAGCGGTGAAATCAAGCTGCGTGTCTTTGTCGACCTTCTCGGCGACAGCGAGGTAACGAGGCGAATGAGGGTTTGTGCGAATGTTCTGCTTTGCTTTTGGCATTCTAAAATCGGTTCCAACGTCCTGCGTTTGGCAAGACTCCCGACCTCCGAACCTGAAATGATACCTTCTTGCGGGTTGGCGGGGTTCTCTGGCCGGCACTCCTTCCGAAAAAGAACGGTCTTCGACCGCTCCATGGTCGAAGACTTGAGTGACGACTCTGTGGAAGTGAGTGGTCAACGCATCAGGGCCACTTCTGCGGGCCCTGATTCCGTGTGGAGTCTTCGACCCCTCCGGGTCGGGTCCGATGCGAGCCTTCCAGGCATTTTCAATGCCTGGCTACCTTCTTGATCCCGCTGGGATCTGCTACCGATTCGGCTAGGTATTGGGAGCATTTCTGCACCACAACTTGAGAGCGAAGCTTGTTCAGAAGAAATAGATGGTTTTAGCGTGCGGCATCCCAATGCTTTCAGTCGCAACAATAAGTCTTCGACCCCTCCGGGGTCGGCGGTCATGCTGCCCTATCCAGGCATTTTCAATGCCTGGCTACCATCTTTAATCCCTCCGGGATACTCGAAATTTGGGCCGGTAGTGCAGGATGCGCACCGGAAAGGAGGGCGGTTCAATCGAAACCACACTCTGTTCAGTTTTCACTAATGAGAAAGCCGGACTTCTGTAAAACGAACGGATGCACACCCTCTCCCCGATCCCGGAGGGATCAAGAAGGTAGCCAGGCATTGAAAATGCCTGGTAGAGCGATTTCGCTTTCGACCCGGACGGGTCGAAGACTCCAGAATCAATTTGTAATTCAGCTTGAAGTTTGGCGTTCGTCCGGAACCGAACGCCAAACTTTGCATACTTTTCACGGGTACTGCTTCATGCCAACAACGCATTCGAGCCTTCACGTTCACGTCATCTTTGCAACGAAAAATAGGGCTCCGCTGTTAACGCCTGAACTCATTGAAGATGTCCACGGCTATATCGGCGGCACCTTAAGGTCATTAGATTGCAAGCCAGTGGCGGTTGGTGGGGTTGAGGATCATGTTCATCTCTTGCTTGGCATGAAGCCGGTGCATCGTCTTGCTGATGTGATGCGCGAAACGAAAAAGACCTCATCCATTTGGATGAATGAGCGAACTCGAGGCTTTGCTTGGCAGCAGGGCTACAGTGCGTTTGGTGTTAGTGCGCACGAAATTCCGATGATGGTCAGATACATCAGTCACCAACAAGAGCACCATCGGAAAAAGACGCTCGTTGAGGAGTTGTCGGATGTGTATCGATTAGCTGGCATTCCCTTTGAGCCTGGTGATTTCGAATGACACTTGAGATTCACGATGTCGGCTGTAAGTCTTCGACCCCTCCGGGGTCGGGAGCCACGGGACCTCATCCAGGCATTTTCAATGCCTGGCTACCTTCTTCAATCCCTCCGGGATATTCGAACACGGTGCCAGATTGAGAAAGGAAGTGCGTGGTCATCCAGGTTGGTGCACAGCGATGATTGGTCGAGGTAGGAGCTAGTAATCGAAAGCCAATTTCACGTTGCAAGGATCGTTTTGCAATTGCGAACACCCCAGGCAAACAAGGTTCGGTCGGGATGAGTGGGGTTCGGGGTCATTTCGCCTTGGTTCCTTCTTGGTACAAGCCGGGTCTTAAGTCTTCGACCCCTGCCGGGGTCGGCGTTTGCAAACTCATCCAGGCATTGAAAATGCCTGGAAGCGCTGCCGTTGCTCCGACCCCGTGAGGGGTCGAAGACTTCTGGCCGCAGGCTGTAGAGAACGGGGACGAGGAGAAACTCTCGTCTAACAAAGACCTTACGCTTCCGGCTGGAAGGCTTCGTCGAGGGGAGCGGGGCTGATGTGGTCTAGGTAGTTGCTGATCGTCTTCAGGGCGACGCCGAGGAGGATTTCCATGAGGTTAGCCGGGGTGTAGCCGGCGGCAAGGAAAGCGTCGCGCGTTTCGGTCGAGAGGTAGCCGCGTTCTCGGACGATTTCTCGGACGGTGTTGATGAGCGCCTGATGCTTTTCGTTCGGAACCGCTTCGCCAGCACGGACAGCGTTCACGATCGCTGGATCCACTTTCATCATGCTCTTCAAGATCGTGCTGTGTGCCGCAGTGCAATAACCGCACTCGTTCTCCAAGCTCACGGCGAGCAGAATGACCTGTCGCTCGACCGGGGAGAAGCCGGACTGGTTGTACGCTTCGTCGAGAGCGAGGTAGCCGGTGATGACCGAAGGTGAATTGGCGAAAGTCGCGAACAGGTTAGGGATGAAGCCGAGGCCTCCTTTGACTGCTTTCAGGGAATCAAGGCTCTTCTCGGGAGCGGTTTCAAGAGTGAGTGGCTGAAATAGGGTGGTGGACTGCATGTTCGTTTTCCTCTAACTGTCGAGTGACAACGATTACAGTACTGATCGGTACAAATGAGTTCCCGCTAATTTCAGGAAACCCAGACAAAAAAAGCGCCCGACCCAAGTTGGGTCGGGCGCAGAAGCTTGAGAGCTTAGTTTGAGCGTCTTCGTCGGATGAACGCCGCAACTCCCGCGCCGAGGGCGAGGAAGGTGGCTGGCTCTGGTACCGGCGCGGATGGCAGATTGCCGTTGAACTTGTACTGGTTGCCGAAGTGCAGCTCAGCCGAGTTTCGGTTGACCCACGACTTTGCAATCATCGTTCCCTGAATGTTCTGGGACTGGTTGACCGTAGCATTCACGGCTAGCATCGAACCGTCGAAGTTGCGGTTCGCGACCGTGATGTTTGTGGCGTCGACGAAGTTCCAGACGAGCTTGTTCTTGTTCGCGTAGTTGACCTGCCAACCCCAGTTGACGGTGGTTCCAGTTACGTTGATGACAACCGTCTCGTTGCCGTTTCCACCGCTGAGGTTCAACGTGCTCAGGCTGCTGAGCTGGCTAGCGTTGACGTTGTAAACCTTCAGGTTTCCGTTGCCCGTGTTCGAGCTCAGGTTAACGTTGATGTTGTTTGGGTCGGAAATGTTGATCGCCTGACCGGTTAGCGACGCGAGGTAGCTGGACTGGTTGGTGCTGTAGTTGCGCTGCTGGTTGAAGATCGCCGCCGAAGCTCCGACCCCACCCGGGTTGAGCTGGCCGTTCTGGACGTCAAGGGTTCCGGTGATCGTTCCGCCGACATGGACGTTTCCTCGCAGGCTCCGTGCCACGCCCTGGGTGGTGATGTTGCCACCGACGTACATCGAGACATTTGAAGCGCCGGCGACGCTGGAAGCACCGAGGTTATGCCCATTGGATTCGTAGCCCAGTTTCCAGTTGCCGCCGACGGCCACCGCGCCGTCACTGTGGCCACCGTTGGTGTCTGCGTTCTCAAAAATAAAAGCGTTGAAATCGTTAGCGATTCCGAGGTCTACCGCCTGGCCGGAGGCGAGGACGGAAGCAAAGATGGCGGTGGTGAACAGGATTTTCTTCATGGCTGACCAGCACCATTAGTTTGATGGTTGCCATGGACTTCAAGGGGTCCGGGTTTTGAGTGACACCGGTTTCTGCGCAAGGTTTGACTACTGCTTGATGGCAGAAAAATGCACGCGGTCGCTTTTCTTTCGGGGCGGGTCTAGGGTGTAAGCGTGATAGGCGCGAAGTTCGCCAAAGCCCGCCGCTCGAAGCAGTTCTGCGACCTCGTCGATCTCGTAGGCCCGTTGCACGTGCACCTCTTCAAAGGCCTCGCCTTGCCACCAGAACTTCATGAAAACGGTGATCAGCCGGGTTGCCGGGTCCCATTCTCCGTTCCAAACGTACCGGAGCTTGCTTCGTGGCTTCATGTCCGATTGGTCAAAGAGTTGCTCTTCGAAGGCGTACGCCATGTTGAGATCGAAGATGAACGAGCCTCCGGCCGGAATGTGGTTGGCGATGCACTTGAAGGCGCTTCCAAGCCGCTCGGGTTCGAGAATGTTGTTCAGCGAATCGAACATGCTGTACGCCGCATCGAACGTTTCGCCGAGGCTAAAGTCGCTGGCGTCGGCAACGGTGTACGGGATTTGAAGGCCTTTGTCATGGGCCTTTTGTCGGGCAAGTTCGATCATTCCAGGGGAAAGATCGATGCCAGATGTTGCGATTCCTTCGTTCAGAAGAAGCTCGGCAACGGTGCCGGTCCCGCAACCGACATCTAAGGCCGTACGGGGGTGAGCATCTTGGGTCGCCAAGAGCAGCAAGTAATAACTCGCCCACATGTCATACGGAACCTTCCGCATGAGCTCGTCATAGTAGGGGGCGACGTTACGGAACGAATCAGCTTTCGGGAGAGACGCCATCAGATTTTTCGAGGCGCTCCAATCGTTGGCTAACGCGGTTTAGATAGAGGAACAGGCCGAACCACACGAGGAGTGGCGGAATGATCGCGATTTGCCAATTTTGCATCTGGGTTGTCCTTTTCGATTTCGAGTAATCCCACGCGAACGCGGAGTTTGTAAAGCCACCAAACCACGCCACCGATCAGGGCAAACATGGTGTAGAGCGTGATCGTGTATTCACGATCAAACCCGCCGTACTTGATCACGTCGGGGTGCAGCGATTGTACGACGCTAAGTCGTGGGTAAATGAAGATCAGGAAGATGATCGGAAGCAGCATGGCCATCAGGTAGGTGCTGCTGTATTGGGACCTCTTTTCGCCTTCCAGCGATGCGCGGATGGCGAAGAAGGCCATCGCCATGAGCATTACCATCAGGTAGCTGCTTTGGCGCGGGTCCCAGTTCCACCACGCTCCCCACTGGACCTTGGAAAAGATGATTCCAGTGATGAGGGTCAATGCTCCGAGCAGGGTCGCCAGCTCCATTGCCGCAGTCATTCTAAGGTCCCAGATTTGCTTCTGGGTCTTAAGCGAGCGAATCCCGAAATACGGGGCAATCGTCATCAGGATCGCGCTCAGAATAGCGCACGGAAGGTGATAGAAAACGATTCGGGCAAGTTCCGGGTTCTGGAACGACTTCGCGTTAGGCGCGGTGAAGGTCAGCACGATTCCCGCGCTTACCATCAGGCCGAACAAAAGGATTCCTAGCTTCTTCAACGCTTCCAAACCGCCGCGAAAAGGTATGGCCCGATCGCCAGACTAGCAATACCGTACCCGACCAATCCGTACCCAGAACGCCAGCCACCAGGGATCAGCCCCTCTCCCATCGAAACGCGCAAACAAGCGATACCCATGAAAACAATTGGGACAATCAGCGGTAGAGAGATGGCGCTTGCAAGGGCCGTCCGGTTGGCCGACTGGCTCGCAATCGCGCCGCAAAGGCTAATCACGCTGCCCATGCAGATGGACGTTCCGAGGACGCCAAGGCAGTACAGGCCGGGGTCAACGAGCTTGGCCGAGGTGAGAAGAAAGAACAAGACAGAAACGACCGTGCCGTATGCGATGGTTTCGGTAATCGCAAACAGCGTCTTGCCCCAATAAACGGCATTTGGGTGCGCGGCGAGGCGCAAGAGATCGGCGGTGCGCAACTCTTCTTCTTGGAGAAATCGCCGCGGAACCGCGATGACGCTCCCGAACAGCAGGCTTACCCAAACGAGGCCGGAAGCAAGGTTGCCTGGGAGTTTTGAGTTGAAGCTAGCCGCCGAGATAGCGAAGACGGCCATCACCGCGAACAAGCCCGCCGCAAAGAAGCCGCTGCGCGATCGAAATTCCACGCGGAACTCCTTTCTCAGAATCGCGAACAGCGCGGTTAGCGTCACGAAAGTCAGTTAACCAGATCAAACTTCGAGGGAAATCTCTTGGTTCGCTAGGCGCCGCTCGTTCGGGTCGTTGGTGGCGATGATAAGGCAGCCGCGCTTGAGTTGCTCGGCAATAAGGTTCTCCACCAGCTCGATGCCAGGGGCGTCGAGGGTTGCACTGGGTTCATCCAGTAGCAAAACCGTTGGGGCATGTAGCACGGCCATCGCGAGTTTGAGACGGGCGCGCATTCCGCTGGAAAGCTTTTGGGCGGGCAAGTTTGCGGCGTACTTTAGATTCACGAGATCAAGCGCGTTCCGGTCGCCGATTCCCCGTAGGTCGACCATCAGGTCGATGTGCTCTTGGCAGGTCAAGTCTGGATACACCGCCTGATCGATCGCGGCGAGCCCGAGAGGGCCGCTCGTCACCGAACCTTCTGAAAGGGACTCAAGACCGCAGAGGCATCGAAGGAGCGTGCTCTTACCTGAGCCGTTGGGGCCGGTGATGAGGAGCGCATCGCCAACTCCGAGCTCAAACTCAAGGTTACGGAAGAGCCAACGCGAGCCGAGTCGTTTCCCAAGGTTCTTCGCGCTAAGCACGTCCAGAGTTTACGTCCGAAGCGCCGAGTCGTGGGACCGCTGGGGGAAGGCGATAAACTAGCCGAGTGGAATTGTCGGAAGCGTTGCAACTCCGGCGCGGAAAGCGCTTGGTGTTTACCAATGGCGTTTTCGATATTCTCCACGCCGGTCACGTCCAGATTCTTAGCCAATGCCGTGCGCTTGGTGACCTTCTCATTGTCGGTGTGAACTCGGATGACAGCGTCCGGCGGCTCGGAAAAGGGCCAGAACGCCCGATTCACAGACTGGAAGATCGGATTGCCGTGCTGGAAGGGTTGCGGGCTGTGGATGGGGCGGTTGTTTTTGAAGAAGACACTCCGAGCGAGCTGATCTCGATTTTGCGACCGGAAGTCCATGTGAAGGGTGGCGACTACGTCGCCGATGATTTGCCAGAGACCGCGATTGTCCGCAGCTACGGCGGCACGGTGGTCATCTTGCCTTTGTTGGAAGGAAGGTCCAGCACGCGGGCGGTGCGTGCTTTGGGGTTGGACCAGTGAATGCTTTCGAGTTTGAGGCTGGGCAGCGGTGGGTTTTTGTCTTTCCGCATCCGGATGATGAGCTTGCCGTCGCCGCATTCATTCGTCGCCTTTGCCTGGGCGGAGCGGAAGTTCATATCCTCTGGCTGCACCACACACCGGTCCGGAAGGCGGAATCCACCGCGGTTTGCATCGACCTTGGAGTCGAGGAAAATCGGCTGCACTTTTGGCACGGGCAAGATGGTCGGCTGTGCGAGCAAATGGCAGAGGCGTTGCCCTGGCTGAACGAATTGATGGCGGAAATTGAGCCAGATCGGGTGGCGACTTGCGCGTTTGAGCAAGGGCATCTTGATCACGACGCAACCCACGTTTTGGTCCGCCGCGCCTTCGCGGGGACCGTCCTTGAGTTTCCGCTGTACTACGGCTATCACACGATCATGCAGCGGATGAACCGGTTCTCGGATCCGGCAGGGCAGACCGTTCTGACGCTCACGGCAGAGGAAATCCGGGTCAAAAAGAGCTGGGCAAAGCGGTATCCGAGTCAGACCATCTACCGAGTCCTGTGCACTTATCACCTTTGTTGCGGAGTGCTCGGACAGCCAGCCAAGTTGGCGACGAGAGAAGTTATGCGTACGGCGACGACCCGCGACTTTTTGATTCCAAACCATTCGGGTTGGCGACGACATCGACTTGAAGTCTCGGACCGCTGGGTTCGTTGGACCTTGGCGTACCGCGAATTTGAACGTGAGTACCAGCCGTCAGTAGGTCTAACGTCAAGTCCGGCCGCAAACTGAAAGCACAATGCTATCGATGCAGCCCAGCGAACTTGTTAGCATTCTTCAGCGGGAGAAGAAGCGGCGCGATCAAGTCAAGAATGGTATTCGATGGGTGCTGGCGCTCACCGCGGTTAGTAGTCTGTATTTGCTTGTCCAAAGCATTCTGAAAAATCAGTTCCCCGACTGGAGCGGGCTCGGCGCGATGATTCTCTTGACCACCGGCATCGCCGCCGGCGCGACTCCGGGGCAGCGAATGGCGGCAGAGCAAGCGAAGCAACTCGCCGACCCCCAGCTTCTTCCCGAGCTGCTTGATCTCCTCGATGCGCCAGAGGAGGATATGCAAAAACTGGTCGCGGAAGCGATTCTGGTCAGCGCGGCGGCGATGACCGCGGAAACGAGCCTCCTGCTCACGGCGACGCAGGCTTCAAATGCGGTCAAGGCGTACGAAAAATCCAAGAACCCTGAACTTAGCGCTGCCCTGATTGCCGTTGTAAAACGATTTGCAGGGAGCGATGCTATTAGCCCGCTTGAGCAGGTGGCGTTGGAGTCGGCCAAGGCTCAGAATGCAGACCTGGTCGGCAAAGAAGTTCCGGTCCGGATGGCACTGGCAGAGATCCGCATGCGAACCGCGCAAGCCACGATCTCGCAGCGAACGGCTGACGCCCCGGCAGACCAGACGGTACGCTCCTAAGCAATGTTCAAACGCTTAATCGATCGATTTGACCGGCTCGTTGGTCGCGGCGTCATCGATGAGGATTTGTACGAAGAGCTTGAGGAAGCCCTGCTCCAAGCCGACACAAACGTTCAGACCACGCAGGAAATTCTCGAGGAACTGCGAAAGATCGTTCGGGAAGAGAAGATCACCGATCCGGCGGATATGCGTGAGCGGCTGAAAACCGCGATCAGCAGTCGGTTTAAGCAAGACGGCCCGGCGGGATTGACGATTAGCGACGAGTCGCCGACGGTGTTTCTGTTCGTCGGCGTGAATGGCGTAGGCAAGACCACGAGCATCGCCAAGGTAGCGAACTTGCTCCATAAGCGCGGGTTCAAAGTTCTGCTCGCAGCGGGTGACACTTTCCGCGCGGCGGCGATTGATCAGCTTGAAATTTGGGCGGATCGCATCGGCGTCCAGATCGTGCGGAGCCAACCGGGATCGGATGCTGGCGCCGTGATTTTTGATGCGATCCAAGCGGGTAAATCGCGCGGAGTTGACTTTGTGCTGGCCGATACCGCCGGGCGACAGCACAGCAAAGCTAACCTTATGACGGAGCTTGAAAAAGTGCTTCGCGTCACGGAGAAAGCGCTGGGTCGAAAGCCAGATGAGATTCTGTTGGTGCTTGATGCCAACACCGGCCAGAACGCGATTCGTCAGGCGGAAGAGTTCATCAAGGCGGCGGGAATCACCGGAATCATTCTTACGAAGATTGACGGCACGGCTCGCGGTGGCGCGCTGATCGGAGTATTTGACCGGTTTAAGGTCCCAATCAAACTCGTGGGCACGGGCGAGAAGGTCGACGACCTGCTCGACTTCAAGCCTGAGCGATTCGTATCCGCCCTATTCGACTAAGTCGGCGTACTCTGCGTACCGGCGGAACAAGTTGTGGGCCGCTGGGTAGCACGAGTTTGGAGACATGAAGTGCGGGAACTCGAAGGTGATGATTTTGTCAACCGTTGGGGCAGCGGCTTCGATTTTTAGCTTCAGATAGCGCCAATCGGCGGGGGGGAACTTGATGGGCATATCTCGATCGAAGCTCTCCACATTCGACCAAATTGTCACTCCATGCTGGTCGCCCAGGGCGCGGATTCCGGCGTGAAAGGCAGGAAGCTGGTCGTAGTGAATCTGGCCATCTTGGAAAGCGCAGATGTCAAAAGCGCCCTGAGTTTCGGCAAAAATCCGCTTCCAGTGGTCGAATGATTCGTCCAGTGACATCACGTTTCCGCCGGAGAACTGCTTGGCACCTTGAGGAAATGGCGAGATCAGCACGGGGCGATCCAACGCCGATTTGCAGTGGCCACCGATGTGGTTGAAGAGCTCGATGATGTTGGCGTCGTTGCGGCTGGTCTCGTGGCACAGGTACCAACCGGCAAAGCTCGGGTGGTGCCCGTAGCGGGTGACGACCTCGTCAATAAACGCCTTGTTCAGATCGACCTCGTTCCACCAAGCGCCGCGCATCCAGTGGAAGCCGCTATCGAAGGTGCCGAAGAACAGCTTCAGCCGAAACTCATCGGCCAAGGTGAAGAACATTTCGGCAAGATCGTCGCTGAGCGGGAGCAAGCCCGGAACCGAATTGGCGGGAAAGATGCACTTGTTTTGATATCCGGCTCGGATGATGATGACGGTGTCCAGACCGATTTGCTGATACATCGCAAACTCGCGCTTCCACTCTCGATGGCCCCAGTTTTGGCTCGGAATGTCGTGCGTGATCTCGTCGAGAAAAGTGCCGGTGATGCGCGGAGCCGTCATTTGCCCGAATACGTTACCGGGTTAGTCGGCGGATGCTGGCGTCGCGGATCGCGGAGGTTTGCGCGCTGACGGTGAAAACGAGTGCTTCCCGCAGAATTCGTTGGGCGGGATGGGTAAGAACATTTGCGGCGCCCGCGCTTGCGGTGACGCCCGCCCATGCGCATCGCTGCATGACGTCAATCGCCCAAGCTCGGGCTTCGAGGCGGGTATCGGTGGTTTCTTCCGCCGAATCTGAACTCAGAACGGTTAGGTTCTCGCGGCAGCGATCCCACTCTTGGTTGAGCTGGTCGTAGGATTCTCGAAGCTGATCGGAACCTTTGTTTTCGACAACTTGCTGAACCACGTCCAGACCCGCGCGGGCGTTTCCGATCGCGAAGTGTCCTTGCAACGCGACATTGATCATGTCGTTTCGCTGAATCCAGCCGGACGGCTTAACGAATGCCACCTTGTCCCACGTGACCAGGAAGCGATTGAGGTCGGCCGTTACGGTTCGGGCAGTTTCCATCGCGGCGAGCCGCATTGGGTTGGAAAGTCGAATGCCGGTTTGGTCACGGAGCGGAACAAGGGCAAAGGCGGCTTCACCGCTGGCGGTGGTAGCGCCGACGAGGAACTGCGGATAAAAGCCTTGGCCGGTGACCCAGGGCACGTGGCCATCGAGGACGAACCCCTCGTCAACGCGCTCGGCGGTGACCATCGGTGGTCCAGGACGGCGGAGCTGGCTAAATCCGATCCCAACGAGCCGCTGTCCGTTACGGGTGCCGGGCAGGATTTCTGCCTTGAGGTCGGCATTGTCGCTGCCGTTGAGCATGGAAACGGCGCTTTGGTGTTGGGTTTGGAGGAAGGCGAAGACTCCGCTGGTTCGGGCGCAAGCCTGCTGAAATTCACGAAAATCGGGTTCGGAAAGCGGCTCTCCGCCGTATTCCTCAGGGCACTTGAGGCCCAGAAGGTTGGCTTCGCCCATCTCTCCGAGTACATCGGCCACGGCGTCGCTGCTCTGGTCCAATTCCGCCGCGCGAGGAGCGACCCGGGTCGCAAGGAAGTCAAGCGCGGTTTGAAGTTGGGACATCGTTTGATTCTACGGAAGTTGGACCCAAAAACTCGAAATGCCCAACGACGCCTTAACAGAATCGTGGGCATAATTCTTGTGACATGCGACGCCGGACGAAGATTGTTTGCACCTTGGGTCCGGCGGTGGACTCGCGAGAAAAGATACAGCAGCTCATCAATGCGGGAATGAACCTGGCGAGGCTGAACTGCTCCCACGGCGACTGGGAAACGAAGGCGCGTTGGATCGAGTGGATTCGCGAACTGAGCCCGAAGCACGCGCCGGTCGGGATTCTTGCCGACTTACAGGGACCGAAGTTCCGAATTGGAATGTTGCCTGAGGCGGGGCTCGTCCTTCGCGCAGGTGACCACATCACAGTCGGTCATAGTTGCCAGATTCCGATTAACCAGAACGAAATTTTGGATGCGATGGCGGCAGGAGATCGGCTGTTGCTTGGCGACGGCGAAATTGAGTTCAAACTGCTTTCTGGCAAAGACGGCGTTTTTGAGGCGAAGGTCATCAGCGGCGGCGTTCTCAAGAGTCGCAAGGGCGTAACGCTGGTAGGCAAGGCGTTCGCGGTTCCGGCAATGACGGATCAGGATCGCGCTGACGTCGAGCGTGCCATCGAGCTTAACTGCGACTTCATCGCCCTCAGCTACGTGAAGCACTCCGAAGACATCACGATGCTGCGAGACCTGATCGCGCTGAAAGATAAGTCAATCGGGATTTGCGCGAAGATCGAGACACCGGAGGCGATAAAGGATTTGATTGATATCGTGGAAGCGGTCGACCTGGTGATGGTCGCGCGCGGCGATATGGGCTTGCAGATGGATCTGGAAGACGTTCCGCTGCATCAGAAGAAGATCATCGAAGCATCGAACCAGCGGGGGATTCCGGTCATCACGGCGACCCAGATGTTGGAGAGTATGATTCAGAACCCTCGCCCAACCCGAGCCGAGGCGACGGATGTGTTTAACGCGATCCTCGATGGAACCGACGCGGTGATGCTCAGCGGCGAAACGGCGGCGGGTGCCTATCCAATCGACTGCGTAAAGACAATGTCCCGAATCTGTGAGGCGGCGGAGGCTGTCTTCGACCGGGGACGCATCGAGCGGGACTTTAAAGAGCGCGCCCGGGGGCACATGCCGGCGACGGATGCCATCGCTCACGCGGTGAGCGATTTGGCCCGACTTCTAAAGCCCAGCGCCATCTTGTGCAACTCAACCAGTGGCCAGACGCCGAGATTGGTAAGTAAATTCCGACCTCGCATGCCGATTCTTTGCGCAACGCGATCCGAACGAACCCAGAGAAAGCTGTCGGTCGTTTGGGGTGTGGAGGCGTACTACATTCAGTCTGAGCCGACGATGGATGAGACCTTGATGACGGTGCTGGAGACTTTTCGCTTAAAGAAGCGAATCAAGGACGGTGATCTGGTCGTCATGACGGCAGGAGTACCGATGGGAACGCCCGGAAACACGAACCTTATTCAACTTCACCGGGTTGGCTCGGAGCGAGTGAGCACCGAAAACATCGTGCCCGAAGGGGGCAAGTAGTCTGAAAAAGTCAAAGCGATGGATCGGGCCGGTCTTGGTGATTGCGGTGGGTGTTGCGCTCGGAATGTACAAGAGTGAACCAAGCTGGCGGATCTTTCGGGCCGAGAAAGTGAAGGCTGACGAACGCCTTGTCAACATGAAGTCGAAGCAGTCGGAGAACATTCGCACGCTGCAGCTCGAAGCGCGGTACGACAGCGCGATTGGTCGCGAAGAGCGCGCCCGTGAGCGGGGCTGGATCGACGAAAAAGCGGGCGAGGTTCGTCTCCAACTCCCATGATCCTGTTGGCCCTTGGCCTGAGCGCGCCGCCAAGCCTCAGCTTTATCCGGACGACCGAGTACATCAACACCCGGATTGATCTGAACATCAAGTTCGTTGATCGCGTCGAGTTGCGATTTGGCGGCAGAGAGGGGACCGAGGTTGATTTGCACCCGGTCAAGACCGTGATCGATGAGTCCTCGGTTCCGGCGAGCCCGAACCTTGAGCCAGAGAAGTTTAAGTTCGATTTCTCCAAGCCTTTCCCCGAAAAGGAAGTCAGCGCCGGAGACCCGGTTTCTTGGCTGAGCCTTTGGGCACTGGCTCAGATCCTGCAAAAGACCGAAGCCAAGCGCGAGTTTGTTTGGAAGAGTCCCGAGCCATTCAAGTTGTCGGGCAAGGGGAAGTGGGGGGATAAGGCCGAGTTGGTCCGGTTTGAGCTCACGAGCCCGAAGGAGCGCGTTCCGGGCGGGGAAGAGTACGGCGAGGTTACGGTGACCTTCGTTCCGAATCCGCCAACGTTGCGTTAAACTTCGCGCAATGATTTCGCAGGCGCATTCCGCCACGCTGATTGGGATCGAGGCTCTGCCGATCGTCATCGAGACCGACCTCGGCGGGCATATTCAGGGCGATGGCGAGCGGTATTTCGTGCTCGTCGGGCTTCCCGATGCGGCGGTGAAGGAATCGAAAGAGCGCGTTCGCACCGCGATGCGCAACTCCGGCTTGAGCTTTCCGAACCGGAAGATCATGTGCAACCTGGCCCCTGGCGATATTCGGAAAGAGGGGCCGTGGCTGGACTTGCCGATGGCGGTGTCTCTTTGCGCGGTGCAGCATGATGTTCCGCAATCTGAGCTTGACGGCACATTGATTCTTGGCGAACTTGGCTTGGATGGCACGCTTCGTCCGATTGACGGGGCAGTGAGCGTTGCCCTGATGGCGATGGAGAAGGGTTTTCGCCGAATGATCGTGCCGGAGCCAAACGCGGCGGAGGCAGCGGTTGCGACGGGGATTGAGGTTTACGGCGTTCGGACGCTACTGGAAGCCGTTGAACTGCTGAACGGCAGCAACCTCTTTACGCCGAAGAGGTTTGAGCACGAACAAGGACCGGGGCTGGTGTCGTACGACGTCGACTACGCTGATGTGAAGGGACAGAAGCATGCGGTCCGCGCGCTAGAGATTTCGGCGGCAGGGGGGCACAACGTGCTCATGACAGGCCCGCCGGGATCGGGAAAGACGATGCTGGCGCGGAGACTGCCGACGATCCTGCCGCCGCTAGCCCTTTCTGAAAGCATCGAAGTAACTCGGATTCACAGTGCAGCGGGGGAGAAGGGTGGGCGGCCCGGATTGATTTGGGAGCGTCCGTTCCGGTCGCCGCACCATAGTGCGTCCCACGCTGCAATTGTCGGCGGCGGCAAGAATCCGAAGCCCGGTGAAATCAGCACCGCGCACCACGGCGTTTTGTTCATGGACGAAATGCCGGAGTTCGAGCGGCCGGTGCTAGAAGCCTTGCGCCAGCCGCTGGAGGACGGTGTCATTACCGTTGCGTGGGTCTCGAACACCATCACCTTCCCGGCCGAGTGCATTCTCATCGGCGCGATGAACCCTTGCCCGTGCGGGTTTAAGGGCTATCCCGAGCAGAAGTGCGTGAGCAATCCGTCGTCGTGCAACAAGTACGCGGGCAAGATCAGCGGACCGCTGATGGACCGGATTGACTTGCACATCGAGGTTCCGCGCTTGAAGCCAGATGAGCTGCTGGATTCCTCGGATGGGGAGCGGTCCGACGTGATTCGCGACCGCGTCATCGCGGCGCGGGCGTTGCAGCATGCGCGCTTGGGCGGGCACCGGACCAATGCCAAGATGTCGCCGCGGGAGATCAAGGAGACGGTTGAGCTAGACGAAGACAGCCGCGACTTCATGCGCGTGATCTCGGCGCGTTTGGGGCTGTCGGGGCGGGTGTTTGACCGGATTTTGAAGGTGGCGCGGACGATTGCGGACCTTCGTGGCGATGAGAAGATCGGGAAGAGCCACTTGGCGGAGGCGGTTCAGTACCGCGAGCGTAGCGAGGCTTAGGCCACCACGAACGAGATGAGCGGCTGGAAATCGAGGGCATCTGCGTGCCGAAGAGCCTGAATGTAACTCTTTCGAATTTCGTCTGAGGCCATCCGACCGTTTGCGCCCCAAGATAGCTGTTCCTCAGAGATTTGTTCCAGAACGAGGTCTGCCGCAAAGCGCGCCCAGCGACCGTTGCCATTTGGGAATGGGTGAATCACGACGAGACGGTGATGAAGTCGGGCTGCGATTTCGATCGGTTCGAATGTGTTGAACTCGATCCAGGTTTTGGCGTCCTCGCAGGCATTGAAGAGGTCGGATGAGATCTTCCAAACGGGCACGCCGATGTTCTTCTCGGTCTTCCGAAACTTTCCGGCCCAGGTCCAGACCCTGCGAAACATCCGGTCGTGAAGTTCACAAAGCGTGGCGGGAGTCAATAGCGATTTTCTGACCGCCCGGCTCTTTCGGGCCCAAAGCATCGCCTCCCGAATGTTCGCTTGTTCGAACTCGTCAAGCTCCGCCCGAGTTGCAAGGCTTGGGATTAAGCCTTGCAACTCGTCGTGATCAATCTCGGTTTCGCCGTAGCGAGAGGTCATGAGCATGCGCAGTTACCAGAGGTTCCGGCGCGGGTTGGCGGAGTACTCGGCGGCAAGTTCGCGGACCATTCGGGCTTCGGTTTCGGGCGAGACGCCCTGGTCTTCTAGTCGCATGGAGTGCGAGATACGGCGGATGTCTTTGGTTGCGAGTTCGGTTGCCCGTTGCTCAATCTGCTCCGAAAGGGGCCGACGCGGAACGACCAGCACGACAAGATCGCAATCGAGGGCGTTTGCGGCTTCTCGCAACCGGTTCACGGTGATGTGGCCGGAGGCTTCGGCTTTCTCAAGCTGATTGACCGCCTGCTTGCTCACATTCAGTCGCCCGGCGAGGACCTCTAGGGTGACGCCGAGGGCTTCTCGGATGGCACGGAGCCAACCATTGGCAGGCATCGTCGGTACAGATTCGGACGGGAACGCCCGGAACATCGCGTCCAGTTGGCGTCGGCGGATATCGGATACGTTCATAGTTCAATCATTATGTTGACTTTCTGTTCAAAAAGTCAACTCAAAATTGGACAAAAGAAATTAAAAATCAAACTCTAACTTGACAATAATTGCAGACTGTCAAACAAAAAGTTGACGAAGCGATTGGGCTGAATCCCTTGAATCGGAAAGATCAAGACAATAAATTTGAGTTATTGCCATTACCAAACGAAAGACGTACAGTTCGGTATGCGAAAGGCATGTTTGCTCGCTGTCGCGGCTGGTCTAGCCCAAGTCTCGTTTGCGCAGGTTAACATTACGCAGACGTTTCCGATTGATGCGCCGATATTGGAGAACCTGACGGCGACGCGGCAGTCGTTTTCTGGCGCGGATTTGTTCGTCAATGGCTTCAACCCCGCGCTTGGGACTTTGAAGGCGATCACCGTGACCGCTTACGGGAACATGGTGGTTTATACGCCGGTTGAGAACACGTCTCCTGCGCTGATTTCGGGCGATCTGACGGTTCGATCAAAAGTGATCGCGGCGATCTCGGTGCCCGACGGGATGGGGGGAAGCGTACAGCTTAACGCGGTGAGGTTGGAAGGTTCGGATACGCGCGTTATCGCCTCGCCGCCTTTCTCGGATCAGATCTTTGGTAATCGACGGGAGCTTTATGGCACAGTTCGCATTACGAACACGCCCGGCAATGCGGCATTTTTTCGCCACTTCACGAGCCCTGGACAGGTGGTTCTTTCGGTGCTTCAGACAAACGATCACGAACTGCCAGCGGGAACTCGGGTTAGCCGAGACATTCCGCCCGTGTTTGGGCTTTACGGGCGGTTTCGCGGCACGATCCGAGTGACCTACACCTACATTCCATAAGTACGACTTACGGCCGGTTGTTTTCGTTTCTGGGATCGAAATTCCCGGCGTAGACGCCGGCGGGAATGTTGCGCCACCAGACTTGGTTCCACCGGCCGAACTTGGCGTGGCCATCGACATAGGTGTAATTCGCCCCTCCGGTGAAGGCGCGAATTTTGAGCGCTTTGGTTTCTTGCTTTGCGGAATCCCAGGTCATGTTCTGCATGAAGGCGTCGGGAATCTCGGGTGGATCTCCCCAGAAGAAGGGGGCGAAGTGATCGCGCACGACGTTATCAGGCGAAGGGGCAAGATAGATGGTCGATGCTGGACCGGCGATGCTCGTGATGGTGGCGTACTTTCCGCCGAACTGAGCGCCGCTCATGTAGGCATTCAGGAAGTAGCTGGTCATTCGGTAGGTGAGAAACGTCGGATCGGTCGCCAAAAGGCTGGCAGGTGGCCAATTCGAGGAGTTGTCGGCGGGGGACCGGTAAATGGCGCGGTTCTTGATGTACGGCTGAACGTGGTTGGTCCAGGTGTTTTCTGGCGCGGGGAAGTTGGTCAGCGGGAAGTAGTCGTCAAAGTCGTTGGCGTACATCATGATCGCCACGCCGAGCTGGCGGCAGTTCGAGAGGTCCGTGGTCTTCTTTGCCGCCTCTTTGGCTTGGGCAAAAACGGGGAACAGAATCGCCGCAAGGATGGCGATGATGGCAATGACCACCAGGAGCTCGATCAAGGTGAACGCGCGACGCATCCTGTGAGATTACCGGGGTAGCCGGACAATTTAAGTTCAAAGGTTGCGCCATTGGGGACGGATTGGGGTATCTTTTCGATTCGCGTCTCTGGACCTCGGTCCAAAAAGTGAGGCGTGAGCAAAAACTAGGCCACGAAGCACGTCTCGGCTAGGACGGGATACGGGTTCGGTAACGGCGGAAAAGTATGGCAAAGCAGTGTCTAATTGAAAAGCATCGCGCGGCGAAAAAGAAGTGGGAGCTTCTTAATGCCGAACAAGCGCGAATTGATGAACTCCCGAAGGATAAGCGAGCTGAGGCTCAGGCTGAATTTGATGCGAAGCGCATCAAGGCCCGAATGTTCAAGACGCGTCAGTACAACCGATGCGCTCTTACGGGTCGCGCAAGCGGCGTCATTCGATACTTCGGCGTTTGCCGACAGGCGTTCCGCGAGAAAGCGCACAAGGGCGAGTTGCCCGGCGTGAAAAAGGCGAGCTGGTAAAGCTCAGAAGGTCAAAAGAATATGCATAGCGATCCCATCGCGGACCTTCTTACGCGAATCCGAAACGGTGCTACGGCCCACAAGGACAGCGTCGATATTCCGCACAGCAAAATCAAAGTCGAAATCGTGAAGATTCTCGAAGCCGAAGGCTTCATCACGGGTCACGAGATCACGACTGAATCGAAGTTCCCAACCATCAAGGTTCACCTGCGCTACGACAGCAAGCGCAAGCCACTCCTTACTCACCTGAAGCGAATCAGCAAGCCAGGTCTGCGTGTTTACAAGCAGATCGGCGAACTCAAGCCGCTTCGAAATGGTTTGACCACCCGAATTATCAGCACGAGTGCTGGACTCATGACCGACCGAGAGGCTCGTCGACGCAATATGGGCGGCGAAGTCATTTGCGAGGTGCACTAAGATGTCACGAATTGGAATTAGACCGATTACCGTTCCGGCGAAAGTCGAGATTACGGTTGACGAAGCAACCAACGTGGTTACGGTTTCCGGCCCTAAGGGTGCTTTGGTTCAGCCGATTTCCCGATTGCTGACCGTTTCGCAGGAAGGCGCTGAACTTAAGGTTGAGCGACCAAACAACCTCCGCGAAGCACGAAGCCAGCACGGCCTTGCCCGAACGCTGATTGCGAACATGGTGGAGGGCGTGACCAACGGACATGCCAAGACCCTGGACGTTATCGGTGTTGGTTACCGAGCTGCAGCAGCAGGCAAGAACCTGACGCTGAACATGGGTTACTCCCACCCGGTAGTCATCGAGGCTCCGGACGGCATCAATTTTGAAGTCAAAGCTGACGATAAGACGCGACAAACGCAGATCATCGTGAGTGGCATCGACAAGGCGCTCGTAGGCCAGGTGGCCGCCGACATCCGAAAGGTCCGTAAGCCTGAACCATACAAAGGTAAGGGAATTCGGTACCGCGGAGAAGTGGTCAAGATTAAAGCCGGTAAGCGCGCCGCGGCTAAGAAGTAAGGAAAACAATGGCGAACAAAACCCGACAGGAACTGCGCCTTGCCCGGCATGCCCGAATCCGAAAAAGTATTACCGGCACCGCCGAGCGACCGCGCTTGAGCGTATTTCGAAGTTTGAAGCACATCAGTGCACAGTTGATCGACGACACCACCGGCAACACTGTCGCAGCGGCATCTTCCATCGAGAAGGAAGTCGTAGGTGGCAACGCCGAGGGTGCGAAGCAGGTTGGTCTCAAGCTAGCCGAGCGAGCGAAAGCGAAGGGCATCGATGCCATCGTCTTCGACCGCGGTGGCTTCCGATACCACGGCCGAGTGGCGGCGCTTGCAGATGGCGCTCGTGAAGGAGGCTTAGACTTTTAAACCATGCGAATGATGAACCGAATGAGCGGCAAACGAGAGAGCCGCTTTACAGAAGGACCGCAACTCGACGTTCGCGTGATTCGAACCAACAAAGTCTTCAAGACCACCAAGGGTGGTAAGACGGCTAGCTGGTCCATCCTCGTGGTGGTCGGCGACAACAAGGGCCAGGTTGGCGTTGGGCTTGGAAAAGCTCGCGGCATTCCAGACGCGATTCGAAAGGCAGAAGAAGCCGCCCGAAAGTCGATGTTCTTGGTTCCGATGATTGGAAGCACGATTCCGCACGAAATCCGAGCCATCAGTGGGACGGCGCAGGTCGTTCTCCGACCGGCTGCTCCGGGAACCGGCGTTAAGGCCGGCGGCGCGGTGCGCGCTTGCCTTGAAGCTGCGGGCGTCCACGACGTTCTATCGAAGTCGCTGGGTAGCCGAAACGCGATCAACATGGCGTACGCCACGATCGAAGCGTTCCGAGGACTCCAGTCCCCAGAAGAGATTGCCGCTCGACGAAGCGTGGATGTGCGAAAGCTCACTCCATGGATTGAGAAGGCACGAAAGGAGGAAGCAGATGCTGCACATTAAGCTATTCCGAAGTCCGATTGGCCAAACGCCGCGCAACCGCGCGACGTGTGTAGCTCTCGGCCTCGCTCGCCCAGGACGTGAAGTGGTCAAAGAAGACACCCCAAGCATCCGAGGCATGGTTCATGCGATTCGCCACATGGTGATCGTGACGAATCAGGAAACCGGCGAAATCCTTATCGATGCGCGACTCATTAAGCGACGCGCCCTGACCCGGGACCATAAGCCCCCCGAGACGCACTAAGCCTACGTACACTAGGCACTAGGAGATTTAGAAAATGGCATTGCACAAATTTAATCCCGGTAAGGGTGGTACACGACCGAAGCGACGTATCGGTCGAGGTATCGGCTCGGGCATGGGTAAAACGGCAACCCGAGGTTCGAAAGGACAGCAGGCTCGCCGACAGATCCACCCGAACTTTGAGGGTGGACAAACCCCAATCCAGCGCCGAGCCCCGGTCAAGAAGGGTTTCCGAAACATCAACGCAAAGGAATTTGCGATTGTTAACCTGGATGACCTTCAGAACCTGTTCGAAGATGGCGCGGAAGTTACGGTTGCTGAGCTCTACAAGACCGGTATCGTTTCTGCCCACAAGGATGGCGTCAAGGTTCTAGCCTTCGGCACCCTTGAAAAGAAGCTCATCGTTAAGGCCCAGAAGTTTAGCAAGACCGCCGTCGAGGCGATCGAAGCTAAGGGTGGACAGGCCCTCGTTGTTCCGCTTGAGAAAGTCAAGAAGGGCAAGACGGAGGCCGAGTGATTCCTTCCGCATATAGCGGGAACTCGACCAATTCTGGTCGAAAAAGCGACAAGGGGCTTTCACTGCCCCTTGCCGAAACAATCAAGCGCGCCTGGGAAGATCCTGATCTCCGGCAGCGCTTGAGTTTCGTTTTGTTCATGTTTGCCGTGTATGCCCTAGGCGTACACATTCCGGTACCGGTTCCTGGCTTCGATTCCGAGAAGGTTGTTGACCTTCTGAAAGGCAGCCCATTCTTCCAGCTTCTCAACGTGTTTGGCGGAGGCGCCCTGCGCCGACTGTCCATCTTCGCGCTCGGTCTGAACCCCTACATCACCTCCAGCATCATCATGCAGGTCATGCAGCAGGCCATTCCGGAATGGAAGAAGGACATGCAAGAGGGTGGCGAGTATGCCCGAAAGAAGAACAACCAACGAACGCGAGGCTTGACCATCTTGCTTTGCTTCTTCCAAGGTTGGGGCTTTTTGCAATACATGCGAGTTGTGCCGGCGATTGCGGCTTTGACTCCGTTTGATAACGCTACGATTCTCATCTTCTGGACGGCAGGTTCGATCTTCCAGCTTTGGATGGGTGAACAGATCTCTGAGCGAGGAATCGGCAACGGCGTCTCCCTCATGATCTTCGCGGGCATTATCCTTTCCTTGCCATACCAGGCAGAAACGATCATCCGCGGACTGCAGACCGGAACGGTTGCTTGGTGGAGCATCATCGTGGTGCTTGCCTTGTTCCTGGCCGCGACCTGGTTCATCGTTTACTTCACCACGGCTCAGCGAAAGATTCCGATTCAGCACATGCGCCGACAGGTTGGCACGAAAACGATGGGTGGTCAAACCAACTACCTGCCGCTCTCGCTCAACATGGCGGGCGTTATGCCGATCATCTTCGCCGTCTCGCTGGTCTACATTCCGAGTCAGTTCGCCGGAATGCTTGGTGGCGCGACCACGCCGGCGGGCGCTTGGCTCGAAAATCTAGGTTCGTTTTTGAACCCGGCTAACGGACAGGCGATTTCTCAGCAGGTACCGCTACCACGAGGACTTATTGGGTGCTTGTTCTACACAAGCCTCATCATGTTCTTCAACTACTTCTGGACGGCGATGCAGTACAACGTCCAGGATATCGCCGACAACCTGAAGCGACACGGCTCGTTTATTCCGGGGGTCCGACCCGGTAAGCAGACCCGTGACTTCTTGGATGCGGTGATCTCAAAGATCACGCTCGTTGGAGCCGTCTTCATCGCTCTCGTTGCGCTGTTGCAGTACGTCACGCCGGCTTTGGCTCGGATTGATGCCAGCTTCGTTTCCGTTATCGGTGGCACCTCGTTGCTGATCATGGTTAGCGTTGCGCTGGAAACCATGCGACAGATCGAGTCGAGCGTTTTGATGCGGCAGTACAACCAGTAAAGTTCACGTGTACGGAGAAGGGTCGCCGACACCCGTCGGCGACCCTTCATTTCATTATCATTTGCCACTAGCCATGAGCCAACTTCCTGCAGATCAACCTCACGCGATACCACCGCGGCGATTGGTGCTGGTCGGCCCTCCCGGTGTGGGAAAGGGCACGATGAGTGCACTGCTCAAGGAGCGACTCGGGCTAAGAACCCTCTCGTCCGGCGAAATCTTCCGCCACGAGATCGAGATGCAGACGGATCTCGGACGTATGGCCAAGCGGTACATCGACCACGGCGAGCTCGTGCCGAACGGCGTGACGATCGAGATGATGTCGAAGCAACTTCACGATCCGCAGATCAAGCAGTCTGGCTTTGTTCTGGACGGATTTCCACGAACAGTGAAGCAAGCGGAAGCGCTTGATGAAGTGCTGTTCGAACTTGAACAGGGGCTGGATAAGGTTGTCAGTCTTGAAGTTCCGCAGGAAGTGATCGTGCAACGGCTCACTGGTCGCATTGGTTGCACCAAGTGCGGCGAGATTTATCACAGCAAAAACAAGCCACCGAAGCGAGAAGGGGTCTGCGACCGATGCAACAGCCCGCTCTTCGTTCGAGAAGATGACCGCCCTGAGACAATCCGAGAGCGAATCCGTGTCTTCTGGGAAACGACGGCCCCGGTGATCGAGTACTACGCGAAGACTTCGACGCTCCAACGTGTCGATGCGAGCCACGGTCCAGAAAACACTTACGCAGCAATCTGCAGCTGAACATTTCAAAGCCCTAAGCGTCATTTCGAGTGACACTGGGTTGTAAATGAACCGAATTTCTTCCCCGTTGACGGCTTGCTTGCTCGCATTGGGGCCCGTTGCGCTCGCCGATTGGACGCAGTTCGAAATTGCGTACACCATCCGAACCTTGTCTGGAAAGCAGAACGTGGAGAACTGGAGACGAACGCGCCCACTCACCGTGTCCAGCTTCGAAACTGCTACTCATCCCGCTCTCCGATCTGAGATCGGGACTGCGACGCTGACGCGCGCGAAGGCAAGTTGGAAACTCGAACTCAAAGGAAGGGGCTACGACAACGTGGCGGTTTGGGACGGCAGGAGACTGTTTGTAAAGGCCCAGGGCCACGTTTTGGTCTTGCCTACCTGCGATCCGACTTACTTAGAGGTTCTTCCGAGGATCGGGCTGAATCTGCCCGGGCTGCAAATCTATAAGCCGGCCGAAGTACCGAACGCGGAATATGTGCTGGAGCATCGCTCTCGCCGAAATGATCGCGAGCTCCACTACAACTTCACGAGTCTTATTCCCGCAAGCAAGGGTCTGAAAGTGCAGCCGGCGGCCAACTTCCTCGGGGCAAACTTTGAGCGACGCGTGAGTCCCAGCAGATTCGAGACCTTGCTCGACACTGAAAGCAACTTGAGGTACGAAACCTACCATGTAGTTTCGAAGAAGAACGTCAAATCTGAGGCGGAAATTTCGATTCTTCCCCACCTTTCTGAGGGAACGGTTCTACAGTTCCCGGGGCCAATCTCGTTTTCGTTCGATCCAAGAGGTGGGAGTCTGGACGCGCAGTTGGAGCGAGCAAAAGCCGCCAAGGCCGGAACTGGCTGAAAGATGGGTGCTCGCCAGAATCTTCTTTGAAAAAGCGATGCTAGGGCGCATTGATATACTAGTAGCGCGTGATCAAGGTCCTTTTTGTATGCCTAGGCAACATATGCCGTAGCCCGATGGCGGAAGCGATCTTGAAGCACAAGGTGGCCGCCGGACCTTTGCGTGGGCGGGTGAAGGTGGATTCCGCCGGTACGGGCGATTGGCACGAAGGTCAGCTCCCTAACCCCAGAACCCGAAAGGTTTGTTCGGTAAACGGGATCACCGCAAACTCATTGGCCCGTCAAGTGAACAGCTTGGACTTCCGCGATTTTGACCTGATCATCGCGATGGATCGCAAGAATCACCGCGACCTGTTGGCTTGGCCCGGCAGCGTTTCCGAGAAAGTTCACCTCATGAGAGACTGGTTGGGTGAACCAGAGACGGATGTTCCAGATCCGTATTACGGAAACGAATCGGACTTTGAGCACTGTTTCGACTTGCTAAGCCGAAGCTGTGACGCCCTTTATGCAGACCTTATGTCCCGATTCACGACCGATCCCGGTACAATGTAGAAGAATGGCGAGAAGACCGTACCGGCCGCGAACAAAGGACATTGACAAAGAGAAGGGGATTGAGCTCGAGGGCTCGGTGCTGGAAAACCTTCCGAATGCCCGATTTCGCGTGAAGCTGGACGAAACCGAAGGCGAGATTCTTGCTCACGTCAGCGGAAAGATGCGAATGCACTACATTCGAATCCTTCCTGGCGACCGTGTGAAAGTTGAGCTCAGCCCATACGACCTCACCATGGGTCGAATCACGTACCGATTTAAGTAAGCAGGCCGTACGTCGCGATGTCCGTCCAAGCTCCGTGGGCATCGCGCCGGAACCGTCGGTGAGTTCCTTCAAGTTCAAATCCTAGCCTGAGCGCGATGTTCGCACTCTGAACGTTACGGGTGTCACAGCGAAGGATTAGCTTTGTTGATTGGAGCGCCGTGCGTGCTGTCTCCAGCAGGGCGTTGCAGGCTTCAGTCATGTATCCGTTGCCGGTCTCGGCGGTGGCGAGCCAGTAGCCAATCTCAAATTGCCGGATGTCCCACTGGCACTTCACAAAACCGGTGACGCCAATTGTGCTGCCATCGGATCGTTTCAAGATGCGGTAGTTCAGCTCGTTACGCAGGGTGAATTGCGCGCTTTGTCGACGAACATGAGACTCGACTTGTTCGAGAAAAATCCCGTCAACTGCCCAGTCTAAATACTGAGCCAACTCGGGCTGGGAAGCGGCCGCAGCCGCGTACAGGTCCTTTCCGGTATCAGGCAAGTGCCGCTCAAGAAGAAGTCTTGACGTTACAAGTGTGTCCGGAACATGAATGAGGATCGGGTCCACAGTTTCGATTATGGGTGGCCAGTTGAAGAAGTACTAGCGGTGCTGGCGCTCAGCCGTTGGGCGCAGCCGATTACGGTTACTGGTGAAAATACTGGGCTGAACAGGATTTTCACAAACAGGCGAGAAGTTATTGCGAGATCGGGAAGGGCTTTGTGGTATCCTTCCTGTTTGCGCCCAGGTGCCTGATGGCTAGCATGCGTCGCCGATATTTCACGGCGAGATTGCGATGCTTTATGTAAGGACGAGTCTGGGTGACGATTTGAAACATGAAAGTTCGGGCCAGTGTTAAGCGAATTTGCGATAAGTGCAAGATTGTCAAGCGCAATGGAGTTGTGCGTGTAATCTGCATCGTGCCGAAGCACAAGCAGCGACAGGGTTAAGGCGTTAAAGAAGCATGGCGAGAATTGCAGGTATTGACCTTCCGCGCGATAAAGCGGTGATTTACTCTCTTCCGGTCCTTTACGGGATTGGGAAGCACAACGTGCATGATCTGGTCGCGAAAGCGGGCATCGATCCACGCACTAAAGTGCGTGACCTCACGGAGCAGGACATTACTCGGCTTCGAGAGATCATCGACGCTGACTATCAGGTTGAAGGAGACCTTCGCCGAGAAGTCGGTGGAAACATTCGCCGACTCATCGAAATTCGATGTCTTCGCGGAATCCGTCACACCCGTGGCCTGCCCGTTCATGGTCAGCGAACCCGAAGTAATGCTCGAACGCGTAAGGGTAAGCCCAAGACGGTCGCCGGCAAGAAAAAGGTCAAGAAGTAAGGCTTAAAGATTTATGGCACGAAAGACAGTTCAGAAAGGCAAGCAGAAGGAAAAGAAGAATATTCCGGTTGGCGTTGCTCATATCCACGCTTCGTTCAACAACACGCTTGTTACGATCACCGATCCACGAGGGAACACGATTTCTTGGGCCAGCGCCGGAAACGTCAACTTCAAGGGAAGTCGAAAAGGCACTCCGTTTGCTGCGCAAGTTGCCGCCGACAAAGCCAGCCGACTCGCCCAAGATCACGGCCTTAAGAAGGTTGAGGTTTTGGTGCGCGGGCCGGGTTCCGGTCGAGAGACTGCCATTCGCGCTCTCCAGGCTTCCGGGCTTGAAGTCACGACTATTGTCGATGTGACCCCGCTGCCACACAACGGTTGCCGCCCGCCAAAGCGACGCCGAGTCTGATTTCTCCTGCAGGGGGCTTCGGCTCCCCTCGCCATTCCGCAACCCACGATTACGATGCCGCAAATTACGACCCTTGATCTCCAAACCGAATACGGGAAGTTCATTCTCGAACCGCTTGAGCGTGGCTATGGCCACACGCTCGGGAACGCACTGCGCCGCGTCCTGCTCAGCTCCATCCACGGAGCCGCTGTCTCTGCGCTTAAGATTGACAAGGTTGCTCATGAGTTCGCGCCAATTCCAGGCGTGAAAGAAGACGTTACGCAATTGATGCTGAACCTGAAGGATTTGGCAATCAAGGCGACGCCAGAGAATTTTGCAGAAGAAGTTGTTCTCCACATCGATGTCAAGGGTCCTGGTCGCGTGACCGGCGCCGACATCGTTTGCCCAGAAGGCTTCAGCATCGCGAATCCAGAGATGTATCTCGCGACGATTAGCGACGAGTCCAGTCTGTCCATCGAACTCTACGTTGGATGGGGCACGGGCTATGTTCTTCCGGAGAAGCAGGACAAGTACAAGGGCATCATCGGAGTCATTCCATTCGGCGCCCAGTACACGCCGATCACCAAGGTGAACTTCACGGTTGAAGCCACCCGCGTCGGAATGCGAACCGACTACGAGCGACTTGTGCTCGACATTTTCACCAACGGCGCCATCGCTCCGAACGACGCTCTTTCTCAGGCTTCGCGAATTCTCGTGAAGTTCTTCGAGATGTTCAGCGACCTTGGAGAAGCCGGTTACGAAGCCAGCATTGGTATTGAGCTTGACGAAGATTCTGCGTTGCTCAAGAACGTGCCTGACCTTCGCATCGAAGAACTCGATTTCTCCCAACGAACGTTTAACTGCCTTCGACGTGCCGGTATTTTGACCCTGCGCGCCCTGGCAGCCACCAACGAATCTGATCTCACCTCCATTCGAGGCTTCGGCAAGAAATCCTTGGTTGAAGTTCGAGACAAGCTGGGTGAGCACGGTCTGGAAATGAAGCCACCGAAGGGCGGCGTACGCATTCTGGACACCCTCGACGATGACGAGGAGGACGAATTCTAACCACCGGCAGTCCGCCGGAAACGGAACCAGGAAACAAGCATGAGACACAAAGTTGATCACCGTAAACTCGGACTGCCAACAGATCAGCGCATGGCGCTGCTCACCAATTTGCAGCGGCAGTTCATTCGACACGGCTACCTCCGAACGACCCTCGGACGAGCTAAGGAGCTTCAGCGACTGGTTGAAAAGCTCATTACTCTGACTAAGCTCGAGGATGGGCTGGAAGCACGACGCCGAGCCCGAAAGGTTCTCGTCGGCCACAGCAGCAGCTCGCCAAAGCCAGAGAAGGTCCTCGCAGGAAAGACCGCCGCAGAGAAAACCGAAATTCTCGCTGCGCGAAGTCTGATCAACGGTGAAGATCTCGTCAAGCACCTTTTTGACAACATCGGTCCTCGCGTTAAGAACCGACCGGGTGGCTACACCCGACTGACGAAGCTCGCTCCACGACGTGGCGACGCCGCTCCGCAGGCCGTTCTAGAACTCGTTGACTAAGTCCGGGTAACCGGACTATGAGACTTAAACTTGTAGTTGCCTACGATGGCACCGACTTCCGCGGCTGGGCCGCACAAACTGAGCAGAGAACTGTTCAGAGCACATTGACGAATGCTGTTCGCCTAGTCTCGGGCGAGGAAATCGAGATTCAAGGAGCCAGTCGAACGGACTCCGGAGCGCACGCGAAAGGGCAAGTTTGCCACTTCGATACGCACCGAGGAATTCCGGTCGAAAAGTGGCCGAGCGTATTGAACAAAGTTCTGCCGCCAGATTTGGCGGTGGTTTCTGCAAAGAAGGTTCAGCCGGAATTCAACAGTCGGTTTTACGCTCAAGATCGCTGGTATCGCTATCGGATCTCTACCGGAGATCCCGATCCGCATCGAAGCCGCTTTCACCACTGCTATGGCAAACCGCTCAATCTGGAGCGGATGCAAGCTGCCGCAGAGGTCTTCCTTGGAGAACACGATTTCCGCGCTTTTACCGAGGAACTGGATTTTCACACGCTCAACACGGTGAGGAAAATCTTTCGTTTCGAAGTAAACCGGGTGCGAGATGAGGTGTGGGTGGACGTGGTTGGTACCGCTTTTCTTCGCGGAATGATGCGAAGAATGTCGGGAGCGATTCTAGAAGTAGGTCGTGGTTACCGCCCCGTCGAAGAGGTCAGCAAACTCCTTGAACTCAAGGAGCGGGAAAACATTCAGTGGCCGGTGGTATTGCCGGCGCGCGGATTGTGCCTCATGCGCGTTCGATATGAACGTCGCCCCAAAGACAGCAGACTCAATAAAAATTTGAAAGACCCGCAGGGGTGACAGAAACAATGAATCGAACATTTACAAATAAAGGCGAGTACACCGATCACAAATGGTATGTGGTCGATGCGGCCGGTATTCCTCTGGGGCGTTTGGCTGGACAAGTCGCGAAGGTCCTCCGCGGGAAGGGTAAGCCGAATTTTCAATACAACGTTGACACCGGTGACTTCGTCGTCATCATCAACGCCGACAAGGTGGTTCTCACTGGCAACAAGGCCGATGAGCTCATTTACTGGCACACCGGTTGGCCAGGCGGACTGCGCAACGTTTCGCGCGGCAACCTCCTGGAAAACGATCCGGTGAAGCTGGTTGAAAAGGCCGTATGGGGAATGACTCCCAAGACCAAGCTCGGCAAGGCACTTTTCAAGAAACTCAAGGTTTACGCGGGCTCAGAGCATCCGCATGCGGCACAGAATCCGGAGCCGCTCAACGTCCGGAAGGAGAGGAACTAACGCATGGCAGAATCAAATTACGGAACGGGCCGACGCAAGTGCGCGATTGCACGAGTCTGGATCACTCAGGGCGAAGGCAACATCAGCATCAACGGTCGAGACTTCAAGGAGTATTTGGGCCGACCAGTTCTTGAGATCCTCGTCAAGAGCCCACTCGTTGCTCTCCAGATGGACGGACGATTTGACGTCAAAGCCACCTGTAAGGGCGGCGGAATGGCCGGACAGGCTGGCGCCGTCCGACTCGGTATCTCCCGAGCCCTTCTGCAGTACGACGAAACCCTGCGAAAAGAACTTCGCGGTCATGGCTTCCTCACCCGGGATTCCCGCGTCAAGGAACGAAAGAAGTACGGTCGAAAGAAAGCTCGACGTGGCTTCCAGTTCGTTAAGCGCTGAGAACTCGTTCTCACCCGCAAACTCAATCATGGGTTCCAAACTTCGGTTTGGAACCCATTTTTCGTTTAGTTCATTCGCTTTCGCACGCTCTTGACGGCGTGCATGTAGCCGTCGAACTCATCGCTGAGGCGGTAGAGGACCTCCGCCTCTTCTTCAAACGGCGATTCTCGATAGGACGAAGCGATGTAGTAGCTCGCCTTTCCTTGGGCTGGTGCATCGATCAAACCATCAACATGACCAGCCTTCCGTAGGTGCTGGAAATACTCGGGGTACATCCCTGCCCAAAAGAGCAAGTAGTCGCCGATGTGCTTGTGAACTTCGCGCTCGCGGAGGAAAGAGTTCGCGTGGAGGCGAACGTCAGCCTCGGGAAGCATTCCGGTTACGGTTGGGATTCGGTGTCCAAAAGCATCACGGATGCCGTGCATCCGCTCAAAGTGGGCAAACCGGACCAGGAGGTCGGCGAGGTAGGCCTCGGTCGTTTCGCTCGGGAGTACTCCCGATTCGTGCTGGATGGCATCGTGGAGCAGCGTCCGGAAGTATTGTCCGAGTGGCTCGTTTGTGAACTGTAGCTTCATGCTTTTTCTCGATCTGATTTTCGTGGCTTCATTGCCGTAGATGGCGTCACTGCCAATCTAGTTCCGAACATCCTATCAGAACTTAGGACTTTCTCAAAAAATACAAGTAATAATGCTAGCTTGCGCTATTGACAAAGCTTGTTGGCACTCGTGACGAAAGAGTGCTGAGGAGATATGGAACGATTGCGTAACGCCGTTGCGTCAAGATGATTAGAGGACATTCGCATGCAACCAGGCCAACAACCTCCCCGTTCCGCGCCATCGATTGCGGATGACTTCGCCGCTCAAAAAAAGAAGCAGACGCAGGCCGTAATCATTGGTGGCGTTCTCGCCATCATCGCTGCTGCCATCTTTGGCCTGTTCGCCTCAGGCGCGTTGAGATTTGGTGCCACGAATCCACAGGGCGATGCGCTCCAAGCCAAAGGAACACCACCGGATCCGGGTGCTTTGCAACTCAAAGCGACACCGCCCGATCCAAGCCTGCAGAAGACGGCAACTGCCCCGCCGGCTCCGGCCGAAATGCCAGCGGATGTCTACAACTGGCTCAAGCATCTCGAAGAGTGCGAGCGGCGAAAGATCGAAATCAGCGGCGATCAGGCCGCGGAAGTGACGGTCTTCATTCAGAAGAACTCGGTTCTCGGCGCGGGAATGGGCTTGATGAACCCTTACGATCAGTCCAGTGAAGGTGAGGGCGACAAGCCGCCAGCGGAGTACACGAAGGGCAAAATTCTAGACCTCCGACCGCGTTGGGATGAACTGATCCAGTTCTTCTACAGCTATCCGCCGCCGGCCGAGTGCCAGCCGCTTGCAAACGACTTTGGGCAAGCCGTCAACGAAATCCCGGGCATGATGTCGGACCTTGGTGCGATCTTGAACGACCTGTCGGGCAACCCGGATAAAGCGCTGCAAAGCCTCACGAAGATGCAAAATGCAAGCTACGACGGCGTCGACCGCTACTTTGCGCGGGCTGATGAGAAGCTCTCCCAGATCTGCACAAAGTACAACCGGCACAAGTGGTTTAACATCGCGAGCGACGTTGGCAGCAGCGGCATTCTCGGCAAAACTCTGGGTGGTTCTTTGCCGCGGTGAGTGCGGAGTTAAACCGGTATGCCGAAGAACTATTCTCGGAACTGACGACAAAGTTTCCGCTTTCCTACCAACCCAACTGGCGCTGGAAGGGATTGCGTGTCTCAGCTGGAATGGCGTACTGGCGCAAGGGAGAAATAGCGCTTTCGTCGGTGGTCCTGACCACGCCGGAAATGGTTCGCGACACGCTGGTACACGAGTACGCGCACTTGCTCGCAGTGGATCGGCACGGTGCAAAGGCGGCCAACCATGGAATTTTTTGGCAACAAGCGATGCGTGACCTAGGCGCGGAGCCGGTGACAAGGCACACGTACCCAGTGGTTCGAAACACGGCGCGACAACAGGTTTGGTATCGGTGTAAAAAGTGCTCTTACCGATTTTCGAGAAATCGACAACTTCCGCGGAACCGATCTTACGTACATCGGGGTTGCGGCGGAAATATCACACTGGATTCCGTAAGCGGGTGACGAGTCCCAATGGGGTCGCGTAGTACGCAGTGCTCCTAGGACTGCTATGTGGATTGCGACTTCTGACCATTGCCGAAAAATAGATCGTCAGACGAGCGAAAACTACGGAATTTCCTCTACCGTTCTGATGGAGAGAGCTGGACTGGCGGTGTTCGAAGTCGTTCAGCAGACCATGCCTGAGCCTGGAAAGATCACCGTTGTGTGCGGAAAGGGGAACAACGGCGGCGACGGATTTGTCGTTGCGCGCCTTGCTCGCGATTTTGGTTATCACGTGGAATGCCTCGTGACGGCAACCGAAACGGAGCTGCGAGCGGAAGCTGCAGACGCAATGCGCTCGGCGCACTCCCATGGCGTTGTGCCGGTTTTCAGCGACGATGCCCGCTGGGCACGAAAGCTTGAGATGCTAGGAACCCGAGAGCTGATCGTTGATGCCGTTCTCGGGATTAGCGCCAGTGGCGACTTAAAGGGCGCTGCGCGAGAGGCCATTGAGGCGATCAACCGATCCGGCGTGCCGGTGATCGCCGTGGACGTCCCTAGTGGTATTCATTGCGATTCGGGTGAAGAACTCGGAGATAGCGTGTGGGCGTTACGAACGGTTACGTTCGGGCAGCCGAAGCCATTCCTTTTCCAAGGCACCGGGATTGAGCACTCCGGCTATTGGTCGGTCAGCGACATCGGGATCCCTCGCCAGCTACTGAGTGAGCCAACCGAAGCGCGACTTCTTGATGGTCCGTACATCGGGCACCTTCTTCCGGAACGTCTTCGCGGATGCCATAAGGGAGATAACGGCTCGGTGCTTGTGGTCGCGGGGAGCACTCGCTATCGGGGTGCGGCCATTCTTTCCGCACGGGCGGCGTTGCGGGCTGGGGCTGGGTTGGTGACCGTTGCTGGCGTGCCCGACGTTTGCCGCGCCGTGTCGGCCGCACTGCCCGAAGCGATCTTGGTTCCGCTGCCAGAGCGAGATGGAGTAGTCGATCCGGCTGCAGCAGAAGTCTTGCTAAACATCCCGAAAATTCATAGCGCGATCTTTGGCCCGGGGCTTTCTCACGATGCATCGGTCCTTGAGTTCCTCGATCGCGTTTGGCGACATTGGACCCTCCCGAGCGTGATTGATGCCGATGCTTTGAACGCCGTGAGTGCTGGAGTACGTCTGCCAGATACCGAATGCGTATTGACACCCCACTCCGGAGAGATGAGTCGACTGCTGCAACTGAGCATCGCAGAGATCGAGTCCGATCGATTTCAGACCGTGCGTCAAGCGGTCGAGCATTTCGGTCAGTGCGTATTGCTAAAGGGGCCGTACTCGCTGGCGGGGATGCCGGAGCATCCGCTGATGGTCAATTGCACGGGCAATCCAGGCCTGGCGGTCGGCGGCGCGGGCGACGTTTTGAGCGGAATCATCGGCACCTTGCTGGCCCAATGCGTCGGCGCGCTGGATGCAGCGGCGTGCGGAATGTACTGGCACGGTGCAGCGGGAGACCTCTGCGCAGAAGAGATTGGTCCCGTCGGATTCTTGGCTTCAGAATTAGCGGATCGCCTTCCGCAGGCGCGGCGCAACATAATCAATGCGTGTCTTGGCGCATCGTAATTGGATTTGTCTTCATTTGCTTGAGCGCCCTGTCGTTCGGGCAGTCCGTCGCACTGACTTTTGAGTCGGCCGGGGACCGGCTGGCCTGGATCGGTCCAGCCACTCTCGAAGGTGAGCCGAAGAACGCAGTGAAGTCATCTCGAAATGGGATTGACCTGACCGACACGAGCGGCGGAGACACGATCTATGTTCGAGACGAGAAGACGGGCAATCTCGCGAGCAAGAAGCTTTCCGAGCTGAAGGGGTCATGGGCGGTCAAGCCGACTGACTTCTCGAAGGTGTTCCAGATCAAGGTTCGCGTTCTTTCCGGTGAAAATCCGGTGGCTGCTGGAGCGGTCGAACTTTCCTCCGGCGCGCGGAAAAACTCTGCGCTACTCGATCCGAGTTTGAACGGCGAAGTCTCGATTTTCGGCTGGCCGGCAGGTGAACTCACGGCGACCGTAAAGACGGTAGTGGAAGGCAAGCCCGCAGACCCGGTTAAGCAGGTGTTTACGGTTGCTTTGAATCGAACGGACGCTGTACCAACCTTCGACATTGCCGTGCCTGGCAAGGTCGCGACGGTTGGCGCAGTATCCGATGCTCCAGTCGAGAAGGACGGCGAGGAAAAGACAAATTCGGATGAGCCGAAAACAAACGGCAAGTCCGAAAAAACGGAAGCGGCACCCGCTGGGCCGCAGTTTGGAAACATCCTTGCCTACATTCTTGGGCTCGGGGCGGCCGGTGCGGCGATCTACTTTGGACTTCAGTACTACAAGCAGAACACAACCAGCGTCAACGCCCAACTGACTCAGCTTGGAGTCCAAATTCCGAAAACGGACGATCTCGCAAATGCTCACGCGAACACTCCTCTTCCGGCGGCACCGGCTCCGCAGCCAGTGCAGAAGATCCTCTTGACCGATGCTGCTCCAGATCCAGTCCCGGTTTCCGCGTTCAGCGCACCGGCCACGTCCACGGGTGTTCTTAGGCTTGTCAGCCCGCAGGGAGACGAGATTCCGCTTGATGGCGAGGTGCTCGTCGGGCGAGAAGCTGGGCTCGGCCTGAGCCTCACCACCGAGTCCACCGTTTCTCGGCAACACGCACGCCTCAGTTGCAGCGGCACGACGGTGACGGTGACCGATTTGGGGAGTAGCAACGGAACGTACGTGAATGGTGCAAAGATCAACAGTGTGGTCGTGTTGAAGCCGGGTGATAACGTTCAGTTCGGTCAGGCGAAGTTCCGATTCGAGGCATAAACCATGGCTCTCACATTCCGTTTCTTCATCGCTGGTCTTGCCGGATTGCTTGCATGGGCGATTATTGAACCCACGAATCCGGGCATGACATCGTCCGGTGCGTGGAGCAACTTTGAACTCCGGCTTGTCATTTCGCTCGGCGCGCTCGTCGGGGCGACGATTGGTGGAATGAACGGATTCAACCAGGGCAGCCGAACGCACTTGCTGCGCGGCTTGGGACTTGGCGCTTTATTCGGCGCGATCGGGGCGTCGTTTGGTTACGGCGTTGGTGGCGGCATCGTGCGGCTATTGTTTGGCGGCGTGACCGGGATGGGGCCGATGACGGTCATCGCCCGAGTCGTCGCCTTGGCGCCCTTAGGAACGATGCTCGGTGCAGCGATCGGATTCAGCTCGCTCAACGTGAAGCGAGCGATTCAAGGAGCGGTCGGTGGAACGATTGGTGCAGCCCTCGGTGCGGGGGTGTTCGACATCATTGGCACCGTCTTTGGCGTGTTTCAGCTCACCTTGAACGGTACGCCCTCGGGGCAGAGCGGAGAAGTCGGAAGCATCCCGCGCGCGGTCTTCGCGGTTGCGCTTAGCTCGCTCATTGGCTTGTTTATTGGGCTCGTTGACCTAATGTCTCGATCTGCTTGGCTGCGGCTAACGCTTGGTCGAAATGAATCGAAAGAGTGGTCGCTTGACTTCGCGAGCAATTTTATCGGCCGAAGCGAAACCGCCCAGATTCCGCTCTTTGGCGATATGAACGTCACCGCCACACATGCCGTGATTAGAAAGCACGGATCCGCCTACGTTCTTCAGGATGGCGGCTCTCCGATTGGCACCTATGTAAACGGACATCGGATTCAGCAGGCTGAATTGCATGCGGGTGACGTTATCCAAGTGGGACCGTATCAACTTCAGTTTTTGATGAAGAACCAAGCGGCGCCAGCTCGTGGGCCGGAGCCGTACCGTGGTCCCGTCCAGCCGATGCAACCCATGCAGCCGATGGCTCCGATGCAGCAAGTGCCCCAGATGCAGCAGATGCCGCAAATGCAGCCGATGCAGCCAATGAATCCGACGATGATGACCCCGCAGCCGGGCATGAACCCAACGATGGCGTATCCGCAGTCGCCAATGCCGTCTGGATTCGGACTCATCGCGGTGGATGGACCGCTGGCCGGAACGCGATTCCCGGTCATTGCGGCACTAGAACTCGGGCGTGGAAGTACAAGCGTTCCGATGGCTTATGATCAGCAAGCTTCTCGTCGGCACGCGCAAGTTGGACCCGATGCGACCGGGGTCGTGGTCACAGATTTGGGCAGTACAAACGGGACTTTCATCAACGGCAACCGAATTCAGCAAGCGCAAGCTCGGGTTGGCGATATCATTCGAATTGGCAGCACGTCTTTCCGGGTTGAACCCGTCTAAGTCCACACAAGAGCAAAACCATGGATAACCGCACCCAGCGCATCGACCCGAACCGAACGCAACTCGGAGCACCGCCGCAGGCGTTCGACCCGATGCGCACCCAGGCCATGTCCGCTTTTGATCCGCTCAAGACTACGGCGATGACGGCAGCCTTCGAAGGCATTCGGGTCGAGATCATCCCGGGTCGCGAAGCTTCGATGGCGAACGGTCCCGCGCGGGAGCAGTTCATCGTTGAGTTCACCGCCGGTGGAGCGCCGACTTCTGGCGGGATGTTAACCGGTGGCCGAACGCCGCTGAACGTTTGCCTCGTCATCGACCGGTCGGGGAGCATGGAAGGCGCGCCCCTGGAGTACGCCAAACAGGCCTGTAGCTATGTGGTGGACATGCTCGGGCCGAACGATATTCTCAGCATCGTCACCTTCGAAGAGACGGTCGACGTGCTGATGCCACCGCAGCGTGTGAGCTCAAAGCAGCCGATTAAAGACGGTATTCAGCGGCTCATGCCCGGAAACACGACCAACCTTTACGATGGCCTCGCCCTCGGCGCACAACAGGTTCTGAGCGTAAACGAAGGTGGGCGATCGACCCGGCTTGTGGTGCTTTCGGATGGTGACCCTACCGCCGGAATCAAGGACTTTTCGGCCCTCGTTGCTCACGCGGGAGACATAAAGAACCGTGGAATCACGGTTACATTCCTCGGATTTGGCCCGGACTACAACGAAGAGCTTTTGGCCAGCATGGCGAAGCGAGCGGGCGGAAACTACTATTACATTCCTCGCCCCGAGATGCTGCCCGAGGTCTTTAAGCTCGAACTCGACAAGATGATGACCGGCGCGGCTCGCAACCTTCAGTTGTCGGTCAAGCCCGCGCGCTGGGTTGGCTTGCGCTCGCCGCAGACCGCCGCCGAAGGGCAAGAAGTCATCATTCCGCTCGCCGACCTGGAGCGAGGCGCGTCAATCCAGCAAGTGCTTGACTTTGAGTTCAAGAACCATCCGCTGGGCTGGTATCGCGTCGCTGCCGGAAAGCTGACTTACGACGATCTGTCCGATGGCGGTGGAATCAAAACCGTGGACCTTGACTTCGTCATTGAGTTCACGGCGGATTCGGCCCGTTACTCCGCGCCGCAGGACCCTCGCGTTGCTGGAGCAGCGCAAGTTGCCTTGGCCAGCCGTGCGGTCGAGAAGACGGTCATGGGTCTGAAGACGGGAATGATCACGCAAATGGCGGCGGTGCAAGAACTGCAGAAGACGCAAATGCTTCTGAGCCAACAGGGCAGAGCTGCCGAAGCGCAGGAAGTCACGATGGCCCTGCGAGCTCTTCAAACCGGCGATACCGGCCAAGCCGAGAAAACTCTGATGGGCACAATGCTTCATCTCGATCAGGGCAAAAAGTAACGAAAGCACCTCGAAATCTCAAGAATTCCTCTTGACAGCATTCTGATTGATCGTATAATCAACGTTGATAAATCCGTTAATCGGATCAATCAGGGAACCTGATCGATGAAGAAGCTTGCCGCCCTATCCCTCCTCTTCGCCGCCATTTTTGTGGTCGGGTGCGAATCTGCCGAACCAACGAACGAACCCACACAAGAAGCGATTGATAAGGCGAACGCCGATCGAGCGAAGGCCATCGACAACGATCCGAGCATGACTCCTGAAGGCAAGCAGAAGATGAAAGAGATGCTCAAGCTAAACGGGACCGCGCCTACAGAGAACCGATAATTTAGATGGCAGTAACGATTCGCGATGTGGCGAAGGCGGCTGGCGTTTCTACCGCCGCAGTTTCGAAGGTCTTGCACGGCCGGGGCAACAGCGTTCGTGTGAGCGATGTCCGCGCTGGCCAGATTCGCGAGATTGCGGAGCAACTGAACTACCGGCCGAACGTTCTTGCGCGAAACCTTCGCACTCAGCGAACCCACACGGTGGGCCTCATCTTCGAAAACTTTGGGTCCTTCGCAGCCGGCCCTCTCTATTACATGCACTTGCTAGAAGGCGTCGGGTCCGTTCTGTTTAAGAACCACTATCGACTCACCATCTTGCCCGAGCTGTTGCATGACGACATCCTTGGTTCGCTTGGCGATGGTCAGCTTGAAGGCGTGGTGTGGTGCAAGCTAACGCGCGACGCGCAGACGTTGCAACTGATTCACGACTGTCCAATTCCGATTGTCGCAATGAATGCCCCCGCTCCGGCGGAGCCAACGGACGCCGTCTTTGTGGCTTGTGACAACGCCAGTGGAGTTCGGCTCGCGGTCGAACATCTGGCCAAGCTTGGTCACCGAAAAATCGCATTCGCGCACGAAATTCAAGAACTGACATCGCCGGACTGTTTGGAGCGAAGAGATGCGTTCCACGCCTCTGCAAAAGAGCTCATGGGGCAAGAGCCGAACCCGGCCGATGTTTTAGCGTGGGATTGGCACCTTCCGGAGTTTGCTGGTTGGTGGAAGAGCGATCCGGGTTATACGGCAATCATCTGCTGGAGTGAGCGCACGGCGGGGACCCTCATTAATCGCGCCACCGAGGCTGGACTGAAGCTCCCGGAAGACTTGAGCATTGTCGGATTCGACAGCACGGCCTACTGCGAAACCACCACGCCAAGGCTGACCTCGGTAAGTCAGCCGATCTCCGAAATGGCGCGCTACGCCACCAACACACTTTTAAACCTCATTCAGGGCAAACGCCCAGAGAACTTCTCGTTAACATTTCCTTGCGGCTTAGACGTGAGGGATTCAACCACCTGTCCACCTCCAACCGGACCCCTAGGGCCAGTCTCCTCAGAGTAGAGAAAACACAATGAATCGAAAGGCATTCACGCTAATTGAACTCCTCGTCGTCATCGCGATCATCGCGATCCTTGCCGCTATCCTCTTCCCAGTTTTTGCTCAGGCAAAGTCTGCGGCCAAGAAGACTCAGTCGCTCAGCAACGTCAAGCAGCTTGGCCTCGGTCAGCTGATGTACTCCGGCGATTACGATGACTCGTTCGCGCAGTCCGAGTACGGCTCCGGTGACAATCACATCACTTGGGCAACGGCAATCTATCCATATCTCAAGAGCGGCGACAAGCGCGTCAGCTCGACCGGTGTAGATCAGAACTTTGCACAGGACGGAATTTTCCGAAGCCCAGGTAACCCTCGAGCTTCGCGACCAGGCTTCAGCACGGGCGCATCGTTCAGCTACGGCTGTTCGTCAACAACTTCGACAACTACGGTGGAGCTGCCAACCCTGGCGTTTCCCAGTCCGTGGTTGACGCCCCGGCAGACAAGATTGCCATGATGGAAAAGGGCGCAAACTCCAACGATTGGAGCTACCCTTGGTTCCACGACTGGCAGCAGATGTGGGTTGGCAGCATCCTTGGAACGCCAGGCGATGTTTCAACGATCCAGCGCGACGGCGTTGATGTCTACACTCCAGGCACATCGGTCTACTCGCCCGTGTTCGACTCCGACTGTGGCGCAAGCAACGGCGGAGCATGGGAGTGCGCCGCGCACGCTCGCTACCGATTCACCACGACCGCACCAGTTGTCTTCGTTGACGGCCACGCGACGTCGATGAAGAAGGGGCAGATCCAGTGGTTCAAGAACATCTGGGTCGACCGACGAAACGTCAACCAGTGGAACTGGTACTACGGCTACGTTAACGGCGGCGGCTGGGGCTTCCCCGGCATTCACTAAGTTGTCTTAGGACGACCGAAGCCCTCCTCGATTCATCGCGGAGGGCTTTTTTGTGCCCGATTGCTAAGATTCTGTTAAGGATGGTCCCAACGACTTCCGTAGAAAGCTACCAATTCGGTACACCATTGGGTTACGATAGGTAGGATAAGCAACCTTTTCTGAAGGTTCGCGTCTATCGAAATGAAAGGGTGAGATTTCCTCACTTCTTTGCTTTGTTTTAGGATCAGCTACCGGAGGTCCGCGCGATGGGAAAACGTAGTCGAGCGAAAATGAATATGGATGCAGCGCCGAGGGTCGCGCTGTTTACGGACACGTTTTTCGAAATCAACGGCGCGGCCCACACGCTACGCAAAGTAGCAGAAACGATGCAGGACATGTCGATACCGCTCGACGTGTACACCTACGGTGAAAACGAAGGGGTCGAAGAGCGCGGTTCCGTCCGAATCTTCTCATTCGATCATCGCTTCAGCCGGTCGTACTACGAACGACTTCGGTTTGAACTCCTTCCAGACTTTCGTATTGGAGATCGGTGGCGAAAGGCGCTCACGGAAGTTCGATACTCCGTGGTTCATCTTGCGACTCCCGGAAGCATGGGCCTCATCGGCCGAAATCTCGCGGCCAGAGCCAAACTTCCGATGCTTGGCACCTACCACACGCATCTCGCTGAGTACGGTGCCCTACGGTCTGCCGCGCCCATGCGGCGAGTCATGCGAAACATTGGCTGGGAATTTCTGCGCTGGTTCTACACGCCTTGCGATCAGGTTCTGAGCCCAACGGACGGTGTGGCAAAGGACCTCAAGGTCAACGGCTTTAAGAACAAGCTTGGCGTTTTCACTCGAGGCATCGACGTTCAGCTTTTCTCCGGGAACAAGCGCCTCCGTAAAGACCACCAAGTTGTTTGCTCTTACGTAGGCCGACTCGCTCCCGAAAAGAACGTCCGTCAGTTGCCCGAAATTTTGAACGGCCTCAGCGTCCCGATATGGGTGATTGGCGACGGCCCCGAGAGGCCTTGGCTGGAGCAGGAACTCACGGGGGCCAAGTTCACCGGCTATCTTCACGGGGAAGAACTTGCGCAGACGTATGCAGATTCCGATGTTCTCCTCTTCCCGAGCGTGACCGACACGTTCGGGAACGTCGTTCTTGAGGCAATGGCTTCGGGCGTTGTTCCCATCGTCGCCAACGGCCCCGGACCTCGGGATTTTGTGAATCACGATGAGAACGCGTTCGTCTGCGATGGACCACGCGCGATGCGCGAAGCGGTCCGCAAGCTAGTCGACTCTCCCGACTTGCGCCTGCGCATGAAGCGGAATGCCCGCGAGTTTGCCGAGCGGCGAGATTGGCGCGGAGCGGTGGAGCAGCTCGTGAGCCACTACCAGTCCGCGGTGGGACGTTGACGGTCCGTCCGTATCAACCCTCCGACCGAGCCGCCGTTGAAAGAATCTGCATCGACCACGGTCTGCGCGGCAACCTCGAAAAGTACTTTATCGATAAAGACCTCTTTGCGAAAATCTGGCTTGCCCCGTTTCTGGATGGTGAGCCGGATGCCGCTTGGGTGATCGAAGCGGATGGCGCCGTCGTTGGTTACTTGGTCGCCGCGATCAAAGACGGCTTTAAGATGCGGGCGGTCCGAATTCTGTTGCCGTACTTGGCAAAAATGGCGGCAAACTCGATCGCCGGAAAGTACCGGCACCATCCGCCCAGTCGGCGGTTTGTGAAATGGTTCCTGTTCCGAAGCTGGCGTGAAGTGCCGGCGCATCCGCCGAATACCTCGAACTTCCATTTCAATATCGATTCCGCTTTTCAAGGTAGCGCTCGGGGTGGAGAGGCGCTTGCGGAGGCGTACTTTAATCGGCTCAAAGAGCTTGGCCACACGCATTTTTACATTCACGTTTTTGCTTCGTCGACCAAGCGCGCCCTTGGGTTTTATCGCTACATCGGCTTTAAAATTGTGGATGCGAAGCTGAGCAGCCTCTTTCATGAGCCGACCGTGGTCACCAGCATGCTCCGAACGTTGCCGGAAACTGTTTCCCTCGGCAAGGAGCGCGTAAAGTTCCTGCCAAAGCTGACTGTCCGACTGCGGTTCCGAGGCGATCTGGGCGCATTGGAATCCGCCTTAACGGAGATTTCGCTGCAGGCACTTCCCGCAGATGCCGTCGTGATCGAAGTTGAGAGCGACCCGAATCAAGCACTCCGAGATCTTGCCGAGCGGTTCGATGCTCGCCTTAGCAGTGAGCCTGTGTCTGCGGGCAAAGATGACATCGTCGTTACGCTAGATCCTGAACTTGAGATTCGGCCCGAGTTTCTGGCCCTGATCTTGGCCGCCTATGATGGCGGCACGAACTCGGGAGTGGTGCAGACTGATGGCGGGGAAGCGTTCTTCACTTCTCGAAAAGCGTTCACCAGCGGCGAGTACCCCGACACGTTACCGAAGCAGGATTTTCCGAAACTGAATCTGCGGCTTCGCTCAAGAAAATCCCGCTAATCCGCCTCGAAAAGCAGAACCCAGTCTTCTGCCGTCGGAGCATTAAACGTCTCGTCAATCGAGGTTGCGTCGCTCCGGCTACCCGTTCGGGGATCGAACCAGTACGATCGGGCACCAGCTTGTAGTTGGCTACGGTCTACTTTCAAAGGTCTCGGGCTCGGCAAGTAAATCGCGGCTCGTTTACCGGAAGCGGTGCGCCAGGCGCGAGCAGTGTCTGCGCCGTCTCCAAGACCGGCCAGGATGAGTGACTGATCGGCCATGCGGTCGAAGTACTCTGGTCCGCTAACAAGGTCGCGGAGATGCACCAACTGAACAGCACCGGGTAGCTGCATCGACTGGTGCCAGTATCCGATCGGGTAATTCACCGGCTCAAACATGGGCTGCGCCATCTGCCAGATCGCATGGCACCCGTACGTCACGCCACAGCCACCAGCAAACACGCTTTGGTAGCAAGCTCGGCGAACGTGGTAGGCACCAAAGACCGGAATCGAGAGATCCTTGTATTCCATCAATGCCTTGAATGGCCGATGGTTTTCGTAACAAGGCTCGGTCGATTCGGGTCAATTTGCAGATCGTTCTCGATCATCAGATCTGGCCGCATGTCGAACCACCAGTGGCCCGATTGGTTCATGTGCATGTCGAGCCATGGCTCGTTCAAGACCTCGGACGAAGAGCTCTTGCCACCAACCGGGTGGAATGACATCAGGTGCCGCTTGGCTTCGGTAGCGCGAATTCCTTCGGCCATGGCACGGACAATCTCAAGTTGCTGCGGCTCGAAAGACCGATCGCCACCCATGATCCAGATCAAATTGTCTCGGTGACCGTAGCGCTTGCCAATGAACTCGCCATAGGCTCGGGCGTTTTCGACGGTGAAGATTTCTGGTCCGTCGCCCCAGTCTTTCTTGATCTTATCGCCCCACGTCGGCAGTAGGGCGATGTAAATCTGGTGCCTCTCGGCGATATCAAAAGCAAAATCGACGAGGTCCCAGTATCCGCCCGCCCGAAGGTCGGGCTTGGTTGGGTCCTCGTCGATGAGGGGGAAATTCCCTTCTCGGTTTGGTACACGAATTCCGTCTAGCTCTGCCAATGCTACGGCTTGCACGACGTTATAGCCTTGCCGATGCCGAACCGAAAGGAAGTCGGCGATCTCCGTACGGGAGAGACGATGGAACAGCTCCCAAGTGGTATCGCCGAGCCAGAAGAACGGCGAACCATCCTCCGTCTGCAAGAACCGACGTGATTCGTGAACCGAGACGAGCTGCATTAGTCCAGCGGGGTTCGCACCTTTTCAAGGAGTTCAATGACGATGCCGTGCTCCGGGGCGTCGAAGTAGGCGTACTGTCCCTCGCCCATATCGCCGCGCTGGATCATCACGATCCCCTGCTCGGCCAACTCGTCATGCGCGGCCTTCATGTCTTCGACCCAATACGCAACGTGGTGGAAGCCGTTGCCGGCCTTGGCAAGTCCTTCGTACCAGGCGCTGTCCTCTCCAATCGGTTCGATGAGCTCGAACTGGGTGTTCGGTAGCTCGATAAACGCGAGCTTCGCCTTCGCGTCGGAAGGCTTGCCTCGGTAGGTCATGTTCACGGAGAGTCCCGGATCGGTGACGATGGTTGGCGGAACGGGCGCTCCGAATAGGGCGGCGTAGCTCACCTTCGCGGACTCGATGTCCTTGACGACGACGGCGACTTGCGCGACTTTGCGATCTCCAAATGGCATTAGGCCAGTTTAGGCGAAAGCCCTGCGGACATTGCGCGGGGAACGGGGTAGAAAGTGCTGGGGCAAACAATGAATCAACCTTTGCCTCCTTCCCGATCGCGTCTGGCCGTAGGCTGGTGCATCGCGGTGGCTCTGGTGGCAGAAATAGCCTTTGCGACCCTTAACCTGAGCACGATGCCGGTGTATCTCACGCAGGCGCGCGGACTTTCGGAACGTTGGGTCGGGATTGCGCTGGCAGGATTCCTTCTTTCTGAAACGCTCCTAAAGAGCCGACTTGGAGCATGGGCGGATCGCGTGGGGCCGCAGCGGCCGATTCTGACCGGCGCTGCGCTTGGAATTTTTAGTACCGCTTGTACCCTTCTGATGCCCATGTGGCCGGGGTTGGCGCTCTCGATGGTCGCGCTTCGGCTGGTTGATGGCGTGGCGGCGGCGATGATATGGCCAAGCGTTTTCCTTTGGGCCGCATCAAGTGCGCACGATGAAACGGAGCGCCAGAAGGTCATGGGGTGGGTGAACACCTGCTACCTCGTTGGGGTCGCGCTGGCTTTCCCGCTCGGTGGATTTGCGAATGACCTCAGCCGCTGGACGGGCGCGGGGATTGTCGCTAGCGGTGTTCTGTTCGTCGTTTTGGCCGGGCTCGCGTTGGTGTCCGGCGCTTCCGACAAATCTTCCGCACCGACGCATGCCGAGCGAGTGGAGGGCGGAGCGTCGTCCGCGGCCTGGCCTTACATGATGGTGGGCTTTCTCATTTTTGCGGCCATCGGCTTCCCGAGTTTCATTGCGAAGTTGCTCCCAATCCAGGTGTTCAAGATTTCCGAGTCTGCGGTTGGGGCTTCGGTGCTCCCGGCCGCGCTTGGTTTGGCGGTACTCGCCGGGCCAGTCAGCAGGCTGGGAGCGCGTCTCGGCGCTTACCGGGCAATGATGCTAGGGCTGGCCCTGTCGCTGGTCGGATCAACTCCTCTCGCGCTCGCAACGACGGTGCCGAGTCTGCAGACCTTGCCGGTGTTGATTGGGTGTGCTTTGCCGTTAGGCGTCGGCTTCTTACTCGCGATGCCCGCGTGGTATGCACGGGTGGCCGAGATCGATCCCGCGCGGAAAGGTCAGAACCTCGGCGCGGTCATGGCGGCTCAAGGCGTGGGGGCAGTGGTGGCGGGGCCAACCGGAACCTGGCTTTTTGAACTGGCGCCGTTCAGTCCGTTCATTGGCACATTCGCCCTTCTGTTGATCGGCACAGCGGTGGCGTCCAGTGCTAGCTTTCGGTCCCAAGAGCCTCCCGCCATGTAGGTGCTAGGTAAACTCCTGAAGGTAGACGGCAAAGACGCCGGTAAACCAGACTGGTTACAGCGTTATGGCAATTCGCGTAGGTATCAACGGATTTGGCCGCATTGGCCGCTTGTCTCTCCGCACGATTTTGGCTCGGTACCCCGAAGCCATCGAAGTCGTCGCAATCAACGACCTTACGGACGTCAAAACCAACGCCCACCTCTTTAAGTACGACTCCACTTACGGTCCGTTTGCCGGCACGGTGTCGGGAGATGCCGATGAGCTCTTCGTCAACGGCAAGGCCATCAAAGTTTTCGCCGAAAAGGATCCAGGCGCGATTGCTTGGGATACGGTCGGCGTTGACGTTGTCGTCGAATCCACCGGCTTCTTCACCGATGCAACCAAGGCGGTTGCCCACAAGAACCACGGCGTCAAGAAAGTCATCATCTCGGCTCCGGCAAAGAACGAGGACCTCACGGTTGTGCTTGGCGTCAACGACAACGTTTACGATCCGGCGAAGCATCACGTGATCTCGAACGCGAGCTGCACCACCAATGGCCTCGCACCGGTCGCTAAGGTTCTGCACGAAAAGTTCGGCATCGAGAAGGGACTTCTCACCACCGTCCACGCTTTCACGAACACGCAGAAGACCCAGGACACCGCCGCAAAGGACCTTCGCGACGCTCGAGCCGCTTCGCAGAACATCGTTCCAAGCAGCACCGGGGCAGCACGAGCCGTTGGCTTGGTCATCCCAGAATTGCAGGGCAAGTTCACCGGAATGGCCTTCCGAGTTCCAACTCCAACCGTTTCCGTCGTTGACTTCACCGCGCTCCTCACCAAGGAAGCGTCCGTCGACGAGATCAACGCAGCGATGAAGGAGTATGCGGACGGTGCCATGAAGGGCATTCTTCAGTACTCGGATGAGCAGCTGGTTAGCACCGACCTTCGTGGAAATGAGCACTCCAGCATCTTCAGCGCCGTCGACACCATCGGCCTTGGCAGCATGGTTAAGGTTGTCAGCTGGTACGACAACGAGTGGGGCTACAGCAGCCGAATCGCCGACATCGTCAACTTCGTCGGACAGCGACTCTGAAGTCCTGATAACAAAAAGCCGTCCGATCAGATTGATCGGGCGGCTTTTTTTATTGCGGAGTCCCGTCTGGCTCGAGCCTGCGTGACAATAGGTAGCTGTCAACTACGGGCGCAAGGGACATCAGTACGAGTGCTGCGATTGGCACGTACATTGGGATCGGTAACAGGCTGAACAACACCCCGCCAATGCCGCCAAAGAACCAAAGGCGTCCGGCTCGGCGGTGGGTTGCCAGCCAAACCCGCTCACTTGCAAGCGTCCAAGGGGTTCGAACACCCATATAGAAGTTGCGCTTGATTCGTCCCATCAGATTGCCAAAGAAGGCGAAGAAAGCGAAAATCACCGCCATCATCACGTTTCCGATGTTGTCCATTCCGCCACCAGCCGAGCGCAAGATTACGAAATGAATCGCGAGAAACATGCCTTGCACGAGTAGCATCACCGTCGCGAACGTCTCGCCAAAAGTTTCGCCGCCGAAGTTCTTCGGAGATAACTTTGGGATTGCCACGGTCATCAATGGTCCCAGCAACAAGATGGCTAAGCCTAGGTAGAGAACGGTGCTTTTCGGGCCCCATGCGTCTGGCTGGTTGTTGATGTTCCAGTGCGTTGGGACCCGGTCTGGCAACTGTTGGTTCATGTACAGGCTATAGAGGAGCCCGAGAACCAGCATGCTGGCCTGGACTAGCAACGATTTCTTGATGTTCATTCGGTGGTCTCCGATGGAGAGGTTTCGGTGCGTTGGATGAGATCGAGCACGAGAGCGGCCAGTTCCTGCATCACGGTGGTGTTCACCGAGTACAGAATCTGCTGCCCCTCGCGCCTTCCGGAGATGAGTCCGGCTTGCTTGAGCACGTTGAAGTGATGTGACATAGAGGCGGGGGAGATCGGAAACGCATCTCCGATCTGTCCGGCCGACATCTCACCATCGCCTAGCATCCGCAAGATCTTTCGTCTTGTTGGATCAGCGAGCGCGCGATAACCGTGGTCACTTCCCGTTGTTTGATCTTTAGCCAACTGTCTAATTATGTGGGCCGGGCGGAGGGAAATATTACTGGGTTAGGACTTTCGCGGAACTCGGATCCGGGAAATGTCGCGTATATTAACCACCTATGCGTCGCCTACCTGTTTCCGTCCTGCTTGTGGGACTGAGTTCGCTCTCGTTTGCCCAATACGCTGGCAGCGTTCCCCCACCCGCCGCCCAGAAGGTTGGGTTCGAGAGCATCAACCAAAAGGACGGACGCGAGTTCTTGGGCTACCTTGCCGGACCTGAAACTCAGGGCCGAGGCACCGGACAACCTGGTTTCCAAAAGGCGGCGGAATACGTTGCCGGGAAACTGAAAGGCTGGGGAATCAAGCCGTTAGGCGACAACGGTACTTATTTCCAGAACATGCCGTTCTATCGAAGTCGCATCGATCCGGGTTCTGTGAACGTGGAACTCGCGGGCAAGAAAGCGTCGGTTGGCTCCGACATTGCCCTATCTGGTGCGACGGAAGCTTTTTCCGTTGAAGGCAAGGCTGTTGTGCTCCGAACGGGCGGTGCTGCCCTCGCCGAACCTGCGGTTCTAAAGGATGCGATTGTCATCATCGTCGGTACGCAATCCCGCGACCTTATGCGACAGTTCGCTGGCAACCGTCCGAAGCTGATTTTGAACCTGAGAAAGACCGTAGCTGCCGGAGAATGGAGCCCAACGCGAACTGCCCCAACCGCAGGAGCACGGGCGAATATCCGTGGAAGCATCACCGAAGCTGGCGTGAAAAAGCTTGCCAGCAGCGTTAAGAAGGACATATCTCTTGCAACCCCAGCCGCAACGGTTTCGGAAGCAACCGAACTCGGCGACATCAAGATTTCCGGCAAGGGAATGTTTGAAGAAGTGGGCGTGCCGAACGTCGTTGGCATTCTTGAGGGTAGCGACCCAACGTTGAAAGCCGAAACAGTTGGTATTGGTGCACACCTCGATCACCTCGGGGTTACGGGAGGAGTGGTTTATCCGGGCGCAGACGATGACGCAAGCGGAAGCACGGCGGTTCTTCAGATCGCCAAGGCATTCAGCACCAACCCAGTCAAGCCGAAGCGCAGCATCATCTTCATGTGGTTCTGCGGCGAAGAGCGCGGCCTGTTGGGCAGCGCTTACTATTCGGACAATCCGAAGATGCCGCACGACAAGATGATCGCGGAGATCCAGATGGACATGGTCGGACGCGACAGCGATGGAGTTCAGAACGGAGACCCGAACCGCGTCGATAAGGCAGACGAAAACCGAGATACGATCCGTTTGGTCGGAACCAAGAAGATCTCGAATGAGATTGACGACATCATTCAGCGCTTGAACCAGCATACGAAGTTCAAGTTCAAGTACGACGCAGAGGATGTTTACACGAGAAGCGACCACTACAACTTCGCGAAGGTCGGCATTCCAATCGCGTTCTTCTTCGATGGATTCCACCCGGACTACCACCAGCCAACCGACACCGCCGACAAGATCAACTACGAGAAGATCGCGAACGCGGCAAAGCTTGGTTATCTCACCGCTGCTGAACTCGCGGATCGATCGGGTCCGCTGAAGCGAAACACGACCGGAAACTAGTTCCGCTATGCGCGGAACGTTACTGAACACCGCGACGGTTGCGGTGGGCGCCGGCATCGGCGTGGCCCTCGGGAAGATCATTCCCGAGGGCCTCATGGAAGTTGCCCTCACTGGCCTCGGGCTCGTCACACTCGGGCTCGGGATGAAGACCTTCTTCGAGACGAAGCAACTTATGCTGGTCGCGGCAGCAATTACAATTGGCGGAATCCTTGGTCGCCTCATGGGCATCGAAGCTGGGCTGGCCAACCTCGCGGACCAGATGAAACAAGCCTTCGGCGGAGCAGGCCGATTTCAGGAGGGTTTGATCACTGCGACGGTCCTGTTCTGTGTCGGCCCGATGACTCTGCTTGGGTGTCTCCAGGACGCATTGGAGAAGAAGATCGAGCTGCTGGCGATTAAGAGTCTTCTAGATGGCGTGGCGGCGATGTTCCTTGCCGCCACCCTTGGCGTCGGGGTGCTTGCCAGCGCGATTTTGGTGTTTCTCATTCAAGGCGGGCTGACGCTTCTCGCGAAGCCTCTGAAGCCGATTGCGGACGATCCGGAGTTCATTCGGGAGGCATCGGCAACGGGTGGCCTGATGCTGATCGCAACCGCTTTCGGATTGCTGAACGTGAAGAGTTTGCCAACGGCGGCTTTTCTTCCCGCGCTCGTGCTGGCACCTTTCGCGGTTTGGCTTAGCCGAAAATGGAAGCAACCGCAAGTCGAAAACGGGCAGAGTGTCGGATAATGCCCTCTATGCGCTTTTCGGCCAACAGATTTTTCCTTGTTCCCGGCTTGCTGATTTCGGGGTTTGCCCTTGAATCGGTAGCCTTTGCTCAGGAGGTTTTTGCGGAAATGCCGAGATACGATCGATACCAAAAGCTCGCCCGTGCGCAGACATTCCAGCCCGGCGTTGCCTCGGTGGTATGGGATGAAGACGGGAAGGGCGTCACTTTCACCGTGCGCGGAAAAGCGAGCCGCTATGACTTTGCGACCGGCGCGATCAGCGAAGTTACGGCCGCGGCCACGACGCCAAATCGGCGCGCCGGTGGAGCACGCCAAGCTCCAGAACGTGGACGGCAATTCGATACCGCCACTTCAGCGGACGGCAAGTGGACCGCGGTCACTCGAGATCGGAACGTTTATGTAAAGGGCACTGGAGTCGCTGAGAAAGCGCTGACGACTGACGGCTCCGTTGATAAGCGCATCAAGAACGGCGTCGCCAGTTGGGTCTATGGCGAAGAACTCAACGTGCGGGAGGCGATGTGGTGGTCTCCAGATAGCTCAAAGCTGGCTTATTATCGATTCGATGAGACTGCGGTCAAGGACTACTACCTCGCCCTGGCGCAGACGGAATTCCAGTCGACACTCGACACCGAAGCCTATCCGAAAGCCGGCACGGTGAACCCGGTGGTGCAATTGCGCATCGCGAATCCTATGACAGGCGCTTCGATCACCGTCGATACGCAGTTCGGTGACGCGTCGCTCGGCGAGTATGTGTACGACGTCAAGTGGTCTCCAGACGGAAAGGAGCTTTTCTTCAACCGCACGAACCGAAAGCAGAATGTGATGCAGTTCTGCGCGGCAGACCCGACGACCGGAAAGTCTCGAGTGATCCTCGAAGAACGACAGCCGCAAAGTTGGGCTGAAAACCATCCGGACGCGCAGTTCTTGAAGGATCAGCAGCGATTCATCTGGAGCAGCGAAAAGGGCGGATTCAAGAATTTGTATCTTGCGGACGTGAAGAAGGGAATCCTGAACCCGATCACGAAGCTAGGCCGGGATGTCATCAGCATTGTCCGAGTGGATGAAGCCAAGAACCGCGTCTTCTACGCGGCGGCTGGACTGGACAATCCGTACTTCCTCCAGCTTCACGTAGCGACTTTGGATGGCAAATCGGACAAGATTCTCACTGATCAGAAATTCCACCATTCGGTGAATTTGGCTCCCGATGGCGAAAGATATGTCACGGTTCGTCAAACGCCCGATTCCGCGCCGGAAACCGTGTTGATTCAGCCTGGAAAGCCCGAGGTTGTCCTAGCAAAGTCCGATCTCACGGAATGGGAAAAGCTTGGACTCAAGAAGACGGAGCTGTTCAAGTTCAAAGCTGCTGATGGCGTGACGGATTGCTTTGGCACGGTCCAATTCCCGTCCGACTTTGATCCGAGCAAGAAGTACCCGATGGTTCTGAGCGTTTACGCTGGACCAGAGTCGGGCGGGCCGCAAGTTGGCTTCCGCGCACCGAGTCCACTCACGGAGATGGGTTTCTTGGTCGTGAACCTCGCGGGGCGCGGCACGAACGGTCGAGGTAAGGCTTTCCGGGATGCGGTTTACGGCAAGCTCGGCGTTGTTGAGATTGACGACCAAGCCGCAGGAATTAAGGAACTTGGCAAGCGGTCCTACGTCGATCCAGCGCGGGTCGGAATCTACGGAACTTCCTACGGCGGGTACGCGTCGATCATGGCGATCCTGCGACACCCAAACGTCTTCCGAACGGCGTGTGCGAGTAGCAGCGTGACCGACTGGCGCCACTACGATACGATCTATACGGAGCGCTTCATGGGGTTACCAGCGGAAGGCGAGAACAAAGCCGGATACGAAGCTGGGTCAGCGTTCACTTACGCAAAGGAGCTGAAAGGGAACCTGATGCTTTACATCGGTACTTCCGATAATAACGTCCATCCGGCGAACACCTACATGTTTATTCGCTCTTTGGAGCGCGCGGGCAAGCGGTACGACATGCAGGTCGGACCGGACCAGGGACACACGCAAATGAACACGAATCGAATGTGGGAGTACTTCGTCAAGACCCTCATCCTCGATCCAAAAATGAAGCCTCAAGCAAAGCTCGTTCCCGGCGGGCTAAAGCTTAAGTTTAAAGACCAACAGGGGTAAAACTTAGGGGTGCTCGGGCTCCTAGCTTCCCTGGTGATTTACTCACCGCAATTCGTCACCCCGCCTGCTCCGCAACGGCCCAGAGACATCTGGGTTTTCCGCTCCGTGCTCGATCAGCGAGCCCGGATTGTCACCCTCGCTCTGAACGAAAAGCTGTGGGTGGCATACGACGCTACCAACTGCGGACTCTACAAGGCATGGGCGGGCGGCGTAAAGTTTGACGGGGCGGTTTACACCGCCTCACATGGTCCACAGCCCACCAGCGAAGGAGCTCGGTACGAAAGTGGCATCGTGGATCAGCCCGTTTGGTTCATCGAACAAAGTGGTCAAACCATGCCCGCCCCAATCCGGTACCGGGGTTATCGAATGGAGGACAAACAGTGCGTCCTTCAGTACGAAATTCCCCGCCCCGGCAAGGCATCGATTCGAATCGAAGAAACGCCGGAGTACTACAACCGGAACGACCGAACGGGGTTCATTCGGCAATTCAAAGTCTGGGGTCTCACTGAAGACCTGAAGCTGAAGCTCAAGACCCGAGTTGAATCCATCTCCAACAAACGCGAATTCATCTCGCAGGGGGATTTCAAGATCGTTACCGAAAAGGAAGTAACGGTCAACGGCGAGAAGCAACTGGTCATTGACGGTGAGCTGCTCTTCGAGCGAAACGAAGAGCAAGAAGAACGAGCGCGCGCTGCGAACGGCGGAAAGCCAGGGCCCACGCTCAATCACCTCGTGGTTGGATTTATTCCGGCACCGACGTCGGTTCAGAAGAACGACGAAATTCTCTTTGCAGGGCCGGCCAGTCTTCCGCAGGAACCGGTTGCGGGCCGCATTCCGGGCGTTGCCGTTCGCGTTTACGATGTCGGAATTGGAATGTCGAAAGTGCCGGTCCTTGTTGCGGCGCAGACGCCAAACAAGTCCTATGTCCTGCCGGTGGTTGACCTAAAGTCGAAGGACGACTTCGGTGGATTCGAAGAGAACTTCATCGTTCACATTAGCGGGTTTTTGAACGTTAAAGACACCGGCAAGTTCAAGTTCCGCCTCGGCAGTGATGACGGTTCGAACCTGTACATTCGAGACACGATGGTCGTGAATCACGACGGTCTGCACTCGTTCGATTACAACACGGGCGAGTTCACCCTTGATCCGGGTGAGCATCCGTTTCGCATCGAGTACTTCCAGGGCGGAGCAGACGCGACGTTGAGGTTGGAATGGCAAAAGCCCGGGTCAACGACTTGGGAACTGATTCCCGCCAGCGCTTTCACGACCATCGAAGGCGAAGTTCGCGTGACGTCTCCGGGCCGAAAGAATGTCATCGTCGAGGGTAATTACAGCCGCCCTGGCGATCAGCGACCCCTTGAGGGAGTTCACCCGTCGTACGATCTGATCACCATTCGTCCAAAGGACTTTAAGCCGCGAGTCGGCGGAATTGCCTTCTTGCCAACCGGCGAAATGCTGGTTTGCACGTGGGACGCCGACGGCGCGGTTTACAAGCTAAGCGGCATCGAAAAGGGCGCGGAATCGGTTAAGGTCACGCAAATCGCGAAAGGTCTCGCTGAGCCGCTCGGACTTGCGGTCGTTGGTAAGGACATCTACGTTCTGCAAAAGCAGGAACTCACGAAGCTCATTGACAAAAATGGCGATGGCATTACGGATGAGTACTACGCGCTAGCCAACGGCTGGGGAGTAACCGACAACTTCCACGAGTTCGCTTTCGGACTTGTCTACAAGGACGGTTACTTCTACGGGAACCTCGCTACGGCGATCAATCCAGGCGGTGCCAGTACTCAGCCCCAGAACCCAGATCGTGGCAAGGTCGTGAAGATCAACGGCAAGACGGGTGACTACGAACTCGTTGCGCACGGTCTTCGAACCCCGAACGGCATCGGCTTTGGCTACAAAGGCGAGATCTTCATTGCCGACAACCAGGGCGACTGGCTACCTAGCTCGAAAATTCTTCATTACAAGCCCGGCGCATTCTTCGGTTCGCGTTCGGTTGATCCGACTGGCACGAAGGGTCTGAAAGAGCAGCCTCCGGTGGTTTGGCTGCCGCAGGGTGAAATTGGCAACTCGCCAAGCAACCCAACGACGATGAACGACGGCCCGTACAAGGGTCAGATGCTTCACGGCGACGTGACGCACGGCGGCGTCAAGCGTGTCTTCGTGGAGCAGGTCAACGGCGTGCTCCAAGGCGCGGTCTATCGGTTCACTCAGGGCCTTGAAGCCGGCGTGAACCGCATTGCCTGGGGTCCAGACGGCGCGCTCTATATTGGCGGCATCGGCGCGGCGGGCAACTGGGGACAGGAAGGCAAAGAGCGATTTGGTCTGCAGAAGATCAAGTTCAACGGCAAGTCCACCTTCGAAATCCTCGCTACACGGGCCAAGACGAACGGATTTGAACTTGAGTTGACTCAGCCTCTGGCCGAGTTCAACGGCAACGACGCGGCCGACTACACCGTTCAGACCTGGCGATATGTGCCAACCGAGCAGTATGGCGGACCGAAAGTCGACACCGAGGTCAAGCAACCGAAGTCGATCACCGTTTCAAAGGACCGAAAGAAGGTCTTCGTCGAACTCGACGGCCTCAAAGCCGGCAATGTTGTCTACTTCCGCCTCGACCCAACTTTGCTATCCAAGTCTGGAGAGAATCTCTGGAGCACTGAGGCTTGGTACACGCTGAACGAGATTCCACAGAACGCGATTGTCAAGCCAAATCCGGCCAAACCGGTCACTGGACTGAGCGAGCAAGAAAAGAAGGAAGGCTTTGAACTCCTGTTCGATGGCAAGTCGCTGAGCAACTGGATTGGCTTCCGCCAGAAGGTGGTTCCGACCGGCTGGAAGGCCGTCAACGGCGAAATTCGCTACGTGCCGGGTTCTGGCGGCGGTGGAGATCTCCGCACGTTGGATACTTTTGGCGACTTCGATTTCCGATGGGAATGGAAAGTCGGACCCGGCGGCAACAGCGGCATGATGTACCGATCAACCGAGGAGTACACCGCGCCGTACATCACCGGACCGGAGTATCAGTTGCTGGACAACTTGCGACATAACGACGGTCGTAGCCCGATGACCAGCGCTGGCTCGGTGTACGCGATCTACCCAACGGATCGAGCTCAGGCTCGAGCGGCGGGACAGTGGAACAGCTCCCGGGTCGTTGCTCGTGGCAACAGCATCGAGCACTGGCTCAACGGCAAGAAGGTCGCGGCCTACGAGATCAATTCGGCGGACTGGAAAGATCGAGTGCTGAAGTCGAAGTTCGCGAACGCCGCGATCTACGGTCAGCGCAAGGTCGGTAACTTGGTCTTCCAAGACCACGGCGACCCGGTCGCCCTTCGCAACATTCGCATCAAGCGACTGAAGTAAGGCCAGCGAATGTTTCTGGCGCAATCTCGCCCGACGAGATTGCGCCGGAATCCGCGCAATAATCAGGCATGCCTGAACTGCTCCATACCGCCGTTTTTGGACTTCCGCCCGCGCGGTGCGGGAAAGTTCGTGAGGTCTACGATTTGGGCGATGAGCTTCTGATCGTCGCCACGGACCGGATTAGCGCGTTCGACGCGGTCATGGCGAATGGCATTCCCGATAAGGGCTGCATCCTCACCCAGATGAGCACGTTCTGGTTCGATAAATTCTCGGACCTTTGCCCAAACCACGTCATCTCCACCGACGACGCAGAAATTGCGAGCCGATGCAAGAACCCTCAGCCGGAGCTTGCCGGGAGATCCACGATCGCGAAAAAGGCTAAGCCGCTGCCGATTGAATGCGTTGCCCGTGGCTATATCACGGGCAGTTTGTTCAAGGAGTACACGAAGTCTGGCGGCAACATTCATGGGTTGGCCTTGCCGACGGGGCTGGTCGATGCAGCGCGACTTCCTGAACCGATTTTCACTCCCGCGACCAAAGCCGAAGAAGGTCACGACGAGAACATCTCTTTCGCCTCCGTCGTGGATCAAATCGGAATCGAAGCGGCAGAGTTCATTCAGTCGAAGACGCTCGAGATTTATGCAAAAGCTGCCGAGCACTGCGCCAACGTGGGCATCATCCTCGCAGACACTAAGTTCGAGTTCGGCTGGACTGACGACGGAATCATCTGGATCGATGAGGCTTTAACGCCAGACTCAAGTCGATTCTGGGATGCCGAAAAGTACGCGCCCGGCTCTAGCCCGGCTAGCTACGACAAGCAGTTCGTCCGGAACTACCTCGCCGAAACGGGCTGGGATCAGCAGCCGCCTGGCCCCGCGCTTCCGGCGGAGATCGTTAGTCAAACTCGCGCGAAGTACGTGGAAGCATTTGGCCGGATTACGGGCCGAAGTTTCGAGGCGTAATGTTCCTTGTCTACAATATCGTCCTGACGTTGCTGGCACCAATCTGGGGGCCGTGGATGTGGTTCCGCGCCCGGCGGCGGCAACCGATGCCGAACTGGAAGCAGCGTTTCGGGCAATACGAATTGCCGCGACACGAGAACCGCATTTGGTTTCATGCCGTTTCGGTGGGCGAAGTGGTCGCGGCGAAGCCCATCCTGCAGGCGATCCGTCGCAAACTTCCTGAATACGATCTTGTCCTGAGCGTCACCACGAGCAGCGGCTTTGAAACTGCCCAACCGCTGCTAGGCGAAGTCGTCAATCAAGTGGTCTATTTCCCAATTGACGTCGCCCGGTTCCAACTGGGGGCAATTCAGACGGTCCGTCCAAAGGTTGCCGTTCTCATGGAGACGGAGTTGTGGTTCAACTTCCTTTGGGCGGCGGATGTCTTTGATGTGCCCGTGATCCTGGTCAACGGCCGCATCAGCGAGCGAAGTTTTCGGGGCATGAACCGAGTAGCACCGCTGTACCGGCAGATGGCGGCATGGCTGAAAGCGGCTCTGATGCAAGCGCAATCTGACGCGGATCGGATGTCCTCTTTCGGTGCGAAGGATGTTCGCGTGCTGGGAAACTGCAAGTTCGATCAGGCGGTGGAATCCGGCGGGAAATCAGTTGCCGAATGGCAAGCAGAGCTTGGGTTGTCGCCAGAGAAGCCCGTTGTTATCTTCGGTTCAATCCGGCACGAGGAGTTTGACGAGTGCTTAGCCGAAGCCAAGAAGCTCACGCCAGATGTTCAAGTCATCTTCGCGCCGCGCCACATCGACCGCAAGGTGGAGTTAGACGCGGCGTTTGCTCGGCACTTTAACGGTCCGATGCTCCGGAGAATGGCAAACGAAAAGATCGGGGCCGAGCAGATTTTGATCTTGGATTCGTACGGAGAATTGAGCCCTCTCTACGCGGTTGCGTCCCTTGCCATTGTTGGAGGCGGGTTTGCCGACCTTGGCGGGCAGAACATCATCCAGCCCCTCGCGCATGGCGTGCCGGTCATCCACGGGCCAAACATGCGGAACTTCCGCGACGTCGCCGCGGTGGCAAAGGGCACCACTCAAGTCCAAGCAAGCGAGATCGCGACCACGGTTCGGCAACTGCTCGCGGATCCACAGCGTCTCAAGGCCGTTGGCGAGGAAGCGAAGAACTTCGTCGCATCGAACACCGGAGCCAGTGAGCGCTATGCCGACGCGATCGTGGAGACCGCTCTATCGGTGAAAGGTAAGGTGAAAAAATGACTCCGATCGTTGGCATTATCATGGGGAGCAAAAGCGACCTTGAAACCATGAAACCGGCGGCCGAAGTACTGGCCGACTTCGGGATCAGCTACGAGCTCCAGGTCGTTAGCGCCCACCGAACCCCGCTCAAGATGGTTGAGTACGCCCAATCCGCCAGTGGACGTGGACTCAAAGTAATCATCGCCGGAGCCGGCGGTGCGGCGCACTTGCCTGGCATGGTCGCAAGCCTGACCACGCTCCCGGTCATTGGCGTCCCCGTTGCACTGAAGTACTTGAGCGGCGAAGACTCTCTGCTCAGCATCGTCCAAATGCCTGCGGGAATCCCGGTCGCGACCGTAGCGATTGGCAATGCCAAAAACGCTGGGCTCCTTGCCGTCCGAATGTTAGCGATCGGCAACGAGAGCCTAGAACAGAAGCTCGTTGCCTTTGCCAAGCAGCAGGAAGAGCTGGTCGCGCAAATGAATCGCGAGCTTATCGCTGAGCTTTGAGGAAGGCGGCCAGCTTGGCGGGTTGATCGGTCCCGATCACGTCGACATCAAAGTCGCGCAGCATCTTCCAGGCCACAGGCGTGTCCGGCGTTGCCCAGAACCGCAGCTTCTGCCCCTGCCGGTGCGCGCGGTTTACCGCGAGTTGGAGCTTGAACCGGTCCTTGTTGTTCAGCGCGCCAACGCCGCGCCACTCGAAATTCTCTAGCCAACTGTCACTGATCAGCGGCATCAACTCAGCATCAATCTTTTCAAGATCCGAGAGTCGGCCGTCGATAAATGCGTACCGGACGTCCTCCTTCTTCACGATATCAGTCGGTCGGTCTCCGCTCAGGATGATCCGAATCGCAGACGGGACAACTCCGCCGGGGATGCTGTAGCCCGTGAAAAACTGCTGGTTTGGTTTGATCAGCTGCTTAAGAAGCGCGTACGCCTCGGGCCCCTTTTCTTTGATGTCCACCAGGAGCCAGAGCTCTTCCTTCGGGCCATAAATCCAGCCGCCATTATCCTTTGCGCGAGCAACGAGCGGGTTCAAATACATCGATTCGATGGTGTTCCCGGGCTTCAGGTCCTTCTTATCGTGACCGACGAGGAGTTTCCCGTTAACCGGGAACACGTCGACTTCGATGCTCTTGAATCCGAGCGACAGGGCTTCGGTCAGCGGCTTTGGGTTGACGTAGTCGTTGTGAGCGTGTGCGTTCGGCAAATACACCGACTGCGACAGCCCAAGAAGAAGCGCGCTGATAATGGCCATGGGATTACTAGCTACTTCGCAAGTAGAGCTTGTAGCTGTAATTCAGTTTAAGCGATTTGCCCGGCGAAAGCGTTGGATTCCATGTTAACGTTGCGTTTGGGTTCACGGCTTTCAGTCCTTTGGCCGTTTTAGCAACGTCCGCCGTCCCGGCTTCCAAGATTTCCCCCGTGATCTGCTTTCGAATTCGGAGCTTGACTTCTTTGGTCTTGTCATTGCGAATCTCGATGACGCCTTTCAACGTGACCAGATCGTAAAGCGGCTGCTCGCTGTTGAAGTACTTGATCGCGCCCCGCTCGCGGGTCACTTCTTCTTCGGTTGCTTCAACTCGAATGTCGAGCGACTTGTTGATTTGAAGTTCGGCATCGGCGTTTGCCGGCGTGTAGTTCAGCATCCCTTGGCCGACGATGTCGCCCTTGCTAAAGGCGGTGGCGATACTGGTTGTGAGCGGTTGACCAGAAGTGTTTCGGAACTGCAGCGTATTCCAGACATCCGCTGGACCGTCAGGAAGACCTCGGTACGTCGATTCTGGAGTCGTGGAATCGGGCAGATCGGCGGTGAAGAGGGTCTTGTATGGAGACTTCGCTTCGAACAGGATGTAGTAGCCGCGGTCACCAGCCTTGAGCGAGACCTTCGGATACTTGTAGAAGAACAGGTCTTCTTTCTGCTCGCCGCTGGCGTCGCTAGGCGCGGCCATTCCGGCACTAAAGTCGGCCATCACGGCCTCCTTGGCCATCCGATTTTGGGTCATCATCGCCGCTGGCGCTTGGCCGCCACCGCCGAATCCAGCGCCAAGCAAGGGACCGTTCGTCGGCGAACCACTCAAGAACGGTTCTAACACTCCAGCCCACGGGAGGTTAGGGAAGCCGGTAATGAGGCGTACATCGAGATTTTCGAAGCTATCAAGATCGTTGCTGATCGTAGCCTTCGAAACGACTTTAAGTTCTTTATCGTCCAAAAGCTCAACGGCGTAGCCCGGGGTCCAAGAGATTCCGCGCTCTAGGGAGAGCATTTGGATCTTGCCTTTACCTGTAGTTGTGAACTGCACGACGCGCGTGGCTGCCTGGTATGAGGTCGTAAACACGAGTTTTCCGTCTTCCGGCGTGATCTTTTGAATGCCGGCTTTGGTCAAAACCTGTTGGCCCGTTGGCGTTTCGATGACGATGAAGTCGCCGTTGATCGCGAGCAGCTTTCCTTTGACGAACGGATGTCCCGCCTCGCCTTGCCGATAGTCAAGTTGAAGCACCTTGCCAACGTTCGCTGCGAGAATTTGCTCGAGACTTCCTAGGTTGGTGGTCTCTGGCCTTTTCAGGGTCGTTGCCGTGACCGTCTTTAATTGCGCCCCGCCAACCGTGCTAAACCACAGGGTGCCAATGGAGCTTTGCGGAATGTAGCTCAGGTTCGTGTTGCCTGTTTCATCAATATCAAACTGTCTTGTGACGACGGCATAGCCGTTCTTGAACATCGCGACATCAACGATCTTTGCTTCATTTACGACGCTACCCTTGACAAAGTCGTTCTTGACGAATTCAAATTGGCTCAAGGCTCCAATCAGGCTGGGGTTCGCCAGCGGGGCCGGAGCCAAAAAGGCGGAAATACATGCAATCGCGAGATTCATAAGGCGTTCCTGACGGAGGTGCAAACGCCTCAAACCCGGCAAAGTTTCAAATTGCCGAGAACTCCCTGCGGAAATTTCTTGGGCTTCCGATAATATCCACAGCTTTATCAGAAAAAGTATGTTAAGGTAACGCTTAAAGGTTGGGAAGGGAATCTCTATGACAATTGCTGAAAGGAATCGGCGAATTCGGAAAGATGCCTCACAGAAAGCCATTGAGGGCTTTTTCGTGTGGTTCATTATCGTGGGAACGTGGCACGTGGCGGCGGCAATGTGGTTCTTCCGGGACCTGCTGTCAGCCCTTATGGTGCTGATCATCGGCACAGGGTTGGTAGGCGCACTTCGCGGCCTTGATCGCGTCAAGCAATTTCTGCTGAGCTAGGGGCTCCGCGAGACCGGCAACCCAGGGGCATTTCATTCGTATCTCGTTGTTTACGACCCGATCGTGCTAGCTAGACCGCGGATGCGTTCAAGTACGAGGTCGTCACGCGCTGCATCGCCGTAGTCCCGAATGGCTCCCGCGAGGTGGTCGTGCTGCCAGATTGCGCTAGAAAGGCAAACTGGCTGGTTCCTCGTCAACTGGTCTCCTTGTGCTTGTGTCGGCCTGCTCTTGCCTATCGACAACAATATTACTTTTTGTAAGGATGAAATAGGTCAAACTGAACCATGAAGAACCTTTCGAGAGAGATTAGCGGCACGCGAGAGGGGATGTTTGACATGCGCCTCGACGAGCACCTGCATTGACGGCTGCCCGTGTTTGTAGGAGACCGAGACTCAAGCATTCAGTAACGAGTCGCTTCTGAAATCGTAACCGAGGACTTAGCAAAAGGACTCATGTGGGAGTGCCTCGTCGATGAGTAAAGTAGAGACAGAGTGTCTTATGACAGTTGGACAAACCGCAACAGGTCAAATATTGCTATTTCCCAAAGATGTGAAGACACTGAAGGGCCAGGTCCTTGAAAGTCTTGATTCCCGTTCAGGCCCCTTAGCATTACACCAGGAAACATTCCCGCAGTTCATCAAATACATGGGCTCGAAGACGAAGATCCTTGACTTTGTAATTTCGGGACTCAATGAGGTTTATGAGGGGGGTGGAGTCTGCGACCTGTTCGCCGGTTCCGCCAGTTTGGCTGGTGCGATCGGAGACCAGGTCCCCTTCGTTTCGAACGATATTCAGCGCTATTCGGCTGTTCTCGCGGGAGCCTATCTCATGCAAGAGGATCTGCCGTGCACTATCTCGGCAGCTTGCCTTATTGAGGACGCTCGCCCACTAGCCGAAGATCTCCTTCACAGTATTGGACCATACACAAATTACGACTCGATTACGGAAAGAGAAGCATTCGTGCGAGCAGAAAATGATGCACTGAACCTCCATTTAAAGCCACTCCCGCAGAAACACCACCTTTTCACACGCTTCTATTCGGGGACGTGGTGGTCGGCGGAGCAGTGTGCTTGGATTGATGCGCTTCGCTCAGTGGCGGACCGCCATGAAGGACACGCACACCACCTTATTCTTGCAACCATCATGCACGCGATGGCCTACTGTGGACAGGGAACCGGGCACTTCGCACAGTACAGAGACGCGACAACCGACCACGCTTTTCAGGACATCGTACGCTACCGAAAGCGAAGCATTACCGATTACTTCGCGCGAAAGTGGCACAAGGACGCTCTGCCTCTAACACGACGACGCCCAGTGCAAGGGCATCAGCTTCTATCTAAGGACTACGTCGATTGCCTCGAAACTCTGAGGCCTTGTACTGTTTACGCGGATCCGCCGTATTGCTTCGTTCACTATTCACGCTTCTATCACGCCCTCGAAACACTCGTTCGGTACGACTATCCAGAGATCCAGCACAAGAACGGAAAGATGGTGAAGGGGCGCTACCGGGCCGAGCGACATCAGTCGCCATTCTCCATCGGAACGCAAGTTCCGGGAGCCTTCACGAAACTGTTCCAGGGTGTTCAAGCCTCGGGCAGTAACCTCGTTTTGAGTTATAGCAACACTGGAATGATTACACTCGAAAAATTACAAAGTCTTGCTCAAGCGACGCTCGGCAGCTCTTACGACCTGCAAGTTCTCACGATGGCCCACGTCCATATGACGATGGGACGCGCTAAAGACCGTGCCCGAGAGGTCACCGAAGCCCTACTGTTGGCTCGAAAAAAATGAACGGTTTACAAAACCTCACTGTTTCGCTCACAAAGAACGGATTCAACAAGATTGGAGACGTTCTCACTCAGGTTCCCGCGAATCAGCTACTCGACAACCTAGACGGCCAGGTTAATGGGGCGCATATCGACTCGGCCCAGGTGAAGGCAATGCTCAATTTCGATGAGGCGACGGGAACATTCCCAGCTCTTTGGGACAACATCCGTACTCTCGGAGTGGACGCCGTACAGAAATGTGTTTTTGTGGCAGTCGTCTTCAGCCACAGAAAATTCATCGACGAGCTTTCAAAGGGGAAGATTGGAGAGATGCGAGGAGTTGTCCGAAGAGACGACCTCGGGGACAAGCCCTATACGAATCTCGCAGGGTTCATGGCAAAGCTGAACATGACCACGCTTGCCAAAGGAACGAATGAGCTCTCTTATAACCTGGCGCCTCTGTTCACAGATCCGACGTTAGGCCCCCATTATAAGGAAATTGTAAGTCTGAAGCTCAAAGAGTGCGGGTGGCCAGGCGCGAATGACGACTTCACGCGCGACTTTTATCAGCAATGTGAAGAGTATCGCCTTCATGATGTGTTGGCCATCAGCCCGGCTCAGTTTCAGGACTGGCTCGAGGGGAACGTTGTCGAGGTCGAAGTTCCTCCGACTGTCGCATTCTCAGCAAACAATGCGGCGGTAACCGCTTCACTACTCATTTCGTTAGCGACCAAACCATTCGTGATATTGGCAGGAGCCACAGGCACTGGAAAAACGAGATCTGCCAGACACCTTGCTTCATCAATTCGCCCTACCGACTGGTCAGAAGAATTCAGCGTCGCATTCGTGCCAGTCGCGGCCGGCTGGACAGATGCCCGACACCTTCTCGGATATCGTTCACCCTTTGGACCTCGAGGAGAGCAGTATGTAGCGACCGCACTCCTTCGACTTTTGCTTCGGGCGAACTTTGCTGACTACGCAAACGTGCCTTTTTTCGTTGTTCTCGATGAGATGAATCTTAGCCAAGTTGAGATGTATTTTTCGAGCTTCCTTTCTCTGATGGAGGTATCTCAAGCGGGGGGACGCGAACCAGTTCTCGGTGTTCAAGATCTAGAGATATTTCTCAAGTCTAGGTTGCACGATGCGCTCGACGCGACCTTTGCTGAGGCGGCCATAAAGCAGGGTGGACTCTTTTTCACGAAGAACGTCTTCGTCATCGGCACGGTCAACGTTGACGACACGACGCATACGTTCTCGCCCAAGGTTCTAGACCGAGCTTTTGTGTTGGAGTATCAACCTCCGAAGCCGTCAGAAACCGGAGCCGGCTTTTCAGTCGCAGCCGACGATAGAGCTACCGGAACGGTCGAGGCACTTTCCAAGTTTATCCTGAACCCACCAATTACCGGCGACCCGTCCGTTCGAGGGACGGTAACAGCGGCCTTAGATGAACTCTTCGCTAAGCTTGGGAGATACAGGTTCGGTCCCCGAACTACGAACGAAATCGTGCGCTACGTTGAAGTCGCGAAGGTGGCAGCAGCCGAAGGTTTATGTCCCGCTGTGGCTACCGATATCGAGATCCTCGATCGGGCAATTGTCTGTAAGGTACTCACGAAGCTTCAAGGGAGTCGGTCAATGCTTAGCCAACCGCTAAAGGATCTGAGCGAAATCGCCATGGCCAAGGGCTATAGCAATGCGTCGGCAAAGCTAGATGCAATGACAAGGGAGCTCGCCGGTGGATATGCGAACTACTTCTCGGTGTAAGTGAGCTGTGGAACTTTGCGCCGCCAAGTTCTTAGGGACAGACATAGAGTTAAAGCTCTCAGTGAATGGAGTTACGGCCGGGCAGGCCGCTACATGGGTCGAACTCTCCGGTCCCAAGATCCAAGGCCTAGAAGCGCCTCTTATGGACCGCTCACGACGACTAACCTTCGACGAAGGAATCTCCTCGATTCTTCAGCCTTTTAGGCTCAAAGAAAACACCGAGTACGACTTCGCTCTCAGAATCAAATGCAGCGAAGCTGACCTTATCGAAGCCATGTCCGAGCACGCGTTCGCACCATTCCGAATGGACTCTCTTATCGGTGTTGCGACGCTGAATACTAGGGATTCGTGGAGGTCAGAGGGCGAATGGGTTTTCCTAACAGGTCGAATCAACTTTAAAAACCGAGCCGGCCGAGCAGATTTATCGGTTCGGCTAAAATCGGCCGAGCTGGATCTCTTCGTAGAAGTTGCCCCTTCTAAGCTTGAATACGAAGAACATTTCCATGTAATCGTTGACGCTCTTGCAAAGAAGCACGTTGAGCTTCTTCTCAGGCTAGATACAGGAGTCGAAACAGCCCTCGAAATTCTAGAGGAGGAGCCGAGCTCTCCTCTGCAGGAGATGATTCACCTCCGTAGGCTCTTCGAGTCAGGAACCATCGAACACGCGGTGAGAATGATTGAAAACAATCCGACGTTTCGCCTCAACGCGGAGAAGCAATCTGAAATCACGGCGCTCAGCGCGGATCCGGATTGGTCAACCTTTACGACGTCCCCGTACGAATCGGAATGGATAAATTCTGGAACGCAGAGTGGCCTTATCGATGGATGGATCCCGGTCACTCTGCCAACCGTCCGCAAAGAAAGCACGAACGATTCTAAGGAAAACCGCTTCATAAAGCATCTCCTTCAAGTTCTTGGCTGGAGGCTTCACGCTCTCTCCGAGATGTTATCTAAGAGCCAAACAGCCTCGCATCACGCGCTTAGAAGGTGGCAGACCACCATTCAAAATATACTCGCACAACCCTTTTGGCTTAGTGTTCAACCACGAGGAACGATGCCAAATTCAATGGCCCTTGTTTACCGAGCAGGGTATCGAGACATTATTCGCTCGTTTGCCGAGCTCGCGATGGCGGTCAGCCTTTCAAAAGTCCAGACTCTCTCCGATGAATCAGGAGAATTGAAGCCGGTATACGATTTGTACGAAGCCTGGTGCTTCTTTGCGTTCTGCGACGCCACGAGTAAGGTTGCCGGGACGGACCTTACTTCACAAATTCAACTCGTTGCAGATCCAGAAGGCGCAATGTCCGTTCTCGGAGCGATACGCGGCACGCCGTTGAAGGCCACCTTCGTTCGAGGAGGAAACGCGGTCACTATCACGGTTCACTATAATCGAACCTTCAGACGTACGAATGCGGACGCGTGGCAAGATAGCTATTCGGTCAAGCTCCGGCCGGACATAAGCCTCCATATTGAGGCGGCCGAGATAAGCCATTGGCTTCACTTCGACGCAAAGTACAGACTCGATTTTAAACAGCTCGAAGATGCTTGGAAAACTGAGCTCGAAGAGGACGCCATGGCTGCTTCTTTCGTTGAGGATGACATCCACGTCATGCACACATACCGGGATGCGGTCTTAGGCACACGCGGAAGCTTCATTCTTTATCCTGGCAGGGAAACGAAGGCGAGGCTTTTCACAAGACACGGCCAAGCCGCCTATCGTGCAGCCGAAAAGCTTCCGAGTGTTGGAGCCTTCCCTTTGTTACCTTCCCCAACAGGCAACGCCTTACAAGAATTGGAACTCTTCAACTTCATTCAGGAGGCGGTAGAACGCATATCATCTGCTGGAGGCTATCAAGAGGAGTCAGCGTTCGTATAGGGATTGCTGATTCACCAGCTGGCCAACGATAGCGCGTCCTGAAGACCCGGAAGAGTCTTGACAGTAAGGCTTGGCTTATAGCTAAGTAGTTTTTTCTCGATATCGGCAGCCCAAGGGTCAAGAATTGCAATTCTTTCGACCACTCCTTCTCGAATCGCATCCCGAAAGAACGCCTGGACGGCGATGTCGTAGGTAGGAAACGAATATCCGCACACAAGCCAACTTCGGGACTTCCTAAGAGCTTGGCCTGCATATTTCCAGACTACTGCAAAATCCTCCGGGAGTTGCTTCTCCGGTATAGGAGGAACAATCGCGACGTGGCCGGCTTTGGTTGTCTTGCGGAATGCTGCCCTTAAATCCCCATGAATTTTAAAATCGTGAGGTTCAAATGCCCAGTTTAATGAACCATGAAGCTTGAAGAGGGAGATGTCATTTCCCATAAGTACTGCCTCACTCTCGTTTTTGATTGGGTTCAGCATCTTGCGATACCACTGCTCCGGGCCCGGCATCCCGCCGTAGTGGCACAGGGGCGCATAGCGGTCACTCTCGTATCTTGGGCGCAACCCTTGTTCTATGAGGATGTCGTAATTCGTAGTTACAACGGTTCGGATCTCGCCTTCCTTTAAGATCCTAGTCCAAAATTGGCGATGAATATCGCTTTGCACGGAAGTGAACACATCATGAAAATATTCCGCTTTTTGCCGCTCCTTCAAACCCAAAACAAGGCGAGCGGTTAGGAAGCGAAGCACCTTTGGCCATATACTCCCATCAGTTTCTCGATTTGAATATAGTTCGGACATCCATTCCTCGGTTCCCTTGCCCGGATTCAAAGAGCTCCAATGAATCCAGGCAGCACGAACTGACTCATGTTGCGCTAATAAATTTTGGTGCTCGCTCGGCTCAACTGGTAGCTGATCAAACAATTCCTTAGTAAGGGGCAAGCCAGCAGCCTTTGAGAACCCGGCACCAAGAATAAGAGCTTCTGCCATTTTTTGATTCTAACAGATGGTAGCAATTTATAATTCGGGCAGTCCAAAATTTTGCAAGAAATTTTCGTAATTCAAATGTAGGTAAACTGAATTAACGATGCGTCGTCATTGGTTGCCTTAGCTACACTCGTGGCTCTCCCGCCTGAAGTCTCGACTCAGGAAGATGTCGTCGTGATACTCTCGCGACGGCGAACGGAAGGCCGTCATCTTCGTGCCCAAGAAACATACGGGTTCAATCACCTTGATCTTGATTCCGTTCTCAAGCGTGTACGGCCATGCCGTGTCGATTGCGAGGGGATACCACGGATTCAGCTCAGCCGTCGTCTCGGGATTGACGGGGATCACATCAATCACCGTGATGCCATTCAGATAGCGGCAAACGGGGCCCTCCATGTCGTTCCTAAAGCCAAGTGCTAAGAGGCGACGGTCGAGGGCATGCAAATCCAGCATGCCCGTACCCATCTTGATCGCGACATCAACGTCTTTGGTTACTCGGGGTGGCAGCCCTCCCTTGTCGGTGAGAAGCAAACCGACGACGGCGCCACCGAGGAAGACCACCTCTGGGCAAAGGTCTCCCAGTTGTTGGGCTGCAAGGTTCAGCAACTCGATTGGCGGAACAGCCCTCACTTCAGTCCTCACCTCGTAGCGAGAAGATTCGGTGGAGTTCTTTCCGAGCCAAGTCGCGCTCTCGGTTGTCACCCAAGCGCAGTGCATCGACAAGGGCCAGGACCGCGTAAAAGTCTGGGTCGCGTAACGCAACCTTCGGCGCACTCGGGTGCAGGGGCTCAACGGAGAGCCCGCGCGTCTCGCCCAATGGATAGGGCCAAACGGGGGGTAGGGAGTCCGATGATGCAATTTCCGCGTCCAGTGGAGGGGCCGCCCACGCCGTGGGGGTTCCCCGCGACTCTCCGCCCTGCTCGGGGGCCAGGAAGAATCTTGATCCATGAACCAGGGCCTCTTCAAGACTTCTGAGATTCAGGTTCTTGCTTGAGGGATGGTAGAGCTTTGCGTTCGTAGCTCGCTTGAGGGCGCGGTTCACGGTAGAAGGACTCACGCCGATTTCGGCAGCCAGCAGGCCCTGGGTCCAGTCGCTACGCCCCCTAAGGGAGGCGATTTTCAGTAACACGTACATGTCCGCGGAGTCCATCACACCTCAATTATAGGCTGTTCGGTATTCGCGATTCGCGAATGCCGAATAAACTTGTATTGGACTAGCGATGTTTGACAACATAGCCCGGTCGGAAAGGAAGTCGAAGTACCGGTCACCTACCCGACTGTCGCTCATGTGAAATCTTCCTCTCATAAGACCTGCGGAGGCACCCATAATAGGTTGATGCCGAAGCAAGAACTCACGCTGAGAGTCCCCGCGAGTTGCCGTCCGCGCAGCGAAGATCAGAAGCAGCGCGCCTTCAGCGAGAGCGTGGAGGAGTATGTCGAGGGGATTTTTCGACTTCAGAAAGAAGTCGATTCGGTTTCGACCGGCGAGATTGCGACCTACATGCAGGTGAGCGCGGGCAGCGCTTCTACCATGGTGAAGAAGCTCGCGGAAATGGGATTGGCCGAGCACTCACCGTACCAAGGCATCCGGCTCACCGAGTTTGGCGAAAAGGTCGCCAAGCAGTTGACGCGTGCCCACCGCATTCTTGAGCGGTTCTTGGTGGACGAACTCGACCTTCCGTGGGACGATGTTCACGAGCTCGCATGCAAGCTCGAGCACTACTTGTCGGAGGACGTCATCGACAAAATGGACACCAAGCTTGGGCACCCGACCACCTGCCCACACGGGAATCCAGTGGACCCCGACGCGCCTGATCCTAGCTTCCGATTGCAGGCAGCGCCGGTTGGCAAGCTGAAAGTGTTTCGAATTTCCGATGAGCGAGTTGAGTTCTTACGGCGACTTGATGATCTCGGTTTGAGGCCGGGTTCCGAGTTCGAAGCAACCGGCAGCACCCCGGTCGATAAGCTGATTCACCTCAAAATTGGCGACCAAACGCACACGGTCGGCCATGAAATCGCTCGCCATCTTTGGGTTGTTCTGGCGTAGAATATGAACATGGTAGACGATGTTCTACCCATTGAGAAGCAGTCGCGACCGCTGAGCACACTGTTCTTGGACCTCAACGCCTACTTTGCGAGCGTTGAGCAGCAAGAGCGGCCGGAGTTGCGTGGAGAACCCGTCGCCGTTGTGCCGGTAGACGCCGACACGAGCTTCGTGATCGCCGCAAGCTATGAGGCAAAGCGGTTTGGCGTCAAGTGCGGCACGATGATTCGCGACGCGAAGCGGATGTGCCCGGGCATCGCCATTGTCAAAGCCCGTCCGGCCGTCTATGTGGGCTACCACCACCGAGTTCTGGAAGTCGTTGAGAACGTACTTCCGGTGGACCAGGTTTGTAGCATCGACGAGATGCGCTTTCGGCTTATCGGCGCGGAGCGCGATCCCGTACAAGCCCGCGAGATTGCACTTAGCCTCAAGCGCAAACTTCGCGAGGATGTCGGACCCGAGATGCGTGCGAGTATCGGCATCGCGACGAACCCATTCTTAGCGAAGATTGCGACGGAAATTCAGAAGCCAGATGGCCTTGTGGTGCTTCAGAAGGAGGATTTGCCAGAGCGGCTGTATGGACTCAAGCTCACCGATTTCACCGGGATTAACAAGCGGATGGCTGCGCGCCTTAACGCGGCAGGCATTTTCAGCGCGGAGCAGATGTTGTCCACTGGTCGTGCCGAACTTCGCCAAGCGTTTGGCTCCATCATCGGCGAACGCTGGTGGTACCTATTGCGCGGCTATGAATTGCCAGAGGACGAGACGGATCGAAAGACCCTCTCGCACAGCCACGTCTTAGCCCCAAGCCTTCGGAACGACCAGGGATGTCGAGAGGTGCTCATGCGCCTCCTCCAGAAGGCGTCGGCTCGACTGCGGTCGCAGAACTTGTACACGACGGCGATGTCCGTGCGTGTGAGCGGATTTGAGAAGACTTGGGAAGCCAAGGTCAAACTTCCACCAACCCAAGACACGATCACGATGAACGACAACTTCATGCGCGTATGGGAAACGCGCGACTTCGTGAAACCGAGGAGTGTTTCGGTCTGCTTTTACGAACTTCATGAACCCGGCCAGGTCACCCCGAGCTTGTTCGAGGACGTTCAAGAGCGAGCCGAGCTCATGAAAGCGATGGATGGCGTGAACCAAAAATTCGGAAAGAACACCGTTTTTCTTGCCGGGATGGAAAAAGCGAAAGACTCGGCCGATGAAAAAATCGCGTTCCAAAAGACGTGGTTGTTCCAGGAAGGGAAAGGTGACAACGAATGGATGAACACTTTTCGTGGATTGCGGGACTGAACACGTTATCATGAAAGCGTGATCGTCCTTGGGCTCTGCCTGCTCACCACAAATCCTTTCTTTGAGCGCCCCATTCTCGTGGGCGCCCATCGTGGCGGTTTGTTCGAAGCCCCCGAGAACACGATCAGTGCTTTTCGAACCTGCGCAAAGAAATGGCCCGATGTGTTGTTGCATGTCGATGCTCGCATGACCGTTGACGGAGAGGTCGTGCTATTTCACGACGACACACTGAACCGCACCACCGATGCTGCCGGACCGGTAAAGCGGCTTAAGACTTCTGAGCTGTTTCAGTTGGATGCTGGCTACCACTTTTCGAATGATGGTGGTAAGACATTCCCGTTCCGAAGTCGCGGCATCCGTGTGCCAACCTTGCGTGACGCCCTTTTGGCAATGCCAAAGCAGCGTTGGATGATCGAGCTAAAGGATGGTTGTGATCCAGACCGAGTCATTGGAATCATTCAAGAAGCCAAGGCCGAAGATCGAACTCTGGTTTCTAGCTATGGCTCAAGTGCGATGGTCCGAGTGCGAGAACTCGCTCCGAAGGTTGCGCGATGCTTCGATTTCGCGGCGATTTTACGGCTTCTCACCGCCTTACGTGGCGACGACTGGGAGGAATATCAACCCCAGGATCAAGTGCTCTCACTGCTTTCCGAGCAAATTGTGCAGTACGGGTTGACGTTGGACGAGATCCAAACCATTCGCAGAAAGGGAATCTTTGTCCAGATTCATGTCTTGAATACTTCGAGCGATATCCGACGATGGCTCGATACCGGGGTGGATAGTATTCTTTCGGATCGGCCTTCGCTTCTTGCTGCGGAAGTATCCCGCAGGCAAAAGGAGCGTCTGGAATTGAGCGTAAGTAAAGATGATGATGGTGGCAGCAACGATCGCAATGCTGGGGTTAACCCAGCAGTTTCCGAAGCACTCGAAAGCAGAGCTCACGCTTGCAAGTCCGACCGTCGTTCCGGGAGCGGTCGTTGAAGCGAACCTGCGGGTTTCGCTAGATCCAGGCTGGCACAGCTATTGGGTAAATCCCGGCGAGAACGGTAGCCCTCCGGACTTTAAGTTCAATCTCCCGGCTGGCTGGAAGGTCTTGCGAGCACGCTATGAATTGCCAGAGATGGTGATTGCGGGCGAAATGGTGAGCTATGGCTATGAGGACCACTTCAACGTTCGCTACTCCCTTCAAGCCCCCAAAAAGCTAGGAAAAGCAGAATTCACCGGCAAGCTTGAGTTTCTGGTTTGCCAAGAAACGTGCATCCCGCAATCTCTCTCGGTTTCGGCCCCGGTGACTGTAGCCGCTAACGCGACACCGAAGATGACTCTGCCCGAAGCATCCTTCCCAGAATGGGATCCGGCGGTTAAGGCCGAAGCAAGAGTCTCCGGAAACGATCTGGAACTTCGAATCACCGGTCTGAAAACGGAAGGCCTGGACTTGCCTGGGATTCAGCTTTTCTCAGAATCGCCAAACATCGTCAATTACGCCAGCCGAACCGATGTGCGAATGGGCAATGGAGCGTTGGTCGTGCGGATTCCGAAAAGCCCGTACTGGGACGCGAAGACGAAATCCTTCAAAGCGCTCCTCGTCGCACCCGAGAATCAATTTTGGTCCCCAAGCGTTCGCGGTTTGGTACTGAACGTTCCCGTTCGTTCGTAGTCAGTACAAGAGAGGAGAAACAACATGCTAATCACCAGTCTTTTCGCACTCGCCGTTGCCATGCCGACGGTTGCCGCCGAGCCACCAAAGATCGGTGAGATCGCGCCTGAATTCAGCTTGCTTGATACCAACGGAAAGTCCCACAACATCTCGGATTTCCGAGGAAAGATTGTGGTTCTTGAGTGGACCAACGACGGTTGCCCTTACGTGATGAAGCACTACGGCACGGGCAATATGCAGAAAGCGCAGAAGACAGCCACCGACCAAGGCGTTGTCTGGCTCTCCATCGTTTCGTCAGCCAAAGGAAAGCAAGGCTATGTTGAGGGCCCCCAGGGCAACGCATTGATGAAGGAGAAAGGCTTCAAGTCGACTGCCCTCCTCCTCGATTCCGATGGCAAGGTTGGCAAGCTGTACCAAGCCAAGACGACTCCGCACATGTTTGTGCTCGATGCCTCCGGCAAGGTTGCGTACATGGGAGCGATTGACGATAAAGCGACTCCTTTCCCCGAGTCCGTGAAGGGCGCCAGAAACTACGTCCTCGAAGCCATCACTGCGTTGAAGGCAGGCAAAACCCCAGCCATCGCTGCCACCCAGCCGTACGGTTGTAGCGTGAAGTACGGAAAGTAAACACGTAGTAGGACCCAATGACGGTTGGGCTCGTACTCGGTGACATGCTGTTTGATCGCCTCCCGGGCTTGAATGCCGCGGAGGCGATTTTCATGTCGGAAGATCTGGGCTTGGCAACCCGCGTTCGGCATCACCAGCAGAAGATCGTCCTGTTCTTTAGCGCGATGCGCCACTTTCGTAACGCGTTGGTTGCCCAGGGACGTGAGGTGCGGTACTTCGAACTTCGAGACGATTCCGGCTCTTTGCTCGACCGTCTAGGCGGCTTGAAGCCGAGCAAAGTGATCACGTACGAAATCGCGGATCAGTTCTTTCGCAAGGACCTGTTGGCCTGGGGACAAGCCCACGGCGTCGAGATCGAGTTTGTGCCCAACCCCATGTTCCTGACCGCGTCTGCGGACTGGCAGGCATACCGCAAGCGGGCGAAGCGGCTGCTGATGAGGGACTTCTATTTGCAGCAGCGCAAGCGTCTCGGGATTTTGCTGGAGCCAGATGGCTCGCCGGTCGGAGGAAAGTGGAGTTTCGACGAAGACAATCGGCGGGCTCTCCCAAAGTCCGTGTTGCCGCCCGCAGTTTGGCGACCGTTGCCAGATGCGATCACGCAGGAAGTGATTGCGCTTGTGAAGCAAGAGTTTGCGGCGCATCCGGGAGATGCAACGGAGTTCGCCTACCCGGTGACCCATGCCGAAGCGGCCAATTGGCTGGACACATTTCTGGTTGAGCGGCTTAGTCGGTTTGGCGAATACGAGGACGCGCTTTCGCTCCGTTCTGACTTCGTCTTCCACGGCGTGCTCACGCCGATGCTGAACAACGGATTGCTCACTCCGGCCCAAATCGTGAAGAGGACGCTGGAGTTTCACGCCGAGACACCGGTGCCCATCAATTCGCTGGAAGGATTCCTCCGGCAGATCATCGGTTGGCGCGAATTTATTCGCGGCATGGCGGACGAGTATCCGCCGATTGGCGAGGGCACCATGAACGGCCTCGGACACACTCGGAAACTGGGTGAGGCATGGTGGACCGGGACCACCGGATTGCTACCACTCGACCACGCCATCAACAAAGCCAATCGTTACGGCTGGTGCCACCACATCGAGCGGCTGATGGTTCTGGGATCCGCGATGCTCATGTGCGAAGTCGAACCGGCCGAGAGCTATTGCTGGTTCATGGAGATGTTTGTGGACAGCGCGGAATGGGTGATGGGACCGAACGTTTTGGGGATGTCGCAGTTCGCAGATGGTGGCCTGTTTGCCACGAAGCCATACCTCAGTGGGAGTAGTTACCTCCGAAAGATGGGCGACTATCCGGCCGGCGAGTGGTGCGACACCTGGGACGGTCTGTACTGGCGGTTCGTGGATCGACACCGCGAGCTTTTTGCAGCGAACCCGCGAATGTCGGTGATGGTTGGAAGCCTCGACAAACTAGATCCAGTTCGCAAGAACCGGATCTTTGCTTGTGCCGAGGCTTTCATCGACCGAGTGACGGAGCCTAGCTAGACGGAGCTTGAATCGTGATGACGTCCGCGCCAAAAGCGCGGATTTGCGACGACGGAATGCTGGACTTTTGAGCGCCTAGACCAAACACGCCGCCGGCCTTGAGCTCGATGGTGTTGAGCGCGCCGGTGGTGAGATCGAAGTCGATGTCTGCGACTTGTCCCAGCTTCGTGCCGTCCGAGTTCATGACTTCCATTTTGGAAATATCTGCGACTTGTAGGCTCCCGTTCATTTGTCCGGCTGGTTCGACCGCTTGCTTGCTTTCCACAATAATCGCGTCTGGACCGACTTTCCCAAATCGGCCGAAAGGAAGGAATGAGTCGGGACCGCCGGTTTCCAAAACAAAGCCTTCGATTTCTCGATCGCCCGGATGAAGCACAAGGTCTTTCACTGTTCCCAGTTTTTCACCTTCAGCCAAAGAAATGACAGCGCGCCCGCGAAGCTCGGATAAGGTAGCCATGTCTCAGTGTAGGCGCGCCGGACGCTACTTTGCGCGATACTTGCGGTTTTGTTCACTCATTAGCCGAAGTTCGGAGCGCGTCTCCTAGCAACCAGCCAATAAGGAAGCCAAGTCCGCCTGGCGCGGTGACAACAAATGTTCCAACGCCAAAGCCGAAAGAACCACTGATTGCCCCGCTGATTCCGAATAGCACCGCAAGCACGACTAGGCTAGGAAGAATCGAGTGCAAGACGACAATTCGGACTTCTTGAAAGAAAGCGATAAGGGCATAGACGATAACGCCAGCCCAAGTATTCAGTACGGAGATTCCCATCAGCAACGAGCCGACACCAAAATTTCCGGTTGCGGATTTCAACACGGATTCGGAGCGCTCAATCCATCGGCCGCAACTCAAGCCAATCCCCAAACTCGCGGCGGCGACAAAGTAAAGCAAGCTCCATAGAACCTCGGTGGACGCTCCGCGCAAGAACGCCGAACAAATGGCAATGATGATTGCCATCGCCGCACCACCGGCCAAGGCTTTTCTGCTCGGAGCCATTGTTCCAAGAAACTCGCCACTCCGACCCGAGACCATCATCGAGCCGTTGAGTAGCTCTTCATATCGGCGCTGATAGACCGGATTGTCGGGTTCGAACTGGGCGGCATAGGCATAACGCTTGGCCGCTTCATTCAGGTCTCCGCGCGCTCGTGCGATATCTCCCAACACTGCATGGGCCATTGGCTGCCGAATTGAAGATTGAAGGAGCTCAATCGCGAGCCTTTCTGCCGTGGACGTTTGCCCGCGGGCAAAGGCGACGGAAAGGCGATTTTGCAGCTCTGCAAGGTCGGTTTTCGAGCGCTGGACAATGATCTCCTCTCGTGCATCGGCCCTTGCGGCGGCTTGCTCTATATAGGCGACTTCTTCCCGCTTGCGCTCGTCCTGCTTTGCCAGCAGTTGGTTGTACTCACGCCGCGCGTTCGGGTCGTTCAGTACGGTGTAGGCATCCGTAGCGGCCAAGAAGATGCGCTTCGACTCGGCGGAACCCGACTTGTCCGGGTGGTGGTGCAGCACAATTCGGCGGTATGCCGATTTGATTTCGTTGCCCGAGGCGGTGCGGTCGATGCCTAGGGTTTCGTAATGATCTGCCAATCCGCCGCTCCTCCTGAACAATTTAGTATTGTTCCCTGTTGGAGCAAGTTATTGCCATGATTAAGGCAATACTTTATCTCGAACTTTAAGCTTGTTTGGCCACACTCAGTTCGCGGCGCGTTGAAGGCCGCTGAAGTAGCCGGTGTAGAAGTTGATGACGATGTATCCGATGTAGATTGCAACGCAAAGACCGAGGACCACGCCGACCAAGTAGGCAAGCTGGGTTGACTTTGTCGTTGCCTCTTGCTCGTAAAACTCGCTCATTTTGTTGAGCATGAGGTCCAGGTTGCCGGTGGTTTCTCCGGTGGCGATCATATCGAGCACGATGGGCGAGAAAGCGCGGGTGTCCTTAAGGGTCTCCGTGATTCCGGCTCCGGTTTCAAGACGGTCAACCGCCGGATACATAAGCGACCGCAAGTACTCGTTCCCGCAAGCATCGGCGCTGATCTTCATGGCGGCAGAGAGTGGAACACCGCTCTTGGTCATTGCGCCAAAGGCGCGGCCAAATCGGGCCATTGCAAGCTCCTGCATGGTCTGTCCAAACACGGGAAGCTTGGTCGTGAACTGATCCCACTGATAGCGAATCTGCGGGTTGGCCAATCCGACCTTTCGAAAAAGCAAGATGAGGATGATCAGCGGTCCAAGCCAGATCCAAGTCGATGGCGTGGTCAGTGGCGAGCTCAACTGTCCGGCGCTGGCATTGACACTCGCGATGATCGCGTTGGCCGCAAGGACGATAACGATCGATGCCCAGACCTGGATTTTTGGATAGAACGTCAGCCGCTTGTACAGGTTGCGGATTTCAAGCTCGCGCTCCAAATAATCTGCAATATCGCTCATTGCCTGATCAAGAAAGCCGCCCTTTTCACCGGCGCGCAGCATGCTGATGATCACGCCATTAAAAACTTCTGGGTACCGCTGGAGGCCAAATGAGATCGGTCGTCCTGCTTCGATGTGTCCGGAAACTTCGCGCAAAATCCCTTGCAGCTTTGGATTCTTTGCCTGGTTTGCGAGGGTGTTGAATGCCTGCACCATCGGAACGCCAGCGTGAAGCATCGTCCCGCCTTGTCGGAAGAAGAAGACCAGATTCTTCAGCGGAACTTGACCGACCAACGGGCCCCAAACGCTGGTTGCCGCGTACGACCGTTCGCTGAAAGTGTCCTTTTCGGGCCCGGGAGCGGACGTTGGAACTTCGAATGGTCCCTCCGCCCGGACTTCTATCGGAGCAGCCATCGGCATCGGCTGTGCGGCAAGCGGATCGGCGGGGAAACCGCTGGTCGCCGCAACGCCAATCTGGGTGACGTTCAGACCCTTGTCGGCAAGGTCCTTCAGCACCTGCTCCAAGGTCGCGCCGAACTGCAAACCGCGCGTGGATTCGCCGGTGGACTTTGTCGCTTGGTACTCGAAGGTAGGCATAGGATTTTTTACGGCGTTTCGAAACCAGACAGTACTTCCTTGGGCAGATCGACGAACCAAGTTTTCATGACGATCATCCCGATCAGAAGACCGGTGGTGATCAACACAGTCCAGCCCATGAGTCCGATTCCTAGCTTGGCTTCGGTTTCACGTGCTTTACATTCGGTGGAGCTGAATTTTGTGAGATGCTCAAGGCCACCCGGCAGATCCCCGGTGTACTCGGCCGTTGCTATCGTCGCGGTGTACTCTTCGGGAAAAGCGCGATGGCGCGCGAATATGTCGGACAGGCGATCACGTTCCGACATACCTTCGGCGGCCTTTCTAAGATCCGCCGCAAGTTCCAGGTTAGGTACCGCATCGGTCGCCATTAGGTACGACGTTCCATGGGGCAATCCTGCTTTGCTAAGTCGACCCAGCACCCAAGACAGTCGTGCGTAACCTTCGTTACGGGCTCGATGACCGATCATCGGAATCTTGAGCCCTAGTCGATGTCGAAGCGCGGTGGCGTTCGAGGACATGAAGTACCGGTGGGCTAGGTATAGAACCGCCGAGATGCTTAGGATGATGGGACCGTCTGGCCACAGGAACCGGTTCCACATGATCTGACGGTTTGCCGCCATATAATCCTGCCCCTGTCCACCCGTCTTGTCTGCAAAGCGCCACATCTCAAAGAGAGAGTTCATCGTGGACTGCATTAGGAAGAGCCCGAGTACAGCGTTCACGAGCAGGAGATAAATCCATCTAAACCAGCGCTGGAAGTGATGCGCGGTGTTGTTTTGCCTGGCGATCTCTTCGAAGGCATCGGGCACGAAACCGCCCATCTCCGCGGCCTTTGTCGTGCCAATCACGTCCGGCGGAAAAAGGTCTGGGTATCGCGCCATGGCATCAGCAATGGTGCTTCCTTCGGCAACTCGAGCGGCAATATTGCGCATCGCGTCCGGAAACGGACCCTGGGTTCTGGACGCGATATCAGTCATCGCCGCACTTGGCGCGATCCCTGAGCGGATAGCGGCTCCGAGTTGGGTGAACAGGAAAAACCTAGCTTTGTGAGTGCCCTTTTTTGTTCGCACCGTCGCCGATGCATTTGGATCTGCAACGTTCGGCTGGCGCATCACGATCGGCTTGGATACCGCTCCCGATACCGGACGCGCAAAACTAGACGGAACTGTCGAAGGTACGGTCGCGCGCTTCGCCGCCGGGCCAACCCCCGTCGCCGACTTGCTCACAAAGCTCACCCTTTGGAAGCCCTGGCTTTGCAATGCATCTTGGGCCGAAGCCTGGCTGTCCGCCTGAATGCTGCCCTTTATGGATTTGCCTTGGCTATTCGTGGCCTGGTAGGTGTAGAACGGCATCGATTACCTCTAAGACGGATTCTGCTTGATCTTCTGTTTGCTTGAGCAGGTCTGGGATACAAAAACCCGCAAATTGCCAATCTGGCGCAACGTCCAAGATCGGAATAAGCACGAACCGACGTTCGGCAACTCGTGGGTGAGGCAGGACCAACTGCTCGGTCTCCATCGTCACGCCTCGCATATCGATCAGATCAAGGTCGATTTCTCTTGGCCCAAATCGCAGTCCTGGCTTTCGGCCAAGGTCCCGTTCGGTTTGCTTAAGCAGCGCAAGTAGCGCAATCGGATCAAGGTCGGTGTCACCGTGTGCGGCAGCGTTCAGGAAGGTCGGCTGATCGGCAACGTACATCGGCGAAGTGCCATAGACCCGACTGACCATACGCCAGCGAACTGGACCCGAGAGGGCGTCGATCGCTCGCTGAATCTGACCAAGCCGGTCACCCAGGTTGCTTCCGAACGCGATGAGGACTTCCGACACGTGGCAAGTCTGGCATTTCTGAGACGATGGTAGCTTCAAAAAGCTATATTGCAGATAGGGTGAACCAGCGCAAATTCATGGGTCCCGGGTGCGTGATCGCGACAATGATCTTCGATGTCGCGGGGATCGGGATTTTGTATTTGCTCCAAATGGTCTTCCACCGAGAGCGCGAGAACGGGATCTATAGCGAACTGAACGGCTTGGATGTCGCGATTGGCAATGTCATCACTTGGACAATCTGGATTCTGGTGGCCACGATTGCTTTGAAAGTGGTTGCCTTGCCTTGGATTGTCATCCGAGCCCGAAAGCACGCGTCGGAGCCGCCCCCGCTTCCCGCTAACTGGTCACCAAAGCCGCCCAATCGCGACCAGTGAGCGATCGGCTTTGGGCTTGGGTATCATCTACGGGTTCGGCGGGTATAGCTCAGGGGTTAGAGCGCCTGACTGTGGCTCAGGAGGCCGTGGGTTCGAGACCCATTATCCGCCCCAAGAAAACGCTCCTTACGTTTCTGTTCAACCCCCAGAAACAAGTTCCCAGAGGAGCGCAACGTTCCGAACGTGGCCCGTTTCCGCATCAGGTGTTTCCACCGTCATCGGGACTCCCAGGAACCGCGAGTCGTTCACCAAGCACCGGAAAGCCACCGGGCCGATCTCGCCTTCACCAAGATGGTCGTGCCGATCAACGCGGCTACCGAGCGCTTTCTTGCTGTCGTTCACATGGATTGCCTTGATGTGGCTCGTGCCGACGATACGGTCGAACTCGTCGAAGGTGGCCGCGTAGGTTTCCTCGGTGCGAATGTCGTATCCCGCCGCGAAGATGTGGCACGTATCCAGACAAACCCCGACTCTTGGGGAATCGATTTGCTCAAGCATGCTTGCGATTTCCTCGAACCGGTGGTTGAGCGCGCTTCCTTGACCGGCCGTCGTTTCCATGAGGAGCATCACGTCATCCGGGCACTCGGCAAGGACTTCTTTGGCGGACTCCGCCACGGCGCGGATGCCTTCTTCCACCCCTTGGCCCATGTGGCTGCCCATGTGCGAGACAACGAACCCAATTCCGTAAGTCGAGCATCGGCGAAGTTCATCGGTTAGCCCGCGAACGGATTGGGCTCGCTTGTCCAAATCTGGTGCACAGAGATTGACCAGATAACTGTCATGACTCACGATGGCGCTGATGCCGGTTTCTTCCTTCGCCGCACGAAAATCCTCAACCATGTCGGAGGTAATGGCTTTTGCTCGCCAAGTTTGCGGAGAACTTGTAAACACCTGAACAGCGGTGCAGCCGATGGCCTTACCGGCGCGTACGGCGTTGCCGAGTCCTTTGCCGGTAGGCATGTGAGCGCCGATCAAATGAGACAAATTCACGCTTTCGAACGTACCTGACCCGGTCGAAAGTCACCTCAACACTGCCGTCTGGCACAAGGTGCTTGCTATGCCGGGTTACAATCAGCGCATGGGTAAGTTCTTTCCGGCATTTAAGGCATATGACGTTCGCGGCGTAGTTCCGACCGAACTGAATCCTGACCTTGCTTACCGAGTCGGACGAGCTTACGCGGACGCCATTCAGCCAAAGGTTGTGTGCGTTGGCTACGACATCCGCCTCAGCGGCCCCGAACTGTATGACGCGTTCGCGCGCGGATTGAATGATGCCGGCGTCGATGTGGTTCACCTCGGAATGGTTGGAACGGAGATGGTCTACTTTGCGACCGCGTTCTACGGCTACGACGGTGGTTGCATGATCACCGCTAGCCACAACCCGCCGGAGTATAACGGCCTCAAAATGGTTCGCGAAGAGAGCCGACCCATTAGCGGCGATACCGGCCTCAATGAGATTGAGCAGCGGGCCTTTGAGCAAAAGTGGGAGCGAACCGGAGAAGGCAAGCGAATTGAGAAGGACGTCTATGCCGACTTCACCCAGCATCTCCTGAACATCGTTAGCCCGAGCTCGCTGAAGCCCCTTAAGGTGCTTTGTGATGTCGGCAATGGTGCCGCCGGGGTTGCCTTGGAGCAGCTCCTACCGCACCTGCCGCTTCAGATCACGAAGCGACTCTTCGAGCCAGATGGCAACTTCCCGCACGGCGTTCCCAACCCTATTCTTGAGGAATCTCGAGCAGAAACTGAAGCTCAACTCAAGTCGAGTGATCACGACTTCGGTGTGGCATGGGATGGCGACTACGATCGCTGCTTCTTCTTCGACGAGCACGGCAACTTTATCGAGGGCTACTACATCGTTGGCCTTCTTGCGCAGTCGCTACTCACGGATGGCACCAAAGACACCATCGTTTACGACCCACGCTTGACCTGGAACACGCTTGACATCGTCGAGAAGCTCGGCGGAAATCCGGTGATGTGCAAGTCTGGCCATGCCTTCATCAAAGAGAAGATGCGGGCAGTCGATGCGACCTACGGCGGCGAGATGAGCGCCCACCACTACTTCAAATCTCATTGGTACTGCGACAGCGGCATGATTCCGTTCCTCTTGGTCGCGAAGCTGGTTTCCCAGACCGGTCGATCGCTCGGTGACCTCGTGACCGAGATGATAGAGAACTATCCGTGCAGCGGAGAAGTGAACAGCAAGGTGAACAGCGTCGCAGACGTCTTGTCGGAGGCGGAGGCAGTCTACGGCCCGCAGGGCACGGTGGATCACACGGACGGACTGTCGATCGATCTTGGAACATGGCGCTTCAACCTTCGCGGTTCGAATACCGAACCGGTGATTCGACTGAACGTCGAATCTCGCGGCGACCGCGCTTTGATGGAAGAGAAGACCGCCGAACTGGTTGCCCTTATTCGGCGGTAAGCGCTCTCACTTACTGGCAGGTTTGAAGCGCGTCCCCACCCGTTAGCAGGCTTTGGGCAATCAATTGCTCTGGCTTGTACCACTTCGCATGGCCATCAAGGAAGGTTGAGTTGCTACCGCCGCTGTGCCGAGTCGACAGGTATTTGATGGGATAAACGAGGAAGCCGTCGGGGGTCGATGACTGTGAAAGGAACGAGGCATCGCCCGCCCCTTCATCGTCAAAGACTTCCTCACCGAAGAGCACAAACTGCGCCGGACTTTCGGTGGAGGTTGAGCTCTTTCCCGTAGCGAACCCGAAGCTCGCAATCTTGGTGAGGCAGCTGTTGATGGCGTAGGTATTCCCACTGTTCCGACCGTTGACATCGCTCGGGCAAACGAAAACCTCGGCCGACTTGATGTACGGGTAGAGCGACCCTCTTTTGGCATCGAATCCGTCGGAACGCTCGGTGACGGTGTTCGCGGGGAACTCTTCGAAGTAGATCCAGCCACCTTCTAAACCAGCGCCGGGAGGTCCGAAAACGGCATTCATCAGTTGATCATCATTGTCGCCAAAGTACAAGTAGGTCGCGGTTCCAAGCTGCTTGGCATTGCTAAGGCAAGTGCTCTTCTTCGCAGATTCCTTAGCCTGGGCGAAGACGGGGAAGAGGATGGCGGCGAGGATCGCAATAATCGCGATGACGACGAGAAGCTCGATGAGCGTGAAGGCAGTTCTGTTTTTCATGTTTTTGGGCTCGGATTGATCGGATGTTGAAAATAGGCGTTCAGTTAGGAATGCCGCTTGGCGGTCCGCCCATCGGGGGGCCACCCATTCCGGGCATTCCCATTGGCGGCCCACCCATGCCAGGACCACCTGGGCCACCCATTGCCGGCATGTTTGCCATGCGCTCCTGTTGCTCTTTCTGGAACTGGGCGAATTGCTCGGCGGTGAGGATGTCCTTGAGCTTCCCCTCTTGTTTGGTCCGCATCTCCTGCATTCGCGCGAACATCTGTTCCGGGTTGGCGCCGGAGGAGGAACCGGGTCGAGGGCCGTTTCGCATTTCGGCCTGCATCTCTTTCATCACCGCATCGACCTTTGTCTTCTGGTCTTCCGTGAGATTCAGGCTGGCAAACATTTGGCCCGGATTTGGTCCGCGAACCGCGGTCGCGTTCTCCGGTAGCCCAGCCGCCTTTTGTTGGGCGCGAAGAGACTCGGCGTCACCGGTGCTTGTGCTCTGCCGTACTGCAAAATTGACCCCGATGGCAACGAGGATTCCGGCGACAATGACGGCAATCGTAATCGATCTATTGTTCATAAGCTGACTCCAATCTGGTGGAACGACTAGAGTTAACGAGGAATTAACGGGGAAGTTGTGAAGACAATCTGCACCTTCAGAATCTCACTTGTTGCCTGAACACTAATCATTAAGGAATTCTGAAGACGCCCCTCAAAAGTCCTTCCTGCCAACTTTGTGGGCGTATTATCGATTCATATGCGAGTGTTGGTGGTAGAGGACGATCAAGAGATTGCGGCCGCGTTGCGCACGGGTTTGGAGGACGTTGGCTATGATGTCCATATCGTTCGAGATGGCGAGCGGGCAATCCGGCTTTTGAGCCGCGCGAAGTTTTCCGTCGTTCTTCTGGACTTGATGTTGCCCGGAGCCGACGGGTTTAAGGTCTGCCAACGGATGCGCGAATCCGGGGATACCACCCCGGTGCTGATGCTGACAGCTCGCGATGCGCTGAAAGATCGCGTGACCGGACTTGACACCGGAGCCGACGACTACTTGGCTAAGCCATTCGAATTTGAGGAACTTTTGGCGCGGATCCGTGCGCTGCTTCGACGTGAGCTAGCGGCCAAGTCGGCGATCGTTCAAGTCGATGATCTTGTTGTCGATACCGCCCAACGACGTGTTGAGCGCGCCGGGCAGCACATCCACTTGACCCCACGGGAATATGATCTTCTGGCAGCCCTTGCCATGCGAAGTAGTCGCGTACTGACGCGGGAAATTATTCAGCAAATTGTGTGGAATGCGGATGACACGAGCTCCAACACGGTAGATGCGCACATGCGAAACTTGCGAAAGAAAATTGATAGTGCCTTTTCTAAGAAGCTTATTCACACCATCTATGGAGTCGGATATATTCTCAAAAGTGAGGCCTAATTGATCCGCGTCCGCTTGACGGTGGCTAACTCCTTGGTATTGGGGCTCATCCTTTCGGCGCTTTGTTTAGCCACTTATCTGATGTCAAGTTGGCATCTGGAAAACCAAGTTGACCGTGAGCTGGCGGCCGGTGGGGACGCCTTTTCGACGGAGTGGGTGAACCTGCCGCTTCGAATGGGCATGCCTCCCGATGCAGAAAAGCGAATCGCCGCCTTCAGCAAATTTGGGGCCGATCCCAATGCGGTGAGGAATTTTCTAGTTGAACGCGAATTCCTTTTCCCGCGCATGAAGTTCATTGATCCAAAGGAGATGGCCGCGCCCGGAAGACCAGTTTGGGACGCTGAACTCTACAACCAATCCCTAAAAGGGAAGGCAGGTTTCGTCACCGCTACCGTCCCAGAACAGATCGAAGGCACCGGAGCGACCGAGATTCGAATCTATTCGGTTCCGCTTCTGCGAAAGGGAAAGATCGTCGGTGCAGGACAAATTGCGCGGCCGATGCGCAGCGTGCGAGAAGAGCAGGCAAGATTGCGAAGGACCGTCCTAACCCTATTGCCGACAGCAATTTTGACGTCCCTTATTGCCGGCTACTTCCTCACCCAGCATGCGCTATCTCCAATTTCCAGTTTCGCTGCCTCCGTTGCGAAAATCGAGTCGCAGAACCTGAACGAGCGCTTACCGGTGACCGGTAACGATGAGTTATCGACCCTTGCCATGGCTTTCAATTCGGCCATGGATCGAATCGAGAGTAGCTTTGCGCGGCTGCAAGAGTTCACTGCGGATGCGTCGCACGAGATCAAGACTCCTTTAACGGCAATTCTTGCGCGAACCGGCAGTGCTCTTCGTGCGCCACGGACCGCGGAGCAGTATCTAGAAGTCGTTCAATCGGTAGATCGCTCTGCAAAGCAGCTTCGCTTGATTTCGGACGATCTGATGTTGCTTGCGCGCCACGACCAAGATGCGCCACTAGGAGTCACGGGCTCCGTTCAACTCAGCCAAATCGTGCTCGGCAATCCCGCTTGGGAAAACCGGATAGATCTGCGCGTTGAATCGGAACACTCCATTCAAGGCGACGGGGTAACGCTCGGGCGGCTCTTGAACAACCTCATCGAGAACGCACTCAACCATGGCCATTCCGATCGGCTCGTGGAGGTGCGACTGTGGGTGGAAGCCGGTGAGCAGATCTTATCGATTCGAGATTTCGGGCCGGGTATCCCACCCGAGCACATCCATCGCGTGTTCGATCGGTTCTACCGGGTCGACGCATCACGAACCCGAGCCTCTGGCGGCAGCGGGCTTGGACTTGCGATCGCCAAAAGCATTGTGGAATCGCACGGTGGAACTTTAACCCTGGCGAGCAACGTTGGAGAAGGAACGACGGCAACGGTCCGTCTACCAATCGGTCTAAAGTCGGGGTAAAGAAAATTCACTTTGTTAAGGCAGAGTTATCAATACCCCTTCCGTTTAGCGGTCTGCTTTGAATAAACTCCGTGTTTAATCGTATTTCCGGGCGAGGAGCCCAATGACGCGTTGAACATAACCACCAGCTACTATGAAGTCCTAGGCGTCGGTCCAAGTGCCGAAGCCGAGACCCTGCGCAAAGCGTATCGTCGTCTTGCGCAGAAACACCACCCAGACGTCAGCACAGATCCGCGCGCCCACGAAAACATGGCGCGGATTAACGAAGCGTTTGAGACGTTGATCGACCCGTCACGGCGCAACGAATACGATGCCCTCATCAGCGGCCACGGTGTCGCAACCGCCGCCGAGCCCGAGCGACAGCGCAAGCCGGTCAAGATTCGGCTTCGCCAGCGACTCGAAGGCCATAAAACCCCGGTTTACGCGGCAGCTTTTTCGCCCGATTCCGGACAACTGGTCACAAGCGGGTTTGATAACGAGCTGATCTGGTGGGACGAAGCGGGCTACTCTGCGCGAAAGGCAAAAGTTGATCAGGGCGTCATCGCGACTCTCCGAGCTTTCTCCCTTGATCGAGTTGCTGGCGCTGGTTCAGCCGAAAACCAAGTGAACTTCGTCCGACTAGACGAAGACAAGGTGGAGTCTTGGAAGACGGCGATCGAAGAATGGGTTGGCGCGGTGGCCATCTCGCCCGACGGGACGCGCGTTGCCACCGGGAGCATTTACAACACGGTCAGCGTGATCGACACGGACACGGGTGATTGCCGATTCCGAAACGCACTGCACGATGGCAGCGTGATGGCGGTTGCTTGGAGCTGGGATGGCAAAATTCTGGCAAGCGGCGGCGCGGATGCCAAGGTTCATCTCTTCAACGGCGAAACCGGTGAGAAGATCGGAACGCTGGTTCAGCTTCGCAGCGCGGTCACCGCGGTTGCCTTCTCGGCAAACAGCCGCTACCTCGCGGTTGCGGGGGTTGACCTCAGCATTCGCGTCTTCGATCTCTCCAAGGGCGAACTCGTGAAGATGATGTTCGGCCACACCAAGGTTGTCGAATCGCTGGCCTTCCACCCGAACTCCTGGCTCTTTGCTTCCGCGTCCCGAGACGGCACGGTTGGCATCTGGAACGCCGCGAAGGGCATTGGGAACGTGCGAATCGAGGCCAGTAGCCGACCGATCAACGTGGTCGCTTTCAGCTTTGATGGCACACGTCTTGCCGCGGGCGGCCAGGACAAGATTGTCCGGCTTTGGGAAGTCACGGCGAAAGACCCGGAATAACCCTCACCTGCCATAATTTAAGGTGATGAAGGTAAGCATCATCGGCGGCGGCGGACGTGTAGGGTCGGATGCGGCCTACGCGCTCCAACTTGGCGGAGTAGTTAGGGCAATTGCTCTTCTGGACATGAATCCAGACATGGCGGCGGGTGAGGCACTCGATCTTCGACACGGAGCTTCTCTCACCGCAAATCAGGTGTTCACAAGCGGCTCGGATTATTCCGTTTGCGACGGCAGCGATGTCGTTGTGATCACGGCTGGTCTTCGACGAAAGCCAGAAGAAAGTCGGCTTGAGCTGATCAACCGAAACGTAACCCTCTTCAAAGGCATTCTTGAAAGCCTGAAGGGTGTGAAGCTCAACGAGGGCGCAATAATTCTCGTTGTCAGCAACCCGGTGGACATTCTCACCCACCTTGCGACCGAATCGGGCATCGTTCCAGAGAAGCAGGTTCTTGGCCTTGGAACCGTTCTGGACACCGCGCGCTTCCGAAGCTTGCTTGCTGACTACTTCAAGATCAACGCAACCGACGTGAAGGCGCTCATCTTGGGCGAGCACGGAGATTCGATGGTTCCTATCCTTTCGTCCGCAACCGTTGGAGGAGTTCCGATTCTGAGCTACCCCGGCGTTACGCCGGATGAAGTTCAGGGCGTGTTTGACTTCACCAAGAAGAGCGGGGCCGAAGTCATCAAGCTCAAGGGTGGCGCAGGTCGTGCGGTTGGTATTTCGATCAAGGAAGTCGTCGAGTCGATCGCGCTTGATCAGGAAAAGATCCTGCCGGTCTCGGCCAAGCAGTCGGGCACCTTGGGTATTTCCGACGTTTCCCTGTCGCTCCCAACGCGCGTTGGACGAAAGGGTGTCATGCAGATTGTAACCCCGGTTGTTACCGAAGCAGAAAAGGAACTTCTGCACGCTTCATCCGACTCGCTGAAGGCCATCCTTCGGCAGCTAGGTTAAGCAGACACGAAAAAGCCCTGGCACCACTCGGGTGCCAGGGCCTTTTTGTGCCTTACTTTTTGAGATTCTTCGGAGCGAGAATGCTCACAGCACCAGTAACGCATGTCTGGTTACCGTACGAGTACCAAATTCCGCCGATGTTTCGAAGCACGAGGGTTCCCGTCTCGGTGTAGTTCACCGGACCCGTGACGCTGTTTCCGGTCACGCGGAATCGAACGAGAGCGCTATAGATCGTGTTTCCAGATGAGTACGAGCCCGGGGCAACCTCAAGGATCTCAATTCGCAACTCCGTCGTTCCAGCGAACAACGTGGTCGTATTGTTCAAGACCTCGGTCTTGTCCGTGCAATCGTCCAGGAACGTGCCCGCAAAAAGATCGCTAACGCGGGTCAGATTCTCGGTCTGCATCGCGCCTCGATAATCAAGCGCCCATTCGTAAGCTGGATCGTCTTGCAACGTATCGGATCCACCACCCGCACCACCGCAGGCACCAATGACAAGAACGGCTGCGAGCAACAGCACTCGAACCGGATTGAACCAATCGCGTAATTTCATTTTTCCAACCTATGGACGGTCACCACTTGATGAGGTTAGCACCCCAAACGAGACCTGCTCCAAAACCTACCGTCATAACGTTCATTCCTTTCTCGAGTCGGCCTTCTTGCTCGGCCTCGTAAAGGGCAAGGGGAACCGAGCCGCCACTGGTATTCCCGTATTTCTGAACGTTCGTGAAAACTCGATCTTCCGTGAGGCCCAATCGCTCGGAGGCTGATTCGATAATGCGCAGATTGGCCTGATGTGGCACGAACAGATCAACGTCGTCCGTCGTCATGCCGGCCTTTTCCAGCACTCGCTCGCAGGCGTCGCCCATGGCCTTCACCGCGAACCGATAGACCTCGCGGCCATTCATCGTGATGCAGGCCTTTTTGCCTTCGGCTTGGGGTGATCCGAACGGATACTTGCTGCCGCCGACTTCGATGGCGATGTGCAGAGCGCCCGCACCATTTGAGAACGTGGCGGTCTCGATAAGTCCGCGATCAGTGTTCTCTTGACCTTCTACAACCACCGCACCCGCGGCGTCGCCAAACAGGACGCAGGTAGAACGGTCGGTCCAGTCCACTTGCTTACTCAAGCAGTCGACGCCGACCACGAGGGCATGGCGTACGCGGCCCGACTCAATGATGGCGGCAGCGACATCCATCGCATAGATAAAGCCCGCGCAAGCGGCACTGACATCGAATGCGCTGGGGCAAGGAATGCCGAGGGCGTCCTGCACGTTACACGCGGTGGCTGGCCAAGGGTAGTCACCGGAGACAGTGGCGCACAGAACTAAGCCGATGTCCTCCGGATCGACGCCGCTGCGCTCAATCGCTTCTTTTGCCGCGACCGAGGCTAGGAAGCCAGTGCCTTCGTGCGGAAGCTTGCAGACTCGCCGCTCCTTGATTCCCGTTCGCTGAACGATCCATTCATCGTTGGTATCGAGAAACTGTGAGATCTCGTCGTTGGTCAGCACCGTTTCGGGAAGGGCATGACCGATCCCTTTGATTACCGTTCGAAGTTTCATGATGTGTGTAGGATGTCGCGGGCAACGGTCTCGCGGATTCGACCCATGAGGTCAGATTCGATTCCGCGCTGAGTGAGCAGCAAAGCGTTTTTGATGGCGCGCGAATTGCTTCGCCCGTGGCAGATCATGCAGATCCCGTTCAGCCCGAGCAGAGGCGACCCGCCGATTTCGGCGTAGTCCATGTCCTTGCGTAGCGGCTCCATGACTTGGCGGACGGGCCAGTACAGCGGGCGCATGAGCGGGTGATCGGGCACGTTCTCCTTGATGACCGAGACAATGAGCTCGGCCAAGCCTTCGCAGGATTTGAGAACGATGTTGCCGGTGAAGGCATCGCAGATCACAACATCGCACGGATCGAAGAACATGTCTTTGCCTTCGATGTTTCCGGCGAACCATGGGTACTGCTTCAGCAAGTCAAAGGTCTGCTTCGCTACCGCGTTGCCCTTTCCTTCTTCCTCGCCGACATTGAGCAGGTGAACCTTCGGGTTCTTTCGGCCATAGAGCCGTTCGGAATAGGCCCGGCCTAGCACGGCGAATTGCACCAGGTTGTGAGGTTCCGCATCGGGAGATGCGCCAGCATCAAGCAGCACGAAGCCACCGTGTTTGTTGGGGAAGAGGCTAACAATTCCTGGGCGGTGAATTCCTTCGACCTGTCGCCAGGTGAGAAGGGCAAACGCGGTTGTTGCACCGGTGTTTCCGGCCGAAACGAGTCCAAGCGCTTCACCGTCTTTGATCATCCGCGTCGCGACCATCAGGCTCGAATCCTTCTTTTTGCGGTACGCATCGGTTGGCTTGTCGTCCATCGTCACGATTTGCGTGGCATGGCGCAGGAAGACGTTGCTGGGCAAGGTGCTGGGCAGGAGCGGCTTAAGGACGGCAAGATCACCCACGAGATGCAGGGGCATGCGAATTTCCGGCGCGGCTAAGAGGACGCCCTCTACAATCGCCTCGGGGGCGTTATCGCCGCCCATTGCATCAATCGCGATACTCATTCAGTTTCTTCTCCGGCCTCAGACTTCTCGCTTGGCTCATCTTTCAACAGCCCAGCAAGCTTTTGAAATTCCGCACGCGCGGCTTCATTTTTCGTTTTTTGGAGTCCGCGTGCAATGGCAATAGGGCAATCGCCATCCCAGCCGTAGGTGCAAAGTGGCTGAATTGGAATCTCCAACAGTAAGTTTTGGCGCAGCAAATTCTCGACGATAAGAGAATTTCCTTCAAAGAGTTCAAATGGTTCGTCCGGAGAGACCTTCGCGACATCCTGATGGTTGAGCGAACTCGGGACACCCACAACCGGAAACTGTTCGTCCAGTTGGAATGAGATGGGTAGTTCCAGCGGCTCAGTGCATCGTGCGCACTCTAGAACCGCAGTTGTGGAGAATTCTCCACTGATAAGTAGTAAGTTGCCGGTACTCACGGCCTCCAAAAAACCGTCCAAAGGGGTGACCAGGTCAAGGTCCTCCTCTTCGTCCATTTCTGTGGAGATGTCAACTTCAATCCGTCGACCAGGGTGCTGTAGCACATCGTTAAGGTCGAGAAGTTCATCCCGTCGCATGGTGCGCGCGGAGTGTACCATTCACACCGACATCCCACCTTTAGTCTCATTCTTTCGTCGGTACGACGTGGAGGCTGGTGCGTATGTGTATAAGTAGGTTCTGCATGAAGTCACTCCACATCGCTCGCTTGTTCGTCGTTGCTGCCGCTGCGCTCTCCCAGATGGCCCACGCTGCCGATCCGGTCAAATTCAATCGCACTTATGAATTGAACAGTTCGGTTAAGCACAAGGTTGATCTCCAACTCAACATCGGTGGCCTCGAAGGCAACATCAAGTTCAACGTTGCCACCAAGGTCACGAAGGTTTCGCCAGAGAAGGTTGAATCCACCGCCATCATCGACGAGGTGACCGCAGAGGTCGGTGGCTCTGACCCAGGGATCCAGGCTGGAGATCTTGTGCGCGAGTACAACGATAAGCGAGACATCGTGAACGTTACGGGCGGAATTCAGGGTTCGGATCCGTTCCGACTCGCCCTCACCTTGGAGTTCTTTGCCCCAGCCGATGCGCTGACCGAGGGCAAGGAGGTCACTCAGACTTTGGCGGAAAACAAGACCGCGAGCATCAAGGCTCTGAAGATCGTAACTAAGCTGGTCGGCAAGGAAAAGGTCGGAGAAACCGAAGGCTTCAAAGTCGTTCAGAAGATCACGGAAGAAGGCGAAGGTGGTCTCACCACCGAATCGACCTTCATCGTTTTGGAGAACGGAAAGATTCTTTCGGTGGACGCAAAGTTCACAAACATGCCCATTCCGGCGGCCGGACAGTCGGCAACCGGCTCAATCAAAGCCAAGATCGTCGAATAACTTCAAAAATTGACGAGGCATGTGACCTTTCTGGGTCATCTGCCTCGTCGTACACAAGGAGGGAGTGTGTTGCTATACTGTTCGCGAAGTCGATCAGTTTGGTAACTCAAACACGACTTCAAGGTGAGCGCTTTGAGGAACTGGGCGTTATTTTCTATCGCGATTGTAGTGGGAGCCACAGGATGTGGCGGTGCTGGAGGCGGCTCTAGCTCTGGCGGTGCTGGCGGAGGCGGCGGGGTTGTCCCTGCGTCGGGTCCGAGGGTACTGCTTGAGTCTAAGCCGGGTCAGTTGGAACTATCGTTCCTTACGGGTCAGGGCCGTAGCACGTTTGCTCCTGGAGATACGCAGGCAAGCATCGAAGTGCCGGATTTCGTGGACTCACGAGGGGCGATTGTTCGCCCACCGTTGGATGCTCCGCTCCGCCTTCAGCTGAACGGCTATCAAAACTCTATTTTCCGCCTCAACGCGGACGTTTCCACCCTGACCGAGGCAGAAACCGGACGGCCGTTGAACAGTCGACTGTTCCAGTCGTACGAGCTCTCGGTTACTTCGATCCTGTCGGAAGGGTTCGACAGCTCGTTTGAGTCGTCGGACATTCGCGGTATCCCATCCGTGGGCTACCCGATCAATACTCGGCTCTTCCCGGGCCGGTATTCGAACCTACAGCTTTTTGTGAACGACGCCATGTTCTCGGTTGAGACTGATGTCGATTCGGGCACCTCGTTCTATCAGTTCAACGAGCCTGAATTCCAGAGAGCAAACGGATTGGATCTTTCTCCACGAATTTCCAGCTCGCTCAGCGACTACCTGACCTTCGATCTTCGAGGAATGGCATCCGCGGACCGACCTAAGCTGTTGACCGGACGAGACGCCTTCCGCGTCTTCTTCAGCGGAGACAACTACGCCCTTGCTAGCGGACTCGGCTACACCGATGTTCCTGCAGGAGATCAGACGAACGGCGAGTTCAATGCGGTGACCCGCAACGACCTTGATCCAGATGCGGCAGCTAACAACTTGATCGACGGTAAGTTCTCGCTTCCGGGTCAGCTTTCGCTGGTCCCTGGAGTTCAGGGTTCGACCCCTGGAACCTACTCGCTGCTTCAGGTGAATCCTTCGGATCCGTTCCTGCTGTCGAGAATCACCTCGCTTCAGGGAATTTGGCGAGAGCACCACAAGCTTGTTGGCAACATGCCAGAAGCTATGGCGATTGCCTTCCCAAGCAGCCGAGACAATGAAGAGCAGGACGTTGTTCTGATCCGACAGACTCTTGAGCGAACCGGAAGCACCGTCACCGCGGCCCGCGTCACTCAGTTGTACTACGGCGTTCAGAACTTGAACACCGGACAGGTTCGACTGTATCCGCTCCGCAACTTGCCGACCGGTTCCAAGGTTGGAGAAGTGTTTGCCACCGTTGGCGACATCAAGGATCGCTCCGGCGCAGCCACCGTGTCGGTACAGCAAGCAAGATCGGCAACCCTTTCGGGTCTCGCCATCGCTGGCTTCCCAACTAGCGTTCCTCTCGTCATCTACCGCTACTAAGTACGTAGAACCGAGCATGATGCGCCCAATTCTCGCGGGCCTCGATACCGAGTATGGATTCTCGGTCGAGGCCCGTGGTGCTGAAAACCAGATTGAAGATTCACAAACGTTCGTCCGAACCTTTCCCGGGACAGCGTTTGTGGGCTGGGATTATCGGCACGAAGCTCCTCGATCCGACCTGCGCGGCTTTCGCCTAGACGCGCTTGCCTTTGACCCTGAGGACGCAAAGTTCGATGCAGGACGAACCTACGGCTCATCCGTCGAAATCCGCTCCGATCGTGTTCTAACCACCGGTGGGCGATTTTATAACGACCACGGTCATCCCGAATACGCCACCCCTGAGTGCTTCACCCTACGCGGCTTAGTTGGCCACGAACTCGCGGGCGATGAGATTCTTCGGCAAACTGCCCGCGCCTACGAAGACAAGACTGGCAAGTCAGTAGCCCTGTACAAGAACAACACCGATTTCCACGGCGCATCTTGGGGGACCCACGAGAATTACTTGGTCTCGCGTTCTGTCGGCTACGAAAAGCTTTTCAAGGGTGTTATGCCCATGCTGCTCGTCCGGCAAATCTTAACCGGCTCCGGCAAAGTTGGTTCCGAGACCGGCGCAAAGGTGCCGTACCAAATCAGCCAGCGCGCTGACTTCATTGTCGAACCCGCTAACGCCGAGACCCTTTACCGCCGGCCGCTCTTTAACACCCGCGACGAGCCGCATTCTCGCCCGACCGACTTCATACGCCTCCACGTGATTTCCGGGGACGCGAACATGATCGCAGCCAGCACGTTCCGCAAGGTCGGGCTTGTTAAACTCGCCGTCGCCCTCACCGAAATCGGAGCGGCTCCGCTCTGGGACATCAAAGACCCGGTGCGCTCGTTCCAGTCGATCAGCCGAGATGAGGGTTACCGCTTCGAAATTCCTCTAGCCAAGGACAGTTGGACCACCGCCGACGAAATCCTTGAGTCCTACTTCTCCGCCGCGGAACGATTCCTAGACCTTGACGAAGAACTGCAATCCATCATCGATGAGGGTCGAAAGCTGCTCCAAAGCCTGCGAACCGACTTTCCGTCGTTCGCCCGGACCGTCGACTGGGCGGCCAAGCGACAGATGCTGGAGATGTACATGCAAGATTCCGGAACAGACTGGAACGACCCCGCTCTGCGATCTTACGACTTGGAGTACCACAACCTGAATGCGGACGAGAGCCTGCATTCAGCCCTAGTGGATATGGATCTAGTCGTGCCAAACCCTGAAGCGATCTGGGAGCCGGAGCATTCGCGGGCCTGGGTGCGTGGCTATGCGATTCAGAACTTTGCAAGCCACTTGAAATCCGCCGCTTGGCGATCGCTAACTTTTGAGGTCAATGGCCAGCAAGAAGATGTGGAACTTTGGCCCGACCAGACGTACAATCTGGAACTGGACGCGCTTGCGAACGTAAATACGTTTATCCAAGCCATGAGAGAGATGAAATGACGGACGGAGATCGACTCACAAGACCGCTGAACCCTAGCCCAGACCGAAAGATGGGCGATGAATCTGGACCAAGTGCGCCCGACGTGCAGAAGCCGGAAGGCGGAAACGAACTCCTGCGCCGAATGAAGAAGATCGACCCCGATCAGGCGAAAAAATATCGCCAGCGGTCAGGCGAATAATGGCAACTGCCTTCGCTGGTCCAGCCCGCGACTTTAGCGAGTTGGTGACCTTGGCCCCGATGGGTACGCACGACGAAGTTCACGGCACGACCGTGCTTGCCGTTCGTTACCGTGGCGGCGTCTTGATCCTTTCGGACCGCCGAGCCACCGCCGGAAACCTCATCATGTTCGACAAGGCCGAAAAGGTCCTTGCCCTTGATGACAAGATGGTCGTGGCCATCTCGGGTGCCTTTGCCAAGTCCATCGAGGTCTGTCGGTACCTCAAGCACAACTTTAAGTACTACCGTCGGGTGACGCTCAACGAGATGTCGCTGGAAGGGAAGCTCGCTGAAATCAGCCGAGCCCTCGCGGGCAATGCTCCCATGGCGATGCAAGGCATCGGCCTTTTCCTGCCGATCGTCGCGGCCTATGACGAGAAGAAGGAAGACTTCGCCGTCTACTTCTTCGACGGAGCTGGAGCGCGATTTGAAAACGGAGCCTATGCTTGTGCAGGCTCTGGTTCGGAGCGAATCCGCGGCGTGTTTGAATACATCGCCCGCGTTAAGGGTCCATGGGAGAGCCGTGAGCTGGACGACGTGCTTATGGACGGGCTGGAAATGCTCGACATCGCCGCCGACCTTGATTCGGCAACCGGTGGATTCCAACAGTTGCCGCCAATCGTGCGCATCCTCGATCGAGATGGCAACCGGCCGGTCGAAGAAAAGCACCTGGCCGAGCTTGTCGGACAGGTGCTAGAACGGAAACGAGCCTAAGCTTCTAGCTTAGAACTTGTAACCAAGGAACAGGCCGAACGAGTTCGGCTGGACGCCGTTCTTCTTGTCGGCGAGGTACAGAGTTGCTTCGCCGATGAGGGACGTGCTGAGCTCGATTCCAACGCCGAGTCGTGCGCCAAGCACGGTTTCGGATCCGGCGAAATCGACGACGGTTGCGCCGAGACCGAAGAAGGCGTAAGTTCGATTTCCTTCCGAGTTAGCCTTTCCGAAGATTCGCTGGTTAAGAGCGATTGGGAAGACCGATCCCTTGTCCTTTCCGAAAGTCTTAGCATGGTAATCGAGCGAGAGGTAAGTCTCGCCGCCCTTGATAAGAGGCGAAGTGAAGGTGTAGTCGATTCCAACGCCGAAGAACGTGCTGCTAACGTTCGAGTACGACGAGTCGATCGGGAAAACAACGCCGCCGCGGACGGTGAAGTTGTATGGATAGCCTTGTGCCTGGGCACCAGCCACGATGCCGAATGCGGCCACTGCCGCCCAAATTGCCTTATTCATGTTTAAGTGTTCTCCTAACAAGAGGACGATTTCTCGGCCCCGTGCTCGCTCTCGAAGTCTGCAAATCGAGATGTTCATCACAATGTGACGAAGCACCCTAGTTTAGCTTCAACGAGCAACCCGTTGTACTAGACGTAAAATGAGGGCGTGCCGATCTTGAAACTAGCAGCAGAATCGAGCCTTTTATTGGTTGTTGATGTCCAAACCGAATTTCTGAAGGTCATTCACGGTGCCGAGCAGGTGATTCAACGCACGAGATTCTTGGCGGAGTGCGCCGCGCAGCTTGGCGTGCCGGTTGTAGCAACCGAACAAAACCCAGATCGACTCGGAAAGCTAGACCCTCAGATTGCTGAGTTCTGTCAGGACGTGCGTCCTAAGATGGCCTTTTCTGCCGTGGAGCCGTTCGGCGAAAGCTACTTCACTTCGGCGGTCGTGGTCGTTGGTGTGGAGGCGCATATCTGTGTTGCCCAAACTGTTCGAGACCTTCGGGCGGCCGGCGTGCCGGTTGTCGTGGCCGCCGATGCCGTTTCGGCCCGGAGCCCAGAAATGACCCAAAACGGGCTGGCCCGAGCCCGAGACTTTGGTGCCGAGATATCTCACACAGAATCCGTGGTCTATGAATGGATGTCGACCGCAGCGCATCCTAAGTTTCGGGATGTGTTGTCGGTCGTTAAGCGTTTCCCAGCGAGCTAAGCCAGGCGTCGGTTTCAGCCTGGTTGTGCAATACGATTTGGCGACAATTAGCAAAGGCCGGGTCCTGGGCCGCAAGATCAATTCGTTTTCGGTTAACCGAGTAGGTCTTTAGATGCCAGACCAGAATCGAATCTAGGGAGAGGATGCGCCAGAGCGATTCGTAGTTTCCGTTGCAACACGGCTTTCGGTTCCACACGCGAGAAACCGTTCTCCGAAACAATCGCCAGAAGCTCGTTCCGCGCGAGTAGTCCAGCCAAACTATCATCGTCACTTTGGGCAAGATGACTTCGGTCGCCACCGAATAGTTGCCGGAAATGACCCAGCTAGGCTGGCCTAGATTTTCTTCCAGTAAGGCGAAGAATTCTTCACGTGGGCGGACTTGCCAACCCGGTAGATGCCACAGGTCATCTAGCTCAACTTGCGCGATACCTAGGCGCTCTGAGATTGCTCTCGCGAGCGTCGATTTGCCAGATCCCGTTGTCCCCCTAATCCAGATTCGCTGCCCCATCCTGCCCAGCGTACCAAGCCCGAAGGTAACCTAACAGAATGCCCAAGCGGCCGATTTCTCCAGACGATTTGCTTCGCTACATCCTCGTCGGTGATCCCCAATTTAGCCCTGATGGGCAATTGGTGTTGTTCACAAGAAAGCACATCAACGAGAAGAAGCACTACGTTACGAACCTGTGGGTGTCGGATCGGGAAGGCAACCGCCGACCCTTGACCCAGGGCGAAAGCGGCAATGGGCATGGTCGCTGGCTCCCGGATGGAACGGGCATTCTGTTCATTTCGGGCCGAGAGAAACCCCTCAGCCAAATTTTTCAGCTTCCGATTGCCGGAGGCGAGGCATTCGCTGTCACCAAGCTCCCGGAAGGATCACTGGCCGACTTTAAGATTTCTCCGGACGGACAGCACGTCGCGGTCACCTTCCGTGAGACCCAGGCAAACTTCACCGCAAAGGCAAAGAAGGAACGAGAGGAGAGCGGCGCAAGTCTGCCACCAATCGAAATTGACGACATTTGGTACCGCCTCGATGGAGACGGATATTTTGCCGCTCAGCGCTACCAAATCATCATTCTCAAGCTACCGACGGAGCCGGGAACCGTTGCGACCGAAGTCACCCGCTACGCTGGCGCACCAGACGGAAACTACAGTTATAACTGGCACCCGAACAGCCAAGAGCTGATCGTCGCGCATACGGCGAACGACTTCCCGAGTCGGCAAACCCCGAACGATCAGCTTTACCGCCTCAATCTAAAGGGCGAAGCCTTTCGACTTTCTGGGCTGCCAAAGGGCGAGAAGTCGGTACCAACGTATTCGCCCGATGGTCAGTGGATTGTCTATGCCGGAGACACGGACGAAAGCGATCCTTGGGGCACGCGCAACACGAAGGCGTATCTGATTAAGCCGAAAGGCGGCGCTCCGACGGACTTGACCGGCGCTCAAGACTTCGACATTGCCGTCGCCACCTTGAGCGATGCTGGAGAGGCGTCCTACGGTGCGAACCTGATTTGGAATACTGATTCCACCGGACTATTCACTCAAGTGGGGCACTTCGGCGAGAGCCAGATTGGCTTCATCTCCATCGATGGTGGAATCACTTTGCTCACTGAAGGTCGCCATTCCATCAGCTTGGGAAGCGTGGATGCCGACGGCAACGTCGCGGGGGTTATTGGCAATCCGACCCAGCTACCGGAGCTTGCTCTCGTGGGGCCGGAACTTGGCACCGGTCGACTGGTAGCCAAACAGTTGAGCGACTTCAATCAGGCGCTCCTGGAGGAAGTAGAGCTGTTTGCGCCCGCCGAACACTGGGTGGAGACCACCGATGGCACAAAAGTCCACGTGTGGAGCATCGTGCCAGACGCGACTAAGAAGCAGCCGGTCCTGTTGAACATCCATGGTGGCCCGCACACGCAGTACGGCTGGACTTACTTCCACGAGTTCCAAGTCTTCGCGGCCGCAGGTTATGCCGTTGTCTACAGCAATCCGCGCGGAAGTAAGGGCTACGGCGAGGCGCATTGCGCGGCAATCAGCGGCGATTGGGGCAACAAAGATTGGATCGATATGCAAGCCGTCACTGCCTGGATGAAGGCGCAACCTTGGGCAGATGCCTCTAAGCTTGCCGTCATGGGCGGCAGCTACGGCGGCTACATGACCAACTGGATCATCGGCCAAACCACCGAATTTGCTTGCGCGATCACCGACCGGTGCGTCAGCAACATGGTCTCGATGGCGGGGAACAGCGACTTCCCGTTCAACAAGGACGGCTACTTCAAGGGAGTCGCTTGGGGCTCGCTAGAGGACATTAAGGAACTTTGGCGCCAGTCTCCGATTGCGTACTTCCAAAACGTAAAGACGCCGACATTGGTTATTCACAGCGAAGGCGATCTGCGCTGTAACGTCGAGCAAGGCGAGCAGGTCTTCACCGCGCTTCAACAGCAGGGAATCCCGTCCCGGTTTGTCCGCTACCCGGTAACCACCTCCCACGGCCTCTCCCGCTCGGGTCCTCCTGATCTTCGGCTCCACCGTATCGGGGAGTATCTCGGCTGGATCAAGCGCTGGTTGGGCTAGGGCGATTTGCCTTGTACACGCTGATAGAATTTCCGGCCTTGTCGTGCCATTCTTGCCAGCCATTGCTTGAACGTCCAAATAACACTTGGGAAGCTGAGCTAGGCTTCTTCATGCGTAAATCAGTTGTGAATTCGCAGGAATCTCCGCTGATTCGAAGAACACCAAGTTGTTCGTATTTTGGGCGCAATTCTACGTACTTTGTTCGATGATCCACGGAATGAATCGCATTACCCTTACTGCCTGCAAGAACCGTAATTTCGCCGGTAGTGTGGAGCACACCTCTTGCCGAAACGGTATCGGTACTAATGTATATTTCAACTCCTTCCGAACCATCCTTAGATTCCGTGGACGGTCCGATTGGCGCAACATCAACGATTGAGTACTGTGCGCTCAGTTGGCTCTGCAGATCAAGATGCTCGATGATTTCAGCCGGAGAAGGTTCGTAACCCGACTTTGACTTTACGTAAGCTTGTAGAACTGGAATTACTCCGTCATCTAGGCCCGATGCGATTCTGCCTAACAGTTCGATTCCAGCTGCGCTTGATTTAAGTTCCAAGATTCTTTCAATATCGATCTTCCCGGGTGAAAGGCACAGAACGAAATCTTTGAACAATGGAGACTCAATTCTGAATTCAACCACGAGGCGGCGTTGAAACTCAACCTGAAACGCATCATAGAGATGCCAAAGCTTGCCGTTCGTTAAGACCACCCATTGAAATGAATTCTGATAAGCGTAACCGGTGGCTTGACGTGCGTTTTCTACTGTGAGCGGTGAGGACCAAGCTTTCGCTTCCAAGAGCCAAGGCTGTTCGGCTTTAATGAGATAGTCGGGCCGACCTGCCGTTTCAGTCCCTCCTTGGGCAAGGATGGCAGTTCGTTTATAGCCTATTGCTTGAAGAATCGGTACGATTACCCAGTCACATGTTTGCAGCTCATTGCTAGGAGCCGGATGCTCACCCGCAAGAAATTCTCGTGCGGCGCTTATCTCCGATTCAAGTTGATGCACGATCAGGAGTTTAGCAAATCCCTACCCGCCGGTACACTCTGCCCAAACCCGCATGGCTCACAAGTCGACCGTTTGCACCGCCATTCCGTACGTCAACAGCGTCCCCCACATCGGAAACATCCTCACCGATCTCAGTGGCGATGTCACGGCGCGATACCTTCGATTGCGCGGACACGACGTGTTCTTCCAAGTTGGCACCGACGAGAACGGACTAAAGATCAAGGAGGCCGCTGAAGCCCAAGGCCGCGATCCGTATGAGTTCGTTGCCGAGATCTCGAAGCGATTCCAGGACATCTTTGACGCGACAAAGATCAGCTACGACGACTTCATCCGCACGACATCCGACCGGCACGTCCGGGCCAGCCAAGCTTTGTTCAGCAAGCTCCAAGAAAACGGCCACATCTACAGCGGCTTGTACGAGGGCTGGTATGACGTGTCAACCGAGACTTTCTTCCGGGAGGAAGACCTGGTCGATGGCAAAAGCCCGGACGGAAACGAAGTTCGGTGGGTCAGCGAGGAGAACTTCTTCTTCCGACTCTCTGCCTTCGAGGAAGCTCTGAAGGATCATATTGAAGCCAACCCAAGCTTCATTCGGCCAAACAATCGGCGGAATGAGGTGATCTCGTTTATCAATCAGGGCCTCCGCGATATCTGCATCACCCGCAAAAATCCGGGCTGGGGCATTCCGGTTCCGGGCCGAGATGACCTCGTCATTTACGTTTGGTTTGACGCGCTGATCAACTACATCGCTAGCACCGGCTGGCCAGATGCGCCAGATTGGGATACCAAGTGGCCGGCGACCGTGCAATGGGTCGGAAAGGACATCCTCACTCGCTTCCACGCCACCCTCTGGCCAGCCATGCTGCTCGGGGCCGGACTGCCACTGTTTGATACCGTGGTCGCCCATGGCTGGGTACTCCTTGGCGGCGACAAGATGAGCAAGACGAAAGGGAACGTCGTTCGCCCGCTGGAGCTTGCCGACGCATTGGCCGAGCGAACTTCGATTTCCCAAGAAATTGCCGTGGATGCCCTCCGGCATTATCTCACTGCTACGATGTCCCTGGAGAACGACTCGCAGTTCACCTACGAGGACTTCGACCTGCGCTACAACGCCGACCTTGCCAACGACCTTGGCAACGCGCTCAACCGTAGCCTCAGCATCGCGCATAAGTTCGGCTTCTCGACCGTCCCCGATGTCGCGCCGGAAGCCGAGGCGGTCCAAGCCATTCAGGAAGCGAAGCAGGCGTTTGCCGTGGCGATGGCCGATTACGAAATCGCCCGAGCCAGTTCGGCCGCGTTTGGCCTTATCCGGTTCTTGGGCAAATACATCGATTCCCGCGCTCCGTGGGCATTGGCCAAAAACAACGACCCCGAGCTCGCGGCCGTCATCACGTCAACCCTACACGTCATGAGAGCGGCCGAGGGCCTTGTGCGCCCGCTGCTGCCATCAACCGCCGATGCACTCGCCACTCAGCTCGGCGTGGAACCCACGTCGCACTGGGATCAAATCGGAGATCCGGCATCCCTGCCGGCCGGCACCGCCCTCAAGAATCCCCAACCCATTTTCCCAAGGCTCGAAATCGAAAAGAAGGCACCCGAACCGAAAGCGCCGAAAGAGCCAAAGCCCGCAAAACAGGACAAACCTAAAGTGGAAGAAACCCTAACCGAAATCACCATCGATGACTTTGCCAAAGTCAAGTTCCGCGTCGCCCGCATTGTGGAAGCCGAGGCCATTGAAGGTGCGGACAAGCTCTACAAACTGCAAGTCATGATTGGCGAAGAGAAGCGCCAGATCGTCAGTGGCATCCGAAAGGACTACACGCCGGAGGATCTCATTGGCCGGCAGATCATCGTTGTCGTCAACCTCAAACCGGTCAAGCTCCGAGGCGTGGACAGCAACGGCATGCTCCTCGCCGCGACGGATGAGAACGGCGGAGCGATCTTGCTGCAACCCGATCGCGAAGCCCCCGAAGGCGCCCCGGTCAAGTAAGCCCGCTCAGTCCACCCGGTTTTTAATCGTGGAGATTCCGAGGGTGACCAACACGATGAAGCTGATCGTCTGCACGATCATGAGTCCGACGGTCACCACTCGGGGCAGGGCCGTGCCGCCCATGATCAAAGTAATGCCGACGCCGAAGAAAATTCCGGCGCACAAAACAAGCACGCCAGACCGAGTTCCAGATTTTTCCGTGGGCATGAGCTGAATTTCTAGTCTACGGTGCAACGTAACCCCCGTTTCCGGGGTAATCCCTAGAACGGATGAAAAGGACGCTTCCCGAGCAAATTGCCGCCAACAAACGCGCCAGCATGCTTTGGGTTTCTCTACTCTTCCTTTTGCTGGTCGCCCTCGGCACCGTTATCATCGGCTCGTACTATCCCAAGTATCTGGTTTACGGGGCGATCGGTAGTTCTGCGCTCGGCGTGATTTTGTGCCTTGTGGCTACATATGCCGGGCCAAAGTTGGTTCTGCAGATGTCCGGCGCGCGCCACGCCACCGACGTCGAGGACCGAATGCTTCGGAACGTGGTCGAAGAAATGGCCATCGCAAGCGGCTTGCCGATGCCCGAAGTCTGGGTGATCGAAGACAGCGCGCCAAACGCGTTTGCAACTGGGCGAACTCCAGACAAATCCGCCGTTGCCATCACGACCGGATTGTTGCAGAAACTCAATCGCGACGAACTACAAGGCGTCATGGCGCACGAGATGGCACACATTCGAAACTACGACGTTCGGCTCATGACCACGGTCGCGCTGATCGCCGGCGCCATTCCGCTGTTGGCGGATGGGTTCCTGCGGATGCAGTGGTACGGCGGCCGACGCCGCGATGATGACCGCGAGAGCGGTCAGCTCGGGCAAATTCTAACCATCGTCGGCATCGTGCTTTCCTTAATCGCACCGCTATTTGCCGTGCTGTTGAAGATGGCCGTGAGCCGCCAGCGCGAGTATCTCGCCGACGCGACCGCCGCCGACATGACCCGAAACCCCGACGGCCTTGCAAGCGCGCTTTGGAAGATTGAGAACGACAACGAAGCCCTAGAAGGTGCCAACCGGGCGATGCAACACATGTATATCATCAACCCGCTACGACTTCACGGCGGAGACGGTATGTTCAGCACCCACCCGCCGACTGAAGACCGAATCAGGCGTTTAACCGCGCTTGGCTCAAACTTCCAGGATCCGCTAGCGCCTTAATCCGGCTCGCTTTCGTCCATACACCAAGGACTAGCTTGGCCCTTCTCGTAACCCGGCATTCCAGGGTACAGAAATAGCGAGACACCTTGTTCGTTTGGTACACCGACGCGCTTTTCGCATTCCGTCACCCGCCGAATGGTTCCATCCTTGTAGAGAACAAGGGTATATCCGGTCGGCTTGGTCCGTACGAACTTCACGCAGTTTCGGTAAAGATAAACATCGGTGTAGGCAATGACATCTTTATCTTCAAGGTCTTTAAAAATGCCCAAGTTGCCGGTCCGCTCGTCTCGTGTGGAGGGATTCGCTGCCAAGTGCGAGAAAGGCATCCGGCGATCTGCAAAGCTAATCGCCTTCGCGGCCTCGTTCGAAAAGTTTCCTTCCTTCAAGCGAGCATAAATCTTTCTCAAGTGCGCCTCGCCCGCAAGGACGTGCGCCTCTTCCGGGCCAGTGTTGTTGACGATGATGGTGTTATCGTCTTGGGGACGTGGCTTCAGCCCGCCGGCGATTCCTTTGCCGGCAAAGAAAAGGCAAGTTGCCGATACCGTCGCGATGAAAATTTTGGTCCGGGTGTTCATGAGCTCCACAAAGGCTAAACGTAGGTAGAACGGCAATATCCGGTATATCGCGAAGGAACCACCTGTTCAACTCCTGCCGACATTCTAACAAAGAATCGAAAACATGCCAATAGAATTTTCGAGACTCTAATAACTGGCGATCAACCAGCAACTGGTTCCAACGCCACCCGGAACTGCTCTCGGTACAGCCGCGAGTACAGTCCCGTCCCTGCTACCAACTCGGCGTGTGTCCCCTGCTCGGTGACCACACCTTTCTCCAAAACCAAAATCTGATCCGCACCAACAATCGTCGACAGCCGGTGAGCGATGACGAAGCTGGTCCGTCCTCGCAGCAAGTTATCTAGCGCAGATTGCAGCAGGGCCTCCGTTTGGCTGTCCAGCGAGCTCGTAGCTTCGTCCAGAATCAAAATGCGTGGATCGGCCAACAGGGCGCGTGCAATCGCCAAGCGCTGCTTCTCGCCGACGGAGAGCTTAATCCCGTCTTCGCCAATCTTCGTCTCGTAACCTTCAGGCAAGGCAAGGATAGTCTCGTGGATGCTCGCCGCGATGGCCGCATCCTCTACTTCCTTATCCGTCGCTTCGAGCCGACCGTAGCGGATGTTCTCCCGAATCGAGGAGTTGAACAGAATGCTCTCCTGTGCGACCACGCCGACCTGCCGTCGATAGCTCCGCAGTTGCACGTCGCGCAAGTCCCGCCCGTCAATCGTAATCCGTCCGGTCGTCGGGTCGTAGTGCCGAAGCAGCAGGGAAGCCATCGTGGTCTTTCCGCTGCCGGAGAAGCCGACGAGCGCCACCGTTTGCCCCGGCTTCGCCTCGAGCTTGATCCCCTTCAGAACCGGCTGCCCGGGTTCGTATTCGAACCAAACATCTTCAAATCGAACGGTCCCCTGAATGGTCGGCATCGGTAGCGCATCCGGCTGATCAACAATCGAGTTCGAAAGACTCATCGTGCGGAAGATTCGGTACAAGGCGGCCTGTGCGCGAGCGATCGGGTCCAGCACGACCAAGAACCGAACAATCGGGCCGTAGATGTAGCCAACCGCGTAGAGCAGGAACATGACGAGGGTTCCGGCTTCCATCTTGCCTTGGATGCACTGGGTTCCGCCGTACCATAAAACGAGTCCGGTCGCAACGCCGCAAAGTGCGTCCGCAATGGTCCAGAGTCCACCGCCGAGCGCGCCTTGGTGCATGTTGAGGCCCATGATGTCGCGGGTGTTCGACATGAACACGCGGCTCTCAAATCGCTCTTGGCCAAACCCCTTCACGGTGGCGATACCGGTCAGCTTTTCTTGCATCTGACCATACATCGTGTCGCGCTTCGCCCGAATGTCGTTGCTCGTGCTCTGCAATTTCGGGAAGAAGTGGCGGAAGTTCCAGATGTAAACCGGTGCGATGCTCAGGCTGATCAGGGCCATCACCCAGTTGATCTTTAGCAGGACAACCGTGACCAGTGTGAGCTGGACAAAGTCCCCCATCATCGTAGGCAGGTTGGACGTGATCAGCTGGTTCACGGTGCCAGCGTCGTTCATCACGTTGCTCACGAGCTTTCCGGTCTGGTTCTTCTCGAAATAGGCCATCGGAAGCTGCTGCATGTGACCCAACAGCTTTTCCCGCATCGACAACAAGAATGACTGGCCCAGCATGCTCATCTGCACCGACAGGGCGTAACCAAGCCCGCCGCTCGCAAGCGAGAACGCCACGATGTACGCCAGATACAACACCGTATTGATCTTTTCCCCGCGCTGGAGCAGGTTGACGATGTCGCCGAGAATCAGTGGCGGCACAAAGCCAAACAGCGTCTGGATGATCGTGAGGAAGGCGATAAACGCCATCCGTGGCCGGAAGGGAATCAGTTCGATCCAAAGTCGCCGAAAAGTGAGAATGCCTTCACTCGGCTCAGGCGTAGTCTTATTTACAGCAATCGCCATCCTTCCTTTCCCCTCCCGTCCCCGACTATCGGCGCGAAACCGATAATTGTTAATAGACTACTACGAAGCCTGAACAAGATCGGCAAATTCAGGTTTCAACTGAATCGAAACGCGCGTTATTCGTCGCCGCGCCATGTTTTCGACTCGCATCAGTCCAAGCTCAATCTCGGTGGTATCGCCGGTCCGTGGCACTCGCTCAAGCTCGTTGATCACAATCGTTGCCAAAGTTTCGGTGTTTGGCTCGTCGCCATCCAGCCCCAACTTCGAAATGAGCTCGTCATATCGGAGATCTGCTCGGGCTGAGACACGCCCGCCAGGATAAACCGTGATCGCCGGACGCTCGCTTTCCAGGCTATCTTCCAACTCTCCAAAGACCTCTTCGATGACGTCTTCCAGCGTGATCAGACCGCTGGTGCCGCCGTACTCATCCATAACAATCACCATCTGGGTCTTGTTCTGGCGCATCATTTCCACCAGTCGCTCCAAGCTCAGGTTCTCTGGCACGGCGACGGGTGGTCTTGCAATGGACTCCAAATCAAGGTTCGGATCGTCCAGGTGGTTGATGATGTCGTGGATATAAACGATGCCAACGAGGTCGTCGATGTCGCCCCGGCAGACCGGAAACCGGTTGTACGGCATCGTCTTGACTCGCTCCAAAAGCTGCTTGGCATCCAGCTTGCTGTCAAGCCATTTCATGTCCAGACGGTGGATCATGATGTCGCGGGCGCTCAGGTTGTCGAGCCGCAACGCACGGTTCACCATCTCCGCGTGGGACTTGTCGAGGACTCCCGCGTTGCCGCCGCTACGGATCAGCATCATCAGCTCATCGCGAGATACTGCGTCCTGCTCGGTGTCTGCATTGATGCCAAACGGACGCAAGACCAGTACCGCTGAACTCTGCACCAGCATGACGAGCGGCTTCGCAAATCGAACGCAAAACCGCAGCGGCCGAATCGCGATCAGCGCTAACTGGTCTGCCGCTCGCAGCGACACAAACTTCGGCACCAACTCTCCAAAAACAACCGTGAAGTACGTGATGGTCGCAACCGAAAAAATCGACACGCCGGTTCGGAAGGAGTAGAGCATCTCTTCCGACAACATCATCAGCAGCAAAATTCTGAGCTGACCGGAAATGAACGGCTCCGCAACCAAGCCAATCCCGATGCCGAGCATGGTGATGTACACCTGCATCCCGGCCACGTACGGCGCCATGTTGTCGAGGGCATCGACAATCAGCGCGGCGGAGCGGTTTCCTTTCTTTGCAAGCGCCTCAAAGTGCCCTCGGCGGGCGCTGAGCAACGCATACTCGGAAGCCACAAAGAACGCATTAGCCAGAATCAGGCCGATGGATGCAAGCAATAACCCAAACTCGGCCGACATGGTTTAGTCAATTGTAACGTTGGTTTCGTCGTTTGGCGAGGGGATCAGTTCATCCAGCATCTCAAACGCGTATCGCAAGTGCGGAATCACGATGCTGCCACCGATCACTAAAGCGATGTTCATCGCCTCATTTAGCTCTTCCCGGCTCGCCCCTTCCGTGACGCATCGGTCGAGATGGTAGAAGATGCAATCGTTGCATCGAAGGACCATGGATCCAACCAGGCCCATTAGTTCTTTGTTTTTGACCGAGATTGCGCCGTCTTGGTAGGCATTCGCATCGTGGGCAAAGAACCGGTTGAAGTCGCGGAAACCCGCATTGAGAATCTTGTCGTTCATTTCAGAACGATAGAGTCGAGTTTCGGCGGCTTTCTTTCTCACGGGTTCAGATTAACGCGGCAAAGCCGGGAACATGTCGCGACTGATGTTGCCGACATCGACTTTCCACCGACCGTCTTCTTTCACCATTGGCAGCTGGAAGTTCTCTTCGTACGATGCAGAGGACATCGCATTTCTAATGACCTGCATTCGAACGGCGGCAGAGTTCTCGTCTGCTTCCTTCGAGCCCATGATTCGCCAGCGGAACAGGTAGTGCTTGCCGGCCTTGTTGATCGCAAAGTCCCACTGCTTTCGCAAGTCTTCCTTGTCGCGGCCGTCGAGGGCAGAAAGCTCGGTGAGAGTATTTACGTCCCCTTTCGCGAGGGCGGACATAAACTTCGTGCCCACGGTCTGCACGCTCTCGCGGGTCATGAAGATCACGTAGCCCAGCATCAGCACTACGGCAATGCCGACCACCAGGATGATATTCACGCGGCCAAAACGATTCATGCGCACGTAATTAAACCTTAGCAACCCGGTCTGTTGTTCCCGAAACCGCGAAACCGCCCTCAACGCCCGCCGTAAACTGCGTTTAAGTAGTCTTTCAGCGCGTTCGTGGTTTTCGAGGCATTGATCTTCCAGTTACGATCGGTTGGGTTCTTCGTGACGATAAAGACGATAGGAAAGGGATTTCCAATCTCGTCTCGGTAGGTGATCAGTAACCGCTCTTCGGTACTGGAACCCCGCGCTCCGAGCAGTCCCGGTGGACCGTTTCGCAGCAGAACCGTGACGGTTGCCAAGAGGGTGCGAACGCTCGCCGATTCAACGGGCTCATCAACGACCTCCTGCAACTCCCGAGAGTCCCGAGCCTCGATGGCTTGGTGGAATCTTCGAACCGCGCTTTGTGGCCCGTAGTTTTGCAGTCGGAAGAAGACGAAAAGGACAATGGAAGCAAGCACAAACGCCGGAATAATGCTTTTTCTATCCATGTTTCCTCCCCCTACAACTCGTAAAGTCTACATGGGACCTTGGTTTCGTCACTGAACGTCCGAAAACTTCCAGCGTCCTACTTCACGTAATCCGCGCATTGACGGATAATCAGGAAGGATCGGAACCATGAGCGACTTTTTAACTCGACGCGAAATTCTCAAAGGCGGAAGCGTCATTGCGATCGGGCTCGTTGCCCCAAGGTGGCTTTCGGCGGTCGCCCATGCCGACGTTGTCAATCAAGCCAAAGGTGGCAAAGCGGTAAACGATACCGTTCTCATCGTATGCCAGCTCTCCGGTGGTAACGATGGCCTAAATACCGTTGTCCCTTACACCAGCCCGCGCTATTACGAACTGCGCCCCAACGTTGGAGTAAAGGAATCTGTCGCGCTCAAGTTGAACGAGCAAATGGCTCTGCACCCTGGCATGACGGGCCTGCATGGCCTGTACAAGCAAGGCAAAGTAGCGGTCATCCAAAACGTCGGCTATGCGAAAGCAAACCGTTCGCACTTTAAGAGCATGGAAATCTGGCAGTCCGCCAGTCCGGAAGGGAAGTTGAAGCACGGCTGGATCGGTAGACACTTCGATCAGCAGCTCGCGCTCAGCCCGCTGAACCCCGTCGTCGCCCTTGGCCTCAGCACCGAGAAGCCCCTCGCCCTCGCCGGAAAAAACGCCAGCGTCCCCTGCTTCGCCTCGCTCACCGATGTGCAAAACATGATTGGCGATGCGGACACCGAGAAGATGCTTCGCCAAGTCCAAGGCATGGACGCAATGGAAGGATCCAGCACCAGTATCGTTCAAAAGGCGTCGAAGACCGCCCTCGAAGCGATGAGCGTGCTCAAGGAAAAGGTCGGCAAATACACCCCGACTGGAACCTATGCCAACGACGCGTTCGGCAACGGATTCAAGCAAATCGCCCAGCTTGTCGCTACCTCCCCGGCTACTCGAGTGGTCTACTTCTCGGCGGGTGGGTTCGACACGCACGCCAAGCAAGCCGAGCAGCATGAGAAACTCCTGAAAGGATTCTCCGATGCCGTCACCACCTTCCAGGCCGAAATGGAAAAGATCGGCCGAGCGGACAAGGTCATTGTTCTCGCCTTCTCTGAGTTCGGTCGACGCGTGCAAGAAAACGCTTCGCTAGGAACGGATCACGGCAACGCTGGTCCGATGTTCCTTATCGGGAACAAGGTCAAGGGCGGAGTCCATGGCCCGGTGCCCGACCTCGTTAACCTCGATAACGGCGACGTGCCATTCACCCAGGATTTCCGCGGTGTCTACGCGACGACTTTGGATGACTGGATGAGCGGCGACTCCGGCCTAGTTCTGGGCGGAGACTTCAAGCACGTCGACATTCTCAAGTAATCAATTGCCAGCGGGCTGAAGCTCTATTGATGCATCCGCCCGCTGGCCACCCGCCCAAGCGGATACTTTGATCGTGCCTCCCGCGATGGCGCGAAGCATTCCGGTCTGATCAATCCATCCGCCGGCCGATGCGCTCCAAAGCACGAAAGCGTTCGGAATCGTCTTGCCCGATGCATCGGAGGCAAACGCTTGCACGCCCGCCGCGGTCTTGACCAACCGGACGGTCTTCACCGCGGGCCCGGTGGATTTGGGAATCTGAAACACGACACCGTTTGCAACGGCGCGCTCCGTTCCACCGCTTGGCCGATTCACCGGCGATCCGCCAAGGGTGAGCGAGCTGCTGCCGCCACCATCCAGGTTCACGGCATCCACGCACTCTAACCGTTTCATGATCGCCGCTAGCTCGGCAAGCGAGGCGCCAACGCTGTGCTTGCTCCGGCCGTCTACCACTACCCACCAGACGTCGCCGTCCTTCGTCCGGCCGACGGCGGTTCTCGGGTGCCGCGTTGTGGAGAAGGCTTCCCCGAAGCCCTCTTCTGTCGCCGTGATCTTGGTTTCTCCTTTAAGGAGGAGATTCGGGCCACCACCAATCGCGTTAGGCGTTTTCGACCAGTCAAATCCGGTGCACTTGATCGAAATCGTGACGGCAGTGCCAGGCTTCAGGGCCGAAAGGTTCGGCGCTGCCGTGCCTTGCGCCGTCAACACGAGGCGATCCGGGCCAACCGGAATGCTCGCAATGTCGGCCGAAATGGATTCGACCGTCGCAGAAATCTCTCCGTCCAACGGGAGCTTTGGCGTTGTCGTTTTTAGAACGACCGAGGTACTTGGGGCGCGGACGAGCGCGACTCCGCCCATCGGCGAACTCAGTACGACCTGGTTCAAGCCCGTTTCCTCATTCACTCCGTTGATCCGAATCGGTGTTCCACCCGGAACCTTGAGCGAACCGGTGAACGCGACATTGCCGGTCGCAGATACCTCATCCCCCCACGCGAAAACTGCCCTCGTCCGACCCGGCGATGAAATCAACTCCCCTGCCGAACACATGAAACCGAGCGGATCGCCGGTGGATCGGTCTGCCGAGAACGGGAAGAAGTCGGCGTTGATCGCGCCAAAGGCGTCGTACTCGATCGTCATGCGGGTCATCGTTCCGCGGCCAACCGTTGCTGTCGAATCGAAAACGTTTTTACCGGGAAGCGCTGGGATGGCTCGGACGCCCTCCGCCTTCGGGCTGATGCGAACCGCATGAACGGTCCTCGGCGCCTCCAGATCAACCTCCATTCGGTACATAAAGCCCTGCGCCAAGGTCTTTTCCCAAGATTGCTTGGTCGGCTGTGGCATCGACCCGATTCCGAGCAGACCTAGGAGTCCAAAAATGGTGAGGCTTCGGTTTAACTGCATAAGGCTTCTGTGTATTCCAGACGACCTTCGTCGGCATTCAGCCGTGCCCGAATGCCAAGTGGCAACGAAAGTTGATTCTTTGCGTGGCCAAAGGGAAAGTCGATGATCATGGGGATTCCGAGATCACCGAGGCGATCTGCAACAATGTCTCGCCACGGCTTGCCGCCGATGCCTTCATCCACCCGTTCATCCGTCCGAGTCATCTCACCAATCACGATTCCGGCGGATTGCTGAATCTCGCCGGCATTGCAAAGGTGCGTGAGCATCGCGTCAATGCGATGTGGGTTCTCGTCGACGTCTTCGATGATCACGATCTTGCCGGCGCAGTCAATGGTGTTCGGGGTCGAAAGGCTATCCGTAATCAGGCAAAGACAGCCGCCGGTGACCACCCCTTCGCTTTCTCCACCAACAACGCACGTGCCAACTGGAGCGGTTGTGGGAATTGGACTCGTACCCTTGAGAGAGGAAAGGAGCGACTCGTACACCCAAGGCTCTTTGGGATTGCTCAACGTAATCGCCATCGGGCTGTGCAGGGTCGGCAATCCGCGCGCATTGAGCGCGAGATGCAGGCTCGTGATGTCGGAGAATCCGCAGAACAGCTTTCGGCTGGCCGCCATCATGTCTAGGTCCAGAAGGCTCAGCAATCGGGCCACGCCATATCCGCCACGCGTGCACATGATGCCTTGGATCGAAGGGTCCGAAAATGCCCACTCGAGATCGGCAGCACGTTGCGCATCGGTACCGGCCAGATAGTCGTCGCGATTGAAAGCGTTCGGCCCAATCACGGTTTTGTAGCCTTCAGTGGTCAACAGGTTGACCATGAACTCGATGGAGGCAGGGCTTAACGGCGAAGCGGGCGATACGAGTGCAATCGTATCGCCCGCTTTGAGCGCGGCGGGCTTCATTAGATATGAAGTATGCCCGCTGGAATGTTAAGAATCAGAGGTCTTCGAGGCCGCCGAGGAATGCATCTCGAATGATGCTGAGAATCGCCTCTCGATCGGCGATGTCCCAGGTCTTCCATTCGGAGACGAAAGTGGATCGCTTGTCGGCGTCCAGCTCCATCACGAGGATCGCTTCGGCGTTCTTGTAGCCAAAGTTGTCGTATCCGGTCTTCGCCTTCTTTTCAAGGGCGGCAACGACGCGTCGAAACTCGCCTGCGCTAGTGGCCGACATCTTACTGGCAAGGTTATCGACGATCACGTGCTCGACAACTCGGTTTGTGCCAGCGGGCTTGCCGCCGGTCGCCATCATGTTGGCATCGCTAAATCGACCTAAGGTCTGGCCCATGGAACCGGAATCGTCGATACCGGAAAGATAAGCATCTCGAACTAAAATCGCAATGGATTCTCGGTCGAACGAACCAGCGGACCCTCGAATCGATTCGATGTTCTGTCGATCCGAACCATCGACGCCTTGCATCAGAAGATCCCAAGCTGCCGGGAGCGAGAACGAGGTTTTGTTCTCGCGGCCAGCGGTTTCTACGGCTCCAAGACCCTTGATGAGCGATCGACCTTGATCTGCATTCAACCGGGAAAGGATGCTGACGATTGCGCCGACTTCCGATCGACTGGTCTGCGCCATCGCCATGGGCACCATAACCATAAGCCCAACGGCCAAAACTGCTTTACGAGCGTAATTCATTTCAATCTCCTTTAAAGGGGGACAAACTCCCCCCTTAAAGTATTAGACCCGTAATGGTAGTTTTTATAGCCGAAACAGCGGCTTTTGTATCAAAAAAGCCAAAGAGGAAATATAGGTAACGCTTTCGCGTTACCGTTTATTATTCGGCTGGGCCGATAACGACTCGTCGGTTAGGCTCTTCGCCTTCCGAGTAAGTCGTGATGCCAGGAATGTCCTGGAGGGCCTTGTGGACAATTCGTCGCTCAAACGCTGGCAGCGCATCAAGCACGGCTTCCTCACCGCGCTCAAGAACCTGAGCGGCGATTTCGGCAGCCTGCTTCGTAAGCTTCTCTTCGCGTCGTCGTCGCCAGTCGTTGCACTCAACCGTAGCGCGAACGCCACGCTGGAACTTGCGGCCGCCAATAATGTTGACCAAGTACTGAAGCGAGTTCAGCACTTCACCGTGCTTGCCAACGAGGTAGGACGAGTCCTTACCGTCGAGAGACAAGTTAACGTAGCGTCCCTGGAGCGAGCTAATCTGCGCTTCGATCGTAAGGCCAGAGTTGGCAAGAAGGCCGTTGACTAGAGCGAGGTAATCCGCTCCATCGGTTTCGGTGGCTTCAACTTCTTCGGACTCGGTGGCTTCGCTAGCCTCGACGGTTTCCGAAACTTCGGCAACCTTTGGTTCGGCAGCCTTTTCGGTCTTGCGTCGTCCTCTGGCTGGGGCAGCTGGAGCTTCTGGCTCCGCTTCTACGACGGGCTCAGCTTCAACCTCGGCAGGCTCTGCCTTGGCGGTTCGGCCTCGTCCAGCTTTCGGCTTGGCTTCTGCCTTCGCGGCCGGTGAGGCAGCCGGAGCGGCTTCTGGCTCAGCAATGACTTCGGCAAGGACGCGATAGTTGACTTTGCCGAACAGGCCCTTGGTTTCCTCAAGGACCTTTACGGTAACGCGACTAGCGTCAACTCCGAGCTTGTCAGCGGCAGTTTTCTTTGCATCCTCAACGGAGCGGGCGGTCAGTTCGATAGCGGACATTTAATCTCAGTAATGTACCTTGCGATTGCGCAAGATGATCATTTTCGTTTTTTGGGTTTGTGCTTTGCCGGGGTACCGGTTTTGCCAGATCCAGGGGTGATTGTGGGGGAGTTACTCGATCCAGGCGTGGGGTTTGCCCCCTGCTGTGCTTGAGCTTCCAGCATCATGTCTTGAATTCGTTTTTGCCATTTCGAGCCGAATCCGGTTGGGTACGTTCCGCCCGCCGCCGTGTTCACACGCTGCAACGGAGGCAGCGGCAAATTGTAGGCTCGGAGCGATTGGAGCGTGCTCAAAATGAGCAAGAAAATCCAGTAAAGGACGAAGGCACCCGGCACCGGGAACCAGCCAAAGAACATCGTGACCGTGAAGAAGATCGCGATACCAATGCCCATGACGCGCTGCTGCTTGGCGGTGCTCGGATCGTTCACCGGCTGCAACAGGGTCGAGATCACCATCATAACGCCGTAAATGATGATCAGCAGCGGATCGAGTTGCCCCATGTTCGGTGCGACGAATCCGGGCGGGAATGCTTTTGCGGTGTTTGGGTTCACCCAAAGGAACGTGCCGTTCTGAAACTCGAACTGGAACAGCAACATGCACTGGTAAACGGTGAGGAATAACGGCAGCTGAACGAGCGCCGGGAAACATCCGGCCATCGGGTTGACCCCGTACTCGCTGTAGAGCTCCATGGTCTTTCGCTGCTGCTCCTGTGGATCCTTGAACTTCTCCTTGATCTCAGCAACGAGCGGGGCCAACTGCATCATCTGGCGGCCAAACATCAACTGCTTTTGTGCGAGTGGCCAGACAATGGATCGCACAATCAGAGCAAGCAGGAATGCCGCGATCGCGTAGCTGTTCGGGTTCGATTTACCGCCGACAAGGTTCACGAGGAACTCGATAAACGCATATCCGCCGGGGATGGCGCCCCAAATTAGGTCCGTTTTACCGCGGGCAGAAATAACTTCAACCGTTCGCTTGTAAAGGTCTCGGCCGGTCCACTCTTTCCATCCGAAACGAGTGTCTGCCGTGACGTCGGCCACGGGAATGGCGGTGTTCCATTTCGGATCATCCAGCAACCGGGTTTCGTACGGAAGAAGCAGGTGGTAGGCGTTTCGGACTCGACCGGTATCGTTTCGGGCGAGGCCTGCCTTAAGCTGCGTGTCCGCAACCAGAACCGTAGCCGTGAGCTTTTCCGCGTCTGCCTCGGCTGGCGTCATCGTCTTCTTGGCGACTTGCTCGTCCAGCATGCGCTGATAAACGCCCTGCAAACGTTGTGCTGTGACGTCGTACTGCTTCGCGTTAGATTCAACGAGGGCATCTTTGACTTCGCTGGCCGTGGTCAGCTTTTTGCCAAAGAACTCGGTCTCGTTCGTTTTGTTCTGTGGGAAGAGGAGCTGGAAGCCAAAGAACACCAGCGTCACAATGAGGAGCGTCTGGATAAAGTTGTTACGCGGTGTAGGTTGAGACATCTCGAAATCGGCGGTTATTATTGTGATTCAAACGCGGCGGTGCTTGGGCGTTTATGGGACCGGATCGTGACCGCCCGGTCGAAAAGGATGACAGCGTGCAATTCGCTTAAGCCCCATCCAACTCCCTCGGACCAACCCGTACTTCTCAATCGCTTGGCGCGCGTAGCTTGAGCAACTTGGCGTGTACCGACAACTCGGCGGCAACCAAGCAAAGCCCTTTTTGTAGCAATCGATCAAGAAGATTCCGATTTTTCGACCGGCGTCCATGGGGAGGTTTCGAACAATTGGCGGATATCGGCTTGGATTTCCGCAAACGAGGCATTCGAGGCTCGCTCTGATACCAATACGATAAAGTCCCACTCGGGATTCGACTGTGCGACGAATGGCCGCACGATCTCGCGAATTTGGCGCTTTACGTGGTTGCGTTGCGGCTTCCCGCCAAGCTTCTTCGAGGTCGCAATCCCCACAAGTCCCGTGCCCGGAAGCACGTGAAAACGGACGAAAGCACCCGAATGCCTTCGTCCGTCTCGATAAACGGTCTCAAAACGCGCTTTCGCAGGTCCCTTTACGCGGATATGCGGTGGCGACCCTTGACTCGACGGCGCTTCAGAACGTTCTGGCCGTCTGTCGTGCGCATGCGGACACGAAAACCGTGAGTGGTTTGTCGCTTCCGATTGTTAGGTTGAAATGTACGCTTCATAGCAATCTACTCTCGCAGGCGCATCGCGCCCTCGAATGAACTGAGAATGATACCAGATCGGAATGGCAGATTCAACGGCGTTCCGTTTAGAGCCTAGCCGAGACTTATCGGCTCCCTCGCGGATCTAGCCCAGTTTCATCATCGAAGCAAACTTCAGCGCCGACTGTAAAGTCCGAATTGCCGTTGAATCCAACCCAAACATCTTTGAAGTTTCATCCGAACCTAGCAATGCCAGCAAGTTAATGTGCTGACGAAGGGCCCACAACTCTTTCGCCAATCGGACTTGCTCCGACTTTTCCAGCGCATCCCAGCCGCGTTCGAGACGACGGGCGCTGGCTTGCAGCCGAATTCGTACCGACTTGGCCTCGGCGTTCGCTTGTCGGCTCCAGTTCTTCCAAGACCGTTGAATTTGCGATAAGTCAGGCTGGGCAAAGGCCGAGCTTGCCAACATCATCGCGATCAATCCGGTAACAACTGTTTTCATCTCTAGCCCAAATACTCACGAGGATCGGCCAGCTTGCCTTTGATCGCGGTCGCGGCAGCGGTGATGGGCGAAACCAAGTGCGTCCGCGAGCCGGGACCCTGGCGGCCTTCGTATGGTCGATTGCTCGTCGAAGCGCTTCGCTCTCCTGGTCGGAGAATGTCGCCGTTCATGCCGAGGCACATGGAGCAGCCGGCGAAGTGCCACTCAAAACCTGCGTTGGTGAACACGTGTTGGAGCCCTTCTTGTTCGGCCAGTTTCTTCACCGCTTCACTTCCTGGAACCACCATTGCGCGCACTCCCGACGCCACCTTTCGGCCACGCACCAATGCGGCAGCCTCCCGAAGGTCCTCTATTCGCGAGTTTGTGCAAGAGCCGATGAACACCGTATTAATATCCAACTCCGCCATTGCGACTCCCGGCTTTAGACCCATATAGCGCTGCGCGCGTTCCTCGGCTGCGTCCTTCGGATCGGGTACGGCCTCGTTGATGTCCACCGTCATGGCTGGGGTTGTGCCCCAACTCACTTGTGGTGAAAGCGCGGTCGCATCAAGCGCCTCGGTTCGATCAAAAGTCGCGCCCAGATCTGATTGGAGCCCAGCGACTTGAGCGACAAGCGCTTCAAACGCCGCACCTTTCGGCGCAAACGGACGGTCCTCCGCTGAGATGAATTCTAGCGTCGTCGCATCCGGTGCAATCATCCCGGCACGGGCACCCATTTCGATGCTCATGTTGCAAATCGTCATGCGCCCGCTCATTGAGAGCGCCTCGATTGTGTCGCCGCGATACTCGACAACGTAGCCCGTTCCGCCGCTTGCTCCGAGCTTTCGGATGATAGCGAGAATGATGTCCTTGGCCGTCACCCCAGTCGGAAGCGCACCCGATACATGAATTCCGAGGCTCTTCGGTTTCGTCGGCGCTCGCAGAGTCTGCGTCGCCAAGACATGTTCAACTTCGCTGGTGCCAATACCAAACGCTAAAGCACCGAACGCTCCGTGCGTGCTCGTGTGGCTGTCTCCGCAAACGATAGTCAGGCCCGGCAGCGTGATGCCGAGCTGGGGCCCGATGACGTGAACGATGCCCTGTCGGTCTTCTTTATAGCCAAAGAGCGGAATCCCGAACTCTTTGGTGTTTCGCGCGAGGGCGGCAAGCTGCTTTCCGCTCACCGTCGATTCGTCAATGGGTCGGCCGTCGGTTGGCACGTTATGGTCAACCGTGGCAAAAGTTAAATCGGTCCGGCGCACCATCCGGCCGTGCTCCCGAAGACCATCAAACGCCTGCGGCGAGGTGACTTCGTGCACCAAATGGCGGTCAATGTAGAGCAGAACGCCTCCGTCGGGCAGCTCCGATACCACGTGCTGATCCCAAACTTTGTCGAAAAGCGTCTTCGCCATGCCCAGATTGTAATCAAGATCGTCGCTATACTTCTCAAGGTTATGCCTTCGTTTCTGGCCCTTCTTATCACTCCCGCGCTCGTTTTCTCCGGAGTGCAGGCTCCAGATGCTGAACGACTGAAAGGATCCAGCCGGAAGGATGAGGCTGGTTGGGTTCAAATCACCCTCAAAGGCGAACCTCGAAACATCGGATACCAGCTCGGCTACCTCGGCTCCGCGGAAATTCTGGATGCCCATACGGTCGTCCGCTCATCCGTTAAAGGCAGCACCGGAAAGGATTGGAATTGGTTCCGCGCCGAAGCCCAACGCATGTTCTGGGACAAGCTTGACAAGGAGTATCAGGACGAAATCGACGGTCAGGTCGAGGGCCTGAAGGCCAAGAATGTGAACCTCGACCGCTGGGACGTGCTTGCCTACAACTCGCACATCGAACTTGAAGGCTACTACTGGCCCTGGCTCAACGACAAAGCGAGCACCAAAGAATCTTGCTCGGCGTTCGTCGCGACCGGAAAAGCGACCAAAGACGGCAAACCGGTCATCGGCCACAACATGTGGTGGGACTATCTCGTCGGCCAGCGGTTCAACTTCGCCCTGGATATCCAGCCGACGAAGGGCCATCGCGTCGTAATGGACGCATTGCCCGGGTTCATTCACTCCGGGACCGATTTCGCCATCACTTCTGCGGGCCTCATGATCTGCGAAACTACGATTCCTGGATTCTTCGGCTTCGATCCAGAAGGCATCCCAGAGTTCGTGCGAATGCGAAAAGCCACCCAATACGCTGAGGACCTCGACGAGTGGGTGGAGATCATGAAGAAAGGCAACAATGGCGGCTACGCCAACACCTGGCTCATTGCCGACCTGAACTCAAACGAAATCGGCAAGCTGGAACTCGGCCTCAAGAATGTCGTGTTGAGCCGCTCAAAAGACGGCTACTTCGTCGGCGCGAACTTCTGCGAAGACCCTAAACTCACCGCCGAAGAGACCCGCGGCTGGAATCCCGATCCAAAGCGAAACGGCTCGCTCCGCCGCAAAGCGCGCTGGGAGTCGCTGCTAACCAAGAACACCGGACTCGTGGATGACCTCCTCGGCCGCGCGTTCTTGTCGGACACCTACGACGAAGTCCTGGACCGCAAGGGAGCCTCCGGCAGCACCCTTTGCGGCCGTGGAGCCTTCGGTGGCGCCGTCAACGCCAAGGTCGCCAACGCCGAACTCGGCCGAAAACTCTCCTACTGGGGCCGCATGGGCTGCACCGACGGCACCCCGATCACCTTCAATTCCACCCGCCCAGCGGGACTGAAAGATATGCCGTCAATGCCTTGGTTGTTGATCGAGAACAAGTGAAAGCTAACGGGCGTCACGGCTCACATGAGGCACGCCAGATGAATGAAGTTCGTTCCGATTGGACCCTCTCGAGCCCAACGGCATAAAGTCTCTGGCCGAGTGCCGGAGACGTTGTGGACTATCGCGGCAACCTATCACCGATACTGCCGGGGCAACTGAATCACCTGCGGGTGGAAGTAGTCGACCTCGACAATGTATGACGGGAGTCGAAATCGAGCTTGGCGGTCGTTCCAGCGGCACTCCCGATTGAGGATCGATAGCCGATTTTCGGCGCCTAAAGACGTCCTCAAATTATTCGGTTCCGCCGAATTCCAATTCGTGAAATTCCAGAGCTCACCGGTAATCCATCTCCATCCTTCACTCGATGCTTTTCGAGAAGAAGGGCAATAGCCTCCGAGCCAAGGCCCCTCGATGGGAGTCTCCATTGAGAAGTAATTGGGAGAGTCGATCAGTTCCGAAATGAACTGCTGCTCTGCCGAACTCGTAATCGTCGCCAAGTGTCCGCCCTCCGATTCGGCGATGATCTACGCCTCTTGCCAAGCGATCCCGTTCTTCACCGTAATCGCCTTGTACCAATGCCCATTTCCAGCCCACTGAACGAACCCTTTGTCGGAGAGCGTGGGATCGTATCCGGTTTTCATCTGCGCTCCAACGGTGCTTTCGTAAATCACCGTAACCGGCAAAGTGCGTTTCGTTCGGGAAGCTGTGATGTCTAGAACAAAGTTCGTTTGGTACGGGAGTTTGATTCCAGCTTGCTTAACTGGCTCGCCGATCGCCACGGGTAACTGGAGTTTCAGTTGGTTGCCAAGGCGATCAATGTTGCTCGTGTTGATCAGGCTGCCATCGGTGAGATCATACGATGCCTGAAACCCGGGAAAGAGCGAACGGCGCGAACTCCCGCCAAAGTAGTCCGTGTCTTCGGCGTCAACCGCGACTAGGCTCAATTTCTCGGCGTCGGTGCTGCCACTGAGCTCAAAGGCCGGTGCTTCGGTTTCAATCCCCATCAGCTTCGCCGGGGTGGTTACGTTAACGAACTTTGGAAAGTCCTCGTCGTTCGCCGTAACCTTGAACGAAACGTTAGGCTCCGACATCGACACCCAAGTTCCGTCGGGAAGGAATTTCTTGAGCTCCTCCACGGTGGCCGCCGTAAATTGGTGTTCGCCCGGCGGCAATGCTTCCAGTTTGCCGGGTCTTTTCAGGGTCGCGGCGTTGCGAATCGTCACGGTATACGGCCGCACCTTCGCCAAGAACAGGTTGGCGTCGACATCTTGAACGGCCCGGCGATTGATGGAAATATTCACCCACGCCGGAGCGATATCGACATGGCTAGTCGCCAGCGAAAGCAACGTCATTTGATGGGAATGCCCTTTTCCAAGTAGGTGTCTGCCGAAGCCTTTTCTTCCGTTCGGTCGATCGGGGTCGGATTGGAGACGACCTCGGGGCTTGAACTGGCCTCGGCAGCATCACTTTCGGAACCGGTCTCTTGTGACGTTGGTTGGCTCGACGCTGCGGGAGTTTGCGATTCTTCCTGTGTCCCCGAGGCAGCTTTGGTGTCCTGCGGTTCGGTTTGTGGCGGCATTTGGATTTGGGTCGTAATGTTGATCGGTTGCGCTGCCTGAGGCTGCCGACTCGGCGCCTCCATCTCTCCGACCCAACTGGAGCGCGTGTTCTGTTGTGGCGCCGATCCCCGCGGATTGAAGATGTTGCCCAGCATGAAGCCGATTGCAACGATAACACCAAGGATTCCGGCTGCCAGCCATGGCACTAAGTTGGTCCCACCGCCGTTCGTTGTTGTTCGCTTTTCGGCCACGGCGGCTTCCGCTACTGGTTCCGCTTCGGGTTCCTGCGGCAGGGCAAAGGCTTGCGGCACGTTTCGAAGAATGACCGGGTGCTTACAGGTTGCGCAAGCTGGCTTTCCATCTTGTGCGATCAACGCATGGGGTTTCTTCAGATAGCTCCGGCAAATGAGGCACTGATTTGGAAACATCGGCAGCAGCGTTGCCGAACAGTGGCGGCACGTCGGGAGCCCCTGCTCACCAAACAGAGATACCGAAATGTCGTCAAGCGTCACGTCGCCGTGACAGTTCGCACAATAGAGTTCAGTGGTGAGTTTGGATTCGCCCGCCGGAGCCGCCGCTCCACTGTTATCGATGACAAGGTTTTTGAAAAAATGTGAACTCATTCGGTGCTCCGCTAAATGTCCTGATATCTAACTTGCGTCGGAGGCCCGCATTACGCTCAATAGGACCTCCGACACCGAGATTTTAGATGTATCGGAGTATACGAATGTTAAGAAATTCCCTGGGCCGTAAGTTTGCCGTAGGAAAAGATCAATCTACGAAGTCGTCTTCTGACGGTCGCTTCTTCAGATAGGCCTCAATGAACCCGTCAATATCCCCGTCCAAAACGCCGGAGACGTTCGCGGTTTCATGGCCCGTGCGGTGGTCTTTCACCATGGTGTACGGCTGCATCACGTAGCTTCGAATCTGCCGACCCCAAGCCGCCGGACCGCCGTCGCTCTTGAGAGCCTGAACTTTGGCTTCAGCATCCAACCGTTCGACTTCCATAAGGCGCGCAAGCAGAACCGACATTGCCGAAGCGCGGTTTTTGTGCTGACTTCGCTCGTTTTGACAGTTCACGACGATCCCGGTGGGGAGGTGCGTGATTCGCACCGCCGATTCGGTCTTGTTAACGTGCTGACCACCCGCGCCGCCTGCGCGGAGGGTTTCCACCTTCAGGTCGTCGGGGTTGATCGTCACTTCTGATTCTTCAATCTCCGGCAGAACCTCTAGTTTCGCAAACGACGTGTGTCGTCGAGAGGCTGCGTCGAACGGCGAAATCCGAACCAGTCGGTGCACCCCGATCTCAGACCGCAAGAACCCAAACGCGTTCTCACCGGTGATCTGCATCTGAATGCTACGGTAGCCCACGACATCGCCGGGGGTCTCGCTCATGATTTCGACTTTGAACCCATGCCGCTCGGCCCAGCGTTGGTACTGCCGCTGGAGAATCGAAGCCCAATCACAAGCTTCCGATCCGCCCGCGCCTGCCTGAACTTCCAAAAGCGCGTTTCGAGAGTCATATTCGCCGGTCAGTAGGGTTCGGAGTTCGTAGGCATCCAGCTTGGCCATGAACTCGATGGCCATGGTGTCGGCTTCCTTCTCCGTTTCTTCGTCTGGCTCCAGCTTCAAAAGGCCGTAAAGCTCGTCGATATCCCGCTCCATCTTGTCGAGTTGCAAGAATGGGTTCAGCACGTTTCGGATGCGTGAAAGGTGCTGGAGGGTTTTGTTTGCCGCCGAAGGGTCGTCCCAGAAGGTAAGTTCGGCCGACTGAGCTTCTAGCTCTTCAATGTTGCGCTGCATTCGAGGGACGTCAAAGATGCCCCCTAATCGCGTCCAGGCGGTTCCGCGCCTCGGACAAAGTCTGATGCTGTTCTAACGATAGCACCCGCACAGTTTACCGGCGAACCGCTACGGTCCCTTCGCCGCTGGATCGCTCGGCCCAAACTCGTCCTTCGGCAGGATCAAAATGGCCAGGAAAATGCATGCCAGGATGTACGCTCCGGGCACCAGGTACTGAAACGCCTCCGGATATTCCGGCCGCGGAGCCTGTTGCGCCAGGGCCGAAATGAAGCTGTGCTGGATCCGCAGGAACAGGAAAACCCCGGTGCAAAGCGCGCCGCCGATGAACCCGCAAGCCCCGCCAAGCCCAAACTTCCGCGTCGCGTAAACGCCCAAAATCGTCGCCGGAAGCGGCCCCGCCGCAAAGCAGATCAGTAGCCACTGAATCTGTTCGGTTTTCTGAAAGGCGACGAATGGCCAGATGCTGAGCAAATAACCCGCGACCGCGGCCACCAAAAATCCGCTGCACCCAAAGATCATTTGGGCGTCCATGTCTTTCTCCGGACGTACCGCCGCGTCGAGTTTCTCGTCGGTATTCAGCGGTTCAAGGGCCATATTGGAATCTTCAGCCTTCGATGACCAGCTTCGTAAAGTCACCCGCCGCAAGCAACTGAAGCGAAGCCGCGTGCAAAAGCGTTAATCGAGCATAGCGCACGGCCGCATCTTCGACCAGTACCATCGTTCCATCCAGGAACGCGTTGATCGGCGCAACCAGCGCCTCAACCGCGCCGACGGTGCAGTTTACGTCGCGCTCCCGGGCAAACCGGAACAGGTCATCTTCCTGAGCTTTTAGAACCTCTAGGAGGGCAAGACCAGGTTCGGAATCCAGATCGGTGGCTACGATCTGCCGAAGCGGATCGTCGAAGCCATATTCCAGCCCTTTCTTGCGCGAAGAAGCGACCAGGTTCAGCGGCCGAGTTGCCGTCTGAACGAGGGCAGTGCGGCCGGCGAGGATTGTCATCACCGCAACCCGGAACTTAACCGCCTGCGGAATCGTGAGCTCCCATCGGTGCTCACTCAGCGCGGCGGCATCCAGAATGTCGTGCCGAACTTCTGGCATGAGCGCGGAGTACCGACCCTCGAACACATCCCAAAGCGCGGTATGCGCACCGGCAGTATCCAGCGGAGTCGCCTGCTCCCGGTACTGATCCAGCGCGAAATCAAAGAGCTGGTCATAAGCTGGAAGCGCGCCGGGCCAGGCCCAAGCCGATTCAATCAGCACGGTTGCGCAGCGTCGAAGTCCGAATGGGTCACTCGATCCGGTCGGTTCGAGTCCGAGACCGAGGAACCCGGCGAGCTTATCAAGCTGATCCGCCATCGCAAGCCGCAATCCTGTTCGGTGGCCTAAATCCGTCTCCGGCGATACGTTCTTCGTCGGGGCATATTGGTGCCGAAGCGCGGTCACCACTGCCTCCGGCATGCCTTCGGCCCGGGCGTACTCCGCGCCAACGATGCCCTGGAGCGAGGAGAGTTCGCTCACCAATCCGGTGCTGAGGTCGGCCTTTGCGTACCGACCCGCCAACTCGGCAAGTTCGGCTTCTTCTTCCGATGCTCCGGTCGCTTCGGCGACAAAGCGCGCGACGTTGGCCAGTCGCTCGGACCGGGAAAGAACCGTGCCCAGTTTCTCTTGGAAAACAATCCCGGTGGTCTTGGCAAGAAAATCCGCCAAGGTTGATTTTTGGTCCTCTTGATAGAAGAACTTCGCGTCGTTAAATCGTGCGTTGAGCACCCAAGCCGATCCCGCCCGAACGGTATCGTCTTCACCGCTGTTACGGACGAAGAGGAATCGGTTCGTGATCTTGCCCGAAGCGTCGCGCACGGGGAACATCCGCTCATGCTTCGCCATCGCCGTCACCAAAACGGGCTCTGGCAAGTCGAGGAAAGAAGCAGGAAACTCACCTTCAATGACCGTCGGCCATTCGGTGAGATGCACGTTCTCATCCAGCAAGTCTTCGGAAATCTCCGCTACTCCGGAGCACTTGGATTCGATTTGCTGAAGAATCGCGGCTTTGCGGACGGCGGGATCAGGCTCGACAAAGTTCTCGCGAAGTCGAGCAATGAGTTCAGCTGCCGATGTAACGGCAAACGCCGCCGGAGCATAGAAGCGGTGGCCTCGGGATTCGTTTCCGCTCACCACGCCTTCGATGTCAAACGGAACAACAACGCCGTCCAGAACAGCCAGCAGCCACCGAATGGGTCGTGCAAACCGCATCCGGGTAGAGCCCCATCGCATTGACTTTTGGAACTGTAATTCGCGAATCGTCTTCGGCAGGAGGGCTTCTAGAATCGCGGTGGCCGACTGGCCAGGAATCTGCTTGGTGATCCAAACGTATTGATCGTCCTTCCGAATTGTCGAAACATCCACTCCTTGGCCACGGCAGAAGCCAAGCAGCGCTGGAGTTGGCTCGCCTTCGGCGTTAAACGCGCCCTTAAGCGCGGGGCCACGAACATCCTTCTCTGTGTCTTCCTGGCGGTCCAGCAAGCCGGAGATCGATACGATCAACCGTCGTGGAGTGCCATATGTCACCACTTTGTGGTCCGGACCAAGGAGTTGAGAAGCGTTTAGCGCGTTAACCAGTTGCCCAGAAAGGTCGCTCAAAGCGCGCGCCACAAACGCCGCCGGCAACTCTTCGCATCCCACTTCCAGCAACAATTCCGCCATCGCGAAAGAGGATACCGTTCGCCCGTTGCAGTAACCCCGTAAATCCTGTATCTTGAAGCCGATGAGCAGGATGCGAATCAATGCATGGCTAGGGCTTGGCCTCGCCCTATTTCTGACCACGGCGGGATGCTCGAAGCCAAGCTCGGGACTGCCAAAGGTCGGCTTTGCCCAATTCACCAGCACCAGCAGCCTCGATCAGCTTCGCGAAGGATTCGTGAAGGGGCTCGCCGATGAAGGATTTGTCGATGGGAAAACCGTGGAAATCGACTTCCAAAACGCCCAAAGCGATGCTGGGACGATGAGCCTCGTTATGCAGAAGCTCGCGACTTCCGTCGACGTGGTCGGGCTCTGCAGCACTCAGGCCCTGCAAGCGGCCATCAAAAGCGTGAAAGACAAACCGGTCATCTTCTGCGGCGTCATTGATCCCGTAGCCGCCGGTGCCGCTACCACCATTTCAGAGCCAAAGCCCAACATCACCGGGGTCTACAACCCGTTCCCGGTCACGGAGGGCGTCGAAATGATCCACAAGTTCATGCCCGCCGTCAAGAAGATCGGAACCCTGTACGATCCCAGTGAGCCGTTCTTTGGCGGAATGCACGAAGAAGCGAAGAAGGCTTGCGCCAAGAATGGGCTGGAGTTCATCGTCGTTACCGTGAGCTCGTCCAACGACATCGTGACCGGTATGCAGGCGCTCAAGGCGAAGGGTGTCGAAGCTGTACTCCAATTGCCCAGCAACACGGTGAACCAGGGTGTGGATGGCCAGATCAAAACCGCCGGAAACCTCGGACTGCCGATGTTCAGCCTTCAGCCGGACCAGCTTGAGAAGGGGATCGTCGCGACCGTTGGAGTAGACCTCGAGGAAGCGGGCGCTCAAGCCGGGCGTATGGCAGGGAAAGTGCTGAAGGGTGAAAAAACTGCCAAGTTCCCTCTAGAAACGGCCAAGCTGCAACCCATCGCGACCAATCCGGCCGCCGCCAAGCAGTTCGGAATCACCTTGCCTGCGAACTAGACCATGGAACTCTGGATCGGAGCGATTACCCAAGGCGCGGCCTATGCCCTCTTGGCCCTCGCGGTGTTCCTTTCGTTCCGCGTGCTTCGTTTTCCCGATATCTCTGTCGATGGCACCTTCACCAGCGGCGCGGCGATCTTTGGCGTTCTTCTGGCCCAGAACCTGAATCTCTGGCTTGCGCTCGGCGTGGCGTTCATCGTCGGCGCAGTCGGTGGTGCGATCACCGGGCTCATTCACACCCGGTTGCAAATCAACGACCTGCTCAGCGGAATCATCACGATGACCGCGCTGTATAGCGTCAACCTCCGCGTCATGGGTCGGTCGAACCTTCCGGTGAGCGGGGGAGAGTTGGGCTATGCCGTCTTTGGAATTGCCCTGTTAGCCGTCGCAATTCTTTGGTGGTTTTTGCGAACCGACTACGGGCTTGCGTTGCGGGCGGTAGGCGACAATCCAGAAATGTCCGCCGCGCAAGGCATCAACGTCCGGAATGTCAAAACCATCGGCCTGAGCCTATCGAACGGTTTTGCCGCTCTCGGCGGAGCGGTGATCGCGCAGTACAACGGCTTCGCTGACATCACGATGGGCATCGGTGCCCTGGTTACGGGCATGGCGGGCGTGATGATTGGCGAGCGATTCTTGCCGCCGAAATCGGTTTTGTTTGCCGTCGGTGGCGCGCTAGTCGGCTCGATCGTTTTCCGCTTGCTCATCGCCGGTGCGTTGCAAGCGGGAATGAACCCGATTGACCTGAAGCTCATTACCGCCGGCTTTGTGTTGATTGCTCTAGCGTTGCCGAGAATGTCGAAGGGGCGAGCGAGATGATTCTGTTGAGCAACATCAGCCAGCGATTTGAGCGGCCAGATGGTGGGGCAACTCTCGCGCTTCACGACGTTTCGCTGGAGATCCCTCGTGGCGAGTTCTTACTCCTTGCCGGCACGAACGGATCCGGCAAATCGACCTTGCTCAATGTTCTAGCCGGAGTGTTCCCGCCAACCTCGGGTCAGGTGCAAATTGACGGACTTGACGTCACGCGCCACGGACCAGAGCGTCGTGCCGTGAGTCTGGCTCGGGTCTTTCAGAACCCGTACCTCAGCACGGCCGGAACCTTGACCGTCGCCGAAAACATGCGCCTCGCCGAGCTACGAGGCGGCACCCGCATCCTGCGCTTGGGGCTCAACCGGACCGCGAAAACCCGCCACGCCGATGCCCTCGCCGCGTGCGGAATGGGCCTCGAAAACTTCCTCGACCGCCCCACCAACACCCTCAGCGGAGGCCAACGTCAGGCCCTCGCCGTCGTCATGGCAACCATCGTCACCCCAAAAGTGCTGCTCCTAGACGAGCACACCGCCGCCCTCGATCCTGAAGCCGCCGAGAAGGTCATGCAACTCACCGCCCGCCTCGTCTCGGAGCATGCCATCACCACCGTCATGGTCACCCACTCCCTAGACCACCTCCCCCGCTTCGGCACCCGCGCCGTGCTCTTGCACCTCGGGCGGGTTCAAGAAGAGTGGAGCGGGGCAGAGAAGTCGGCGTTGACGTCTAACGAACTTCAGCAGCGGTTTGCTGGGTTGTATGGTGGGTGAATCCTCACATTGCAATGAGCCTCAAATTAAGTGTGTGTACAATGTACGCAGAGCAAACCTGGACTGCAATATGAGAGCGACAACCCCAAATCCCAAAGACGCCCGGATTGATTTGCGCGTCAATCTGAGCCAGAAAACCCTATTGGAACTTGCCGCCGCCTCGCAAGGGAAGAAACTTTCCGATTTCGTGATCAGCGCATCCACCGAAGCTGCGCAGTTAGCGCTGGCCGACCAGAACCGCTTCGTTTTGCCCGAAGAGCAGATGACAAGGTTCTTGGAAGTGCTCGAAGAAGAGCCACAGGACCTTCCCGCACTCCGCGCTCTCTTCGCTCGCAAGAGTGTTTTTGAATGACGCCCCGGTTCCAGGCGCCGGTGCTCCTGTCCGAAATCCACTCCGTTGGTTCATTTGACTGTGGAGTCGAAGCGCTGAACTCCTTCCTAAAGAATCACGCTTTGCAAAACCAGCGAAACAACTCTGCCCGCACATTTGTTTCCACCCGCACCGACGGTCCGGAAGTGGTCGGCTTCTACAGTCTATGCGCTGCCTCGGTCGATTTTGAACAAACTCCTGAACGGATTCGCAAAGGGCTGGCTCGACACGAAGTTCCGCTTGTGCTTCTTGCAAGACTTGCAGTGGACTCTAGTTGCAAAGGCCAAGGACTCGGGGCCAGCCTGCTGCAAGACGCGTTCAGCAGATTCATGAAGGCCCAAGAAGCCATCGGTGCCCGCGCCCTCCTCGCCCATGCGAAAGATGAGGAAGCGAAGGCGTTCTACGAAAAGTACGGATTCGTTGCCACCGAAGGGCTGCCCTTTCACCTCTACATCCTGACCAAGACGATCAAGCAAACGCTGTCCTGAAATGTGCGCTGGGGGAGTTCGGGCCAACCCCTTAGTAAATTTGTGATTTACTTCGAGCAACGTCGTTCGCGTAACAAACGAGGCCCCATTCAGAACAGCTCTCCCTAGATGATTAATGAATTAATTCGCCTAGTAAGTTAAACGGTGAACCAGCCAGGATCAGTCCGCGCATACGCCTGAGGCTTTGTCCTCGTCCCTTAGAGTGCGGCCCTGGCTTGCGTTCGCAGGTTCGCATACCATCGTGGAAGTCCCGCCGTTTCTAATTGAAGCAGAGCGACGGGAACGTTCCGTTTTCGTGACTAGGGTGATCCGCGAGCGCAAGGTTCTTGGAAAAGCCCATGAATATTGTAGTCTCCCAGATTGGAATCGACGTTGGCAAAGATGAGCTTGTGGTCTGCATTGACCAAGGAAAGCCTTTTGCGTGCCCCAACACGGCCAAGGGCTGCCTCGAAATCATCGAGAAGTTCCCTGCAGGCGCAGAGGTGCACCTGGAAGCCAGCGGTGGATATGAGCGCCTCGTCCGCCGGTTGCTGAGCGAACACGGGTTCAAAGTAGTGGTGCACAACCCTTTGAAGTCGCGCCGAATTGCGCAGGCTCAAGGGGTTCGCGCGAAAACCGACCCCGTCGATGCAAAACTCCTCTCACGTTCAGGGCACTTGTTGCCTCAAGAAACGGTCAAGCGCACCGAACGGCAGCAACTGGCCGACCACTCCAGAGCGATTGATGCGCTTAAAGATATGGTGATGTCTCTCAAGCAGAGCCAGGTCATGCCAGAGCTAGACTCAGCGGCAAAGCAGCTCTATGCGGAGGCAATCCTTGCCCTTCAGCAACAAATCGATGCAGCCGAAAAGGCATTTGAAGCACGCGTGAAAGCGAGCGACTGTGCCGAAACCTACCAACTCATTCAGACCGTTCCGTCATTAGGAAAGCTCACCGCACGTCGGTGCGTTTGCGAACTTCCAGAAGACGTCATGGAGCGAAGCACTGGCCAAATTGCCAGCTACGCCGGACTCGCCCCGATTGACAATAGCTCGGGCAAGCGAACTGGTCGATCTCGTTTAGGGCACGGTAACGCAAGACTGAAGGCCGCCTTCTACATGCCAGCACTGTGCGCGATTCGACACGAAGCATGGGCGAAAGAACTTTACCAAAGACTCAGAAGCGACAAAAAATCTCATCAAACGGCAACCGTGGCCGTAATGCGAAGGCTACTGATCCGCGCCGTTGCGGTTCTTAAAAGACGCACCGGATGGGTTTTAGAGGCGAAAACCGGTTGACAGAACGACATACCATCTGAGGGGGAGCATGAATTAAACGGAAATCGAACCTAAACCGCTTAAAGCGATTAATTCACTTTTCCTCGACCGAAACCGCGACCAACGGGCTGAAGGCGCCGAAGTCGCCCTTGCCCGACCGACGCAGGCGCCACTGGAAGTTGTAGACCCCCGCTAGGGTCGGGGCTCGGACGGTGAAGTTGAACGTGTAGGACTCGCCCGGTGCAACCGAAACCGGAAGCAAAATCGACTGCTTGCCCCAGCGGTTGTTGCCCGCCGGGCTCTGGCTGTACAGCGCGTATGGCCCTGGCGTCCAGGTGTCGACGCCGGTGTTCGTGAACCGAACCGAGACGTCGTAGTCTCGGGTTACAAACATTGAAGTTGGCACCGTCTGCGAATCACAAACCGAGTTGTTGCGATACCGAACCTCGATTGGTACCGTCGGGCTGATCGGTCCGAAATTCGCTACGCTCGAACGGCGGAGCTGCCACAGGTGGTTGTAGATTCCCTCGGTCTTAGGCGCTTCCAACCGGAAGTTGTAAGTCTTGAACTGACCCGGTGCAATGCTCTCGCCGGGGTTCAACGAGATGCTGTCCCTGCCGAAAATCTTCGAAGGGTTGCTCAGCGAAACCAAGCGGAACGTGTCGTAGGTCCAAGTCGAAGAACCGCGATTCTGGAAAACTAACTGGACATCGAATTTGTTGCCCGGTTCTACAAAGGTTGGTACGGACTGGCTGATGAAATCGGCGGCGTCGCCGGAAAGAGCCGTAACCACCACGTTCGGCGTCATCGCGCCGAAGTTTGCCGGGCTACCCGGGGAGGTCTTTCGCATCTGCCACTGGAAGTTGTAGCGGCTTGGACGACTCGGAACGGTGATGTTGAAATTGAAGGTGTACGTCGCGCCTGGAGCAACGGTTACTCCGGTAGGAAGCTTGACGTCCGTTCGTCCCCAGGTGTCGTTCGCGTACGGGTTCATCGAGACCAAGCGGTGCGTAGCCTGAGTCCAAGTCGTCGTCCCAACGTTGGTCAAGGTGATTGAGACCGCGTGAACGTTGCCAGCGTAATACTGCTCTTGCACCGTCTGCGAGACGAACTCAGCGTTGTTCCCATCCGCTTGGTTTAACAACGTGGCAGCCGATAATGGCGCCGCCATGGGCTGTAGAGAAGCATGCGCTCCAAGGAAACTGACCAACAAAAGCAATCCAATCCGACCCATCACGCGCGGAGTGTACGTTCGGATACTGGAGCATAACCTCCCCTTAACGCAAAAGTTGAATTTTTGCCATCAGATTGGCTGACTACGCCAACTACGCCTGACCGAGTTCGGCTTCCGCTTTCGTCTGCAGCCGCGTCATCTCATTTTCGAGTTGCAACCGGATCCGCTCTAGCGTCTCCTCGTCGGCATCCTTCGGCACGTAAATCGGCTCACCCGCATAGCCGATGCACTTCGAAAACGGCCAAGGAACCATGTAGCGGTCCCAGGATTTCGTAAGAATGCGTGGTTTGGCACTCATCCCCGCCGGAATCAAGGCTGCGCCTGACTTCTGCGCGAGCATCAAAACACCCGGCTGAACCACTTGAGACGGACCGCGCGGACCGTCTGGCGTCATCGCCATGCTGGTTCCGCTCTTGAGCAGGCGTATGCCCTCAACAGCCGCGCGAATGCCGCCGCGACCAGTGCTGCCTCGGATCACTTCAAATCCGAAGCTCTCGAAAATCCGGGTCTGAATCTCGCCATCGCGCGAGTGGCTAATGATCACGCCGTACTTGCGCGGCCAGTTTCGGGTGACGAAGATGAAAGTCCGACCATGCCAAGCGCACATGATATGCGGATCGGGAAGGGCTTCAAAGCCTTCGGACTTGAACCGAACCGACCGCCCGACAACTCGCACTAGGAACGCGACCGCACCAGAAATGATCTCCGGTCGGCGCTCACGCCACCAGTACTTCAGCGAAGCCATCCGCGCGTCCTTGCCACTTCGGTGGCCCCGCTCAGCGGAAATTCAGATTGCAGCTGTGTTAACAATTCGGTCGCCTTCTCTGCATCATGCTCCCGAGCGAACTTTGCCCAGGCCAGCAGCGCATCTGGCTTTGCCCGAGCATCGCTCGATTCCGCCACGCTCTGAAAAAGCTCGTCGGCAAGAATCGGATCGGTGCTGCTGAACCGATCAGCAAACTGAGATCGCTCGACCGCGGAAATCCGCTCAATCTGGCGCAGCTCGATCAACCTGGTCAGGCATTCGTGAGTACGAGAGAGATCGAGCACCATCAGCTGACAAATCGCCTCGGCCTCACCTTCGACATCCGAAAGCCCGCGGCAAGCGATAGCCAGCTCGCTCACCGCATGCGGGTCTGAAGGGTAGCGCTGTAAATGCCGCTCCGCCGCAACCTTCATCGCCGCTGGGCCACGAATGCTCATTTGGTCAAGCGCTTGCCGAGCCACTTGCCGCTGGCCGAAGTCCGGAGTTCGGAAAACCAAACTCAGCATTACGCCCATTCCAAACCCGCCAATATGCGCCCAGTACGCAGTGCCGCCCGAATCGCCGATCCGAACCACCGCGCCCACCAACTGCAGGCCGAGCCAGACCAACGTAATCACCAATACGGGCAACGCCAGCCTCGGAACCACCGGAACCCGGACCGCCTGGTATCGAAGCGCGTAGTAGCCGATACAACCCGCCACGCACCCGCTCGCTCCGATGTACGGCACCGGATTCTCGAGCGACCGGGTCATGAAGTAATGGAGCATCAACCCCGCCCCTCCGCTTAGGAAATACACCAGCGCATACCGAAACCAGCCAGTCGACATCTCCACCGCCGACCCAACCGCGGCAAGGAAAAGCATGTTTCCAAGCAGATGGATCACGTTCTGGTGCAAAAACAGGCTCGTAATGTACGCCCGGAACTGCGGATTTCGAGAGTCAAATCCGAACTGATACACGAGGTCCGGATTGATCAGGACCGCGAAAGCAGCAAACAGATTTCCGGCCACCAGCAACAAGGTGATGACCGGTGGGCGGGGTTGAGCGGTCAATCTTCTTCGTACGCGTCCTCGCCGATATCGACGTTCACGTAGGTTTCTTGAACATCGTCCAAGTCGTCCAGCGCATCAAGCAGTTTCAGCAGCTTGATCTGGTCTTCTGGCGACAATTCCGTCTTGTTGGTTGCCACGTAAGTGAGCTGAATTTCGGTGGTCTTCACACCGGCGGCTTCCAGGGCGGTGTTCACCCGGTGCAAGTCCTCCATCGCAGTGGTGACGGTGAACGTATCCTCGTCGAGCTGAACGTCGTCCGCGCCGGCTTCGAGCGCGATCAGGGTGAAATCGTCCTCTTCGTAGTTGCCCTTCGCCACTTGGATCTGGCCCACGTACTTGAACTGCCAGCTCACCGCGCCGTTTTCGGCCATGTTGCCGCCGTTCTTGTTGAACGCGGTTCGAACGTCGCCGACGGTTCGGTTTCGGTTCTCCGAGTAGCACTGCAAGATGATTCCCGCGCCGCCCGGGCCGTAGCCTTCGTAAATGATTTCTTCGTAGTTGGCGCCCTCAACCGCGCCGGATCCTCGATCAATTGCGCGCTTGATGTTTTCGTTCGGCAAAGAAACCGACTTCGCCTTTTCAACCGCAACCCGGAGTCGTGGGTTCATCGCGACGTCGCCGCCGCCGAGTCGTGCAGCGACGATGATTTCTCGGGCGAGCTTGGTAAACAGCTTTCCGCGTATTGCGTCCTGCTTACCTTTTCGAAGCCGAATGTTCTTCCATTTACTATGGCCAGCCATGGGTAATCGCTATTTTGGCATGGCTGGCCAATCTCGGCTACTCAGCCGCGAGTTTCGGCTTGAGCGCGGCAAGGAACGACTTAACAACGAAGATGCTGGTTTGGTCTGGGCTATGGCCGCCGGCGTGCCAGTGGACCTGTACATCCGCCCCTGCGGTGGCGAACTGCGTCGCCAGCGTTTGGGCATTCATTCGCGGGACCATCGGGTCGTGTTCTCCGCACACCATGAGCACGGGGAGGTCCGTAAGTTCGGGCATCGGCTCTTCGGAGAATGGAACCATCGGCGCAAGAAGCACGGCGGCCGAGAACAAATCGGGGTGCCGGATCACAAGGGCGGAGGCCATGTTGGCCCCGTTCGAAAAACCGAGCACAACTCTCTTTTCCGTTGGCAACGTTTCTCGGATGAATCCAGCAAGCTGATCTGCCCGAAACCGTAAGTTGTCTTCGTCAAACACACCTTCGGCAAACCGGCGGAACCAGCGGTTCTGTCCGTTCTCCGGCTCTTCACCGCGAACGGAAAGGAAGCCCACGCCGCTTACCAGCGACTGCGTGAAGGCAAGAAAGTCCTGCTCGTTTCCGCCGGTGCCGTGAAGCGCTACGATGGTCGGGTTTCCCGCGATGTGCTGATGGATCATGCGTTTGGATACGTGATTTTTGGCAAAGCTGCTTCAATTTGCGCGCGTTTCGGTTCGTGCATCTTCGGAAGCTTCAGGCTTGTACCCAGCGATTCTAGGTCCTCGTCGGTAGCAAAGCCGGGTCCGTCGGTTGCAATCTCAAAGAGAACGCCGCCTGGTTCGCGGAAGTAGATGCTGTGGAAGTAGTCCCGATCGCGAACCTCAGAAACGCTCGCTCCGACGCCGATGAGGTCGGTTCGGACCTGAGCCTGTGTCTCGTCGGTCGGAGTTCGGAAGGCGATGTGATGCACCGTGCCCTTGCCGGGCCGTGCCGACGCAAATCCGATCGTGGAGATATCCACCCGCTGTCCTAGGCCGCGAGCACCGGTAAAGAATACGTACTCGGGAACCTCGATATCCGGGTCATGGTCGAAGCCGAGCACTTTCATGAGCAGCGCCGCCGTGCGTTCGACTTCGTTCTCGCGCAGGGTTACGGAGTGAATTCCGGCGATTTGATGTTCAACCGGCACCGCGCTCTTTTGCCAAGGAGCCGCGAGTTTATAGTTGGGATCCGGCACGAGGCGAAGTAGCAAGCCGTCTGGATCAGCAAAATCGAGCGCATGGCCGTCCTCACTCTCGACGGCAAGGCCATCGAGCCGCTCGCGCCAGTAGGCGACGGAGGATTCCGGAATGCTCAGCGAAGTGATGACCACCTGGCCTGCACCTTGACGGCCGGATTGAGCTGTTGGATACGGGAAGAAGGTGAGGACCGTTCCGGGCGAGCCGGCGCCATCTCCGTAGTAGAAGTGGTACGCGGTCGGGTCATCGAAGTTCACCGTCACCTTGATGAGGCGCAAACCCAGCAGCCCGGCATAAAAGTCGATGTTTTCCTGGGCATCCCCGCAAATTGCGGTCATGTGATGCAGGCCAAGAATATTGTTCATGCGTACTTTCTACCGATAAATCGCTCTGTTTGATGTGATTTCGCAGAAAACTGTTGTCCTGACCTAGTAATTCTGGGACCAAATTCCGCGGTAGCCAGGGCGATCCCGCAATCAGGCCGGGATTTTGCATGGTAAAACGCCAACGTGTCCGTGTTTGAAATTTCCAACGAGTACTTGCAGCGAACCCTGGTAGACCTGCTCAACACGCCGAGTCCGACCGGGGACACCGACTATGCGATTGGATTCCTGCAGGGAGAGCTGGACGTGCTCGGAGTGCCATGCCAGCGAACGGCAAAGGGTGCTTTGGTGGCGCAGTTAGAGGGGCACGAAAGTAATCGCCCACGCGCGCTTTCTGCCCACATCGACACGCTTGGGGCCATGGTCGCGGAGATCAAGCCAAATGGTCGCATCCGAATCGCCGCAATCGGCGGAGTCATGTGGCCAACCGTGGAAAGCGAGGGCGTCTACATTGCAACTCGATCAGGGCGACGGATTCGCGGCTCAATCGTTCTCGAAAACGGAGCTGCCCATGTCAATCGTGACGCCCGAACCAAGGAGCGAACCGCTGACACGCTTGAAGTCCGGCTAGACGAACGCACCACCCGCGCCGATGAAACGCGCTTGCTCGGAATCGAAGTCGGAGATTTCGTTTATTTCGACACGCGGACGGAAGTCTCAGACTCAGGATTTATTCGATCACGCTTCCTCGATGACAAGGCTTGCGTGGCCTGCATGTTGGCGGCAGTTCAAGCGGTGAAGTCGATTGACATCACGCCGGGCCAAAGAACGTCGCTGCTGTTCTCAAACTTTGAGGAAGTCGGGCACGGCGGAATGGACGGGTTGCCAGACGATCTTGCCGAGTACATTGTCCTAGATATGGCTTGCATTGGAAAGGGGCTCCAAGGGGACGAATTCCACTGTTCACTTTGCGTTGCGGATTCCAGCGGCCCGTACAGCCGAAATCTTGGCGATAAGCTTCGCGGGCTCGCTAGCCAACGAGGAATCGACCTCGTGGCCGATATCTATCCGTACTACGGTTCTGATGGCAGCGCCTACTGGCGATCCGGTGGTCGGGCCGAAGTCGCGCTGATCGGCCCAGGAGTCGACACAAGCCACGGCTATGAGCGAACGCACATTGACGCCTTGCGAGACACCGCCGAGGTCATTGCCTCCTATCTGATTTCTGACTAGAGCAGTTCAATTCGGCTAGCGAGCTCGAAGTCGAGTTCGCTGATTCCATTAACATCGTGGGTGTTGAGGCTGACTCGGACCTTTCGATAGCCAATGAACAGGTCCGGGTGATGGTCGAGTTTGTCGGCCATATATCCGACGGTTGAAGCAAAGGCAAGCCCGGTCGCGTAGGACTCGAAGGCGTACTCTTTTGTGATCTGACCGTTTTGGTAGCTCCAGCCGGGAAGTCCGCTAAGCCCACCGGCGATTTGCTCGTCCGAAAGTTTGGTTCGTGCCATCAACTTGGTGTCTACCCGCGAAATGGAAATCTTCAACGAAAATCTCTCAGAAACATGGCCAAAGCGTTATGGAACCGAGGCTCCCGCTTCTTCGCATCCGCTAGATCGGTTCCTGACGCACCGTTCGGTGCGGAAGTATTCCGGCAAGCCGATTGAGCCTGAGCTGCGAGAGTTGCTTTTTGCCGCAGCGCAGAGTGCGGCGACGAGTAGCAATCTCTCGGCATGGTCGGCAGTCGTTGTTGATGATCCTGACCAACGAGAAAAGCTCGCGAAACTTGTCGGAAATCAAAGTCAGGTTCGCGAAGCTGCCATCTTTCTGGCATTTTTGGCGGATCATGCGAAGCTGAGCGCTTCGGCCAAGAGCCACGGAGAATCTCCCGCAGGGCTAGAGGCAGTGGAGATGCTGCTTGTGAGCGCAATCGACGCAGCCCTTGCCGCCGAACGCTTGGTTTGTGCCGCTGAGTCGATCGGGATCGGGAGCTGTTACATTGGCTCTTTGAGGAACGATCCGGCTGGAGTCGCCGAAGTTCTCCAGCTACCGCACGGCACTTTCGGCTTGTTCGGTCTGTGCCTCGGCTACCCGGATCCTTCGGCACCTCCTTCGGTGAAGCCTCGAATGCAGCAGGTGGAAGTTTTTCACCAAGACGTCTATCCAGACGGCTGGGACCCGAGTGACTACAACCGACGGATGTCGGAGTTTTATCTTGAGGAAGGGATGAAGGGCGACGTCACCTGGACGATGCGCAGTGGCAAGCGAGTGACCCTTCCAGGGCTCAACGGAAGGGACACCCTGCTTGCTGCGTTGCAGAAGCAGGGCTTTGCTCTGCTTTAAAGGCTCGTCAGGAATTTGAGCGTTAGATTCGTCGCGCTATTCTCGACACGAAGAATCACGAACGGTCGCGTCATCATTTGCGTTACTGGCTGCCCAAATCGCGGTGCGGTTTCGCGTGCGACGATAAAAGTCTGGCCGGTCTTCGCTCGCGTGATCGTATCGACACTGAGGCTGTAGCCGCCCGTGGGCCGCTCGCCCAGTGCCACCGCAATGATCTTATAGCGGCTCCAATCAATTTGCTGAACCGGGGCTCGTGAGCCTCTGCCGAGCATTCGCTCGAGCAACGTCTCGTACTCTTCCTGACTGTTCGCAACGGAAAATCCGCGCTCCGATATATTGCACTGTGATCCGTAGCTCAGCGAGATGAACCCGTAGCGGGGAGCGTTCGGGTCAAACCAGTTGGTGAAGTCATCCACTTGACCGGCAACCCCGTTTGGGCTGTGCAGTTGCGTCCAGTTCACGCGGAAATTGAATGCGGAGCGCTCGACGCGGATAAGGCTGTAAGCGGATTGCTGGGCAACTCTCGCATTCGGGCTGAGCACGGGACCACGTTCAACCGCGGTGATTACCGTAGTTCCATCCACTTGCCGATCAACGGCGCGAACGAAGAGAGCGGTGCCTACAGGCTTTGGACCCGACGTTAAAGCGATGACTTTGTATCGCGTCCACTCGACCTGGAATCTGGCCGGCACCGACATTCCGGTGAGCTTTCGGTAGTGAACTTCAAGTTGGTCCGGGCTGCTGATTTCGGTGAAGGACTTCGTTGCAATGTTGCAGTTTTGACCGGCGTCAATGGTGCCCCAGTCAATGCGCTTTGGATCAGGACCGAACACCTGACCGAAGGCTGCAGTGAGACTGCAGATAAAGAGAGCGACGAACAAAAATCTTCGCATGAGCCAATCCATCTGACGCGTTTTCTGCACGGTTGGTTATCATGGAGTGAATGCGCGGGCTTCCGGTGACCGATCGGCTGCCTGCCCTAGAGGGCATGCGCGGGCTTCTGGCCGTATATGTTCTGTTTGGCCACATTGCAAGCATGGCCGATCCGAGTTTTCTGGCTGGTAAGCCGAGCTCGGCTCCCGATTGGATCCGAAGTCTCTTTGCGCCGTTCGCGTACGGGCACCTCGCGGTCGCCGGATTCATTGTCTTGTCTGGTTTCTGCCTTCAGCTTTCGCTGTATGTCAATGGCGACGGCACAGTCAAGTCCGCTAGCAAGTTCTTTCGTCGTCGGGCTTGGCGGCTTTTGCCGGCGTACTACGGCTGCCTTGCTCTCAGTTGGATCGTTTGCGAAACGGTGACCAAGCGGTTATCGGGCATGCCATTCGATCTGTATTTGCCCGTTACGACCGAGAACCTGCTCGCGCATGTCGCGCTGGTACACAACGTGCGGCCCGATTGGATGTACAAGGTCAACGGGGTGCTCTGGAGCATCGCGATCGAGTGCCAGATCTATCTTGTGTTTCCGCTACTAGCACTTGTCATGCAACGGGTCGGGCGGGTGGTAGCAGTGGCAATGGCGTGCCTGGTTCCATTGCTCATTGCCCTCTCGAGCCCGCAATGGTTAAAGCTGTACGGTTGGTACGTCGTGCTGTTCGCGATTGGAATGGTGGGTGCTTCGATGCTTTATCGCCCGCCGGTTGCTCAATCGCCGAAAGCCATCTACGGGTACGCGGCGGGCAGCCTTGGCGTGGTCGGAGTTTGGTTGAGCATCAACCAAGCCGCGCTTTTGCCGGTACGCGATCTTGCCGGTGCTCTCGTGATATCCGGGCTCAGCTATGCGGTTTGCACAAATCCGGAGAGCTTTCTTGCGCGGGCTTTGGGTTGGCGTCCGGTCGCGCTGATTGGCGCAATGTCCTACAGCTTATATCTGATGCATCACCCGATTCAGCAGGTCGGATTCTATGTGCTGAACGGTACGCGATACGATGCGGCAGGAAAGTTATGGATCTTGATCCAGTGGCTACCGGTGGTGTTGATTGGTAGCTGGGCTTTCTATCTTTTGTTCGAGCGGCCGGTGCTTTCGAACAGATCGGAATCGGGACAGGAACAACGGAACGATTTTCCGTTGCACCTGCCCCTAGTTGTGTTAGATCTGGAAGCTGAGAATCAGCCGCGAGTCTAACCCTTACTTCTTGCGGCGTCGGAGGAAGAGTCCGCCGAGGGCGATGACAGCCATGCTAGCTGGCTCTGGTACTGGCGCGGAAGTCTTGCCGTAGGCATAGAACGTGTTGCTGCCTTTGTAGGAGCCATTGATTCGAATGTGATAGCCGTTCACAACGGTGGATCCGGCGGTGGCGGTCAGAGATTTGAACTCAAAGTTCTGTACTTCGCCAGAGGAAATCGAATTGCTCTTGTCGTTGTCTTCCCAGCCGGCGACCGTTTTAGGTCCGCTCAGGCCATCGAATTTCCAGGACCAAGGGGCCGACTTGGACGAAGCGCTCGATAGAGACCCGGTGGTCGCTACTTTGTAAACTCCGAAAACGTCAACGATGCTGAAGGTGTTGCCATCGATGGTAACCGTGGCACCCGAAGTGAGCGACGTGCTCAGCTTGAGTGGGGATGGTTCGGTGGTTGTCAAACCAACGAAATCAACGGCATGAAAAGAGGAAGCCGTTTGAGCATTTGCGGCAGTTACAACCGCCAGGCTGGCAATAATCAGAATTCGCTTCATAAGGAAAGGTCCTTCGAACAGAGTGCCTGATCACCTGGTGCTTTGCTATCCCGTTTACTCGTTCCCCTTTTTGTGTGACTTGGATCGAATTGAATAGAAAAGCTCGCTTCGAAGTTCGAAGCGAGCCCGATCTAGCGCCAGAGAACGAGTCCTTTACTTCTTGCGGCGTCGGAGGAAAAGTCCGCCGAGTCCGATGACCGCGAAGCTTGCCGGCTCTGGAACCGGAGCGCTCGTCTTGTTGATCACGTAGAACGTATCGCAGTCGTTGTACTTGCCGTTGATCTTGACTTCGAAGCCATTCGAGATCTTCGCTCCGCTGGTCGAAGTGAGTGCTTTGAAAGCAAACGTCTTGCTTGCGTTGGATTTGACGGCCTGCTTCTGGTCGCCGTCGCTCCAGCCAGTGACCTGCTTGTAGCCGCTGAGTCCCTTGAATCCCCAACCCGAAGGCGTGGTCTTGCTGGATGAGGAAGTGAACGAACCGGTGGTTGCGACTTGGTAGAAGCCAACGACATCCGTGATCGTGTAAGTCTTGGTGCCGAGCTTCAAGGTGGCGCCGCTTGCGAGCGAAACCGTGAAGGACAATGGGGACGATTGGGTTGCGGTCAAACCGGTGAGCTCAACCGTGGAGAACGAACTCCGGGTTTGCGCGCTCGAGACGGCGACGATAGCCAAGGCAGCAAAAATAAGGATGCGCTTCATAATTCCTCAGCGACAAGTTTGTGGCAACGATTGTGGTTTGCATGACACCTTTCTTCGTTACCGGAAATGGGTGACAGAGAAGTCGGCATAATGAAACCAACCCATGAGTGCACTTTTGATGGACGCCGAGGACATTCGCCGAACCCTCGGAAGAATGGCCCACGAAATCATCGAAGCTAACCACGGAACCGAAAATCTGGTTGTGGTCGGAGTGCTTCGACGCGGCTGGCCCATCGCCAAGCGGCTGGCATTCAGCCTCACTCAGATTGAAGGCACAACCGTTCCGTGTGGAAAAGTGGATGCGCGGCGCTTTCGGGACGATCGCAAGCGGCCCGATGAGGACCTGACCGAAATTCCGTTTGAGATCACCGGAAAGAAAGTCATTCTCGTGGACGAGGTGATCTTCACCGCACGAACCGCAAGAGCGGCGCTCGATGCCGTGATGACTGCCGGCAGACCGGAAAACGTACAACTTGCAGTCCTCGTGGATCGCGGGCACCGAGAGCTGCCGATCGAACCTAATTACTGCGGACGAAAGTTCTTCACAAATCGAACGGACCACATCATCGTTCGCGTGAACGAAATTGACGGCGAAGACGCCGTGGTTTTGGAATCTGGAGAAAAGTCATGAGTAACAACCTTTTGGGGATTCGGGAGCTCGATCTTGATCAGATTGAGACCCTTCTCGCCATCGCTGCCGACTTCAAAGTTCGAATCATCGAAGGTCGACCGGTTCCGAAAATCACCGACAAAGTCGTTGGCATGCTCTTTTTTGAAGACTCCACGAGAACTCGGGTGAGCTTCGAACAGGCAGCGCACTATCTCGGCCTTAAGACGGCTAACTTTGCGGCAGGCGCGAGTTCCATGAGTAAGGGCGAGACCCTGAAAGATACGATCCTGACCTTGCGATATGAGCGTTTAGACGGCCTAGTCATTCGTCACCGCATGAGTGGTGCCCCGAACCTGGCAGCGCGATTCTTCGCCGGACCGGTCCTCAACGCTGGCGACGGAATGCATGAGCATCCGACCCAAGCCCTCGGCGATGCCCTCACGATTCTTGAACGAAAGGAAAAAATTGAAGGGCTGAAAGTCGCGATTGTTGGCGACGTCGAGCATAGTCGCGTGGCACGGTCCAACGCTTGGCTCCTCTCGAAACTCGGGGCAAGCGTTAACTTCGTGGGGCCACGAACTTTGATGCCACCTAACTCTTCACTTCTCCCGGGCAGGGTCTATCACGATTTAGAAGCCGGGATTGAAGGAGCAGATGTGATCATCTGCTTACGCTTACAGCGCGAGCGCATGGCAGAAGGTCTGCTCAGCTCCAGTGGCGAGTACGCCGCGATGTACCAAATCAATCAGCGCAATCTGGCGTGGGCCGCGCCTGAATGTTTGGTCATGCACCCCGGACCCATTAACCGTGGCATTGAGGTTGACGATTTCACCGCCGACGGAGAGCAAAGCGCGATTACGGCTCAGATCGAAAACGGCATCTTTGTCCGAATGGCTTCTCTTTACTGGGTCTTCGGTGGCACGGTCGCCGAGGTGATGGCGTAGCGACGCCAACGGCGATTAGGGATACTCACTAGGTATGCGCACCCTCCTCCAGAACGGCAGAATCCTGGACCCTTCCCAGAACATGGACCGGATTGGTAGCGTTCTGATCGAAAACGATCAGGTCGTTCAGGTGGGTGATATTGAACTTGGCAACCGGCCAGCGGATGAGATTTACGACTGTACCGGGCTCTGGATTACTCCCGGATTAGTTGACCCGCATGTTCACCTTCGAGAACCGGGATCAACCCACAAAGAAGACATTGCGACCGGAACTCAAGCCGCCGCCGCCGGTGGATACACGACGATCTGCTGCATGCCGAACACGAATCCGCCGCTGGACAACCCGGCGCTGGTCGATTTCATTCTCGATCGTTCTGCCTCACCAGATGCCGGTGGCGTTTTTGTGGCCCCAGTTGGTGCGTTGACGAGAGGCATGAAGGGAGAAACCCTCGCTGACCTCGCGGCCATGAAGCGCGCGGGAATCGTCGCGGCCAGCGATGAAGAATTCCCCATCCAGAACGCCAACATCATGATGCGGGCGATGGAGTTCTGTGTCCAGCTGGATCTCCCGATCATGGCGCACTGCGAGGACACAAACCTAAGTAATCGCGGCAGCATGAACGAAGGTGCCATGAGCGCGATGCTTGGTTTACGCGGAATTCCACGGTCTTCAGAAGAGATCGCGATTGTCCGGAATGGCTTGCTCGCCCTTCACACCGGCTGTCGACTGCACATCATGCGGGTCAGCACTTGGGGCGCGGTCGAAATGGTTCGCCAGCTCAAGTTCCTCGGAGCTCCGGTTACTTGTGAAATCTGTCCGATGCACTTCGCGCTCACGGAAGACATGATCGGCGACTTCGATACTCGCTACAAAACGCTTCCACCGTTGCGAACCCAGATCGACATCGACCTCTTGCTGCAGGGCATCAACGACGGCACCATCGACTGCATCGCGAGCGACCACTCGCCGCATGCTTCCTACGAAGTCGACGTTCCGTTCGAAGAAGCCCCGTTCGGCACGGCTCAACTCGAAAGCTCCGTCGCGGTGACGCTGACTTATCTGACCCACAAGGGGATCTTGTCGCCGCTGGAGACCATCCGAAAGCTCTCGACCGCTCCGGCGAGCATTTTGCGCTTGGAAGCAGGATCGCTGAAACCAGGTGAAACGCCAGTCGCTCAAGTTACGGTTATCGATCCGAACCTGGAGTGGACGTTTGATCGGGACAAAACCTTTAGTAAGAGCAAGAACACGCCGTTCCATGATTTCCGCCTGAAGGGCAAATCCCTGCTCACCTTCTGCGGTGGCGAGCTTTATCGGGATGCCATGTTCAGCGCAGACCGGTACCAAATCGTGACTTCGGCATGAGAACGCCATCCTTTGTTGCCGCCTGCTTCGTCGTCGTGGCTGTTGGCATGGGCGGCTGTCAGTCGCCAAAACTTCCCGACCCGAATGATCCGAAAACCGTCGGCGTGATTGCTCCGGATGTCTTGCGGAATTTGCTGAAGGGCGCAGCGACGCAGTTTTACAGCCGGGTTCGCACTCGGGAAATCACCGACGCCGAGGCGCAGCAATATCTCACCGAGTACGCAAACGACCTCCTCAAGACTGTCCAAGCTAAAGATGTTCCGGCGGACCGTGCTTGGGAGTACGCCGAAGTGTTGATGACGGCAAAGCGATGGAAGGATGCGCAGAAGTTCTTAGAACTCGCTGTCAAAAATCCCGATTCCGAAGACCGCCGCGTGAACGACAACTTGCGGCTTGCTCGCGTACAAGCAACCTTGGGCGATGTCGACGCTGCGGTTAAGTCGGCCCGATCCGTGTTTAACGCCAAGCCCGTGGACAAAGCACCGATTCTGACGGCGGTGCTCCTAGAAATCGTCCCGGCGGGCGAAGGGAAGAAGAAGGACGCCGAACTTGCATTGCTTCTTGAAGAGGCGGTTTATCAGAGCCGCGACGCGCAAGTTGATCCGAGCACCGAGGCAGGGGCCAAGTACCTTGCCGCCCGACCATTTCACGTCCGGAACGCTTGGGAAAAGATTCAGGAGCTGTACGAGCGTGCCGGAAAACCTGAAGAAGGAGCAAAAGCCGCGCAACGCGGTTTGGGCCCGTCTAGATCCGAAACTGGAAACGTTCAGTCGATATGACCTAACCGGACGAGTTCTTCCTGAACTCGCTCGACTGGATATCCGATCACATTTGTGCGAAGTCCCACGACTTCTTCAACAAACTCCGTGCCGAGCCCTTGAAGGCCGTAAGCGCCCGCTTTGTCCATCGGTTCGCCCGTTGCGATGTAGCTCTCGATTTGCTCATCCGTGAGGTGGCGAAACGTCACTTCGCTTCGCTCAACAAAGGAAAAGTCGCCGTTTGGCCACACGATAGCCACGCCGGTTGCAACGATGTGCGTAGTTCCGGAGAGGGCTTTCAGCATCCGCTTGGCGTCCTCGGGGCTTGTTGGTTTTCCGTACTGCACATAGCCCAGTTCTTCCTTGACCGCAACCACCGTGTCGCCGCCGAGAACCAGGTGATTTGGATTCTGGGAGTACACCCACATGGCCTTAGCTAGGGCCAAGTTTTGGGCCGTCACGAACGGATCGGATACCGTCAAAGCGTCCTCATCTAGGTCGGCGGGAATGACCTGAAAGTCCGGCAAGATCAGCTTAAGTAGAGATTGGCGACGTGGCGATGCGCTTGCGAGGATGACCGGAAGTTCGTAAGACACGCCATATTTTGCCGTTATCTTGAAGATTTTCTGAAACCCTGACTTTATGGGCCCAGGGGAGAGAAATGACCGAACGTTAAGATTCGTTCACAATTAGAGGAAGGCCATCCTGAATGAGAGTTCCCTTTTACGATATTAAGGCGCAGTACGACGAACTGAAATCCGAAATGGATCGCGCCACGCTTGAAGTCATCTCGAGCGGCAAGTACATGCTCGGTGCAAACCACAACGCATTCGAATCCGAGATGGCCGCTCGGCACCGATGTAAACACGGCATCGCTCTAAACTCGGGCACTGACGCACTCCGCATTCTCATGGACGCGGTTGGCATCGGACCGGGGGACGAAGTCATCACCACCGCGTTCACCTTTGTTGCCAGCACAGAAACGATCGTCCAAGTTGGGGCGAGACCGGTCTTCGTTGACATCGAAAAGGATCACTTCATGATCGATGTCGAGAAAATCGAGGCCGCGATCACTCCTCGGACAAAGGCGATTCTGCCCGTCCATTTGTTCGGACAGTTGGCAAACGTCGCGGAGATTCAGCGGATTGCCGAAAAGTACGAGTTGATCATCATCGAGGACTCGGCTCAGGCAGTTGATTGCACCTACCAGGGAGTTCAAACCGGCAACTTCGGCATCGGCGCTGGTTTCAGCTTCTACGTCACGAAGAATCTCGGTGCCGCTGGCGACGCGGGCATGATCGTGACCAACGACGACGAGATTGCCGAAAAGTGCCGCGCCATCCGGATTCATGGCATGGGTCGGGAGCGCTACTATTACGACTACGTTGGCTACACCTCTCGCATGGATGAGGTTCAAGCGGCCGTGCTCCGGGTTAAGTTGACCCAGCTCGACACCTGGAACAGACGGCGCGCGCAATTGGCGGCTATTTACAACGAGGAACTGCGTGACACCGGGATCAAGCTGCCGTTCACCGCAACGGGCAACAACCACACCTGGCACCAATACAGCGTGATCACCGACCGGCGCGATGAGCTTCAGGCGTTTCTAAAGGGTCAGGAAGTCGATTCGATGATCTACTATCCGGTTCCGCTGCACTACCACGCGCCGTACCGACACTTGGCGGAGGGTCATGGTTCTCTGCCGGTTACCGAGGATGTCGCTCGCCAAATTTTGAATCTTCCGATTCAGCCGCACCTTTCCGACGAACAAGTTCGACACACCTGCGCGTTGGTGCGGGAGTTCACCACCGTGCGCGCCTGAGCATGCACCGGGTCGAGATCTGGGACACCCTAGATTCCGGCTGGAATCGAGAGGAATGGAACGAACTTTGCGCCGAGGATCCTCTGGCTACGGTTTTCCAGTCGTCAGAATGGCTGCAGGCTTATAGGGAAACGTCGCACTTTTTTTCTCGGTGGATAGTCCTGCGGCGAGATAGACAACCTACCTGCGGAGTCGCGATTGTACGATCACATTTCACTCTGGGCTTTGCCGGCGGCAGCTTTGCCGATGTGCGCGGCCCGGTTATGCGTCCCGGTGCGGAGCAAGACCTGGAACTGCTTTACGAGTGGCTGATGTCGAGTCGCATCGCTCCGTTCGATTTTCGAGAGGTTGCAGCCGAGCGTGGGCCAAAGGGTGCAGTCACGTTGCCTGAATCCGTTCGTTGGCAAATTGACCTTCCGACCACGTTTGAGGAGTACCTTTCCACGCTCGGCAAGAGCATGCGAGCCGATCTCAAACGGGCAGCGCGGGCAGACGGTCTGGTGGTCGGGAAGCTTAATGGTCCTGATCGCCTGGAAGGCTTCGAGCAACTTGTTCGCTTGCACCAAGCCCGATGGAGGCAACGCTGGATGCCCGGCTCATTCCATGGACGTGCCCTAAAGTTTCATCGGCGCTTCCTGCAGTTGGCCACCGAAGAGCAAGTGAGCATCTGGAGAGCGCTGGATGCGGAGTCCCAGAAGCCCGTTGGTTACCTGTACGCGCTGCATCATGGAGACACAACGAGCTATTACCAAGCTGGCATCGATCCCCAGCTGACGAAGTGCTCGCCAGGAACTGCCCTAGTCGCGGCCGTGATTAAGGATGCGATCTCTCGTGGCGATAAAAAATTCGATCTGCTTCGAGGCGAAGAGCCCTACAAGCTCCGCTGGAAACCGCAACGACGAGTTGAAAATCAGCGTTATCTCTTTGAAGGAAACGGATGGATCAGTCAGGGGTCGTTGGCAATGCGGCGCAAACTTGCCCTCTGGGAGCGCGGAGTCAAGTCCATCCTGGAGCAGAGACGGTGAACTGGGATCGGCGCGTAGCCGTAGTCCTGCCTGCCTATAACGAAGAGCCGCGAATTTCGTTTGTGCTGCAGGGCGTGTTGTCCTCTAACATCCCAGATGAGGTCATCGTGGTTTGCGATGGTTGCACCGATGGAACCGCAACCATCGCGCGACGTTTTAGTGGTGTCGCCGTTCTCGAACTTGAGGCGAACTGCGGCAAGGCCGCCGCGATGATGAAGGCGGTTCAGAGCTCGCAGGCCGATATCTTCTTGTTTCTAGATGCGGATCTGCTCGGCTTGAGATCGCAGCATGTTCGTGATCTGCTGGAACCTGTGCTCGCTGGCGAAGTAGGAATGACAATCGGCATCTTTCACGGCGGGAGATTTTGGAGCGACCTTGGCCACAAGATTTCGCCAAACCTAAGCGGGCAGCGGGCGATGACCCGAGAGTTCATTTCTGGACTCGATCACGCGGAAACGCTTGGCATGGGCGTCGAGATCGCCCTGAACCAGATGGCGAATCGTGCCGGAATCGTTGTCCGCCGGGTGACCATGGTGGGCGTTTCGAACTTTCACAAGGAAGCTAAGCTCGGACTCTTGCGAGGTCTTGGTGCCCGCGCCCGGATGTATCGCGAGGTAGGGCGGTCTTGGCTAAAGCACCGTGGCGGCTGGCACATTCGGCACCGCTGATGTCCCCTAAAACCGGATCCTCCGAAGTGTCCCGAGCGGGAGTCAAACAGAACGAGCCCGAGCTAATCCCGAAGATCCCCCTCCTCATCTGGCCGGGCTCAAAATCCAATTTCGGTAATCAGCCGTACACCCGCGCGGCAACGGTACGTCTGGTAGCTTAAAGATGATGCTGGCGGCTTCGTTTCTGTTCGCGGTGGCAATGGCTCCCAAGACCCTGAGCCTGCCTCCCTCGGTTCATCCGGAGTTCGCGAAAGCGGCAAAGGCAGTTGCCGGCGCAACCCAAGCCGGAGATTTTGATAAGGCGGGCCGACTTCTTACCTGGCTCCCGAGCGAAGTTATCACGGTCGAGTGGGATGACCAAAAGGTGCCGGCAAAGTATCGCCGGGAGTATCGGCGCGGGTTCGAGGATGCGCTTAAGGAATGGTCATCCGTGCCAAACGGTCCGCGATTTGCTGAAGAGAAAGGCGGACTTGTTCGATTCACTTTCGAGAAGGAATTAGCCGAGTCGGACGTTCCTGGCGTTCCGCTTGGCGCGGCCACATTCTTCAAGGATAAGTCGAATCCTCGATTAGAGGTTGTCCTCGGATTGAGCCGAGGGCCCAGTCGGTCAAGAACCGAAGGGATCGAGATTCGCAACGAGGTCGTCGCAGGACTCGCGCAAGCGATGGGCTTTTCTCCGAATCCGCTCTTCGGGTTTGCCGCTTCGCGTACTGACATGAACGCCAACCGGCCAATCGGGATTTTCCCCGGAGACATTCGGCACTATCAAGCAAACCGACAACTGGTCGCCGAGCTCACGGCCGCCGTCGAAGCAAAGCAGACGATCACCATCCCAGACGGTAAGTACTCCCTTGACCGCGATTCGGTCGATGCCGGAACGGTCACCGAAGGGGAGAAAGCAACTTTTACCTTCCAACTTTCTAATCCAGGTGATGGCCCTCTCCTATACCGGACGGGAGCGGATTGCGGTTGCGTGATCCCGCCGAAGCCGGGCGAAGTTGCGCCGGGCGGCTCCACGATTCTGGTGGCACAAATCGATACCCGCGGCTTTCCGGGCGATTTGCAGAAAAAAGTCGTTCTCTACACCAACGATCCCGAACAACCCACTCGATCGCTCAATCTCCGCGTTCGTAGTCGGCCCGAATTCCGGTGGATCATGCCAGCAGGGAACACGGTTTCCGTTGAAGATGGTTGGCCGGAAGGTGCGATCTACTTCTTTGGGCCGGATGCCGCCAAGTTGGATTGGAAAGACCTGAAAGTTGAAGGCATCGCCGGAACTGCCTCCGCCGAACCATGGACCGGCGACCTTGCCGACGCTGAGATGAGCGAGCCAGTGTCACCGCGAAAGGGCTGGAAAATCAAGCTGGAAGTGAAACCGGAAGCCGTGTTGGGACGAACCTTGGTTACGCTTTCTGTCCCGAACCCAGAGCCAACGAAGGCGCGGATATCTCTACCGTTCTTCATCCAGCGCGGAATTCTCGCGAGCCCGTCCGAGGTGTATTTTGGTGAGATGTCGGTTGGTCGAAGTGCCTTCTTCACCTTGTCTCGCCCGAAGGCTTTTAGTGTCACTGAGGTCAAGTCCGATTCGCCTTCCTTCAAAGTTGAGGTGGTGAAGTCTTCGCCGACCGAGGTCACGTACAAGGTGATCTATCAAGGCGGGCAACTTGGCGATATTCGCGCGAAAGTGATCCTGAAAACCGACGACCCGAAGCAGCCGACCATCGTTGTTCCGATTGCTGGAATCGCAGCATGAAGATTGGGCTCTGGCCCGTAGCTGCTGCCGCAATGGTCGGGCTCATCGTGGCGGCGCAACCGGTCGATGAAACCCGCGTGGTCGTTTCTGGCGCCACGCGCGGATACCTGGCGCCTTGCGGTTGCACAAAGCCCATGTCCGGTGGCCTGCGGCGTCGTATGGCTTCAGTACGGCAACTGAGCTTGGGTGGTGAAGTGCTTGTCCTTGATACCGGCGAATTCGTGACAGGAACAGGGCCGCAAGATGTTCTGAAAGCACAAACCGTTGCTGCCGCGATGCGTACCGCGCCGATTGACCTGATTTCGTACACCCAAAGCGAAAGCCGATTAGGTGCCGCGACTGCCACTCAGCTTCAGGAGCTGGTCGGCGGAAAGCTGCGGTCTTCGACTTCACTTGAATCGGCTTTCTCCCTTCCGAGACCGGTGACCAAAGGAAACGTACTTTCCGTTAGCGTCGAAACGGGCGCGGGCCAAGCGCGTTCCTGGCGCGAAGTGTTGCGGGAAGTCGACGAGCAAGCCGCCGATGAGCACCGAGGAGTTGTCGTGCTATTTGGTGGAGACAGAGAACTGGCAGCAGAGGCGGCAGAATCGTTCACATCGCCCGTAGTGGTGGTTTACCGGAGCAAGGAAGACGCTCTGACGGAGCCGATTCGGGTCGGAAAAAACTGGCTCGTCACTCCGGGTGACTTGGGAAAGACCGTTTTGGGTTTCTCGTTTGTTAACGGTGGTTGGGAAAAGTACCGGGTGAATCGCTTAGGGCCAGATGTCCATGACGATCCGCAGACGTCGCGGTTGTACCGCCAGTACCTGAAAAGGGTAGGAGACGCTGGCCTATTCGAGAAGCTTTCTCGAACGGCTGCGCAAGGGTTCGTCGGCTCAGACAAATGCCAGCCTTGCCATGCGGAAATCTACAAGCACTGGAAAAAGACGTCGCATGCCTCCGCAATGCCGACGCTCAAAAGGGACGGCCACGACCGGGATCCTGACTGCGTTTCTTGCCATTCGGTCGGCACGCATGCTGCCGACGGCTACTTTTCGGAGAAGCGAACGCCGACGCTGGGAGCGGTTGGATGCGAATCTTGCCATGGTCCGGGTCGCGATCATGTTGCCGATTGGAAGCAGAAAACGATATCTCAATCTGCCCAAACTTGCACTCAATGTCACTCCCGGCAGACAAGCCCTAATTTTGATTTCTTAACATACTGGAACAAGGTCAAACATCCGGTGGGGAAAACCGGGGGAAAACCAAAGTGATAGAAATTTATTGAAAATCGAGGATAACGTCGAAAATCGATGATAATCGATCATATTTGGAGACCGTCGAACCTGGCGAATTCCGATAAACCGCCCTTGACGCCCGATAAATCACCGTGCACAATATGTGGCGGGGGAGATTTCCACTTTGGAAATCGTTAACAGAATGGCATTGCTTAATGAAGAATCATCAGAAGGCGGTCCCAAACTTTCCGAGGTGCTGTTCGATGAGTCAACTTCAGCCACCTCCCTTGCAACGCTAGGTTCAAACTACGAAGCCATCGAGGCAGGACGTCTTTTTTCCGCAGGACACGAGAGCTTTCTCGCCCTCGTCGGTCCGAGCGGTTGGGGCAAGAGCCACCTGCTCGACGTGCTCGCCAAGCGGATGGATTTTGCCGAATCCAACTTGGTTCGACGCTGGACCGCAAGCGACTATTTGCACGCGCCCGGTAAGCACGACCCGGCGTTACCGCTGCTCTTGGACGATGTCCAAGAAATTCTCGGAAGGACCAAAGCGAGGATTGAGCTGCGGGTGGTTTTGGAGCGGCGAGTGCGAGCAGGTCGACCAACGGCGCTGTCTTTCACGATGGACGAGCCGAACCGGACCTTGCGGTCGTTCCTGCCCAATTCTCGAAGCTGGTTGATCGCAAAAATTCGCGAAGCAAACGCACATGAGCGCATCACCCTGATCGAGCGGATGGGCGCGGCCGAGGGGCTTTACATGTCTGGCGCGCTTGTGAAAATCATTGCGCACCACATGAACGGCGACGGTCGGACGCTTGCCGGGGCGCTTAAGAGATTGCGGCTTTCCGGCCATGCGTGGCTGGATACCCGTGCTACGTTGAGGGCGCTGGGAGTGCTCGATCCTTACTTCGCGGATAACCCAACCTGGGACTTGCGCATGCGGATCGCGAAGG
>CAMCWC010000004.1 GCA_945882415.1 Chthonomonas calidirosea
TCAGCGAAGCGAGTCACTAAGATGCAAGCAGGCTCGGCGATCTGGTCGTATACGTATTCGGCCTTCAGCACAGTCGAAGAATGGCCCAATGGCGCAAAAACGACCTATACGTACGATTCCGATGGTAACAACACCAAGACCGACCGGCCTGAAGGGTTTACGGTTACCAATGTTTACAACACGAACCGCTTGAAGGTCGCAGAGATTACGCCAGCTGGAACCTACGGAAGCATCACGTATAACTCAAGGTGGTTGGTGAGTGTAGCGGAAGACCCGCTTGGAAACCGAACGACATTCCAGTACGACTCCTTTGGAAACGTTACTACCCTGATTGAGGCCAATGGTGCCGTCACGACCTATGCATACGAAGGCACAGGCTCAACAAAGCGCGTGATCCGGGTTACCGATCCGCTCGGCCGGGTATCCAGTTTCACGTATGACTCGGACGGATTGCTGAAAACCAGCACCGACCCAAGAGGACTGACGACAACCTTCAGCTACGATGCGATTGGCAACTTGGTCACCCAAGTCATGGCCGATGGTGCGGTCATCACCAACGTTTACGACTCGCTCAGCCGAGTAATCGCGACGATTGATCCGCTTGGACGGGTGACTAGTTACGGTTATGACGCTGCTAACCACTTGGTGACGATCACGAACGCTCTAAATGAGGTCACGACGTACATTTACGATGGTTGTCTCCTTCAAGCGGTCGTGGACCCGCTGAACAACCGGACAACGTACAGCTATGGTCGGTTTGAGCGAAGAACCGTGGTTGAGAACGCGCTTGGATTCAAAACCACCACGTCGTATGACAACATGGGCTACCCGGTCACGGTCATCAACGCTCGCGGGTTTATCACCACGACTCAATACGACATCGCCAAGCGAGTTGAGGCGACAATTGATGCTCTGGGTTACCGAACTACCACCGTCTATGACGATGCAGGCCGTCCATGGGCAGTTGAAGATGCCCGAGGTAACCGGACGACAAACGTTTACAATGCGCGTGATCTGATCGCCAGCATTGACGCTCTGAACAATCGAACAACTGTCAGCTATGACAGCGTGGGCCGTCAGGTTTCGATGATCTCCAGCCTTGGCTTCATCACGACGAGGGTCTACGACCTCGCTGGTCAGGTTGAGGCGGTGGTGGATGCGCTCGGGAACCGGACTTCGTTTACTTACGATGCCAACGGTAACCAAGAGACGGTGAAGAACCCGCTTGGGTTTGTGTCGACGACGGTTTATGCGTCGACGAGCAACCGAGTGCTGGCGACGGTCGATCCGCTCGGGCACCGGACGACTTTCTCCTACGACCTTGCGGGTCAAGAGACCGCTCGCCAGGATGCGCGGGGTAACCGAATTACGTTTGCCTACGATCCGGTTGGCCGGCCGCGATCGATTCAGAACGAGCTGGGAGCTTTTGCGACGACGAGCTACGATGCTGCCGGTAGGCCGGTGACGATGCTGGATGCAAATGGTTGGCTGAAGACGATCACCTACGATGCGGCGGGGCAGCAGACGGGGATTTTGTACGCGGACAACACGAAGATGACCCTACAGTACGATCCGGTTGGAAATCTGACTACCACCCTGTACCTCTCGGGTAGCGACCAGATTGTTAGTTTCACCGCTCGGAACGAGGTGGACGTTGTTCGGCTTTCCGGAAATATTCGGTACACGAACACCTACGACCAAGTTGGTAATCGCACGGTACTTCGCGATACCAGCGATGGTCGGCACACTTATAGCTACGATGCGCTGAACCGGGTGGCGAGCTTTGTGAGCACAGAGAGCCGGGTTTACACCTTCAGCTACGATGCGGATTCCCGGCGTACGACGGTGAACTACGGAACTGGTGACCGGTTGACGGCTTACGACGCGCTGAGTCGGGTGGTTACGCAGGTGGAGCGGGTGGGTGGATCCCCGATTCTTACGATCGTTGATGCCTATGATTCGGGAGGTCGAAAAATTTCTCAACTCCGAGACGCCGTTCTGACGTCGTATACATATGACTCGGCGGACCGGCTTACAGGGCAACAGGTTGCAGGCGCCTTCGCAACCTTTACGATGGACCCGGGCGGAAACATCACGGTGAAGAGTCAGCAGGGGTCTAGCCCGATTACGATGACTTACAACGCGGGTTCGCGGTTGGTGACTTCGGTTGAGGGGGCGGTGGTTTCTACTTACACCTTTGATGCCAACGGGAACCAGACGGCGGTGAATGCGGGTGGGTCTCGGACTACTTATGCTTATGACTACGAGAACCGGATGCGGACGGCGATTGATCCGGGCGGAGCTCGGTCTACGATGGCCTATTGGGCGGATGGCATGCGTCGGTTCTTGGAAGTCGGGGGTACGCGAACGACCTTCGTCTGGGACGGCAGCGACTATCTGCAATCCCGCACGCCGAGCGAGGTAACTACCTTTAGTACCGTCGACGCGCAAATTTTGGATTCGGAGGTTGGCGGCAGCGAGTCGCTATTGGTGCCGGACCCGCTGGGTTCGGTGGTGAAGGTTCTGGATGCGAGCGGCAACCAAGTTTACGACGCGGCCTACTGGCCTTACGGAGAAATTCGGAACTCGATTGGAGTGAACGATACTTCTTGGGGATACGGGGGTACTTGGGGTTACCACTTCGACATGTCGCGCCGGCTTTACATCCGGGCGCGAGTGCTGGATCCGGTTACTGGAAGGTGGTATTCCGTGGATCCGCTGTGGCCCCGTGAGCTCGGCTATGTGTATGTAAACGGACGTCCAACGAAATGGACTGACCCTTCTGGTCTGACAAGTCTGGAGGAAGTCGGATGCTGTCTTAAGAGTGCTGGTACTGCAGGACTGGTAGCTTGTTTGGCTACTGCTCCAGTCGGATGTCTCGCCTGTCTCGCTGCGGCGACCATAACATGCACTACCAATCCACCCTTGTGCGCGCCAGCAATCATGATTTGTAAAGCCGCATGCTCTTTTGACATCATAAAATGCGTTGAAGTCGGACTAACCGCTGCGGCAGCGTCTTTAGCGGAATGTTTCCTTTCAGGAAGATGTAGACCAACTGACCCTCCGTCAGGTGGTGGTGGTGGAGGTGGTGGAGGAGGATCCCTTGACGGCTGCATGCAGACATGCAGTGTAGTGCCACCCGGCAAAGCTCACTATGAATGTTTATGCAGGTGTAGAGGCTTGCCATGTGGGCGACCGAAACCAGTCCCGGCGCCTGTGCGGTTCCCGATCGTGGCCTGTGGGGTGGTGTTATGAGTATCAAGCGGATAGGTCTTGCAGCAATCGAGGTCATACCGATTGTCAGTTGCTCAATCCTGTTGCCTACTGGGTACTACATTTCGTTGACAATCCTGGTTGCAAGTTTGTCAACGGCCCTCCAGGACTTGCCGAAAACTCAGTTTCGGCAAACGAAATTTAGTAGAATTCTTACATCCGCGATTTGCCTTCTGCTGATTGCTGCGATTGTGCAGTCATGGTCAGGCATTGTCGATAGCATAGCTGGAAAACTGTTGGATATGCCAGAAACAGTGGCTGAGGCTACTGCAAAGTCGTGTGTGGTAGTGTGCTTGTACGTTCTGCTGCGTTCTCTATTTTTCGTAGTGGTAACGACAGCAGAAATGGATTAACGCTCTAAGATTCAAGTAGGCCACTTCCAGATAGTCTGGAAACTTACTGCCAAGGCTGTCCGATTGCAAAAAGCTAGGCCATGTGAACTTAGCAGTGACGGTCGAAATACTCGCACGCACTAGTTGAGGTCGATTGGGCAGTATAGGATTGTCTTCGAGGGCGTCATTTTTTGGCTTCGGATCATGGAAGTCCTCTGGACGGTTCAGGAAGAGTAAAGGTTGCCCGGAGTCACAAGACCTTTCTCCAGCTATCCAGAAACGAAACTAGGACGCCCGGAAGCGCTACGAAATCCGCCACAATCTCCCCATGCGGTTTGGGGTGATTGGGTGGGGGTTGCGGGCTTCTATTGCGAAGATGGCGCATCAGCCGGGGAAGGGACATCGGTTGGTGGCGTTGGCCGATCCGGACGTGGCCGTTCACGCGGCTTTTAAAGAGTTTGCCGGGGAAGGTGCGCAGGTCTTCACCGACTTCGAGTCGCTGAAGTCGCTCGACCTCGATGCAATCTTCGTGCTCTCGCCGGACTACCTGCATGAAGAGCACGCGGTGAACCTCTTGCAATCGAATATCCCGATCTATCTGGAGAAGCCGATGGCGATCACGATTGAGGGGTGCGACCATATTCTGCGCACCGCGGCGGAGACCGGGACGAAGCTGTATCTGGGGCACAACATGCGGCACTTTGCGGTGATTCGGCAGATGCGCGAGTGCATTCAGAGCGGGATGATTGGCGAAGTGAAGACGGCGTGGTGCCGACACTTTGTGAGCTACGGCGGCGATGCTTACTTCTGCGACTGGCACGCCGACCGGAGCAAATCGACCGGCCTGCTGCTGCAAAAAGGGGCGCACGATATCGACGTGCTGCACTGGCTGTGCAACGGCTACACCAAGCGCGTGGTGGCAATGGGGAACAACATGGTTTACGGAAACGTGCCGAACCGCCGCCCGGAAGGATCGGAAATGCGCGCGCAGTTCCGCTACTCCTGGCCGCCGACGGAGATCACCGAACTGAACCCGGTGCTCGACGTGGAAGACGTGAGCATGATGCTGATGGAACTCGACAACGGGGTTTTGGCGACGTATCAGCAGTGCCACTTCACGCCGGATTCGGTGCGGAACTATACGGTCATCGGCACCCACGGTCGCATCGAGAACTTTGGCGACACGCCGGGCAAGAGCGTGATTCGGATTTGGAACCGACCGCGATACGGATATGAAGAACCCGCCGATATCGAGTTCCGCCCGGCAGAAGAGCGAGGCGGGCACGGCGGGTCGGACACGCGGATTATCGAAGAGTTCCTGCGCTACATCGAGCACGGCGGCGAGACCGATACTTCTCCGCTCGCGGCCCGAATGAGCGTGGCAGCGGGGGTCTGCGCGACCCACTCGCTGCGCAACGGCTCGGTTCCGGTCGATGTTCCGGCGGTCGGCTAGACCGTAACCGCGCCCGAGCAAGCCGGGCCGACTTGGGCGGCGTACTTCTTGAGGACGCCGGTAAGAACGCGCTCGGGAGCCACCCAATCGGCCCGTCTGGTCGCAAGTTCCTCCGGTGATACGGCGACGGAAATTTCACCGGTCGTCGCATCGACGGTGATCTGGTCGCCATCGCGGACAAGGGCGATCGGACCGCCGTCGTAGGCTTCCGGTCCAACATGCCCAACCATGAGGCCGCGCGTGGCACCGCTGAAGCGACCATCGGTGAGGAGGGCGACTTCGTAGCCAAGGCCCTGACCGACGATGGCGGAAGTGACACCGAGCATTTCGCGCATTCCCGGTCCGCCCTTAGGACCTTCGTAGCGGATTACGACAACATCGCCCGCGACCACCTCGCGCCGCTGAACCGCCGCCATCGCGAGTTCCTCGCTATCGAAGCACCGCGCCGGGCCGGTGTGGGAGAGGTTTGTTACGCCGGTGGTTTTAACGACTCCACCGTCTGGGGCGAGATTGCCCTTGAGAATCGCGAGGCCGCCGGTGGGATAGAACGCGGAGGTGTGCGGGTGGACGACGTCTTGACCCTCGGGAATCTCGATTCCTACAAGGTTCTCGGCCATGGTTTTTCCGTTGACGGTGAGGCAGTCTCCGTGCAGGCAACCGGCATCGAGGAGGGCCTTGAGGACCACCGGGACGCCGCCGACGGCATGGAGGTCCAGCATCACGTACTTTCCGCCGGGTCGGAGGTTCGCGAGGGTCGGGGTGCGCTCGCTGACGGCTTGGATGTCGTCGAGGGTGAAGGTGATGCCGAGCTCGTGGGCGATGGCGGGGATGTGCAGGGCGACGTTGGTGGACCCGCCAGTTGCGGCCGCAATCGCGACGGCGTTCTCCATCGACTTGCGGGTGATGACGTCGCGCGGGAGGATGCCGAGGCGGATGGTTTCAACGATCTGTCGTCCGACTTCGGCGAGGAAAAGGGAGCGCTCGGTGGAAACGGCCGGCGGAGATGACGAGCCGGGAAGGGCCATACCGAGGGCTTCGGCGACGCATGCCATGGTGTTGGCGGTGTATTGCCCGCCGCAGGCTCCGGCTCCGGGGCAGACGGCGCACTCGACGCTTTTCAGTTCGGTGGCGTCGATCTTTCCGGCGGCGAAGGCTCCGGCAGCTTCGAAGGCATCTTGAATGGTGACGTCCTTTCCGTGGATGTGGCCGGGGAGAATGGTGCCGCCGTAGAGGAAGATGCTCGGCACATTGAGGCGGGCCATGACCATCAGCATGCCGGGGAGGGATTTATCGCACCCGGCGACGCCGATGAGGGCATCGTAGCAGTGGCCGCGCATCATGAGCTCGACGGAATCGGCGATGACCTCTCGGCTCACGAGCGAGCATTTCATGCCCTGGTGGCCCATGGCAATGCCGTCGCTTACGGAGATGGTGTCGAACCGGCGCGGGGTTCCGCCGGAGGCGGCGACGGAGTTCGCGATGAAGCGGGCTTGCTCGTCCAGGTTCCAGTTGCACGGGGTGGCCTCGGACCAAACGCTGGCCACGCCGACCCACGGCTGATCGTAGATTTCGCGATCTCCCAGGCCCATGGCGCGGAGCATGGCGCGGTTGGCGGTTTTGTCGGTGCCTTGGGCAATCGTTTTGGATTGGTGCTTCGGATCAAATGGCATATTGATTTTTGTGGGTGAGAAATTCTTGGATGGCGGGTGACTCGGTCACTTCGCGCATCGGGAAAGGCTGGCAAACGGTGAATTGGTCGAAGTCGGTGGTGGTCTCCGTTGGCACTTGGAAGCCGACGAGGGCCCGACCGCGGTCGGCGCCGTGGTTTCGGTAGTGGAACAGCGAGATGTTCCAGCGCGATCCGAGCTGATCGAGGAACGCGGCCAGCGCACCGGCTCGTTCGGGGAAATCGACACGGAAGATTCGTTCGGGGGTCGGGTCCGGGTTGCGGCCGCCGACGAGGTGGCGGATGTGGAGCTTCGCGGTCTCGTCCTGGGTGAGGTCGGAATAGTGGAATTTGGCTTTGCTCAAGCCGTGCTTTAGGGCGTCGGCATCGGCAGGGCCAGATACGGAAATTCCGGCGAACACGGTGGCGTTGGTCGAATCGCCAAAGCGATAGTTGAACTCAGTGAGGTTGCGCTTGCCGATGGCGTGGCAGAGCCGAACGAAGCTGCCCGCTTGCTCGGGAATTTGGATGGACAGGACCATTTCTCGGCCTGAGCCGGTGGCGGTGCGCTCGGCGATGAAGTGGAGTCGGTCGAAGTTGAGGTTCGCGCCGGAGATAATCGCGATGGCGTTTTGGCCGGGAGAGGCCGTTCGGGCCCATTTGGTGAGTCCGGCGACGGCGAGAGCGCCAGCGGGTTCGGGGAGGGCTCGATGCTCTTCGAAGACGTCTTTGATGGCGGCGCAAATTTCGTCGCTGGAGACGGTCATCATGTCGTCGACGAACATTTGGGAGAGGCGGAAGGTCTCTTCGCCGACCTTCTTCACGGCACAGCCATCCGCAAAGGAGCCGACATAGGAGAGGGCGACGCGCTCGCCGGTGCGCATGGATTGGGTCATCGCATCGGCGTCGTCGGCTTCGACGCCGATGACTTTGGTGTTAGGCGAGAGTTGTTTGATGACGGCGGCGACGCCGGCGATTAAGCCGCCGCCGCCCACGGGGACAAAGACGATGTCCGCGTTCTGAATCTGGTTGAAAATTTCGAGGCCAATCGTGCCCTGACCGATGATGGTGGCGGGGTGATCGTACGGGTGGATGAACTCGCGCCCGGTTCGGGTCGCGATCTCGGAAGCATGATGGTAGGCGTCGTCGTAGGTGTCGCCGAAGACCTCCAGGGTTGCCCCCATGGAGCGGATGGCGGACTGCTTGATCTCGGGAGTGGTTTCGGGGACGACGATGGTGGCAGAGGTGCCAAGTTCTCGAGCCGCCCAGGCGACGCCTTGGGCATGGTTCCCGGCACTGGCGGCAACGACGCCAAGCGCGAGGGCTTGCGAGTCGAGGCCGGTCATTCGCTGGTACGCACCGCGAATCTTAAAGCTATGAATCGGCTGCAGGTCTTCGCGTTTGAACCAGACGTGCTGGCGCAGCCGCTGGCTGAGGCGCGGGGCGGCGTCAAGGGGCGTGACCTTTGCGACGTTGTAAACCGCAGAGGTGCGGATTCTCCGGAGGTATTCCTCCGGAGAAATTTCGGTGGCGAGCACGGTTCCGGTCATGTTTTAGGAGCCGGACGGAACTTCTTTGACGGCGAGGAACGGCATCATGCCGCGAAGCTCCTTGCCGACAGTTTCGATCTGGTGGGCGCGCTCTTCGGCCCGGCGAGCTTTCATAGTCGGGGCACCGTTTTCGCTTTCTTCGATCCACTTTTTGGCGAACGAACCGTCTTGGATGTCGGAAAGAAGTCCCTTCATTGCGGCACGGGACTCGGCCCCGATGACCTGACGGCCAGCAACATAGTCACCCCATTCGGCGGTGTCGCTGATGCTGTAGCGCATGTAGCTGAGGCCACCTTCGTAGAGGAGGTCGACGATCAGCTTGGTTTCATGCAGGCATTCGAAGTAAGCGGCTTCGGGCTGATAGCCAGCTTCCACGAGGGTTTCAAATCCGGCCTTGATGAGTTCGGAGATGCCGCCGCAAAGGACGGCTTGCTCGCCAAACAGGTCCGTTTCGGTCTCTTCCTTGAAGGTGGTTTCCAGTATTCCGGCTTGGGCACAGCCGATTCCCCAAGCATAGGCCAGTGCGCGCTCCTTGGCCTGGCGGGTGCCGTCTTGTTGAACGGCAACAAGGGCAGGCATTCCGGCGCCTCGGACGTATTCGGCGCGTAGTCGATGGCCGGGGCCCTTCGGCGCAATCATCGCGATGTCGACGTTTTCGGGAGCTTGGATGAAGCCATAGTGGACGTTGAAGCCGTGGGCGAAGAGGAGGGTGGTGCCGGGCTTCAGGTTCGGCGCGACGGCGTCGGAGTAGATTCCGCGCATCGGCACGTCGGGGGTGCAGAACATGATGACGTCGGCCCACTTGGTGGCTTCCTCGACGCTTAGGACGGTTAGGCCGTCGGCTTCTGCCTTGGCGATGCTTTTGCTGGTCGGGTGAAGGGCGACGCGGACTTCGCAGCCGCTGTCTTTCAGGTTTTGCGCATGGGCGTGGCCTTGCGATCCGTAACCGATAACGACGATGTTGAGTGACTTAGCCAGCTCAGTATTGGTGTCTTGTGTGTAATAAACCTTTGCCATGTTGAATCACTCCTCTGCGCTCATGGCAACCGTGCCAGAGCGAACTATTTTCTTGATACCGTAAGGTTCGAGAAGGCGGATTAGGCCCTGGATTTTGCGGGCGTTGGCGACGACTTGAACGGTCATCGTTTTGAGCCCAAGGTGAACGATCTCACAGTTCAGCACCCGCGAGATGTCGATGATCTCGGATCGCTTTTCTGGCGGAGCTTCCACCTGGATGAAGGCGAGTTCGCGGTGAACGTATTCCTTGCCATCGAGCGACTCGACGGAGACGACGTCCACGGCTTTTTCGAGCTGCATGACGCATTGGCGGAGCATGTTGTCATCGGCGTTGACGACAATCGACATTCGGCTCAGGCCGGGTTCCTCGCAGTCTCCGACGGCGAGGCTGCTGAGCGAGAAGCCGCGGCGCCGGAAGAGGCTGATCATGCGGTTGAGGGTTCCGTGCTCGTTGTGTACGAGCGCGGTGACGGTGTGCTCTTGGGTGTGCCTCATGCTGGTATCCCCATTGGGGCTTTGTCTTTCGGCAGGCCTGGGTCCATTTGCACCTGGTCGTTGGCTTTTCCGGCGGGGACCATCGGGAAGACGTTCTCTTCCATTTCCACCAAGAACTCCACGAGGACCGGGCCATCGGCGGCGCGGGCTTGCTCGAAGGTGTTCTCGAGATCTTCGCGAGTGGAGCAGCGGAAGAAGGTCACGCCGTAGGCTTCGGCAAGCTTGCCGAAGTCTGGGCTGCCCATTTCGACGTGGCTGTAGCGGTTCTCAAAGAACAGCTCTTGCCACTGGCGGACCATTCCGAGGTAGCCATTGTTGACGAGGCAGATTTTCACGTTGAGCTTATGCTCGACGGCGGTTTGGAGTTCTTGGAGGGTCATCTGGAACCCGCCGTCGCCGACGACCGCCCAAACTTCCTGCTTGGGGTTAGCAAAGGCAGCGCCCATGGCAGCAGGGAAGCCGAAGCCCATGGTGCCGAGTCCACCGCTGGAGAGCCACTGGAACGGGCGCTTGAAGCGATAAAGCTGGGCGGTCCACATCTGGTGCTGGCCCACGTCGGTGCTGATGATGGCGTCGCTGTTGGTGGTGCGGTCCAGCATTTGCAGAACGTGCCGGGCCATGAGTCCGGTGGAATCTGGAACGACAAGGGGAAATTCCTGTTGCCAGCCGCGGAGTTTGGCCCACCATTCCTCATTCACCTTTGGCTGTACGGCGGCGGTGAAGGCAGGCAGGGTCTCGCTCAGGTCGCCGGGAACGCAGAGGGTGGTTTCGACGACCTTAGCGAATTCGCTGGGGTCGAGGTCGAAGTGGATGATTTTGGCGTTCGGAGCGAAACCGGCGACTTTTCCGGTGAGGCGGTCATCGAAGCGGATTCCGATGCCGATCAGGAGGTCGGCTTCTTGAACGGCGAGGGTGCCCACGGCTTCGCCGTGCATTCCCATCATGCCGAGGCTGCGTTCGTTTTGGCGATCGATGCTACCGAGGCCGAGGAGGGAGTTGATGATGGGGAGGTCGGCCTTTTCGGCAAGCTCGGCAAGAGCTTGGTTGGTTTCGGACCAAACGACGCCCGCACCCGCGATGATCACTGGCTTCTTAGCTTCTGCAACTAACTTGGCAGCGGCTTCAACTGCGGTGTCGTTGGTCGCGGCGGAAGCGCGGTATCCGCGACGGACAATCTCGGTCGGGAACGGAACGGAGGACATTGCGGTGAATACGTCCTTCGGGATGTCGACAAGCACGGGGCCCTTTCTTCCGGTGTTGGCAAGGTGGAAGGCTTCGACCAGCGCGTGCGGCAGGTCATCGACGTCCATCACCAAATAGTTGTGTTTGGTAATAGGAATGGTGATTCCTTGAATGTCGGTTTCTTGGAACGCATCTGTACCGACGGCCCAAGAGTTGACTTGGCCGGTGATGGCGACCATCGGAATGCTGTCCATGATGGCGGTCGCAATTCCAGTGACGAGGTTGGTGGCGCCGGGGCCGCTGGTGGCGAGGCAAACGCCGACTTTGGCGGTCGAGCGGGCGTAGCCATCGGCCATGTGCGCTGCGCACTGCTCATGGCGAACTAGAACGTGTTGGATGGCGGGCCATCGTGTCATTTCGTCGTAGAGCGGCAAGACCACTCCTCCGGGGTATCCGAAGATGATGTCCACACCGTGCAGGGCCAACGCCTCCATCACGATCTGGGCGCCGCTTCTTGGCGCTACTGTCTGTTCAGATTGCATACAAATTGTCCGTTTTTCCGCTGCCCAACCCGGACCGGGGAAGGTGTCCACCTTCGGCGGCTGAGCTCAGCGGCGCTGCTGGACCCAACAAAAAAGCCTTCCCGGTTTCCCGGGAAGGCTTCAGTCATTCTTTAGCTTCCCGGGACTAGGTCGGTCCAATAATAAGGAGGAGACCAAGAAGCGCAAGGAGGCCGACCAATACATCGTACTGGCTAGCCGCGCGCACTCCAAAGACCTGGGAAGACATAGGAACGGCAGGACTATACATCACTTTTCCGAAAAAGCCAAAGATTTCGTCGCCTTTCGAAAAATTTTTATCAGAAGTTTAGGTTTTTCCGGTGGAAGGCGATCGCCTCTTGGACGTGGGTATCCCAGTAACCCCACTCGTGGCTGCCGGGGAACTCCTCGTATTCGTGCTCGTACCCAATTTCGTTTAGGTGGGCGGTGTAGCGGCGATTTTCTTCTAGAAGGAAATCTTCGGTTCCGCAGTCGATGCGGATCTTGATCTGGTCCTTGTGCGTTTCTGCAAGCTGGAACAGATCATTGGGACCACCGTGGGGCGCGGTGCCGAAGGTTCGATACCACTCGAGGTCTTCTTGGGATCGGTCGAGGGCGATTCCTTCGCCGAACTTGATGAGGGCGCCGGAGTGGGAGACCGCCGACTTGAAGAGATCTGGATAGTTGAAGGCGGTCCGTAGTGCGCCGTAGCCGCCCATCGACAGACCGGTGATGCTCCACACATCTACGGTCGAGAACCAATTTCGGATGAGTGCGGGGAGTTCTTCTCCGACGGCTTTGCCGTAGGAGTAGCCGTTATCCATGTCTACATAAAAGCCACGGTGACCATTTGGCATCACAACGATCAGTGGAAGGCCGTCGACGTAACGCTCAATGCTGGTGCGACGGGTCCAGATGGTGTGGTCATCGCTCCGGCCATGGAGCAGGAACATGACTTGGTATGGGCCGGGGGAGTCTTGCGGCAAAATGACGGTTGCGGCGGTTTGCATGCCAAGGGCATGACTGTAGTAGCGGAGATCCAGCAGGGCCATGGCTCACGTTACCAAAATCTCTGGCGGCCCAAAGTAAGACTGCTCCGAGCCGGGGGGCGGCTGCGGAGCAAGTCTAGGAGGAGGAGTTATGCTTCTGTCACCGGCAATTAGCCGATGGTTAATTGACCGCGTTGTGCTTTCTGGTGTTCCGATTGTCTGCAAAAGTCCTAGTCTCGTACACTAATCAGGTGGCGGATGGAAGCTTAGAATCGAAAAGTGGGCCTTGGATCGGTTGGTGGATCCAGGGGCCAGAAAAGGGGCATCAGCGGATGACCCTGCGATTCGGCGCGGGCGAAATTTCGGGTGAGGGGTCGGACAAGAGCGGCGGCTTTGGGGTCACCGGCGAGTACGACGGCGAGGACGTTTTTTTGATTAAGAACTACATGTTCTGGCAGGTTCGGTACACGGGCAAGTGGGATGGACAGATGATTAGCGGTCGCTGGACGATCCTCGACGGACAGTTTTTCGATGCGGGCGCATACGAAATTTGGCCGGAAACCGAGGCGGAATCGCTTGAGGCCATCTCAGACTTGCGAGAACTCTCGCTTTCTCCCTCGTAAATTTTCTCCGTTCCCGCTAAACTGCCTCCGCTATGTCGCAAGAAACCTCACGTCGCGATCTATTGAAGCTTGCCGGGGCGGCCGGAATTACGCTCGCCATGCCGCTGGCGGCGCGAGCCGAGCAGTCGGGCACGCGCAAGAAGGGCGATAAGCTCCGGGTCGCCTGCATTGGCATCGGTGGCCGAGGCGGCGCGAACTTGGCTTCGGCAGCGAAGCTTGGCGATGTCATCGCGCTGTGCGATGTCGATGCAGATCGGCGCGCGAAGGCGTTGATCGAGTACCCAAGAGCAACCACCTTTACCGACTTCCGTGAGCTTTTGGAGAAGCTCGATAAAGACCTTGATGTCGTTATCGTCAGCACGCCGGACCACACTCATGCTCCAGCCGCCGCAATGGCGATGAAACTTGGCAAGCACGTTTATTGCGAAAAGCCATTGACACGCACTATTTTTGAGGCGCGACGGTTAGCAGAACTGGCGAAGCGACACAAGGTGCACACTCAGATGGGCAATCAGTCGACCTCGGACGATTCGGTACGACAGGTCGCCAACTTGATTCGAAGCAAGGCGTTTGGAGAAGTTAAAGAGATTCACTGCTGGACCAACCGAGCCGGCAACTTCTGGCCCCAGGGCATCAGTCGGCCAGCACCAAAGGAGCAACCGAAGCAAGTCGATTTTGATCTTTGGCTAGGGCCATCTCCAGAGCGACCGTATGCCGAGGGATACCACCCATTCGCTTGGCGCGGCTGGTGGGAGTTTGGTAGCGGCGCGCTGGGCGACATTGGCTGCCACAACATGAACTTGCCGTTCATGGCGCTGGATTTGAACAATCCGGTTGCGGTTCAGGCGGAGACTTCGGGCCACAACAAGGACAGCTATCCGCTGTGGAGCATCGTGAAGTACGAGTTCGCGGCGAAAAGGAATCGACCTGCGGTCAACTTGCAGTGGTACGACGGTGGCAAGCTTCCGGCCCAGGAGCTCGCGCCGGGAGTGAAGTTTGGTCAGAACGGCATGATCATCGTTTGCGAAAAGGCGACGCTGGTTTGCGGAAATGAGTACGGCATTCGAACAACGATTCTCGGCGGAGCGCCGCTTCCAACTGTCGAGTTCGTGAAATCCCCCGGGCACATGGCGGAGTTGTTCCTCGCCGCAGAAGGCGGACCGGCGCCGATGTCGAATATTCCGAACTACAGCGGACCGCTGACCGAGATGGTTTTGCTCGGCAACCTTGCCGTTTGGGCAAACGGTCCACGGCTGGAGTACGACGCGAAAAAGATGTCGGTGAAGGGAACGAACGAATACGATTCGCTGATTAAGCCAGCCTATCGTGCCGGTTGGACGCTCTAGATCGGCTAACCTTCTGTTCGATTCATGGTGCTAAAGTCGGGCCTCGAGGAGTTGGAAGCGGAAGCAATCTACATGCTTCGCGAGGCCGCCGCAAACTTTGATCGCGTCGCGATTCTGTTTTCGGGTGGAAAGGACAGCATCGTGGTGGCGCACTTGGCGAAGCGGGCTTTCTGGCCGGCTTCGCCGCCTTTCTTTTTGCTCCACGTGGATACCGGGCACAACTTTCCCGAGACTCTCGTCTTTCGGGATCGCTTTGCTGCCGAGAACGGCTTTGACTTGCAGGTCCGGACGGTTCAGGCAAGCATCGATGCGGGGCGAGTGCAGGACGAAGTCGGCCCGAATGCCAGCCGGAACGGTTTGCAGACGGTGACGCTGCTCGACGCTATCGCCGAGTTTAGGTTAGACGCCGCCATCGGCGGCGCGCGGAGGGACGAAGAAAAGGCGCGAGCGAAGGAGAGGTTCTTCAGCCACCGCAACACGTTTGGCCAGTGGGACCCTCGAAATCAGCGGCCAGAGATCTGGCGGCTAATCAACGCCCGCAAGAAGCATGGCGAGCATTTTCGGGTCTTCCCGTTGAGCAACTGGACCGAGCTAGACGTTTGGGAGTTCATCCAAAAGTACGACCTGGCGGTGCCCGATATCTACTTTGCGCACGAGCGAGAGGTCGTGCGGCGCGGGTCGGTTTGGCTTGGGGTGACGCCTTTTGTCACTTTGCAACCTGACGATACGCCAGAGGTGCGAACAGTTCGGTTCCGGACCGTCGGCGACGCAACTTGTACCGGAGCCATCGACAGTTCGGCCAGCTCGATCCAGGAAGTGATTGATGAAGTCCGTGCCTCACGCCGAACCGAACGGAGCACGCGAGCGGATGATCAGCGATCGGACGCGGCGATGGAAGACCGCAAGTTGCAGGGGTACTTCTGATGGATTCGCGTCCCTTGGTCCGCGTCGCGACGGCGGGAAGCGTGGACGATGGCAAGAGCACTTTCTTGGGGCGACTCCTCTTTGAATGCGGCGCGATTCTGACTGATCAGTACGAGGCAATTGAGAAAGCGAGTCTGCAGACCGGTGAAACCGAGGTCAACCTTGCGTTGCTTACGGACGGCTTGCGCGCCGAGCGGAGTCAGAAGATTACGATCGACGTTGCTTACCGGCACTTCGCCACCGAGCGGCGGCGATTCTTGCTTGCCGATACGCCCGGTCACGCGCAATACACCCGGAACATGTTCACCGGGGCATCCACCGCCGACGTCGCGATTCTTTTGGTGGACGCAACGAAGGGGCCGACCGTGCAGACCTTCCGTCACGCCTTCATCGTTTCCCTCCTTCGGGTTCCGCACGTGCTGATCTTGATCAACAAGATGGACTTGGTCGCATATGACTCAGCCCAGTACGAAAAGTGGGTGGATGAGATCCGTCGGTACGTTACAAAGTTGGAATTTGCGGACCTACGCTTCATGCCCATCAGTGCTTTGGCCGGTACGAACCTTGTGACCCGCAGCGACTTGATGCCGTGGTATTCCGGGCCGTCGGTGCTGGAGTATCTGGATTCGGTTGAGCTTTCGCCGCGCCAGACTCCGGTTGAGTTTCGATTCCCAATTCAGCTTGCCATTCGGCCGTCGGCGAATTTTCGGGGGTATGCCGGGACGCCGGTTTCGGGGTCAATTCGGGTGGGCGACGAGGTTACGGCGCTCCCCGGTGGACAGAACTCTCGAGTAAAAGCCCTCTCGACGGCGGATGGCTCGATCTCGGAAGCAAGCACCGGACAGGCGATCGTTGTGGAGCTCGAGGATGAGCTGGACTTGGTGCGAGGGCAGACGCTCGTTCGGTCGCGAAATCCCTCCCCGGTGACGACCACTTTCGAAGGAACGGTCTGCTGGATGACAGACCGCGTGCATGAGCTTTCCTCACCGATTCTAGTGCTAGCAGGCACCCAGTCACAAGCTGGAATGATCTCAGAACTGGTCTACCGAATCAACCCTGAGACCCTGCACCGCGAGTACGTTTCGACATTGGGCCTCAACGAGATTGGCCGCCTGGTCATTCAGACCTCTTCGCCCCTTTCTCTTGATTTGTACGATCGAAACCGAGCTACGGGGGCGTTTCTTCTCGTCGACCCAGTGAGCAACGAGACTTTAGGGGCCGGAGTAGTCACGCGGATTTCGAGCGAGCAGGTCACGGCGAGTGCTGACGGATTGGTTCTTTGGATGACGGGCCTGAGTGGGGCCGGGAAGTCGACTTTGGCCGAGGCATTTGCCCGCGGCCGAGCCGGGGTTGTGATTTTGGATGGAGACGCCCTTCGGGCGGGAATGAACTCTGACCTCGGATTCTCCGATGCGGACCGGACGGAGAACATTCGTCGTGTCGCGGAGCTTGCGAAGGTGCTAGCAGGGCAGGGATTGACGGTCGTTTGCTCGCTGATTTCGCCGATGCGTCATCAGCGGGAGTTGGCTCGGTCGATCGTGGGCGAGCCGTTTCGGGAAGTGTTTGTCCGGTGTTCGCTGGAAACGGTCGCCTTGCGGGATGTCAAGGGGCTTTATGCAAAGGCACGAGCCGGCGAAATCTCCAATTTCACGGGAATCACGGCGGCGTACGAGGAGCCAGAAGCGCCCGATTTGGTGATCGACACGGAGGTCGTTTCGGTCTCTGATGGGTTAGAACGGCTTCGCGAAGCCGTGGGCAAGTGGACCCGAAAAACCTAGTATTTTACGTTCAGTTCTTAACCTTGACTTAATGCGGGGTTCGTGCAATTTGGACGGAGCTTGTTATGCGACGCGCTTTTACTCTTATTGAACTCTTGGTCGTCATCGCGATCATCGCAATTCTTGCGGCGATCCTATTCCCAGTATTTGCGCAGGCCAAGTCTGCAGCGAAGATCACGTCTTCCCTCTCGGGTCTGAAGCAGGTTGCCCTCGGTCTCCAGATGTACTCGACCGACTTCGACGACATGGCGGTTCCTAACTATGGTTGGGTTGAAAACGCATCGGTTGAGCCGAACGTTTACCACTACAACAACACCTGGGTTGGTCGAACTTTCCCTTACGTGAAGAGCCAGTCGATCTACTTCGATAAGACGATCCCTGAGATCAATAACTACAACCGAACCTACCTCGACCCGTACTACCCATACGAGCCGTACACCTACACTTGGGCTTGGATCACCAGCTTCTCGATCAGCGTTGACGGTTACACCCAGACCGGATCGAGCAACAACCCTTGCACGCCAGAAGTTGATTCGGTTCCAGCGGCAATGCGCTCGCTCACGTCCTTCGAGGACATCGCTGGTCGACTTGCGGTTACTCCAACCCGATATGGCAGCATCTCGAACTGGTCTTGGCTTCGGTTCGTGTTGCCAGCAGCATCGCAGCCAATCGCTGACCGATACACGGATACGTTCTCTTGGAACGCTCTCGTCTTCGACTCGCGACGAACCTACGGTCAGAAGTTCATCGGTGCATTTGCTGACGGGCACGCAGGAAAGTACGGTCAAGAGAAGTTCGTGAAGCGATACGCGGACACGCCAGCGCGAAACGAGTACGATGGCAGCAACGCCAGCTACTGTGCCGCAATGACGAACCGAGATCTCTTCCGATTCTGGGGCGCTCCTTGGCTTCAAAACTGATCTGCATTCTTTTCCTGGTCGCGGCAGCTTTTGCCGTGACCGGATGTGAGCAGCAAGTCGGACCGAACGACAAAACTGTAACCGGAAAGGAATACAAAGATCTCGTGAACCAAGGGGTTCCCGAGGACGAGAAAAACCAAACAAACACGATGCGCGACGCTGCTCTCACGGAGCCTGCGAACAAGCGATAAGTCAGGTTTACTGCGGTCTTGCACATTCGTGCAGGGCCGCAGTTTGCGTTTCAAGAGAGCAAAAATGACAGAAACCAATGATGCCGACGCATTAAGAGAACTTGCTCTTCGACAGTTTCAACAGAATCAGATTGCCCAAGCGGAACAGTCCATTCAATCGGCTCTGCGCATTGAGCCGTCGGACGTTTCGGCGCTAGTCATTTCAGCAATGATTGCTGCGCGCCAGCACCGAACTCCGGACGCAGAAGGTTTTCTCCGAAAAGCCCTCGAAATTGAGCCCTCATCCACGGAGTGCTTAATAGTTCTAAGTAAGCTCCTAGCTTCGACGCGACGCCTGCCAGAAGCGATCACTTACGCAGAAACGGCGGCACTTCTCAATCCCGAAGACGCCCCGGTTTGGGTGCATCTCGCCGATTTGCTTGAGCGCGCCAACCGAAAACCGGATGCGCTGCAGATCTTGCAAAAGGCCAAGGAGCAGACGCCGAGAGACATCATGCTGCTTCGACGAATTGCAGCATTGTGCGAACAGAGCGGTTCCAAGCCGCAGTTGCTAGCGGCGCTTGAGGAACTCCTTCAGCTTGACACGCGGAATCTCGAAGCCTGGTTGCTTTTGGCCCGGACTCAGCTAGAACTCGGAAAGTTCAAGGAGACGCTTCGAGCAGCCGACAAAGCGCTTCACTTAGAGAAGCGACATCCCGCGGCCAACCTTGCAAAAGCTCTAGCCCTTTCGGAACTTGGCCGCGGAGATGAGAGCGAAACATACTTAAGAAACACCATCAAGGTCCAGCCCGAAAACGGTATTGCCAACGCGGCCCTAGGCTATCTGCTCCAAGAACAAGGAAAGTTTCCCGAGTCACTTCGATTTTTGGAGGCGTCAATCCGCTTAACTCCTCATCACGGTTTTGCCTTTTACAACTTACTTCGAGCCAAAAAAGCGCCGGAGGTTGCACCAGAAATTCTCGAAACGCTCCGGACTAACGTCCATTCGCCGCTGACGCCTTTACGAGATCGCGGAGAAATGCACTATGCGCTTGGAAAGGCAAGTGAGGATCTGAAAGATTTTGAGTCGTCGATCCAGCATTACACCGAAGGAAACAAGATCGCGTACCAAACCTGGCTAAGCCAGGTTCCTTGGCGGACGGAAGATTATCAGGATCGCTTCTCGCGGACCATGGAGACGTTCACCCAGCCGAAGCTAGAGGAGCTTGCCGCTGAAGGGCTTGATACTCAGCTTCCGCTCATGATCGTGGGCATGATGCGCTCTGGAACCTCGCTTCTGGAGCAGATCCTTTCAAGCCATCCCGACGTGATCGGAGCCGGTGAGCTTCCGTTCTGGCACGATTTTGAGGAAGAAGCGTACGGCGATAACCACGTGCCGACCGCGCCGCGAATCCGAAAGCTCGGAGAGCGGTACCTCGCTGACCTGAAGAAGCTGGGGCCGAAGGCGAAGCGGATCACCGATAAGCTTCCCCACAACTACGCGATGCTGGGGCTTATCCACACCGCTTTTCCCAAGGCAAAGATCATCCACGTCAAACGAAGCCCGGCGGATAACTGTCTTTCCATCTTCACTACTGCCTATCAGCGCCCGCCGGTGTTTGCCCACGATCGAGACAACATCGTTTTTGCCTACAAGCAGTACCAGCGCATCATCGCCCACTGGCGCGAGGTTCTGCCGCCAGAGAGCTTCATGGAGATTCAGTACGAGGACTTGATCGCCGACCGCGACAATCTGACGCGAAAGCTGATTGAGTTTGCCGGCCTGCCTTGGAACGAGGCGTGTTTGCATCACGAGAAGAACGAGCGGGCGGTGCGAACCCCGAGCCTGTGGCAAGTCCGGCAGCCGATCTACACAACTTCGATTGCTCGCTGGAAACGGTTTGAACCTTGGATCCCCGAGTTTACGGCCTTGCTTGAAGAATCTGAGCGGCAATAGCGGCCGCTTGGTTCCGAATGTCGGGTACGGCGGTGCATTCCCAATGGGTGCCGAGGGTCAACGTGCCAATGGCGTGCAAGCCTGGATTCAAGGAAAAGGGATCTAACCCAAGGCTGAGCTCGTCATAGCTGGCTAAGCCGCGTTCAACGAGAGATTCGATGACGGGAACCGCTCGGCTGGCCAATCGCTGGTTCGGCCCAGTGGCGTTGAATATCCAATCGAAACTGGACTGACCAGGATCGAAATTAGCCGCGAGCTGGATGCTCAGTTGTCCGGTACGAATCCAGTCCTGCGCGAGTTGGTAGGTCTGTGCGGGGGCGCGGTGCCGGTGGACCTCCCAGTAAGGTCGTGCATGGCGCAGGAATTGCCGCTTTTCCCGAAGGGAGAACTCTTTCCAAATTTTTTGCGAAGTCGGACGGAGCCCATCAATTGCAGCGCGCCAATCCTCGGCTTTTCGGATGTACTTTAGGATCGTCCGCAGGGTAGTCGTTCCGGTGTAAGGCACGGGCGTCGTTGGTTGGTGCGGTTGGGGCAAGAAGCCGTGCCGCGATACGGCGGTGACTTGGCCCCGGAAGCCACGGGCCGAAAGTTCGCAGAGAGCATCCAGCATCGTAAGCCCAGTTCCGATGATGAGCACGTGATCCTCGGATCGAATTTCCGCCGGGAGGTTTCGCCAAGGGGAATTTCGAAAGCCTGGGTGATCTTGGAAGCGCGCGAATTGAGGCGGCAAAGTCGGTTCCGCATTTCCGAGGGCCAGCACAAGATGGTCAAAATCTCGGTCACCTATCTTGAATTGACCGGATTGAAACTCAATGAGGCTCACGTCTTCTGAGATCACCGACACGCCTTGGATCAGTTCCCGAAGATACTGGCCGTACCACTGTCTCGCCACAAATTTGGCCGAAACTTCGCCCTCGATCCCTAACCCTCGTTGCACAAGCCAGTCAGCGAAGTGGCCAGGCTCGTCCGGATAGGCGCTCATTTTTCCGGCCGGAACGTTCAGTAAGTAGTTCTGAGTCGATGCCCCATATGCCGCCCCGGAACCAACTAAACCCGCTCGGTCGAAGATCGAAATGGCATCTTTCGGGAGTCCGGATCTAACGAGATGCGCCGCGACCAAAGCCCCCGACGCGCCGCCCCCAACGATTCCGATTTTCATACCTTTCCCTTGCGTGATATTTCCGTTAAGCTGACGTGATGGAAATGACTCAACACTCCCTGTCATGGTTCGAAATTCCAACCGTGGACTTCGAACGCGCTCGTGCATTTTACGGTGCGATCTTCGACTTCGACATGCCGGTGATGGAAATGGGGACGAGCCTGATGGGATTTTTCCTCCACGATCGAGAGAACGGCGTTGGTGGAGCAATTATTCGCGCCGATGGTCACGTGCCATCCGTTGAAGGAACGGTCGTCTACCTCAGTGGCGGTGCGGACCTTTCGGTTGTGCTGAATCGCGTCGAACCAGCAGGTGGGAAGATCGAGCTGGGCAAAACGGAGATCGCACCGGGAATGGGCTTCTTCGCAATCTTTCACGATACTGAGGGGAATCGTGTCGGCTTACACTCGATGGGCTAAGGGAACAAATTTAATCGTCAATTTTGCGACGGCATTGTCGAGTTAATCCTCAATTTGGCTTGTTAGTTTTCCGCCTATGTCAGATAATAGGTTTGAGGTTGCTTTGTTTATGAAAGGATGGTTCGGACTGTTGATTTTTGGTTTGGTCGCCGGCGCTTCGGCGCAGTGGGACTTGACGCCGGTGCCCGTATCGGTCCCGGAGAGCATGCGCTGGTGGCCGTTTGATTTAGCAAGGACGCTCAACGTTCCGCCGAATACGAGCGTTGAAGTCGTAGCTCGGGTCGGCGGAGCGCGCTTTATGGCGGTGGCGCCAAATGGCGATATTTTCGTGTCGAAACCATGGGAAGGCAAGGTGGTCGTCGTTCGACCCCAAGCAGGTTCTGATCCACTCATTTTTGACTACGCCACCGGCCTCAACTTGCCCCACGACGTCGTCTTTCATACGATCGGGCAAACCACCTATGTGTACATCGCCGAGACGAATCGGATTGCACGCTACACGTACACGACCGGAAACACCACAGGGCAGAACCGACAGGTCGTGGTCGATAACCTTCCCGATTCAAGTCTGCCAGAGCTCGGCGGAAACTACGGCCACGCGCTCAAGAACATCGCCCTCGATTCTTCAAATCGGTTGTACGTTTCCATTGCGAGTAGCAGTAACGCATGGGCGGGGGATGCGACAAGTGACCCAATTCGGTGCGCAATTTATCGCTACAATGCGGACGGCACGGGCAGAACGCTGTTTGCCCGTGGATTGCGCAACGCCGAGGGGTTAGCCTTCTACCCAGGCACGAGCACGCTTTGGGCGACCATCAACCATCGCGATAACGTCAAGTATCCGCACAACGATTCCACGGGCAATTTTGGGTTCGAAGTCGGAAGTTACATCGACAACCATCCACCAGACGGCTTTACGCGCGTTGCCCAGGGTGCAAACTACGGGTGGCCGTATGCTAACCCGAGTCCAGACTCACTGAGCCATTTGAACTTTCCACCCTACGACCCGGACTTTGACAATAATCCGCTCTGGGCAAACTTCCCGCAGGTGAACTTCGCGCGGATTTCGAAGGGAATTCAAGCGCACAGCGCGCCCTTAGGGCTCACCTTCTTCACCGGAACCCAAGCGCCCGCCTCTTGGCGAAACGGGGCCGCCGTTGCCTTGCACGGTTCCTGGAATCGCGGAGCCAAGACAGGTTACAAGGTAACTTATTATCCATCTCATGCGGACTCGAAAAACCTCATGGGTTACAGCGATTTCGTAACCGGTTGGCTGGACGAAGCGAGTCAGGATCAGTGGGGTCGGCCCGTCGATATTGCGGTTGAACCGACCGGTGGAGTGCTGATCAGCGACGACTACAGCGGAACTATTTATCGGCTTCGGCACACGCCGCCTACTAACACGTCATGGGTGGAAGCGGTTGTTGAAGAGACCACGGGACCAGCAACCATTGGGCGCAACCGGGAACGAGAGTGGTCAATCTTCACCACGAACGTTGTGAAAAATCCTGGCTCGAAAGTTGTTTCGGAACTCGCGGCAGTGGGGGACTTTGAAACGAAGGGTCTCACCCGAATCCGCCGAATTTTCTATCCGGGCGGAAACACCAATGGTGGACTGCAAATCCAGGGCACAGACGGAGGGTTCAGCTTTAGCGTTGCCGCTGATACCACGTTGCAGACGATCCGCTTCTACCTTGGCGCTGTTGGTTCGTCGGGGCGGTTGCGCTTGAAGCTTTCGGATTCCGCCACGGAGTACGAAGTTCCGGCCAAGAACCTACCGACTTCGTTCTACGGCTATGCCCAAATCACATTCCGCGCGTCGTCGCCCGGTCAGCGCCTGCAGGTGTCTTGGACGAACAGAAGTTCGAACGGAAATGTAGTTGTTCAAGGGGTCTCGTTGTTGCCGGCCCGCCGATAATTTCTGGAACTTAATGGAGGACCGGGGGCTTTAGGCTAGCGTGATCCCGGTCCTTCCATACGTCCAAGTTCAGAATCCGCAGGAACCCATTCCGCTCGCAGATGGCAGCAAGGTTTTCTGCCCGATCTGTGTTGCGAACGGTTACGCCAGCGGCATCGAATCGCCGAAGAAGTGGTTTTTCACTGCGAACTCGGTTGGCGCGGCGCTTTGGAACGTTTCTATTCCGCGAGTCCAGATCGGCGCAACCTTTCATGGATCGTCGCGCGGAGTGCGGGGGCTGTTTGCCTACCAGGCCGTATTGGAACGCGAAAAGCTACCGGGATTGAATCTATCCTACGGACTCCAAAGTCAAGAGACCGGGGCGACCGGCTCGGCGGTCACGCTCGAAAAGAATTTCCGCTTTGGCGAAAACCGAATCAATGTGTTTGGCGGCGCATCGCGGCAGACGAACGAGACGAAACTCCGCACGGTGTTTGGCACAAAGTACAGCCCCGACGGCAAGTGGTTTGTCGGAAATCAGTTCGATGGCCGGGCGCACAATCCGTTTGTTCAATACGTGAGGGGCGATTATTCGGTTGGATTACTTCTAGTTTCCGCGAAGGATCTAACGCTCACGTTTGGCGTCACCTTCTGACGGGTACCTTTCGGTCCGAATGAGCATTCGACTGTTGACGCCCGAGGACGCCGAAATCTTTCAGGCGGTGCGGCTTCGCGGGTTGTTGGAGGATCCGACCGCGTTCGCGAGCGACCATAGTGAAGAAGTGGATCGCGAGATTGGCGACGTGAGGGAACGTCTGGTCGCCACGGAAGGTTCAGCCGTCTTCGGAGCTTTTGTCAATGGCGCCCTCGCGGGAGTCACCGGCGTGTATCAAGAGAAATCGGCTCGTCTAAAGCATAAGGTTTGGGTTTGGGGAGTGTATGTTCAGCCGGAATTCCGCGGTCAAGGGCTGGCTCGCTCGCTCATCTCTGCTGCAATGGAGCACGCGTACGAGTGGCCCGAAGTTTTGCAAGTGAACCTTGGCGTCAACGCGAGCAACCACGTGGCACGACGGCTATACGAGTTGCTCGGCTTCCAAGAGTTCAGCTATGAGCACCGGTTTATGATCGTGAACGGTGAAGCCCAAGACGAAATTCTGATGGTGCACCAGAAGGAAGCTCGTCCTGCGCTAACATAGTCAAATGCTCGCCGCCGTAGCCGTCTTCGCCATCGCCCAATTGCCCATGCTAACCGCCGAAGAGAAGCGCGCGGGTTGGAAGTTGCTCTTTGACGGCAAAACCAGTGCCGGTTGGAAGAACTTCAAGTCCGACAAGCTCAGCGCCGGTTGGCAGATCAAAGATGGCGTTCTCACCATCGCCGATGCCGGCACCGCCGGAGACATCGTCTCCGATGAAAAGTTCGAGTGGTTCGAGCTCAAGCTCGAGTTCAACCTTGGCAAGGGCCAGAACAGTGGCGTGATGTACCACGTCGCCGATGACGGCGATGCCGTTTGGCACAGCGGCCCAGAGATTCAGCTTTACGACCACCCGAAGCAGGAAGGCATTCAGACCTCGGGCATGCTTTATGAACTCTATAGCTCACCAGTAGACACCGCCAAGCCATCGGGGCAGTGGAACGAACTCCGGATCCTCGTGAGCCCGAAAGTTTGCACCACCTGGGTCAACGGAACCAAGTACTACGACTACGTTTTGGGTAGCGAGGACTTCAAGGCGCGAGTGGCCAAGAGCAAGTTTGCGCAGTATCCGAACTTTGGCAAGCTCGGAAAGGGCCGAATCGCGATTCAGGGAGACCACGGCAACGTGTCCTTCCGCAACATCAAGATTCGGCCAATCAAGAATTAACTGAGTTAGACGGCCCAGCCAGGTCGGAATTTGGGGCGGATGAGTTCATCGAACTCGTTCGTCCCTTTTACTTTCATCGCCTTGGCATCCCATTCCAGCTTCGGACCATCTGCCCAAATGGCGAGGTTGCCGAGGAGCACGGTTTCCGTGAGCGGACCGGAATACTCCGGAATGTTGGATCGTGCCGGCTTTCCACCGAGAGCAGCCCGCGCAAACTCGGCCATGTGACCCGGGCTCTCTTCGACCTGGATGTCCGGCAACTCACCGCCGCCAACCAGCAAGAAGCGCGTGTTAGATTCGTCTGGGCTGTAGATCGTGCCTTTCTCACAAACGACGATGCTGCCGTTTCCGCCGAAATCGAATCCGCGTGCGAGGCTGGCGGCCGGTTTCTTTCCGCCGTCGTACCAGTGAACCTGCAGGGCGTCGCGATCCTTTCGCTTCGGAAACTCGTAGTGGACAATCGCCCAATCCGGGAAGCTGTCGCGGTTGTGTCCGCTGGTTTCGGCTTGCACGGTCAGCGGGTCCTTCAGGTCGAGCGCCATGTAGGACATGTTGAAAATGTGGCAGCCCATGTCGCCAAGGGCGCCGGTGCCGAAGTCCCAGAATCCGCGCCAAGCAAATGGGTGATACCCCTCGCCGTACGGTCGGTATGGACGAGGGCCGAGCCAAAGGTCAAAGTCGACCGTCTTTGGTGCGCGAGCGAGTGGCGGTCGGGGGATGCCCTGTCGCCAGTAGGCGGCGGCACGGTCGGTCCAGAGGTGAACTTCTTTCACCGCGCCGTACGTTCCTGCTCGCACGTGAGCTGCGGCTTTGCGCATGTTGGTGCTCGCCGTGCTCTGGTTGCCCATCTGGGTAGCCACTCGCTGTCGCTTCGCGATCTCCGCGAGTTGTCGAGCTTCCCAAATGGTGCGGGTGAGCGGCTTTTCGCAGTAGCAGTGAAGGCCCTGTTTCATCGCAAGCGCGCTGGCGATGGCGTGATGGTGGTCGGGAGTGCTAACGACCACGGCGTTGATCTCGCCTTTCATCGCTTCCAGCATCTTGCGATAGTCGTCGAAAGTTGCGGCCTTCGGGTGCTCGACCATGCCGCGGGCGCGCTCCTTTGCGTCGATGTCGCAAATGGCGACGATGTCGCCGAATTGGGCGGCATCTTGCATTCCGCTCCAGCCTTTTCCGCCGCAGCCAATGATGCCGAGCTTCAAGCGGTCAGGTGCGGGTTTCTCGGCGGCCGAGCCTTTGGCAAGCAGGCCACCAACCGCCACGGCGGCGGTGCCACGGAGGACGTCACGACGGGAAAGTTCGTTTCTATTCACGTTGCGGACAGTCTAGCGGGAAATGGGGGCATTGTCGATTTCAATCGCGGCGATCCCTCAAAATTTGCGTTTGGATTCGAAAATGCTTGCGCAGAGAATCTCTCAACCCGATGAAATGGCTATGATGTATCGGTAGATCAAGTGATGACAATGATGACTCACCTTTTAGCTGGTAGCAGCTTCGCCATCGGCGCCCTCTCGATTTTTGGACTCCCACAAACTCCCGCGCCGCAAGAGCCGATTGCCGTTCAGATCGACCTTTCGAAGACGCACCAGCCGATGCTCGGCTTCGGCGGAACCCAGACCTACAACGGCGACGCGGTGCTCGCTTACGGCGAGCGCGACCGGGTCTACCGCGCCCTTTTTTCGGACCTCAAACTCGACTTTCTCCGGCTCCGAAACTTCCACGACTATCCGGGCCAGCAGGCGACGTTTGAGAACATGCTCCGCGACTATGTTGCCGGAGCGACGAAGTACAGCGACGCGGCATCTCGCGGGAAAAAGGGACAGGTCAAGCTGCTCTTTACGTCGTGGTCGCCGCCGGGACGCCTCAAGAACAACGGATTGCTGAGCGGGCGATCCGACGGGACAGACAAAGGACTCGCCAATGTCACCCTGAAGCGAGGTACCGACGGGAAGTACGTCTACGGCGAGTTCGCCGAGTGGTGGAAGGAGAGTCTGCTGAAGTTCAAATCAGTCACTGGTCGCTTGCCCGACCTGATAACCCTGCAAAACGAGCTCGACATCGCGGTTGCGTACGAAGGCTGCGAGTTCCTCGCGACCGAAGGGAAGACGCCAGAAGGTTACGAAATGGCAGGCTACGCGGAAACCCTAACTGCAACCCATGCCGTGCTCAAGAAAGAGTTCGGCGCCGCCATGCCGGGAATCACTGGCCCAGAAACGTTTACGATTCGGCTAGACAGCGGCGATTCGCAGGTAAAGCGGCTGCTTGATCCCGAGACGGACGCCGGTAAGAAGGCACTTGGACTGTTGCAGAACATCTCGTTCCACATCTACGGAAACGGGGCAGAAGAGGCATCCCCTACCAAGTACCGCACCGCGCTTGCCCGATTGAAAGGAGTCTATGGCGAAACCGCCCGCCAGAAGCCCTTCATGCAAACCGAGTTTCTAGAAGGAGTCGACATGGTTCAGCAGGCGAGCATGATCTCGGATGCTTTCGCATTTGGCGACGTGAGCGCTTACTTTGTGTGGATCGCCGCGCGAGGCGTGCACCAGCCTGGAAATGCGTTGGTCTACTACAACCAGCTGGATGGCAGCGTCGAGCGGCGAGGCCGGTTCTATGCGATCAAGCACTTTTCGAACTTCATCGGTGCAGGCTGGCATCGAGTCGATGCTTCGACAACTGATGCAGATGTCCGCGTCTCGGCTTACAAAAAGGATGACAATTCGGAGGCGGCCCTTGTCCTGGTGAATCCGGGAACCAAGCCGTTGACTTTTAAGTTGCCACCCGCAGCATCCGGGTTCAAAAATCCCAAGCTATATCGATCAACTGAAACGGAAGCGGGAGAGAAGTTCCGCGAGCTAGGCGAGGTCAAAGATGGCGTGGTCACGCTTCCGGGCCGGGGCGTCGCAACGCTGCATTGGGAGAAATAAGATGCTAACGCCAATCCTGTTTATCGCCATGGCTCAAGGTCAAAACGGGCGCGCGGCCACCGAAGCAGACCATGCGCTGCTGCTGAAAACGCTCAACATCACTTCGCTTCGTGGCGGTGCGGACGGCATGAATCCGAATGCACCCAACGCGGCGAATACGGACGAGAGCAAGGCCAATCCGTACCCCAACATCCCGCCGCTCCTCACTTTCGCCAACGGCAAACCAGTGAAATCGGCCCGAGATTGGTCTCGCCGACGGGCAGAGATTGCCGAGCTTCTAGATCGGGAAATCTACGGACGAACCCCGAAGAACTTGCCAAAAGTCGAGTGGACGGTGGAATCGGAAGCGGACACAACGGTCGGTGGATTCGAGACCAAGACCAAGAAGTTGGTCGGGAAAGTCGATAACCGGGGGTACCCGGCCATCGAAGTCAATATCCGCATGACCCTGGTCACGCCGCGGCAAGCCAAAAAAGTGCCGGTGATCATGGAGTTCGGCTTCTCCTTCCCCCAACGTCCCGGCGCGCCGACTCCGCCGGTCCCCGAGTGGCAGTCGATGGTCATCAAGGAAGGCTGGGGCTTCGCGATTCTTGAGCCCGGCTCGTATCAAGCGGACAACGGCGGCGGCCTTCGCGCGGGAATCATCGGTCTCGTTAACAAGGGCGAGCCAAGAAAGCCAGAGGATTGGGGCGCGCTCAAGGCATGGGGCTGGGGCGCTTCGAGAGCGCTGGACTACTTGGAGCGAGACCCACAGACCGACGCCAAGCGCGTCGTGATTGAGGGCCTTTCGCGATATGGCAAAGCAGCCGCAGTGACCATGGCCTACGAGCCGCGTTTCGCCATCGGATTCATTGGATCGTCCGGTCAAGGCGGGGTAAAAATCTGGCGCCGCAACTCGGGCGAACAGGTCGAGAACGTCGCTTCAAGTGGCGAGTACCACTGGATGGCCGGGAACTACGTCAAGTACGCGGGGCCGCTGACACCCGGAGATATGCCGGTAGACGGCCACCAACTTCTTGCCATGAGCGCGCCGAGACCGGCCTTCGTCGGCGTCGGCAGCCCACGCGTGGAAGGCACTTGGATCGACAGCCGCGGCACTTTCATCGCAACCCAGCTCGCATCACCCGTCTGGGAACTGCTCGGCAAGAAAGGGCTCTCGGCCACCGAAATGCCGCCAGAAGGCACCCCTGCGCAAGCAGGCGATCTCGCCTTTAGCCAACACACCGGCGGCCACACCAACGGCCCCAACTGGGCAAACTTCATCGCCTTCGCCAAGCGGTACTTCGATCAGAGACGCTGAGCTTAGTGATCAGGAGATGGATCGAATTGAGCGGTATTCTCAATTCGATTCATGCTCCTCATCCGCACCGATTATCGACCGGCAACTGACTTGGGCTTTCTGTTGCACAAGCATCCGGGGCGGATGCATGTTGCGGAGATGCCGTTCGGCACGGCGCGCCTGCTCTTTACGGAAGCCAGCGATGAAGCTTGTGCCGTGGCGGTCATCGTCGAGATTGACCCAATTGGATTGGTGCGTGGCAGCGGCACGAATGGACAAGATCAGTACGTTAACGATCGTCCATACGTGGCTTCGTCGTATCTCTCAAGCACTTTGGTCGAGTTCTTTTCTACCGCGATGTCGGGCCGCAGCAAGGAGCGACCCGAGCTCGCTGCGATACCGATTCCGCTTGAATTCCAAATTCCGGCCATTCGTTGCCGGGGCGGGGAAGGATTCCTACGGAGCCTGTTCGAGCCTCTGGGTTATGTCGTGACCTGTGAGCCACTTGGCTCCGGCAGCCTGTTTGCGGTGACTCTCAAAGGGGAAGTTCGCATTGCCGAAGCATTGCTACACCTCACCGTACTCGTACCGGTTCTGGACGATGATAAACACTACTTTGTCGACCAGACGGAAATCGACAAGTTGTTTCGGCGAGGCGCTGGCTGGCTCTCGGCGCATCCAAAAAGCGAGGAGATCACGCGCCGGTACTTAAAGCATCAGGGGCGGCTTACCCGCGAGGCACTGACTCGACTTGCTGAACTCGATGGTTTTCCCGAGACGGAAGAGGAACCGGAATTCATTGCCCGGCAAGATCGCCCGAACCTGCATGATGCCCGGCTCGATACGGTCGCCGCCGAAATCATCGCCTCTGGTGCCTCAAGAATCCTGGACCTCGGGTGCGGGGAAGGAAAACTCATTCAGCGCCTGATGAAAAGTCCGCAAATCTCGGAAATCGTTGGAGTGGACATCTCGGTCCAGGTTCTGGAGTCGGCAAAGCGACGACTTCGTCTGGGTGAAGTCATGGACAAAGTTCACGAAAAGGTGCGGCTGGTCCACGGCTCTCTCACCTACCGAGACCAAGCGCTTTCTGGCTACGATGCGGCTGCCCTCGTTGAGGTTATCGAGCATTTGGATGCCTATCGACTCGAGAGTCTCGGGAAGGTGGTTTTCGGGGAAATGGCCCCGAAAACCGTGGTAGTGACGACGCCAAACTCCGAGTACAACGTCTTGTTCCCAGGCTTAGCAGCTGGAAAGTTCAGGCATCCCGACCATCGTTTCGAGTGGACGCGGGCGCAGTTTAACGCGTGGTGCGAAGACCTCGGGCAGCGCTGGGGCTACCGATTCCGCACGGAGCCAGTAGGACCCGTGTTCGAAGATCTTGGCGCCCCGACCCAAATGGCGGTGTTCTCCCGATGAACGTGAAAATACCGAACCTGTCCCTCGTCGTCCTGATCGGGACTTCGGGAAGCGGTAAATCGACTTTCGCACGTAAGCAGTTCCTGCCCACGGAAACCGTTTCCAGCGATCAATGTCGTTCGTTGATTTCTGATAATGAGAACGACGTCACCGTTACGAAGGAGGCATTCGAACTCGTTCACTACATGATCGCGAAGCGCCTGAAGCTCGGCAAGTTCACCGTGGTCGATGCCACAAACGTTCAATCTTCCGCGCGGAAACCGCTGGTCGATCTTGCGAAGCAGTTTCACGTGCTGCCCGTTGCCATCGTCTTCAAAGTCCCAGAATCGGTTTGCCAACAACGGAACGATCAGCGCACCGATCGAAACATGGGCGGGCATGTCATCCGGAACCAGAACCGGGACTTGCTTCAATCCATCCGCTCGCTCAAGCGTGAAGGCTTTCGGCACATCTTTGTCCTGGATTCGGTAGCGGAGATTGATTCCGTCACGATTGAGAGAACCCCGCTTTGGAACGATCGCCGAAGCGATCACGGTCCGTTTGACATCATCGGAGACGTCCACGGTTGCCTAGATGAGCTTCTGGAGTTGCTGCATCAGCTGGGCTACACGGTCACTGATTCGGAACTGTCTGCTCCAGACGGTCGGAAAGCCGTGTTCCTTGGCGACCTCGTGGACCGCGGTCCCGCCTCGCCCCAAGTTGTCCTCCTGGTAAAGCGAATGGTCGAAGCTGGTCTCGCGATTGGCGTGCCAGGAAACCACGATTCCAAGCTCGTCAAAAAGCTCTCGGGACGAGACGTAAACATCGGTCATGGCCTCGAACAGACCTTAGAACAACTCAGCCACGAAACTCCGGCAGTCCACCGGGAGATTCGCGAGTTCTTGGATTCATTGGTCAGCCACTACGTGCTGGACGGCGGGAAGTTGGTGGTCGCCCATGCCGGTATGCGCGAGGACATGCAGGGTCGCGGGTCGGGAGCGGTTCGAGACTTCGCGCTCTACGGCGAGACCACCGGCGAAACCGATGAGTTCGGCCTGCCCGTGCGCGTGAAGTGGGCCGAAGAGTATCGAGGAAGCGCGATGGTCGTGTACGGGCACACCCCCGTTCCGCAACCCAAGTTCCTGAACAATACGGTTTGCATCGATACGGGATGCGTGTTTGGCGGAAAGCTGACGGCGTTGCGATATCCAGAAATGGAGTTTGTTTCGGTCGACGCGAAAGAGACGTACTGCGAACCCGTTCGGCCGGTTGTGTCCCCGGACTCGGAAGAGCAGTTCGGAACCGCTCAGCAAGCGCACGACTCGCTCCTCGACATTGCAGATGTTCGTGGGCGTCAGCACGTTCTCTGCGACGGCTTCGGCACGGTGATCATTCCCGAAGAGAATGCCGCCGCCGCGATGGAAATCATGAGCCGCTTCGGCGCAGATCCTCGTTGGCTGGTCTATCTGCCGCCAACGATGAGTCCAGCGGAGACCTCCGATCTGCCTGACTATCTAGTGCACCCGGCAGAGGTGCTGAGCTACTTCCGAAAGCAAGGCGCGACCCACGTGGTGGCCGAAGAAAAGCACATGGGTTCGCGATCGGTAGTCGTGGTTGGGAAAGACGCCGAGGCGATTCGGCGCAAATTTGGCGTGGACGGTGGTCTGGGCGTGGTTTTGTCGCGTTCTGGTCGTCGATTCTTTGATGAAATTGAACTGGAGCAAGCTCTACTCGCCCGTTTATCAAACGCGATGGACCGTGCAGGATTTTGGTCTGACCTCCGAACCGATTGGGCGGTCCTTGATACAGAGCTGATGCCGTGGAACGCGAAGGCGCAGCAGCTCATCCAATCCCAATACGCGCCCGTTCGGGACGGAGCCACTGCTAGCCTATCTGCTCGGCGCGACTGGATTGCGGCAGCCGCCGCCCGCCTGCCCGAAGTGGATTTGTCAGAACTGCAGGCAAAAACGGACTTCCAGCTCGATGCCGCGCAACGGTTTGGCGAGGCCTTTTCGAGATACTGCTGGCCCGTCGAAAAGTTGGAGGATTACAAACTTGCGCCTTTCCATATCCTGGCCACCGAAGGTGCCGTGCACTTCGACAAGAATCACGAGTGGCACATGCAGACCATCGCAGCATTCGGCGCTGAAGATGCGGCGGTACTACGAGCCACGCCATGGCGAAAGGTTGACCTTTCGAACGCCGAAGAATGTGAAAGCCTGATCGACTGGTGGATAACCCACACGAATGCCGGTGGCGAAGGAATGGTGATCAAACCGTTGGACTTTATCCACAAAGGGAAGAACGGCATGATTCAGCCAGCCCTCAAATGTCGAGGTCGGGAGTACCTGCGCATCATCTACGGTCCCGAGTATTTGCTTCCCGAGAATCTAGAGCGACTTCGGAAGCGAGGACTCTCCAAGAAGCGATCGCTCGCCCTCCGCGAGTTTAACCTCGGACTCGAGGGCCTGCGTCGATTCGTCGCGGGTCAACCGTTACGCAAAGTCCACCAATGCGCGTTCGGCGTATTGGCGCTCGAGAGCGAACCGGTTGACCCTCGACTTTAACTTCGTTTCATTCGAGCACAAAGTACGTCCAGCCTTGGGCTGGGACCGTGGTCGAGAAGGTTGCTGAGCCGGTCTTGGTGTTCAAGGTTTTCGGCTTTGCTTCCTTCTCACGAATTCGGACTGAACTTGGACTGCCCGCATAGTAAAGGGGCACCGTTATGGTTTCGGTTCGGGCGGCGGACGTTGGGTTGTAAACAACGAGCATCGCTTTCTCCTTCAGATTCGGATTCGCATGGAGAACGTAGTCCAGCTGACGGCCATCGGGACGGCGAAGGTGAACAACGTCGGACTCAAGAATCTGCCGGTACCGCTTAAACCAAGCGACCATTCGCTGCACCATCGCTTTCGTCTCGGGTGCGTCATACAGCCGAAGACCTCGCCAGCATGCTTGCGCGCCGTAACCGAGCGTGTTGGCAAAGTGCAATTCGTAATCGCTAAGGTGTTCTTTGAGCGGTTCAATCGTCGCGGCCGCTCCGCCGCCTTGGTATTCAACCAAAGGCACGAACATCCAACCCATCGACGGCGCTTTGTCAAAGGTGCCGTCGAACAGGTTCTGCCGGGAATGAAGGTGCTGCTGATTGCGGGGAAGGGACCAGTTGGTCTCCCGGTAGCCCATGCCAGTTTTGTTGGAACCCGCGAGGAAGTAGTAGTCCGGCACGTTCAGGTAGATGTCCCGCTCTCGGCACCAAGCGTAGAACTCTTCGATTTTCGCGTACTGCTTCCACTGTGAATCGGCAAGGTCACGGTGGCCCGGATGCGAGGTTGACGCGCATGGGTCGCCAGGATAAGAGCCATCGTGCTCCAGCACCCGGAACCCGGTCCCCTCAAGAAACTTCTGAACCCGCTCGAAGTAGCCAACGCCCCATTTGCTGCAGAGGCAGGGCGAGTTTCCGAAGATCGCACCGCCCGTTTTGCCAGTTTTGGGGTTGATCACGTCATTCTCGTCATCGATCCGCCTACTGGCCAACAAGGAGTACCCGCCGAGCCGGAGTCCCTTGGACTCTGCGTAATCGTTCAAAGCCCGATACTTGGCGATGCTTGCCGGTGAGACATCTTCCATGTCGAGGCCGCTTCCGAAGCTCAGGATGACCAGCTCAAATCCACATTCGGCGGCTTGATCGATCGCCTCGCGAACGGCCTTATCTTCCACCGTTCGGATATGCAGGATGAGTGGATTGTCCTCGACCCAGGGCGCGAGTTTTCGAAACATTGTGCGAACGCTTCGGCTGCGCCGGTCGCGCTCTTCCGTGTCGTGCAGCATCACATAGGACCGGAGTGAGTTCAGCGTCTTTCCGGGAGCAAGATCGACTCCCGGACCGATTGGAGGATGCACGTCGAGCACGCAGGGCGTTAACCGTTCGTAATTCACCTGGGTCTCAAAGCCAGGATCCACTTCCCAGTGGACGGCCTTGTTGGCCCCCTCGACCGTCATCCCGCCAAACGCCATGCTGGTCGCAACCGTGACGTTCGGCAGTCGCCAGCGATTGATCATGTCCACGGAGCTCTCGCCCTCAACCACGCTGAGCCGCTCGGAGGAGAACTTATCGACCCGAACGGACGTTTCGCTGATGTTCTTGAGGCTGATTTGCTTGCCGATGACCGGCAAGTTATCGTAAATTTCGAGGCGAACCTTTGCCTCCAAGCTGGTCGACTTGAAGGTGAGCAGAACCCCTTTGCCCTTCGGCGGCCAGCTTTGGCCAGGCATCGACTTGTAAGGAATTGGCTTGTCCACCGGACAAACTTCGATACTCGAAAGCGCCATTGCGTTGCTCGCCGGCTTCAACTGAGCGATCCACTCCTCAAGGAGATAGGCCCGATTAGGTGGCGACGTTGAGCCACCAATCAGAATTTCCTTCCCATCGACGATAAGCTTGCCTTCCGGCTCAACCGATCTCAAGAACTCTTGGGAAGTGTCGATGCGCCGAAAGCTGGTCGAGGAAACGAAAGGCGCAATCCGGAGGCGACGTTCCACCAAGCCGTTCGTCAGGACGACTTCTGTATCAGTGCGAACGATTTTTGCCGGATAGCTTGCTCCCAGCAACCAATCAATGGCCGGAAGCGGTTCGAAGTTTGAGACCGTGGATAGCAGCATTGGACTATCGTGCCGAAATCGGCTCTCCCTTGCGAATGGCGTCCAGCCAGGCCGCTTCGCGATCCACGAACGGCTTCTGTTGAGCCGCTGTCGCTTGGTGATTGTGCGGCGAGTCGATCATTGGCACCAATTCCTTTTTGCCCGTAGCAGGCATGCCAGGAATCGCGTTGAAGGTTGCCTGGATTCCGGTAGGAGCACAAACGGTGTCCACCCAGCCAAAGCCGATGAGCACTTTCGACTTGATGTCCTGAGCGAAGTTGTTGACATCGACGTACGGCGCAACCGCCGCAGCCTTTGGATTTGTTACCGGCAGAAACGGATAAGAAGCACTCCGGTTATAGTTAATCGCACTTAAATCGCTACCCGCCGGAACGTTGGCGATGCTGTGGGTGATCGCGGGGTGCAAGCCAGAAACGGCGAGAGTCTGCTGTCCGCCCATACTCGTTCCGATCACGATGAGCGTCTTGCCGTCCCAGTCCGGGTGCTGGGTAACAAAGTCAACGCTCCGAACCGCGCGCAGATACATCTCAACGAAGTAATTGTTTTCCAGATCGTCGGTACCGATTCCGCTGTAACCCTTGATTGCCGCCGGTAGGGCGTCATAGTACGATTTGGGTTCTGTCGGCAGCACGTTGTGCGCCTGTGAATTGAAGATCAGATATCCCTGCTCCGCGCGCCAAGTGATCCAGTTTGGATCCAGCGGGTATGGCCCCCCTGCCCACTGAAACTGAATGATGGCGGGGTACTTACCCTTCGCCTTTGGCTTAGCCATCTGTCCGTAGATATGCTCGCCCTTGATGAAATCGAGTTGGTACGTGCCGTACTCAATGCTTTCTCGATTGGTTGGTTTCGGCGTGATGACGGGATGCAAGGACACTTTTCTGGCGTCGGCAATGCGTCGATCCCAAAACTTTCGAAAGTCTGCGGGACGCGCAAAAGCCTCGATCTTTGCTGGCGAAATTGCCGCGGCTAGAGCCAGTGGCTTAGCCCCTTCTGTCGTTAGTTCGACATAAAGGAAAGAGGGCTGATCGCCGAGAACTTCCAGTTTGGCCTCTCCGTTCTGAAACTGCAAAGTGCCAGATGCCACCACGCCCGCGTTGTCCCGTTTCGCCGTGTACTTGACCGAGCTCAGGGTTGGCGATTTGATGGTCCAAGTCGCCTTTTCGCCAACTTTATAGGTGGCGCTCGGTACGCTTGGCGTCGCCGAGAGAACCGGAGCATCTTGCCCACGGTCCCGAGCGACAGATACGCAGCCGACCGCCAGCACGACGGCGGAGAGCGCGAAAACGGAAACATTCGAACGGTTAAATTTCATATTGAGAATGTGTTCATCCTAGACCATTTGGGAAGCTTTGTAAACGGCTAGCGGCCCGCTTTCGGAGCCCAAATTCGGTACTGGCCGCTGGCATGCAAGAGCCCGAACATGTAAAGCATGCCGTCGTAATACCGCCACTGTCCGTTCGGCACCTGGGCATCCCAAAGGTCTTTCACAAATCGCTTCGAGACCGGCGAAGTGCTGGCCAAAGCACTGGCCGCATTCATCGCCCGGAGCCCCGTGGGGGTGTATTCCACCAATGGCTTGCCATCGAGGCTGTAGCTGCCCACGTAGGTCGGTTTTTGGGAGTCGAAGAATTCCAGCATGCGGTTTGACTGCTGAACCTGCCAGGGGTCGGCGGCAAACCAGGCGTGGTCCATGGCAATGTTTCCACCCACGCGAACGGCATCAAACAAGAAGTTGTCAGATCGATTGTTCGGATCCCACGGAGCCTTCATCGGCTTTCCGTCGAAGCTTGAATAGTCCGGGGTGAGCCCCGTCACCGGGTGCGCGGCTTTTCGGAAGTACTTTCGGCTGGTGATAGCCGCTTCCTTCCAAAATGCCCGATCCTTCTTGGCCCAGCGCGACCAAAGTTCATAGAAGGCGGGAAGGTGGTAGGAAGGGTCGGTGAACGTGGCGGCGGTGCCGTTCGGGACAAACACCACCTGCTTCTCCTTTCGATTGAACATGTTTGTCACGGTGTCCGACTTGCCACCGTTGTCCTCTACCTTGTGCAGCATGTGATGCAAAATCGCATCCGCCTCGGAACGATAGTTGTAGATTCCGGAGCCCGATCCCCAGCGGCCGGCCGCGAAGAATAGGGCCGTGGCAAAGTACTCCTCTCCATCGGAAGCCGGCGCGTTTGCGAGCTTCTTACCGGCATCGTTGCACTGCCACGCAAAGTAGCCCTTCCACGGCCCGCTCGCGTGCTGCATGTTGGTCTTTGACCACTTCCAAAGCCGATCGAACTCAGCTTTTCTGCCGTATTGCACGGCCAGCATCATGCCGTAAGACATGCCTTCGCTCCGCACATCATTGTTGCCAATGTCCTTGATGTAGGCCATGTCCGGGCCGACTTCGAAGTAGACACGCTCGCTCGACGGGTTGCCTAGGAACAACTTGTTCCACGCCTCGTTCAGCTTCGCCGCAATGTCCATGTCCGCCTTCCCGATCTCGCGGAAGAGGCTGCGGTACTTGCCAGTCTTGAATGAGTTGGGGCTCTTCTTTGCTGGAGCATCTGCCGGGGCCAACTTCGTAAACGGGCGGGCTTGGGCAAATGCACTCCCGGAAATCACGAGGCATGTGACGGCAACGACGGCGGCTTTGTGGGGCATAGGATTCATCTTATTCTGTTCCTGACGCTCATCCTGCGCAACGGAGTCGGACCTTAATATTTCACTACGAGTGTTGGCAAATGGGTAGTCGCTTGTCTATACTAAAGGCGCGAGAAAGATAGACATGGCAGCACCGGTGATGGAGCAAGAAGGCGTTTCGGCGGCGCTGAACCGCGTATGGGGTTTCAACGAGTTACGCCCACTGCAGAGTGAAGTGGTCAGCGCTTCACTCAAGAATCGCGACGCCGTGGTGGTCATGCCGACTGGCGGCGGAAAGAGCCTTTGCTTCCAACTGCCCGCGATTGTGACCAACACCCTCACCGTCGTGATTTCTCCCCTCATCGCCTTAATGAAGGACCAGGTCGATTCGCTTTCGGTTGTCGGCGTTCCAGCGGCCGCGCTGAACTCGTCCTTGAGCCCAGAGGAAGAGGCGAACATTGTTGCGAAGCTTCGCGCCGGTGATCTCCGCCTGCTTTATGTCAGCCCGGAGAGACTCCTGCTTCCGGCAACTTTGAACTTGCTAAAGCAGGGCCGAGGGGTCGCTCGATTTGCCATAGACGAAGCCCACTGTATCAGCGCTTGGGGCCACGACTTCCGGCCCGAGTTCCGACTATTGCATCGCATTAAAGATGCTTTCCCGGGGGTGCCGGTACAGGCGTTCACCGCCACCGCCACGCCGAAAGTGCAACGCGACATCGCAATTCAGCTTGGCCTTGAGAGGCCCTTGAAATTCGTCGGAATCTTTGACCGTCCCAACCTGACCTACCGGATCGTATCGAAAGACGACACGGTCGGCCGCATTGCGGAAGCGGTCGGCCGCTATCCCGATGAAGGCGTGATCGTCTATTGCCTGGCGCGGAAAGATACGGAGAGCATCGCGAATGCTCTAGTCGCTCGCGGAATCAGCGCGGTTGCCTACCATGCTGGTCTGCCAAACGATGTTCGGCGAAAAGTCAGCGAAAACTTCGCCCAGGAAAAGGTGAACGTCATCGTCGCGACCGTCGCCTTCGGCATGGGCATTGACCGTGGAAACGTTCGCTGCGTCATCCATGAGTGCATCCCAAAGAGCATGGAGGGCTATCAACAAGAAACGGGCCGCGCAGGCCGAGACGGGCAGCCGAGCGAATGTGTGTTGCTGTATAGCCACGGCGACGTGCTTCGGCTGAAGCGCCTGCTTGCCGGTGGCGACCCGCACCACCTCACGCTTCTCGAAGAGGTGCGGCGGTTTGCGACCTCGCACGAGTGTCGGCACAAGGCGCTGAGCGAGCACTTTGGTCAGGAATATCCGGTTTCAGATGGCGGGTGCGGCGCGTGTGACGTGTGTACCGGCGGAATGAAACGGCTGGGCAACTCTCAGGCCGTGGCGACCCGAATCTTGGAGACGGCGATTGCCCTCTCCGAAGGGGAAAAGAGCTTCGGGGTCGGCGTTTTGGCCGGTGTCCTTCTCGGCTCGCGAGTGAAGATGATTCTGGAACGCGGGGCTGACCGCGCACCGGGGTTCGGGGCATTCGCCTCCGAAGAAAAGGAACGCGTGTCCTCTTGGATTCACCAAATGGTGGATCTGGGACTGCTCCAGGTGTCCGGCGGGGACTATCCGGTGCTCTCGTTAACCGAGGCTGGGCGAGAGGTCTTGGAGACCGGAGCCGAAGTTAGCCTGATCGAGAATGTGGCCCTTGTGCGTTCGGTGAAGGCAACCGGCACCGATCTCGACGCCGTTTCTGAGGAACTGTATGTCAAGTTTCGAACCTGGCGCCGGGCAACTTCGGCGGAGAAAGGCGTCCCGGCCTACGTCATCTTCCACGATGCCACGCTCATGCGAGTCGCCAGCATTCGACCCTCGACGCCAGAGAATCTCCGTGCGATCTCGGGGGTTGGCGATAAGCAGGCCGCCGAGTACGGTTCCAGCCTGCTGCGAATGATCCGCGAGTTCGCGGAAGAAACCGGTGCCGGGCTCGATACCGGCGCGACGCCGGTCATCCAGAGCACCAAGGCATTGCCGAAGAATGGCAGCTATGCCGACCACTTCGAAGCACACGCCAGTATCGAGGACATTTGCCGCATCGCCAGCGTCAAGCCGACGACGGTGTGGGGGCATCTCACCACCTGGGTCGCAACGACGAAGCCCAAATCCATCGAACCCTGGCTTGATGCAGAAACGATTGCACGGGTCAAAGCCGCACTTGCCGCAGTCGGCGGAACCCAGTTGAAACCGGTCTTTGAGTATCTGAGCGAAACCGTGCCGTACGATAAAATCCGCGTCGTCCGTGCGTTTCTAGAAACGGAGAGTTAAGCCTTGCAGGTTCGATCTTTCAGCGTTTCAAAGTACCGGTCGATCTACGATCTCGAAGTGCGGCTGAAGCACATCAACGTCGTAACCGGCGCAAACGGCTGTGGAAAGAGCAACCTGTTCAACGCCTTTCGGCTGGTGAAGGAGACGATTCTCGGAAGGCTAAACGAGCGACTCGTGGCCGAAGGCGGCCTTGGGTCCGTCTTCTGGGCAGGCCCTCGAAAAGTCGCGCCAAACCAGCGGATCGGCTTACACGTGGTCAGCGACGATTTTGAGTACGAAGTCGAGTTTGGCTTTCAAACTCAAACTACCGCTGCGAACAAGCCGGCCTGGGGAATGGTGCCGCCAATGTTTCCCATGGACCCGATGGTCAAAAAGGAAATGATTAAGCTCGGTGGCCGCGTCATGGTCGACCGAGGCAGCCGTTCCGCGATGCTGCGAAAACTGACGGGCGAGCAAGTCAAGCATCCAGAGATTATCGAAACCCTTTCGATCTTTGCGCAGATTGAAAACGCGGAGGACTATCCGTACCTGCAAGCCATTCGACAAGCGGCTGAGCGGTGGGTCCTTTATCACGAGTTTCGAACCGACGAGAGCTCTCCGGCTCGCGCTCTGAGCGCAGATACGTACCCGCGTCGGTTTGCCTCGGACGGGAGCAATCTCGGGGCCTCGCTCTATCTCATCAATGAAATCGGGAACTACGATGCACTCGTCGACTGCGTCAAGGAAGCCTTGCCAGAATCTGACCTGACCATTGATCGGATCCGATTCAAGATGCTCCATCAGGGCCTCATGCGCCCGACAGAACCACACGAACTCTCCGACGGCACCCTAAAGTTCCTCTGCCTCGCCGCCGCCTGCTATCACCCGCACCCGCCGCAACTCATGTTCTTCAACGAGCCCGAAGCCAGCCTCAACTCTGCCGCCATCGCGCCGCTCGCGAGAATGCTCGAGTACGCCTCCATGTCAAGCCAAATCTGGGTAACCACCCACTCCACCGAACTCGCCCAACACCTGAAACGAATGCCCGAAGTGAAGTTCCTGCCGCTAGAAAAGAACGACGGCGAAACCGTCCTCGTCGGCGGAAGCCGACGAGGGAAGTACGTCTTGGACGAAGAATGAATGTCCGTCCGGACCGGTCATGCGGTCCGTTTGCGCTCGACAGGTAACGTAGCGGCGTCGATGGTTTGGATTCTGCTCGTTCTGAGTAACGTTGTTTCGTTTGGGTTGATCTACCTAGACAAGCAATTGGCCCAGCAGGGCAGGCGGCGCATCTCCGAAAAGAACCTGCTCCTTGCCGCTGCTCTCGGCGGGTGGCCGGCATCGTTCCTGGCGCAGCAGCTGTTCCGGCACAAGACCAAGAAGGGCTCCTTCAAAGTCGCATTCTGGATTACCGCCGCGATAAGCGTTCTGCTTTTCGTTGCCTTAATCAGTCAGATGAGATAGCCCTAGAACACCTTGCGCCCCGCAACATAAGTCGCCTTCGCGCGAAGATTCTTGGTGCCGTTCTTTGCATAGGGCCAGCCATCAAGCAAAACGAAGTCCGCCTGATATCCCGGCGCTAGCCGACCAAGGTCCTTCTCGCGAAAAATCGCGTATGCGCTCGTCCGAGTGTAAGCATCCAGTGCCTGGTCGAAGCTGATGTTCTGCTCTGGCATCCAGATCGAACCGCCCAAAATTTCCCCGGTAACGGCCGTGTGGATACCGACCCAAGGATCGATCGTCACGACCGGAAAGTCACTGCCGAAGGTCAGTTTTGCTCCGGACTTGAGGAAGGTCTTAAACGTGTAGCTGCTCTGGCTGCGCTCGGTTCCGATCACGTCATCGCAATATCGGCCGTCGTCCGCCTTATGGAACGGCTGCATGGATGGCAACACCCCGAGCTTAGCGAACCGGCCAACTTCCGAGGGTAACAAGTGCTGAGCGTGTTCAATCCGAAACCGCCGACTAGCGAGCGAAGGCACCTGAGCGTACAGGTCCAGCGCATCTTTGTTCGCTTGATCCCCAATGGCATGGGTGATGACCTGGAGGTTCGCGTCCGCTGCGCTTTTGATCAACTGGGCATACAGTCCGTTCGTCGCCCCAATTCGCGGCAGGCCCCGCCAGTCCGCGGGTTGAGTCGGCAGCGGTTTCGTGAATGGCGCGGCCATGAAGGCACTACGAGAACCGAGAGAGCCATCCATATACAACTTGATCCCGCGCGGCTCGAACCAGCCCGGAATCGGCTTGGCCTGAGTTGCCATACCTACAACCATCGGCGACTCGGATTGCAAGTAAACGCCAAACCGGATTGACCGATTCGGGCTCGACGCATACTCGCGAACCGTCGCAACCGCCAGCGGGTCCATGATGTCGCCGACGGCAGTAACTCCAAATCGGTTAGCCTCTGCCACCACCGCCTTCAGCCCTTCGCGAAGTTGTAGTGGCGTAGCCGACGGAGTCTGGATGAGCGGCATCGCCGCATCCACCAAAATTCCGGTCGGTTCTCCGGTTTTCGGATCACGTTCAATGCTTCCACCCGGCGGGTCGGCGGGTCCGTCCTTCGTAATCCCGGCGAGCCGAAGGGCAGCGGAGTTAGCAAGCAGGCTGTGCCCGTCCATCCGCGTCAGCACCGCAGGGCGATCTCCGGTCACGGCATCAATCCAGTTCCGGTGCGGGGTCTCCTTAACCTTGTAGCTCTCAGTCGACCACCCGCGTCCGCTCAGCCAGGCGCCTTCCGGCAAGGTAGCTACCTTCATGCGAACCAACTCGATGAACTGTGCCTTCGACGTCGCAACCCGCAGGTCCAGGCCGTACTTGAAACCGACCCCGGCCCGGGCAAGATGCGTGTGGGCATCAATAATTCCGGGTGTGAGCAGGCGCCCCTTCGCATCAAGCACCTGCGTCTTTGGCCCGCGCAGTCCCTGCGTGCTCTTGCCAACGTAAACAATCTTTCCCGCCCGCACGCCGAGAACCGAGTTCTGGGTCAGCGCACCGTCCGTCCAAATCTTTGCGTTGACGACCAACAGGTCGGCAGTCGGCGGAGGAAGAATGGCGGCGGTGAAGAGCATGAGCAAGTTTTGCACATTCAAAACCGAAGGAATTCGTTCCTAAGGTCTTGCAGAAAGCTCGGTGCTGACCCGATAAAAGTCAAAGTCGGCATGCCCGCCCGCAGACTTCGTCGCGTAGTTAAACAGCCCAAATCGGCAGCCCATGAAGTGAGTTAGATCGTAACGCAGCTTCACCGGCTTGCCGACAGCGTTCCAAGTTTTGCCGTCAAGGCTGTAAAAGAAAGTCGCCTCATCGCGACCGTCGCGAAAGTCGCACTCAATCTTGAGATAGACCCAGCTAGAACCAACCCGGACCGACTCCACTTCCACCGGCGAGCCCGATTCTGCGCTGACCACGACGACGGAAAACTCATCGCCTGATCGCTTCACCCCGACGTAGCCATAGCGCCCCATCAACGCCACCAGCCCGGCGACGTCTCCATCCTTCAACCCCTGAGCATCAAGCCGCGTCGTCGCGGAACTCACCGGCCCGAAAGTGCGCTGAGTCAACGTGTTTCTGGCTTCCACCACCGACGAATCCACCCGCCCAGTTATCAACCGCAAGAACCCCGGCCGAGCACTTAGTGACCAGGTATCGCGGTCCGGATTGTGATTCCACTGCCAAGCCAAAGGCAGTGCGCGCTGGCCGCGACGCCGGGAGAATTCATCTGAAGCGACAATTCCGGAGACTCCGAGCTTCGCCCCGGGCAAGTCCAAGGTCGCCGGAGCTTTGCCGTCAATCCCAACCACCGGCCAGCCATCCTCCCACGTCATCGGCACCAACCATGGGATCCGGCCAACCGCCTCCGTATCTCGGAACAGGTAACTAAACCATCGCCCGTCTGGCGTATCCACAATCCCGCCCTGGGCGATGCCCTGATCGTTAAACATCACTCGACCTTCGTACGGACCATCAATCGTGTCCGCACGATGGACCAACTCCATCCTAATCCCGCCTCTCGGCCAGGTGATGTTGCAAATGTAGTACTTGCCTCTGACCTTGAACAACTGCGAGCCTTCCGCCGGCAACCCCGGCTGACCACCCGCGACCGCCGTCGCGTTCCTGATGATCACCTTGTTGGTCCCGCCCGGTTTAACCCCCGAGAGATCCTCGTTCAGTTCGACGAGCCGAATATCCCCCGCTCCGTACACCAAATACACTCGCCCATCGTCGTCGAAGAAAAGCGAATGATCGTGAAAAGACGGGGAGAAAGAGACCTCTTTCCACGGTTCCTTTTCGGGATTCTTAGTTGTGAAAATGTAAGTCTTTCCGGTCGTCGAGGAAAAAGTCGTCGCGTAAAACGTGCCCTTGTGATAGCGCAAACTCGGTGCCCAAGAGCCCTTTCCATAGGCGTTCTTCCCGTTTTGCAAGGTCAACGCGTCGTTGTCGCCCAGCGTCTCGTAGGCGTAACTCACCAACTTCCAATTCACCAGGTCGGTCGACTTCATGATTGGCAGCCCCGGGCTCATGTGCATCGTCGTGCTGGCCATGTAGTAAGCCTTGCCAACTCGGACGATCGAGACATCCGGCACGTCGGCCCAAAGAATCGGATTTTTAGGTTTTGCGGTTTCCATTTTCAGCTCCGTGGTCGAAAACGCAAGCGCCGCCGCGCCGCAGATGCAGAGGGTGAGCAACATATATTTTGGACGGGCTACCAACCCGTCAATGGCTCCTATTTACCCGTAAATATCACTCCCGCCCTCGTCATCCCAACGGCGAAATTTTACGCCGCGAGATTTATGGATCCCCTGCTGCAAACTGGTTGTGAGAGTGTAATACTAAGTTGATGCCCCGCCTAACCCCGGAACAAGTGATCGCGCTTGCCCCGGACGCATCGGCGGCCAGCGCCGGGCGAGAACTTGCAAGCCCGGCAAAGTGGGCGAGCATCGGCGAGAACGACCTCGCCGCGTGGGGAGAAGCAAAGGGCAGCGGCAAGAACCCTTACCAAACCGCCGTTGATCTGAAGGACCTCGCGTACAAGTGCTCCTGCCCCAGCCGAAAACTCCCGTGCAAGCACGCCCTCGGACTCCTCTTTCGCCACGCTAAGAGCGAAATCGAACCGGGAACCCCGCCAACCTGGGTCCAAGACTGGCTGGACAAGCGAGCGGAGCGATCTGAGCAAAAGGCCGAGAAAGCCGCCGCCACCCCCGCCGCGTCTCCCGCAGACGCCGAAAAGCGAACCGAAAAGCGCTGGAGCAAAATCCTCGCCGGGATCGAAGAGTGCGAGTCGTTCCTTGAAGACGCGGTCTCCCAAGGACTCTATGCGTCGCAATCTGCCCGAAGCTGGGACCAAATGGCCGCGCGCATGGTCGACGCCCAAGCTCCCGGAATCGCAACCAGACTTAAGCGAATTGGAAACGCCATCGGCGTTGGTGAGACCTGGGGCCCAACCGTCGCCGGGCAACTCGGCAACCTAACCCTACTCTTAGAAGCCGCGAAGCGAATCGAAACCCTCCCCGAAGGTTTGAAGGCCGATGTCCGCACTGCCGTCGGCATCCCGTTCCGAAAGGAGGACCTCTCCGGCGAACCGGTCGAAGACGTTTGGGATGTGCTCGGAAGCTCAATCGAAACTGAAGATCGCATCACCACCTGCCGAAGCTGGCTCCAGGCACGCTCAACCGGCAAGTGGGCCCTGCACCTCGCGTTCTCCGCCGCCGGACAACCGTTCGATTTTCAACCACTCACTGGAACGGCATTCCATGCGAAAGCGCAGTACTACCCGTCCGCCTACCCCCTTCGGGTCAACCTAACCGAAATCGAACCTCAACCCTTCCAGCCCCGCAAAGGCGGCCTCATTGCGGAAGGCTTAGAGTTCGCGGCGGATGTCTGGGCCCAGAATCCATGGGCGGAGCGCGTCCCGATTCCGATCACCGCGGGAAGCTTCGGACGAAAAGAATCCGACTGGTTCGTCATCGACTCCGCAGGTCGAGCCCTTCCCTTAAAGGCAGAAGACCCTTGGTATCTCGTGGCCCTATTTGGCAATCAACCCATCGAAATCGTTGGCGAATGGAACGGCTCCAGCCTGAACGTTCTGTGCAGTTCCGACGATCCTTGGACGTAATGCAATGAAGACATTTAACGAAGTTGCAAGCGTCATCCAAGTGGGCACCCAGCGCGCCACGCTTCCTAGCGTCGACTTCCTTCCCGAAACGGGCGGTGAGAAGCCAGAAAAGCGCGCGTTATTTCTAGCTGGCACCCTTGAGCTGATGCGCCGCGCCGGTGTCGTCGGCATAGATTCAGTTAAACCGCTCCCAACCGCACCGCAAGAAAATCGCCGCGTGGCCGAAGCATCTGAGGTACCGCTCAGCGAGGCCCTAGATAAGAAGATGACCCCCGTCGTCCTGGAATGGGCCGCGAAAGCGAAGCAGCTTCGGGCGGTCCTGCCGCCAGCCTTGCTCACCGCCATCCTTTCCCTCGTTAAGAAGCATCGAGAGGAATTGCTTCCCGTCATCGGCGAGCGAGGCCTCTGGCTCGCCCAACTTCAAGGGCTTGAGCTCTCCCCATCCGAGGACGAAAAGTTCGCCGTAAAGCGCACCGAAGACCCCGCCGCCTATCGCGAATGGCTCACGGCAGAGTCCGAAGCGATGGATTGGAAAGAGCGCCTAAAAGCCGTCAAGCAACTGCAAATCCAACTCAGCATCCACGACGAACCCATCCTAGAAGTCGCACTGAAGGATCGCCGAAAAGAGGTCCGCGAGGCGGCACTCGAGCTCCTCACGTCCCAAGCATCGTTCAAAGTAGCGCACGAACTGGCCATGCTCGCGGCCCCGATCCTAAACTGGAAGAAATCGTTCCTGAGCACAAGCCTTATCATCGAAGCCCCAGAGCGAAGTGAGCTTCCAAAGTGGCTGCCCAAATCGCCTGAAATCGATGGAATGGGCCCGAAGGCCATGGCTCTCATTGATGTCGTCAGCTATGTCCCACCGTCTACATGGGTCACCAACGGGTCCCGCGAGAAGTTCTTTGAGCACATGAGTAAGTCTGACTATCATAGGGCGATGCTGGAGGGTCTCATCGTTGCCGCCGTTCGCTTTAAGGATCAGCCTTGGCTCGATGCTTTGTACGAATTGCTCGTTTCTCGCACGGACATCTACAAGTTCAAGGGAAGAGCGCTTGCCGCCTACGCCAGTCCGGAAATGTTCGAGCGAATTGCCCTCAAGGGTCTTCGCGGCGTGGAGTATCAATCGGACTTGATCGTGCAGATGATCATTGCGTCAAAGCGTCCCCTATCCTTCGAGCTCTCCTGCGCCTTAATTGACACTTTGAAAACGAGCAGCAGTTCCCACGTCATTCTTACTTTCTTCGCCCTCAATATGCACGTCGATGCGATCTCGCGGACCGAGGTGCCAATCGAAGAGCACCACGTCTTCGAAGACACCCGCCTCGAAGTGCGCAACATTTTGAGCCTCCGAAAACGCCTGCTATCCAGCCTAGATTCCCTCGCCTAGACCTCCCCGCCTATTTCTCTGAGTAAAGAACCATGAATGAACCTATCCTCCGCCAACACGCCGAACAGGCCTTTCAGTCCGAACTCATCGAGCTAGGCAAGGCCGACGACCGGCCGCGTCCGCCAAGCTGGAAGCTGTCCCCCTGGGCGGTGGCAACGTACATTCTCGGCGGCACCCTGCCAAACGGCTTCGAAGTCACACCAAAGTACATCGGCAAGCGGACGATTGTCGAAGTCGCCATCGCAACCCTCGCGACCGATCGCGCGTTGCTCCTGCTCGGCGTCCCCGGAACCGCTAAGACCTGGCTCGCCGAGCACCTCGCTGCTGCGACCTCCGGCGACTCCACCCTCCTGGTCCAAGGCACCTCCGGCACCAGCGAAGAAACCCTGCGTTACGGCTGGAACTACGCCAAGCTCCTCGCGGAAGGTCCATCCCGCTCCGCCCTCGTCCCCTCGCCCATCATGCGCGCGATGGAAACCGGCAAGATCGCCCGCGTCGAAGAACTCACGCGAATTCCGTCCGACGTCCAAGACGCCCTCATCACCGTCCTTTCGGAAAAATCGCTGCCGATCCCCGAGCTGAACGACGAAGTCCAGGCGAGAAAAGGCTTCAACGTCATCGCCACCGCCAACGACCGAGACCGCGGCGTCAACGACCTTTCTTCGGCCTTAAGACGTCGCTTCAACACCGTCCACCTGCCCCTTCCGGAAACCTTCGAAGAAGAAGCCGAGATCGTGCGCCAGCGCACCGAAGCCATCGGTCGCGCTCTCGAACTTCCCGCTGAACCGCCGGCGCTAGAAGACATCAAGCGCCTCGTCACCATCTTCCGCGAGCTCCGCGATGGCATGACGCTTGACAAGAAAACGAAACTGAAGGTCCCCTCCGGAACCCTCAGTACCGCTGAGGCGATCTCCGTCCTAAACAGCGGACTCGCCATGGCCGCCCATTTTGGCGACGGCAAGCTCCGCGCCACCGATCTCGCCAGCGCCCTCACCGGAGCCGTGATCAAAGACTCCAGCCAAGACACCCTGGCCTGGAAGGAGTATCTCGAAACCGTGGTGAAGGAACGGGGCGAGTGGAAGGACCTTTATCGCGCATGTCGAGAACTTCTGTAAGCGATTCGGTTCGCCTGTTCGGAATTCGGCACCACGGGCCCGGCTCCGCGCGTTCGCTCGTTGCCGCCCTCGATGAGTGGCAGCCGCAAGTCGTCCTCGTCGAAGGCCCATCCGGCTCCGAATCGCTGATCCCATTCCTGCTCGACCCGGCCGTGGAAACCCCGGTCGCGATGCTGGAATACGCCCTAGAAACCCCCAGACTCGCCTCCTACTATCCCCTCGCCGAGTTCTCGCCGGAGCTCCAAGCCTTCCGCTGGGCCGCCGCGCACGAAGTGCCGGTGACCTTCATGGACCTGCCCGCCGCGACCATGCTCGCCCTGCGCGTAGTCGGCAAGCCGAACTCGGACGCCATGGAGCAAATCGCCACCGCCGCCGGATTCGACGACGGCGAGGACTGGTGGGAACATCTCGTCGAGCACCGATCCGACGCGAGCGAACTCTTCGCCGGAATCGACACCCTCATGTGCGCGCTCCGAGAAGCATCGAGCCAAGACGCGACCGAAGACGAAGAAACTAACGGAGACGATGACCGCCGCAAAGTCACCGACGCCGAATTCAATGACCTCCGCGAAGCCTTAATGCGGCGCACCATCCGCGCCGCCCTCGCCGCCGGATACCAGCGCATCGCCGTCGTCTGCGGAGCCTGGCACGTGCCCGCGCTGAAAGAACTGAAAACTGCAAAACCAGATGACGCCCTCCTCAAGGGACTGCCAAAGCTGAAAGTTGGCTCGACCATCGTCCCCTGGACCTACGAACGACTCACTTTCGCCTCCGGCTACGGTGCCGGCGCAAGATCGCCCGCCTTTTACGACCTGATTTGGAAGTCAGAGCCGCAAGACATCTCCGCAAACTGGCTGCTCTCCGTAGCCCGCCTGATGCGAGAAGAAGACCTCGACGCCTCCCCCGCCAGCGTCATCGAAGCCGTCCGCCTTGCCGACGCTCTCGCCTCCCTCCGGGGCCGCCCGAAGCCCGGGCTGCGCGAGCTTCGCGACGCCGCAAACTCGGTACTCATCCGAGATTCCGTCGTCTGGAACCTCATCGGAAAGCGCCTCATCGTCGGCGAGCGCATGGGCCACGTGCCCGATTTCGTCCCGATGATTCCGCTGCAGGCCAACCTCACCGCCCTCCAAAAGCGACTGCGAATGAAGGTGAGCGACGGCGAGCAGAGGCTGGAACTCGACCTCCGCAACGCCACCGACCTCGAACGCAGCCAGCTCCTACACCGTCTGGCGCTGCTGAAGGTCGACTGGGGCATTCCCGAACAAGCAAAAGGGAAGCGCGGCACGTTCCACGAGCACTGGCTCCTGCGATGGACGCCCGAACTCACAATTGCCCTCATCGAAGCGAGCCTCTACGGAAACACCGTCGAATCTGCCGCGACCAGCTGCGCTATCGCCAATGCTAGCGAAGCCGAGAGCCTTGCCGAAATCGCCCGGTTAGTCGAGCGCGTGCTCGAGGCCGATCTTGCCGGAGCAATCGAGGCCACCGTCAGCAAGCTCCAGGCCGTTTCTGCCGTAACCGCCGACGTGGCTGACCTCGCCAGCGCCCTGCCGCCCCTTGCTGCCGTGGTCCGGTACGGCTCGGTCCGAGGCACCCGATCCGACCTCGTCGTCCCTGTGCTAGATGCCATTTTCACCCGGCTTTGCATCGGACTCCCGCCCGCCTGCCACTCGCTCGATGACGCTGCCGCCCGCGTGATGGCCGAACGCATCAGCGGCGTGACCGGCGTCGTCGCCCTCTTTGGCGACCCAGCAAAAACCGACCTCTGGCTAGAATCGCTCCGACAAATCGCGGAGCTGCACGGCATCCACCGCCTCGTGCAAGGCAAGGCCGAACGCGTCCGATTCGATCTCGGCGCCATCGAAGGAGACCAGCTTGCCATCCGCCTCGGCCAAGAGGCATCCTCTGGCGCAACCGCCCTCGAAACCGCGATGTTCGTAGAGGGCCTTCTCGACGGTCCTGGCACCATTTTGCTCCACCAAACCCCGCTTCTCGAAGCGGTCGATGCCTGGGTAACCGACCTCGACACCGAGACCGTGGACGAAATCCTTCCGCTCATCCGGCGGACCTTCTCCCTGTTCACCAAGCCAGAACGACGCCAAATCGGCGAGCGCCTGACCGGCGGAATCTCGGTACAGGTGCAAGAATCGGACATCGATGAAGCTCGGGCAAACCGCGTCCTTCCCGTGATCCGACAAATTTTGGGGCTTACAAATGTCTGAAACAGAACGAATTCGGCGATGGAGGCTCATCTTGGGCGGAAGCGATGCAGACGGCACGGGTTTCACCCTCGCCGGAAGAGATGCCCAACTCGACCAAGCCATGGAAGCGCTTTACGATAGCGAGCAACGCGGCGGACTCGGACCATCCTCGCCAAATGTCGCGCGTTGGCTCGGCGATATCCGCGAATACTTCCCGCAAACCGTCGTCCAAATCATGCAGCGGGACGCGATGGACCGGTTGAACCTCCACAAAATGCTCCTAGAACCCGAGTGCCTCGCCGCCGTCGAGCCCGATGTCCACTTGGTCGCAACCCTGATGTCCTTCAGCCACGTTTTGCCGGCGAAAACTCGCGATACCGCCCGGATGGTCGTGCGCAAAGTGGTCGAAGACCTCGAGAAACGACTGGCTAATCCGCTGCGCCAAGCCGTCGGCGGAAGCATCTCAAAGTCGGTCCGAAACCTGCGGCCAAAGCTGCGCGAGATGGACTGGAACCGCACCATCCGCGCCAACCTCCGGCACTACCAAGCTGATTACAAAACCATCATCCCCGAGACGTTGGTAGGCTACGGCAGAACTGGCCGCGCCCTCCGCGATGTCATTCTCTGCCTGGACCAAAGCGGATCGATGGCGTCCTCCATCGTCTACGCCGGCGTCTTCGGTGCCACGTTGGCGTCAATCCGCGCCGTGAACACGCAAGTCATCGCGTTCGATACGTCGGTCGTCAATCTGACCTCCGTCGTCGAAGATCCGGTGGACATGCTGTTCAGCGTTCAACTCGGTGGCGGCACCGATATCGAGCAGGCGCTCCGCTATGCCCAGGGCCTCGTCCGCGCCCCCAGCGACACCATCATGATCCTCATCAGCGACCTCATCGAAGGTGGCGAAAACGAGCAATTCCTCAAGCGCGCCGCCAACATCAAAGCGTCGGGCGTAAACCTCATCTGCCTCCTCGCTCTAAGCGATGAGGGGGCACCGATGTACGACAAAGACAACGCCGCGTTCCTCGCTTCCATCGATATTCCGACCTTCGCGTGCACGCCCGAAATGTTCCCGGAACTCATGGCAAAGGCGATCAAAGGTCAGCGGTTGGATTCAATCGCCGGCACAAGCCCGTAACCGCTCCCGCTGCTCCGCCCAAAGCAAAATCGCGTCCAGCGCCGGACACAGGGCTTTGCCGACCTCCGTCAACGAATAGTCGACCTTCGGCGGAACCTGCGGATAAATGTGCCGCGAGACCACTCCGTCCGCCTCAAGCTGGCGCAACTGCTGAATCAGCATCTTCTCCGAAATCTCCGGAATTGCCCGCGACAGTTCGGAAAAGCGGAGCGTTCCCTTGTCGAACAGGTGAAACAGGATGGAGAGCTTCCATCGCCCTTCCAAAATCCGCACCGCCTCCATCACTCCCCGCGCGGCCGTTTCCGGCGTGTAATCGGGCCGCGCGACGGCCGTATCCAAGGCACTTACTTTTTGGTGAGTACTTGACATAAAGAAATCATAGCGCACAACATCAAACCACAACGACCATGAGCATCGAACTTAAAGAACCCATCGCCACGTACTTCCGCGCCAAGTCCTCCGGTCAGCACGATGAAGTGCTCGCTAGCTTTTCCGATAATGCCGTTGTGAACGACACTGGCGAGAACGCCGAGCTGACCGGGAAGGACCAGATCCTCCAATGGCTATCCGGAACCGTCGCCGACTACAACCTTTCGACCGAAGTTATTCGGCACGAAGACCAAGGTGAAACAACCACCGTGACCGTCCTCGTTTCTGGCGATTTCCCCGGTAGCCCGATCGAGTTTGACTACGATTTTGTGCTGCAAGAAGGGAAGATCGAACGGCTGACGATTCGTTAGGCGCGTGGTCGGAGCCTGTCAATATTGAGGAATGCTGGACGCGTTCCACGGCCAATGGCACTTGGAAAACCAAGTTAGCTTCACTGCCCATACGCTGGCCGAACTCAACAACTTGGTCAAGCAGCTCGCCGCGGCTCCGTCCGTCAGTAGCTACCGAACCGGCGCAAGTGGCCACCATGCTTGGATCATCGCGACCAATCACGAGTTCAATTTGGAGATCTACTTCGGAGAAAGCACTGGCAATGACGCGGTGGTCAGCTTCGTGCTCTATGGCCCATACACCCCGGAAGACGCGGGCAGCATCTTCGACGGTCGCGGTTTGTCCGGGGAAATGACCACCGATGCCGTGTGTGAGTTGCTCGCTATCCTAGACGAGAAAAAGTCACCGTTAGCCTTCGTCCACCAGTCTGCACTCGAAGTGGCTGTGGTCACCGATTAGAGGGAATTACCAACCCAATTCACCAGAGACCCATTGCGTAAAATGCACGCATGTGGCCGTGGAAGAAAGAGAAGCCTCAGAGCTCGTGGGTGTGTAGGGTGTGCGGGCTGTCTCATGAAGGTGCCCCATCGGACTTCGGTTGGGAACTCCCCGATGAGGTATGGGCCATGGGACCCGAACATCGGCAAAAAATGCTCGAGTGGTCAACCGAAATGTCGTATCACGACGGCCGCTGGTTTCTTCGCGGAGTCCTTGAATTGCCACATACCTACGACACTGGATGCTGGGGCTGGGGCGTCTGGGCCGAAGTCGATGAGTCCGTGATGAAAAAGTACTCCGAACTCGCACAAGTCGATGGCTCAAACGAGCCCCGAATGTTCGGCAAGCTAGCCTGCAAAATTCCCCTCTACCCAGACTCCATCAACCTCCCACTAGAAATCCAATTCACCACCCCCGACCTACGCCCTGAGTTCTATCTTCCGGCAGATTCGCTTCATCTGCTGGCGAAGGAGCAGCGGAACGGAATCGACGAGATGCGCTACCACGAAATCGTCGCGGCGATCGTGGGCTGACTCGGACTCAGGTTCCCTCTGGTCGTCAACTGGGAGATTTTGGAGATTCCGATTCCACCAACGTCCATACGCTCCCGTTGTGTCCGGCACGGCCAAGCATCGTGATGCTTTAAAGTTCTGATGGTCCTTTCAGGTCTGCGTCGAATTCCCTAAACTAGTTAGGAAATGAGCATCCCGTTAGAGGCGCCTGAATGGACTTCACGCTGTTTTGAGCCCAAATACAGCCAGGATATTGCAGGGTGGATTCGGTCAATTCACAGTCTTAATACAAAGGATACTAATGGCATGAGGAAAACATTCGAAAAATTCTGTGCTGAGGTCAAATGTTTGAGCAAATTCTGTGCCAAAATTCGTTCCCATCAGGTCAAATGTTTGAGCAACGATGATGATGCCAACTGATAGAGACAAAAATCGACCGACGCTCTCAAGTGTCGCAATTGCGGCCGGCGTTTCAGTTTCTACGGCATCCCTTGTTCTGAGTGGAAAATCAACCGAGAGACGAATCTCTGAAGCTACGGCCAACAAGATCCGAGCCGCCGCTGCCCTTCAGGGATTTGCTCCCAACATGCTCACGAGATCCCTTCGAAAGGGCAGAACGCATATTGTTTCGCTCTACAGCACATTCCGCCATCGCGAGTGGGGGGACATTTACATGGACCAGATCTCCTCGGCGGTTGAAACCGCATGCGGCGAAATTGGCTACGACGTACTGATCCAGTGCAACTTCAACCGAAGTATTCAAGAAACGTTTGAGTTCTTGAACGGTGGCATCGCTGAAGGGGTGCTCATGTTCGCACCTGCTGCAGATGACCCATTGGTTGCGCTGCTGCGGAGCTCGATCACTCCCGTGGTCATTCTGAACAGTCACGATCCACTAGGTCAGTACAGTTCCGTCGCAGACGATGTCTACTCTGGCATGGAATCGGTGGCGGACCAGATCGTTCGGGAAGGGCACCGATCTGTCCTTGCCGTGACATCGGACCACTCGGATATCCGGGATGCTGACCTGCGAATTCGACTTTTAAGCTCGCGTCTTGAAAAGGAAGGTGTCGTCACCCACGTCGCGTGTTGGAACGGTGAGTCGGAACAGATGCGCCAGCAACTCTCCGAGATGCAAGAGTCCAACACGCTTCCCACCGCCGCATTCTGCTGGCATGACCGGCGAGCTTACGCCTTCATTGAAGTCTGTGAAGAGCTAGGAATCGAAATTCCAGATCAGCTAGCCGTATTTGGCTACGACGCCATTCATTGGCCATCCACTTCAAGACACGTTGTGTCTTCGGTTTCCGTCAATCTACGGCACCTCGCCCAAGTCGGGGCAAAGCTGTTAGACGACGTCATTCTCAACCCTTACTGCCCGGTACGCCACGAACTGTCCCCGGTTCATTTCGTGCAGGGCACAACGAGCGGAACGTCACGCATGACGAACAGTGAATCATGACGGCTCAACTTCACTACAGCCGTACCCTGGCATTTCAATCGCGCTTGACCGTCGCTTTTGACGGAGAAATATCGGAGATAAATACGCTGCAAAATGGCCTCAGCAAGTGTTTACGGTTGCTGGCCAACATAACATCCATTCGTCAATCCTCGGACTTCTGCTCATCGCACACCCATTGCCGATATTCTCTGGGTTATGAATTAACAGAATGCCGAAGTCTTGGTGCTCTAGGCTGCTCTCATGAATAACGTACTACCAGCCGTACTCTGTGTCCTCCTTGGGATCGCATGCGCATGCGGGCTTGAGTCGTCCCAGGTGTCTGTGAGCAAAACCGATAGGATCGAGGTTCAGTACTGGGAAAAGTGGACGGGAGAGGAGATGGAGGCGATGAAGCGGATCGTCGATAAATTTAACGCTTCCCAATCTGAAATTCACGTCAAGTACTTGAGCGTTTCTGGAATTGCGGACAAGACGCTCCTCGCAACGAGTGGCGGCACACCGCCAGACATCGCTGGGCTCTGGGGAGATCAGGTGGTGCAGTTCGTTGACCTTAATGCTCTAACCGATCTTTCCGATCTGGCGAAAGACGCTGGGGTTGTTGAAGAGAACTATATTCCGGCTTACTGGAGCATCTGCTCGGCCTACGGTCGCTTGTATGCGCTGCCGACATCTCCCGGGTCGGGTGCGCTGTATGTAAACCGTCAACTGGTTCCGCCTCAATACGCAAGTCCGGAGACTTTCCCCAAAACGATCTCGGAGTTTAATAAGTTTGCGGAGCAAACTGACCGGCGAGATCCTTCCGGCAAACTGCTGGTTGCGTCGTTTATGCCGCGCGATGGCTGGGGCCTTTGGAATATGCCTTATGTCTTTGGCGATGGTTTCTTACAAGATGGCCAGATCAATGTTAATGGCAAGGATGATCTAGAAGCGTGGACGTGGGTAAAGAGTTTTACCGACCGTTATGGAGTGACGGAAACAAAGTCCTTTCGGAGTGGATTTGGAAACTACTCCTCGCCGCAGAACCCGTTCTTGAGTGGAAAGCTAGCTACCTATGCTGATGGGCCCTGGTTTAGTAACTACATCCGAATGTTTAAACCTTCGATGGACTGGTTCGCTGTGCCATTTCCATACCCCGATAACCACCCCGAACTTGCAGGATTTTCAACGATGAATCTCAACACGCTCGTCATTCCAAAGGGCGCAAAGCATGCGCGCGAAGCCTTTCGGTTTCTGGCTTTTGTGCAGGAACAGAAGAACATGGAACAACTGTGCATGGATCAGCAGTGCAACTCACCACTATCCAACTCAAGCCAGAAGTTCTTAACCAGTCATCCGAACAAAGCCATCGCTCTCTTCGATAAGCTAGCCAAGAGTTCGCGGGCGGTTCCACCCGTACCGCTCGGAATTAGAGCCCAGATTGGTTCCGAAGTTGGAAATGCGGTTGACCAAATGGAACTCGGTGAACTCACTCCCCAAGCCGCCTTAGATCAAGCGCAGTCGAGGCTGGTTGCCATGTGGGCCAAGTATCAACAGCAGGTCTTGGGTAAATGAGAAGCAACCGCCAAAACGTCATTGGGCTGTTGTTTGCCAGCCCGTGGATTCTTGGGATGGGAATATTCTTGTTCTATCCGGTGATATCCTCATTGTACTTTAGCTTTACTAGCTATTCGATCCTGAAGCCACCAGTCTGGATTGGGCTGAGTAACTATCAGGAGTTGATGCACGATGAAATCTTCCTGAAAGCGCTATCTAACACGCTGATCATTTGTGCCGCAAGTGTCCCTCTCACAACCGCGCTTGCCATTTGTCTCGCCTTGTTGCTCAATACGAAACGGAAAGGGATCAGCCTATATCGAACCCTGTTCTATATTCCGTCTCTCGTCCCGACGGTTGCCTTGGCGGTCCTTTGGCTCTGGATATTTAATGGTCAATATGGATTGCTCAATGAGGGGCTATCAAAGTTCGGAATCAAAGCGGTTCCTTGGTTAACTGATCCAAGCTGGGCCAAAGCTACCCTCATCATGATTTCGATGTGGGGCTGCGGAAATGCCATGGTGATCTACTTAGCTGGTTTACAGGACGTTCCGCAATCTCTCTATGAGGCTGGCGAGCTTGACGGTGCTTCGGCGTGGCAAAAGACGAAGAGCATCACGCTACCAATGATCTCTCCCGTCATTCAGTTCAACGTGATCATGGGCATCATTGGGTCACTGCAAACCTTCGCTCTGCCTTTCGTCATGTTCCCGGGAGGTCAACCGGCCCGCTCAACTTACGTCGTGGCAATGTACTTGTACGACAATGCATTCCTCTATCAGCGAATGGGATATGCGAGCGCCATGGGTTGGGTGCTCTTCCTTGCCACGATGATCCTCTCTTTGGTCTCCCTTCGATTGGGAGATCGGCATGTCCACTACGGAGGTGGCGCGTAATGCTTTCAAAGCAACAAAAAATACTTTTAACAAAGGCTCTTCAGCTTGGAGCGCTGCTCGTTCTAGCTTTCCTGTTTGCGCTTCCGCTCGTTTGGATGGTTGTGACGTCTTTAAAGCCGCTGGATGAGACGATGACGAGTCCGCCAAAGTGGATCCCGGACAAAATTCAGGTTTCGAACTACTCCGACGCGGTGACGTACGGTTCCAAAGAGTTGGGATACATCCCGTTTCTGCGCTATGCACAGAACTCCGTTCTTTTAGCGATTCTGTGCATCACCGGGTCGGTGATCTCAAACAGTCTCGTTGGATATGCGTTTGGATGCCTTGAGTGGAAAGGGAAGAGATGGCTCTTCGCCTTAACCTTGGCAACCATGATGGTTCCGGGTCCGATTCTAATTGTTCCTCTCTATAAGCTGTTTCGCGACTTCGGTTGGATTGGAACTTTCAGGCCTCTGTGGGTTCCTACCTTCTTCGGTAGTGCCTTTAACATCTTCCTCCTTCGCCAGTTCTTCATGGCAATTCCGAAGGAGCTAAGCGAGGCTGCCGTCCTTGACGGTGCCAGCCCGTTTGGTGTGTTTCTGAAAGTCATCATCCCGCTTGCTAAGCCCGCACTTACCGTCGTGGCCGTCTTCACGTTCCTTTGGTCTTGGAACGACTTCCTTGGACCCCTACTTTATCTAACAGATCAGCGAAACTTCACCGTCTCGCTCGGATTGCAAGCTTTCCAGAATCAGCACACTGGAACGCCCTGGAACCTTCTGATGGCGGCGTCTCTGATGGTCATCGCGCCAGTAATTGTTGTTTACTTCGTCGCCCAAAAGGCATTTGTGCAAGGCATTTCCACCACGGGATTAAAATGATGACTTCCAAAGATCAGGTCACCGCGAAAGCACATACCGTAACGTTCGACACGTACTCGGTTGGCGCTCCTGAGCAAGCTCCAATGTTCCTTGAAACCCGGGTGTATCAGGGAAGCAGTGGACGAGTCTATCCTCTTCCATTCTATAGTTCAGTCTCAACAACCAAGCGTCCCAAGAGCTATGAAGCGCTCTCGCTCGCGAATAAGTACGTCGAGTTAATGATCCTTCCTGAGATTGGAGGACGCATCCACATCGGATATGACAAGGTTTCGAATTACGACTTCTTCTATCGACAGGAAGTGATTAAGCCTGCTCTCGTCGGACTTGCGGGTCCTTGGATCTCGGGTGGTGTCGAATTCAACTGGCCCCAACATCACCGTCCGAGCACCTACATGCCATGCGAATGGTGCCTTGAGGTTGAAGAAGATGGTTCGAAGATCTACTGGCTAAGTGAGCACGAGCCGATGAATCGAATGAAAGGGATGCATGGTCTCAAGTTGCGACCTGAGAGTAGCCTCATTGAGCTCAAGGCAAGGCTCTACAATCGAACGCCGCTAACGCAGACCTTTCTTTGGTGGGCAAACGTGGCAGCCCGCGTTCACGAGTTCTATCAATCGTTCTTTCCGAAAGATGTTGCGTCGGTTGCCGATCATGCAAAGCGAGCTACCTCAAGCTTTCCTGCCTGTGATACATCGTACTATGGCGTAGCTTACGGCGAGCGTCCTTCAAACGGGATTCCGGAGAACGAGGTGCCAAGTCACTTCAATCCCCTCGCAAACGTTGATCCGAATCGACTTGACTGGTACGCCAATATTCCCGTTCCCACATCGTACATGGTAACGGCGACCGACTTTGAGTTCTTCGGTGGCTACGATCATCAGGCTGAAGCTGGGTTTATCCACGTAGCCGACCGAGCAATCTCGCCCGGCAAGAAGCAATGGACGTGGGGAAATCACGAGTTCGGATACGCGTGGGATCGGAACTTAACCGATGAAGGTGGGCCCTACGTTGAGCTAATGGCGGGTGTATACACTGACAACCAACCCGACTTTTCTTTCATTGCGCCATACGAGACAAAGGTATTCAGTCAGTTTTGGTACCCTATCCGCAAAATCGGACCAGCTGCAAACGCAACCCGACATGCTGCCCTATCTGTCGACGGTAATCGTCTAGGAATCTGCCCTTCCGCTCCCGTAACAGGAGCGCTCCTCACCGTGCGATATGGAGATCAGACTCGGGAAGAGACGGTAAATGTATCGCTAGAGGATCCGCTCCTCCGGACCTTCGATTCCGAAATTCTCTCAGCATCATTGGTGTCCGCAGACGGAGTCGATCTCGTTTCCTTTGACTTTTCAAAGCTGAGTGAGCAGCCCGCTACGGTGCAGGCTCAAGAGCCAAAATTACCGTCAGAAGTTGATTCCGTTTCTGAGCTTCATCGCATTGCAGTTCATCTAGACCAGTACCGCCACGCGACTCGAGCACCTGAGGACTACTGGCACGAGGCTCTCCGTCGTGACCCTGGACATGTTGAGAGTCACGTGAGCCTTGGTAAACGAGCCCTACAGCGAGGTTTGTGGGCGGAAGCTAAGACTCGGTTCAAATCTGCGATTGAATTACAGACAAAACTGAACCCGAACCCAAATTCTGGAGATGCCTACTATCTGCTCGGGGTAACGGAGGAGCTGTGTGGCGAATTTCGGACCGCCTACAACCACTTTGGCAAAGCCGCCTGGAACTACGCAACGAAAGGAGCTTCGCATATGGCAATGGCACGTATTGCAATGCGAGAAGGCAAGTACGATCATGCACTAAGCCTTCTTTCCACCGCGAAGCTCTCTCTCGCAGATGCGAACGACTTGCATTGCATGGAAGCTCATTGCCACCGCAAACTCGGTGAGCAAGCCAAGTCAAAAGAAGTTCTCGACTCTGTACTCAGAGTCGATCCGCTTGACCATTGGGCGCTCTATGAACTCCACATGCTCCCGGATTCGACCACGGATGAGATCACGCGGCGTTATAACACCGCCGTGCTGGATAACTTCCAATCACGTTTAGACTTGGCGATTAATCTAGAAGAAGTAGGTGCCGAATCCGAAGCCCGCGAACTCATCGGACAAGTCGCTGACCAAGATCCGATGGCTAAAGTGTTTCTTGGCGAAAGGTGTCCACACACGGCGAAGCTGGCTGACCTTTTCCCAAATCGGCTTCAAGAACTTAAGAAACTTGAATCCCACGTCGAGCGATATCCAGTCGACGCCGTCGCCCTGATGTTGCTCGGAAACTTCTACTACGACCGTCGGCGACACCTTGAGGGCATCGCATGTTGGGAAAGGGCAGTAGAAGCAAACCCAAGTTTGGCCGTTGCCTGGAGGAACCTTGGAATCGGCAAGTTCAATATCCAAGGTGACGCAGCCGCATCCATGACGTGCTATGAAAAAGCGATGGAGGCCGAGCCAGCAGAAGCACGATTCCTCTACGAACGAGACCAGCTAGATAAACGACTAGGATCGGCCGCCGTAGAACGACTAGCCCGCTTGGAATCGAAGGCGAATCTCATCTCAAAGCGAGATGATCTAACGCTCGAGTACGCCACTCTTCTCAACGTCACTGGCAATCCGCGTCGAGCCGTAGAGGTTCTGAGTAGCAAGACTTTCACCCCCTGGGAAGGCGGAGAAGGTATCGCCCTTGGTGCCTGGGCAAGAGCACAAGAGCTTTTAAGCCGAGAAGCCGAGGCACCTGAGCAAAAACTCCAACATATTCTTGCCGCAATCAATCCCCCCGAGAATCTCGGCGAAAGTCGACATGCACTCGCCAACGCCAGCAACCTCTGGTATCAAGCTGCGACCCACTACGCGGCACTGGGAGACCATGTGGCGGCTCGTAGCCACTATGAACGAGCAGCCAACTTCAAGGGCGACTTTCAAGAAATGAGCGTTCTACAGCACTCGGAACTCTCCTACTTCCAAGCAAGGTCTCTGCAAGCACTCGGGAGAGCGGTGGAAGCAGAAGAGATGCTTCTAGCCCTGAAGAACTACGCCATTCAGCTCCGGAACACGACGGCCAAAATCGACTACTTCGCAACATCTCTACCAACAATGCTTCTGTTTAAAGACAATCTACAGGCTAGACAAAACAAGTCTGCCGATCTTATGCTTGCTCAAGCCTATGCCGGATTAGGCAACTTTGAATCTGCACGGCTAGCGCTGAACTTAGCACTAGCATACGATCCATACTGCCCATTCGCCCTCGATCTCTCACAGGAGCTAAGATAGTGCAGATATCACTCGCCGGAAGCTGGCAAGTTGCACTCGATCCCAAAGGGGAGTTTCGCGAAAGTCAAATCAAGAATGTTCCAACGCAATCGGCCATGTTGCCTGGCTCATTGGATGAGAGCGGAATTGGTGAAGTCAATCTCGAACAAGGGTATCTAGGAGGACTCTCTCGAAAGGTCTCCTATGTTGGTCCAGCCTGGTTTACCAAAACCGTAGCAGTTCCCGACGAGATTCGTAACCAAACGGTCGAGTTAGTGTTAGAACGGTGCCACTGGTTCTCCGATCTTTGGGTCAATGGTGTGCACATGGGACGCAGAGAAAGCCTGAGCGTCGCGCATCACTATGAATTTGAACTAACAGAAAGTGAGCAAGTAGAGCTCACGATGAGGATTGACAACACGCCAATCATTCCTATCGGTCGTATTGGACATGCACTCACAGACTGGACCCAAACAAATTGGAACGGCATCATCGGCGAAATGAGCATAAAGCCGATTGATAACCGAATCAAACTAAAGAGTGTCAGCCGGACCCAAAGCGATTTCTCCATTCGTGGCAAGGCTACCGGGGAGGTTCACATTGCGTTGTCCGGTGGCGAAACCCTGTACTCAAAGCCGACCGATAGTGATGAATTTCAGATCGACATACCGCTGAACAAATTGCCTGAGTGGAGCGACGAAAACCCGTCGCTAAATCACCTTCGACTGACTAGCGCAACCGAATCTTGTTCACTTTCCTTGGGACAGAGGACCTTCGTCGCCGAGGGCCGATTCTTCAAGTTGAATGACCAATTCGTCTTCCTCCGCGGCACTCTTGAGTGCTGCATATTCCCTAAGACTGGCTATCCTCCGATGGATACCGAGTCATGGACCGGACTCTTTAAGAGAGTGAAAGAGTTCGGTCTCAACCACGTTCGGTTCCATTCTTGGTGCCCGCCAGAAGCCGCTTTCCTCGCTGCAGATGAAGTAGGAGTCCTGCTTCAAGTCGAATGCCCACTGTGGACCGGTCACTGGGCGCTTAGCTCCGATCCCGAGGTGATGCGCTTCATCCGAGAAGAAGCCTTCCGAATTTTGGAAGCCTATTCCCACCATCCCTCGTTCGTCCTCTTCTGCCTTGGGAACGAGATGTCATTCTATGGCGAAGAGCCTCCGGTAGATGAACTAATAAATTCTCTAAAGGCGAAGTATCCGCATATTCTCTTCAACTTCTCGAGCCACGGAACGCATCTGAGTCCGGCTTGCGATTACTATGTGCAAGCCGACAACGGTAAGCCCGGGGCCGAGAATGAGCCACTACGCGGCAGTACCTGGTTCGGCGTTGGTTCAAGGTTCGACCGCGAAGCGCCAAGTTCCATCCTCAATTGTGATAAGGCAGCAAATCAGTTTGATCGGCCGGTTATTGCGCATGAAGTTGGCGAATGGGCCGTTTTCCCTGATCTTGCTGAGATACCAAAGTACGACGGTGTTCTGGAACCAAGGAATTTTAAGAAGATCGCCGAGCAACTAAAGGAGCGGGGCATGATTGACCAAGCCGCCGACTTCACCAACGCCTCTGGCCATCTAAGCGCGAAGCTCTACAAAGAAGAAATCGAGACGCTAATGCGGACATCCAACCTTGCCGGATACCAACTGCTTGGATTATCCGATTTCCCGGGTCAAGGTACGGCCACAATCGGAATGTTAAACGCCTTTTGGGAACCCAAAGGCTTTGTCTCCGGGGAGGAATTCCGGCGCTTCGTATCCCCAACGGTTCCGTTGCTCAGTCTCTCAAAGTTTGTTTGGAAGAGGGACGAGGTGCTAAATGGGACCGTGAGAATTGCACACAGTGGACCAAGCATCAATGAAGAGGTGACGTGGTCGATATTCGATGAGAACAATCAGTGCTTGCGCTCCGGTTCCTTCGGTCGGTTTGACATTAAGGCTTTCAACGAAAACGAGATCGGCGCGCTGGAAATTGCGCTCACCGATTTACCCGCACCGGCGCGCTATGAGGTTAGAGTTGCCGTGGGCGAGCATGAGAACGTCTGGACCATCTGGAACTTTGAACCCGAACCCGAACTTCCAGAAGTAGCTACCACAAAGGTGTTCCACTGGTATCGCGCCGATGCTCGACAGGCAATTCTGAATGGCGAGAAAGTCTGGTTACGCCTTAACCCAAGTAAGAGCCATATGGGAATCGCGGGACGCTTCGCGCCCGCCTTCTGGTCGCCAATTCATTTTGTCGAGCAAGTTGGCACGCTAGGAACCCTCATTCAGTCAGAGCATCCCGCCTTTGCCGATTTCCCAACCGAGAACCATTCCGATTGGCACTGGTGGGAGATCCTCATGAAGTCGCAGTCGCTCAATCTCAGCTCCTTCCCGGCAGAGTTCTCGCCGGTACTTCAGGTAATTGATCGCTATGAGCGTAACTATAGGTTGGGCTCCATCTTCGAAGCAAAGATCGGCTCGGCTTCGGTTCTCGTAACATGTATCGATTTCGAAACCCCAGATCGCGTCGTAGCGCGACAACTCGAGCGCTCATTAAGGAGCTACCTCAATTCGTCTAGTTTCAGCCCGCAGCAAACGGTCGAGTTGGGCCAGTTAGACCTTCTCTTCCGACACAATCCATGACCACTCTCCTTGCATTAGCGACCATGAAGATCCTTCTCCTTACAGATATTGGTATAGAACATTGGCAATCTGGATTCGATAAAACCCAGTTGAATCGAGCAGTCGGAAGAGGACCTTTACTCGTGAAAGGGGTGTCCTATGCCAACGGTATTGGAACTCATGCCCATGGCGGAGCAAGTTTTGCTTTAGATGGACAAGTGCTCTCTATCCAAGGCATGGTCGCAATCAACGACACCGGGCGAAACGGCTCCGTCGAGTTTTCGGTTTGGGGAGATTCGAAACAGCTCTGGACAAGCGGACTCGTACGCGGCGGTTCAGACCCCGTGAAGTTTAATGTAGATCTCACCGGAGTCAAACAACTCACGTTGGTCACCTCCGATGGCGGAATCGGCGATGCCGAAGATCACGGCAACTGGCTCGATACTTCATTCACCTATAAAGGAAACAAGCCAGAACCCACACGATACAAAAAGCCGCTCACCCTGCTTCCGAGAGAAACCCACCAAACCATGAGTAACTTTGGGGCCTCAGACTCATGGACCGTAGAACCACTAATCCACTGGTCAGAAGATAAGCGGAAAGAAGTAGCGCGCCTACTGTTTGATAAGAAGACTGGCGCGGGTCTCAGCGGTTGGAGGCATAACCTGGGCGGCGGGCTAAACAATGTGTCCATCACCATGGCCCTTCGCCAAGCCGACACCTACGACGCTGGTGATGGCAAGTTCGACTTCACAAAGGTCCCCGGACAAAGGTGGATGCTGAAAGCGGCCAAAGACTACGGCGTTGAGAGCATGTTAGCCTACGCCGTCAGCCCACCAACGCGACTGACGAAGAACGGGCTAACCAACTGCACGGATGGCCTAGGCACAACGAACTTAAAGGAAGGTGCCGAAGGCGCCTTCGCAAAATACCTTGTTGGGGCCGTGAAGCACTTTGTCGATCAAGGCTATCCTTTCAAGTTCATCAGCCCGATAAACGAACCAGACTACGAGTGGAACGGCGCCCCAAACCCGACCACCCAAGAAGGCTGCCGCGCAAGCAACGATGACCTCGTTAAGATCACAACCGCGCTGGCAAAGGAAGCCAAAAGCAAAGGCCTAGGAGTTAAAGTTGTGACTCCAGAAGCAACCAGCCCCTATATCGGATACGACAGGAACCCGACAATCAGCAAAAAATACGGGGCCGAATACGGTGACTACTCGTCCCTCTTTGCCGATCAAAAGCAGTGGCGAAAGGAAGTTGCGCCCATCTATGGCTATCACTCCTACTTCGTTGAAAAACTGGAGAATATGAAGTCGGTGCGAACAAATCTCGGAATCGAGCTCAAGAAGGCTGGCCCGCTAGAAGTCTGGATGACTGAGTTTTGTCACCTGCAAGGACCACACGGAGAAGGCGGCCGTGGTCGCGACCTCGGCATGTCTACCGCCCTCAACATGGCTCGGCTCATGCAGCTAGACATCACCGAAGTTGGTGCGTCCGCCTGGCAATGGTGGCTAGCCGTTAGTGATGCCGACTTTAAGGATGGCCTCGTCTATGTCGATGATCTGTACCAACCCAACGGTTCGGTCTACGCATCAAAGTCGTTGTGGGTAATGGGACAGTTTGCTCGCTTCGTGCACCCAGGCTATCAGCGAATCAGTATCAATGGACCGTTCGCAGATGTCACCGCAACGCTCGTCAGTGCTTACAAGAATCCGCAGACTTCCGAGTTAGTCGTCATCCTTGTGAACCCGGCAACCCAGTCGGACCGAGTGCAAGTATCGGTAGAAGGGAAGCATAACGCCAAAGCGTGGATCACTTCCGACCGACCGGGCCACAACATCGCCCCCCTCCGCATCCCTTCCTTAGCCTCGGTAGAAGTCCCGTCCAGAAGCGTCATCACCCTGGTTCTAACTCCGAAAGCGACAAAGAAGTCAACCGAATCGGCCGCTCAATAGTAACGCCACGGCGGGCCCACCTTTGGGCCTGCCGCGCAATAACCTAGGCAAGAGCGTGGGTCGCTCTGAAGGAGCGTTGAGTGCTAGGAAAAGCGAAAACGGCCAGTTAATGAAAGGAAGCAGGGTCTGCCAGCATAGGTGTCTTCCTTTAGTTGGACATTCATAACTTGTCTGCCGTGGAGTATCAGTCCGACATGGGCGCACCGTCTGCAAAGGAACGGCCTGCCAGCAAGACGAGAAGATTAAGTTACTTGTAGTGCGTAAGACTAGGGACCATTTTGCGAGGAGTCTTCACCGTTTTGCCTCTCTTTTCCGTCCCCACCCGGGTGCAACGTCTCCGTTGCCTGCCCAGCCAGGGCGACCAACACCTTCTCCCCCACAAACTTCAGTCGGTAAGCCAAGTCTCGGCTCAAGAACTCATCCGAACGCAGGAGCGTCAAAGGGCGGCGGCCGGATGGAGCAACCAAGACCAGCTGACTGGTAGGTTCAAGCTCGATCTGGTAGTTACCAAACTTTCCACCTCGCATAACCGCCGTTTTGGACATCGGCACCCCTTTTTTCAGAGCCGTAGCCGCAAACTTCACCGATTCCGCGTTTGCTAGACTTGGTGCATGCGCGGAACATGCGGGCCTCCGGTTCACAGGCGATACACGTATCGGTTTGCGTGACTTCTTCGGCTTTGGTTGAACTTGAATTCTTCACTGACCGTCATACTCCGGTCAACCCGAGGAGCACGACTCAATGCTCTCCGAAGATTTTAATCCGCACACCCTCCAAGTTCATCTCCGGCCCACCTACCAAGGATCGCTGGGCCAGCAGGGCGTCGCGGATGCATCGACAATTTCCGGATACCGACCCTCCACCAGAGTCGCCTTCGCATGGCCGTCGACAAAGCCCATTGCGTTACGCCCGCCGTGCCAAGTGGCCAAGGTGTCATAGAGCGGATGAAAGAAGCCATCGTTGGTTCCTTCGTCGCCGGTGGTCTCCTCGCCAAACAGGAATTGGCGAGAAACATCTGGACTACTAGAAAGCGGCATCGTCGCCATCAATCCTTGCGCCGGCGGAAACTGGACGAGGCAACCGTTAAAGGCAAAGCTCTGACCGCTTCGACTAATCGAAGGGTCCAGGGGAGAGCCAAAAACTTCCTTCGACTTCACATAAGGATAGAGGCTGCCTTTGGCCGGGTCGAACTGACCAGACCGAGAATCGCCGAAGTTGATGTAAAAGGTGTACCCACCGATAACGCCAGCCCCCCGAGCCCCTTCGGTAACGAGCGGCGGTCGATCGTCCGCGGACTCGGCATAAAGCAGGGTGGCCATCACCAGTTGGCGCACGTTGCTGATGGCGGCGCTGGACTTTGCTGCTTGCTTCGCCCGGGCAAACACGGGGAAGAGAATGGCCGCCAACACCGCAATGATGGCAATCACAACCAATAACTCGATCAAAGTGAACGCTCGCCTCATCGAACGACCTCCATTCGATGTTCGTTCGCAAAAATCCATTCGGCATCTTTGAGGCGTTCTTCAATCAAAACGGAAACTCCGTTCGGTTCCTTCGAGAAGGTGATTCGCTCGTCTCTGGGGCGGCCGGGTTCATCCACAAAACGCTGGCCCGTGAACCTATTCTTGTCGCTGGCAATCAGCTTAAAGTCTTGCCGCACTTTCTTGTCTTCGTAAACCAGCTGTTGAGTCTTAGGCAAAACCTGAACCTTGGCGTCGACTCCCCAGTTCGGATCGCCATAACTAACGCGAAACCGCATGCCGCTCGGGATCATGCTGATCTCCGAAGTCGCCGGCATGTTCACCTTTCGTCCGGTCCGACGCACCACGAAGGTAAGCGTGCCTCGCCACTTACCCTCAAAAGCCTTGAGTTCTGGCATCGGAAGCGTGGCCTTGGAGCTACTTGCTCGTTGGGACGAGACGGCCGCGCCAATCACGGCGACGAACAGGAATGAAGAGGCAATGGCGAGCGTTATTCGTTGGGTGTTGGTCATGAGTATCCATCCGAGGGAGATCGAGCCAATCGCCGGGGCTGGCGCATAAAGCGCAGCTTGGACAATTCGGCTCTCTTCGGATGGCGATAAGGAAACAACTTCGTATTGCTTGAGCACCGGCACAATGCCGGAAGCGCTAAGCCCGAGCCGACGCCGAATGCGATCGATCGCACGGTTCGTCCGCATCCGGGCCGCATCTTCGGTCACTCCCATCCGATCCGCCACTTCCTTATGAGTAAGCCCTTCTGCCGTGTGCAGCAAAAGGCATTCCCGGTCGGCGGAGCTAAGTGATAGAAGCAGTTCATCTATCGCGTGGGAGAGGTCCTCGTTGGCAGAGTTCATTTGAGTCTGATTCCGGGCGAACTCATGGTTCGCCTGTGTTTCTCGGGCAAGGCGTCGGCGAGTTCCGCGATTCTCGGTGTTGCACAGGTGCACCGTCACCTGGACAAGCCAGCCCGCCACTTCATCCCGGGAAACCTTCTGGGGTTTCTGGGCAAGCAGCGCAAAGGCTCGCCCGGCGATATCCGGGGCGAGGTCGGGTTCAGTCAATCGGCGCTTAGCAACCCCCGTAAGGAGCGCACCGTGTCGCTCGATCAGCGTTCGAAACGCTGATTCATCGCGCCTTGCGGTCCAAGCCAGGAGTAACTCTTTGTCGGTTTTCACAATAACTGGGTCGTTTCCTATCGACATCCAACCCTGAATCGCCGCGCGCTTGTGGAAGCGAACACTTTTCTTGGAAAATTTCTTTCTGCTCCGACTGACCCCGCCAAGCCACGCACCCAACCTGCAATCGCACTTGAGATTCCCGAAATCGAAGGTTGACTTTCCTCGTCCGCCGCACATTAGAGTAGGTGAGGTGAACCGTGGGAAAACGGAAAAATTTCACTCGGCTCCAAGAGACGAGTGCTTCTAAACACATATTCCTCGCGCGCCCGGCCTCCAAAAGCGAATCCGAACCCAAAGTGCGCTGTATTTAGTTGATCTGCCAACGGGGGAACGTTAATTGATTCCACAGACGAGTCCAGAATGGACCGAGGAGAAATCGTGGAGTTACCTGGACGCTTTTGCAACTCAGCGCCGGGCCTCGACTAGAAGGAGAGACTGACAAGCCACTAGAAAAAGATATCGATTGCAACGCATACTCGGAAGCGTATGGGCAATCCTAAAGATGTCAAGAGTACCGCTGAAGAGTTCATCCGGCTATTTTGGGCTGCCCGCAAAGAGCATTCGATACTAAGAGATGTGGCGACGCCGGACAGTCCCGCCCATGTCGAAGCTGTTCAATATGCCGATTCCCAAAGCTGGTCGTGGGCAAAAGATCTTATCGAAGCCAGCCGACTCGAAAGGGCGAATAACCCCGATAGTGCCCTGGCGTTACTTAATAGCCTAGTCCCTTCCGTCCCCGATGGATGGCGTGGGTTCTTGTATTTTCTGGTTGGGACATCACACAGTGCGAGGCACGAACTTGACAGCGCGATCAGTGCTTATCGCAAGGCGATTGAGGATCCAAAGTTCGAGCCTTTAGGGAAAGCGTGGTACAACCTCGGAGTCACGTTCGCGGCCAAAGGGGAATTTGAGGAAGCCATCGGTGCATACCGCAAGGCGATAGACGACCCGAATTATGAAACGCCAGGGGACGCGTGGAATAATCTTGGAGCTGAACTTGCGGGAAAAGGGGATATTGAGGCAGCCATCAGTGCATACCGCAAGGCGATCGACGACCCGAATTATGAAAATCCAGGGGAAGCGTGGAACAACCTCGGAGCAGCGCTCTACACCAAAGGTGATCTTGAGCAGGCCATCGGTGCTTACCGCAAGGCTATTGACGCCCCGCAGATCCAGTTTCCAGGCTACCCTTGGTTCAACCTCGGAGTAGCGCTCGAGGCCAAAGGTGATCGTGAGAATGCCATCAGTGCTTACCGCCAGGCAGTCGATCTGCCTGGAGTGAGTCAAGCATCAGCCCGATTCCGTTTGTCTCTGTTGGAGGCGAACATTGAGCCTGCGGCTCTGTCAGTGGATGACAGGGCGTTGCTCGAAAACCGGGTTTCCGCCAGCACATCAGAGCAGATCGAAGACAAGATCGTTGACAGAATTACGGAAGTGGGCCAAACGCAGTACGACAAGTATTGGAATGATCGGAAGGCATCTGACCGTGACGATACGCTAAGCATTCTGCGTGGATGGAGCAGTGCGGTCACCCTATTGGAGGGCTCAGAGCGGCTCTGGCGCGGTGGTGGTTACTTTATCAAGTGGCGAGGGCACGGTGTGGTGATTGATCCGGGCTTTGATTTCCTGCGAAATTTTCACGACGCGGGATTCCATGGCAGAGAGGTTGGAGTGGTCCTAGTTAGCCACAATCATCCTGACCACAACAGCGACCTGAAAGGCATAGACGACCTTTGCTACGAAATGTGGAAGCGAGGACAGCGCAATGGCGAGCAGGGCGGTAAGCCCTATGTCTTGTTGTGGGATCAGGATTCTGAAAACGCCACAAAGTTCGGATCCGAATCCCCCCAACATCAGTTTCCGCCGATCGTCATGCCATCAGGTTTCTCCCAACCGATTGATTTGCAGGCCCACGACTCAAAGATTCCGCTGAGAATTATTCCCTTTAAAGTCAAACACGGCAGCGATGTGAAACATGCCATGGGGATGGTGATCGAATTGCTTGGGGAAAACGGCGAAACAGTGGTGAGGATTGGCTATACTGCGGACACCGCGTACTTCTTCGATTTAAAATTGCACTTAAAGGATTGCGACGTTGTCATCGCGCACATCAGTCAGCCGAGCATTGATGAGCTCAAGGACGAAACGAAGCTGAAGTCAATCCATCTCGGCTATCGGGGGACTGCGAAACTTTTGAGTGAGTGCCAGCCAAAGTTAGCGCTGATCGGAGAATTTTGGGCGGGGCTGACTGATCTGCGCATTCCGTTAGTGAAAGGCCTCCAAGATAGGTCGGGCGTAAAGCACATACTACCGTCCGGCCTGGGTATGCACCTCCGACTGCCATCACTTGACGTTGAGTGTACGGAGTGCCGCAAGCCGACGCCTTTCGCGAAGTTAAAAGTTGCACCGCCTGCGGATTCGTTCGGTAGCCTGGGTTATCTTTGCGGCGACTGCATGCTTAACTGATGAAGACATTCATCTAGCTACTTTTCGTGGAGTTGCTTGAATGCGACTAAGAATCTGGAATTGCGAATTCCGTCCCCTAATGTCAATATCGACACTTAGGTTACAGATTGTTCCGGACACATAGGTAACACTTGCTTTCTAAGGGTACGCAACGACGCCTTCGCACGAGTGTTGCTCGCGGAAGGCAAATGGTACACCCTCATCCCCAGGTCCCTGCACCCAACTCCCAATCGCTCTCAAAATCTGCGAGATCGTAGGTTGACTTTTCTCGTCCGCCGCCCCTATAGAAGCGTGGGGCAAATCAGTCGAAAAGCGAAAATTTACATTCCGCGCCTAAGGCGGGAACATTAATAAATAAATTTTTGGCGAGACTAACGGAAGGAATCGAGGGAACAGAAGGGCTTCAGAGGAAACGATCTGAAGGATGACTGCCGAGGCGTTCAAACAAACCCGAACCCGCATCCCCGCCACGCAAGGCAACGCAAAGCCATTCAAGGCCATTCAAAGCGCCCCTAAGGGGCTGCGGAAGGTCCAGAATGGACCAAAAGAGAAGTGGTGGAGGCAAGGGGATTCGAACCCCTGACCCTCTGCTTGCAAAGCAGATGCTCTACCAACTGAGCTATGCCCCCGACCGATTTGAAATTGTACCACTCACGATCTCGCGAAAGAAAGTGATCATCATCGGCATCGCTTCCGAAGTGAATCGGTGCCCATCTGGGTGGACATAAGTGATCACCGGCGTCGCGCCGTCGTACCGCGTCGTGTACTCCGCGATCTTCTTGCCGTCTCCCCGATGGCCGTCGATGCGAAGAACCCGGAGGATCGATCTTCGCTGACTGGCGAAGCTAACGATCGTGTCCGTCTCCCCGGCCATGATGAAGGCGGGTTTAGGTTCAATTGGCATCAACCCGACCGGGGAAGCCGAAGGACCAAACGCCGCAAACTTGTCGCCGCGTTTCGACCAAAGCAGGTAGGAGAACCGGCCGCCGTTACTATGCCCCATCGAAAAAGTCCGGGAAGGGGCAACGCGAAATCGGGAGGAGACATCCTTCAAAACCGTATCGAAGAAGGCTAAATCGCGGTCGCCTTGCTCTCCAGCGTTCTGCTGCCATCCGTTCTTTTCGCCCTTAGGATCGGTCATCCCCGGCGTCGGAAGACCCTGCATGTAAACCACAATCGCCTCCGGCCAGAGCTGCTCCAGCCGAAAACTCCGGGCCGCGTTCCGGCGGTTACCACCATGACCGTGGAACCCGAAAATCAACGGAGGATTCGCCGTAGTTCGCGAAGGCGCAATAATCGTCGCCTCCCGCTGAACTCCGGCAACGTCATACACTTTCTCTTCCGCCGAAGAAACGGCAAGCAGCAAGGCAATCGCAACAAATGGCATGCTAGCATTGACCGGTCATTTTGCCAAGAGTTCAGTAGATCGGTGTCAAACTGAGGCTCATGTCGCCAAGACTCGCTTTTGCCCTAGACGCGGCCCACAAAGCTGGCAAATTCACCCTCTCCCTGTTCCAAACCGGAACGATGGTGGATACCAAAAGCGACGACACCCCCGTAACCGCCGCCGACCGCGGCGCCGAGCGAATCATTCGCGAACTAATCGAAAAGCAGTTCCCGAACGATCACATCCTGGGTGAAGAAGAAGGCGGCGACGCCGCCCTAGCCGACCGCTGGGTCATCGACCCGATCGACGGAACCAAAGCCTTCGTCGCCGGAGTTCCAAGCTACAGCACCCTGCTCAGCTATGAAGTCGACCGCCGCCCCGTCCTCGGCATCGCCTACTTCCCAGGGCTAGACCTTATGTTCTTCGCCGAGACGGGCGAAGGCGCCTACGTCAACGGCCGCCCAATCCACGTCAGCGAAAAAGGACTCGACGGCAGCATCCTCTGCTGCGGCAGCCTCCGCACCATGCAGCGCCTCAACCGCCTCGATCCGTACCTCAAGGCCGGCGAAAGAGCCATGGACGTCCGAACCTGGGGCGACGCCTACGGCTATGCCCTCGTCGCCTGGGGCAAAGCCGAAGCCATGATCGACCCCCGCGTCGCCCTCTGGGATGTCAGTAGCGTCGGACTCATCGTCACCGAAGCCGGCGGCAAGTTCACCACCCCCGACGGCGCCGACGGCTACACGCCCATCGACGACAAGGGAGGCTATGCCGCCCTCGCCACGAACGGTGTCGTGCACGACGAACTCGTCGAGATGTTCCGAGCTGCATGAGACTGCTCGGCGTAGATTTGGGAACAAAGCGCATCGGCTTGGCAATCGGCGAAAGCTCGCCCCAAGTTGTCTCGCCCCGCCCGGCATTGACCGCGCGCGGAAAGCTGACCCTCGACGCCGAACAAGTCGCCGCGAAAGCAAAGGTTGAAGAAGTCGACGCCATCGTCGTTGGCCTACCGGTCGAACTCGACGGCACCGAAGGCCGCATGGCAAAGGTCATGCGCCAATTCGGCGCAAACCTTGAAGCCCTAGGCTACAAAGTCCACATGGTCGACGAAAGCTTCACCAGCGTCGAAGCCACCGACGCCATGGCCGGACTCGATATGACCGAAGCCGAACGCCGAAAACGCCGTGACGGCGAAGCCGCCTGCCGAATCCTAGAGCGATTCTTCCGGGGGCAACCATGAACCGCCGCCCGCGCGTCATCCTGATCGTCTGCGTTTTTCTGGTCGTCGACCTCATTCTCGTCAGCGTCTGGTTCAAAACCCGCCTCGCGCCAAAGCCAAACGGCGAACCCAAGCTCATCCGCTTCGAGTCCAGAACGAGCTTGGAGCGAGCCTTAGGAAGGCTGCAAACCGAAGGTTTTGTCACCGACTCCTTCGCCGCCCACCTTTTCTCCCGACTAGAACGCACCCCGCAAACCGTCCAAACCGGAACCTACGAACTCCGCCCCGGAATGGAGCTCGGCGAAATCTTCCGCGTCCTCCAAAAGCCGATCCGCCAAATGGTCCGCATGCCCGAAACCAACTGGGCCCGCCGCTCCGCGAACTTGCTGGCAAAAGCGAACGTCTGCACCGCCGCCGAATACCTGGCCCTGGTCAATAATCCGAGCGCCTTTAAGGATGTCGTCAACTTCCCGCTTCCAGAAAAGTCCCTCGAAGGCTATCTCTACCCCGACACCTACGACTTCCCGCCCCTCCTAGGCGCCCGCGGTGTCATTGTTCGTCAGCTTGCCAACTTTGAAAAAAAGGTCTGGCAGGGCTTGGATGAACCTGAGAATCTGCATCGCGTCATCACCGTTGCCTCTCTGGTCGAACTCGAAGTGAAGGAAGACAACGAGCGCCCCATCGTCGCTGGCGTCATCGAGAACCGGCTTTCGAAGGGAATGCGCCTGCAAATTGATGCGGCGATCAACTACGGAATCCAAAAGTGGAGACCGCTGTTGCGTAGCGAATACAAGAGCATCGACTCGCCCTACAACCTCTACCGCAACGACGGACTCCCGCCAACCCCAATCTGCTCGCCTACGGTGGAAAGTATTCAGGCCGCCCTGAAACCAGCCCAACATTCATACTTGTATTACGTTGCCATGCCGACCGGGGAATCTCGGTTCGCGGCGACGATTGAGCAGCACAACGTGAACTTCCGAGCGCGAAAGACCGCCCAACGAGCGTTGCGGCAACTTCGACAAGGTTTGACAGAATGAAAACTTGGAAAACCGGCGAATTCGATCATGCCCGCGTCGGCCGGGGATTCCGCAAGTTCACACCCGCAGAAGCCGTGCATGGCCTAAAAGACGTCGATCTGGACCGACTCAAAGAGCGCGGAAAGAAGCTGATCCTTCTCGACGTTGACCACACCTTGGTCGAATGGAAAGGCGAAGCCCCCGCCCCAGGAGTGTCCGAATGGCTAACGAAGGCCAAAGAAATGGGCTTCCAGTTATGCCTCATCAGCAACACGCGTCGGCCCGAAAGGTTAATGCGACTCTCCGAATCGCTGAATGTCGCCGTAGTGCGGGGCCGAATGAAACCCAGCCGCGCCATGTTTCGGCTCGCCCTACTTAAGTTCCAGTGCGCGCCGTCAGAGGCAATCATGATCGGCGATCAACTGGTTACCGATATTTTTGGCGCGAACCGGAGCGGAATCGATGCAATTTGGGTTGAAAAGATGGAAGGCCCGGAGTTCAAGGGAACTGCCGTGAACCGCGCCATCGAGGGATTCTTGAAAACACAAATATACAAGGCCTTAATCCTAGGAAAGGAAGGCACGGGTGGTCCGGAAGTTCAGGAGCGAACGCTCCTAAAGCAGCTCACACGTTTCATCGTCGTCGGGGGAACGTCGTTTGTTATCGACAGCTTCGTCAAGCTTGTGATCATGCGCTTCACCGGCCTGGGCCTCGCTATTGGCGGTGCGTTGCAAGGCACGGTTGTTCAAGAAATCATGCGCAGCTCGGCTCCGCTGAAATTGGCCTCACCCGTTGCAGGTCTGATCGCGTGGGGAATTGCGACTTTCAACAGCTTGATCTTTAATCGGTCGTGGACATTTGAAGCCGTTGGCAAGGCACCTCGCGCCGTTCAGGTGCGGAAATTCTATGTCATCACGACGGTTGCCGCCCTGTTGAACATTGGCCTATTCTCGTTCTTCTACAACGTTTTGCCTGGTGACAGCGTTTTGTTGGCGAACGTCCTTGCCGCGGCAATAGTTGCGGTTTGGAACTTCCTGGGCCAGCGGTACTACGCCTTCCGAGCCCCGGCAGAATGAACCAGGTGTACCCCTGGCGAGACGCACCGGCCGCGCGGTTTGCCGTGATCGGAGATCCGGTGAGTCACTCGCTGTCGCCAAAAATGCAGAATGCGGTTCTTCAAGAACTCGGTGAACCCGGGGAATACATTGCCATTCAAGTGCCAGAAGCCGAAGTAGGAAAAGCGCTTGACCACCTTTCGAGCCTCGGGTTCGAAGGGATAAACGTGACCGTGCCCAACAAATCGGCCGCGCGCCAATGGTGCGAAAGGGTGTCTGAGTTCGCCTCCGCGGCAGAAGCAGTTAACACCATTGCCCTTCAAGGGCGAGAAGGAAATAACACGGACGGTCCCGGCTTTTTGGAAACAATTTCCCAGTTTCCCGGCCGACGCGCCACCGTTCTGGGTGCAGGCGGATCTGCCCGAGCCATCGTGCTGTCATTGTCCGCGGCTGGTTACGAGGTCCGGCTCTGGAACCGAACCGAGGCAAGGGCTCACGAACTTGCCGCCGTTATCCCAGGAGTGGTGGTCCTAGCCGAGCCAACCGTCGCAGACGCAGACATCGTCATCAACGCGACAAGCGCATCCCTAACTGGAGCCGTGCTGGAGCTCGATTGGGCCGCCGCAGACCCCGAGGCAGTGGCCTATGATCTCATGTACAGTTCTGAGCCAACGGCATTTCTGGCTGCCGCCGGATCGCGCCCAAAGCTCGATGGCCGCGCTATGCTGGTGGCGCAAGGAGCGCTTGCCATGGAATTCTGGCTTGGACGCCCCGTCCCGCGAGAGCCGATGCGGCGGGCGGTTGGACTTTGATTCTGGAGGCGTCTTCAGAAAACCTCGCTCATTGCGCCGCCGCCCTGCGTCGCGAAGAGCTGGTAGTGATGCCGACCGAAACGGTGTACGGCCTGGCGGGTTTGGCCCGAAGCTCCGCAGCCAATCGCCGGATATACGAGGTCAAAAGCCGCCCCTCCAATAACCCTCTGATCGTTCACGTCGGCAGCATCGATGACGCAAAAAATGTCGCTTCAACGTGGACTGATTCCGCTGACAAGCTAACCGCGGCATTCTGGCCGGGCCCCTTGACGATCGTCCTGCCGACAGACTCGGAATTAGGAACGGTCGCAATCCGAATGCCCGCGCATCCGGTTGCGCTTCGGCTGCTTGAGCTGGTTGGCGAACCAATCGTCGCTCCAAGCGCCAACGTTTTCACTCGACTTTCCCCAACCCGCGCGGAGGACGTTTCCTCGGAAATCTCCCAGAAGGTGTTCGCGATCCTCGATGGGGGCCCGTGTGAGGTTGGTATTGAGTCGACGATCGTCGACTGCCGTCGCTCGGATGCGGTCGCGATTTTAAGATCCGGTTCAATTTCTCGCGCAGATATTGAGCAATTTATCCCGGTGGTGGATTCAGATGCCGACGTCCGCGTTCCCGGCCAGTACAAGCGTCACTACGCTCCGAAGATTCCCGTGCGACTTGTGGAAGTCCCTACGCCGGAAGCGCATGGCCTCACCATTCTGTCCGCGACGATCAAGCAGATTCCGATGCCCCGAGAGCCAAGCGCCTACGCGGCGAGACTCTACGCCGCCCTGCACCAGATGGAAGAAATGAATCCTGCTGAGATCGAAATCGAAACGCCGCCACGAACTTTGGAGTGGGCAGCAGTCTGGGACCGTCTCAACCGAATGGTGGGTTAGGCTTCGAGCCGATATCGATCGACGATCTTAAACTCTTCGTCAAAAACCAGCCACTGCCGGATCGGGGGATTCCCAACCACCGATCTCGGATTCAGACAACAGCTTCGAATGGCGAGCTCCGGTCCAAAGTCCTGCGCCAAATTTTGGAACGCGTCTGCTAGCGTGATCGCGCTTCCAGCTAGTGTCCCGTTCTTTAGTCGCACCTGACCTTTTCCGACCACACACTCAAGTCCCCACATAAAGAGTTCTGTCCCTTCCTTCAGCCCAGAAGCCATAGTTGAGTCGCTGACGGCGATGATCTTGTCGGACTTTGCGCGAACCAAAACCCGAGCCGCTGGAGGCGATACGTGGATCCGATCGTAGATCAGCTCCGTTCGGATTCGATCGTCGAGCAACGCAAACCCAACCGTTCCGGCTTCTCGGTGATGCAAAGGCCGCATTGCGTTGAATGTATGGGTCGTGTGCCGCGCCCCAGCGTCGGCCGCCATTACGCATTCTTCAAAAGTGGCATTCGTGTGCCCAAGGCTGGAGACGACGTGGCGTTCCGTGAGTTGCGCGATTAGTTCATATCCCCCCGGGATTTCTGGGGCGAGAGTGACCAGCTTGAGTCGAGGATGGTTGAGAACTTCTTCCCACTTGTCGCCGTGCTCGGCAGGGTTTTGGATGAAGGCAGCAGGCTGAGCACCGGGGAAGACCGGCGAAATGAACGGACCTTCCAAGTGAAAACCGGCAACGACGGGATGGTTCGGGAGCCCTTCGATCGCTCGCTTCACGTCTTCAACGAGCGCGGTGACGGTGGTGAAGAGCACTTTGTCGTAACCAATCGCGTCGAGTTGCTGCGCAAGTTCGAGTTGTTGCTCGGCATCACTGGTCATGAAGTCGATGCCGAAGGCTCCGTGGAAATGGATGTCAACAAATCCTGGAGCAAGGAGCGGCGCATCCTGGGCATCGGTGGGTGTCCAGGTTCCGGAATCGAGGTCAACGTTGTATGTCTCAAATCCCGACGGACCGATTGCGCGGAAAGTGCCCTTCATGGCTTTATAGCGTAGCCCGGACCGTCCCGAAGTATCTTGCCGTCAAGCTCCAGCATGGTGAGTTCTCCTAGGACATCTGAAGCCGTTGCGCCGACCGCGGCGACAATCTTGTCGGTCGGTTGCGGCTCCACGGTAAGAACCGCGAGGATTCGTCCCGCCAATGAATCTGCATCAGTCTGGGCAAAACTGCTGGCAGCAAACAAAGATGGAGTGGTGTCCATATCCAGCGATTCCAGCACTTGGTCGGGGTGATCGACCAGGGTTGCGCCATCTCGGATCAAGGCGAAGGAGCCTAAAAAGTTTGGATTATTGATGTTTGCAGGAACGACAAAAACCGGTCGGCCGATGTCATTTGCGATGTTAGCCGTGCTTAGAGCGCCCGATCTTGCCGGTGCTTCAACCACCAGCACCGCGAGGCTTAGAGCCGCAATGAGGCTGTTCCTTTGCAGGAACTTGTATTCGTTCGGCTTGCTGCCGCAGGCAAACTGGCTCAAGATCGCGCCTCGCTCCCGGATTTGCATAAACAGTCCGGCATGGGCAGCCGGGTAGGTCACATCCACGCCGCAAGCGAGGACGGCAACGGTTGCGCCTTCTACCGCCAAAGCGCCTTTGTGAGCGGCGGCATCAATTCCGAGCGCACCGCCGCTGACCACCGTCACTCCGCGCTGGGCAAAGGCTTCTGCAAACTTTTGGGCGCATGCCTTGCCATAGGTGCTTGCGCCGCGGGTTCCGACAATGGCAATGGTCGGTCGATGCAGGCAACTCAAATCGCCCCAACCGAACAGCGCGGGCGGGGGAATCTCGAGTTCGTGCAGTAACTCCGGCATCTCCGCCGGCCGAATCGGCTCGGCACCATTTCGAAGTGCATCCGTAAGGGCGTCTAGGGGCGCGTTTCGGGCACGATTTCGCTCGACCTCGGTTAGGAGAGGGCTAGCGAGAAAATCATCCTCAGACGCAAGTATCGCCCGCGCTTTGGCGGGCGATACTTCGCTGGCGAGGAGTTGTTGAATGAACTCCGTCGTCATGTTAGGTGGGCTTAGCCGCCGATACCGCCGCCGCCACCACCGCCGCCGATTCCGCCACCACCGGCTCCGCCAGGCTGGCCATTATTCTGCGATCCTGGCAACTTAACCGGAGCGAGCGAGTTATCGATGGTGAGCGCGAAGTCTTGCTTTGCTTCGTTGCCGAGCCAGTCAAGAACCGTGACCACGAACTTCTTGCGACCATTCGTGAGGACCCGGTTGGCTCCAGCTGTGCTGAATCGTACGACAATCAGTCCATCTCGGCCAATCGTGTAATCCAATTTCTGGCCATCAACTTCAATCTTGAGCGTGCTCTCGTTCCATCCAGATGCCTCATCGGAAATCTTGAACGCGAGGAACAGCGGAGGCTGACCGGAAACCTGGTCTCCCGGGTTAGGGAAGAGCATCGTGACTTGCGGAGCCGTGAGGTCTACGCCGAGAAGATTGTCGAAGGCTAGGACGCTGCCATCTTTTGCTGGGACCAAGAGGGTGTTTCCAGAAACGGTAGCCGCTCCCGATGCTTGCACGAACACTGGAGGGAGGGTGTTCTGACCTTGTCCGCCAGGACCGCCGCCACCTGGGCCGCCACCACCAGGTCCGCCGCCGCCGTTTCGACCGCCGCCACCAGCACCTTGGCCGCCGCCGCCGTTTCGGCCGCCGCCAGCACCGCCACCGCCGAATCCGCCGGCGCCACCGGCACCGCCGAATCCACCAGCGCCGCCGCCGCCACCAAATCCACCGCCGAAGCCGCCACCAGGACCGCCTGCGCCAGGACCACCGGCACCTGGTCCGCGACCACCGGCCGCACCGCCAGCTGGCTCTTCAAGCGGACGAATCACGTAGCTCCAGATTGGCTTGCTCTGCGTCGGGTCCACCAAATTGACGGCACCGTTCGCGGTAAGAACCACGTACTTGCTGCCAGATGAAGTCGGCGTCGCGATAGGACCGCTGCCCAGGTTCACCGGAACCTTCGAAATCAGCGTTCGGTTGAGGTCATAAATCTTGCAGATGCCCTCGGAACTGGTAACCAGAATTCCTGACGACGAAACCGCCGGAGAGTAGATCAACTGAAGACCAGTGGCGACTTGCCATTTCAGGCTGCCGGTTGCCGCGTTTAGTGCGACCAAAACGCCGCCCGAGTTGGCGTAGATCGTATCCGCGGCGACGATTGGAACCGCACCGGAAACAACTCGCTCGAATCGCTGCTTCCAATTCACCTTTTGGGTCGCGATGTTGATCGAGAGCAATTCTTGCTGCGTGTTGAAAACAAGGATGTTGTTTGCAAAGCCAGCAATTCCGCCGGAAATTCCACCCGGAACAGCCAAAGGTGCCGTCCAGGCCGTTTCGCCCGTGTTTGCATCAAGTGCTACCAGCGTGTTGTTTGCCTGGGCGAAGACAACGTATTTATCTTCAACAACGATTGGCTGACCGATGGGTGAGCCTGGGGTGTTGATGGTCCACTTCGGTTCGCCCTTCGCGGGGTCAATTCCGTAGGCGATCTTGTTGTCGCCGATCGCGACGATGACGCCTGCAGCCTTTACCGGGGCAGAACGGAAAGCGCCTGCAATTGGATCCAGTTGCGGATATCGCCACTTCAGATTCCCAGACGCCTTTTCGATCGAAAAGACTCGACCACCAACGCTGGTGTACATGGTGTCTCCATCCACCAGCGGTGCGCCGCTGGGGGCGACCGTCGTTGGGTACAGCCATCGCCACGCGAGCGGTGCCGGTCCGTCAAGTTGGGCCATAGCGACCGTAGCGAAGAGGGCCATACAGCCGGTTGTGAAAGTGCGCATTTTTCGCATCGTAACCGTTCGTCTCCGGGGAAAACTCCCCCGTACATTGTAGACAGAGCCCGTCCGGGATGTCTACCGGACACACTCAGTCATACTTGGGACGCGCGAAGCGGTCACCGCGTCACGCTTGAGCGATGCCGAGCCTCATTCTTTGTTATCACAAGGTCGGACCGGAGTCGGCCGAAGGTCGATTTTTGAACGTCTCGCCCGAAACTTTGGCCAAGCACGTCAAATTTTTCCTTCGACGCGGATTTCAGGGCCGCACCGTCAGCGGCTTGGCATTGGCCCCAAACGTTCGAGAAATCGCCTTCACGTTCGATGACGCATACCAATGCGCCACCGATCACGTTCCGGAAATTTTTAAGCCTCACGGGCTCTCGGCCACCTTTTACGCAGTCCCCGGGTTGGAGGAATCATCTTGGGACGGGACGCGAGCCAGAAAGCTTGCGTCTATGGAAAAACTGCTTGAACTTGAAAGGGGCGGGCACGAAATCGGGAATCACACCTACCGGCACCCGCACTTGGCCGGCTTAACCCGACGAATCGTGCTTGAGGAGCTTCTTTTGGCGCAACAAGCACTCGTTGACCAGGGCCTTTCAATCACATCGGTTTGCTACCCATTTGGCTCGCACAATGATCTCACGGTTCGCGTGGCGAAGCGGATCGGTCTAGTTAGAGGTGTCACGTTATCAAAGGGATTGGTCCCTGAAGGGGCAGATCCTCTTCGCTTGCCTCGCGTTGTAGTGGGCTTTCGGGATGGTCCCCCTTTGCTGACCTACAAGATTTGGGTCCGTCCCCTGTTGCAGCGCGTCGGACTTTGAGGTATCTTCTGAAATCGCGTGGGCTCGTAGCTCAGTTGGTTAGAGCACACCCCTGATAAGGGTGAGGTCACAGGTTCGAGTCTTGTCGGGCCCACCAGTCTTCCTTCCGGTAATCCGTTGAAGGAAGACTTTTTTTATTCCAGAGTTTTGGTCACTGGCCGGGCAGTTGGGCGGCTTTGATCTCAATTCGATTCAATCGGCCGTCTGACTTGCCACGATTGATGATGCGGATGAATCGCACTCGTGGTGCCGGTCCTCGGTATCGAACCGCGCCGTCGGCGTCTTTTCGGTTCGCAAAAGCCCACCGAAAGTCTGCTTCGATGGCGAAGGGCGAAGCTTCGTCCACGCGTTGCCCGGTGCCGTATCCGAGAATCTGGAATGACTTCCAAAAATCGCCCTCAGAAAAGAGCGCAATTTCCGCGATGGTTCTGTCTCGCCCGAGATCAATTTCGACCCACGCACGATCCTTACCGACCAAAGTAACGCCCGACGGTGCACCGTTCCCAACCAAGGAAACAAGCTTTGCTGGAGGATCGTTTTCCGAGTTGGAAATGGACTTTCCTTTGGCAAGATCGGATTGCTCGATCGGAAGATCTGGCAGATTGAGTCTCGCCTCGAGGAACGCCACCGCCTGATTTCCGCGAGCCGCTGTGTCCACGAGTTGCCAGGTCTTGATCCAAAAATCGTCGGAGACTCCATTTTTGGTAACGCGAAGGAGTCGCATGCCAGCCGGTTCACCTGCCGTTGTTGCGGGAAGCACCACGCTGCCGGTTCCCGTTTTTCCTTCGGCAAAAGGTACGCCAGTGCTTGGGTTCAACAGAATGTAATCGGCTCCCGAAATTGGGCGCCCTACAAGGTCAAGTACTCGAATAATCGTGGTCTTGGGTAACTCGACGGCCTTTCCTCGATGCTTCGCGTCGATAAAGGCAATGTCCGTTGCGGGTAGCAATGCTTGGACCGAAAGCGGCGTGACATCGAATATTGGGCTGGACGAGGGTTCGTAAGGAATCGTGAGCGTTCCCGGCAGCGTTCCCTCGAACCGGGTGTCGCCGTAACCCGTTAAGCCCGGAGCCAAGTCTGATGACCCTCGACGAGATGTCGAGAATGGCGGCTTCGTCTGATCGAAGTTGGTGGCCGAAAAGTCTGGTGCTCCGAGGCTAAGAGCGACGGATTTGATGGACCCGTCCGGGAGCAAGGTCGCCTCAGCGGAGCGTGAAGGATTTACCCGCGCCGACGTCCCAGAGGGGCACCACGAGTATCGGCTCATGGGTAGCAAAAGCTCGTTGAACAAGCTCGTCGTCTTTTTGAGTTGAGCCCATTGCTCTGGGGCTACACGTACGCTCGGCGCGCCGTCGTAGAACGTCCAATGGTTGTCCTCTGGATTCGCGTCTGCGCCCTCAGTGACCAGTTGAATTCGAATGGGTTTTGCGAAATCTTCCCCAAGCTTCGATACTGCAGGCTTGGAAACCTTAACCGTTTCGCTCTTTCCGGGGGCAAGTGGAGCGGCGCTACCAATCTCGCTTCCGGTTCGCTCATCGCCTTTGGCGCTCAGGCTGAACTTGGCAGGCTCGGTACCAAGATTCGTAACGGTAATGCTTAGTCCGTCCGCCGCTGACTCGACGGAGTCAATCGCCAAATCAGGACCCGTCGCGCTAGTGGCTGGCTCAAACTCCACAATAAGCGTGGGCTGACCGATCGTGGACTGCGCGCTTGCGAACTCAAATTTGTTCGCAAGCTTCAGCGCGATCCCAAAATTCTGCTCTGGAGTTGAAATCCAGTTCTGGACGGTAGGGCCAAGACCACCGACGAGCACCTCCGATTCCGAAGATGTCACTTGGAGGTTAGGAATTTCAGTGGCGTCGTTGTTGCCTTGAGCACCAGGTCGTTGCCAGCCCGCCCTTTGGCCAAAACGCTCACGCCAAGTCGCCGCATTGATAGGGGCAGGTGTCTTGGTACCAACGGGCAGGTTTGGCTTGGCCTGAAAGTTCTTGATGAATGTCCGTAATGGACCTTCTGACCACGGGGACTTAACCGCACCGATCTGGCGAAACTCGGGTTTGTCTCCGGCGACGATGGTTAGACGCAGCGTCGCCGACTTGACTTTGACTCTGTTTCCGTTAAGGGTAGAGATCTCGGGGAACCGGATCAGAATGGTTCGATCCGGTCCGCCGCTGAGTGTTGCGCTGCCCCCGAAATTTTCATCCGGCTCGAGGCTAACGATATGCGTATCTTGGGCGCGGCTAAAGGAAGCCGACTCTGTCTGGGAGCTTGCCGTAGCAAAGGGCAGAACCGCTAAACCCAAGACGAGGCCTAGCATCTGAATCAGGCTTCCGCTTTCTTTGGAGCTTTCTTTGCGGCTGGCTTAGCAGCCTTAGGAGCGGACGCTTTCTTCTCGTCCTTGTTTGCGATCGCTTCTTTGATAGATTCCTTGATCTTTTGCAGCTTGCGATGTCGTCGCTGCCGAATTTCTTTGTTTCGAACTCTCATAAATTGTTCCCTTGAACTTGGATCAGAAAGGATACCCTCGTGAGGCGATTCGTTCCAAATCTTCCGACGTTGGAACGGCGACTCCGATACGCTGAACCACTGCACCTGCGGTTTGGGCAGCAAGATCGAAGCAGATTTTTTGGAATCCAACGGCTGCGAGTCCTAGCGCAATCGTCGCAATCGCGGTGTCCCCAGCGCCGGCTGGATCAAATACATTCACCGAAATCGGATCGACCAAGAACTCTTCGGTCGCCATACCGTCACCACTTAGAGTCACGAGGGCGTGATGGCAACCAACTACTTGCTTGAACTCTTCAGCCGCACGTACGGCATCCTCACGATGAATTTCGCGTCCGAGCAGAGCCTCCGACTCGGGCTTATTCAGGCTGACGAGGGCTGCCCCGGCGTAACGATGCGCAGTGGATGGCTTTGCGTTCGCGATAAACGGAATGCCAAGGTCATGCGCTCGCGCCTTTGCGCTTGCGATCACGAAATCGGTGAGGCAGCCCTTTTGGTAGTCCGACGCCAAAATCGCATCTGGCCGTTGATTAGCGATTGCGGAGTCTAAGCGCTCGAGCAGGGCCGCTTCGACATCACGATTGATGGCTTCGGTGACTTCTTGATCAATCCGAAGCACTTGGTGCGCGGAGTTCGCTACTACCCGGGTTTTCCTAGTCGTCGGTCGGGAAGGGTCTTGGACCAAAAAGTCGCCGCCGAGCCCAGAGTTTGAAATGGCGTTCTGGAAGTCCTTCGCGGCAGCGTCCGCCCCCGTAACGCCGATGATCGCTGCATGACCACCGAGGGCCAAAACGTTCAGCGCAACATTGGCCGCTCCGCCCGGAACCGCAGAGGTTTCTCGATGACGAATGACCATCACCGGGGCTTCGGGCGAAATGCGGGTGGCGGTTCCGTAGATGTACTCGTCCAGCATCACGTCGCCGATGACGAGAACCGATCGGTCTTGAAACGATTGGAGTAGTTCTCGAAAAGTCATGCCGTGCGCAGCTCTTGCTGAACCATGCCTTTCCTGCCAAACACGGCCATGAGGACGGCGCCAATGACCACTAGCACGAGAGCTGCAACTTGCGCCTCCGTGATCGGCAAAGAACCCATGTATGTCGAACTCGCCTTTCCGAGCGCAACGTCTTCCACTGATCCTGCTCGCCAGAACTCGTAAATGAACCGCGCCATTCCATGAAGAATGAACATCAATCCGAAAGTCTGTCCTGGGCTATGTGGCCGCTTCTCATACGCGAGTAGCAAGGCAAAGCCAGCTAGGTTCATCGCCGTGTCGTAAAGCTGGGCCGGGTGGTGCAGCAGCTCCTGACCGACGAACTTGACTCCAAGCGGAAAATTGGGTGGGCAAACGCCGCCGAAGCAACAGCCATTCAGGAAGCAGCCAATGCGACCGATCGCATGACCGAGCAAGAACGCGGGAGCGATAAGGTCGCCATAAAGAGGAAAGCTGAAGCCTTTACGCTTGCACCAGATCATGCAGGCGATCAGGCCAAACAGGATTCCGCCGAAACTAGTAAGCCCCTGGAAGCGCAGCGTGAGAAGCTCGCTCATGTGGTCTTTGTAGTAGCCCCACTCCTGAGCGATGAACACGACTCTAGCCCCCAAAACTCCCGCAAATAGCATCGGAAGGAACGAGTCGATCACATCTTCCGAAGTCAAGCCGAACCGGGGAGCGCGTTTTTGGGCGATGTACAGACCCGAGAAGAACGCGATGACCATCAAGAGCCCGAAGCTCGGTAGCTCAAACGAGCCGGACTTAAAGAGCGTCGGGAACATGGAAAGCGGAGTGTACCAGCGACCTTTTTGCCCACCAAAGGCCTCGGGCCTATGCGGTTACTGGTGAACGACGTTGGGATACATCGAGCGTCGGAAGGTCAGCGAGTCCTCGTAGCGTCGAATCTGAGACTCGATTTCCTCGGGATGATTTTGGGCGTAGCGCAAGGCAGCCGCAATGTCGCCGCGAGAAAGGGAAGGGAAGCTCGATTCGAGTCGTTCGACCGATCCAAGCTTTCGCAGCTCGCGAACAATCTCCCAGATCGCAACGCCGCCTGATTGCAAGCGAGCAATTTGCGATTCTCCATCGCGGGTGATCTGCTGCTCGGCCACGGCTTCAAGCCGGCGGAATACTTGCAGCCGCGCATCAATCTCGGCACTTGGAACTTGAAGAAGCTCACCCGCCTTCTCGGCAGACAGTTCGTTCGCATCCACGGCCATGATCACAAGATCCTCGTACAACCCAGGCACCTGCCGGAAGAGGGTGTTAAGAAACGTTTCGCATCGCTCGGGATCAAGCGAAGAGAGACGCTGCAACTGCTTCAGTTGCCAAGGAGCGATTTGTTTCCACATGTCGTGTGCAGTTGAACGCGGCGTTGCATTCGGAACCGTTATTTTGACAAGCGGCGGGCACAGCTTCGTGCGTATTCCGACCGATATGACTTTACTCTACGTATTCAAACAGACGTTGCGTGGTCCCGTTTCTGCGGGATTTGGTTGCGATATCCTGAAAAAACATTCAGAATGGGCAGTCCGCCGGACAGTCCGCCTGTGACCAAAGTCTTATGTACGCCCTGAACTTTTACACTGACCTCTACGGTGACGTGCTTCGGAACAACCGCAAAACCGTCACGATTCGACTTGGCGACAAGTCAGACAAGTACAAGACCGGCATGATTGTTTGGATTACGGTCGGCCCAAGGTTTGGAAGACGGCAAAAGCTTTACAGTGCAATTTTAGATCGGGTAGAAGTCAAAACAATTGCGGAACTCAGTCCGCGAGATATTGAGCGAGAGAACCCAGAGTTTCGATCCGGAGACGACGTTCTTGCAATGATGAGCCGCATCTACGGTGAGCTGATCACTCCAGAGCATCGCGTGACCGTCATCTACTTCTCCCGCGTGGACGAGTAGCCATGCAGCCCGAAATCATTTCGCAAAATCAGCCTTTGTCCGCGAACCAGTCGCACCTGGTCGCGGCCCTCAACCAGCCAGAGCTGCTCATGAAAAGGCAGATTCTCAAACTGGTTGGTAAAAAGTTTAGGTTCTTCGCCGGCGATCAAGCGGTCCTGTTTGCAGAGCAGAAGGGCTTCAAGATGAAGGAAGAGATCAGGATCTGTCTGGACGAGCAACTCCAGAAGCCGGTGATCGGAATCTTTGCCCGACAGATCATCGACTTCTCCGCAAAGTACGACGTCGTTGACCTGGAAACGAACCAGCGCATCGGTGTATTCGAGCGGAAAGGTTGGCAAAGCATCATCCAAGACACCTGGATTGTCTATGATGCCTGGGAGCGGGAGATTGGCCAGATCAAAGAAGATCATTTGATCCTGGCGTTGGTCCGAAGATTCCTCTCGAACCTCGTTCCACAGAACTTCGATCTGACCGTCGGTGGCGCGCGAACCGTTGACTTGAAGCAGACTTTCAACCCGTTCACCTACAACCTAAAGATCCAGTTCATGGTCCCGCCGGAGCAGTTCGACCGGCGGATCGGGCTGGCCGGGGCGTTATTGCTCGGCTGCATCGAAGGCCGCCAGAACTAAACATTCAATCCGCGAGCGGTGGAGCTTTTCAATGAATTACCCACCGCTCGTTCCTTCACCCCGAGATGAGGCGCAGTTTGCCGCAATTCTCAATGCGTCCGAACTTCTCCTGAAGAAGCAGGTCATACGCTTGCTCGGCAAGAAACTCCGAATCCTGGAGCGGGGCAATGTCGTGCTGACGGTTGAGCAGGAAGGGCTCATGATCAAAGCACCGATCCGAGTTTTTCTCGACGAAGCGCAAACCCGGCCCGTCCTCGGCGCTTTCACCCCGCCGCAAGTGATTGGCTACCAACCGCACGACATCGTTGACCTTATGTCGAACCAAAAGATCGGCGTGATCCACAAGGTCGGAAACGATGATTTTCGGATTTACGATGCATGGGGGCGGGAAATTGGCGAACTCAGAGAGGACAGCTTGCTCCTCTCCATCATGCGAAAAGTTCTTTTCAACCTGATCCCGCAAAAGTACGATCTCAAGATCGCTGGAAAAAAGGTTGCGCGGTACTCCCAGAACTGGAATCCGCTCACCTATCGGCTAACCGTTCGGTATCTCGTGCCGGCGAGTCAGTTCGATCGTCGGCTCGGACTCGCGGCGGCGGTGATGTTGGCTTGCCTTGAAGGTCGAGAAACGTCGGTCGGTTAAAACTAACCTAGTACAATTCCCGAGTGAACGCGTTCGACGTCATTGTGGTCGGTGCTGGCCATGCGGGCATCGAAGCTGCACTGTCTGCCGCCCGGATGGGCCGAAAGGTGGCGTGCATCACATTGCGCCTCGATCGGATTGGATATCTGCCGTGCAATTGCAGCATCGGCGGACCGGCAAAGGGCCACATTGCTCGCGAGATTGATGCGATCGGTGGGCAGATGGGCGTGACGACCGATCACACGCTGACCCATATCCGCCGGGTTGGAACCGGACGTGGACCAGCGGTTCAGACGATCAGAGCTCACGTTTGTAAGGATCTCTATCCGCAGTACATGCGGCAGGTGGTCGAAACCCAACTCGGACTCACGCTGATTTCCGCTAGCGTGGAGAGGGTAGTCACCGAAAATGGGGCGGTAACCGGAGTGGTACTCGCTGACGGAACGGTGATCTCCGCCAGAGCCGTCGTTCTGACGACCGGAACGTTTTTGAACGGTCTTTGCCACCTCGGGAAGGAGAAGACGGTCGCGGCCCGCCATGGAGATCAGGCCTCAATCGGTCTCTCGGCGTCGCTGCACGATTTAGGTTTTCATATCCGCCGGTTCAAAACCGGAACAACTCCGCGGATTCGGCTTTCGAGCGTCGACTTTTCGAAGACGCTAGAAACCCCGAGCGAAGACGACGCGGGTCCGTTCAGCTTCTTGCACTCTCGCACCATGCCGAAGCACGACCTATTGCCGTGTTGGCAAACGCACACTTCGCTTGCCACTCACGAGGTCGTGCACGAAAATCTGCACCAAAGCGCGATGTACGGTGGCCAGATCGAGGGCGTTGGACCGCGATACTGCCCCAGCATCGAGGACAAAATTGTCCGGTTCGCCGATAAAGATTCTCACCCGGTCTGGCTAGAACAGGAAACTTGGACGGGCGAGGAGGTGTACGTTCAGGGCGTTTCCACCAGCCTCCCGGCTGATGTTCAGCTCGCGTTGCTCAAGACCATCGGCGGTCTTGAGAACGTTGAGATGATCCGACCGGGCTACGCGGTTGAGTACGACATGGTCGATCCGCTCCAGCTCTCTCCTGCTCTCATGGCGAAGCATGTTCCTGGGCTATTTTTGGCAGGACAGTTGAACGGTACGAGCGGCTACGAAGAAGCGGGCGGGCAGGGCATCGTGGCGGGCATCAACGCGGCCAAGTATTCCGAAGGCGAGCCTCCAGTGTGGTTCCCGCGGGATAACAGCTTCATCGGCGTCATGGTCGACGATCTTGTCACGAAAGGCGTAGACGATCCGTACCGAATGCTCACGGCTCGCGCTGAGCATCGTCTGCTGCTTCGGAACGACAACGCCGACGTACGGTTAACCCCAATGGCGAGGGAGCTTGGCTTGTGCTCAGAAATGCGCTGGGAGCGATTCCAGGCGAAGCAAGAGGCGATTGCCCGTGGACGCGCCGAACTCGAAAATCGCTTTGTGTTCCCGGCTGATTCTGAAATGCTGACTGCCTTCGGAAGCAATCCGCTGGCGAGCAAAGCATCTCTTTTCGATTTAGTTAAGCGACCGGAACTTCGCCTCGCCGGAGTGCTTCAGATGTTCCCAAACCTCGGTATCTCGACCGATCGAGACGTGCTGGAGCAGATCGAACTTGCCGCCGTGTTTGACGGCTATATCGACAAGCAAACGAAGCTGGCGAACCAGTCAAGAAAGCTCGATGATATGCCGATTCCGTCGGAATGGGATTACCACGCGATGAATGGCCTGAGCTACGAGAGTCGCGAAAAGCTGTCGCGCATCAAGCCAGTCACCGTTGGACAAGCGTCGCGCGTGCCTGGTGTGCGCCCGTCCGATATCGCGCTCCTTGTGGGCTACCTTCGGGGCGTGGTCGCAGGCTCACAAGTCCAGAAGTGAACTCGCGAGCATCATCAAAAGCAGCGTATGTAGCTCTTCAACGCTGTCCACAAGGTGGGTGTGGGGATGTGGCTGCAACTGCTCCCGAGTATGCGTACCGTAAGTAACGCCAATCACCAAGCCGCATCCGGCATTGGTGCCTTCGTGCAGGTCGCTGGGAGTGTCGCCGATTTTGATCACCTGACCGGGGTCTTGGCATCCGACCTGGCCCATGAGGTCTTGGATCATGAACGGGGCCGGACGTCCTTCGGGCACTCGGTCGCTAGCAGACCGAGCATCAAGCTTGTCATGCCATCCGAGGCGGTCCAAAATGGTGTCGACGGTTTCGGTATCAAAACCCGTGTCGATTCCGATTTTGACCCCGCAAGATTGGAGTTCTGAGAACAGAACCTCGATTCCAGCATAAGCACCGACGCCAGGTTCGGTTCGGTAGTAGGTCAGCATTCGTTGCCGAAAGTCTTCGTGCATCGCTTCGACGGCCTCGTCCGATGCGGTGGGAGCTAATTTCCGGATCGCAACGATCTTTTTAATGCCCATGTATTCGTTGGCCTGCTCAAAACTGGTCTCAAACCCGCCGGCAACGACCGCATCCACGAGGCACTTTGCCACGCCATTTGGATCATCCATCACCGTTGTGCCCGCCAAATCGAAAACTGCCAAATCGAACATGCACGCGTTGTACCTTGCGTTCTCACGATATCTGCCTTAGTAAAATCCGCTTTATGATTCGTCAGCAGACCGATGCGGTAGTGGTAGGGGCGGGAATTGTCGGGCTTGCCCATGCCTATGCCCTCGCCAAACGAGGCCATCGGGTCACGGTAATCGAGCGGCACCCCTTCGCTTCCTCGGCCTCGGTGCGCAATTTCGGAATGGTCTGGCCCATTGGGCAGCCTCTCGGTCCGATGCGGAACCTAGCTTTACAAAGCCGAGACCTGTGGCTTGAAGTTTGCCAGGATGCCGGAATGTGGTTCGAAGCGTGCGGGTCGCTCCACGTTGCTTACCACGAGGACGAACTGCAAGTTCTTAACGAGTTCGCGGCCAGTGCGGGTGAAGACGTCGGAGTTGTACTGTCGCCTGAAGCGGCTCTCCAAAGAGCCCCGCAACTGCGTCAGGAAGGCCTCCTAGGCGGTTTGTGGTCACCGCATGAACTCTGCGTCGATCCAAGGACTGCGGTCGCGGAAATCGCGTCGTATCTCACGACAAAGTTCGATGTCGACTTTCGGTTTGGCGACTCGGCGCTCGTTGTGGATCAAGGTGAGGTCGTCACCGATTCTGCGCGGATCTCAGCTCGGGCGATTGTGGTGTGTCCCGGCGCCGGAGTTTCGGGAGTCTACGGACCACTCCTCGTCAAAAACGGCATGGTCCAGGTTCGTTTGCAAATGCTTCGGGCCACGCCGCAGGAGGCTAGCTATCGGATCGGAACCCACTTGTGTGCTGGTTTGACCTCGCTTCATTACCAAAGCTTCCGAGACTGCCCAACTCTTCCGCATCTCCGGGCACGGCTCGAGGCCGATCACGCGCCGCTGTTGGAGAACGGCGTTCATGTGCTAGTGAGTCAACACGCCGACGGCTCGGTCACGATTGGCGACTCGCACCATTACGGTCCGCATCACATGCCGTACTCCAGTGAAGCGGTGGACGACATGATTCTCGGCTATCTGGATACATTCCTGCCGACGGACAAACTCGCGATCACACAACGATGGGAAGGTGTATACGGCAAACATCCGACGGAGCCCTATCTCGTTCTGAAACCTGAGCCGAACGTTTTTGTGGTCGGCGCGATCGGCGGAGCGGGGATGACGCTGAGTTTTGGCGTCGGCGAAAAAACGGTCGTCGAGCAAATTTTGCCCGCTCTAGAAAAAATCTGAAAATGCTTGTCGGTTTTGCGGACTCCCGTTCGGCAAGCTAGTGACGAGCCAGTCTGCTCGCAGGAAAAAACATGAAATTCGTGATCTTGATCAAAGGTGAAGATAAGTGGGCCGAGCTTTCGCCCGCCCAGATGCAGGAAGGTTTGCAGAAGTACCAGGCTTTTGCGGCTCGACTTCGAGAAGAGGGGCGGTTCGTTGACGCTGAAGGACTGGATGCCAAGATTGTTCGGATCGGAGCAGAAGGGGTTGCCACCGACGGTCCATTCGCCGAAGCCAAAGAGATGATCGGCGGCTACTACGTCTTCACGGCCGCTGACTGGGATGAAGCGACCGCAATTGCCAAGGACTGTCCGTCTTTGGAGTACGGCGGAAACATCGAACTTCGCGCTCAAATGAGCTACTGAGGTCAATTGAAAGAACTGGAGGTTTCGTTTCGCCGCGAATCCTCCAGGATTCTTGCTCGGCTAGTGGCACGATTTGGGATTGGGAATCAGGATCGCGCGGAGGATGCCGTCCAGTCGGCCTTTGTAAAGGCAACCCAATCCTGGCCCGCGAGTGGCGTTCCTCAGAACCCCGGCGCTTGGCTCTATGTAGTCGCAACGCATGCCCTGATTGACGGCTTGCGAAGGGAGCAAATTTATGCGCCCGAATCAGAGGAACTCGCCGCTTCGACTTTTGACCCGGATGCGCTGGAGGACGCGGAGTTGCAGATGCTCTTCATGTGCTGCCATCGCAGCCTAGACGAGGCGTCGACGACTTGTCTCATTCTTCACACCCTTTGCGGAATGAGCGTCGCCGAAATTTCGGCAGGACTGCTGTCCACTAGCGAAGCGATTTCTCAGCGGATTGTCCGAGCAAAGCGACGCTTACGGGAGTCCGGAGCCACCTTCAGCCTCCCGACCGGAGATCAGCTCTTCAGCGCAAAGGAAGTGGTCCTGAGATCGATCTATCTCATGTTTAACGAGGGGCATTTGGCGTCTTCTGGCAGCCAGCTTGTGCGTTCGGAGCTTTGTGACGAGGCAATCCTGTTAGTCGAGCGATTTCGGGCTTCCCGAATTGGAGACGATCCGGCTGCGGATGCATTGCTCGCGCTCCTGCATTTTCACCGTTCCCGGTTTCCGGCGCGAGTGGCCGAAGATGGCAGCCTAGTTCAGTTGGCAGATCAGGATCGATCTTTGTGGGATCGGGAGCGGATCGCGGCTGGCTTTTGGTACCTGGAAGCCTCTTTGCGGGGAGATATTCTGAGCCGGTATCACATTGAGGCAGCGATCGCCGGTTGCCACGCCCGAGCTGCCAGCTTTGAGGGGACGGATTGGGTGGAGGTTCGGCAGTACTTTGGCGATCTCGTAGAACGGTTTCCGTCACCCATTGCCTGCCTGAACGAGTGCGTCGCGATTGCCATGGCAGAGGGAACGATCGCGGGCCTACAGAGATGGGAAGCAGTCGTAAGTGCCGACCGGCGAAGCCTCGTCGGTTACGTTCATACCCACACCATCCACGGATGGCTATTGGAGAGGATGGGCCGACCTATGGAGGCACGGGACGCGCTCAACTTGGCCCTCGCAAGCACGCAAAATATGCTGGAACGGCAATTTCTGACCCGCTGGTTGGACCGGCTTTAGCCGAACCAACGCCCGGTTCTGGTATCACCAAAGGTTCCCGATGCTCGACATTCGCAACATCAACGTTTACTACGGCGCGATTCATGCGCTAGAAGACGTCACCGTCAAAGTTGAACCTGGCGAAATCGTGGCAATTATTGGCAGTAACGGTGCCGGAAAAAGCACCCTGTTGCGCACGATCAGCGGGCTTCTCCGCCCTCGAACGGGCACGATGAGCTTCAAGGGTAAGGACCTGACGACGATGGCTCCGCACGACATCGTGCGCGCGGGAATCTCTCACTCGCCCGAGGGTCGACGCATTTTTACAAACATGTCGGTTCACGAGAACCTGCAACTTGGCGCTTTCATTCGGAAGGATGCCGGGGTTGCCGACGACATGGAGCACGTTCTGAAACGATTCCCGCGCCTTCGGGAGCGATTCAAGCAGAACTCGGGGACGATGTCGGGCGGAGAGCAGCAAATGCTTGCGATCGGTCGCGCCCTGATGGCTCGCCCAGAAATCTTGCTTCTCGATGAGCCAAGTCTCGGCCTTGCCCCCAACCTCGTAACCGAGATTTTCAACATCGTGCTCGACCTTAACAAGGAAGGGACGACAATTCTATTGGTCGAACAAAACGCAAACCGAGCGTTGGAAATTGCCCACCGCGCTTACGTTTTGGAAACCGGCAAGATCGTGCTCTCCGACACCGGAAAGTCGCTCCTCGCGAATCCAAAGGTCAAAGAAGCGTATCTGGGCGGATAACGCCGAGTAAGGATCCCCATGTCCGTTAAATCCACCCTTCGACTTGAGAAATTCGACGAGTCTCACTTGTCGGCTCTTTTGTTGATTGAGCCGACGGTGAACACCGCACCTTGGTCCGAGCGTGCTTTTCGCAACGAGCTGAACCACGACAACGGCATTTTTCGAGTAGCGATTCAGGACGGTGAGGTGGTCGGCTACGGCGGTGTTTGGCTCGTGATTGACGAGGCGCACATCACGACGGTAGCGGTGAAGCCCGAGGTCCAGCGACAAGGAATCGGACGACGACTCGTAATCGAGTTGCTCTCGGCGGCCCGAGATCAAGGCATGCTTTGCAGCACGCTCGAGGTACGAGCTGGAAACGACGTGGCGATCCGACTTTACGAGCGACTCGGATTTCAACAGGCCGCCGTTCGGCGCAAGTACTACCCCGATAATCAGGAAGACGCCGTCGTGATGTGGCTGTACGACCTGAAGAGTTGGGAGCCGCCGTTCCGGTGAGCCTCGTTCGTGACCTGAATTTCTTTACGAAGCCCTTGCTCGCGATCGAGTCGAGTTGCGACGAAACCAGTGCCGCCGTGTTGGTAGGCCGAGAGATTCGCTCGAACGTGATTGCGAGCCAAATCGAACTACACGCCAAGTGGGGCGGGGTCGTGCCGGAGGCCGCGTCCAGAGCGCACGTCGAGGCGATCATTCCGGTTGTTCGTGAAGCTTTAGATTCCGCTGGAGTCGCGCTCTCCGAAATTGGCGGAATTGCGATCACTAATCGCCCGGGGTTGGTGGGTGCGTTAAGCGTTGGGGTGACTTCCGCAAAAGCGCTCGCAATGTCGCTTGGCATTCCGTTCTTGGGCGTTCATCACCTCGAAGGGCACCTTTGCAGCATCTTCGCGGAGCACGAGGATTTCCCTACGGAGCACGTCGCGCTTGTGGTTTCGGGTGGGCACACTGAGCTGGTTCACGTTCAGGCTCCGGGCCAATATCGATTGATTGGCGCGACGATCGATGACGCCGCCGGTGAAGCCTTCGATAAAGGGGCGCGCCTCTTGGGACTCGGGTATCCAGGTGGGCTTGCCGTCCAGCAAGCGGCCAAAGCGGGAAACCCGAAGCGATACAAACTGCCGGTCGGCTTACGCGGAGATACGACCGACTTTAGTTTCAGCGGTCTGAAGACGGCTATGCTTCGGCTCACCGAGGTTGAAGGCGATCGAATCAACATTGCCGACGCGGCTGCGAGCCTTCAGGAGGCGATTGTCAGCGTGCTGGTCAAGCGGACATTTCTCGCGATCGATGAAACGGGTGTGCGTGCCCTTTCGCTCGTGGGTGGTGTGGCGGCGAACGTTGCCCTTCGCGAGCGACTCTCAGATGAGGCTCGGAAGCGAGGTATCGCCTTTGCCGTGCCAGCGTTTTCGCTTTGCACAGACAATGCCGCGATGATTGGTTTGGCCGGGTCTTGGCGCCTCGAGCGAGGCGAGCGATCCGACGTCAGCCTAGATGCGCTACCGAATGCGGACATTTGGGATGCGAATCCGGTCTAAGTCTCGTAACTTGTCATTGTGGTCTTCGATCCGACTCCCATCCGACGTTGCGTCTGCTTTAACGTAACCTTTGAGGAGCTATCGGAAGCGGGAGTTGCTACCCTAGAAGAAGCCAGCGAGAGGTTTGGTTGCGGCACGAAGTGTGGCACCTGTCGGCCGTACATCACGAAAATGCTTGTGACCGGCGAAACGGCGTTCTCGATTGACGCCGATGTGAGTCAAGCAGCCTAACGGGATTTATTGGCGCGGGTGGGCATCGAGGTACCGCTTCCTAATCTCGTCCATTTCCAGTTGCGTGTAAACCTGGGTTGTGGCGATGGACTCGTGCCCAAGCAATTCCTGAACGGCCCGGAGGTCGGCGCCGCCCTGCAAAAGGTGCACGGCATAGGTGTGCCGCAAGGTGTGCGGCGACAAATGGCCTTCAATGCCCGCGAGGGTGGCCATTCGCCGAATGCGCTGGTACGCAGTCTGGCGTGCCATCACCTTTCCGGTATCGCTGATGATGAGTTGTTCCATCGGCTTTTTGAGGAGCTTGGGTCTCGCTTCATCAAGATATTGTCGAAGCCACCGCGCGGTTTCATCGGGAAGTGGAACCACGCGGGTCTTGCCGCGCTTTCCGGTCACCCGAATGACCTGATCGTTCAATCGGACGGCATCCAGGGTTATTCCGACGGCTTCGGAGATTCTCAGTCCTGCTCCGTAAATGAGTTCAAAAAGAGCCCGGTCTCGGTAGGTCGCGGCTTCTTCCGGGACCGCTGCGGCAAGAAGCTCATTGACCTTAGGCTTTGTCAGTGCCTTAGGAAGGGTCTTCGGTGGCTTAAATCCTCCGGTGCTGGGGAGGTCAATCGTTGGCCCCGCATTGTTCCGCTTCAGGAACTTAAGAAAAGATCGCAGGGCACTCACGCGGCGTTGAGCGCTCGTTCGAGCCATTGGGGCACCAAGGGTTGCCTCAAAGCTCAGAAGCATCGGCATGGTCAGTTGAGACCAGTGGGGCAGTTCTTGACCGGCGAAGTGGATCGCGATGGCGTGGAGGTCGTTCTGATAGGCGAGGAGGGTGTGTTCGCTGGCTCCTCGTTCATGCTTCAAATGGTCGAGGAACCAGGCAACGTCTTGCTTCAGTTCGTCGACTTTCGTTTCCATACCATCAACTCTGGACGGATGTACTCCAAGTCATGGATGCGAATCCCATCGATTCCGAAGGCTTTGTCGATTTCGTAGTCCTTTTTGATCGCTTCCATGAAAGTTACCGCCCGGTCCACGAGGAGCTTTTCAACCGGATCTTTCGGTTCAATTCCGGCGGCTTTGATCCGAAGCGGATCGCCATACTCGAACGAGCTAATGGCGATGCGGTCTGGTTTTGTTTGCTCGAGCAAGCCTAAGTTAAACGCATACGGGTCATCGGGTGATTGCGCAAAGAAGACGGTTGGAGGATTTGCGGTCTCTTGCATTTCGCCAAGCCTTGAGCTGAGCGAAGCCTGAGGGCCGAGAGTTGCGTTGCGATAGGTGGGCGCCGTATAAAACCACGGCAGGCTAGCAATCCCGACGTTGCCCTGCTGCGTGCGCAAATATTGAACCGCACTATCTCGGGGGTCGTCTCCGGTCATCCAAAGGGTTAGGTTAATCGCCTGGCGCATTCCACCCGGATCGATTCCTCCGATTCCGGCAATGCCGAGGGCAGCGCCGATCCGACCGAGGTTCGGCTGTTTCTCGCAGTAGTCCATGAACACCCCAAACCCAGCGGCGAGGCCGACGATAAGAGGGAAAGTGTAGCGAAGGAACTTCACCTCAGCACGACCGATGAGAACGAAGTAGATCAGCGCAAAAGCGATGATCGCAAAAATCCAAGGCTGTTTCTGCCGTGCCCCGATTCCGAGACCCAGAATTCCGAGGAGCGTTAGAAGCGGACCGATGCCGACGAGAAGATTGCTGATGTGATACAGGAACCCGGACGAGGTTCCGACAAACACCAGACCGTGCCCGGTGCTGGTGTGAGCCATTTCGTATTTGAAGTCGGTGAGAAACTCGGTGGTGTCCAGCAGGACACCGGGGGTGCAGATCACGAAAGAAAGCAGCGCGACCCCAATCGCAGCGGCGGAGAGCTTTAGCCAATCCTTCCTGGCGCCGAAGAACGCGGCAATTACGAGAGTCGCGAGAACGAGGATGCCGGTGTACTTGGTTCCAGCGCTGAGACCAGCGAAGAGTCCGCTAAGCATCGCCCAGCGCATCAGGTTCTTGGGCTCAGGATCGTCCTCCGTGGGTAGCAAAAGAACGGCAAAGAAGGTCGAGGCAGCGAGAAGGAATGTCGCGGGCACATCAACGGTTTGGAACCGGGAATGAACCACAAACGCCGGCGCAACGAGCGGAACAAGCGCTCCGAAGACGGCCCCAAACTGCCCAACGAATCGTCGAAGCGTTAGGAACACGAACACCACGGTTCCGGCCCCGCAAAGGGCGCTGAGCCATCGACCCACTTGGTGAATGCGAGACACCCAAGCCCAGGTGCTGTTCGCGTCGTTCTCTGCCGGTCCGCCGGTGTACGCCGTTACGGCATCCGACGCAACCCGAAGCACCGTGAGATACAGCGTTCCGTAGTTATAAAACCCGGGGGTGAACTTGCCTTGGGTCGGGACGATCTGTTGCGAAGCAGCGAAGATCGGGAGTTCATCCGGGTGATAGCTCTGATTGTGGAGATCGTTTTGCAGTCCCCAACCGATGCCAAAGCCGCGGAGGCCAAGGGCGAGGATAAACAGCCCGATGGCGATCCACAGGTTGAGCTTCTTCGGCGACTTCACGATTCGGCAGTGTACTTAGCCTTTCGATTTGCCCTTGGTTTTGCCCTTAGGCGGCGGAGTCTTTTTGGCCGGAGCCTTCTTGGCTGGTGCGGCCTTGGTCACGCTAAGCAAGGACATCACCGTTCGGCCCTTGAGTTTTTGCTCAACCAAGGGGTCGTTTTCTTGCTCGGTTAAGACCAGTTCAAAACCACCTTCTGATTCGGCAACTGCTCCCAATGTTCTTCCGGTCGCTGGATCGATATCGTAGGTGACCTTTGCCTTCAGCCGAAGGGGGAACCGCTTAATCCCGGTGACCTCTTCATCAACCTCGGCAAGTTGATTTAGGAACTGACTCAGGTCCGTTTCGTGATTCAGATCAGCGTCGATTCGGTACACATCCTTTGGGCCGCGCTTTGTGGTGCCCTTGAAAGTGTAGGTAATGTCGAGCCGCTGGACGGCTTGCTTGCCATCGGTGCCCTTGAGCTTCTGAGGCTGGAAACCGACGGTGCGCTTCCAGCTATCTCCGACAACAACCTCATCGAAAGGGAACTTTGGATTGAAGTCGAGGGATGAGTCGAGCGAGCCTATGAATACGGAGAGCCGCTGGACCTCTTCGATAAACACGCCGAAAAAGTCTTGGGCACGCTTTGCGAGCGCTGACTTGGTCGCTAGGTTGAGTTTGTCGGCCGCCGCCTTTTCCTTCTTTGGCGGATTGAGATCCTTATCGGCCAAGACTTCGTTGATTGGCGACATGGTCAGCAAGTAGTTGAAATTGATCTTCTCGGTGGTCGTTTTGATGCCTGAGTCGAACGTCTCACCCTCGATCACTTTGATCGTGGGGCGTCGATAAATGACGTCGGCGATGCCGTCTGGTTTGAGCTGCTTAACTTCGGTGGTGAAGTCGTACTCCAAGCCCTCATCTTGCGGAATGAAGGTTCGCAGTTCGCCGGCGCGGACCTGAATCTGGATGTCCGCTCGCACGCGATAGGTTGACTTTTCTCCGAGGACGTACGTCCTCGTAAGCGTGACCGGTTTGGCTTGGGCTTGCTGGATCGGAAAGGCGCTCAGAAAAGCAAGCACGGCGATGGGGCTCATGCCAGACATGATAGCCTAGCATTTGCGCCATCGCCGCAGAAATCTCACCGCTCGGGATGAGATTTACTTCGTGATCTGTTTGGCGATGACCATCCGCTGGATTTCTGAGCAGCCTTCGCCAATTTCGGTGAGCTTGGCGTCTCGCCAGAGCTTCTCGACAAGGAACTCGCGGGTCATGCCTCGGCCACCGTGGATCTGGACCGCTCGGTTGGTCACGCGATTTGCGGTTTCGCTACTGTAAAGCTTCGCGATGGAGCTTTCCTTGATGATCGGAAGACCCATGTCGAAGAGCTGGGCTCCTTTCTGGAGCAACAAGCGAGCGGCTTCGACTTCGACTTCGCTGTCAGCGAGCATGTTCTGCACGCTCTGCATATCGCAGAGCCGGCGATTGAACTGTTCGCGCTGCTTGGAGTACTCGACAGCCAGTTCGTGAGCCTTTTCAGCGATTCCGACCGCCATTCCGGCGATGCCAAGTCGACCCCGGTAGAGCAAGCCGATCGCTTCTTCGAACTTACATGGCGTGTGCCAGCCAACGGCGTTGTTTAAGCCGAACTGCACGGTGTTCGAGGCGGAAACTCCGACGGTGTGAATTCGCTTTTCGAGGGTGAATCCAGGTTGATTGGTTTCCAGGAGGAACGCGCTGAGCTCTTTTTCGGAGGTTCGCGCGATGATCACGATGAGGTCGGCTTTGCCGCCGTTCGTGATGAACATCTTTCGCCCGGTGATGTTGTAGAAGCCGTCTCGACCTTCGATCGGCTCGGCGACGGTCTTGACTCGGCGCGCATCCGATCCGGCGTCTGGCTCGGTGAGTCCCCAAGCGACCTTCACGCGGCCGGCAGTGACGTCGGCCAAGTACTTTTCTTGCTGTTCCGGGGTGCCAAACGCTACGATGTGAGCGACGACGAGAGCATTGATGGCCGCGACGTTCATTGCCAACGCAGGGTCGCCCTTTGCCAGTTCACGAATCGCTTCGCAATATGCGGCACAGCTGACGCCGCCTTGATCGACGGGCAGGCCCATCTTGAGCAGACCGACGGTGCCGAGCTTCTCCCAGATTTCGTCGTCGAAACCTGTTTGCTCTTCCCATTTTCGGGTGTTTGGTAGAACGTCATTCGCGACGAACTCGCGGACTCGATCTAGAAAGGTTGATTCTTCGGGATGGATGGATAGATACATAGCTCGCCTTTGAGAGAATCTCTCCCTGGGATTTACAGCTATTTTACCGGCATGGTTACCTTTAGACCCTCAGATTTATTCTTCAGTAATTTTTTATGACGAAACATATCAGTCGCGCGTATTGTAATATGTCAAGGTCAATATGATAAACGTCTATGAAGAACTCGGAGATACTTCGCGTCGCCAAATTCTGGCGGAGCTTCGAGCGGGGCATAGGAACGTCTCGGAAATTTGTGAAGCCACGGATCTGAAGCAGCCGAATGTGAGCAACCACCTCGCACGAATGCGAGCACGCGGCATCGTTCGAGCCACCAAATCGGGCCGACAGGTCTATTACAGCCTTGCTACGCCAGAGATTGAAGCGATTGTGAACTCTGTATTCACGCAGCCTGAGTTGCGCGCAGCAGACGTGCACCTTGGCGAACTGGCCAAAGAGTACGCCCGAGCCGCGGTTCAGGGTGATGAGCAGACTTGCTCCGAGATCATGGACGCCGCATTCCGCGCGCAAGTCTCGCTGATCGAAATCTACGAGGACTTGTTGGCCCCCGCCATGACGATGGTTGGGAACTGGTGGAAGGTCGAGGCGATTGACGAGGCCCAGGAGCACATGGCCAGCGCGGTTACGGAGCGAATGTTGGCTCGAACCTCGCAGATCATGGGACCAATGCGTCGGCACGGCCGGGTTGCCCTTCTTGGCTGCGCGCCTAACTCTTGGCACGTCATCGGACTTAGAATGATTGGTGATTACCTTCGCTTACATGGATGGCGCACGCTATTCCTCGGTGCCAATGTGCCAGTCAAGAGCTTCATCACCACGGTGCGAAACCATCGACCGACTTTGGTTCTGTTGAGCTGTGCAGCAGAAGAGAGCGCGGCGGACACGGAAGCCTTGCTGAAAGAGCTCGTTCGCGTCCGAGACCGTCGCCAGCCTTACACGATTGGCGTAGGTGGCGCGATGGTCAATCAGGATCCGGCGCGCTTCCTATCGGCAGGAGCCGACTTTGCCGCGAAGGACCTGCGTTCGTTCGCGACGGAGCATCTGCCGAACATGGACGCCCGCAGTGCCGAGCAAGAGAACGCGGCGTCTCGGAACTAAGCGGAGCTGATCGCACGGTTCCCCCTAGTCGTATACTAACTTCGTGGCAGAACGCGGTCAAATGATAGGGGGAAAAGGGCGAGTCTCAGATCCTGACCGCTCTTACGACCGCGAATTCTGGGCGGCAGCGACCTCGGAAGAAAGGATTCGAGCCATGTTTGAGTTCACCGAACTCTATCACGAGGTGATTCATCCTGGCAGCGGGTCTGAACGACTGGATCGATCTGTTGGCGGCGTTCGACGCCGCGGAGAACCCGAGAACTAAACGGAAAAAACCTGACGCACAAAAAACTCGTCCTGCCGCGAAAGCGGCAGGACGAGTTTGCGTTTGAATTAGGCCTTTGCTGCGCGGGCGGCTTTCGCCTGGGCGACGACGGCTTTGAAAGCGTCCATGTCGGCAATCGCCAGTTCACTGAGCATCTTTCGGTTGACTTGAATGCCACCAACGGTAAGTCCGTGGATGAATTCGCTGTATTTGATGTCGCAGTGGGTGCAGGCGGCGGTGATTCGGACGATCCAGAGTCGTCGGAAATCTCGCTTACGGCGGCGACGGTCGCGGAAGGCATATTGCCCCGCTTTCATCACCTGTTCGTGAGCGCGCTTGAAGACGTTCTTCTTACGTCCCCAATAGCCGGATGCTGCTTCGATGACCTTCTTGTGCCGTTTGTGGCGCATAAGGCCGCGTTTTACACGTGCCATATATTAATGTTTCTCCTTTGGTTGCGTACCGGGTCCCATCCTGCAGCCTAAGGCCGGGAGGTAGTGGTAGAGATCGTGGACCGAGTTTCCTCGGTCAATTACGCTGAAAGCATCGACAAGAGAGTTGCTCGGGCTTCGTTAGACTGAGCAACCTTGTCGACGGGGGCTTTCGCAATGCGGTTTGACTTCTTGGTCAGACCCAAAACGAGCAGTCTGCGCATGCGCTTCTGCTCGCCCTGGAACACTTCCGGTTCCGACTCAAGCCGTCGTCTCGCCGACTTCCGCTTGTGTTGGAACTGGTGGTTGTTGTGGGTCTTCCGCCGGGTGATCTTCCCGGTTCCCGTTATCTTGAACCGCTTTGCCGCCGTCTTGTTTGTTTTGATCTTTGGCATCTTTCTTCTTCTGTCCTCCGGTGGAAGGCTTAGCGAGCAGAATCATGGTCATCATTCGTCCTTCCATTTGAGGAGCGCGTTCGACGATCGCGATATCTGCCACAAGTTCTGCGAACCTGTCCAACTTTTGCCGCCCGAGTTCAGGGTGAGTGACCTCACGGGCCCGGAACATACACGTCACCTTGACTTTGTCGCCTTCAGCAATGAACTTCCTTGCTTTAGTGACGTTCGTCTGGATGTCGTTTTCCGCAATACGCGGACTAATCTTTATACCCTTTACTTCCTGCTGGGGCTTCTTTTTGTTATTTCCCAGTTTCGATTCCAAGTATTTATGCTTGCCGTAGTCGATGATTCGGCATACGGGAGGATCAGCATTTGGGGAAACCATCACAAGGTCGAGGCCTTGTTCTCTGGCCAATGTGAGCGCGGCTCGGCTTTGCATGATGCCAAGCTGCTTGTTATCAGCATCAACCACACGAATTTCGCGGAACCGGAGCACACGCTCGTTGACGGGAGGACCCGGATCGGGTCGATTGTCTCTTCTAAATCTCTGGATGTTCGTAACCTCGTGCCAATTGTCGGCAGGAATCGAGTATATCTGGCCCCCGAGGGCTCGTCAACTAAAAGCCCTTCTTACGTAGGACAATCGAGAGAAGCATGAGCCAACCCAACTCCATCCGAAACGTGTGCGTCATTGGTGCGGGAACCATGGGAAGCGGGATTGCAGCCCACTTGGTCAACCTGGGATTGAAGGTCACTTTGCTCGACCAAACAATGGAGCGCGCCGTTGTCGGCTTTGATCGCGCCAAGATGGCGAAGCCTCCCCACTTCTTCTTGCCGGAACGAGCGAATCAGGTTCGATTGGGCGGCGTTGACCTTAACTCGAACTGGATCCTTGAAGCAGATTGGGTGGTCGAGGCGGTGGCAGAAAAGCTCGAGATCAAGCGGGAGTTGTACGCCTCCATCGAGCCCAATCTGCGGGACGATGCATTCATTTCCACCAACACAAGCGGCCTTGAGATCGCCCACCTTGCCGAAGGCCGATCCGACTCTTTTCGGCGCCGATTTGTTGGAACACATTTTTTTAATCCGCCACGATATCTCAAGCTCCTTGAACTGATTCCGACCGCCGAGACCGATCCTGCGGTTGTTCAGACTTTGACCGCGTTCCTAGAAGATTCCGTCGGTCGAAGGGTTGTGCCAGCCAAAGACACCCCTGGCTTCATTGCCAATCGCTACGGAATGTGGTGCATGTACCTTGCGACCCACGTCGCAGAAAAGCTTCGGCTGACCGTTGAGCAGGTCGATGCAATTACCGGCCCCTTCATTGGTCGGCCCAAGAGCGGGACGTTCCGTTTGAATGACCTAGTCGGGCTGGACGTGATGGAGGACATCGCGAGCAACTTGATTCAGCGATGCGTTAACGATGCGCATGTAGGCGTTTTGCACCGCCCGGAATCGATCAACTCGCTGATGGCTCGTGGATTCCTGGGCGAAAAGTCCGGACAGGGTTACTATCGACGCGACGGAAAGCAACTGCTTTCATTCGATCTTGTGACGAACACCTATCGCGAGCGGATGGAGCCCGAACTGCCATCCATCTCAGAGTTCGGCAAACTGCCTCTTGCCGAGCGACTTCGTTCCGGACTCGCCGCGAAAGATGAAGTCGGCGAGTACCTGCGGATGTACCTGCTACCGATTCTGCGATACGCCAACGTGGTGAAAGAAGAGGTCTCGTATGGAGTGCAAGACTTCGACCAAGTAATGAAGTGGGGCTTTGGCTGGGAGATGGGGCCGTTCGAGATGATCGACGCCATCGGGGCAGAGCAGGTTGGCGTGGAGCCGGTCAAGTTCTATTCCGAACGCAAGATTCGGAGCTTCACCGGGGAATATGTCGAACCGGTTGCCCAACCAGAATACGTGACCCTCGCCGATTTGCCGGTTATCGAAGAGCATGAGACCTTCCGAGTTCAAGACTTGGGAGATGGCGTTCGGGCGGTTGTCCTGAAAACCAAGCTTGGGCTGATCACCCCCGCCCTGGTGGAGGGCCTGTCGCGATGGCTCACGAGCCAATCGGACGCTCCGCTTGTGCTCACCACGCCCGGAAAGGCGTACAGCGTCGGTTTTGATCTCAACTTTTTCCACGACGCGATTCAGAAAGAAGACTGGGCGAGCATCGATGTCGCGCTGCAGGATTTGCAGACCCTCGGTGAGCTTCTTGAAGCGCGGCGAACGGTAGCGGCGATTCATGGCTATGGTCTTGGCGCGGGCTTTGAACTCGCTCGATCCTGCAGTCGAATTGTCGCGGCGGCAGATGCCCAGATTGGGCTACCCGAATCGAAGGTCGGGCTGTTGCCCGGCGGACGTGGCGTTACTCTCATGCGGCTGAGACATCAAGCCACCTCGGCAACTCTCGCTGATGCCTGCTTAACCTTAACAGAAGGGAAGACGAGCATCAACGCGGATCAGGCCCGGTCATTCGGTTACCTTGGCCCAGATGACGTGACGTGCTACCACCCAGATCGCTTGCTGTGGCAAGCGAAGCAAGTTGCGCTCGAGGTTACGGTTTCCCAGCGGCCGGAATGGAAAGACGTCGTTGGGCCGACGGTCGGAATGATTGACCGACTGCAGAAAGAGAAAATGGCGAAGGGTGACCTGACCGAGTATGACGAGGTCATCGGGGATCGGCTGAAGGCGATTTTTGCGAAAACGAACTCGTACGAAAACGCCTTACGTATGGAGCGGTCCGAGTTCCTCGATCTATGTCAGCGCAACCTGAGCCAAGTCAGATTGCGCCACATGATCGAGCATAAGACGGCGCTCCGAAACTAGCCTTAGTTGCTGGCGATGATTTCGACGTTCGCTCGCGGAACGGTGACCTCTTCGCCAGAAGGCAGCTTCGCGGTGAGAACGCGGACTTCGGTGCCTGACTCGAGGACCTGCAGGGTCGCCGGAAGTCCAGTAACCGTTCCCAGTTCGCCAAAGTACGGTTCGCGGATCATTCGAATCGGGGTTCCGACCGTGAGTTCGAAGACATCCGCGGCGCGGACCGACTCCGCCTGATCTAGCGGGAGTGGGACAATGACCTCCGGGCGAATAACGCCGGCACGAATCTGAGTGGCGCCATTGACACTGGCTTCCTTTCCTTCCAAAGATCGGAAGAGGTCGAAGGTGCGCTGCGCCATGTTGAGGTAGCCGAAGCCTTCGGTGACGACGAGGGTGAGCGGAATGTTTTCCGAGCCGGTAATCGCTACGCCGATGTCGTAGCCAAGGAAATTGATCAGATCCTCGTCTCGCAATCCGCCGGCGACAAGGGCGATAACACCAACGCTGGCGGCTTTCTTGATTGCGCTCAGCGCCATTCCCGCGCCGCCGATGAGAATCTTGCCCCGGTCGCTTTCGTGGATGTGATCGGCCTCTAGAACGCTTTCAGGAGAGTTCGCCGCAACGCGGATGGTTCCAACGCGCTCGCCGCCAACACCGAAGATGCCCTGGACCATGGCGGCTCGGGTCTCGACAATCGCGCCTTCATCTGGGAGCACATCAACGATCCGCCCTTTGATGTAGGCGTTGATTTCGACCGGGATCGATGGCTCTCGAATGAGCACGTTTCCGGTGACTTCGGAGACGGATTCGATCGTGCCGGTGAAGTCCGCTTCAACCTTCGTTTTGAAGAAGCCCATCAGGCCTTTGGTCTCGGCGATAACATCGCCCTTTGTAACCTTAGCTCCTGGCTTCAGGGGGAAGACCGATGGGACGTCGCGGGCTTCGATGCCGAGCTTATCGGCCATTTTCATGGTTTGCAGCACGCCCGGAAGCATGGCCACGGCGACCACGGAATCGGGTTCTACGTGGTCACTAACTTTCACGAGTACGTCGCCTTTGATCGGAAGGCGTCGAAGGCGACGTACAAAGATGTCACCGCTTACGGTTAGTCCCGGGGTGTATGCGCTAGCCAAAGTAGTGGCAGTTTACATTCATCCAACGGGAAGGAATTCGTGAAGCTCGGTTTCGCCGAGCGCCGCCGGTCGAACCAGCTCAGAACTCAAGTGAATGTGCTGAGATGTCGTGCTGCTTTGTTCAAAGGCATGCATCACCTCAAGCACGTGCCCGGCAAGTTCGCCGCTTGCTCGGTGAGGGCGACCATCGCGGATCGCGATAGCCATATCAAGAACGCCAACTCCGCGCGAGTTGCCGTTGAACCCATGTAGGTTTGGCACAACTTCCCACTCGGCTTGACCGCGCTGGCGAATCTGAACCTCACCACCAAAACCGTTCGGGTCTGGAACCAAGAGCGAGCCCTCCGTGCCGTAAACGATGATGCTAGGAACCTTGCTGTACCAAACGTCAAAGCTGGTGGTGATTTCGCCGACCGCGCCGTTTTGGAAGTCCATGATTCCGGCGATATGGGTTGGGGTTTCGACTTCGATGACCTTGCCGTGCTTTGGCTGGCTGGTGATCGTGCGAGTAGGGAAGGTTATTCGCGTTGAACCGGTGACCCGCTTGACCGAGCCGATCATGTTGGCGAGAGCGGTGAGATAGTACGGACCCATGTCTAGCATTGGTCCACCGCCGCGCTCGTAATAGAACTCCGGCGACGGGTGCCAAGACTCGTGACCATGGCAAAGCATGAAGGAGTGGGAGCCAATCGGCTCGCCGATGTCGCCGCGATCAATGGCGGCTCGTGCGGTTTGATGTCCGCCGCCAAGGAACGTGTCGGGTGCTCCGCCGACGCGAACCCCCTTTTCTTTTGATGTTTGAAGAAGCTGCTGCGCTTCAGCAAGGTTTACGGTCAGCGGCTTTTCGTTGTAGACATGCTTGCCGTTTTCGACGGCGGCCTGGGCAACGGAGGCGTGCGCCTTTGGAATCGTGAGATTCAAAACTAGGTCCACGTCCGGATGGGCAATCAGTTCGTCGGGGCTCAGGGCAAGCGGAACGCCGTTCTTTTCCGCCGCTTGCTTGGCTCGATCGAGGTCCAAATCTGCCACGGCAACAATCGAAGTCGCGGTGTACTTTCCAAGGTTCTCGAAGTAAATGCCGCTGATGTTTCCGCACCCGACGATGCCAATCTTCAATGGACTCATGGCAAGTACGGTACCCAGTTAGAGACCGCAGGAAAAAGCCTCCTTCATTGCCTAGGCACCGAAGGAGGCGAGTGGGTTAGTTGATGTTAGCGGATACGGATCCGTACGAGGTAGAGCCTGGATTCCAGATCCAGGGGGTGCCATTACGAGTTCCGCTCAACCGGAACTCAATTGCGTTGCCAGACTTTGCGTAGACGGTGTACAGGGTGCCATAGGTCATCGTCAGCAGTCCGCCACTGTTCCCGCCGGTTCCTGCGGCATTAAAGGTGGCTGGTGCCCCAAACGTCGCACCGGAGATGATTCCTTGCAAGTTACTCGTGAAAGTTGGCCCAACGAAGAAGTTGGAACTCAAGGCTCCCGAGTACGAAGTGATCTTTCGATCGACTCTGGTGCCCGGAAGGCCCCACGCTCGGCGGAATCCGCTGATGGTCACCGCGAAGGAGTTCACGCCTCCACCTTGCTGCCCGGGGCCGGCAGAGCCAGAGACGGGTTGAAGGGTGGCATTTAGAGTTTGGCTGAACGCCGAGGTATCGAGCGTCGTGGCGGCGATTAGCGTGGTCAAAGCGCCTTGTGTTCCGGTGAACTCCACGGTGTATGCACCAGGAGCGATGCCGTTGAGATCTGGCATCAACACCTTCTGTCCGACGTTCGCCGCGAACGGTCCGGCTTGGGTGTAAGTGACACCGTTGATCGTGTACTGGATTTCATCCAAGTTGATGTCCGGCACAACGACGACGCTGGGTCGATCTGGGTTATTGGTGTCTTGAACTCTCGCCAGGTTGAGGATGATGTCGTCAACCGCCAAGTTCTTAAGCTTGATCGTAGTGGTTCCGCTCACTCGACTGTTGGCATAGAACGGGGAAACCGTATTTACGCTGGAGAAGTTGTAGGCGGTGTTGCTGGCACTGCTGCAAGAAAGTTCAACGGCCGAGTACGTTTCACCCATGTGAGTGATTGTCTCGGAGGTCGACACGCCTTGTGCGTAGCTCGAATTCCGACCAGCATTGAAAGAGAACGGGGAAGCTCCAGTTGCCGATTCTGTAGTGGTAGCGGTGCCGGTTCCTGCGGAAGTAGAGGGAGTTGCAAACGAGTTTGTCGAGATGAAGAACGAGTAAGGCGTTCCTGGTGCACCGCGAACGAAGGCCTTAACCCGGACTACATCGCTAGTCGTATTGGATACGTTTGGAGCAAGAAGCTCGTGATTGTAAACGTTTTGGGCAGATCGCTTGATCGAGAGCGTGCCGTCCGCACTCAGGATCTGAACTGCGTGGTCCAGGTAAGCGTTACCTGAATTATACGAAACGGATGCTTGAGCCCTCTGGCTCCAAGAAACCGCATCACTGGTCGTAACGGGTAACGTCCTCGTTACTGCGTTGGCCCTAACCTCCGCATCAACTTGGAATACAACAGACGGTTGCGCAAAAGCAAAAAGTGGTGTACAGCAAACTGCTGCGGCGAGAAGCTCTCTAACCATACATTGGCATGATCGTCAGAAAATCCCGAAGGTTCTGTGACGGTAGCAAAATACGGTATTTTTTGCAGGTTAGTTGTCCTGAACAGTTGCGATTGCTTGATCAAGAATTGTGATGAAGTGCGCAATTTCATCTTCGGTGACCGACAAATTTGGCCGAGTGCGGATCGATCTTGAACCTGCACCTAGTAAAAGTGTCTGATATTCGGTCAGTGCAACGTCGATTAGTCGCGCTTTTCGGGACGTTGAATCTAAAGATATCCCTTGATATAAGCCAAGGCCGCGCACGTTCCGAACCATTGGGAAGTATTTGCTTACGAGATCTCTTAAACCCTTGGCAAGTAGCTCACCTTTGATTGCCGCTTTAGAAATCAAGTCTTCCTGTTCAATGATCTCGAATTCACGAACAACACGCACCATATCAGCCAAGGAGCCTCCCCAGGTCGAATCCAGAACGCCGACATCTTCGAGTGGTTCAACCATATAAACCACGCCGTTGCCGAACTTCTTTCCGGTCGCGATGGCCATGGGAGGGTATGGAAGATCAAAGTGATCTATCGCCCACATCTTTCCGGTTGCCCCAAGCCCAGTTTGGACTTCGTCGAAGCCTAGGTACACGTCGTACTTGTGGGCGAGTTCGGAAAGGCCCTGGAAGAACTGAGGGATCGCTACTCGGTGACCGCCCGCACCTTGAATTGGCTCAACGATGATTCCAACAATTTCATCGCTCATGAGCGATAGCGCGCTTTCAACTTGCTGAAGCGAATGTTCAGCGGCGCGAAGGTTCTCTTCTTCCGATAAGTCGCTGCTGTACGAAGGGAAGGGCAACTTGATATTTCCGGTAGTAGTGAGTCCAAGGAAGTCCTTCGTCGCAACCGGGTCAATGGTTTGCGTCACACCAAGAGCAAAAACCGTTCGGCCATGAAAGGCCTTGTCAAAGTACAGGAATCGGCGGTGTCCGCTCGGCCCACCTTTCTTTGCTCGCTTCTGGTTGAACTTGGCAACCAGGTATTTCATCATGTTTTCGACCGCTTCGGCGCCGGAGTTCACGGCGTAGACTTCGAGCTTGTCGCTCTTCATGATCTCCGGGGCGATTCGGTAGAGAAGCTGGTAGTAGTCCAGACATTCTTTCGTTAGAAAGTCTGGGTTGGCGACTTTATTGTTCGCGGCCACCACAAGACGTTTGGTGTACTCCGGCTCGTACAAGCCGGGGTGGTTGTGGCCGATGAGCTTGCTGCCGTAGTATCCGGCCCAGTCGAACAGGCGCTGCCCGTCCACCGTTTCCAAGTACATCCCCTCCCCCTTCGCAATGTCGAGAACGAAGGGATATGGCTCGGCGATCACAAACTCGGAAAGCTCGGTGAGCATGCGTTGCGAGATCGGGCCGGGGAAAACGGAGGACATTCAATGATTGTGAACCCTCGGGGACGGTTTGAACGTAGCGCAAAGCTGGTGCCAACGTCCTATCGGAGATAATCCGCATTGGTACCATTCGCAATCGAGAAAACATGAAGAACAATCACCCCCTTTGGCTCACGTCAGTAGTTATTGCCGTTTCGGCCCTATCTGGGTGCGGTGGCACTTCGTTTGTTCAGGCCGTCCCTACGACCCTCAACTTCGCGACCACAGATTCGGCAAACACGCAAATCGTCGTGACCCGCAGCAACCGGGTGCCGGGTGCTGGTCAGGAATGCACTTTGTCTTCCCAACCTGAGTGGTGCTCCAACCCGAGCATTCAGGAATTGCGCTTCGATGTCCAGCCCTCATTCACGCTTTACCGCGCGTACGTGGTCAACACCTCTCCGAACGATCGAGTTTGCAGCATTCGCGTCACCCGCAAGGGAACCAACGAGACGTACCAAAAGGTCGTCCCGGCGAACTCGACCGTGTGGTTCTGGGAACTCGGAATCGACACGGTCGAGCGACGCTGATCCTATTCGAGATCGAACAGTTCGTCGGTCGAAAAGTCTCCGTCTCGGTCTAGCTCACCTAGCTGGACCGGGTTGAACTCGGACTCGTTGTAGGCACCGCCATAGCCAAAGGTTCCGCGTCGAAGCTTCGGCCGCAAGGCTGATGCGTGCCCATCGGCCCACGCCACTAACCCGGTGCTCAGATGTCGCCCGTGGAAGGTTGGGTACTCGCTGGACGGGGGCTCCAGGTAGGTATTGCCCTCAAGCTGATGCGGCAGGCCGAAGCTCATCCGCGCGGAGGTACCAAAGGCAACGGTGTCGGCAACCGATCCCACCGCGCCATAGTTCACGGGCTTTGCCACCTCGTTGTAGGTCGGCGGAACGTAATCCGTCGGGCTGAGATAGTTGTAGTTGTATCCGTAGCCAGTGAGTCCAACCGTGGTCCGCAAAGTGTCCGGGAATGCCGGGTCGGTTTGAATTCCTTTGTTCTTGGTGTACGGAAAGAGCAGCCCCTCGTTTTCTCTAAGGGTAGCTCCGTCGAAGCTGCCCCACCAGTAAAACACCTTGCCTGAAGCGGCGGAGCCGGTAGCGACGCGCATCATGGTGTCGTCGTAGTCGTTGCCGTAAAGCAACCAGGCGAGGCCGATCTGTTTCAGGTTGCTCAGCGACTGGGTCTTTTTTGCGGCGGCCTTGGCTTGGGCGAAGACGGGGAAGAGAATGGCGGCGAGAATCGCAATGATGGCGATGACGACGAGAAGCTCAATGAGAGTAAACGCTCGATTCTTCATGAATAACCTCACAAGGTGAGGCCGTCAGTTGCGGAGAAATGGACAGGGAGGCGACATTGCGCCGCTCCGGGGACCCATGCTCGTAGGTGACAGCACTCGCTGTTCTTTTCTGCGAAGCGGGCATTCGGACTTTCGACCAAGGTCGATTTACCGTTGCGGCACAGTGCCGGAATTTCACCGGACTTTCCCCAATTTACAGATGCCCCACGACAGGGCACCCTTCGCAATGACTGTTATTATAACCGGGCTTTTTCGCTCGCGGTGGCAGGTTTGACCACGGCAAGGGTTGCTTTCGTCATTGCCGAAATGATCTTTTGCTGGCCTTCAGCGGAACCGATGAATGCTTCGTCTGCGGGGTTCGTGAGCACGCACATCTCGACGAGCAAAACCGGGACTTTGGAGAAAATCGAACCGGTGAGCGCGCCTTGTTTGGCTCCGATGGCAGTCTTTAGATCAGATTTCAGACCGTTATCTTTCTGCGCGCCTTTCAAAGCGGCGGCATAGATAGCGTGAAATTTTTTGGCGGCAACGGCGGTTTTCTCGAGAACGTCCTTGCCAGGGCCAGTGATGCCGTCTTTGGTGGTTCCGGTGCGGTCGGGGTAGTACACCGCGAAGCCGGTGCCAGATGCGGCGTCGCAGTGGAGGCGAATTAAAAGGTCCGCCTTCGCGTCGTTGGCGATTTCGGCTCGCCGGCGGTTGAGCACTTTTTCGAGTTCCTCCGATTTCGTGAGAACGACTGTTACGCCTTCCGCTTCAAGTGCTTTCTGCAGGCCCTTGGCAATCTTCCAAGCGAGGCTGACTTCGGTATAAACCTTGCCCTTGGTTCCCGTGCCGACCTCACTCGGGTGTCCAGCGTCGATGCAGACGGTTTGTGCCGTGGCCATCTGAACCAGGAAAAGACACGGCAGTACGAACTTAAGCTTCACCCGCAAGGTTTACCTAACGGACTCGAATGGGCTGCAATTGAGCAGTGCGGGCTCGTCGTCCGCGACCCAGCCATTGCCAAGCCATGATGAGACCGAGGAATCCGACAATGATTCCGTCATCCACAAAGCCGATGAGTGGAATCAGGTCTGGAATGAGATCCAGGGGTGACGCGCCGTAGAGCACGCCAACGATCAGCGGAAGAAGGGAGAAGCCATTTTTCTCTCGGAATGCCTTGAGCATGCAACTGAGACCGTCGGTCCGGGGCTAGGGTTTCCGACCCCGGACCATAAGTCCTTATCCGTAGAGAGGGCCGTAGTTGGCGCAGGCGCGGAAATCTGCGCCGACGCTCTCCATTCCCGAACCAAATCGGTGCCACGCCGCCGGACGGAACACTTGCGCGGACTCGACATTGTGCATGTCTACCGGGATTCGGAGCACAGCCGCCAACGTGATGAGGTCGGCGCCAATGTGCCCGACCGAGATCGCACCGTGGTTCGCGCCCCAATGCGCCATCACCTGATACTCGTCGGCAAACGCTCCGTGTCCGGTGACGCGCGGGCGGAACCAGGTGGTCGGCCAGCTTGGGTTCGTGCGTGCGTCGAGGGCGTTGTGAACCGCTTCTGGAAGCTCGATCGTTTCGCCTTCCGCAATCTGGAGCACCGGGCCAAGCCCGTGGACCAGATTGATGCGGAACATCGTCACCGGGTAGCCGCCACGGGTGGTGAAGTCGGTCGACCAACCGCCGCCCGGGAAGTACTCGGTGATGCTCGGGCAGAAGCGGGTGGCTTCAACGCATTGTTTCGCATCGTCGGCGTTCATTTCCCACCAAGGCTGAAGCCCACCCTCGCCCGTCCAGTCCAGGGCGCTCGGGCCGGAGTTGATGAGGTGCAGGAAACCGCTCTCGGGCCGCCATCCGGTGACTCGCTCCACCGCGTCGGGGGACCAGTAGGTGCGGACGTCACTGAACATCTGCGCCGTGCCGGTGAGGAGGTGGCCAAAGAGCATCGAGGCACCGTTCAGGGCGTCATTTTCGGTGGCGACGACGAACGGTTGGCGAATGCCGTTCCAGTCGAAGCTGCTGCAAAGCATGGCTTCCAGGAAGTCGCCGTTGGGGTTGTAGTCGGTCCATTGGCGCTGACCTTGGAATCCGCCCGCGATGGCGTTGTGGCCCCGCGCTTGTTCGGGGTAGCCCAACTCGGCGAGGCGCGGGTTGCCGATCATGAGGTCCCGCGCGATAAGGGTCATCTTGATGCTGGTTTCCCACTCGGAATCCAGGTGCTCGCGGGTGCGGGTCTTCTCGGGCGAGTTGAAGTCTTCGCCCTCGAGCAGGTTCTCTTTGCACCAGGTGAGGGCTCTTTCGTACTCTTCGTGGTCGTAAATGCCGTTCTGTATTCGGCCGGTGAACTCGGTCATGTCGACCGATTCCACGCGCATGCCCAGGTAGCGGCGGAAGAAATCGCCGTTTACCACGCTTCCGGCGATGCCCATGCTTGTTCCGCCCATGGCCAGATACGCTGTGTTTCGCATGGTGGCCGCCGCCACTCCTGCGCGGACGAACTGGAACAGCCGCTCGCGGACGTCGGTCGGGACGTTTTCATCGCCAAGGTCTTGCACGTCTTGGCCGTAGATGCCAAAGCTCGGAACGCCGAACTGCGCATGCCCGCTGAGAGTCGCCGCAAGATAAACCGCGCCGGGCCGGTCTGTCCCGTTAAAGCCCCAAATCGCCTTCGGCATCGTCGGGTCGTCGTCCATCGTTTCCGACCCGTAGCACCAGCAAGGCGTGACGGTGAGCGTCAGCCCGACGCCCTCCCGCCGAAACTTATCCGCGCACGCCGCCGCTTCGGAGAATCCGCCGATGCAGGTGTCGGCAATCACACACTCCACCGGCTCGCCCGTGCTGTGCTTCAGTGTCTCGCTGATGAGGGCGGCCACCGAACGCGCCATCGCCATCGTGATCTCTTCCAAAGACTCCCGAACCCCGCCGTAACGACCATCAATAGTCGGCCGAATTCCGAGCTTAGGAAGCGGAGTGACGAGTCGATTCTGCGGCGGATTGATCTTCATTGACGTCCGGGAAGTTACCCGGATAGGTGGCGTATTCGGCGACCCGAAACTCTCACACCGGCAGGCGGCCGATGTGGGTGCCTTGGTCGGTGGCGTCGAGGATCCAGTAGCGGCTTTTCAGACCCTCCGTAGCGAAAGCTTGGTTCATCGCGCGGCCGATTCGGTCGAAGCCGTGGCGGGCGAAGGCAATGGTGCCGGGGCCGGCGCCGGAGAGGGCAACCGCGACCGCTCCCTCGTCCAATGCCGCCGACTTTGCAGCGACCGCGCCCGGGATGGCGGGGAGGCGGTAGGGCTCGTGAATCCGGTCGTTCAGCGACTGCGCCAAAAGGGTGTCGTCTCCGGCGCGGAGGGCTTCGGCGACCAGCATGGCGCGGCCGATGTTGTAGATCGCGTCGGCTTTGCTGTACTGGCTCGGCAAGGCGGCGCGGGCCTCGCTGGTGAAGTATTTGAACTCAGGAACGCAGACCACCGCTTTGATCGGCACGTGCGGAATGCGTTTGGTCAGCACCCGCCCGCCATCTGGAACCACGATGACGAATCCACCGAGCAGGGCCGGAGCGACGTTATCTCCATGTCCCTCGAGCTCTACGGCGCGTTCCAAAACCAGAGTTCGGTCAAGCTCGGCCGGATCCTCGCCCGCCTGGGCGCGAAGAACCGCTTGCGAGAATAACACCCCGGCTAGGGTAGCGGTCGAGCTTGACCCAAGGCCAGAAGCGCACGGAATGGCGTTGTGGCAAACGATCTTCGCGTGGCCGCTGAGCTCAACTCCGGCCCGCTCAAGCTCTTCGCGCAAGATGGTCGCGGTTAGGTTGGTGTGGTCGGTCGCCAGCACGCTGGCCCCCTCACCGTGGTTCTCCACGGAGAAGCCTGAACCCTCGCTGGAGAGATGTAACTCGAACGAGTTCCAAAGGTCCAGCGCCAATCCCATACAGTCAAAGCCAGGGCCGATGTTGGCTGTTGTAGCGGGGATTCGGACGCGGATCATAGGTTGAGTCCTCTTAAAAGCGCATCGACATTGGCTTCCACCTTCTGGATATCGGCCCCCTCGGCAACGGCCGAATCGGGGTCTTTGAGGCCGTGCCCGGTGAGGACGCACACAATGCGTTTGCCTTCGGGATTTAAAGTGCCGTTTTGCACCGCCTGATGCAGGCCGGCGAGCCCAGCGGCGGAAGAAGGCTCGCAGAACACCCCTTCAGTTTCGGCGACGAGGTGATACGCGCGGAAAATCTCCTCGTCGGTTACGGCGAGCATTTGTCCGTTCGATTCGCGAATGGCGGTCAGAGCTTGTTCGGCCCGGGCCGGGGCACCGATGCGGATAGCGGTCGCGCGGGTCTCCGGGTTCGGGCAGGGAAGACCGGTGACCAGCGGCGCGGCACCTGCGGCCTGGGCACCGAGCAATTGCGGCTTGCGACTCGGTCTAGGGCAAACGTCGCATCGGCACGGCCCAGGGCATTCCGAGAAGCCCATCCAGTAGCTCGAGATGTTGCCTGCATTACCTACCGGAAGACAAAGCCAATCTGGAAAGCCGCCAAGCTGCTCGCAAACTTCCCAAGCCGCGGTCTTTTGCCCTTCTAATCGGGCCGGGTTAACCGAGTTCACGAGAGCGATGGGTGCACGGTCGCTCACTTCCCGCACCATTCGCAACGCGGCATCGAACGAGCCATCAATCGCAATCACGCGGGCTCCGTAGGCGATCGCCCCGGCCAGCTTGCCTAGGGCGATTTTGCCGTCGGGAATAAGCACAACGCACATTTGTCCGGCTCGGGCCGCATAAGCGGCGGCAGCGGCGGCGGTGTTGCCGGTACTGGCGCAAATCACGGTTTGAGCGCCGTCGGCCACGGACTGCGTGATCGCGGTCGTCATGCCGCGATCTTTGAAGCTACCGGTGGGGTTGAGCCCTTCGAACTTGGCATAGAGCTCAGCCCCAGGGGCGATTCGGGCAGCAAGCTTCGGCAGCGGAATCAGCGGCGTATTGCCCTCGCAAAGCGTTACGGGAGCTACCGATTTGCTGATGTTCATTCGGTCGCCGTAGGCGTGAATGATCCCTTTCCAGGCGGCCATGACTGGGCAGGTTACCGCGCCTCGCCAGGTCAGAAACGCTGACCGAAGCTGACAAATATTCCGGTGCCGTTGTAGGCTGGATTGGATGGAACCAGACCGCCTCCATTCGAGATGTGGATTTTACGGATGCCAAACTCGATGGACTTGCCTGGGCTCAGGCGGTATCGCACCCCCAACCCGTAACGGTACGAGCCGTTGACCCGCGAGCCTTTAGGCGGAAACTGGTCGGTGAACCAGGCAAAACCGGGCACGAGGTCGGCGAAGAACGTTCCGCCACGGAAGTCAAAAATGTGCAACCTCGCGACCGCGCTGATGCCAAAGCCACCGGTCCGGACCGAAAAAGGACCGGGCTCGGGCTGATCGACTTGCGTGCTGTTACCAGAGGCGTAGTACAGGCAAGCGTTCCAACCGAACGAAATTCGGTCCCAAGGCTTTTTGCGAATGCGCAACGTTTGCTCGGCATAAACGGTGCCGATGCTGATGTCTCGGTGCGCCTGATCGGTCTTGAAGTACTCAAACCCGATTTTGATCGGCGGTCGGATCGAGATGTTTTCGGGGAGTTGGACCTGCCCGAATGAATTCGAGATTAGGCCACCAGCTATAATGATCGGGGTTGAAAAATAGACGTTTTTCATCGTTCATATAATGTTTTACATTAAAAATATAAATTGGGTCAATATCTCCAAAGTCTTTGGGTACTTTTTCACCTCCGTTACGGCGGTTTGCTGTCTGTGGCCTCTGCTGATTTGGTTTGTTCCTGGCATCAGCGACCTGGCCCTTCAGATTAAGTTTGGGGTTCAGGAGCCGGGTGAGGTTGGGGCGGCGACACGGCTGGTGGGATTTCTCAGCAGCGCAGGAATCTGCGCAATGACCGCAAGATGCGCCTGGTCACTTCGGGATTATTGCCTCGAAGTTTCGGAAGAACGGTGGTTTTCGGAGCGCGCCGTTCTAGCTCAGCGTCGGGCGGCATTTTGGTTTGCCGCGTTGGCTCCGGTTTTGTTGATGCACCGTTGGTTTATGTCGGAGAAGTTGGCGCAGATGCTGGGCGCCGAGGTCGGGAAGATGCTTCCGGTGTTCTGGGTTTCGGCCATCTTCCTGTTGATCGTTGCCATCGGTTTATGGTTCTTGTCCGGAATCAGTAACCGCGCCGCCGCACTGCACTCCGAGATGGAAGGCTTCATCTAGTCGATGCCGATCATTGTGGACCTCGATGTAATGCTGGCCCGAAGAAAGGTGAAGTCTCGTCAACTCGCCGAAATCGTAGGAATTTCGGAAGTTAACATTTCGCAACTCAAGACCGGAAAAGTTCATGGGGTGCGATTCTCGACTTTGGAGGCAATCTGTCGGGCGTTGGATTGTCAACCGGGCGACATCTTGCGTTACGAGCCTTCGGATGCGAGCTAACCCCCGTCGTCCTGCCATCATGAACCGGGAAATGGTGGCAACGAGATGATGCAACGCAAAACGGAGAAGCTGAAAAAGAAGGGCGGCAAGCTCAAAAAGACCGCCACGCCGCCGATGGTGAAGCTTGCGACGATGCTTTTCCCGGATGAAGCGGAGCGCGAGCTGTTTATCGAGGCGATCCTGGAGGGCCAGAGTCGCGAGAAGGCGATCTTGGTGATCGAAGAACGGCCCGAGATCCGAACCTTCCCCCGCGTGAGCGCCGCGCCATGGCAGCCGGAGTTCGTCATTCGGCTGCAAGAGACTTTCAAGCCCGCCCAACACCCGCTCTACGCTCGCGGCAGCTACTACTCGCTGGACTTTTCGTCGGTCTTCGCGGCTTCAGCCATGATGGCGATCCCGGAAGCACCAAAGACGATTTTGGACCTGTGCTCATCTCCCGGAGGAAAAGGGATCTTCGCCTGGCGGATGTTCCAGCCAGAGGCATTGATCTGCAACGAGACGATGCGGAACCGCACGGAATCGCTGATCAATAATTTGCACCGATGCAAGGTTGAGCGATCCCAAGTATGGGTCGCCGACCCTCGGGTTTACGCGAAGAAGTTCCCGGCGACCTTTGACTTCATCATCGTCGATGCGCCGTGCTCAGGCCAGTCGATGATCGCCAAAGGAGACAAGGCAGTCGGGGCGTTCACGAACTCGATGGTGGACATGAACCACAGCCGCCAGCGACGGATCACCGGAAATGCGATCAACGCCCTCAAGCCGGGCGGGCACCTGCTCTACATGACTTGCACCTACTCCTACAAAGAGAACGAGAAGATTCTCGAGTGGATGCTGGATGAGTATCCGTTCATGGAAGCGGTCCCGGTTCCGCATTTAGCGGGCTACCAATCCGAGTACACGCAGTTTCCGTGCTACCGACTGTTCCCGCAGCAAGGCATGGGAGCGGGCGCTTTTACCTGCCTCCTGCGCCGAACGGACGTTGCGACAACCGAGCCGGTGGATCTGAGCACCCTACCGCCGTTTTGGGCTTACGGCGATGCTTTGCCGTTCACGCCAAAAGCTCCGGCACCGGAGGAAGAGGCGGAAAAGGAGAAGCCTCCGAAGAATCGCCCAAACCCGCGTCCCGCGAAGCCGAAGTTCAAACCACGAACCGGTCCGCCCAAGCCAGGCGGACGGCGGGGCCGCTCGCGAAACCAATCGAAGCGACCCGGTAGATAGTCTTAGCCGGGAACGACGATCTCGACGGCCGTGAGGCGGCCGTTGTCGCCGGTCAAGCTAGCGGCCGTTCCGGAGAACAGCTTGGTTGCGCCATCCATCATAACGGCGTCGACTCGGTAGCTTCGATCTTTCCGAAGCTTTTTGGGGTCGGTTCGCAAGGCGAATCGAATCGGGAATGCGCCTGGGCGAACAGCGGTGATCTGGTCAACCACCGTCTCACGTGCTCCATTCACTTCGTACAGGGTGAAAGTCGCCGTCGCCGTCGGGGGAACCACGGTGTTGGCGGGTGCCGTCCACCGGCCCTGCAGATACTCGGCCCCTTCAGAGAAAGCCGGTCGCCCGGACTGGTTTGCCAGCCGGTCGGCGGTTTTATACAGCCATTGCGTGATGCGGACCATCTTTGCGTAATTGAGCTTGTCCGCGGTGTCGCCGGGGCGGTGATAGTCCGGGTGCTCCCCGGTCCAGACCTTTAGGGAAGGCACGCCGTACGGAACGAAGTTCCGGGTGTCGCTGCGCGCAGTTCGGTCGTCTTTGTCGTCGCGCAGGTTGAGGTTTGTGCCTTGGCTGGTCTCCTTAACCAGCTTGTAGAGATCGGGGGAGTTCAGTCGGGCGATCCCGGCATACACCGAATCTCGGTTGTCATCGGCCGCGTCGTTCAATGGACGGTTGTCGCTGTCCCGGCCGACCATATCAAGGTTGAGATAAGCAACGGTGTCCTTGAGGTTCACGATCGGATTCCGGCTGTAGTAAAGCGAGCCAAACGTGCCGGTCTCCTCACCTGTCCAAAGCGAAAAGATGATCGTTCGTTTCGGCTTGATCGTCGCGTTCTTAAAAGCGCGCGCAATGAGCAGGCTAGCGGCAACGCCGCTCGCGTTGTCGTCGGCACCAGGGAAGTGGACCTTTCCGTCAGTGCTGAGGCCGAGATGGTCAAGGTGCGAGCCGAACAGAACCGCTTGATTCTTCAGCTTCGGATCCGATCCCTCAATCTTCGCGACCACGTTGTGCATCGGGAACTCGGTGATGACTTTTGATTGTGCGGCCACGACTAGTTTGGTGGGGATCGCTTCGACGCTTGCCGCATTGGGTGACTGGGCGAAAAATTCGGGCAGAGTGTAGGTGCTCGCGAGCTTCTCGGCTGTCGCTTTGGTCAGCCGGACATTCCGAAATTCAGGGCCACCAAGCGGTAAGTCTTTGATCACGAGTTCGGTCGCGGCCGTGTTACCGAGGGTCTCGGCATACCGCACAATCCCGAGCGGTGGATTTGGCGTTGTTGGAGCCAGGCTCTGCAAAAGGGCAGCGTTGTCTCGCTGCTGAGACGGATGAACGATGACCAACTTTCCGCGCAAGCTTCGCCGCTGGGCATCGCTGAGAGACTTGCCAGCAGGAACCCAAACAAAGGCGGCCTCAACCTCTCGGTTCACCGTCTGGGACGCGATCAGGACGAAATCCGTTCCGTACACAAGGGAGAGTTTCTTGTCCTTGGTCGAAATGGTCGTTGTGGTTGGGTCGACTCCGACGCGTTGCAAGGTGAATCGCTGCTCGTATTCGCCGTTCTTGGCCGCGGGTGGAATGCCAGCTGCTTTGAGCCAATCAACGCAGAATTTCGAAGCGTTGGCAAAGTCCTCGGTCATCGAATTGCGGCCCTTGTATTTCGGGTCGGCTAATTCGGAAACGATACTTCTCGCATCGGCTTCTAGAAATGTGGGTGCCGATTGCGGTTGGAACAATAACGATGCGGCGAAAAGCCACGAGGTGGGCATGAGGCATAGGATACGTTGGATTGCCTCGAATTACAAACAAAAACTGCCGTCAACGGATTTCCGTGACGGCAGCTTCGATAGGTTAGTCGGGTCAGGCGACTGGGCCGTCTTCGAGCCAAGTCAGCTCTTCGGGCGTTAGCTCGATGTCAACGGCTTTCAGGTTGTCTTCAAGCTGTTCAACGGTTCGAGGGCCGATCAATCCGAATACATTGATCGGCTGGTTGAGGGTCCAAGCGAGCGCAAGCTGGGTTCCGCTGACGCCCTTCTCGGCGGCCATTTGTTCAACGCGTTCGCGTCGGGCGAAATTGATCTCGTTGTGATAAACGCGGATGATGTCTGGAACCTCGTCGAGGTGAGCGAAGAATCCGCCGCCGCCGCTGGACCAGGAGAAGAGGCCCACGGGTTGAGTGGCGTACCAGGCTCGCTCTTCGCGAGTTGGCTGCGAGCATCCAGTCCACATTGGCTCATTCGCCAGGGCCAAGCTGAGGTTTGGAGACGATGCGCTGAACCCTTGCAGGCCATGCTTCTCCGCATACTCGTTGGCTTCGGCGATTCGGGCCGCAGACCAGTTGCTGCCGCCGAACGCTTTAATTCGACCCGCATCCTTGTGCTCGTTCAGCCATTCGACAACTTCGCCCGCCGGAACGGCCTCGTTGTCACGGTGAAGAACATAGAAATCGCTGTAGCTAACGCCCTGTCGCTCCAGGTTGCCGCGAATCTCTTCGTCCATCGCCTCTCGGGTCGTCCGGTTCCAATTCTCTCGGCCGTAGTGGTGGTGGCTGCCTTTATCAAATCGAATCAACGCGTCTTCGCCGCGTGCTTCGTAATAGGCTTTCATCACGACGGAGAATCCTGGGCCGTAGTGGTAGCTGTTGTCGATGATGTTTCCACCCGCCGCACGGTACGTATCCAAAAGGGCGAACGCCTTTTCGTTGTCGTTCTGCGGAAGAGGGATCACGCCCATGACGAGCCGGGAGATTTGCTTATCGAAGTGAGGAACGGTTCCGTATTTCATGATTTGAGTTCGTTCGCAAAGGTGAAGCCTGCGCTTGCGCGAAGAGCATCAAGGGTTCGCATATTGCCGAGGGTGTCCGCTTTAGTCATGTGCGGGCACTCTTTTTCAGCAAGGAATGCCGCGACAGCGTCGGCTTCGAGCGCGTACAGTTCGTTGTTCGTGAGAACGAATTCTTGCTCGATTGGGTCCTTGCCGTGTCGTTCTAGGCGGAGTTTGCCGCTGCTGCACTTCCAGGGTTCGTCGACGAAGAGCCGTCCAGTTTCTCCGTAGACGCGGGCGTCGTTGCGCAGGCTAACGTGAATTCCGGTGCCAAAGTGCGCCACGGCGCCGCTCGGGAACCCGAGCAGTCCAGCAGAGGATTCGTCGTAGCCTTTGTCGGAAAAGAGACCGGAGAAACTGTGCGTACTTGGCTCTTCACCCACGGCGAGTCGAGAGAAGGAAACGCAATAGGAACCGACGTCCATCAGTCCGCCGCCGCCGAGCGCGCCATCGGCGCGGAAGTTGGTCCAGTCCTTGCCGGCTTGGAAGCCGAATTCAGAATTCACCTGGAGCACCTGGCCAATTTCGCCATCCCGCAAGATTTTCTTGATTTCTATCGTTTGCGGAGCGCACCGATACATGAATGCTTCCATGAAGAAAACACCCGTTTCGTCAACGACTTTGAGGGCAGTTTCGGCCTCTAGGGCGTTGAGCGTGAACGGCTTTTCACAAAGGATCGCCTTGCCGGCTCGCGCTGCGTCGATCGTGTTTTGCATGTGAAGGTGATGCGGGGTCGCAATATAGACCGCATCCACATTTGGATCGCCGAGCAAGTCCTCATATGACCCGTATGGTTTTCCGCCGAACTGGTCGGTGAACTTCTTCGCGCCCTCATCGGACCGCGAACCGACCGCTACCAACTCTCCCGTTTTGGACTCTTTGAGCCCGTTTGCAAACTGGCGAGCAATTCCGCCGGTTGCCATGATTCCCCATCGAACGCGTTCAGACATTTCGGCGGGAGATTACCGCCGGAACATACTTTGGTGATGGCTTCGTTCGATGAGTTTTTGGCAATTGAGTTACGGGCGGGAACAATCGTCGAGGTTGCTCCGTTTCCGGAAGCTCGAAAGCCGGCATACCAATTGACAATCGACTTCGGAGAGTTTGGGATTCGAAAGTCGAGTGCGCAAATTACAACCCTTTACCGGGCGGAAGAACTTGTTGGGACACAAGTGATGGCGGTCACAAACTTTCCCGCAAAGCGAATCGCCGGATTTGTGTCCGAAGTATTGGTGTGCGGCGTAAACGATGCCGATGGCAACGTCGTTCTCGTCCGGCCAGATTTCCCGGTGACCAACGGCTCTCGGCTTTACTAAGCCTTTTTGGGAGTGAAGCTTGTTCCGCAACCGCAGCTCTTGGCCACGTTTGGATTTTCGAACTTGAATCCACCGCCGATCAAGTTGCCGGTGTAATCGAACGTGGCTCCCCGCAAGAAAACGGCTGACTTGGCATCACAAACCACTTTCACACCCTCAAAGGTTTGTTCCAAGTCGATCTGCTTCAATTGCGTGTCGATTCGCGTGACGTACTCAAATCCAGAACAACCGCCACCTTTCACTCCGACACGCAAGAATGCTTCCGGCCGGCCGTCTCGCTCCAAAAGTCTCCGCAACTGCGCAATGGCGCGGTCGGTGATGATGATGGGGAAGGCGAGTTCGGATGGGTTCGACATTATCGGATAGGCACCGTAGGGCGGGCAGGAGCCGCGAAGAAGGAAACGTTCGGTCCGGGTTGTGACTCGGCGATCAAATCGGCGAGAGAAATGCTCCCAACGACATCATCGACTGCAACCTGGATTACTTGCCATAGGCTTTTGAGTCCGCAATCGACGGAGTGTTTGCAAACGTCAAGCTGGCCCGTGTGGCGCTCGCAGAATTCGGCGTCGTAAAGTCTTCCGCCAAGGGCTTCAAGAACTTCTTTGACGGAGACTTCGGACGGCTTGCGAGCAATCGAGTAGCCGCCGCTTTGGCCGCGCGTGCTCGTGATAATTCCATCCTTTCGGAGGATCATGAGCAGTTTGGCCACATGCGTTTGACTGAGGCCTTCGATGCGGCTGATCTCAGGAATCGTGAGGCTGCCTTCCGTTCCTAATCGTGCGATTTGGAGCAGACAACGGAGTCCGTATTCTTCCTGCGACGAGAATTTCATTATCTGTACTTTTCCGTCAAGATTAGTTTACATGAGTCCGAGCATGAGCCGGACTTCCTCACTCATCGAGTCGATGGTGAACGGTGGATCCCAGGTCAGTTCGAGGGTCACGGTGCCGATTCCAGGGGTTTGCCGGGCGGCCATTTGAACCTCGCCAGGCAAGGTGCCTGCTACAGGGCACGCCGGGCTCGTGAGGGTCATCATGATATGCACGTCACGGTTGTCGGCCACCTGTATATCGTAAATCAGCCCAAGGTCATAGACGTTGACCGGAAGTTCTGGGTCGTAAACCGTTCGGATTTGCTCCGCAACTTCGTTGGCGAACAAAGAACGTGCAATCGGGGAAAGACCCGGCTGCTCGGGTCGATCTACGGCGATACGCTCAGGCAACTTGGCCTCCTAAGCTCAGGGCTTCCGGTAGATAAACAGACTGATTACCCCCCACCCTACGAGCGCCAACGCACAAATAAGGGTCGGGAAGGCATCGAGGTGCGCGTTTTGCCGAGCGTAAATCAGGGTGAGAATTCCCATCACCGTGAGGGCCGAAAGTAAGACGCGATCGACGTTGCGGAGCACCGCTCGCCTTCTGGCCAACTCTCCTGGCCCCTTGCGTTTCGACTGGAATGGATTTCGTACCACGACTAATCACTAAAATACTCCAAAAATCGCAATTTTTGCAAACATTGTTTAAATCGTCGTCAAAGGGCCTATTCGGTCTTTGCACTTTGCTCTCCTTGAATCGCGGACTTGAAGGTGTGCCACGGCAAATTCGCGCACTTGATTCGCACGGGCAAGCGGCGGACGCCGCCGAGAGCGGCAAGGTCTCCGAGAGTGTCGATATCTTCCATCGCGGCCGACTCGTCGTTGGCGGTCAAGAATTTCTGGATGCGCTGAAAAAGTTCTTCCGCGTCTGAGACCGGCTGGCCCTGGAGGCTTACGGTCATCATGCTTGCGCTACTCATACAGATCGCGCAGCCTTCGCCATCAAAACGGATCTCGTCAATCTTGCCGTCGTTAACCGCCAGTTGTATCGTGACTTTGTCGCCACACAGCGGGTTGTAACCGGTGGCGGTGTGAGTCGCATTTTCCAATGCGCCCTTGCCACGAGGGTGTTTCTGGTGATCCAAGATCGTTTCTTGGTAAAGGTCGCGTAGGTCCCAACTCATGCAAAAATTTCCTTCGCGGCAATAACCGCTGACGCTAGCCGATCCATGTCTTCGAGGTCGTTATAGGCGGCGATGCTGGCCCGTGCGGTGGCAGGAACCCCAAGCCGCTTCATCAGGGGCTGGCAGCAGTGGTGTCCGGCGCGCACCGCAACGCCGTGCTGATCCAAGATCGTGCCAAGGTCGTGCGGGTGAACAGTCTTCAGGGTGAACGAAATGATTCCGGCCATTTCTTCCGCATCGCCGTACACGCTCAATCCTTCGATTTCCGCTAACTGGCTCACGCCGTACTCTCTGACTACCGCCTCATAGTTTCCGATCTCCGTAACGCGACGGACCCAGCTGTCGCGATTCCAGTTCGGCCCAGCAATATAGTCGAGGGTGGCACCGAGGCCCACGACGCCGGCAATGTTCGGCGTACCCGCTTCGAATTTTGCAGGCAGCTCGGCGAACGTCGTTTCCTCGAAACTGACCGATCGGATCATGCTGCCTCCGCCTTGGTATGGCGGCATCGCCTCGAGAAGATTCAGCTTTCCGTAAAGCACCCCAACCCCGGTTGGACCGTACATTTTGTGGATGCTGAGAACGTAGAAGTCCGCTCCGATCTCCTGAACATCGATGGCGGCATGCGGTCCAGATTGAGCGCCATCGATGAGCACGGTTGCACCGAAGGCATGGGCCATCTCGGTCATTTCTTTTGCGGGCAAGATTGTCCCGAGTGCATTGCTGATATGAGTGAAGGCGACAATCTTGGTGCGTGAGTTCAGCTTGGCTTTGAAATCTTCGAGGTCAAGTTCACCGTTGTCGTGGATTCTCGCCGCGATGACTTTCGCCCCGGACGCCTCAGCGGCCAATTGCCAGGGCACGATGTTGGAGTGATGCTCAAGCTCGGTAAGGAGAATCTCATCTCCAGGCTGAAGGAGCGGACGAGCAAAGCTCTGGGCGACGAGGTTGATCGACTCGGTGCAACCCTTCGTGAAGATGATCTCGTTTCGGTCGGCAGCGTTTAGGACAACTTTCACCTGGTCCCGGACGAGTTCATACGCGTCGGTCGCTAGTTGGCTGAGCGTGTGCACGCCGCGATGAACGTTTGCGTACTGGTGCTCGACGAACGCGGTGGTGGCTTCGGTTGCGGCGTGGGGTTTTTGTGCGCTTGCCGCGCTATCTAAGTAGGCAAGTGCCTGTCCGTTCACCGCGGTCAGCAGGTTTGGAAAGTCTGACTTCGGGAACAGTGATGTAGAAATCTTGGGGAGTTCTTGAATCATTTCAAACTTCTTGGCTGAAGCGCAGAACGGCATCTAGCTCTTCGTTGAGCCGGTTCTGCAACTCCGGCGTCGGGGTTCCTGCTTGGGACTGAAGCTCGCGGGTGAGCGCATCAGCATCTATGCCGAGTTGCTTCGGTAATCCATTACTACGAATGAACCAATACCGCGCGTTTGAGTAATCACCTTCTGCCCGGTGCAAGATTCCGTGGAGGTACGACCCGACCGGCGAGTCGATGGCCTGAACGATCTCGTGAGCCGCATCGTCTTCGCCAGCTTTGTAGAGCCGGACTGCCTCTGCGAGCGCGGTGCGATGATCCATGGTTACGCGACTTCTAGCTTGTCGAACAGTCGGTTCTCAAGTGCTTGCCGAACGGCTTCACTCGATATGCGAGAAAGCACGTCATTAGCGAAGGCATACACGAGCAAAGATTCGGCTTGGGCTTTGGGAATGCCTCGGGCTTGGAGATAGAACAGGGCGTCCTTCTGAAGCTGGCCGATGGTGGCGCCGTGGGTGCATTTGACGTCGTCCGCGAAGATCTCCAACTGTGGTTTGGAGTTCATCTGCGCGGTCGCCGAGAGGAGCAGTGCTTGGTTGGTCTGCTTCGCATCGGTCTTTTGCGCGTCTTCGTAAACGAAAATTTTGCCGTTGAAGATTCCCTGCGCATTGTCGCGAAGGACCGACTTGTAGACCTCAAAGCTGTTGCAATGAGGGAACGCGTGGTCGATTCGAGTGTGATTGTCCATCACCTGGTTGTCTGTGCCAACGTTCACGCCGTCCAAGCGAGTTTCGGTTCCGGAACCATTTAGCCAAACGTTCAGATCGTTTCGGTAGATTTGCCCGCCGAAGTTCACGTTAAACGCGGTGTAATTCGAGGAAGCATCCTGGTGGACGGCGTGGGTGCCGATGTGAGTCGCCGCAAGTGTTTCGTCTTGAACCCGAACGTGCTCAACGATTGCGCCGGATTCCAGCACGACCTCGGTGACGGGAACGTTTAGGTAATTCCCTTCCAAACCGATGAACGACTCTATCAGCTTGGCCTGAGAATTGGTGCTGAAGTAAGCGTAAGCGCGGGGTGCGGAAATGAGCGGACCGCGATTTGCGGTGCTCAAGTTCAAAATGTGGATCGGCCTCTCGACGACGACGTTTTCCGGAACATAGATCACGGCGATGTCGGCGAAGAAGGCTTGGTTGAGGTAGGTGAAACGCTCGTCGTTCGTGGTGCCGAGTTTCCCGACAAGGTTTGCCACGCGACCAAATTGCTTTTCGAACGCTTGGTCGACTTCGAAAGGCAGTTCCTCAAAAGGACCGACGTACACGCCATCAGGAAGCGTGTCGGCCGTGCTTAGTTCTGGCGCGTACTGCCCATTCACAAACGCCAGGGTGATGGCATCGATCGCCACGATCGGGTGCGTCAGGTCTCCCCGCGACACGGTCGCGCCATAAGCGATTTGGAAGGCGGTCTCGTTCAGGTTCCGGAGACTGAGATACTTGAACTCCTCGTCTCGATGAGTCGGGACGCCGTACTCTCGGAACTTGTGAATCCCTCGCTCTCGAACGTCAGCAAAGCGACCGTCGGCTAAGGTGTTCAGGACCGCATGAGCGGCATTGAAGATTTCCGTGAACGTATCCTCTTTCGCGCGTAAGTCGGTGGTCATCGGGCGGCCGCCAGCTCCTCTTCGATGAAGCTATAACCTTTGGCTTCAAGCTCGTGAGCAAGTTCTTTGCCGCCGCTTTTCACGATGCGACCTTCCATGAGAACATGCACGAAGTCGGGAACGATGTAGTCCAGCAAGCGCTGGTAGTGGGTGACGACGATGATTCCGCGGCCCTCGCCCCGAAGGTGGTTCACACCGTTGGCAACGATCTTGAGCGCATCAATATCGAGGCCGGAGTCGGTCTCGTCGAGCACACAAAGCTTTGGTTCTAGAACGGCCATCTGGAAGATTTCGTTCCGCTTCTTTTCTCCACCGGAGAAGCCTTCGTTGACAGATCGGCTGAGGAGGGATGGATCCAACTCCATCATTTCGACCTTGCTGCGAATGTGCTTCATGAACTCCGTCATAGTGAGCTCGGCTTCGCCGCGAGCTTTGCGAACGTTGTTCAAGGCAGCGCGGAGGAAGTAGGTGTTCGTGACACCTGGGATCTCGATCGGATATTGGAATGCGAGGAAGAGCCCTGCGGCCGCCCGCTCTTCGGGATCAAGTTCAAGAAGGTCCGTTCCATCAAAATCCACCGATCCGCCGGTCACTTCGTAGTCCTGCTTGCCTGCCAAGATTGAGGCGAGGGTGGACTTGCCCGATCCGTTCGGGCCCATGATGGCGTGGACTTCGCCAGCGTTGACGGTGAGGCTGATACCGCGGAGAATTTCTTTCTCTTCAACGCGGGCTTGGAGGTTCTGAATAACTAACATGGACGGCATTGCGATCTACGGAAATTGTGACATGAAAGTTGACACTTTCGTACAGTTTCCGGTCCGCATCCGCTGGTCACGTTGTTCCAGGCTCGCATCGCTGATATCGATAATCTTTCAAGCAATCATGCAATGCAGGTTTTTTTCGCGCGCTTGACCCGTAGATAAAGTTACTGATGGACCGCTTTTTCAACGTTCCGATAGATATTGAGCACGCGCTCACCGTTGTCGGTCGAGTCCAGTACATTTTATTGCAAGGGGTGGTTGGTGATTCCGCGCCGCACCTCAGCCTTGCGCGACTCGGACGGCTCGAAGAAATCTTGCAAGGTCCCGGGACAGAAGAGGAAATTTGCCTTTCCGCAAGTGCCGAAGCAAGGCTATTGGTTGCCGATATTCAGCTGGAAGGGGTGAAATCAGATCGGATCGGTCAGCGAATGCGGAACTTGTTCGAGTTGCTAGGGCTTGGGAAAGAAGGAGCGCGGATCGGACTGCTTTGTGGCGAAGATCCGAATTCGCTTCAGCGACCGTAGGCCCAGAAATTGTGGTCTTGGGAGCAAAAAGATGAAACAAAACGTTGTGACGAATATGCAGATTGGATTACTCGCCGTAAGTGTGGTTGGACTCGTAGTGCTCGGAGCGTTCGCGACCGCATCGATGCAATCGAACGGGGCGGTTTCGAAGCCCAAAGACGAGGTTGGTGGCATGTCGGGGGTTGAGCCCGGAAGCCCAAAGCGAAAGGACAAAGTTGTTCGCACGGACGCCGAGTGGAAGAAGCGCCTCACTCCGGAGCAATACAAGATTCTGCGAGTTAAGGGAACGGAAGCTGCGTTCTGCGGTCGATTCCACGATAACAAGAAGACGGGCGTGTACCACTGCGCAGGTTGCGAACTGCCGCTCTTCGCGAGTAACGCGAAGTTTGATTCCGGTACGGGCTGGCCAAGCTTCTTCCAACCGGTGAGCAAGGCAAACACCTGGACCAAGCGGGACAGTTCGTACGGAATGATTCGCGACGAAGTTTTGTGCGCCCGATGTGACGGCCACTTGGGTCACGTCTTTGACGACGGCCCATCCGACAAGGGCGGCCTTCGGTTCTGCATCAACTCCGATGCGCTTACCTTCAAAGCGAGCAAGTAATCTATAGGGAGCCTACAGGGCTTCGTGATGGATTACCAAATCTTGCTCTTCTATAAGTTTGTCCCGGTCGCTGACGCCGTTAGCGAGCGGGACGCTCTGCTTGAAATTTGCAAGCAGCTCAACTTGAAGGGCAGGATCATCGTCGCGCCGGAAGGAATCAACGGCACGGTTTCCGGGCTCGTTGCAGACTGTGACGCGTACCGGGCATGGATGGATGCGCATCCGCTTTTTGCGGAGACCGAGTACAAGATCGACCCGTTCGAAGGCCACGCTTTTGGCAGACTGAGCGTCAAAGCCCGCGCTGAAATTGTGACGCTTGGCCATGAATGTGAGCCTTGGGAAAAGACCGGAAAGCATCTGGAACCCGCTGAGTTCAAGGCGATGATGGAGTCGGCAAATCCGCTGATTTTGGATATTCGGAACGACTACGAATTCGAAGTGGGTCGATTCAAGGGTGCGGTCCGACCGGACGTGAAGACTTTCAAGGAATTCCCAGATTGGCTGCGCACGGTGATCGAGCCCGGCGAGGAACGTCCGATCTTGACCTACTGCACCGGTGGAATTCGGTGCGAGAAGCTGACGGCTTACTTGGTCGATCAGGGGATCGAGAACGTCTACCAACTCCACGGCGGCATCGTGACCTACGGCAAGGACGAGCAGACCCAGGGAGAGCATTGGGAGGGCGTGTGCTACGTCTTCGACGACCGCGTCACCGTGCCGATCGGTCCTAACGTGACCCCGGTTACGCGATGCCTACATTGCGGCGTTGAAATCGCAAGGTTTATCAACTGCGCGAGTGTGGATTGCAACAAGCAGTTCACCTGCTGCGAAGCGTGTGAGGAGAAGTTTTCCCGCTCGTGTTCCGAGGAGTGCATCCACTCTGAGCGTCGGCGAGAAGAGAACGGCAAGCTTGCGATCGAATTGCGCTCGGAGCGAATCAAGCTCCGCCGCCAGGCCTATCGGGCCCGGCGGAAAGAGCGACTCAAAGCAGCTCAGTGCGCGGCTAATGCCGCGCTAACCGAACCTACGATCTCGTAACGAATCTCCCCTTCATCCTCGCGTGGGACGCCGCAGGGGCCACCTTCTCCGTCAATGCCTGGCTGAACTTGGGACACGATTTCGCCCGCTAGATTCCAAACCGGGAAGTAGTGCTTACTCACCGATTCCGCGGCCCCATCGATGTAGTGCGCGATCAGCGTTCGCCGGAATCGATCTTTCGAAATATTTTTGCCAGAGCCGTGAATCAGTTGGCCATTGAAGTAAAGGACATCTCCTCGCTTCATGTGAATCGGCTTCACGGTCATGCCGGGCGGAACTGGCACAGTCTCTCCGGTCCATGACTGCTCAGGGTCGCTCGCGATGGGGCAAAGGACCGGAATGTTGTGGGTGCCCGGCACCACGGTTAGGCAGCCGTTTTCATCGTCGCAATCGTCAAGCGCGAGCCATGCCGCAATGCAGGTTCCAGGCTGAACGTTGAGATAGCGCTGGTCTTGGTGGAGCGCTTGGCCACGTGCTCCGGCGGGCTTGTAATAGACCATGGTTTGAACGGCCAACGGCGGAGTCTCACAAAGCGTCGTTAGGTCGTCGGCTATTCGTGGATCGATCATAAAACTGAAAGCGACGGAATCAGACCGATGAGGCTGCATCAATCGGGGATATCTGACCAAAGGGTCGTTGAGGTTGGCGGAACCCCAAATTTCTGCATAGCCATCTCCTCCGCGTTCAATCATGTCCGTGAAGTACTTGGAATATGCGTCGCACTCATCGGATGAGAATCGTCCCCTCGCAATCGCATATCCATCGGAATCGAACTGTAATTTCAGCGGTGAATCTTGAATCGACATATTAATATTTTGACTGCAACCTCGGCTAAGTCGAATAGAAGGATATGCTATAGGCATTAAAGAATCTGCTATTTACGATGATCCAATCGTTGCTCAGCTTGTGACAGGCCACTTTCGCGAGGGGCCCGGTTACCGGACCGTGCGCTCAACCGGCGCAACAAGTTGGCTGATGATGATGACTTTGCGCGGACAAGGCTTTGTGCGGGGGCGTGACTTTGAGATCAGCCTGACAAGACATCAAGCGGCGCTGCTCGTGCCAGGCGAATATCACGATTACGGAGTTCCGGCTAGCGGCGAGTGGGAGTTTCTTTGGGCGCACTTTCATCCGCCAATTCGTTGGGGGGAATGGAACCGCTGGCCGTCGCATGGGAGTTCCATTTTCTTGCTTGACGAAGCCCCGGAACCCGCGATTGCCGCATTCTTCCAAGCGGTGAACGATGGGCTTAGCGGGCTCGCGCGAAAGGAGGAACTCGGGATGAATTCGATGGAACGAGTCTTTTTGCTGACCGGAGAGGACGGTAATGCTGTTTCTCTCGATCCTCGTATTCAGACGGTGGTTCGCTACATCGGCGCCAATCTGCCGGGGAATCTGGACGTGAATCATCTCAGCAAAGTTGTGGGATTGTCACCTTCACGACTTGCGCACCTCTTTCGAGATTCTATGAAATCGAGCTTACGTGACTACGTGGAGCGCCAGCGGATGGAGCGCGCTCAAACGTTGCTCACCCTGACGGACTCCAAGGTGCAAAGCATCGCAGAGCAGGTTGGTTTCAGCGATCCTTTCCACTTTAGCGAGCGATTCCTGAGGTTGACCGGTCAACGGCCAACAGATTTTAGAAAATCGAAAAAAACTTTGAAACCCGTTGACTTTAATGGCGTCTTAACATATGTCGATGAAAAACGGTTCACGACAAGGTAAAGCGGACCCGAGAAACCGGGCCGAAAGGAGGAGCACATGAGACGACATATGACGCGAAACATGGCCGCCACCTGCATTGCAAGGGAGAAGAACGGCGATTGAGTTGGTCACCATTTTTGGTGGCAATTCGAGACCCAAAAATTTCCCGGTAGGGAAAAGCCATTAGGGCTTCAGCGGGGGTTGAACAGAGGTTCAACCCCCGCGTCTTGTTTAAACCGAACGGACTGGGCGGGCCATAAGCTGACCGACAGCCTCGCTTGGAGTCATGTGGTGATGCATGACTTGGTGGATGGTTCGGAGCACCGGAAGTTCAAGACCGTGCCGATCACCCAGAACGATGGCCGACTCGCAAGAAGAAATTCCCTCGACGACTTGCCCAATTTCCGCGAGGGCGTCCGCGAACAGTTTTCCTTCTCCGATGGCTCGACCGAATCGGTAATTTCGGGAAAGGCGACTCACCGCCGTGGCGAAGAGGTCTCCAACTCCGGCTGGCCCAAGGAAGGTCTCCATTTTTCCGCCCATGGCAACGCCAAGTTTGGCGAGATCCACCAGTCCGCGGGATAGGAAGGCGCCTTTTGTGTTGTCGCCATAGCCGAGACCGTCTGACATTCCGGCGCCGATGGCAAGCACGTTCTTGAGTGCGCCGGCAATCTCGACTCCAATGACATCCGAGGAAGGTGAGACACGGAACATCGGGGTTAGGAAAGCCGCTGCGACTGCGCTTGCGCTACTAGAATTGCGACTTGCGGCGACGGCGACAGTGGGGATTTGTCGGGCGATCTCGACCGCGAGGTTTGGTCCGCTAAGAACCGACAGCTCGCTCGAAGGGCGTTCTTCTGCCACGACGTCGACAAGCAGTTTTGCGGTTCCTGCTTCAAGCCCCTTTGCGGCAACCACCACAAGGCGGGTCTCACCCGGAAGCTCTTTTGCCATCGCGCGAACGGCATCGGAAGGTACGGCGATGACGGCCATTTCTGCCAACGGAATCCCATCGTGAAGGGGCAGACAAACCAGATTGTCCGGGAATTGGAAGCCGGGAAGGTAGTGCCGATTTTCACGGTGGGCTTGCATTTCTGCGATTTCGGCTTGGTTTCTTCCGAGAAGTTGAACCTGATGCCCATTACGGGCAAGCAGGATCGAAAGCGCGGTCCCCCAACTTCCGGACCCCAAAACGGCGATCTGCATATGCCAAAACTATAGACCCAACGGAGGCGCAGATTGGGTTGTGGGGCAGAAGATGTTCTGTGGAGAACGTTTCCGGCGCTGGGCTCATCGCTCTACGAGCCATGAAAGCAGGCTGAAACTTAAGTCTTCGACCCCTCCGGGGTCGGATTTCATGCGCGCCGGTCCAGGCATTTTCAATGCCTGGCTACCTTCTTTGATCCCTACCGGGGTCTGGAGGCTTCGTGGATGATGCGCTCACAAGCAAATCGCCGACGCAATTTTGCATTTTAGGTACGCGAGAATGCATATTCCGGATCGAGAGATTCTCGCTCCGGCTATCCCGAAGGGATCCAAGAGCGTTGCCAGACACTACAGAATGCCTGGAAGGTCTCGGCTGGACTGACGCGTTTTGGGTCGAGGAGTGATTGTATTGACTTCAAACCTATCGAGTACTAATTATTTGCGCTGATCTCCCAACGTCTTCGTGCAGTCTTCGACCCCTGCCGGGGTCGGATTTCGTGCTTGCCGTTCCAGGCATTTTCAATGCCTGGCTACCTTCTTTGACCCCTACCGGGGTCTGGAGGCTTCGTGGATGACTTGCGCGTCTGACCAACTCGCCAATGTTTTTAACTTATTGGGCAGGTGCGAAGGCTTAATCCGAGTTGGAAAAGATTTGCTCCGGCTATCCCGGAGGGATTGAAGAAGGTAGCCAGGCATTGAAAATGCCTGGAAGATGTGGACGGGACCGACCCCTTGTGGGTCGAAGAATGGTTGCCCAGTTAGTATCAAGTCGGAAACTCCCGTTTGCCGAACTTTTTAGATGGTTGTGAGAATGAGAACGAGTGCCCGGTGGTGAAGACTGAAAGTCGTTCGCACGCCAAAGATTCGTTGAACGGGTACTTTCAGAGCGGAGCAGCGTCGCTCTCGAAAGCACCATGCCGAACCTAGCGATTCGAACCGAAACGATGCCCAGTTCGCCCATTCGGCGACTCGTGGATTATGCAAACCGCGCCGAGGCCCGGGGAGTCCACGTTCACTATCTCAACATTGGGCAGCCAGATGTTTACTCGCCGGAGGCATTTTGGTCGGCAGTGAAGCAAACGGAGATCAAGACACTGGAGTACAGCCACAGCGCTGGCACGGCAGGCCTCCGAGCGGCTCTCGCGGAGCATTACCAGCAGCACGGTATCGACGTAGGTGTTGAGAATATTTTGGTGACAAACGGTGGAAGTGAGGCGGCATTGTTTGCGATGCTCTGCTGCTGCAATCCAGGCGATGAAGTAATCGTGGTGGAGCCGTTCTATGCGAACTACGCGGGTTTTGCGGTGACCGCGGGAGTCACTCTCGTACCATTGACCGCGCGAATTGTCGACGATTTCCGCCTTCCCACAGCGGAGGAGATTGAAGCAGTAATCACGCCGCGCACGAAGGCGATTTTGCTGTGCAATCCGAGCAACCCTACCGGAACGGTCTTTGGCGAAAGTGCACTCGCCGAGATCGCCCAGATTGCGGTGGAGCATGACCTGTTCTTGATTGGGGATGAGGTCTACCGCGAGTTTTACTATGGTTCGGAAACTTTGAAGTCTGTTCTTCAGCTGGAAGGACTTGAGAATCGGACCCTGATGATCGACTCGGCGAGCAAGAAGTTCTCGCTTTGCGGGTCTCGGGTTGGCTTCTTTGTGACGAAGAACCTTGACCTGATTGCAGCGGCGCTCAAGTTTGGCCAGGCTCGTCTCTCGGCTCCGACGCTCGACATGCTCGGCGTGGAAGCAGCGCTCCGAAACACTCCCCCAACCTACTTTGCCGAGGTTAAGGCGGAGTACATGGCTCGACGGGACGTTCTGGTTTCTGGACTCAAATCGATTCCTGGAGTTGTGGTTCCGCCGATCGACGGGGCATTTTACGCGGTTGTCGAATTGCCGATCGACGACTCCGATCGGTTCTGCCAGTGGATGGTGGAAGAGTTTGCGTACGAAGGCGAGACCGTTTTGATGGCTCCCGCAACTGGTTTTTACATCACCCCTGGTCTAGGGAAGAAGGAAGTTCGAATTGCGTACGTTCTTGATCAAGATCGGCTCCGCCGGGCTATGAAGTGTTTGGCCGAAGGGCTGGCGGTTTATCCAGGTCGAGTCGTCGCAGAGGCGGTGGCTGCCTGATGTCAAAGATTCTTACTCAGTTGCCGGTGGGAGAGAAGGTCGGAATTGCATTTTCTGGGGGTCTCGACACGAGTGTCGCGGTGAACTGGATGCGCGAAAAGGGCGCGATTCCGTTCTGCTACACGGGGCTCCTCGGTCAATACGACGAAGACGACGTTGAGGGCATTCCTGGCCGCGCGGTGGAGTACGGCGCCGAGAAGGCGCGACTCGTCGATTGCCGCGAGCAGATGGTTCACGAGGGTTTGGTAGCCCTTCAGTGCGGGGCTTTTCACATTTCGTCGGGAGGGAAGACGTACTTCAACACCACCCCGATTGGCCGCGCGGTCACCGGAACGATGCTGGTGAAGGCGATGGAAGAAGATGGCGTCTCGATTTGGGGCGATGGCAGCACTTACAAAGGGAACGACATCGAGCGGTTTTATCGCTACGGCCTCCTTGCCAACCCGGCATTGCGAATCTACAAGCCCTGGCTGGATACAGCTTTTGTGAATGAGCTTGGTGGAAGAGCCGAGATGAGCGAATGGCTCACGGCGCGCAACTTGCCTTATCGGGCGAGCAAGGAAAAGGCGTATTCGACGGATGCGAATATCTGGGGTGCGACGCACGAAGCCAAGGACCTTGAATTCTTGAACCAAGGGTTGCACCTGGTCCAGCCGATCATGTGCGCCAAGTTCTGGGATCCGGCGGTGGAGATTGCGACTGAAACCGTTACGGTTGAGTTTTCTGAAGGTTGGCCGGTTGCCTTGAATGGAGTCCAGTTTGATAGCCGAGTTGATTTGGTCATGGAGGCCAACACGATCGGTGGGCGGCATGGACTTGGCTGCAGCGACCAGATCGAGAATCGGATCATCGAGGCCAAGAGTCGGGGCATCTATGAAGCGCCAGGCATGGCACTGCTATTCATCGCGTATGAGCGGCTGGTGAACGCGATCCACAACGAAGGCACGATCGAGAACTACCGATCCATGGGCCGGCGGCTTGGACGCTTGCTGTACGAGGGTCGCTGGTTCGATCCGCAGTCGTTGATGATTCGCGATTCGATTCAGCGCTGGATTGGCTCGTTGGTCACCGGAACTGTGACTCTGGAACTGCGTCGTGGGGATGACTATTCAATTCTGGATACGACTGGTCCGGGGCTGTCTTACCATCCAGAGCGCTTGAGCATGGAAAGCGGGGAATCGGAGTTTGGTCCTGAGGATCGGATCGGGCAGCTGGCGATGCGGAACTTGGATATTTCAGACACGCGGGCGAAGCTTGATGGGTATCGGGGAATAGCTGCGCTGGGCGTTGGCGAGTTGGGGCAGTTGCCAGATCGCGCGGAGGGCTAGTGGCAGTTTCTGAGGAACTGCTTCCCAAGCATGTAAAGTTCGTTGAACTCGAAAAGTGCCGAGCGACCGTGAAGTAAATCGTTTCTGAGGATCCTTAGGTTCTGATCGACCTGCGAAACGAGCCTCGGGTCCATCAGCATTTTGTCGGCTATGCGGTGGATTTTTGAATAGAGACCAGATCGCGTGTCGAACACGATCGGGTCGCTGAGATACGGTGCTAGGTCAGTTAGCGCACCTTCAAATTCCGCGAGAAGCCGCATGGCATAGGTGCGTTCGAGGTCCTGCTCGGCGTCTCTCTCGGCGAAGTCGGCAAGCCGAGCCGAGATTCGATCTTCTAGCAGGAGTCGGATTGCCTGATACTGGCTATCAACCTGCTTTAGTCGCTGGAATGCGCTTTGAAACGGGTTCATTGAGGATGTCGGAAATCAGGGCTAGGAATTCTGATTCATTCCATTTCATTCGAAAAGGAACGTGAGAAGTGGTTGTAACCTCCCAAACGCCGGCTACCGGTCCAACCAGGAAAACTTGTCGAAGATACGGAATGCCGTAGAGACGAACAATCGTAGGTGTCTTGTTGGCCGTAAATTCGGCTGGCTCGAAGAGCACTTCGGTGGTCGCAGAAATCGCTCGCGCACAAATTTCTCCGGCGAGGATTGGTCCTTCAGAACGGACAAACTTCAGCCCTGCACGTTCAAGCCAAGGCTGTATCGTATCAAGTAGCTCCTCGATCGATTTTTCCCACATATCCAAAGTATACGGGCGAAACCTTGCGAAACCGTTGAAAATGCCCGGGAAGTGTCTGGTACTATATGCGCTTGGGCCTAGCGCGTCTGGTTGCCCGTTGATTGTAATGTCCTTTTCTAGGGCGATGTAATGAGCGGAAACTGGACCTTGGCCGAAGAACCCAGAGGCTAACACTTCACAGATGCCGTTGAATCCAGAATTGAAATCGAGCACGATCGCGAATTACGCGACGAAAGAAGGCGACACCGGTTCCACCGAGGTCCAGATTGCGGTCATGCAGGCCCGTATCGCACAGATTACGGACCACTTGCGAACGCACAAGAAGGACAACCACGGTCGACGCGGTCTGCTTCTTCTCGTTGGAAAGCGACGACGACTCGAAGCTTATCTGCGAAACAAGGACGTCGTGAAGTACCGAGAACTCATCAAGAAGCTCGGAATCCGCGAAGTCAAGCCGCGATAATTTCATTTTGATCAGGGCTTGTCCCGTGCGCTCAGTCGCATTGGATGAGCCCTTTTTGCGTTTGGACTGGGGAACCGTGCCGGTCCTGCCGTGCGCCAGAACGTTGATTGTGCCCGGACTGACGGTTTTCGTCTGCTATACTGCCGGTACGTGACTCCCCGGACCGTTGTCCGTTGACTGCTTGGTTCTGCGGAACTCGGCATTGAGCGGTCAGCACCGTTGGGTTGCGCACTGCGACGCGGATTTGTGCGGCGCAAGAGACCGAAAAATGATTCACAACCACGAATTTGAGGTGGGCGGAAAGTCGCTCTCCCTCGAGACGGGGCGCGTTGCTAAGCAAGCTGGCGGCTCCATTCTCCTCGGCATGGGCGAAACCGTCGTCCTGGGCGTCGCAACGATGTCCGAAAACCCCCGCGACCTAGACTTCTTGCCGCTCGTTTGCGACTACGAAGAGCGAAAGTACTCTGTCGGAAAGATCCCCGGCGGCTTCATGAAGCGAGGCGGACGACCTTCCGAAAAGGCCGTTTTGGTCAGCCGACTCATCGACCGACCGCTTCGACCGCTGTTCCCGAAGGGACTGCGAAATGACGTTCAAGTCATCGCAATGCCTTTCTCGGTAGACCAAGAGAATCCACCTGACGTTCTCGCAATCACCGCTGCTGGTGCCGCGCTTGCCGTTAGCGATATCCCATTCAAGTATCCGGTTGCTGGCGTTCGAGTTGGCCGAGTTGATGGCGAACTGATCCTCTTCCCAAGCCAGGCCGAAATTCAGGCTGGCGATCTTGACCTCGTAGTTGCCGGTCACGAAGGCGCCATCTCGATGGTCGAAGCCGGTGCCACCGAGGTAACCGAAGAAGACATGATCGTTGCGCTGAAGTTTGCGCACGACGCGATCAAGATCATCTGCGCAGAAATCGCAGCATTCGCGAAGACGGCCGGAAAGCCGAAGCGCGAAGTAAACCTTCACACGATTGACGAAGGTCTCAAGAAAGCGATCGATAAGAAGTTTGGCAAGGACATCCAGAAGGCCCTCTTGGGATCGAAGGACAAGGCCATGCGAGAAAGCGCCCTTGATGAAATCATCAAGGACATCGTCGCGAAGCTGAAGCCCGAGTACGAGAACGAGCCAGACCTTCAGAAGCAGCTTTTCGAAGCCGCTGACGGCGTGGTTAAGGGTGTCGTTCGAGAGCTGATCATCAAGAAGGACAGCCGACCAGACGGCCGAAAGCTTGACGAAATCCGACCGCTCGAAGCCGTTGCTGGCATCTTGCCGCGAGTACACGGCTCAGGTCTGTTCACTCGTGGTCAGACTCAGGTTATGACTATCTGCACCCTCGGCTTGCCGGGCGACGCGCAGACGATGGACGGACTTGAGGACGAAGGTCCGAAGCGCTACATGCACTTCTATAACTTCCCAGCTTATTCGGTCGGTGAAGTTCGACCAATGCGCGGACCAGGCCGACGAGAAATCGGTCACGGTGCATTGGCAGAGCGAGCGCTCCGCTCGGTCGTTCCAATCGACGACCCCGAGTTCCCATACACCCTGTTGCTGATCTCCGAAGTTCTCGAATCGAACGGTTCGACTTCGATGGCATCGGTTTGCGGATCGACGCTTGCGCTGATGGATGCAGGCATCCAGATCAAGGCACCAGTTGCTGGCATCGCGATGGGCTTGATGTCCGACGGCAAAGTTTTTAAGGTCCTTACCGACATTCAGGGCATGGAAGACTTCTGCGGCGACATGGACTTCAAGGTCGCGGGTACCCGAGACGGAATCACCGCATTGCAGCTCGACACCAAGCTGGACGGAATTCCAGACGATGTTTTGGCGCAGGCGCTGAAACAGGCAAAGGACGCTCGATTCGAAATTCTTGACGTCATCGAAGCCGAAATCTCGGCTCCTCGCGCAACCGTTGGTGACACTGCTCCACAGGTCACCACGATCCAGATCAGCACCGAGAAGATCGGCGCGTTGATCGGACCTGGCGGCGCGACGATCAAGAAGATCGTTGCAACTTCCGGAGCCAGCGTGGATGTTCAGCAGGACGGACGAGTTCTGGTTGGCGGAAGCGGCGGAACGCAGGTTCGCGATGCAATCGCCATGATTCGCGCACTGACCGACGAAATCGCGGTCGGCACGGAATTCCGAGGAACCGTCACCCGAATCATCGGACGCGGCGTGTTCATCGAGTTCATCCCAGGTAAGGAAGGCATGGTGCCGAAGGAGCACCTCACGACCAAGCAGATCAGCCGAATCGAAGATGTGGTCAACATCGGCGACGAACTGAACGTCAAGGTCCACGAAGTGGACGGCATGGGCCGAACTAACTTTACGGCGCTTGGCTTGGCGCAGACGCTTCCAACGTTGGATGACAACGAGGATGCAGATCCAAACGCAGTTCAGAAGCCGCAGGGCGGAGATCGAGACCGACGCGGTGGCGGCGGTGGAGATCGACGTGGTGGCGGTGGCGGCGGAGACCGATTCCGCGGCCGACGCTGATTCTAAGCTGAAGCAAAACGACGGCTGGCTCCTTTTTTGGAGCCAGCCGTCGTTCTTTGTCCGCCTTACGCCAACCAAAGGACCTACGCTCAGGTACATTCGATTCGGCCTATGGCAGAGTGGTACGACAACCTCCATCCCGTTTGGCAAGCGCTGATTCGCGTCTTGCTTTTTGTTGGACCCCTGCTCACGATGGTTCCAGCACTCATCTGGTTTGAGCGCCGAGTTTTGGGCTGGTTCCAAGACCGAATCGGTCCAAACCGAGTTGGAAACATCACCTTCCAAAAGAAGGACAAGTGGGTACCGGAGTTCCTTCGAGGCAAAAAGATTCGCCTCTTTGGACTTATTCAACCGATTGCTGATGGCATCAAGCTCTTCTTGAAGGAAGACATCACGCCAAGCTCGGTTGACAAGGTCATCTACTTCTTGGCGCCGGCTTTGGCCCTGTTTCCCGCCTTTGCCCTTGGAGCGACCTTGCCTTGGGGACCGTTCAAAGGTCTGACTCCCGTAGCCGACGTAAACATTGGCGTTCTTTGGATCATGGCGATCAGCTCGCTTGGCGTCTACGGCGTCGTTCTGAGTGGTTACGCTTCCAATAACAAGTATTCGTTGCTCGGCGGTCTTCGCTCTTCTGCTCAGCTGATCAGCTACGAACTGGGCATGGGCGTTTCGCTCGCTTGCATCGCGCTTTCCACTGGCTCTTTGAAGCTCACCGACATGGTCACCGCGCAGGAGGGGCCGCTTTGGGGAGTCGTTCCGGCAGTATCGAACTGGAACATTCTGACGCCGCACGGCGCAATTGCCGCGGTCGTTTTTGCGATCTGTATGGTCGCCGAAACGAACCGAGCACCTTTTGACCTGCCAGAAGCAGAAAACGAACTGGTCGCGGGCTATCACACCGAATACAGCTCAATGAAGTTCGCTGTCTTCTTCATGGGTGAGTACGCCGCAATGGCGGTCTATGGCGGAATCTTCGCCACCGTCTTCTTGGGCGGCTGGCACATGCCGATTCCGGTCCGATGGGATTACATCGCGGAATCGCAGCCGATGCTTTCCGGCGTTGTTAGCTACTTCCAGTGGGCGGACTTCTGGATGGCGCCGGCTTGGTTCTTGCTGAAGGTTTGGATCATCATCTTCGGATTCGTTTGGCTCCGGGCGACGATGCCGCGACTGCGCTACGACCAGCTCATGTCGCTCGGCTGGAAGACTCTTTTGCCGATTGCCACGGTTAACTTGATCGTTGTCGCGACGTGGCTCTTGCTCCAAGAGGTTGCCGGTCCTGGACCAGCGCTCGCTCTTTCGGTTTGTACATTCGCTGCGCTCTGGATTATCTTCCGCGCCGTGACCCGGCTGGAGCCTGCGAAGGAAAACTTCTTGCCAAACCGTGAAATTTCGATGGTCGAAGTGAAGCCAGCCGAGAAGCCGGAAGCGCCGGAGGCAGCAGTTGCTTAATCTGTTTGCTGCGGTCGCAGCCCCCAAAATGGCCGGATTTGCAATCACCGGCGAACTGCTGTTCTTTGCGGCTCTTGCCGGGCTTGCGATGCTCTCCGCTGTGGGGGTTGTCGCATTCAACAATGCGGTGCGCAGCGCGCTCTGCCTGGTCCTGAACTTCTTCGTTCTGGCAGGAATCTATTTCACGCTCAACGCCGAAATGATGGGCATCACGCAGGTGGTTGTTTACACCGGCGCGATCATGGTTTTGTTCCTCTTCGTCATCATGCTGCTGAACCTAAGCGCTCCGGCCTTGCTACAGGATAAGAACGATCCGAAAACTGCCGTCGGCATGACGCTCGGAATGGTGATGTTCACCTTGGTGGCGCTTCAGGTGCTTCCTGGCTTGATGTCGAAGACGGAACCTGGAGCGGTTGATGGCTACGGCTCGCCAGTCAACGTCGGCCGTGCGCTATTCACCGGGTTTGTCATCCCGTTCGAAGCGGTCAGCATTTTGCTACTCATCGGCATCGTCGGTTCAATTCTGCTGGCAAAGCGCCGCTTTTAGGAGATTTGTTGATTCTTATGCGACACACAACATTTGTTGAAGGCGGCAAGAAATGAGCGGAGTACCACTCGCTGCCTATCTGGCGCTTGGGCTGTTCATGTTCATGACGGGAGTTGTTGGCGTGGTTATCCGCCGAAGTCCCATTGTGATTTTCATGTGCATTGAGTTGATGCTCAATGCGGTTAACCTCACCTTCCTCGCTTTTGCTCGCTACCAGTTTTCTCCCATGGTTGCCGGGAACAGCTTCAAAGAAGGACAGAGCGCGATGGCAGGCCAGATGATGGTGATTTTCGTTATGGCGGTTGCGGCCGCGGAAGTCGCAGTTGGACTCGGGATCATCATGGCGATCTTCCGACTACGTGACAACATCGACATCGATGAGATGAACTTGCTGAAGGGCTAAATGGATAATAACGCAGTCTGGCTCATCATTTTGCTTCCGGTGCTTGGGTTCCTCATCCAAGGCCTCGCTGGCCCTTCGCTTCAGAAAAGGATTGGTAAGAAGGCACTGGGCGTCTTGGCCGTCCTGCCGATCGCAGCTTCTTTCGTTCTCGGCTTAATGCTGACCCAAGGACTGGCGAGCCAGGAGCATGCCGAAGCGGTGATCGTCACCGGTGGAAGTTGGATCAACATCATGGGACTCAACATCCCATTCGAATGGGTGGTCGATCCGCTTTCGATGACGATGGTGCTGATCATCACCGGAGTTGGCGCGCTTATCCATCTCTATTCGACCGCTTACATGGCGGAAGACAAAGATTTCTCCCGTTTCTTTGCCTACTTGAACCTGTTCGTTGCGGCGATGTTGGTTCTCGTTCTCGGAAATAACCTGCCGCTTCTCTTCATCGGTTGGGAAGGCGTTGGCCTCTGCTCTTACCTTTTGATCGGCTTTTGGTACACCGACACCACAAATACAAAGGCCGCGAACAAGGCGTTCATCGTTAACCGAGTTGGCGACTGGTCGTTGATGTTGGGTCTGTTCCTGATCGTTGTTGTGATCAGCGGAGCGAACATTCCGGTGGAGGACAATCGCTACTTGAGCTACGACGCGATGCTCCCAGCCCTGACAACGGCGCTTAAGGCGAATCCGGCAATGGCGACGGCGATCGCGCTGTTGCTCTTTGGCGGCGCGGCTGGAAAGTCGGCTCAGTTCCCGCTCTACGTTTGGCTGCCTGATGCAATGGCTGGTCCAACCCCCGTGTCTGCCCTCATCCACGCGGCCACGATGGTCACTTCCGGCGTCGTTCTTCTGAACCGGATGAACATCGTGTTTCAGCTGTCTCCAACGGCGAGCGCTATTGTTTGCGCCGTCGGAGCATTCACGGCACTGTTCGCGGCGATCATCGCCTTCGGTCAGACGGACATCAAGAAGGTTCTGGCCTATTCGACGGTTTCGCAGCTCGGCTTCATGTTCATCGCTTGCGGAGCCGGCGCTTACTGGGCGGGCATGTTCCACGTCACCACCCACGCGTTCTTTAAAGCTCTTCTTTTCTTGGGCGCTGGCGCAGTGATCCACGCGATGTCGCACGAGCAGGACATGCGGTACTACGGCAAGCTCGGAAAGTACCTTCCGATCACTTTCGGAACGATGATGATTGGAACTCTCGCAATTGCGGGTGTGCCCGGTCTTTCGGGCTTCTACAGTAAAGAAGCCATCCTTGGATCCGCGATTGCAAACTCGCACGCGGGGCAGTTGAGCGCGATTTCCGGCTGGGTTGGGCTTGGTGTCGCAGCTTTGACCGCGATGTACATGGGCCGCCTTGCCATGCTGACGTTCTTCGGAAAGGAGGAGCGATGGCGAAAGCTACCAGTTGCGGAACATCACGACCACGAGGATGGGCACGATGACGATCATAGCCACGCTTTGACCGGAGACCACAAGCCAAAGGAAGTTCCCGTCGCCATGTGGCTACCGTTGGTCGTTTTAGCATTGCTCAGCGCTGGAGCAGGCTTCATCCTCAATCAAGGGAAGCGATTTGAGCATTGGCTTTATCCATCTGGACTATCGCAGCTCGGCGAGCTGAAGCACGAGGTGCCGAATTTGGAAATCTACAGCTACATTGCGGCAGGCCTTGGCCTCGTTGCTGGCGTGTTGGTTTACATTGGCGGTTTGCCCGCAAAGGAAGGTTTGGACGAAACGAAGTGGGCTCGATGGCGTCGCTCTGCGGCAAACCAGTTCGGCTTTGATGCCCTTCTAACAAATCTTTTCGCCGAAGGCGGACGAGACGTTGCCATCGGAACCAGTGCATTCCTTGAGGACCAGGTCATCGACGGCGCGGTCGAAGGATCAGCATCGGGAACGCGAAACTTTGGCGGCTGGCTCCAACAGATTCAGACCGGTGCGGTTCGACTTTACGCGATGCTGATGCTGCTGGGTGGAGTTGGCTTTGTGGGCTACTTCCTGTTCGTCGTGAATCGAGGTGGAAAATGAACGTCCCTTTAAGCGCTCTCATCTGGTTCCCGGCTATCGGCGCGTTGCTTCTGCAACTCCTCGGCTTCGTGAAGAAGGAGAAGGACATCAAGAGCATCGCAGTCCTTTTCACCACGGTCGCGCTTGGTCTTAACCTCGCGGTTCTGAGCAAATCCAATTCTGGAACCTACTTGTTCCAAGCGGTCGAATCAGTTTCTTGGATTGAAAATCTGGGCATTCGCTACTTGGTTGGGTACGACGGCATCTCGTTCTGGCTCACCGTGCTCACCACGCTGATGACGTTGATCATCGTGGTGGCAACCCCGGACACGACGAAGAACCTTCGTGGATTCTTCGGCCTGGTGCTGCTTCTCGAAACCGCGATGCTCGGCTCGTTCTGCGCGCTGGACCTCGTTCTGTTCTTCAGCTTCTTCGAGCTCACGTTGATCCCAATGTTCTTCTTGGTCAGCTTGTGGGGCGGACCAAATCGAAACAAGGCCGCAGCGAAGTTCGTCATCTACACCTTCGCCGGTTCGATCTTTATGCTGGTTGGTATTGTTGCGCTGGCTATTCAACACCAGAAGGTCACCGGACAGCTCGACTTCAGCATCATCAACATCCAAGCTTCAGTCGCTAGCGGCAAGTTCTGGGCGAACGCCCTTCAAGCGCAGACCTTAATCTTCTGGGCACTGGCGCTTGGGTTCATGGTCAAAACGCCGGCCTTCCCGTTCCACTCGTGGATCGGTGACACATACGCTGAATCGCCGACTGCCGGTCCAATTCTGTCGAGCGTGATGGTGAAGATGGGAAGCTACGGTTTCCTGCGGTTCTGCCTACCGCTCTTCCCAGAAGCCGTTCAGTCCCAAGCACCGGTGTTTATGGCGATCGCCACCATCGGCATTCTTTACGGCGCGCTTGTCGCGATTGCGCAAACCGACATGCGGCGGATGATCGCTTACTCTTCGCTTTCGCACATGGGGTTTGTTCTGCTCGGGATCTTCAGCCTTTCCTACAAGGGCATGATCGGCGGCTCCTTCCAGCAATTCAGCCATGGAATCACCACCGGCTTGCTCGTGATTCTGGTCGGATATCTCGTCGAGAAGCACGGAACGGGCGACATGAATGCCTTCGGCGGCCTGAAGGCCAAGATGCCGCTCTTTGCGGGACTATTTCTGCTCGGCATGCTCGGAAGCGTTGGTCTTCCGACAACGAACGGATTCATCGGTGAGTTCCTCGCCTTGATGGGCGCCTATGAAACCGGCGCGCGGGGTCTCTTCGGACTTTCCCCCGGCTTCGCGATTGCCAGCGGTTTAGGCGTGGTCCTCGGCGCGGTGTATCTCTTCGTAATGTTCCAGAAAGTTTTCTACGGCCCGGTGAAGGTTACGGAAGGGCCAGACTGGCAGGATATTCCGGTCAGCAAAGCGCTGCCCGCGTTCGTTCTGGTGTTCTTCGTGTTCGTTGGCGGGTTGTATCCGAACCTTTTCTTTGGTCCGATGGAAGCCAGTACGCAGGCGACACGACTGATGGCGATCAGCGAAGCCACAAAGCGACCATCGTGGAAGGACAAGCCGGAAGAAGTGACGATCCGAGTTGCCCTTGAAGATCCAATGCAGGGCCAATACATTCGAGCGGGATCCGAAAGACTAATTTCATCTGCTCGCCTTCACGGGAACGTGGACGAGAAACGGGAGATTCGATGATTCAGACACTGATGCCGAATACAAACTGGAGCATGGTGCTCCCCATTGCAATGGTTGCGGTGGCAGGGATTTTTGCCCTCATTTTGGAAATGCTGTTTCCAAAGCGAGACAACAATCTAATCGTTTGGGCATCTCAAATTGGTCTTCTCATGGCGGCCGCGATGCTGATTCGGCAGTTTGGCCTTGAAACTGAGACGAGCTTTGCCGGAACGATCATCCGTGACCAGTTTGGATTGGCCATGCAATTGGTCTGCGTTATAGGCGCTTCTGCTACAATCGCTTTTTCTGAGGGCTATCTTCGCGAAAAGAAGATTCCGTTCGGTGAGTTCTATCCGCTGATGCTCTGGAGCACGGTCGGCGCAATGATGATGTGCTGCACCGAGAACTTGCTGGTCATGTTCGTCGGCCTAGAAATCCTCAGCATCGCGCTCTACGTTTTGGCCGGTATCAGCCGCGTTGAAGAGAAGGGCGAAGAAAGCGCGCTGAAATACTTCCTGTTGGGCGCTTTTGCCAGTGGATTCCTCCTTTACGGAATTGCGAACGTCTACGGCGCAACCGGCGGGCTCGGCATCGAAGGGATTGGTCTGGCTTGGGAATCGAAGGATCCTAACGTGCAGGCATTGCTCGCCTTCGGTCTCGCATTGCTGTTGATCGGACTTGGGTTCAAAGCAAGCTTCTTCCCATTCCACCAGTGGACGCCGGACGTTTACCAAGGTGCGCCGACCAACGTTACTGCCTTCATGGCGACGGTTGGGAAGACGGCCGCCTTTGCCTTCCTTTTTCGATTGCTTGAGTCAGCAACCGCAATGCAAGCCATCTGGGCACCGGCACTGGGTTTGATTGCGGTGCTAACGATGCTCTACGGGAACATCGTCGCGCTGATGCAGAAGGACGTAAAGCGTGTGCTTGGCTACAGCTCGATCTCTCACGCTGGCTACATCTTGGTCGCGCTCATTGCGCACGGAAAGAACCCAGGTCGAATCGGGCCCGAGACGGTGATCTATTACGTTCTCAGCTACACCTTGATGACGATCGGCTCCTTCGCCGTGATCTCGCTGCTCGCTCACGACGGCAAAGAATCCACCGGGCTCGATGACCTTCGAGGACTTTGGCAGCGGTCGCGCGTGGCCGCGGCTTGCATGGTGGTGTTCATGGTCTCGCTGATGGGGCTTCCGCCAACCAGCGGATTCTTCGGAAAGCTTTTGATTTTCCAAGATGCCTTGAATGCAGACCTGCTGCCTCTCGCAGTTGTGCTGGCGGTCTCGAGTATCGTGAGCGCGGCTTATTATCTCAACATTGCGCGACTCGTAGCGCTTACCGATGGCCCTACAGAGGAGATCAGCTTCGCGCGCTTCCGACCGGCAATCCAGAACACTTGCGTGCTGTGCGCAGTCGCGGTGATCGCTGCGATGGTGTTCTACTCACCCTTGACGCAGTTCTTAAGCTCGCGATAAATCGTTCTGCCACTCGGTTAATTCGGCTCGAAAAGCCGCGTAGTCCGCTTCGGACCACGCGGCTTTTGGTATTGGAATGACACCGAGCCGCCGAGTGTGAACAAGGTCGAGGTCGCCTTGCGATTCGATTCGCCGGAAAGATTCCCGCACCAGCTTCATCCCGTCGTTGTTGTCGCCCTGGAAGTAGAGCGCGGTTTCATCGCCTAGCACTTTGCATCCTCGAGTGAACAAGCGACTCGACTTGCTAGATGCAAGAAACGCTCGTCCTGGAATGGTGAGCGGCCACAGGATCGCCATCGCTCCGATCGCCCGAAGGATTCCTGTTCCAAATGCGAAAGCGAAAATCCCGAATAGCGGGATCGTGAGCGCAAACCACCAGAACGATTTGAAGTAGGTGATCGCGCCGACCTTTGCCAGATCGAACCGGGAAACGGTGAAACGGTCAGAGGTGAAGCGAACCTCAGGTGGCACTTGGTCATTGTGACATGCCGCTTGACGGGTATCTGAGCCATACTTGGCCATGCTCATCGAAGAGCGGAAAAACGGCGTTCTGCACTTGGGGCTCAACCGTCCCGAGGTTCGAAACGCGTTCAACGCTTCGCTCATCCAAGCGCTGACTACGGCACTCTCCGGTATCACCGAAAGTGATCGCGCCGTTGTGATTCGAGGCGAAGGGGAGGCCTTTTGCGCCGGTGGAGACCTCAACTGGATGCGGGAGCAAGCCACTCAGTCCGAGGCAGAAAACGCTGCCGATGCCTTGAAACTGTATGAGATGTTCGATGCGGTCTATCGATGTCCGGTGCCCGTAATTGCTCAGGTTCATGGCCCTTGTTTCGGTGGTGGGTGCGGAATCGTTGCGGCCGCGGATATCGTGGTCGCTAGTTCAACGGCACTCTTCGCTTTTAGTGAAGCGAAGCTCGGACTGATTCCGGCGACTATCTCACCTTTTGTTTTAAGAAAGATCGGTAGCTATTCGCGAGAGCTCTTTGTCACCGCCCAGCCGTTTGATGCTGCGCGAGGCAAGGACGTAGGACTAGTGAGTTCGGTGGTGGACGAGACGGAGTTAGTGGGCGCGGTGGAAAAGTTGCTCAAGGCGATTCTGTCAAACGGCCCCCTTGCCGTTCGAGCTAGCAAGCAATTGGCCATTTCCGCACCACTCGATGGACCCGACGCCGCAGGGTTACTTGCGCAAACACGAGCGGGTGAAGAAGCGAAGGAAGGGATCACCGCATTTCTAGAGAAGCGGAAAGCGAATTGGGGTGGCAAATGATTAAGTCTCTACTTGTTGCGAACCGAGGCGAGATTGCCTGCCGGATTTTTCAAACGTGCCGTGAATTGGGGATTCGAACGATTGCGGTTTACAGCGATGCCGATGCGGGTTTGCGCTTTGTGCGTGAGGCAGACGTTGCAATTCGTCTCGGCCCGGGTCCGGCCTCCGAGAGCTACCTTCGTGCAGACCTGATTTTGGCGGCGGCAATCGAACATGGAGCGGACGCTATCCATCCTGGTTACGGATTTCTCAGCGAACGAGCCGAGTTTGCGGAAGCATGTATCGCCGCAGGAATCCGGTTTGTTGGGCCAAGCGGCGCGGCAATGCGGAAGCTGGGCACAAAAGCCGACGCAAAAGCGCTTGCACGCCTCGCTGAAGTTCCTTCGGTGCCTGGGTTCGAAGGCCAGGGACGCCTCGAAGAACTGCAGGCCGCAGCGGTAGGCATCGGCTACCCGGTGATGCTGAAAGCATCCAGTGGCGGCGGTGGGCGCGGAATGCGCATCGTGCACGACCCAAGCGCCTTTGCGGACGAATTCCACCTTGCCTCTGACGAAGCGCTCAAGTCATTTGGCGACGGAACAATGTTGGTCGAGAAGTACGTTCGAAACCCAAGGCACGTGGAGGTTCAGTTCATTGCGGACGGTCACGGGAATGTGGCCACGCTCTTTGAGCGAGAATGCAGCATCCAACGCCGACACCAGAAGCTCATCGAAGAGGCCCCGGCTGCCCGCGAAGTGCCATGGGAAGCCATGCGAGAGGCAACGCGCAAGCTGGTTTTGGCGGCGGAGTATGAGAACGCAGGGACAGCAGAATTCATTGTCGATCCCGAGACCGACGCGTTCTATTTCCTCGAAGTGAATGCGCGATTGCAGGTTGAGCATCCGGTCACCGAGGCGATTACGGGCGTCGATTTGGTCGCGGAACAGATTCGAGTGGCGTCAGGGCTGCCGCTCTCTTTCCCGCAACGACTGATTGATGGGGAGCGAAGTGAGATCTTTGGCCACGCCATTGAGGCCCGAATTGTTGCCGAGAATCCAGGCAAGGGCTTCGTGCCGTCGTTAGGCAAAATCCGAGCTTGGCTTACTCCGCGAAATCCCCACATTAGGGTGGATTCCGGCTTCGAAGTCGGCGATGAGGTGAGCCGATTCTACGACTCTATGCTGGCCAAGATCATTGCGCATGGACCCGATCGGGCAACGGCAGTTCATCGGCTGCGGGCCGCGTTGTTGGACCTTCACATCCTAGGGGTCGACACCAATGCAGGATTGATTATCGATTTGCTGGCCGATGAAACGTTCCGGTCCGGCCACATTCACACGGGGACGCTGGCTACTTTTTTAGAGACTTGGAGTGTTCCGGAACCCGGGCCGGAGCTGGCGCTCGTTGCGGCTAAAGCGACTCAGCCCCTAACGACTGGCCCCACGACTGGACCTGCTATCCAGAATGATCAACCGGCATGGTCCATGCTCGATGGCTTCCGAAATGCGCGTCCTTAGTTTATTTGCGGTTTGCATACTGCTCGTTGGTTGCCGAATCGAGTATCCACCGGAAAAGCCGAAGGTCGGAGCATGGTACTGGCACAGCCCGGTCGAAGTGACGCCGATCCAAGCTCGCGAGGCAAGGAGCGCCGGGCTAAATGAAATCTATGTACGAGCCGGGACCCTAACCTACGACGGCGAGCGGTACCTAGTTCACCTTCGGCAAGAATGGAAGCAAAGCGAGAAGTTTGGCGTCCGGCTCGTTTACAACGCAGACGCAGGCGCACTTCGGCACATCGCTTCCGCGCTGGGCGATTCGTCGAATTCAACTGAAAGCTCCGAGAAGAAAGAACTTCTGATTCGACAGATTGCCGACGAGATCGGCAACGCTTACCATGCCGACGAGACACTTGCCGAAGACGCCGGGCTAACCGTCATAGGGATTCAACTGGACTTCGACTTGCCGCAGAGTCGGCTACGAGATTACGCGAGGTTAGTACGCAAGATTCGTGAACGGTTAGTGAATCGTGAAGTCTCGGTCACCGCACTTCAATCATGGGTCGGGACGCCGGAGTTTAAGGAGCTTCAGGAAGCGACAAGCTGGACGGTCCCGCAGCTGTATGAGGGGTACCTCGGCGAGGGACCTGAGAAGATGCACCTGAGCGACTTTGGACAACTGAAGCGCACGGTTGAGAAGCTCAACGAATCCGGGCACTGGTACCGAATTGGGATTCCGGTATACAGTCAGGCTTACCTGTTCGATGAGCGAGGGCGGTTTGTGACGGTGCACCGCGGCCTCACGCTGGAACAAGCATATAGGCATCCCGCAATGGAATTCGAGAAGCACACATCGAACCATGGAGAGCAACTCGTGCGGTTCCGGGCGACGAAAGCGGGAGCGGATGGGCGGGGCAAGGGGTACCGATTGATGTACGCGGTCACGGGACCGGAAACGGTTCGCGAGTTTATGGAAGCCCTCGGCAAACTTCCGGGCGGAAAGCGGCAGGGGGTGATCCTGTATCGTTGGACCGGGGATGAGACGCCGCAAATCTGGACCGGGCTAAAACCAGGGTTTGACGTCGGGCTGAACATAGAGACCGAAGTTCGACGCGACGTTGCGGCGCTTGTGGACGCGAATGGCAAGTTGCAGAACGAGGTGGCAATCAAGCTGGTCCAAGGTGACCTCACGACCATGAGCCTCGACCCTAGAGGGATGCGGGTCGATCTTGAATGGCGTGGGGTGACCATTTCTCAAGTCAGATCTCGTCGGCTAAAATTCTCCGGCACAACTCCGGAGCTGGTTTCAAAGATGACCCTGCTCGGGCCAGGGTTGGAGGCCGGGCAAAAGACAGTCGTTTACTTGATGGCAGAAGGAAATGGAGAGCTAGTCGTTACGGTGACGGGGAAGTCAATCTCGGGCAAGACTGTCACTTACAGACCCGTTCGGTTAGAATTGAAATAATGTCGACACGACGGGTGGGTTTTGTGATTGGAAGCATCGCGGCAAGCGCGTTGGTGCTGGCCTGTACCGGCGAATTCTACGATACGGTCTATTTCAACTCCCCGGATGTCGACTGGGGCGTGCCGCCTTCGCCAATGGTGATCTCTAGCTGGGACGAGCGGTCTCCGAGATCGAACCCTTTCTACAACAACCGCTACCAGTCTGAGAACGATATCTACACGCGAGAGGAAAAGGCGACCAAGCTCGACGGGCGACTTGCCGCGGAGCTAGCAAAGCAGAACTACCGCGCGGCCAGCATCACGGCAAAGGCTCAGTTTGATTTCACCCAGGGGAAGATTGAGCGGTATCGGCTGCTGCGAGAGGCCACTCAACTCGCGGCAGCCAAGCCGTCTGCCGATTGGGGACGATTCTTTGCTGCGTATCGGAAGGAAGGCAGCAAGGCGGGTTCTGGTGTTGCGGAACTCGCTTCGATCACGAGTCCCGTCGTGTTGCCTTTTGCCTTGTACGTTCGAGCGGATGCCGAGCAGGACTCGGCCAAGGCGGCGGCTTTGTTTGGGCAGGCGGCTCGGCTAAACGGTCCACGAAAGTTGCCCGCAACCGTGATGGCAGCGAGGAAGGGAATGGACGCGGCTTACCCATTTGAGGGCAGTCCGGTACCAAAAAATCGATCGCTGGGTTTGGCGGCAGTCACTCGGTTCCAGGCGATTACTCAGGATCCTTCGGCCACTCGATTTCGCTGGAATGCTCAGCATTGGCTCGTGCGACCGTTGTTTGCAAACAAGCAATACGATCAAGCTGCGCTCAGATACCTTCGGCTCGTCGGCAGCGCAACGCAAGAGAGCGATGAGCTGAGTGCGCTTAGTAGTTTTAGGAAGGCGTACCTGCGACTTTCGCCCGCCCAAGCGAAATCCTTCCGAGCCGGAATCCTCGCGGACCAGACGCTCGCCGAAGAGTATCTAGCGTTTAGGCTTTATCACTTCTATCGTAGTTGGGAAGATGAGAATCCCAAAGCAGACCTAAAAGCGCTTAGTGCTTTGGCCAAAGAAGTAACAGACCGATACCCACAGCTTCGACCGGAACTTGCGGCCAGAGTTGCCGAGATCGCTTTCTTGGCGAAGGACTATCCGCGAGCTATCGTGCTTGCAAAGAACGTTCCTTCAACGGCAAAGGGCGCTGACTTAGCGTCGTATGTGCTTGCTGCCGCCTACGAAAAGCAAGGCAAGCAAGCTGAGACCCTGAAAATCCTTGAGCAATTCGAATCGAAGTACCCCAAGAGCTACCTGAAGAATCCGGCGATTGAGTATCGGGCTTCTTTGCACATTCGGAACAAGGAACTTGTGCTGGCTCTGGCAGATTTCGAAAAGCTTGAGTACCGCATGGATGTTGCGTATTTGCTTGACGTCCGCATGAGTCCCGAAGAGATTAACCTCGTGGCAACCGAGAGGAAGGCTCAGCCTGATGCCGACAAATACCGGCTCGCGTACGGGTATCGACTACTTCGCAAAGGTGGATATTCAGAGGCGGAAGCGGCCTTTAGTTCGATTCCCGAGGCTCGAAGAAAGAAGCTCGCAGAGGTAGGCGAACGTAACTATGCCTGGCTCCAAGACGAGTCTGGCCTTCTGGACACTATTCCTGACCCGTTGCAGACGACTCGCGACCTAAAGGCGCTTGAAGAGAAAATTGCGCGATCGTCGGGTAGCGCGAAAGCATCGGCCAAGTATGAACTTGCAAGCTATTTCTACAATCGCCGAAACCTGCTGCTCTACAATGCGTCATTGTGGCAAGGCGGACGCGGTGTATTGGTCGGACTGAACACGGGAATCACGGACCAATCCGATAAGAGCGCGGTAAGCGAACACTGTTTCGAACATGAGGCACTGGCGCAAGCTCGGAGAATATGTCTGGAGATTGCGAGCGAGCATCCTAAGGAAGCGACCACGGCCAAGGCGCTTTATCGCGCTGCGACGGCCACCCGCCGACTCGCCGACTTCAACAGCTGGTGGCGATACGAAACTTCGGCAACGTACTACAACGGGGCGGCAGATCTACTAAAGCGCGTTTACACGGAGTTTCCCGCAAGTGAGCTCTCCGCAAACGCAAAGAAGTACGAGTCGGTGTATCGAGAAGAAGGCAAGGAAAACGCGCAGTCTTCTCTGTTCGCGGCCACGCGTTAGAGAGAAGCTATTGCGCGGGTTGGGTTGGTTGAGACGTTCAAATGGGTTTGGGCTAGTTGTTGCCATCTCTGCAACTGCGCAGGGGTTAGAACGCTCTCGATGCGTGCGTTATCTGCTGGACTCGTAGCGCCTGCGCACGAAAGTAGAACCATATAGATACTTTCAGACTGTTGAGGAACGAGGTTGAGCGCCTCCACGACTTCAGGCAGAAGGAGCGCGCTCGGACCGGCATGTTGAACCGCAGACTGAAACAGACGCTCCACATTTTCATTGCTGAGTTTCTGGAGCCGTCTCTCGGTTAGGCGTTGCATTGCCCTCTGCGTGTAGATCGGCGACTTACGCTGGACAGCGCGGACCGCTTCTGCTTGTCGAACATACTTTGGATCAGTACCGATCTCCCGAAGCCGTTCTGGATCACTGACGTCCCGTAGCATTACCGCACGAACAGAACCGGCTGGGCTGATGTAGCGCGAAGCGTAAGGGCGGCCATACATCTCCTGGACTCGACTTCGATCGGGCTCCGACAAATTTTGCACAATCGAATACACGAGCTTTTGCGACTCAAATGCCATCCGCTGACGGTGCTCTCCTTCCCTTCGACGGCGATCTTCCCAGTACTCGTAAAGGGTTGCTCTTGGGGCGTTCTTTTTTGGGGCTACAAATTTTGGCTCGGGGATCAGTCGGTATGGGTTGTACTTTTCAAGCAGCTCGGCGACTTTCGACATGCTTTCGTCAGATAGAGAAAAGGTGTCTTTGGCCCGATCGTCCAGCCAAGGCATGAGGCCGGCTGTTCGAAGGCTCAGCTCAGAAAATCGCTTCTGTTGCGCTGGAGAAAGCGATGGAAACCAGCGGACGACCGCGAGCGCCCCTTGTCGCTGGAATCGCCAAACACCGGTGAGCTGATATCGCTCCGAGGGCGTGATGTCGCTCGTGCTTGACTGAGCTTGCTCAAGCCGCAATCGTTGGGCCGGGGTCAGGCGCAGGTCTTCTAGAGCCGCCTGATCGTTGAGTGCCATGCTCAGCAAGACGTAGCGGGGAAGCTTAACTTCGGACTGTACGAAGACCGAAATCATTGCGAGCGCGATCCCTGCGGTTGCCATCCTGTAACCAATGTACGCCAACTTTCGGTTCGAGCCAACCCCATAATTTTGTTGGCGTTTGATACGGTAAACCAACGAACGTGACTCCGGCTGAGTGGACCAAGTTTCTGCACCAACATTTGCCAATCACCTCCGAGATGGGAGCGAAGGTCGCAGTCGTCGGTGGGCATCAGATCGAGATTCAGTGCCCGCTTACTCCAAACATCAACCATCACGGGACAGCATTTGGAGGAAGTCTCGCCTCACTTGCCACCCTTGCCGGTTGGGTTTTGGTCAGCCATGAACTAGCGGAAAATGGGCTTTCCGATGCCCCGTTGGTGGTGCAGCGCAGCCGACTGAAGTACCGAGCGCCGATCTCAGAGGATTTCACCGTTACGGCACGCGTTACTGAAGACCGTTTTGCGGAATTCGTGAGCCGGTATTGGCGTGCAGGATTGGCATGGACGGCCGTGGACGTCGCGGTACTTGCCCACGGCCGGGTTTGCGTTGAGTTTAGGGGCGTTTATGTGGCGAAGCGCGGCTACGGCGTTGCGCCTAAGTAGCGCAAGTGCATCAGTCGGCTCAAGAATCGAGAGCCAGCCGGGTTGTTGGTGACGCATTGCGGTTGTTTGCCTAGTCCGCCAAATGGGCGCAAAGTCGTAACGTAGCCGTGCGGATAGCGCACGAGAACGGGGGCTTCTTCGTAGGTTCGAACGTCCACTCGGTTCATGAGAACCTGGTAATCGCGGCCCCAGAATTTTGCGATGTAGTCAATGTCGATCACCCGATCGCATGAGATGGGCATCAGGCGCTCCCATCGTTCCGCAAACCCGAGATCTTGCCAAAACTCGGCATCGAAGAACTCATATGCCGATTCTCGCCAGAACGGCGCGGGAAGGCTGGCGTCGTCCAGGAGGAACTGGATCGAGGGACGGCTTTCCGGGCGGAACCGGGTGGAGATTCGACCCACGCCGTCTGGCGTTCCGATCAGATCGGTGAGGACTTCTGCCGGGTCGTGGATCGTCCAGCCTTCGAAGTTGGGTCGAGTGAGGACCCAGATGGGCCAGGCATTGCGGATGCCTGGGGCTTCGACGACCAACGTGAACTCGCCGGGCTGATCGCATTGCCAGTGGATTTCGGCGACCTTTCGCGCAGAGAGTGTCGGAATGGACACCGTTTCGCCGCGCCCTTCCGCGACGATGATGCCTTCGGAGCTCACGATGCTCCAGCGGACTTCGACGGTTTTGCCCTGCTCAACGGCAAGGCCGACCTTCAGAAGAATTCGCCCGACGAAGTGGTTTCGAGAATCCGCGTAGCCGGGGCGGTTTCCGCCGTGCTTCCAGCTTGGACGACGGACGGGGATTTGGTAGAAGACATCGGTCGAGTTCCAGGTCTCGATTTCGCCCGGATCGAATCGGGCGGCGTTCCAATCATCCATGAAACCGGCGGTCGAAATTGGGGTGTCTCGCAGCCCGGTGATGACGTAGCCTGAAAAGTCCGGCCGAGCGCGGACGTGCTCGGTGACGGCTTTTCGCACGAACAGCGCCTTTTGGCGGCTGGATTCCATGAGCCGGAAATGGCGGTTTTCGGTGGGAGCGGTGGCGAAGCGGTTTTTGGTGAGGAAGTGCGGGAGGTCGTATTGCCAGCGGACGCCTTTTGCGTTTCGATTGACGTCGCCGCTGGCCCAGAAGGGGTCCACTTTTCGGAGGGCTTCTAGGTTGCGGTGGACGTCGGTGTCGTTGGTTTCGCCGAGGAGGGTTGGGCGTTCGCCGTGGTTGCCGGTGTTGAGGCAGTCGAGGACGCTGGGGAAGAACTGGGTGTCGCAGTAGGGGTGGAAGTCGTCGAAGGTTCCGAACTCGCGGAGGTCGCCGCCGTACATTTCGGCACCGCCGGAGTTGTCGCGGACGAGGGGGCAGCCGGTGGTTTTCTGGACGAGTTCGACCAATTCTTGGCGGAACTCGACTGGGATGCCTTCGCCGAGTTCGCAGCCGATGGTCCAGGCGATGATGGACGAGTGGTGCGCGTATTGCCGGACGATGGCTTCGAGTTCCTTTCGGATTTGGCCGAGGCGCTCGGGTTGGCTGGATGGGTTCCAGAGCGGGAGTTCGAGCCAGCCGACTAGGCCGTATTCGGCGAGCAGGTCGAGGTAGCGATGGGGCGGGGCCCAGAGGCAGAACTTGACGGTATTGAAGCCGAAGGAGCGGATTTGCTCGAGCTCGGCGCGGATGGTGGCTTCGGGCGGGTTTGGATGGCCGAGTTCGGGATACCAACCCCAGTGCAGGATGCCGCGCATGTAGAAGGGGGCGCCGTCGACGAGGATGTGCGGGCCGTCTACAGATGCTCGGCTGGTGGGCACGGATTGGGCAGCGGAAGGAGCGGTGTCGATTTCGACTTCTCGGAATATTCCGCCAAAGGTGTGGAAGACGTAGGGCAGGAAGCCGCTGGCGGCTTCTTCGACCGGGTAGTTGAGACCGCCGTTTTTGGTGACGCGGACGGTTAGGAGGACGCTTTGGCCCTGGTACTTCTTAATCGGCACTTCCCAGGCGTCCCAGATTCCGCGGTGGCGGGTGACGACTTCGCGGTTAATCAGGACGTCCGCGGCGTAGCTGACGCCGTGGAAGCGGAGGACTTGGGCGTCCGGCGGAATGGTAAGTTCGAGCTCGTACACAACCGGGCCTTCATCGAAAACGGGCAGGTCTTCGTTCCATGCGTGCGGGATGGTGATGGCCTGCGGGCCGTCGCCATAGTCCACGGTCCAGCCCGAGAGAAGCGGTTGTGCGCTCATACAGCGTATTAGACCGCTAACTTGCGAATCTTACAAGCGTCTATATCCATTGTCATGGAGGAACGATGATTTTTTCAGCAATGATGCTAGTGGGCCAGGTGCCGAGTGTTTCGATTTCGGTGGTGAAGGTTTCGGAAGGGGTGCGGCCGGTGGCGATGGCTCCGGCGCCGCAGGGGACGCAGGTGGTGCTGTGCTTGGAGGATGGTTCGGTGCAGATTATCGACGCCAAGACCCGGCAGACCGTGCGGAAGTTGGCGAAGCATCCGGGGCCGGCTTATGCGGCGGCTTGGAGTCGGGATGGCGTTTGGATTGCGACCGGCGACGAGACGGGGCGGGTTTTCATTGAAGATGCACGGACGGGGGCGAAGGTGCAGGAGTATCGCAGCCATACGCGCGGGATTCAGAAGGTGAGCTTTAACGTCGGGCGGACTTTGCTCGCTAGCGTTGGCAAGGACGACGCGATTGACATTCAGGATTTGGGCCTGAACACGCCGAAGGAAGAGCGGGAGATCCTTGGGAAGGGCTCCAACCTTTACGGTGGCGAGTTCAATCCGGCTTCGGCGAACCTGATTGCGACCGGGATTCTTGGCGACGTCGGTCGGGTTTATGACGCGAAGACCGGGGCAGTCGTCGGCATCTTGAGTCAGCCCGCCAATGAAGGGACCTTCGACGTTTCGTACAACAAGAACGGCACGCGGTTTGTGACCACCGGTCGAGACGGGGTTAGCATGGTTTGGGATGCTAAGTCCCGAGTTCGACTTGCCCGATTGATGGGGCACAAGGACTGGGTCACGAATGCGACCTGGTCGCCGAGTGGGCGCTTCATTGCGACGAGCTCTACGGATCGGAGCGTGATCTTTTGGAACTCGACGACCTTCCAGAAGGTAGCGGTTTTGAACGATCAGAACTCGGTCGGGTCGCCGATTTGCTTCTCGGGCGACGGTGCGTTCTTCTTGAGCACGAACGTGGGCGGCAGCCTGGTGGTGCATTCCGTTTCACCTTCGCAGCCAGCAGTTGCGGCGCCGGTGGCGAAGAAGCCAGCGAAGCGGACGGCTCGAAAGAAGCGGCGCGGTTAAGGTTCGAAGAAGTGCCGCTTCGGGTCGGCGAACGGTCTTTGCTTGCCTTTGGCCAGGACCGTTCGCACCGAGCCGAAGGCGTTAAGCCTGAGGAACGGGCCGTCGAAGGTTTTAGCCTTTGGATCAACGGCTCCAATCCACGGGTTGGTGATGAGGCCGAGTTTGGGCTTCTCGAAAATTTGCTCGATTCGGTCGGACAGCTTTCCGGCCATGGCGAAGGCTCCGACGTACGGGTAGCTGATCCGGACTTCGGAGCTTCCGGAGGCTGCGCTGAGCGCGGGGTCCATCGGAAAGGGCGATTGCCCTTTTCGGTCTGGGTCGTCGTTGGCGATCAGGTCGGCGTCGTCCGCGAGTCGGTAGCGTAGCACGTTGAGGTTCGGCGACATGACGCCGTCGTGGTCCTCGCGATAGAGCTGCCAGGCGACAAAGATTCGGCGGAGCTTTCCGACCTCGGACTGCTGGGCCTGGCTTCGGCTGAGCAGGAATCCGGCGAAGATGGTCCCGGCGACGGAGAGGACGATGACGGACGACCAGAGAATGGTTCTTGGATTCATCCGCTTTCGGTCGGCCATGACTTCTCATGATGGCGTGCGCTTTGAGCTTCGCGCTTTGGGTGGCCTTGCTTGGCTTTGCGTTGCCTGGGTGGTCGGTGTAATTAATGCTCCCCCCCAGCCGGATTAATTAATTACACCGTTTTAGGGGGGCTTTGGTGGCTCTGCATGGCCTTGAGTGGCGGGGCCGTCCCAGTCTATTGGGTTCTTGGCGGCGGAAAGTCAACCAATGATTTTCGGATTTTGTGTTCTGGTGGCCGGGAGCGGTCGGTCGGTGTGGTCGTGGTTTTTTCGGCCACTCTGGGGTCCCTCGTGACGCGCCGCGCGTCGGACTCGATATAGAGTTGGGGTGAGGAAGCAGATTGACGAGAAAAGGTTCCGAATCAGGCTGTTCTCGGATTAGAATAAGCCTACGCACGTGGGAGCAACGGCATCATGACCTCGTTACATTACTGGATTGGAGCAGTGCTGCACGTTACAGTGCTTTCCACCGTTTATTGGCTCCGGTTGACAGAGGGCATCGTGTCCAGTTCCTCGGTTCCGACCGTTCTGTGCTTGATTAGCGCCTCAAGCTTTAGAGGCGATCGCCGCCCTGGACAAGACGAGTTGGTGAAACACTTTGGTCGGGACGTTCTTTGGCCAGTTTTTGTTTACGGATGTTTAGCAGTCATGTTCCTGCGGCCAGAAGTATTCGTCAGTTATTGCGTTCTCTTCATTGTCGGCGCGTACCTAATGAGGCCAGCTGAAAATACGGAGCCGCAAGCTGATTAGGTGTTTGGACCAAGGAGAGTTGATGCCATGATGACAAACAGCATATTTGTGCTTACATTCGCTTCGCAAACGGAGCACCCCAACTGGAATCCGAAGCCGATTTCATGACCTTTGGCCAGGCTTTTGGGTAAGCGTTGTTTAGTTTGCGGGCGGTGAGGAAATGGCAAAGGGCGTTTCAACGACACTCCGATCACAGTTGAACGTGTCGGCGTTTCTTAAGTGCTCGGCGGAGGATCAGGCGACATTCCTCTTTGCGCTCCGATTTGAACGTGGCAACCAGACGCGGATCGTCAAGCGGTTTCTGTTGCGACTGACGGAGCGGTTTGATGAGCTCGAGCAGGAACCTGCATTGGCTTTACTTGAGGTGCTCTTTGACTGCACGGTGCTTCGGGCTCGGCCGTTCATTCGAAGAATGCTTCAGTCGAGCGATCCGAATGTTCGGTTCTTTGCGTCTGACTGGCTTCGGTTTTATGGCCAGAAGCGGGATCTTGCCCTCCTCAAGCCTCTTTACGACGATCATCGGGTTACTTGGCCATTCGGGCATACCGTTTCTTCACGTGCCCACGTGGCAGAACTTTCCATCCTGGGAAGAGAGTGAGTAGGTTTCGGGGCGTTTAAGGTTTACGTTAGAATCGCAATTATCCACTCCACTTCAGGGTCGGTGTTTTCTGGGACTAGGCGGATAATGCCGGATCGATCTGCTTAAAATGGCCATGTGAGATATCAAGGAACGAGGGTTCTTGTTCTGTCCTCAAAAGTCACGCCGTTCACATTACAATGGCCACGGCGCGCGGACGATCGACACCATGCAGAAGGTAAGCGGTTTTGAGACGGGCAACGAAACGAAGAATGCTCTATTCAGGCATCTCGATCATTCCGGCCATGTCGTACCATTTATACATTTCCAGCTATGCATGGCTATGGACGGGCAATCTAGGAGGCATATTTGACATCTTCAATGATCCACTGTTTCAGTGCCAGGTCATTTTTTCGATTGTTCTCTTCTGCAATTGGCAGTTTGGTCGAGTCGCGGTTCGCAGATTGAAGCAAGCGTTTAGGACATGATGAATAGTAGTTTCAAGGTCAATGGAAATCGGAGATGAAGGAGACACAAGAAGAATTGAGTGATTTTTCTGCCTGGAAAGCGGGCGAGTTGATTGGTTCCATCATAGACAGGTACGCGATCGATTTAGAAATTCCACCGGTCGAGGAGGGTTCGAAGTTTGTCGACATCGTCTTCGAACTTTTTCAATCGGACGAGGATGGAAGGGCAGAATTGGCAACGAACTTGACCGCCGTCTTGATTGAGCACGCTCGGAAGATGGGCGATTTTGAAGCGGTGATAGTGCTTTCAAGTCGCCTCGTGCCGACCGTACGTTCTGACGACGACAACGACAACGATATTCTGATCGTGACGGCACAAGAGCTTCGATCTGCTTTGTTTTGGCAGTACTTAGCGACAGATAATGTGGACAAGAGGCTGCTGAGAACTTCTAGTCAGTTGGCGGCGGCGATTTGTAAGTGTTCGGAGCACGAGATGCTTAGACTTGAGGCAGCGCTGACGCAGGGAGTGCGGGCACTCACCGGATGAGTTTCGTTGCTTAAAGTTTAGTGACTCGAATGAAAGCGATACCATCGCACAAGGTCAGGCGTTCTCGGGTGGAGAACTTGGTTTCTGGGCTCATTGTCATCGCCGGATGCGGAGCGATCTCTTTTTGGGTGCTCAAACAGTTTGATACTTCGGATTTCGAGCGTGCGGCGAAAGGGTTGGTTGGGAAGCGGAGCCAGGAAGTTCGAAGTAAGTTGGGAGCGCCGGATGAGGTTCATCCGGCCGAGGTGTTCAATCGGTCGGTCCGATCGGATATTCGGGCGTCGTTTGTTCCTAAGGAGATTCCGATGGCTCGGGGTTTGGTTTGGTATTACAACCGGATGCTGACGATGGTGTTAGTCTTTGTTGAGGAGGATAAGGTTGTGGAGGTTTACGTTGGGAAGACGTGATCGGTGGGCGGCGCTTTGAGCTTCGCGCCTTGCGTGGCTTTGTGTTGCCTTGTATAGCCCTGCATTGCAAGAGGCTCGCGCGGCTTTCGGCTCCGTTCGGATTTTTCGGAAGTTCGGATTTGTTGACGGTTTAGGCTGGTATTTCTGCTGGTCGGCTCTCTTCCCCCAACCCCCTTCTCTCGCTGGAGGCGAAAGAAGGGGGCTCGAGCTCGTTTGTTTTGGCTATGCGGGTCCTCATCCCCCGTCCCCTTCTCCATCGGAATGGAGAAGGGGCTCAAACGGGACTCGGCTGGAATCGGATTGGGTTTGTGAACCGCAGGTTGGTTAGTGGCTCCGGCCGCCAAAAGCGGCGGCAGAGCCGCCGCACTCCAAAGGAATTAGGCGACTTTCTCCAATGGTCCAACGCGGGGGAATTACACGGAGATTGTTCGAAACGGGCTTGGGGCTGGGGGGATTGATTATGTGGAGGTCTTTAAGACCGGATCGGCGACTTCGGTGCGGTTTCCGGTGTACGATGGACACGGGAACATGACGGCATGTTTGTTGCGTGACGGAGCGGGCGGATTTACTTTGACCTCTCGCCGGGCCTACGACCCTTGGGGGGCGATGCGGCAGTGGGGCACTCATCCGAGCGGGGCTTCGGCTTACCAGGGCGCGCCTTCTAACCGTTATGTAGGTTCACTGGGTCACCAGCAGGATGACGACTCGGGTCTGTACTACATGCGGGCAAGGTACTACGAGCCGGGGTCGGGTCGATTTATCAGTGAGGATCCGGCGATGGATGGGGGAAACTGGTTCGCTTATTGCGGGAATGATCCAGTAAACCGATTTGATCGAAACGGTAAAACTTCGTTCTTCGCAGAGATGAATAATCTCATGGTCGAGTTTCATCAAGTGATGGTGATGTCTAGTGGACCGGCTGCAATCTACCGCATAAGGCAGTTAATAGCTGCGCTTCAAACATATCTTGGACTTGCACAATCTGAGATAATTCGGCTAGAAGTAAACATTGCTTATCTTGAAGGCGAGATGATCAAAGACCCGGACGCTGAGCGAAATCGTCAGAGAATTGAAATGATCCAAGCTGAGAGAGGTGCTCAAGGAATGAGCAAGGTGGACGTGATTGTGGGCCGAATTTACAATCCGCAGATGGAACTCGGAATAATTATCAATATTCTAGGACGCGGGCTATAACCATGTCAGAAGAGAGTTGGAAGCACGTTGGGGATATTGATCTTCTGATAAGAAGAACTTGTGAATTTATTGGAGATAATCCCGCATTTGTCAGTGTTTTAGCCCGTGAAGTTTTGATTCCGCTCGCAGGGATGCGAGCAAGGCTTATGGTTGCGGCGTCAACAGTGACTTTACCGCGCCCACTTGGTACCGATCGCGCCGCCCTCGCGATGAAAAGAGCCCAGATTGGCAAAGAACGAGATAGTTGCACGCTTGAACTCTTGTTCGAGGAGGCACAAGTTGAGCTGCAAATTGCAGAGCATACGTTAATAGATTTACAAAAACAAATTTAGAAACGTTAGGTTGTGTGTTCTTTTGTGGTTATAAGATAAGGATAAGTGACGATAGTAGTTCGGAAACAAACTGTAGTAGTCTTCTTTTGACAAGGTGGGCATTAAGACCGGATCGGCGACTTCGGTGCGGTTTCCAGTGTACGATAGTCACGGGAACATGACGGCATGTTTGTTGCGTGATGGTGCGGGTGGGTTTACTTTGACATCTCGCCGGGCCTATGACCCTTCGGGGGCGATGCGTCAGTGGGGGACTCATCGATGGTTCTGGGTGAGCTCGTTGAGCAGGACGCAAAGCGATGATTGAAAAGAATGCGATAAGGCTACGAATACAGGCGTGGATCTATACTCTGATTTCACTTTTAGCTTGGTCAGTCGTTCTCTTTGTTATTTCTGCGAATGACCGCAAAAACCTGATGGAACGGCCGGTGGCAATACTCGCAGTTTGTTCCTTGACGCTATCGCTAATTGTGACGATCATCCAGTTAATTCGGCTTATTAGAATGCGTAAAGTGGAAAAGTCTTCGGGTAACTGAAAACGGGCGCTAGATTTGGATTGAGGCGAGGGTTTTTGCTCGGCGGCTCTCCACCCCCCTCCTCTCGCTCGGAAGCGAAAGGAGAGGGCTCGAGATCGAAAGTTTCGGCTGTTCGTATCCTCATCCCCCGACCCCTTCTCCATCGGAATGGAGAAGGGGCTCAAACGGGATTCGGCTGCGTTCCGGGCGATCGGGATTGTTTTTGGACTCGGGCGGAGATTTCTGCTGGACGGATCTCCACCCCCAACCCCCTCCTCTCGCTCGGAAGCGAAAGCAGGGGGCTCGAACTCGTATGTTGCGGCTGCTCAATTCCTCATCCCCCGTCCCCTTCTCCGTCGGAACGGAGAAGGGGCTCTGAGATTTCCGCTGCCAGAACACGAACGCTCGTCGGCGGGAGGCGATAGAAGCTAGAATAGGAATGTCTCTTATGGCTGCGATCTCCGAGATTCCAATGGTCAACATCACCGTCAATGACGTGGCGATTCAGGTTCCGAAAGGGGAGCTGATCGTTGAAGCGGTGAAACGCTTGGGTTTGGAAATCCCGATCTTTTGCTATCACCCCCGAATGAAGCCGGTGGGGATGTGCCGGATGTGCTTGGTGGAGATTGGCACGAAGGGTCCAGATGGCAGCGTGCGCATGATGCCGAAGCCGCAGGCGGCCTGTTCTTTGCCGGCCAGCGAGGGGCTCGTGATTCTCACCGATACGGAACGGCTGCACACCGACCGACGCGGCGTGCTTGAATTTCTGCTGATCAACCACCCGCTGGACTGCCCGATCTGCGACCGGGGTGGCGAGTGTCCGCTTCAGAACAACACGCTTTTCTATGGCCCATCGACCAGCCGATTTGTCGAGATGAAGCGGCACGCGCCGAAGGCTTTTCCGCTGAGCAAGTACGTGACGCTGGACCTGGAGCGGTGCATTCAGTGCGGCCGGTGCGTTCGATTTACGGAAGAGATTAGCGGCGACGCGCAGCTTGGGTTCCGATTCCGGGGCGCTTCGATGCAGCCTTCGACGTTCCAGATGACGGACTTTGAGAGCAAGTTCTCGGGGAACGTGATTGAGATTTGTCCGGTGGGCGCGCTGACCAGCACGAAGTACCGGTTCCGCGCGCGGCCTTGGGACTTGCAGACGAAGCCGGGGATTTGTACGCTTTGCAGCAACGGATGCAACATCCACGTGGACTACCGAAAGTCCGAGATTGTGCGCATTAACGGTCGCACGAACGAGGAAGTGAACGAGGAATGGACTTGCGACAAGGGCAAGTTTGGCCACTACGCCTTTAACACCGACAAGCGAATTGAGCGGCCGCTGCTTCGGCGCGGCGACCAGTTGGCTCCGGTCGAATGGTCTTCGGCAACGGCGGCGGTGCTGGAAGTTTTCCGAAATGCGGGTTCGAAGGCGGCCGTGATTGCCGGGCCGGACTTGAGCAACGAGGATTACGCTTCGCTGGTTTGGCTGTTTAAAGATCAGCTCGGGACGCCGAACGTGGACCACCGGTTTGAGAAGTACTTGCCGGTCGCGAGCAATTCGATTGAAGCGAAGCTCGGCGTTTCGGCGGTGCAGAACCGGATTGCGGACTTTGCCACGGTTGGCAAGGTTTTTGTCTTTGGCACGTCGCTTGCGGATGAGGAGCCGATTCTTTACCTGCGGGTTCGAAAGGGCGCGACGAACAACGGAACGAAGGTTGGGGTTGCGCATTCCGAGTTGACCGAAGTGACGCAGTTTGCGACGGCATCGGCGGTTTATCATCCAGGGTCCGAGGCGATTCTGGCGACGGCGTTGCTGAACGCGGTCAGCGGCGGCGGTGGCGGGGAGTTTGCGGCTACGGGGCTTTCGGAAGCGGAGCTTGATGCGCTGGCGAAGTCGATCCATGGCGCGGCGATCATTACGACCCGAGAACTCTATAACTTGCCCGAAGGATCGCAGATTGTGGAGACGCTGGCGAAGATTGCGCAGGCCACGGGCGGCACTTTCAACTGTTACGCACGGAAGTCGAACGAAGAAGGGGCGACTTTGGCGGGCGTGGTGCCTGGTCCGGACGGACGAAACACCCACGAGATTTTGGCGGCAGCGGCGGCGGGAGAGATTTCGGCGCTGTGGCTTTCAGGTGTTGACCTGTTCAGCGTCGGGCTTGATGCAGAAGTGGTTCAGACGGCGCTGGAGAACGTTGAGTTCTTGGTGGTTCAGGATTGGATCGAGAGCGAGACGACGGCCTATGCTTCGGTGGTGCTGCCGATGACGGCAACTTTGGAAGCGGACGGAAGCTATACGAACCTGGAACGACGCGTTCAGTTCATGAAGGCGGTTATTCCGCTTCGAGGGGACGCGAAGTCGGCTTGGAGAACGTTTAGTGACGTTTCGATGCGGCTGAAGGCGCGAACGCCGTTCTTTAACGCGGGCGAGATTTTGAACGAGATCGGGACCAAGATTCCGGCCTTTGCGGGTGCTTCTGAAGAATCGGCGCACGGCGAAGGATTCACGTTAGCGTTAAGTTAAGGCTTCATTTTCGCGGGTAGCGTTGTAGGATGTTTCTTGCGGCGCTACTCGCTTCTGGTCCGATCGTGATTGCCCACCGCGGCGCGTCTGCGGAACTACCCGAGCACACGCTGGCGGCTTATACGCGGGCGATTGACCTTGGCGCAGACTTCATTGAGCCAGACGTCGTGATTACCAAAGACGGCGTTCTGATCGCTCGGCATGAGAACGAGATTTCGGGCACGACGGACGTAGCGGCGCACCCGGAATTTGCTGATCGAAAGGTCACGAAGGAGATCGACGGGGCCAAGATTACGGGCTGGTTTACGGAGGACTTTACGCTGGCCGAGCTGAAGACTTTGAAGAGTCGCGAGCGGTTGCCGCAGGTTCGTCCAGAGAGCGCGAAGTCGGACGGGAAGTTTGAGATTCCTGCGCTGAAGGAAGTGCTGGAGCTGGTGCGGCAGAAGAACGAAAAGCGCCGCAACCCGGTGGGGATTTATCCCGAGACGAAGCATCCGTCTTACTTCCGCAAAATCAACTTGCCTTTGGAGGAGCCGCTGGTGAAAATTTTGGCGGAGTTTGCTTACGACGAGAAGTCGCCCGCGTTTATTCAGTCGTTCGAAGTTGGGAATTTGAAGTGGCTGAAGGAGAAGACGAAGGTCCGGTTGATTCAGCTGGTTACGAACGGCGGGAAGCCGGAGGATGGTTCGGTCACTTATGCGCAGATGCTGAGTAACGATGGGCTGAGCGCGATTTCCACCTATGCGGCGGGAATTGGGGTGGAGAAGTCCTTGGTGATTCCGGTGAAAGATGGCGCATTAGCACCGGCTACTGATTTGGTGAAGCGAGCGCATGACGCGAACCTGCTGGTCCACATCTGGACGCTGCGGCCGGAGAATCTGTTTTTGCCAAAGAGCTTGGCAGGTAAGCCAGAGGAAGAGCACCGGGCTTTCTTGAATGCGGGGATCGACGGCTTCTTTTCCGACGCACCCGGACTGAGCGTCCGGGTGCGGAATGAGTGGCTAGCCCAGCGGTGATCGGGTGAAGATCACTGGGTGAACGCCGGCGAGCGATCTTGCTTCGATCTTGGTGAGGTCACCTTCGCACATGGTGTGGATGAATCCAGCATGGGGGATGGTGATGACGTTCATGTCGAACGGGCGAGTGGCTCCGTTTAGGGTGAGCATGAGGTCGACGGTGGGCTGAGTCACCTGGATGGTGACGACATCGGCATCGTCGGCTCTCGAGACGGTGATCGGCGCGGGTTCGGCGAATCGCGCGTTCTTCGGCTCTGCCAGGAGGCGGAAGGTGCTTGATCCGGTTCCGGACTGGGCGTAGACGATCACGTCGGGGACGCTGAGGCCGTGCACGGAGAACTCTCCGAGCTTCCGTCGCTGGTTCGCGCCGAGTTCGAACTCGAAGTCCTTGCTATCGAGCACTTCGCCAGTTTGCAGGTTGTGCGCGGAGACGGTGACTTCGTCGGCGATTTCCTCGCGGCTATCGTTGCAAACGTAGACCTCGATGAGGTCGTTGTTGCGGACGAGGGAGATGAGGACGTCGTCGTAAAGGCGTTCTAGCTCGTAGGCGAGGGCCTTTGGATTAGCCGCGCTATCGAAATAGGCCCAGCTTTGCACGGGCCAGATGTCGTTCATTTGCCAGATGAGGGAGCCTCGGCAGAATTCGGCGCGTCGATAGTGCTCGACTCCGTGCCGGAGGGCGTCTCGCTGGTTTAGCTGGCTGTAGTACACCCAGTCGCCGACGTTCTTGCTGACCGGATAGTGGAGTTCGACGTAGCCGACATAGGTTTCGTAGCCCTTGCCGGTCTTGTCGTGCCATCGGTAGACCGGATTGCGGTAGTTCTCTTTTTCGGCAGGTTTCCCGATGACCTCATTCCATACGGCGAGGGAGCAGGAGCTGGCAAAGCCGTATTCGCTGGAGAACCGGCCGTCTGACTCGGAGTAGAAGCGCCAATCGCCGCGACCGTGCCAGACGTCCCAGTTGTGCTGGTCGCCATAGCCGCCGGCGTTGTCTCCGCTCCATCCGCCCTGGGCCTGGGGCTCGGGGCTGGTGCCGATGGGGCTGGACGAGATGTAACCTCGGCCTGGATCGAACTGGTTCACCGCTTCGGGCAGGGTTTTGAAGTAGAGGTTTTCGCCGTAGTAGCGAGGTGGGTGGTTTGCGGCCGGTCCCCACTTTTGCTCCCACATTTGGTGGTTTTCGTTGTTGCCGCACCAAAGGGCCAGGCAGGGGTAGTTACGGAGGCGCTTGATGTTTGCCTTAGCTTCTTCGGCGATCTTTGCTTGCCACTCTTCGTCATCGGGGTAGTAGCCGCAGGCGAAGGGGAAGTCTTGCCAGACCATGATTCCGGCAGCGGAGCAGGCTTCGTAGAAGGCGTCGGCTTCGTAAAGTCCGCCGCCCCAAATTCGGAGCATGTTGCAGTTCAGGCCCTTGGCGTCCCAGACTTTGCTTTCGTATTGTCGAACGCTGATGGCGCTGGGGAAGGAGTAATCGGGAATCCAGTTGGCGCCGCGGGCCCAGATTTTTTCGCCGTTGATCTCGAACTCGAACGACTCGCCCCATTGGTCCTTCTCTCTTAGGAGCTTTGGACTGCTGAAGCCAACGGTGAGAAGTTGGATGTCGTGGACATCGTTGTTCTCGGAAAGTACGGCGGTAAGGTCGTAGCAGGTTGGATCGTCGGGGTGCCAGTAGGAAACCGAATCTTTCGGAACCCGAATGACCTCGGTGCCTTTCCAGCCGATTTCGTGCTCGGGACCTTCGAGAGTGAAGGCGAATTCACCGGTGCCATCTTGTTCGGTTTCCGCCCAAACCTTGATGGTTTCGCCGTCTTCTTCCCATCGGAACCAGACGTCGGTGATTCGGGCGTTGAACTCGAGGAGGACAACGGGCTTCCAGATTCCGCAGGAAACGAGCCTCGGGCCCCAATCCCAGCCATACATGCATTGGGCTTTTCGCACGAAGGCGCGCTCGTCAAACCTCTCTTTCGGATCGGCCAGGCCTTCTTTCGCGAAGTAAGCATCTCGGATTTCGTTGCCCACTTTGATGGCCGATTTGAAGTCGATTCGGAGTTCATTCGTGCCCTCGACGAGTTGTTCGGTTACGTCGATTTCGAGCGGGATGAACATGTTCTCGCTCTTGCCGATTTCGGTGCCGTTAAGGGAAACGGTGGCGATGGTGTCGAGGCCTTCAAAGCGCAGGACGCGGTGCTTGAAGTCAGAAGGGGACCAGTTGAAAGTGGTTCGGTAGCTCCAGTCTTCTTGGTCTACCCACTGCACGCCGATCTCGTGCATTTTCTCATGCGGATCGGGGATGATGCCGTTCGACATGAGGTCGAGATGGACGTGTCCGGGGACCACGGCGGGCAGCCATTCTGCCTTCGAGTATCCGATGTCTTTTCCTTCCGTGGATGATTGGATGAATTCCCAGCCAGCGTGCAGTACGGTCCTTTCCATGTCGCTTCATTATGAAGCGACATGACTTCGAAAGTCCCCGCGCATATTTGCGTATACAACCCGGATTAGCTAGCAGTTATGCGGTGAGGGCGAGCTCGGTCATGAGCTGGATTCCGGTTTCTAGGGCGTCGTCGTTGAAGTCGAAGTTTGGGGCGTGGAGGTTGGGATAGGAGTCCGCGCCATGGGGGAGGAGGCCGAGGAAGAAGAAGCAGGCGGGGATTTCGTAGCCGTAGTAGCTGAAGTCTTCGCCGCCCATGCTTGGGTGAGGTTCATGGTGCACGTTGTCGGTGCCGATGGCTTCGGTGGCGATGCGGCGGAAGGTGTCGGTGGCGTCCGGGTCGTTAAAGGTGACCGGGTACGGGTTGCTTGTCCACGTGATCGTGGCTTCTCCGCCGAAGGCCAGAGCGGTGTTCGCGACGATGGACTCGATGGCCTTCACCGCGATTTGCTCGGTCGCCATGTTGAGGGTACGGAGAGTGCCGTTGAGCTCGGCTTTCTCGGGAATCACGTTGTGGGCAACGCCGGCAAGGAATTGGCCGATGGTGACGACGACGGAGTCCAGCGGGTCTACGTTGCGGCTGGCGACGGTTTGGAGAGCGGTGACGATGTGGCTGCCGATGACGATGGGATCGATGCCGTTGTGGGGGTAGGCAGCGTGGGCGCCTTTGCCTTTGATGATCACGCGGAACTGGGCGGCGGAGGCCATGATGGCACCGGGACGAGTGGAGACGTGGCCGATGCGGTGATCGGGATGGCCGTGGAGGCCGAAGATGATGTCGGCCGGGGTTCCAACGACTTCGCCTCGAAGGGCTCCGGCGTCTACGAGGGCTTTACCGCCCGCTCCACCTTCTTCGGCGGGTTGGAAGAGGAGCAGGACGTTGTTTTTGCGGTGCGGTGTTTCGGTGAGGAGTTTGGCAGTGCCGAGGAGGATGGCGGTGTGCCCGTCGTGTCCGCAGGCGTGCATCTTGCCGGGCGTTTGCGAGGCGTAGGGGAGGTTGGTTTCCTCGTGGATCGGGAGGGCGTCCATGTCTGCCCGGAGAGCAATGGTTTTGCTGGGTTCGCCGGTAGCGGGAATGAAGGCGACGACGCCGGTTTTGCCAACTTCGGTTTTGTGCTCGATGCCTAGCTGGGTGAGTTGCTCGTGGATGAGCTGAGCCGTTCCGGTTTCCTCATATCCAAGTTCCGGGTGCTGGTGCAGGTGGCGGCGGATCTTGGTGACTTCTTGGATGAGGCTCGGCGACATGCACTGATTGTACGACGCCGAACCTTTTGAAGTTACTTCGCGTTCAATCGGGCAGCGCGGAGGCGCTGGATGGCTCGTTCGACTTCTTGAACGGCATCGGATTGGGTCATCGTGCCGGAGTCGCTTCGGAGTTCTTTGCGGGCTTTGTCGAGCATTTGCTCGGCTTTTTCGACGCTCAGTTCCTCAGCCAGGGATGCTTCGTCGGCGAGGACGGTCATTTTGTCGGGGCGGACTTCGGCGAAGCCGCCGCCGATGTAGATGTAGCCGGTTTGGTTGTTGGCCTTATATTCCAGCAAGCCCGGCTTGAGGGCCGCGACGAGGGAGATGTGGCCGGCTTGGATACCGAAGTAGCCTTCGGTACCTGGCGCGACCACCGACGTTACGAGTTGCTCGACCACGGACTGGTCGGGCGACACCACGGATAACGTGAACTCTCTCGCCATGATTTGTTAGGCAACCGCCTGGATTTTCTTCGCCTTCTCGCGAACGTCATCGAGGCCACCGCAGTACAGGAAGGCCTGTTCTGGGAGGTCATCGAGGTTTCCGTTAACGATTTCTTTGAAGCTACTGACCGTTTCGTCGATTGGGACGAAGCGTCCGGTGTTACCGGTGAACTGCTCAGCAACGAAGAACGGCTGGGAAAGGAATCGCTCGATCTTTCGAGCTCGGCTGACCAGCAGCTTGTCGTCGTCCGAAAGTTCGTCGATACCAAGGATAGCGATGATGTCTTGGAGTTCCTTGTATCGCTGCAGCGTCTGCTGAACCTTTCGGGCGGTGTCGTAGTGCTCGGTTCCGACGATTCGTGGGTCGAGGTTCTTCGAGGTCGAGACCAGTGGGTCAACGGCGGGGAAGAGGCCCTTCGAAGCGATCGATCGCTCAAGGTAGACGTAAGCGTCAAGGTGAGCAAACGTGGTTGCCGGAGCGGGGTCAGTTGGGTCGTCTGCAGGAACGTAGACGGCTTGGACCGAGGTGACCGAACCCTTCTTGGTCGAGGTGATTCGCTCTTGGAGAGCGCCCATTTCGGAAGCTAGGGTTGGCTGGTAACCAACAGCGGACGGCATTCGACCGAGCAGTGCGGATACTTCCGAACCTGCCTGAACGAAGCGGAAAATGTTGTCGACGAAGACGAGAACGTCGGTTCCGACGACATCGCGGAAGTACTCGGCCATCGTCAGAGCGGTTAGAGCAACTCGAAGTCGGGCTCCTGGTGGCTCGTTCATCTGACCGAAGACCATGGCGGTCTTGTCGATGACTCGGGAGTATCGAACGCCTTCTTCTTCGATCGCGCCGTTCGGGTCCTTGTACTTGGATTCGGTCATTTCGAGAAGGAGGTCATTTCCTTCACGAGTTCGCTCGCCCACGCCAGCGAACATCGAAACGCCGGAAGCTTCAACGGCGATGTTTCGGATGAGTTCCTGGATAAGAACGGTCTTTCCAAGACCTGCACCACCGAAGAGTCCAATCTTTCCACCCTTGTTAAACGGGATGAGGAGGTCGACAACCTTTAGTCCGGTTCCGAGGAGTTCGACCTTGGTCGACTGCTCTTCGAAGGTTGGCGGCGTTCGGTGAATCGGCAACATCGGCGCGTTTTCTGGCGCTGGCATGTTGTCGATTGGTCGTCCGACGACGTTGAAAACTCGGCCGAGCGTGTCGTTGCCTACCGGAACCCGAATTGCGGAGCCAGTATCGACGGCATCCATTCCGCGCTTCAAGCCATCGGTGCTACTGAGAGCGATGGCTCGTACAACGTCGTCGCCCAGGTGCTGCGCAACTTCGCAGACCAGGTCGATATTTCGAGATGGATCTTTTATCTCGATTGCGTTGTAAATCTCGGGCAGGTTGTTGCTCGTAAATCGAAGGTCAACAACGGGGCCAACTACGGAAATAATCTGTCCGGTTCCGGGCATGAAGTCTTAATTCCTCTCTGGGCGTCGATGAGCGAACCCATCAGCGCAACCTGCGGGAGTATACCAATCGAGCCCCGCAGGTTGACGCATCTCTTGAATGCTTGCGATTATTTCGCGGCGCTGAAGATTTCTTTGAAGAACTTTTGGAGCTCATCCCAGCTTCTTCGGTCGGCTTCTGGGCGGTATCCCGGTCCAGGAGCGGTGAACGGGTGGCTGTCGACGTTGTAAGCGACGAGTTGATAGTCGACCTTCGCGTCTCGCATTTCGCCGAGGAATCCGACGAGCTGCTCATACGGCACGCTTGGGTCCTGGGAAGCGTGGCAGACCAGAACCTTGGCTTTGACCGCTCCAACGGTGGCAGGCGTCTTGGTGGCGAGTCCGCCGTGGAAGCTGATGACACCGCTGATGTCGGCGCCGGAGCGGGCGAGTTCCAGGACTCCGCCGCCGCCGAAGCAGTAACCCATAGCCGCGACTTTGTCTTTCTGGACTTCGGTTCGGGCGCGGAGGGTAGAAACCGCGGCGTTCATTCGGCTGATGAACAGCGGCATGTCATTTCGATACTTGCCGGCCATCTGGCCATTTTCGGCTTGAGTTTTTGGCTTGTTTCCTTTGCCGTAAATGTCGGCGGCGAATCCAACGTAGCCAAGTTCGGCGAGCATTCGGGCCCGGCGCTCTTCGTACTCATCGGTGCCGTTCCAGTCGTGGACGATGACGACGCCCGGGCGAGGGCCCTTAATATTGGTGTCGTACGCGATATAGCCTTCGAGGACGGTATCGCCGTCCTTGTACTCGACTCGTTCGGTTTTGATTTCGGCGGCCGATATGGCCGCAACGGCAAAGAGAGTTCCCAGGAGCGCAAGTCGAATCATCACCGTATTCTTACGCCGTTCGGCGAATAGAATCAACAGCGATGGCGCAGACGGTTGCCTCGATGAATTTAGCTCGTGATCAGCGTTGGCTGGATGCGAAGGCGTTGTACCGCCAGTCGGGTCGCCGAACGGGCTGCCTTTATCTGTGCGGGTACGTGATCGAGATCGGGCTGAAGGCGGCCTATTTTGAGTTGGCGACTGCGGCGGACGTCGAGCTAGCAGGAAAGGATTTGACTCAACTCTGCCGTCATCCCGAAAGGCTCCCTGAGTTCTCCAGAGCCCGAGCCGATTTCGTGGCGCCATACGGTCATTGCCTCCCTGGATGGCTGTCACTGCTTGAACAAGCAAGATCTCGGTCGGGGCGTAATACTTCGAATGATCTTATGTTGGAGGTTTCTGGTCTCGTCGCCACGGTAATTTGGTCGCCCGGATTGAGATATGCCGTTGAACCTGTGCTACAGGAAGAGCTAAACAGCGTGTATCGAACCGCCGAAAGAATCGTCAACAATAATAGGCAGTTGGTGAGCTGATGCCCGTAACACGAATAACATCTGACTATCGCGACATCCTGAACAGTGTCGAGGAAACGATCATGGCGGAACTGAAGCACCCCAATCCAGAGGGTAGCGATCCACTGATTACGATATTCGAGATCCCCGACGGAAATGTCCACTACCGAGTCGTTTCTAACGGATTCCGTGGCATTCGGATCGAGGACCGACCATTTTTGATTTTGCGCGCAATCGGTCAGGCCGTTGGTGAAAATGAAGTCGAGCGGGTTTCTCGTGCGATCGGCCTCACTTTTGAGGAAGCCGAGCGCACGAAGTCGAAAGCTGCTTAGCGACCGGTGATCCAGCTCTTCCAGTAGTTCGGGTCTTCTAGCTTCAGCGCGTCGGCGGTGAGCTTGAGGGGCCGGTGCGTGTCTACCATCACAGCCAATTCTTCCGTCTTGGTCGCTCCGATGGCCGCTTCGGTTGCTCCCGGCTGGGGGCCGTGCGGAATGCCTAGCGGGTGCAAGGTAATTGAGCCTTCTTTGATCCCCTTACGCGAGCCGAACTTGTCGTTGCAGTAGTACAGGACCTCATCCGAATCGACGTTGGAGTGGTTGTAGGGCACCACGATCGCGTCGGGATGGTAGTCCAGCATTCGCGGGCAGAAGCTGCAGATCACGAAACCCTGACCATAAAAGGTCTGGTGAATCGGTGGCGGCATGTGGAGCTTGCCGGTGATGGGAGAGAAGTCGTGGATGCTGAAAGCGTAGGGGAACACATAGCCATCCCAGCCGACCACGTCTAGCGGGTGGTACGGATGCGTGTACATCGTGTGCCGGTTGCGGGCACGGATGAGGACCTTGGTTTCGACTCGTTCGCCATGCACGGGCAGTTCTTCTGGCGGACGAAGATCTCGCTCGGTGAAAGGCGCGTGCTCTAAAAGCTGGCCGTACTCGTTTCGATACCGCTTGGGAATTTCAATTGGACCGTGCGAGAGCACGGCGATCATGCGGACGGGCAGGGTGTCGAACGTCAGCTTGTAAATGGTTCCACGAGGAATGACGAGGTAATCGCCCGGTCGAAACGTGATGGTTCCGAACATGGATTCCATCTTTCCGCCGGCGTCGTGGATGAAGAGGCATTCGTCGCCGTCGGCATTCTTATAGAAGTGCGGCATTTGTTCGGCAATCAGGGCCTGTGACCAAGAGAGGTCTTGGTTGCCCATGAGGGTGATTCGACCGGTAACGGCATCGCCGAGCGGGACCATGTTCTCGGTGAGCAAATGCCGGTGTCGCAGCGGCTCATCCTCGAGATAAACCGGCGCAACCGAACCTACATCCTCCCAGGCAATGACCTCGGTCGGCGAGTTGATGTGGTAGGTCGTGGACATTGGTCCGCTGAACCCACGGGTGGAAATCAGTTGTTCCGTGTAGAGCGAGCCGTCGGGCTGTCGGAACTGCACGTGATGTTTTTGCGGGACTTTTCCTAAACGTATGTAGCGTGGCAACTTTGCCTCCAATAATAGTTTACGACAGGGGAGCGCGGGTATTCAGCGTTGGTTTTCTCCAGGCAAAATTGCCATGTACCGGAATTCCGGGACAAGAGAGAATCTTCGGGATCGCCTAAAACGTTAGTACCTGTTAAGCGACAGGTACAGGAAATGATGAGCAACCAACGATACATTGAGTCAACGAAGTCAGAAGTAGCAGTTGCTCCATTGACCGGTGTGGATCTCGTAGTCTCGGTTCGAGATTCGATCAAGCGAACCGACGACCGAGCTGACCTCATTGAAGCCGCAAAGGCGAAGCTCGTGAACGGCGTACACCCGGCCTCTGGACTTCAAATCGCCGACGCGATCATCGCCGACCTTAGTTAAAATTCAGTCCGAAAAACGAAAGCCGGGTGTCAGCTGAAGCTGACACCCGGCTTTTTGTCGTCCAGACGTTTGGGTCTAGGCGGTGACTCGTGCCTTTTCGACCACGCCCACGTACCATTCACTTCGGCCGTCCATCGGCGATTCATGCCAATCGTAGAGGAAGCGCTCGGTTGAAACCGAATTGGCCAGGGTTTTTGTCAATCCATAGATCGGCATGTACGTTTCGTACAGCACCGGATAGCAGTCTCCCGGCATGGGTGGCTGCATCAATTGATAGTCGTCCGTGACGTCAACGACCACGACGCGGGCCAAGTTGTAGTCCCACAAGTCACCTGCGAGCTTTGCCATCGAGGACAAGACGGACCAGCACAAAAAACTGCCGCGCATTTCTGCGCGGCAGCGACAAATGACCTTACGGTTTTTCGGATTGCTTGGCTTCCGCGAGGAGGCTCTTGATGTCGATGATCGTTCCGCTTCCGCTGCTGACCGTGGGCAACTTTCCATCCCACTTTTCGATCCATGCCTGAGCGACAACGAGGGAGCCGCCGGCAACCTTCAGGGCCTGGGCGTTCAGCTTGGCCGATTCGGCTCGACCTTGGGCACGAGCGACTTCGGTTTGGCGCTGAAGCTGAGCTTGCATCAAAACGTACTTCTGCTTTTCGGCTTCCTGTTGCGCGACCTGCTTGGCTTCGATGGCGCGGTTGAACTCCTCCGAGAACGCGAAGTTGGTGATGCTCAGACCGCTCGGCTCGACGAGAATGTTATACGGCGAAAGTCGCGTGGTGATGTCTTGCTCAACCTGGCCCTTGACTTGAGCTCGGTTCTTGATCAAGTCCTCGGCGGTGTACTTCGCAGTGACCACTTTGATCGACTCTTGAACCGCGGGATCGATGATTCGACTTTTGTATTGGTCGCCAACCTGCTTGTACAGCTCGTCAATCTTGTCGGGATCGACGCGGAAGTTGAGCGCGACTTTGGTCGTGACGGTCTGGAGGTCTCGCGAAGCCGCAGTTGCTTCCGATTCTTCTTTCTGGGTTCGGACTTCAAGCAGCACAACGGCATCGACGCCCGGTCGAACGAAGTGAATTCCCTCCGCGAGGTTGCCCTTGACGGCGCCGAACTCGAGTCGCACGCCGCGGTAGCCGGCGGGGATTTGGACAATTGTTGTTCCCGCAAACCCGCCTGCGATGAGGAGGATCGAGATGATGACCATGATTCCTGGAAGTGGTCCAAGTTTCTTGCCTTCGGGTGAGGCACCCTTGGCTGCTCCGAGGGCAAGACCCGCGATGAGCAAAATGACGCCTAGAACAGTAATTCCCATTGCTTCGACTAGAGTAACGCAGTCGGTTGGATTAGGTTGCAATTCTGGCTACCATGGGCCGAACGCGGGGGTACAACTAGGGCATGTCGCGTGTGGAAGAACTCAACGCAATCGTTTCCTCTTTGGACCTCAATCAGCATCCTTTCTACCAAGCTTGGCGGGCCGGAACCCTCTCGAAGGACGTTCTCGCCGACTACGCGGTTGAGTACGGCCGATTCGTTGGCACGATCGCAAAGGGCTGGGAAACCTTGGGCGAGGCGCACTATGCCGAAGAAGAGCGAGAGCACGAGGTTCTTTGGGCCGACTTTAAGGGCGAGCTCGGCGCAACCGGCGTTAGCACCCGACCTCACACCGATGTTCTCGTGACCGCCGCGGAGCGATTCTTCTCGGTGAAGCCAGAAGCGATGGGCGCCCTCTACGCTTTCGAAGCTCAGCAGCCGTTCACCGCGCAGAGCAAGCTCGAAGGTCTGGAAGAGCACTACACGATGTCCGACAAGGCGAAGGAGTACTTCCGCATTCACGCCCTGGACGTAAACGAAGTTGAGGACCTGAAGAAGCACGTTGAAACGCTGAGCGACGCCGAGTTTGCTCGAGCTAAGACGGCTTGCCACGTTGTCTGCGCTTCGATGTGGTCGGCGCTTGACGGCGTTTACTACGCCTAGTCTTTCTTCCAACTTGCCAACGGCGACCAGTCCTCTACACGGTAGAGGGTGGCCGCCGTTGGTTCTTTTTCACCCTCATAACCGACGATGAAGTCACCGACGCGACGGGCAAAGGTGCTTTGGCGGAGGGTTCCGACGGTTGCCGTTTCGGCGTTAATGATTCGGGGCGAGGGGCCCTTTTCAAGAATGAACGCGGGGGACTGATCGTCTAGGAAGCGAATCGGTCGTCGTGATTCGAAGAGTAGCTGTCGGGCGCCAGTTGTGAGGTTGAGTCTTGAAGCCGTGAAGGTTCCGCTGTCGCTTTGCTCGATGGCATTGCCTGCGGCAGTTAGGCTCACCAAACGCGTTCCGAGCTTCTTGAAATCCCAGGCGTTCGCGCCCAGGTTCCAGGAGGCTATTCCCCACTCGGTTGGCTTTTGAATCGGCACCGCTAGCTTGCCGTCGATGGTGAAGAGCATCGAATCGATGCCAAGCGATGCTGGCGAGTTGCCTGGCAGGCGGCCAAGGAGCTTTGGCTTTGGATTCGTGGCGGTTAGGTCAACTTCCACGAGGCACTCTAGCCAAGACTTTCCGGCGTCATCTACCCACCGGGGGACGAAATAGGTTTTGGTACCCAGCCGTTTTGCGCCAGTTAGAAAACGCGCTTGGCGATCTCGCTTGGCGGCAATGGTGGCACGAATCTCATCTTTCGTGAAGATGCGTGGGGACACGGAAATCTCTTCGAGTCGGCTTGAACGTACGAGTTTGTTTGCTCGGACAGTAAGTCCGCGGTCGTCCCAGACTGCCCAGTGTTCATTTCGGCGAAAAGCGATGCTGAGGGGTTCAGTATCAATCTCGTTCTTAACCGGTTGACGAATCACCTTTCCGGCGTTCCGCACGATGAACATATCACGGTAGTAAGATAGTTCTGGTTTCGGCGCGTTCTGGGAAGCGGTTAGGCAAAGGGCAAGCAGTACTCCGGGCACGAGGAACCTCCGAAAACAGTGTACTGCCGAGATTGCCACCGATTTGATTTGGAGAAAGAACGTTGCCTTGATCAGAAGGTGAACCCTCCGACTTGGTCCTCGGCCGTTGAGGTTGCAAATGTCCTGGGAGTGCGCTGCATCTGCCCGTTTAATGACTTTCGAGAGCGCTTAATCCTCTCGAGGAAACCTCCAGAGCAAAAGTAGCGGTACATTCTGGGCATGGCTTCGGCCGAACTTATGCGTCTTTGGAAGCTCCACGAAATCGATTCGGAGCTACTCGACATTCGGCGAAAGGCCGCCAACTTCAATCCGGGCAAAGATATTCAGGCTCGAATTGCGGAACTTGAAGCCCTCGATGCGACGGTTGGAGCGAAATACCGAAACCTTCACACCGAGCAGATTGACCTCGATCTCAGCGTCAAAACCCTTCAAGACAAGTTGAAGAAGGTGGATAAGGAGATGTACGGAGGAACCGTCACTTCCAGCAAAGAAGTCGCGAACCTTGAAAAGGAAATTTTCTCCACCAAGAAGCAGATCTCGGATATCGAGGAGAGGCTTTTGGTGATCATGGACGAGATCGGACCAGCTAAGACGGAAGCGGACAAGATCACGGCTGAGCTCGAAACCCGGAAGAAGCAGTATGCAGCGGCCCGAAAAGAAGCGGTGGCGTTGAAAACGCAACTTGAGACTCGCTATGCCGAACTCAATAAGGCTCGCCCAGATGCGGCCCGAATCATTCCGGCCACGATGATGTCCAAATACGAGAACATCCGCGCGAAGCACGGCACCGCGATGGCCGCTCTAAAAGGGCAGAACTGTGGTGGTTGCGGAACCGTCCAATCCGAGCGAATCATTCTGAGCGCCCGAGACGATAAGACAGTTGTATGCGAATCTTGCCACCGAATCTTGTACTTTTCCGAAGGAATTCTCTAGCGTTTGCGGGCATCTTGGCGATCGGTCTTGGTCCGATCGCCGGGTGTGCGCGGTTTCCAACTAACGGGATCGGAGAGTTTGCGCGCATTAGCTTTCGGTTGCGGGTGACCGGAAACATTAACGACGCAGTGGATGGCTCGCCGCTGACCCAGTACATCTATATCATTGCGCTTCGCGTATTGACCACGGATACCACGCCGCCGACGGGAGCGCCGATTCCAGTTATTGGCGACAACTCTCCTAACGGGTTCGTGGCGGGCTCTCCGACGCATTTCGTGTTGTATGACCCAACTCGACCGAGTCAGCCATTGATCCTGAACAAATTCAATCCCGGGCCAACGGCAGGCGATCCGGCGAATGAAGTCAACCTGGGTTCTTGGTTTGACACGTCTGCGACCCGAGGACGCATCGTGAACTACACGCTGCCAGCCGATGGGGATCGACGTGAGTTGCGGTTTGACATCTTCGCCAATCAGCTCGCTGACTCGGACGCGGCGGCCGCGAACCTGCGGCGAATCCAGGTGAACATTCTCACGATGAACCGTCTCGCGACTACTTCCGGTACGCGGGTTTGGGACGCGCTCGGCAACACGTTGAATCCTGGCGAAGTGAATACGTTTGTTACGGTTGATCTTCGTTCGAACGTGATTGTCGATAATCGCCTTGGAGTTGAACCGCAAAACGATACGGTTGGAGCAAACGATCCGGACGTTGATATTTCTGACTTCAGCATCGAAGTCCAACGGCCTTAAGTGTTGCAATGAAGTCGTTTGACGCGGCGGAGGCCGCAGCCTACGAAACGAGGATTCACCGGGTAGTGCCGGGGTACGAGGCTTTGCATCAGGCGGTTTGTCACCTTGCGGTGGAGCTTGGGCCACGACGGGTTTTCTGCAGCGGAGCAGGAACGGGTGCAGAGGCGGATTCCCTTTCAACCATGCTTCCCCACGCGGAGATCGAGGCGGGGGAGCCGTCGCTAGACATGCGAGCTCTCGGCGAGGTGCGAACGGCTGGGTCTTCAAACGTGACTTGGGTTGATGAGCCGACGGGCAGTTTTGACCTCGTGACGTCGATCTTGGTCGGGCATTTTGTTGCGGATGAGATTCTGTTTGGCTACTTCGCCGAACTCGGAACGCTGACCGTAGCCGGGGGCAGCCTGATTGTTGCGGTGATGGCGTCGCCGACTTCTCCCGCGGAGGCGGAAGATTGGATACACCATCTCGCGACTCAGTTGAACAAGCCGGCAGATTACGATGGCCGACATGACCGCGCTCAGGAGACCTACGAGTCTCTACCAGAGAATGTACGGCTTCGGGATGCTGCAGCTTATGAAGAAGTGATTGCCGGGGCCGGTTTCCGCCAGGAGCACGTGTTCTTTCGAAGACCGATGATTCATGGCTGGGTTTATCGCAAGTCGTAGCGGTCGGCGAGTACAATCGTGATCAATGAAAATCGCCGTTCTGCCCTTCAATACCGCCGAAGGGACTAAGCCTGCGTACGGTCGCCAGTTTGCCCAATTCACGGCAGAGCAACTTCGAAACGTTGCTGAGGCCGAAATCAACTCGGTAAACCTACTCACGCAGATCGAACAAGACGGTGTTCAGAGAACCGCCTACGCCAATCTCGGCGACGTCCTTTTGCCTTATGAGCAGTTGAAAGAACTGTTTGAGCAGGCACAGGTCGATTTCGTTCAAGACGGAACGCTCTCTCTGACCGACGACACGTTCTCGCTGGTGCTTCGATACCACGCCAAAGGAACGCTCGAACCTGTTTTCCAAGAAGAAGTTTCCTTCTCGAAGGCTGAACTCTTTGATCGGTTGCGATGGATTCTGACGAAGCAAGCCGAATACTCGGAAGCAACGATGCCGGAAGGATTTTCCGCCGAGTCGTTGCAGTTTGGAACCGAAAATCCGGACGTTTTCCTTGCTTTCCTTGAGGGCTTCGATGCGCTCAACTACGTTTCGCAATCGGAAGGCGCAGTCGTGCAGGAGTTCAACCCACAGCTTCCGCTCGATGCCTTGGTCGAGGCGTTCGACAAAGATCGAGAGTTCCTCGGCGTTTACCAGCTTCTGGTTCAGTTTGCCCGCGCTTGTGCGAACTTCCGGATCGGCAACTTCGAGATGCTGGAAGAAGCGCTTAAGAAAGCGGTCGAACTCAATCCGACCGACTTCCTCGGCTACTTCGGACTCGGCGATCTATATCAGCAGGTTGGCATGATGGATCAGGCCGCCAACTCGTTTGAGAAGGCAATCCAGCGAAACGACACCGATCCTGGTCTGTACAACCGACTGGGTGTTACCCAGATGCAAATGAATATGCCGGTGAACGCCGAGCGGAACTTTGCGAAGGCACTTGAGCTGGAAGGTCCAGACAAGCCATCGGCCGACTACCTTGCGGCAGTGCTTCAGCAGTCTGGACGAGATCACGAGATTCCGGCGATTTGGAAGGGCATCATCGATGGCGACGCCCAGAACGGTCAGGCTCACGCGAAGTACGCGGTCAGCTTGATCAATGCAGGCAAGAAGGAAGACGGCGAGCGAGCGTTTGAAACCGGCCTCGAAGTTGTTGAAGACAACACCGTCATCAAGCGGTATTACGCTCCGTACCTTGCCGGTAACGATGATCTCGACCGAGCGATGGACTTTTACGAGGATGTGCTTGACGTTGCTCCGAACGACGTTTCGACTTTGGTTGAATACGCGCAAACCCTTGAAAAGGCGGACCGAGCTTTCGAAGTTCCTCGTGTTCTGAAGGACATTCTTTCGAGCAATCCAGACCCGAATACTCGAGCTGAAGTTCTCGCGAAGTTGATCGAACTCGAACAGCCGAAGCGAGCAGAGAACGTTGAAGCCGCACGAGCCAAGCTTGAGCAGGAAGATTATCAAGGCGCGATTCGCGACCTGAAGCCGCTTCGAAACTGGTTGGCCGATTACTGGAAGCTCTGGGCTCTGCTCAGCACGGCTTACAACCGCGTCGGGCAGTTTTCGGATGCAGAAGATTCTGCGGTTCGACTCATTGAACTATATCCGGGCTGTGAGCCAGCTTATGGCGAACTCGTTCAGGCCCTGAACGGTCAGGAGCGCAGCGAGGACGCGTATAACATCATGCGACAGGTGGCCGCGGCCAATCCGTCGTCGCTGCCGATTCACCTGAACTTTGGTTTGGCGGCCGCAGCGGCAGGACACAACGATGAAGCACGAGCCCTCGCGAAATCAATCCGTGACGCCATCGGACCGAATGAAGAGCTCGAACCCATCCTTGCCGAAATCGAGCGCTAAGACTAGCGCGGTTGCTGAGGCCCCTAAAACTGCTGGGTGGATCAAGATTTTTGTCTTGTTCCACCTGCTTTGTATAACGGCTTGGGCACTTCCGAATCGGCTTGATTCCCTTGGGGCAACGGCTCGACCAACCGGTACGGACATCCTGCTTGTTGAAAACCAGCGGCGGATTAAGCCTCTGTTGCCGGTTCGCGCCTACTTGTTCACTACGGGTTTTTGGCAGTACTGGGATATGTTTGCGCCAAACCCATCTCAGCGTGACTACTTTGGCGATGCCACGGTGGAGTACGCGAACGGGAAAAAAGAGCATTATCAGTACCCGCGCATGTACTTGTTACCGATCGTCGAGAAGTATCCGGCAGAACGCTATCGAAAGTTCTACGAGCGCGCCCACCTTGAACAGAATCCATTCATCTGGTCGGTGTTTGCTCAGCGAATTGCGCGAGTGATGGATAAGTACCCAGGCAACCCGCCCAAGTTGGTTCGGCTGCGTCGAAACTGGCGAGATGTTGCGGCGCCGGGCAAGCCGCAGGTCAAGGAGTATTCGAGCTACGAGTACTTTCAGTACAACGTTCGACGGGAAGACTTGGAGCTGCCGAAGTAATGAACTTGCTGAAGTCTATTGACCGGTGGTTTTTTAGTCACGGTTCGCCGACGGCACTGGGCTTGATCCGAATTGCGCTGGGACTCGTTTGCGTTGTGAACCTCGGCATGATGTTTGGTCAGTGGCGAGACTGGTTCACCGAATCCGGCTTCCATCCGGCATGGTTTGCGGACGCCTTTTTGGGGCATGCCGATCAGGCAGGGGATCTCGTGTTCTCGCGGCCGAATCTATATGGGCTGTCCAATTCCGATGCGTGGAGTCTGATCTTGTTCGGCTCGACCTTCGTGCTGGCGGTGTTGTTGACGGTTGGTCTGTGGACGAAGCCTGTGAGCATTGCTTTTGCCGTGCTCGTGGTTTCGATGCACCACCGATCGCCGGTGATTTTGCATGGTGGCGACACGATTCTTCGATGTTTAGTGCTTTATTTGGCCATGTCTCCTTGTGGTCAAGCTTGTTCGCTTGATCGGTTACGGGCAATTTGGGCCGGTCGCATTTCCAGGGAACCGGCGGTAGCTCCACTCTGGAGTCAGCGGTTGATTAGCTACAACGTGTCACTGGTTTACTTCACCACCGTATGGTTGAAAACCGGTGGCAACCTATGGCGAGACGGATTGGCGACTTGGTATCCGAACCGGCTGCAAGAGTTCGAACGGTTTCCGCTTCCGCCTTTCGTGCTTGAGGTTCCAATGGTCAAGCTCACGACTTACGGCACGCTGTTCGTTGAGTTTGCGATGGTGACTTTGGTCTATCACAAGCCTTTCCGGAAGTACATCCTAGCGGCGGCGGTTCTCATGCACCTCTTTATCGAGTACAGCATGAACATTCCGATTTTCGCTTTTCTCATGATCCTGAGCTACCTGAGCTTCTTTGAGGGATCGGAAATTGATGAATGGTCAAAGCAGGTCGGCGAGAAATTGGCGAAATGGCGCGTGAAGGTTCCAATCGGTCAGGCGGTTCCACAAACCACGGTTGATGCGCTTGGCGCGATGGATCCGTTTCATCTCGTCGAATATGTCGAATCGGACGAGGAACCGACGAAGGGAATGCTTCGAGCGAGTGCGCTTAGAAGCGTTGGTGCTTGGTGTTTTGCCTGGTTGCCTGGGGTTTGGAGACGAGTGAATCGGGGAGGCATCCGGTGAGGGCCTGGCGATTTAAGAAACCGGTCACCCCTGGCTTTGGCATCGCGAAGGACTACTACCTCTCGGTGCTTGCTTCGAGCGCGACTTTGCCGTCGATGCTTCAGGTTCTGAACCCCAAGGGCGACATTGGCGCGGTGGTTGGGTTTGGTGCGCCGCTGGCTTCCGGGGCGAGTAAAGACGACTTGGCGCTGCCGCTGAAGCATGGCGCCTACGTTCTGGCAAGCAAAGACCAGAAGACGGTTTTGAAGATGCTCCTGATGCCGCCGCAGGATGCGGGGTTCGATACTGAGGCGTTTTCTCGGAGTCTTGTCGCGCTCGATTACGGCGTGGATATCTCAGAACGTGTGCGCTCGGCATGGCACCTTGCCCAGTTCACGTTTGAATCTCACGATCCGGCGGTGTATCCGTCACTCGATTTTCTTTTGGACGTGGTCTCGACCTTCGGTTCCCGAGCGGACGGGGTGGTGGCCGATCCAATTAGCCGCCGATACCTGCTGCCGCCGCAAGTTCGACTGTTCCCTCGAGCGGACGAGAAAGTGGATGCGCGTGAACACGTCTCCGTCCAGTTTCGCTTGTTGTCCTCAGGGTTGCATGCGTATACGTTGGGTATGCAGAAGTTTGCCCAGCCAGAGTTTGAAATAACGGGGTTGTTGGAAACCGATCAGATCGCGTCGGCGACCTACTTGATGGCACTGTGCCAGACGGTTTTGGTGACCGGTCCGGCGAAACTAGGGTTGGCATATGGCCCGTTTCAACTGAGCGAGGGCGGGTTCGACATGCAGCTTTGGCAGGGTGTTCCGGTTTACGAAATGTTGCCGGATCGGACGATGTTGTCGTCGGAAGCCCTAATGTCTTGGAACCCGTAAACCTTGGTCGGCGTTGGTCCGTAATAGAAGCAAGGGCCTCTATGGATTCCGCGACTCAGTATTTGCATCAAATCGTTTGTCCCGCCGACCTTAAGAAGTTCACCGACAAGGAACTGGTCGAAGTCGCGAAAGAGGTTCGCCAAGCCATCCTCGACAATGTGTCGAAGACCGGCGGACACTTTAGCTCCAACCTCGGCACGGTCGAGCTCACCGTGGCCATGTACGCCGCCTACGACATGCCCCCAGACAAGGTGATCTGGGACACCGGGCACCAGGCGTACGCCCACAAGATTCTCACGGGGCGGCTTGACCGATTCCCGACCTTGCGAAAGCACGGTGGCATGAGCGGATTTCTCAAGCGAGATGAGCACGAACTCGATTTCTTCGGCGCCGGTCACGCTGGAACGGCGGTCTCTGCGGCGTTAGGGTTCGCGGCAGCAAGAGATGCCTTGGGCACCAAAGAGAAGATTGTCGCGGTCGTTGGCGATGCCAGTATCGCGACGGGAATGAGCTGGGAAGCTCTGAACCATGCGGGCGAACTTGGCGCCGATTTGGCGGTTGTTCTGAACGACAACCGGATGTCGATTGCACCGAATGTTGGAGCCCTGACAAATTATTTGAGTCGGCTACGCAGCCGGCCCATGCTGCAATCGTTGGCTCGAAAGGCGAAGTCGGCAGTTGAGCAGATGCCGAGCCCAATCCACAAAGTCGCGGCCGGTCTGCGGCATGGCATCACCCACTACCTGGCGCCGCACGAGACGGGAACGATTTTTGAAGAGATCGGCTGGGAATACATCGGGCCGGTGGACGGGCACGATGTGCTCACTCTCGTCGATGTATTCCGAAACATCCGCGAGCTTGATTTTCCGGTGTTCGTACACGCCATTACGGTCAAGGGTAAGGGCTATGACGTTGCGGAAGGCGACTCTCGCAAGTGGCATGGCGTGGTGCCTTTCGATCTCGAAGTAGGCGAGATGGTGAAGTCTGCCGGCCCGATTTCGTTCACGCAGGCGTTCGGGAACGCGGCGGTTCAGGCTGCAGAAGCTGATCCGACGGTGGTGGCTATTACGGCGGCGATGCCGGACGGAACCGGACTCAGCGAGTTTGCGGGGAGGTTTCCGAAGCGGTACTTCGACGTAGGGATTGCCGAGCCACACGCGGTAACGTTCGCGGCCGGAATGGCTGCGGGTGGATTGAAGCCGATGTGCGCGATCTACTCCACGTTCCTACAGCGCGGCTTTGACCAGATACTGCACGACGTCTGCTTGCAGCACCTCCCGGTTCGGTTCTTCTTGGATCGTGCCGGTCTGGTCGGGGACGATGGTCCGACGCACCACGGGGCATTTGATGTCTCGTACTTGAACCTGATGCCGCACATGACGGTGTTGGCTCCGCGCGACACGACCGAGCTTGGTGAGATGACGCGTTGGATGATGCAGTACAGCGATGGCCCAACCGCCATCCGGTATCCACGCGGCACCAGCGACGACCGGTTGCCAGAGGCAAGAACGCCGGTTCTGCACGGCAAGGCGGAAGTGTTATTGGGCGAAGGTGAAGGCCACGAGGACATCTTCGATCTGGTCATCTACGCGCTGGGAAGCATGGTGAGTACGGCTTGGTCGGCAAAGGCGGAGCTGAAGGCTCGCGGCGTTCAGGCGCTGGTCGTGAATCTCCGGTTTGCAAAGCCGCTTGATGTGGAATTGGTACGGTTGCTAGCGGAAAGGATTCCCGTGGCAGTCTCAATTGAAGAGAATGTAGGCTCAGGCGGAGTTGGAGAAATGATCCGAGAAGTGCTTTCGGCAGATGATCTGCCGAAGGTCAACTTCAAGGCGTTCCATCTGCCAGATGACTTTGTGGAGCATGGTCCGCAGAACGTCATCCGCAACGAGTCAGGCCTGTCGGTGGATGATGTGACAGGCTGGATTTTAGGGCAAAATCTGAGATATAGCAACTAGCGGTTCGGGTTTTCGAATGCATTCTTTGTCATTTCCGAACGATTGTTTGTGAAATGGCAGAGAATGCAGAATCTTCTTTGGAAAATTGGTACCTGTTATTTTTGCTGAACGAAATACCAAGGTAATTCCGTATTAATACATTCAACCGGCATTGCTCGGCTGAAACCTGAATTTCCCTGGCCACATCGCGGTTGTTCGCAGTCGATGCTTCTAAGACTGCCCTGACCCTGTGGAGATTATCGTTTGCGCTCAAGAGCATTTACACTTATCGAACTTCTCGTCGTGATTGCGATCATTGCAATCCTCGCTGCCATCCTATTCCCAGTCTTCGCTCAGGCGAAGCAAGCAGCCAAGTCCGCTGCCAGCATTAGCAACAACAAGCAGATCGTGCTTGGACACCTGCTTTACATGGGCGACACCGAGGACACGTTTGTCCCTGCCAACCGATGGGACGACTCTGGCAACTTCATCGGCTATTCGAGCTGGGTTTGGAACATCCTTCCGTACATCAAGTCGGCTGACCTTTTCGAGGATCCACTGGCTCCACGTGTCCCCCGAAACTCGGCCTTTGGTTTCGTAAACCAGGTCACCCTAACGGGAACGTTTGGCTACAACTACTCGACCCTCGCTCCATACGAAGGTCCGACGCCTTTGGTCGTTCCATCGACGCGTTCGCAGAGCTCGCTTGGCGCCCCATCGAATACGGTCATGCTCACCGGACGATTTGAGCAGACTTCCGAGAGCCGATTGACCGGCGGTCAGTACTACAGCTACGGAGCGATCGGGCCCGACACGAGCGTGATCGTGGACCCGCCAGACTGCCGAACCCGAGCAGATTGGTGCTTTGACGGTTGGGGCGTTGGTAGCTTCTGGGGTGACCCAGCGCTGATGGGAATCAAGTCGTACGAGGCTGGCTCGCTCACCGGTGGCACAAGCCTCCGCGCGGCCGAGAAGGCGACCGTTGGCTTTGCTGATGGCAGCGTTCGAAAGCTGAACCCTGGCGCTCTCGCCGCTGGCACGAACTGGAATAGGACCATCCAGGCAAGCGCCGTGCAGTTGATCGACAAGTCGCAGTATCTATGGGACAACGAATAAAGCTCGCAATCTTGGTTGCGGTTGGCATTCTCTTGGTTGGTTGCAACTCTGAGCCGCCGGCCGTGGCAAGCGACCCCAATGCGGCACCGGTTCCGGGTGAAACCGCAAAGGGTGGCGTCGAAATGCAGTCTCGCGGGCTATCGGAAGCCGGAAAAGGCGCGGAAGCCCGCGTCGGCTCCGGCATGAAGTAACCCGCCACGATCTCTATGGGCCAGAAATGGCCCATAGGTACACTTCCAGCTATGCCCGTATGGAAAGAGGGAGATCGCGTTCGCATCGTCTCCCGTCCGGTCACGAAAGAAGACCGAGAAAAGCACCGCTATTTTGGCCATATGGCTGGCCTGGTGGGCGTTGTAGCCAACGTTTATGACACCGCGGAAGTTTCCGTGAAGGTTGAGCTTGACTCGTTGCCAAAGGTGAGTTCCGAAGTTCACACCACCGCTACTTCGCGAATCCAAGCCAAGTTTGCCGAAAGCAGCACGGAAGAGCAGCGCAAACTCCTGAACTCGGAACAGATGAAGTTTCCGGTTAACTTTGTTTTGCTAGTCCAGAATCAGGATTTGGAGGCAGCGTAATGGCAGCAGCAGATTATAGTTTTGACATCGTAAGCCGAGTTGACCAGATGGAAGTGAAGAACGCCATGGGTCAGGCGGATAAAGAGCTTTCCAATCGCTATGACCTCAAGGGGTCCAAGTGCGAGATTTTGATGGAGAAAGAGGACATCACGGTGCTTGCCGACGATGAATTCCGATTGGATCAAGTCAAGGACATCATTTTCAGCAAGCTCCTAAAGCGAGGGATTGACCACCGACAGATCGAGTGGGGAACACCTGAGCCTGCAACGGGCTTGTCCCTTCGCTGCAAGCTTACGTTCAAGAGCGGGATTGCTCAGGACAAGGCTAAGCCCCTCATCAAGCAGATCAAGGACGCAGGCTTGAAGGTCAATGCACAGATTCAGGGAGAGGAAGTCCGGGTTTCATCCAAGAGCAAGGATGACCTTCAAAAGACGATCACCTTCCTCAAGGGACTCGACCTAGACTTCCCGATCGATTTCGTTAACTTCCGCTAACGAAACTTAGATGTGACACGAGCCGAGGCCGCGCTTCAGAAGATACTTCTGATGATATTCCTCGGCTGACCAATACTGATCCGCTGACTCCAACTTTGTCGCGATCGGGCGAGGGAATCGGCCGGACGCGTTCAACAGGGCGATTCTCTCCGCGGCGGCTTGTCGCTGGCTATCGCTGTGATAGAACACGGCCGTTCGGTACTGATCACCGTAGTCCGGTCCCTGGCGGTCGACTTGCGTCGGATCGTGCATTTCGAAGAAGTGGGCCAGTAGTGCTTCGTAGCTGATCACGGTCGGATCAAAGTCCAGCTGCACCACTTCGGCGTGCCCGGTTCGACCGTTGCACACATCTTTGTAGGAAGGGTTAGCGAGGGTGCCGCCAGCGTATCCGACCTCGGTGCGCAGAACGCCCGGCAGGTTTCGGAAGCTTTCTTCCACGCCCCAGAAGCATCCGGCGGCGAAAGTTGCGGTTTCGAGTCTTGGTGAATCGCTCATGCTGTTCTCTATACGTTTGGGTTGAGCAGAGTTCCCGCCCATGGGACTATGACCCGCGACTGGTATCTTGATATTGCGGGTTTCCGCACATTATGTCAAACCATCGGTATGCGATTATCATGGCAGGTGGATCAGGCGAGAGGTTCTGGCCTCTTTCTCGCCGAAACCGCCCAAAACAGCTGGTGATATTGCCGGGGCAAACCGAGTCTCTATTGACCCAGAGCCTCAACCGACTCAAAGGGCTCTTTGAGCCGAATCGGGTGCTGATCATCACGAGCGAGCACCTCAAGCCAGCAATCCTTGAAAGTTGTCCGGACTTTCCGCCCGACCAGATTTTGGTCGAGCCAGCCAAGCGAAACACCGCGGGTTGTCTTCTTTGGGTTGCGGCGATCTTGGCGAGTCGACACGAGGACGCAAGCGAAGTGAGCATGGCGGTGGTTACCGCCGATCACCTGATTGATACCTCGGAGCAGTTTCAGCGCGACGTTGACGCGGCCCTCACCATTGCAGAGCGTCAGCGAATGATCACGACGCTTGGAATCTTGCCGACGCGTCCCGAGACCGGATACGGCTACTTAGAGGCAGATCTTGGCGCGGAACTCGTGGTGGATCAAGTGAACCGCGGGTTCCGCGTGGTTCGATTCTACGAGAAGCCGAGCTTCGATCTTGCGGCCCGTTATGCCCAAACGCCGGGCTTCTACTGGAACAGTGGCATGTTTTTCTGGACGGTGGAAACCTTCCGGTCCGAGCTGAAGCACGGTGCGCCAAAACTGTTCGAGCTGCTCGAGGGCATCACTGCTCATCTTGCATCAAATGAAATTGACGAAGCGAAAGCACTTTTCTTAGAAGTGCCCGATATTTCTATTGACTACGCTCTGATGGAACGCAGTGGCAATATTGCGGTTATTGGGTCGCAATTTACGTGGGACGATGTCGGTTCGTGGGATGCGGTGAGCCGGTTCTTGCCTTCCGATTCCCGCGACAATGCAACCTACGGCGACAATGTGATGACCCAAACGGCGGACTGTTTGGTTTACAACGAGTCTTCTCACATCACCGTGGCGATGACTGGCGTATATGATTTATTGGTGGTGGTCACGGACGATGCCGTCCTCATTTGCAACAAGCAAAAAGCGCAAGAAGTACGTTCCGTGGTGCAAGCGCTAAAAGAGGCCGGGAACTCAAAACTTTGATCGGGCTGTAACCCATTTCTGAGGGGTAATTTCCGATAGAAACGCCTACCATTAAGAGAGTAAATGATGGACGGCCGAACGATCGATCGACTCGCAAAGGTTCTGGCGAAGAACGAGGTCCTTCCTTCGGATCAGCTGGAGCAGGCCGTGCAGCGCCATTTGCAGAGCGGCGAGTCTTTGGCCGAGGTCCTAATCACGGCAGGAACGCTTTCGGTTTCTGAACTCGCTCCGTTCATTGAGCAGGCCTCTGGTTTCCCTTTCATCGATGTTGGCGACCAGGAAATCGAAGTGGAAATCGCGATGCTCGTGAGCGAGCACTTTGCACTCGCGAACCTGGCGCTGCCCATTCGAGAAGAAGACGATCGCTTGCTCATCGCAATGAACGACCCACTCAACTTTGAGGTCGTTGACGAGTTGCGCGCCATTACCGGGCGGCGAATTGTTCCGTGCTACGCGCTGAAGCGCGACATTGAAGCAGGTATTCGACGCGTCTTCGACGTTCGGAGCAAAGCCCGCGCGATCATCGACGCGATCATCACGGACGACAACGAGCATCAGGAAGAAGAGATTCCGCAGGCCGCCGATACGGCGCCGATCGTAAAGCTCGTGAATGAGATGGTCACCGGTGCGGTTTCGGCAGGTGCTTCAGATATTCACATCGAACCGCAAGAAACCACGGTGCGGGTTCGGTATCGAATCGACGGCATTTTGTATGACCACATCCAGGTGCCGCGTCAGCACATGCTGGCAATGATGTCGCGACTCAAGGTCATGTCTGGCCTCGACATCGCCGAGCGTCGGCGTCCGCAGGATGGCCGCTTTACGATCCGAGACGATAACAGCCGGGAGTTCGACGTTCGACTGAGCATCATGCCGACTGTTCACGGCGAAAAGGCTTGTATGCGAATGTTGGAAAAGAACAACACATTCGCCCGCATCGACCGAATCGGGTTGCTTTCCGAACAGCAGGTTGTTTTTGAGCGAATGATCAAGCGACCGCACGGCTTGTTGCTAGTCACCGGTCCGACGGGTTCCGGGAAGTCGACCACGCTTTATGCGGGCCTTCAATACATCAACGAGCCTTCGATCAACATCAACACGGTCGAGGACCCCGTTGAGTATCAGTTGAACGGCGTGAACCAGATGCAGGTCAATCCGAAGATTGGCGTGACGTTTACGAGTGGTCTGCGAACCTTGGTTCGACAAGACCCGGACGTGATTCTGGTTGGTGAAATTCGAGACAAGGACACGGCTGAGATTGCCGTTCAGGCAGCCCTTACGGGCCACCTTGTTCTCAGTACCTTGCACACCAACGATGCGCCGGGTGCTCTGGTGCGTCTTCAGAACATGGGCGTGGAGCCGTTCTTGATCGCTTCGGCGGTTACCGGAATTCTCGGGCAGCGTCTTCTGCGGACCGTGTGCATGTCTTGCCGGCAGATGGTTGAGATTGAGAAGGAGTACTGCATGGCGGTCGGAATTCCTCTGGTAGACGGAAAGCCCCCATTGGTAGGCAAGGGAACCGGGTGCAAACGATGCAACGGACGAGGCACTCGCGGGCGAACGGCAGCGGTTGAAATCGTGACGATGAACGAAAAACTTCGAGAACTGGTGCTCTCCGGAGCGTCCGGTGCGGAGCTATTCGAATGTGCGCTTGCCACCGGAATGAAGACGATGCGTCAAAGTGCGATTGAAAAAGTGTTGGCAGGTCAGGTACCTGCTAGTGAGATCATGCGCGTATTTGCGATGGAAGAGGATTAAGACAAATGACCGTTTATGAATATGAATGTCGGGACCGTGCAGGCGCGGTTGTTAAAGGGTTGCTGCAAGCGAACAACCCAGATGAGTTGCGGTCGTTGTTGCGTCAGAACGGCCTGTATCTGACCCAGTTTGAGCAACGCGATAATAAGCCGGAAACCGGACAAGGCGGCGGACTTATGGGGCCGAAGATGCCGAAGTCGTCTGAGGTTGTGGTTATTGCCCGGCAGCTCGCCACGCTTGTGCGTTGCGGTATGCCGCTTACGCAGGGCATCGAAATTCTTTACGAACAGACCCAGAACGCGGTGATGAAGGAGATCCTTTCGGAGATCCAGGCCGGCATTGTTTCGGGTGACAGCCTCTCCAACCAATTCCGACGGTATCCAAAGGTGTTCCCGGAACTGCTCGTTTCGATGCTTGAAGCCGGCGAAGCGGCCGGAAACCTCGACTTCTGTCTCGACATCGCCGCGGACCAGCTTGACCGGATGGAAGAGCTGAAGCGAAAAGTGAACGGAGCGATGGTCTATCCAAAGATCGTTGTCGCCGCCGCTTGTATCACGGTTGCGATCATGCTCCTCGTGGTTGTTCCGACCTTTGCTCAGGTTTATAAGGACCTTCGAGCCGAGTTGCCCACGGTTACTCAGACGCTGATCAACATCTCGAATGCGGTGATCAAGTATTGGTATATCGGCTTGATTCTGATGGGGCTGGCGTTTTACGGTTACAAGCGCTACGCGGAAACGCCAAACGGAAAGCGACGCCTGGATGAGATTTCGCTTAAATTGCCTTTGGTGGGTCCGATCATGCGAAAGGTAGCGATTGCGCGGTTCGTGCAGACCCTTGCCGGTTCGACCCGAGCCGGTGTTCCGGTTCTTCGCGCACTGGCCGTTTCTGCAGGCGCTTCCGCCAACTCAGTGATTAAGGACGCGGTTATGACGGCGGCGAGTGCAGTTCGAGACGGCGCGGCCCTCGGGCCCGAGCTGGAGAAGACCAATGAGTTTCCTCCGATGGTCACCAAGATGGTGGCGGCGGGCGAAGCGAGCGGCGACCTTGACGCCATGCTCGACGAAGTGAACAAGTTTTACGAGCGCGACGTGGAGTACGCGGTCGAGAAGATGACGAAGATGATCGAACCGATCATGACCGGCGTCGTTGGAGCGATCGTATTGTTCGTTCTGCTCGCGCTGTACATGCCGATCTTTAGCCTTGGTAAGGCGTTCGAGAAATCTGGCAAGTAACGGCCATCTGGCAAGAATCCAAAAAAGGCGGAGGAAACTTCGCCTTCTGACCAATATTCCAATTGCGCGGTAAGCGTCTTTGCCTTACATTTGGACCGAGATTGGTATGAATTGCTTTAAAAAACGTTCGAAGGCTTTTACTCTGATTGAGGTGCTGATGGTGGTGCTCATCATCGGCATCCTTTTCGCGTTCGCGCTGCCTTCTTACCTTTCCTCGGTCCGCGACACTCGACAGAAAACGGCAAATTCAAACGCGCAGACGATCGCAATCACCGTTCAAGCGCTTTATGTTCGTACCGGCGGATTGGCGTATAACCACTCCTCCATTACCGAAGCCGCGATCTTGGTTGAACTTGGCGGGCAGGTTCCAATCAATCCTTGCACCACGGGACGTTCGCTGACCGTGGATTATCAGCTGGTGCTCACTCCCAGCACGGCCACGATGTCTCCACTTGCGGGAACCCTTTGCGACTCAGCAGGAATGCGCACGATCACTCTCACGCAATAAAAGTTCGCCAAGAAAATGGGACACCCTTGTTTTCCTGATCTGAGGGAAACTAAGGTCATGGCGAGAAAGTTTGAGCGAGCATTTACCCTGATTGAGCTGCTGGTTGTCGTGCTCATTCTTGGGATCTTGGTTGCCGTCGCTTTGCCTTCGTATCTTTCCTCGGTGAAGGACTCTCGACACAAGACGGCAAATGCGAATGCTCGCGCCGTGGCAACCGCGATTCAGGCATTGTTCGTGAAGACCGGAGGAACGGCCTACAATGCGGCTGCCATCAGTGATGTCAACATCACGTTCGAACTCGGTGGGTCCATTCCACGGAATCCATGCACCGGTGGATCTTCGTTGAGCACCGATTATGCTTTGACGCTTACGGCAACGACCGCGACCCTTCGACCCGCGGCAGGTTCCACCTGCGACGCTTCGTCACTGCCGGCGATCACCCTTTCGAAATAAGTACACCTGTTTCGCCTTTGGCGCTGGAATTTCTAAGTGTTGAACGGGACAGTAAAAATACTGGCATTTTCGAAGAAATCCTTGGATTTTTGTGCCGGTTTCCAACTAATAAAGTGTTCTTCTTTGCAACACGAAGGGTTGAGGGAGCAACAGGAAATAGATCATGAACAAGTCCAACAAGGCATTTACGCTCATCGAGCTTCTCGTCGTCGTTCTCATCCTCGGCATCTTGGTTGCGGTTGCACTTCCAAGCTACCTCTCTTCGGTTAAGGACTCGCGACACAAGACCGCAAACGCAAACGCCAAGGCGATTGCTACGGCAGTCCAGGCTCTTTACGTTAAGAGCAACGGAAAGTCTTACAGCGCAACCGACATTCCGACTTCGGCGATCACCTCCGAACTCGGTGGCACCATTCCGGTCAACCCTTGCACCGGTGCAGCCGTTCTCGGAACGGACTACGGCCTCACGCAGTCCGCAGCGAGCGCAACGGTTCAGCCAGCGGCTGGATCGAACTGCGACACCTCTGAGCTCAAGCTGATCACTCTTTCGCAGTAAGACGGTTTCGCTCGGATTGGCAAGTTCAAACTCCCCTTCCCGACTTCGGGAAGGGGAGTTTTTGCGTCTCAAGGCTTGTGCACCTTTTGGCTTTCAACACCACTTCGTTACTTCGGACCAAAAGTTTGAGTTCCGCGAACAAAAGGGCTGAAGTAAATCATCGCTGGTGCCAATAACATCGTCGTTCTTCATTGGATATCCATACTCCAGTGGGCAACGGGAATTCAGTCATGAATAAGTCCAATAAAGCCTTTACGCTCATCGAGCTGCTCGTCGTCGTTCTCATCCTCGGAATCCTCGTTGCCGTCGCTCTTCCTAGCTACCTTTCTTCGGTGAAGGATGCTCGACACAAGACCGCCAATGCAAACGCCAAGGCGATCGCAACCGCAGTTCAGGCTCTCTATGTGAAGAGCAACGGAAAGTCGTATGGCGCGACGGATATCACCGCCTTTGCCATCACCGCGGAGCTTGGCGGCACCATTCCGGTCAACCCTTGCACCGGCAGCGCGTCTCTGTCAACCGACTATACGCTCGTCCAAACTTCTGCTCAGGCAACGATTACGCCAGCTGCCGGAAGCAACTGCACCGCAGCTGACCTTCCAACGATCACCCTTTCCCAGTAGGATCACAGCAGTGCTCGTTGGCTTTGGGCCATCCCAGGAAAACTGGGATGGCCTTTTTCTTGCGTTTTGTCCATCCGGGTCATCAGATCATTTGTCCGCTCTCCTGAGAAAGCTTTATAGAACTTAGGAATTCCGCCAACAACTAGAGTGTTCTTCAGTACAACGCAAGCGGTTGATGTAGCAACAGGAATTCGGTCATGAATAAGTCAAATAAAGCCTTTACGCTCATTGAGCTGCTCGTCGTCGTTCTCATCCTCGGCATCTTGGTTGCCGTCGCTCTTCCTAGCTACCTTTCCTCGGTGAAGGATGCTCGACACAAGACCGCCAACGCAAACGCTAAGGCAATCGCAACCGCAGTTCAGGCTCTTTACGTGAAGAGCAACGGTAAGTCTTACAGCTCGACCGATATTTCGGCGACCGACATCACCACCGAACTAGGTGGAACGATCCC